>NZ_JAHCSG010000002.1 GCF_018474015.1 Williamsia sp. CHRR-6 | reverse complement strand
GCGCCTGCCACGTCGACGTCCACCACCGCGGCTGGGACGTCATCATGGGCCACGACCGCCACCCCTGGCTCCGCCCACCCGCATCCATCGACCCCCACCAAACACTCATGCCCTCCTACCACCGCCGAACGATGAACCTCACCAGCATCGCCGCCTAACCGACCCACAACCCGGGGGCCCAGCCCCACCACGATGTTTGAGAACTCAACAATGCAGCGACGTGTCGAGTGGGTGGAACAGCGCCGTCGAGTGGGAGGCGCTTTTTGCCGCCCACTCGACGGGGTTTTCCGCCCACTCGACGGGGTAAACGCACGGGCCAGGGCACACAACCACGCCGGGCTCAGCCAACAGCGCGGCTCACCATCTACTGCGTCGGCTGGACCGAAGCGCACTCCGTGCTTTCGACCCACCCGACAGGGACCGCAGCGCACTACGTGCTTTCGAACTACCCGACCGGCCGCAGGTGGGTGACGTCGCCGGCTGCGACCGCGAACCGCGTTGCACCATCGGCGGGGTCGACGACCAGGCGGCCGTCATCGTCGACGTCCACCGCGGTGGCGACCACCGTCGAGCCATCGGGCAGGTCGAGCCGGACACGTGCGCCAAGGGTGATGCACCGCTGCCGGTACGCCGCGGCGATGTCGGGTATCCGGTTGGGCCACAACGCGATCAGTTCACCCAATCGCGCCAAGACCGCGCCGGCGAGTGCGGACCGGTCCACGGGACTCTCGGTGTGCAGGTTCAGCGACGTGGCGGTAGGAACCGGCAACTGCTCGGCACCGAGCCCCGTGTTCACCCCGATGCCAACGACAACTGTTGGCCCCGCGGCCAACTCGGCCAGGATCCCCGACACCTTGGCCCCGCCCACCAGCACGTCGTTGGGCCACTTGAGTTCGGCGACGACCCCGGTCACCTCGGCGATGGCCTCGGCCACGGCCACCCCACTCAGTAGCGACACCCAGCCCAGTCGTGCGATCGCGTCCCGGTCGCGGGCATCGAGCGCCACCGACATGGCGACTTGCGCACCCGGCGGCGACACCCAGGTACGGCCATGCCTGCCACGCCCGGCAGTCTGGTGCTCGGCGAGCAGAACCGAACCCACCACCGACTCCGATCCCTGTCCGCATCGGCCCACCAGGTCGGCGTTGGTCGACCCGGTGGCCGCCACCACCTCGATCGGCCGCCACCCGTCGCCGGCGGCCGCCGCTATGCGCTCGACGTCGAGCACTGGCGGAGACGCGGATGTCGGTGTCATGAGGGCCGAGCCTAGCCATGGCCAGACGTCCACGCCCGATGTCCTTGACCCCATAGACCGCAGGCCGGTAGCCCCGACCGATCGAACGCTCGCTAGCATCATGGCCATGACGACAGCCTCCCGTGATGCCGACTCGACGCCCGACATCCACACCACGGCCGGAAAGCTCGCCGACCTGCGCAATCGCTTGGCCGAAGCCGAGGCCCCGGTGGGTCCGGCCGCCATCGAGAAGGTGCACGCCAACGGCAAACTGACCGCTCGGGAGCGCATCCTGCACCTGCTCGACGACGGTTCGTTCGTCGAACTCGACGCGCTGGCCAAGCACCGCAGCACCAACTTCGGCCTGGCCGAGCGGCGCCCCACCGGCGACGGCGTGGTCACCGGCTACGGCACCGTCGACGGCCGCGAGGTGTGCGTCTTCAGCCAGGACGCCACCGTCTTCGGCGGCAGCCTCGGCGAGGTGTACGGCGAGAAGATCGTCAAGGTCATGGACCTCGCCCTCAAGACCGGTCGACCGCTGATCGGCATCAACGACGGTGCCGGCGCCCGCATCCAGGAAGGTGTGGTCTCACTCGGGCTCTACGGCGAGATCTTCCACCGCAACGTGCGCGCCTCAGGCGTCATCCCGCAGATCTCGTTGATCCTCGGCGCCGCAGCGGGCGGTCACGTCTACTCCCCCGCCCTCACCGACTTCGTGGTGATGGTCGACAAGGCCAGCCAGATGTTCATCACCGGTCCCGACGTCATCAAGACCGTCACCGGCGAAGACGTCACCAAGGAAGACCTCGGCGGCGCCCAGACCCACATGAGCAAGTCCGGTACCGCCCACTACGTCGCCTCCGACGAGGACGACGCACTGGACTACGTCAAGGAGTTGCTCGGCTACCTGCCCAGCAACAACCGCGCGCAGGCACCGCGGCTGCCGGTCGACGCACCGGCCGCCGGGTCGATCGAAGAAACCCTCAACGACGAAGACCTCGAGCTCGACACCCTCATCCCGGACTCCCCCAACCAGCCCTACGACATGCACGAGGTGATCCGACGCATCCTCGACGACGACGAGTTCCTCGAGGTGCAGGCCGGTTACGCCGCCAACGTGATCGTCGGTTTCGGCCGGGTCGACGGACGCAGCGTGGGGATCGTGGCCAACCAGCCCACGCAGTTCGCCGGTTGCCTGGACATCAACGCCTCGGAGAAGGCCGCCCGGTTCGTGCGCACCTGCGACGCCTTCAACATCCCCATCATCACGTTGGTCGACGTCCCAGGCTTCCTTCCCGGCACCGAGCAGGAATACAACGGCATCATCCGCCGCGGCGCGAAGCTGCTCTACGCCTACGGTGAGGCCACCGTCGGCAAGATCACCGTCATCACCCGCAAGGCCTACGGCGGTGCCTACGACGTGATGGGCTCCAAGCACATGGGTGCCGATGTGAACCTGGCGTGGCCGACCGCGCAGATCGCGGTCATGGGCGCCTCCGGTGCCGTCGGATTCGTCTACCGCCGCGAACTCAAAGAAGCCGAGGCCACTGGCGCCGACGTCGACGCCCTCCGGCTGCAGCTGCAGCAGCAGTATGAGGACACCCTGGTCAACCCGTATGTGGCCGCCGAACGCGGGTACGTCGACGCAGTCATTCCGCCGTCGCACACCCGGGGTCAGATCGCCACCGCGCTCAAGCTGCTCGAGCGCAAGATGGTGACCCTGCCCCCGAAGAAACATGGGAACATCCCCCTGTGAGCGCAGCGAACAACGGAAGCACTGTGAGCGCAGCGAACACCAGAAGCACAGCGAGCGCAGCGAACAACAGAAGCACTGCGAGCGCAGCGAACGACGAGGTGTACCCATGAGCGAGCAACCGAGCGCCTCCGAGGCGACTCCGGCACCCACGCTGCGCATCGTCAGCGGCAATCCCACCGACGAGGACGTGGCCGTGTTGGTCGCGGTGCTCGGGGCCGCTGGTGGCGGCGACGGCGAGCAGGAGCAGTCCACCGACAACCAGAACATGTGGGGCCGCCCGGTCGACATGTTGCGGTCCACCGACCCGCTGGCCCCGTCGGTCTTTTTGAATGTCGCCCAACGCTACTGATCGGATCCGAGTCGTCCTCGGGTCCGCCTCCAGTGGCCGGTTGCGCGTATTGCGCAGTGCCGGAATCGATCCGACGGTGATCGTCTCCGACGTCGACGAGGACGCACTGATCGAGTCGCTGGGAAGCGACGCTGCCCCGGATCAGGTGGTCACCACCTTGGCGCAGGCGAAGGCGACGGCGGTGGCCCAACGCATCCTCGACGGCGCGGTCGAGCAGATTCCTGCCGACACCGATGCGGTGGTCATCGGCTGCGATTCGATGCTCCTCATCGACGGCCGACTCGTCGGCAAACCACACACGCCCGAACGTGCTCGCACACACTGGCGTTCGGTGCGGGGTCGCAGTGGCGAGCTGATGACAGGTCACTGCGTGCACCGGCTGTCCGGTGGCGCGGTGATCGGCGTCGCTTCTGCGGCGGCGGTGACCACGGTCCACTTCAGTGACGCCGACGACGCGGTGATCGACGCCTACGTCGCCACCGGCGAGCCGCTGGAGGTGGCGGGCGGGTTCACCATCGACGGCCTCGGCGGTTGGTTGATCGACGGTGTCGACGGTGACCCCTCAGCTGTGGTCGGCATCGGACTTCCGTTGGTGCGCAGACTGTTCGCCGATCTGGATGTGTCGGTGGCCGACCTGTGGCGCACCGCGCGGGCGACACCGGGGGCCGCGACCGCTCACCAGTAGGTGTGCGCCAGTCCCCAGCGGTCGAGTTCGGCGCTGACCAGGCCACGCATCTGGTCGGTGGAGGTGAAACAGTCCGGGTGCATTCCCGCCACAGCCAGCGTGATATGTCCAGGGTGGATCGCGACCCACCCCGAGACCCCCAACCCGGTGCGGCGGCGGAAGGCCGGGCTCTGGCCCCGACTACCTGCACGAAAGACCACATCGGCAGCGGTCACGTCACCGAGGGTCATCAGCGGCGGCGGCACCGGGCCCAGGTTCGACGCGCTGGCCTGCGGACCGGGGATCATCGGCACGATCCGCTTGAGCACCACCGGCGGCACCAGTCGAGCCAACGTATGTGTCGGATCGTCGGCCGAGTCACGCTGCGCCAAAGCATGTTTGGTCAGCGCACGGATCTCGCCGAGGCCGCTCTGGGGGTCGATGGGTCCCGGTATCCGGATGGTCACGCCGACAGCTACGTTGACCCGCCGATCGTTCGGGACGCGACCGTCCACCGAGATCCCGAGACTGGTGTGGCCCGAACGGGTGGGAACCCCGGCACGCTGGGCGAGTCCGGCCATGACGGCGCACAGCAGACTGTTGGACGTGCCTGCATGCGCGGCCGCGCAGTCCTCCCAGCGGGCCCGGTCCACGGTGAGAATCACCTCGATCGGGTCGGGGGTGTCGACCGGGGCGGGCCTCGGGGTGACCGGACGGGTGCGCGCGTTCGGGGTCGGGTTCGGGCGAGGATTCTTGGCCGAGAACGCCGCTGCCAGCAGAGATCTCGCGGCACCGGCGGCCGCCCCGAGCTGACCTGCGGCGTCGGCGAGATCATCACGCCAGGACCCGCCGTCGGCCACGACGTGGCGGGGAGGTGCGCCCGCCATCGCCCGCGCCACCTCGTCTGTGGTCCGGATACCGTCGCCGACGACGTGTGAGGTGATCAGTGACAGCAGCCGCCGGCCACTGTCGGTCCTCGTGGTGGCCAGATGCCATGCGCGCCCGGCGGTGGGCGCGAGCGGCCCACAGCGCTGGTGGGTGTTGAACCAGTCCATCGTGGCGTCGTCGGATACGGGTGCAGGGTCGTCGTGGAGTGGACTCGCGGTGGTAGGTCGCTGCCAGCGGTGGCGGGCCACGGGAACACGGGGGCTGACCGCGGCCAGCGCCACCCCGCTGCGGGTCACCCGATCGTGAAATGCGCGCACCGCATCCATGCCGGGATCGGAGGTGAACACCCATCCGATCTGCATCGGGACCTCGAAGCCGAGATGACGCTGGGCGAGCAGATAGGACTCGGCTGATCCCGAGACCCTTCTCTCCAGGCAATCGACTGGCTCCGAGTGCTCGGCTGGCTCGAGGTGTTCGGCCATGTCAGCGGCTTCCTCTTCCGGATGCGTGGTCACCAGAACTCGGGGGTCAGACCCCAGTCCCGCACCTCGGCGGTCAGCAGTTCCCGTAGTTCACCGGTCGACCCGATGCAGTCGGGATGTTGCACGGTGACCGCGAGGGTCACCCGCTCGGGATGGGTTGTCAGCCACACCGACACGCCGGTTCCGGCGCGTCGGCGCGCCTGGACGGTCGTGCCTTGGCTGGCGGCCCGGATGCACACCGATCGGGCGCGGTGACCGGCGAGGGTCATCAGTTCTGGCGGGACCGCACCGAGGTTGGATGTGGTGACCATCGGTCCCGGGATCGCAGACATCAACCGGCGCAACACCGGTCGGGGCAGCAATCGGGCCACCAACTGCATCGGATCGGCGCCGTCGACGTCGGGGCGTGCGGCGGCGGCGATCAACGCCTGCTTGGTCAGCGATCGGACCAGCTGCAGGTCGGCGCCCGGACCGAGCCGACCGGGGACCCGGATCTGTACTCCCCCAGCCACGTTCGCGCGGCGATCGGCCTGCGTGCGGCCGTCCACGGAGATGACGATGCTGGTCTGGCCCGACGGTGACGGCGCCCCGATGCGCTGGGCCACGCCACCGGCGAAGGCGCACAGCAGCGCATTCGACGACCCGCCGTTGCTGGTGGCACACGCGGCCCACCGCTGGGCGTCGATGTCGAGCACCGTCGTGACCGGCTCGGCCGGTGGGTGCGGCGACACTGCGGGCGCCGCGACGGGACGAGCTGGGATCTGTTGCCGCCCCGCACCGTTCAGACCAGCCGATTTCCCTGCCGCCGAGTTCACCGCGGGACCGGTCACGTCGGGCTCGCGTCGTGATCGCCGCGCGAGCACCGCCCGCGCGGCGCCACCGATCACCCGCGCCGCGGCACCGAGCTGCGCAGCGGCATCGCGAAGGTCAGCGACGATCTCACCGACACCCGGTGCCACCGGTTCGGGCACGAGCCGATCGGAGGTCAAACCGGTCATTGCCCTGCCCACCTCGTCGATCATCCGACGGCCGTCGGCCACCGCATGCGACACCAGCAGCGAGACCACTCGGCCACCGTCGGTGGTGCCCGCAGTGGCCAGCTGCCAGGCGCGGCCGTCGCGGGGGGCGAGGCGATGCTCGCGGACGTGGGCGTCCAGCCACTGCGAGACACCACCTGGCGCCACCGGGACGGGATCGATGAACAGTGGGGCACAGTCGGCGCAGCGCTGCCACCGAGACCTCGCCGCAGGCACTCTGGGCGACACGGCGCGGAGCGACAACGAGCTGGCGACGAGCCGCTGATGCACACGGCCGATGGCATCGACCCCCGGATCGGTCTCGAACACCCACGCGGTGTTCATCGGGATGTGCACGCCCATCGTCTCGTCCACGAGCAGGAACGATTCACCCGCTCCGCTGACACGCTCCTCCAGGAGCACGGGGGCTGTGCTGACGCTCGGGTCCACCGTCACCACGGTGTCGCGGTCAGTCCCCACACCCGCACCTCCTCGTCGATCCACCGCTGAAGCTGATCCCGGTCGCCGTAGAAGTCCGGGTGCAGGCCACACACCACCAACGTGACTCGGTCGGCGTACTCGTTGCAGAAGGCGGTGACATAGGGCCGCGCGTACCGCCGACGGCCCTGCGACGACAACCCCCGCGACGCCGAGGCGATGAAATGCGACGACGCCGCCACCCCGCCGATCGTGAGGATGTCGTCGGTGATCACCCCCAGATTGGACAGGGTGGTGTCTGGAGCGGGGAACGATCCGACGACCCGCTTCATCAGCGCACCCGGCACCAGGCGGACCAGTGCATGCAGCTCCTCGGCCCCGTCTCGCCGGCCGGATTCGGCGTAGTCGATGAGCTGCGCCTTGACCGCGTGTCGGATCTCGGCCAGGCCGCGCTCTGGTGTCTGTGGACCTCGGACCCTTATCCAGACTCCGCCGGCGGCGTTGGCACGGTCGTCGTCAGCGCTGCGACGGTCGACGACGACGCACAGGGCCAGCTCGGCGTCCTCCGGCACTTCCTCGGCGCGGCGCACCACACCAGCGAGCACCGCCGCGAACAGACTGTTGTTGGTGCCCTGGAGTTCTCGCGCACGCGCCGTCCAGTGGTCGCGGTCGATGTCGACGACGACGACGCTGATCTCCCGGTCCTGCTCGCGACGACAGGGGCGCACCCGTCGTGCTCGCGGGGCCGGCTTCTGTTGGTCACGGCTCCGGCTTGCCGCCGCGACACGCACCAGCGTCCCCACTGCTGTTGCTGCGGCAACGATCTGCCCGGCCGCGTCTCGCAGATCCGCACGCAGCCCGGCCCACCCGCGCGTCACCTCGATGTCGGGCAGCGTGTTGACACACTCTCCGCTCACGGCGCGCTGCAGTTCAGCCCGAAGTCCGCGGCCGTCGCAGGCCATGTGTGAGGCCAGCAACGACACCACGCGACGACCCGACGTGGTCAACACCGCGGCGACGTCCCAGGCGTGACCGTGGGTCGGGGAGATGGGCGTGTGACGCAGATGATCGGCGAGCCAGCCCTGCACGTCATCATCGGCGATGGTCTGGGCCTGCAGCTTCGGCCCGGCGGGCGGGGCGGCTCGCACCCAGCGATGGCGGGCGAGGGGAACCCTGGGGGCGACAGCTCGCCGGTTCAGCAGGCCATGGCCGAGTTCGGTGTGCCACTGGCGAATCGATTCCTCGCCCGGGTCGGTGTCGAACACCCAGACCACCTGGATCGGCGCCTGAACACCGACAACCCGCTCGGCGATCACGAATGCCTCTTCGCCATCGCGCACCCGGACGTCACGCGGCCGGGAGGAACGACAGGGATCCGGCGCAGGCGAGACGGCGCGCGTCGTCGTGAGCTCGGACATCACAACAGATTAGGGCGGGTCATCATCTCCGGCAGGGCGAGCAGCTGTGCCGATGACCACATCGCTGCGCTCACCAGATGCGATGCGGCAGACCCCAGGCGTCGAGTTCGGCAGCGAGCATCGCGCGCAACTCGTCGTCGTCGACGACGACCGACTCGTCGAAGGCGGCAACGGAGAACGTCACCGTGTCGCCGGCCTCGATGAACCACGACTGCAACCCGTCGCCGAAGCGGTACGGCAGGTGCGGATCGACCCCCTGCGCGTCGCCACGAAACGCCAGTCCGTCTGCCCGCACGCCGCCGAGGGTCAGCACATCCTCGCCGTAGCTGCCGATGTTCGAGGTGAGCGCATCGGGGATGCCGGTGCCCGCTGTCGCAGCCTTGACCACCACCGACGTCGGAAGCACATGCATCAGCGGCTGTAGGTGGATCATCGGCGGTCGGTGACCTGCGGCCAGTCGCGCGTAGGCCTGCTTGCACAGGGTCCGCACAGCGGTCAGATCGCCGCCGGCCACCACCTCATCGGCCAGGTACACCGAGACACCCGCGGTGGCGTTGGCGCGCTCGTCGGTTGCTCCGGTCCGCTGGCTGACCGGGATGCCCACCTTCAGCGGCTCGTCCGCGGGGTGGGCCCAACGCGATCGCAGTGCTCCGGCGATCACCGCGACGAACAACACGTTCACGGTGCCACCGTGACTCTGGGCCACGGCCTTCCACTGCACAGCCGGAACACTGACGATCGCCCACCGGGTTCTCGCCGCAGGTGCCCGCGCGGCGGGCACAGTGCGGCCCGAGCGGGGATCGGGCGGCAGCCCCGCATCGGCCGCAGCGCCCCTCGCGGCGAGCATCCGGCGGCGTCCGGTCTCGTAGACGGCCCGACCCACCCCGGTGGCCACGGCCGCGAGCTGGCGCACCACGTCGATGGCGTCGGCCGCACGGACCGCTGCCGAATCGGGCGGGGCGATCGGGAGCGGGTCGGCCGATCGACCGGCCATCGCGTCGGCCGCCGAGGCGACGAACACCTGACCGTCGGCCACCAGGTGCAGGGTGCACAGCGACAGTGCCGTTCCGCCGTCGGCGAGGTCGATGGCTCGCAACCGCCACTGCCGGCCAGCTCTCGGGTCGAGGCGTACCGCGTACATCTCGTCGGCAGCCCAGCGCAGGACCTGCGACCGCACCACAGATCCGGGATCGAACATCGCTGCGGGCGAGCACGCCGAGTGCGCCCACCGTGGGCGGGCAATCGGCACCGTCGCCTCGTGCACTCTGCGGTGCAGGGGTCCGCGGGCGAGGTCGGCGTTCATCGCCTCGATCGCTGCGGCCGGTATCCGGGTGGGAAACGTCCAGATCAACTGCAACACCACCGACCACCCCAGTCCCCGATCCATGAACCAGTAGGTGAAGTCGGCGGCCTCGAGTCGTCGCATGCGCGAAATCGTAGGCGCCCGAGGCGATACGCACCGGTCCACGCGGCACTGCACGCCCTGCTCGGATGTGCCCTCATGCGGTATACAACCCTGCAAACCGACCCGGACGAGGATGTGATCGTGGACCTGTTGCTGGCGTTCAGCGGAAGCCGCGGCGACGTACAGCCGGGGCTGGTGTTGGGGACAGCGCTGACCCGACGCGGCCACCGGGTGCGCATCGCGGTGCCCCCCAATTTGGTCGAGTTCGCCCGACGTTCCGGCCTACCAGTGCACCCCTGCGGGGTGGACACCTCAACCCTGCTGTCCTCGGATGTCGCTGTGTCACAGGTCAAGTCGTCGAATCCGCGTACCCGGCTCGCAGCGGTGGCAGCCATCGCCTCGGCCGGGGCGATGACCGCCCTGCGCGAGCTGATGGACCTGTCTCACGGTGCCGATGCCATCGTCGGCGGCAGCGTGGGCCAGGAGCGGATGCTGACCGTCGCCGAGGCCCGCGGTATCCCGTACCTGCCGGTGCACCTGTGCCCGATGCGGCCCAACCGCTCTGTGACGTTGCTCTCCGGCATGGGCGTTGCGACCCCACGACCGCTGTATCGGCCGAGCTGGTCGGTGATCGAGCGGGTGCTGTGGTGGAACAGTCGCGCCGCGGAGAACGCTCTGCGTGAGCACCTGGGCTTGTCGGCGGCCCGCTCACCGACCGGTCACCGGATCGACGCGCAACGGGTGGCCGACCGGCCGGTTCCGACCATCGGCGCATACGACCCAGCCCTGTTTCCCGGCCTCGACACCGAATGGGGCCGGCGCCGGCCACTGACCGGGTTCCTGACCCCCGATGCCACCCTGCGTGCGCGGTTGGGCGATGCCGGCGACGACACCGCACTCGAGGACTGGCTGTCCGACGGCGATGCACCGCTGTACGTGGGCTTCGGCAGCATGACCCTGCCCGACCCGGACGCGATGGCCACCGCGGTGCTGCGTACCGCTGCGGCCCTGGGCGTGCGGCTGCTGGTGGCCGCGGGCTGGTCGGGCTTTCTCTCCGATGTCTCCGACGACGACACGGTGATCGTGCGACCCACCGTCGACCACGCCCGGGTGCTGCCGCGTTGCCTGGCCGCCATCCACCACGGTGGGGCGGGTTCCACCGCCGCAACGGTGCGGGCCGGACTACCCACCTTCGCCTACTGGATGGGCGCCGACCAACCGATCTGGGCGCAGGCTCTACGGTCCGCCGGTATCGGGTCCGGGGCGCCGGCGGCGTCGGCGGACCCGACCCGGCTGACCGCCCAGATCCGCACACTGGTCGATGCCGCCACCCGTGATCGGGCCGCATCCGTCGCACGATCGATGGTCGACGAGGCCCAGGCCGCAGCCCGCGCGGTGGCCGTGATCGAGGCCACGATGACCGGCGCACAAGGGAACTGACACTGCCAGTGACCACGGGCGGCCGCCATCACCGAAGTCGGCCGCAGATCCACACCTCACCTACGATTCACCCACACAGTCTCGCCGAGACCGAGGAGCCATGGAATCCAAGTGCCTGTCGGTGGTCATACCGACCTACAACGAAGAAGAGATCGTCGGAGAATGCCTCGGACGGCTCCTGACCCAACTCGACCACATCCGCGAGATCGTGGTGGTGGACAACAACTCCACCGATTCAACCGTCGCCATCGTGACCGGCCTGGCCCGTCAGCACCCCGAGATCCGGGTGATCACCGAGACCGAACAGGGACTGGTGTTCGCACGCAATGCCGGGATGAACGCCGCTACAGGCGATTTCGTTGCACGTATCGATTCCGACTCGCTGGTGCCACCCCACTGGGCGCAGACGATCGTCGAGTTCTTCCTTGCCGACACCGAACAACGCTGGGCGGCACTGTGCGGGCGGGGTGAGGCCTACGGCCTGCCCTATGGCGACGGCATCACACGCCTCAAGAAGCGCCTGCCGGTCAACCCTTTTCGTTCTGCGGCCACCGAGGACAACCCGACGGTGCGATCGGTGCCGGTGCTCTACGGCTCCAACATGGTGCTGCGCGCCACGACGTGGGCGGCCATCCGAGATCGCGTGAGCATGCGACGCGACGTGTTCGAAGACGTCGACATGGGACTCTGCGTCGGCGAGACCGGCGGCCGCAACGCGTTTCTGCCCCACATCACCGTGGGGGTGTCACCGCGCCGAATGGAGACCGGCATGGTGGGATTCGTCCGCTACATGTCGTTTTTGCCCCGCACCCTGCTGCTGCACCAACGGTTCGGTTACGCCTTCGGGGCCATCACCATCTACCTGCCGTGGATCTCGTTCACCCACGCGCTGCGGCTGATCCTCATCCGCAGCTACGACGCCCAGTCGCAGACCTACTCGGCGCGCAACATCCTGCGGCCCACCGAGGATCGCGTGGTGCCGTGAGGCTCACCGCCGCATGTAGACCCGCAGGGTCAGCGGCGCGAAGACGGCCAGGATCACCGCGGCACTGGCCAGCGACCACAGGATCTCGCCGCTGTAGACCCCGTCGTTGACCATCTGACGCACCGCAGACACCAGGTGCGACACCGGGTTCACCTCGGCGACCGCCGACATCCAGCTGGGCATGGTGGCGGTGGGAACCAGCGCGTTGGACATCATCGTCAGCGGCATCAGGAGCAGCGTCGCGATGGCCTGCACCGAGGACGGCTTGCCCATCAGCACCCCCATCAGCGCGAAAATCCAGCTCATCGCAAAGCCGACCGTGATCACCAGCACGCACGAGATCACAGCGGGCACAACACCACTGACCTTGAAACCCAGCACGATCCCCACACCCATCGTCACCGAGGTGGCCACCGCGTAGCGCAGCACATCAGAGATGAGCGAGCCCGCCAGCGGAGCGATCCGAGCGATCGGCAACGACGTGAAGCGGTCGAACACCCCCTTGTTGACGTCCTCACACAGTTGCACACCGGTGGTCACCGATGCGGTGAGCGCCACCTGGACGAGGACGCCGGGAACCAGCAGCGGCAGATAGTTGCTGACACTGCCCGCGATGGCCCCGCCCAGCAGAGAAGAGAACAAGACCACCGCCACGATCGGCAAGATGATCACGTCGAACAAGCTGTGCGGACTGTGTTTGAGCTTCACCATCCCACGCCCGGCCATCGTGAACGATTGCGCGACGGCGCGACCGATGGTGATCCGGCGGACCACCGGGAACTCGACCCGCTCGGGCAGCGCATGGCGGCCCCGCGAGACTGTGTGGGTGACAACGGAATCGGAGGTGACAACGCTCATGCGGCATGCTCCTGACGGATGGCGCCGGCCGCCATCGATGTGCGTCCGGTCTGATCGGTGATGGCGAAGAAGACATCGTCGAGGGTGGGCTTGGCAACGGCGACCGAGGTGGTGACGATGCCGTGGTCGGCCAACGCCACCAGCATCGGGCCCACAGCTGCGGTGTCGGTGAGGGCGACGTTCACGATTCCGTCGACACCGACAGTCACGGTTCCGGGACTGAGATGGCCGAGAATCCTTCCGGCCATCACCGCATCGGCCACCCCGACGGTCACCTCGAGCGTCGAGGTGCCCACCGCATCCTTCAGACTGTCCGCGGTCCCCTCAGCGACCAGTCGACCGTGGTCGATCACCGCGATGCGATCGGCGAGTTGATCAGCCTCCTCGAGGTATTGCGTGGTGAGCAAAACGGTGGTGCCTTCGGCTACGAGGGTTCGCACCGTGCTCCACATCTGTTGGCGGGTGCGGGGATCGAGCCCGGTGGTCGGCTCGTCGAGGAACAGCAGCGGCGGCGCGGCGATCATGCTGGCCGCGAGATCGAGGCGTCGACGCATGCCGCCGGAGAAAGTCTTGATCTGCCGGTCCGCCACGTCGGCAAGAGCGAACGACTCGAGCAGGTCGTCGGCGCGGGCCCGCGATTGCCTGCGCGACAGGCCGATCAGACGCGAGAACAGCATGAGATTCTCAGCTGCGGTCATGTCCTCGTCCACCGACGCGTACTGCCCGGTGAGGCCGATCAGCGATCGGACCGCCACCGCGTCTGCGACGACGTCGAATCCGAACACACTGGCATGGCCCGACGTCGGCGCCACGAGGGTCGCGAGCATGCGCACCGTGGTGGTCTTGCCCGCGCCGTTGGGACCCAAGACCGCGAACACCGTGCCCGCGGATACGTCGAGGTCGACCCCGTCGACGGCGGTGAAGTCCCCGTATCGTTTCGTCAGCATGCGCGTCGATATCGCGAGCTGGTTCCCGTACGCCATCCGTTCAACCCTTCGGGTGCTCCTGCAGCGCGAAACCACCGCCGCAGCAGAGATTGAGTGAGACCAACCGCTTCGTCGAGGGGTCTGCGTGAAAACGCCTGGTGTCCTCGAGATTCGACGACTCGGCGTGCCGACAGTATGCCCCAACGACGTACCGCCGATCGCCACAGCCGACGCACGGAAGGAAAAACCACCGGGTCGGCGGTTCCGGGCGGCGGGGTGTTCACCACATCCCGAAGTGGCTGAAACCGCAATCAAGCTGCGAAGTAACGCGCTAGAAATAGTCACGGAACGTGATTGCTACAAGAATGATTTGAGTCATAAAGACACTGGTTAACGGGGTCAAAACGGCATCTTGAGTTTCGCGCTGGGATCAACGCAGCCACCCTGAGCTGCGTGGGGAGATTTCAGAAACACTCTCGCAACGTCGCGATCACATTGTTTTACAGGCACTCTAGTGATGTGGAACACGTCGATCTGTCGTAACTTTCTCCCAGTCATTACTTATGGTGAAGACTCGCAACGAGCCCGATGACGATCCGACCCGAAGATGCGTCGGCCATCAGGATCGCCACCACCAGAACTCTTTTCGGGGGTCATCGAATGCTGTTCACCGAACTTGCCGACTACCCACTTCCTTCCGGTCATGTCACCGAATGGATGCCGGTCGCACGTCCCGAAGCCTTTGTCTCCGATAACCGTCGGATCACGGCTCCACACGAGCACTATCTCGACGGAAACGCTTCGTGGCTCGGTGGGGTGTTACGTATCGGACTACGGCTGGACGAGAGCGCCCTGCGTGGCGCGCTCACCGACTGGGCGGTTCGTCACGAGGTCCTACGGACGACGGTGCGTCGAACCCATGGGCTCGTCGAACGCCGTACGGCCGACGCCGACGCCGTCAGCTGGGCACCGTCGGAGACCTCGATCATGGTGGATACCAGAGGGATTCACCAACAACTCGTGAGCACGTTCGACTCGGTGCTCAACCCGCACGTGTGGCCGCACTGTCGCGTGGTGACCATCGCGGGCTCTGTGGAGCCCGGCGATGAACACTTCACCTTGGTCTTCGCAGCCGACCACTCCGTGATGGACGCCTACTCGCTGCTCACCACCATCGCCGAGCTCGAGCACCTCTACCGCTGTCGATTCACCGGCATCGACCACGGCCTGGCACCGGCGGGCAGCCACATCGATCTCAGTGATCTCGACCGGGCAGCATCGGACTCCGTCGACGCCGAGCATCGGGCCGTACATCGCTGGGCCGAGTTCTTCGACCGCTGCGGCGGCGACTTTCCCGCCTTCCCACTGCCCACCGGCAGTCCCACTCAGGCCACAGCAGAACATCAGAGCGGGTTGGGCTTTCAGATGATCGGCCCCGATCAGGTCGCCCAGATCGCGACCGCGTGTCGACAACTCGGACACTCGATGCAGACCGGGATCGTTGCCGCCATGGCGATCGCCTCGGCTCGGATGACCGGCGCTGATCACCTTCGGTTCGCGATGCCCATGCACACCCGGGATCAACCCGATCTCGCGTTGTCGATGGGATGGTTCATCGGTATCGCACCGATCGAGGTGGACCTGCGTGACATCGACATCTCAACCCCCGCAGGCCATGCTGCCGCGATGTCAGCGGCGGCCGCGAGTATCCATGCGAGCAAGGATCTACGCGAGATCCACGTTCTGCGTATCGCAGAACATCTCGGCGGCACATATCGGCCGAGGTTCGTGATGTCCTATCTGGACTGCCGCTTCACCCCAGGTATGGCCGACTGGAGCGAGTGGCGCGCGCAAACGCTGCGCAGCCACGCGACCTCCGACGACGAGGTCTACTTCTGGATCGGCCGAGACGCGACCGGGTTGACTCTGTCGGCCCGCTTCCCCAGCAATCATGTCGCCACCAGCGCCGTGCACGACTTCATACGCCAGGTGATCGCCGTACTGCACGAGTTCGCCACGGTGGCAACACCCGCCGTCGGCGACGTCGACATGGCTGCGATCCAGGGAGCGGTGCGGTGAGGATCGAAGCGTTGGCGGTCTGGGATCTCCTGCCGGGCAGGCTGATCGAGCTTCGGCCCACCGCGGCTGCCGCTGCTGCGGCAGCAGTGGCAGTAGCCGACGACGAGCCGGGATCGGTCCTGCAGGAAAACCATCTCCGCTCGTCGGCGGCCGCGGCGGCCGAAGGCCGCGTGCACACCGCCTACCTGGGAGCCTTCACGATCGTCGACGGAGCGGTCGATGCCGCGGCCATGTGCCGGGCGCTGGCCCGGTTCGTCGACCGGCACGGCGGCCTGCGCACCCGGTTCACCGTGGACGGGGCTCGTATCGTCCGGCATCGGATACCCGGTGACGCAGTCGCTTTCGAGGCCCACGGGATCGGGACGGTCGACCACGACGCCGAGATCGTTCTCGACGCGACCGGTTGGCGCGGAACGCACCAAGAGTTCTTCACCAACCTCTACAGCGCACAGGCTAATGCTCTGCGGTGGCCTGGATTCGCGTTCGGGTTCGTCGACCACGGTGACCAGTTCACGATGTTCCTCGGGATCGATCATGCGATCAGCGATGGGGTCTCACAGACGTTCGCACTCAACGAGATCCACGAGTTCTATCTGGCCGAGAGTCAGGGACTGCCGCTGTCGCCCTACACCGCTCACCCGACCGACAGCTTCATCGACTACGCCCGTATCGAACGGGCTGAGACCGCTACGCTCTCGACCAGCTCACCCGATGTCGCCGAGCTGATCGAGATCTACCTGGCCAACGGCGGCGGGATGCCACGCTTTGCGCTCGACCTCGGACTGGCCCCGGGCGAGACCGCTCCGTGGTTCGGCGTTCGCCAACGGTTGCTCGACGACGCCGAGGCCAATGCCTTCGAATCACTCGTCACCGCAGCGGGATTCAAGGTTCCCAGCGCGTTGTACGCACTGTTGGCCACTCTCGACCGCGAGATCGCCGGGCGCAGAAGCTACTTCGGCATCAACGTCGTCAGCAGCCGCTCGACCGGGAACTTCATGCTCTCGCAAGGGTGGTTCTGTCACTTCGCCACGGTCGCGTTCGAGATCGGCGAGACGGCCACCTTCCTGGAGTGTCTGTCGCACGCCCACCAGGGATACCGGCGAGCCCGGCGGCTGGCGTCGGTCTCACCGGAGCTGATCTTCGCCGGCCTGCTCGAGGCCGGGGTCGCGCCGAGTGAGATCTTCCGGTCCCCGAACATGGTGTCCTACATAGATTTCCGCCAGTTCCCGGCCAACGGTAGCCCCGCCTACGACAACGGGATGCAGTTCACCGGCGAAGGCCGCACCAGCAACGCATCGCTGTGGGTCACCCGCGAGAGCGACGGGCTCTACGCGGGTTCGCAGACGCCCGACACCCCGGTCGCCAACAGTGTGATCGCACGCTACTTCACGCGCATGGTCGCGGTGTTGCGCGACATCGTCGACACCGGTGACCACCGCATCACCGACGTCGACTTCGACACGATCGCCGAGATCAGCTTCACCGGCACAGCGCGTGGACACCAGGCTCAGCCATGCACGTGACCACCATCGATCGATGGTCGCCCGCGCCGGGTGCCCTCGTGGTCTGTGAACTCGACCCATCGGGGGCCGCACCCGTCGAGTCGGCGATCCCACCGTCGTTCAACCAGCAGTTCCATCTCGCGGCCGCCTCGGCACCGGGTGCGCCCCACACGTGGCTGGCCGCCTCCTTCGACGTCACCGGTGGCGTCGATCGCAAAGCCCTCGAAGCCGCATACGCCGCGCTCGTACGGCGCCATCCCACCCTGCACAGCTCGTTCGAGCCACACGCGGGCCAGGTGGCTCGTCGCACGTTGCGCGATCCAGACCAATTCACCTACCGCACAGTAGATGTCGACTACTTCCACGACACCGACGAGCTCCGTGACACGCTGTGGACGACTCTCGACGAGCGCTGCGATCCCTTCGGGACACCGAGTTACGTGGTGGCCGCGATCGATCGGCCCGAGCGTTCGACGATCATCTGCGGGTTCGACCACATCCACGTCGACGCCTACTCGATCGCGATCGTGGTGGCCGACATGACCGCCCTGTACGCCGGATTCCGTGCTGAACCCGGCAGCTATGCAGGCGCCGACCTACCCCCCACCGGCAGCTTCCTGGAGTTCTGCGCCGAGCAGCACGACGAGACGCGTGCGGCCGATCCGAACTGTCCCACGCTGGGTCGCTGGGTCGAGTTCTTCACCGAGCGGCACAACATCCCACCGACCTTTCCCCTCGACCTCGGGGTCGGTCCGTCGGAGCGACACCCACAGGCGGTACTGCTTGACACTCTTGTGGATGCCGACGCCCTGGCGTCGGTGGAAACACACTGTCGCGCATCGGGTGCCAGTGTGTTCGCCGGCGTGCTGTCCGCCATGGCCCACGCCGTGCACGACCAGGGCGGGCCGCGCCGGGTGTCGATGCTGTTCCCGATGCACACCCGCCGATCGCGCCGCCACGCCGACGCCCTGGGGTGGTTCACCACCAACGCGCCGATGGTGATCGACCTCGAGCCCACTCTGGTCGAGACGATGCACATCGTGGGCCCGGCGCTGCGCGATGCGATATCCCTCGGCGAGGTGAACCTCGGCCGGGTGGTCGAGGCCATCGGCGGATTGAACCTGCAACGCAACGACATCTTCATGGTCAGCTACGTCGACTATCGGCGCCTGCCCGGCAGTGACGAACAGGCCGCCACGAATGCGACCCACGTCTCCAACGTCACCACCGCCGACGACGCGCAGTTCTGGGTGTCACGGACCGACAGTGGCTTGGCCTTGCGTGTCCGATACCCGGACAACCCGGTCGCCTCGGCCACCATCGCGGGGTATGTGACGGCGGTGCGGGCGCGGCTGCTCGACCTGATCGGACGCTGATCAGCTGCACCGACGGCACGAGGCGCCGATCATGCGTCCCGCGGGTGTGTCGCGTCCCACTGGCGCACTAGTGTTGGCAAGCACCCGCACCTGCAACGACTCGGAGCCCCGCCGTGACCGTCCCCACCGATCCCCACCCCGGCTTCGCCGCCTTCGCCCATCCCGAGCGGCTGGTGAGCACGGAGTGGCTGAGCGCCAACATCGGGACCCCGGGACTCAAGATCGTCGAGTCCGACGAGGACGTCTTGCTCTACGACATCGGCCACATCCCGCAGGCCCAGAAGATCGACTGGCACCTGCACCTCAACGATCCGGTCACCCGGGACTACATCGACGGTGCTGCTTTCGCCGAGTTGATGCGCAGCAAAGGCATCTCACGCGAGGACACGATCGTCGTCTACGGCGACAAGAACAATTGGTGGGCCGCGTACGCGATGTGGGTGTTCACCCTCTTCGGCCACGCCGACGTGCGACTGCTCGACGGCGGCCGCCAGGCATGGTTCGCCGAGGACCGCGAGACCAGCTTCGACGTACCCGCGTTCGCGCGCTCGGACTATCCGGTGGTCGAACGCGACGACACCCTCATCCGCGCGTTCGCCGACGAGGTCCGCACGGCGATCGGTACGCAGCCGTTGGTGGATGTGCGCTCGCCGCAAGAGTATTCGGGTGAGCGCACGCACATGCCCGAGTACCCGCAGGAGGGTGCGTTGCGCGGCGGACACATCCCCACCGCGTTGTCGATCCCGTGGGCGAAGGCCGCTGCCCCCGACGGGCGCTTTCGCAGCCGGGCCGAGCTGGATGCCATCTACGCCGACCTCGACCCCGCCACTCCCACCATCGCCTACTGCCGTATCGGCGAACGTTCGGCCCACACCTGGTTCGTGCTCACCCACCTGCTGGGGTTCTCGCATGTGCGCAACTACGACGGCTCCTGGACCGAGTGGGGCAACACGGTCCGCGCACCGATCGCGGTGGGCGACGAGCCCGGCGCGCTGTGACGCTGCCACCGCCGCTCGCCGAGATCGTCGACGACTTCGCCGCCCTGTCGGAATCCGACCGGGTGCAGCTGCTGCTGGAGTTCTCCGCCGACCTGCCCGACCTACCGGAGTCCATGCAGACCGAGGCGATGGAACCGGTGCCCGAATGCCAGTCGCCGGTGTTCCTCTCGGTCGATGCACATGATCCGTCGGCGGTCCGACTGTTCTTCAGCGCGCCGCGCGAGGCACCTACCACACGAGGGTTTGCCTCGATCCTGCACCAGGGTCTCGACGGCGCCGCCGCGGCCGACATCGCCGCTGTGCCCGACGACTTCTACACCGCACTGGGACTGGAGTCGGTGGTGAGCCCGTTGCGGCTGCGCGGCATGGCCGGGATGTTGGCCCGGATCAAAGGCCGGCTGCCGCAGCCGGGCGCCGACGCGACCCCCGGTCGCTGACCCCTCCGGCACGCCGATGAAGTTCATCCAGATGATGGATCAACCGGTCGAGCCGGGCGGGTTGGTGGAGTGGGTGCCGTCGTCGGCGGGCGGTTTCGCCGAGTGGATCACTGATCCCCGACCCACCTCGCACAACCACGAGATGCATCTGCGCTCAGCGCTGGAGTATCGCTGGCGCACCCGCCGCGAAGGCGGCCGCGAATCGTGGTTGGGGCTGGCGATCGAGTTCGACGAACCGATGTCGGTGCCGGCCATCCGATCGGCGCTGACCGGTTGGATCGACCGCCACGAGGTGCTGCGTAGTCACGTCATCGTCAAACACTCCGGGCTGCAACGACTGAGCACCCCGCCGGGCACCGTGCACCTGAAGATGGCGCGGATCGGTTGGTACTCCGAGGCGGCGCCGCTGCTCGATCAGCTCGCAGGCGCCTTCGACCGGGCCACCGCACCCATCCAGTGGCCGGCGTACCTGTTCGCCACCGTTGCCCGCGAACGGTCCTTCACCCTGCTCTTCGCCGGCGATCACTCGTTGCTCGATGGATACTCCCTGATTCTGGGGCAGTACGAGCTGGTGGAGCTGTACCGTGCCGCGCGGGCCCGGATCGATCCGGCCCTGCCCCCCACCGGCAGCTACGTTGACTTCAGCGCCCAGGAACGGTTGCGCGCCGATGCCGCCGACACCGATCACCCGGCCGTGCAGTCATGGCGAGAGTTCCTGTCCAACAACGACTATCGCCTCCCAACGTTCTCGCTGTCCGATGATTCACCGACGGTGCCCACGCCGATGACACCGATGCCTTCGGTGCCCGCACAGACCGATCCCGACGGTCCGGCGCAGTCGTCGGTCAACATGGCCCTGCTCGACGACGCCGACGCCGACCGGTTCACCGTCACGTGCACCGAGGCAGGCGGCAACCTGTTCGCCGGGGTGCTGGCCGCGCTCGCGCTCACCTACCATGAGCTGGGAGGTGGCGAGTTCTGTTGTCTGACAACCCGTCACACCAGACGCGAAGCGGTCTGGCTGGGCGCGCTGGGATGGTTTGTCGGCAATGCGCCGGTCACGATCGCGGTGTCGGACAACGACAGCTTCCCCGACCTGGTGCTGCGAGCCACCGGCGAGATGCGGCGCACCAAGGTCGCCGCGGACCTGCCGGTGCTGCGGGTCGCCGAGGTCCTCGGCGCCTACAGCGACCCCAAGTTCGTGGTGTCGTTCATCGATGCACGCACCACGCCCAACGCCGCCGACGCCGACGCCGGGGGCGCCCGGGTGCTACGCAGCCACAGCTATTCCGACGACGAGGTGTTCATCTGGGTCAACCGGGTCTCCTCGGGGTTGCGACTGTCCGCGCGCTTCCCCGCGCAGGGTGGGCTGCATACCCAGGTGGCCGATTTCCTGCCCGCGTTCGCCCAGACGCTGCGAAGAATCCTCGACCAGCGACCACCCCAACCGATCAATCGCTCGGTGGGTTAGGGTGCTCTGCGACAGCTTCCCGACGAGCAGTAGCCACCAGCGACCCAGTAGTGGCGCGCACACCGCAACAGGAGAACAAGTGCCCAGTCATGCCAGCCCGGTGATCAGCAAGGTTCTCGTGGCCAACCGAGGTGAGATCGCCGTCCGAGTGATCCGTGCCGCCCGGGACGCAGGCCTGAGCAGCGTGGCCGTCTACGCCGAACCCGATGCCGGCGCGCAGTTCGTCAAGCTCGCCGACGAGGCGTTCGCCCTCGGTGGTCAGACCTCGGCCGAGTCGTACCTGGTGTTCGACAAGATCCTCGACGCGGCCGCCAAGTCCGGTGCCGACGCCATCCACCCCGGATACGGGTTCCTGTCGGAGAACGCCGACTTCGCCCAGGCCGTCATCGACGCGGGCATCACCTGGATCGGCCCCTCGCCGCAGTCCATCCGCGATCTCGGCGACAAGGTCACCGCGCGCCACATCGCGCTCAAAGCCGATGCGCCGATGGCCCCGGGAACCAAGGACCCGGTCGCCGGCGCCGACGAGGTGATCGCCTTCGCCCAGGAACACGGTGTCCCGGTGGCGATCAAGGCCGCCTTCGGTGGCGGTGGCCGTGGCATGAAGGTCGCTTACACCATCGAGGAGATCCCCGAGCTGTTCGACTCCGCCACCCGCGAGGCCATCTCGGCCTTCGGCCGCGGCGAGTGCTTCGTGGAGCGCTACCTGGACAAGGCGCGCCACGTCGAGGCCCAGGTCATCGCCGACCAGCACGGCAACGTCGTCGTCGCAGGCACCCGCGACTGCTCCCTGCAGCGCCGCTTCCAGAAGCTGGTGGAGGAGGCGCCCGCACCGTTCCTCACGCCCGAGCAGCGCGAGAAGATCCATTCCTCGGCCAAGGCCATCTGCCGGGAGGCCGGCTACTACGGCGCGGGCACCGTGGAGTTCCTCGTCGGCTCCGACGGCCTCGTGTCGTTCCTCGAGGTGAACACCCGCCTGCAGGTCGAACACCCCGTCACCGAGGAGACCGCAGGCATCGACCTGGTCCGCCAGCAGTTCCGCATCGCCGCCGGTCTGCCGCTGGAGATCACCGAGGACCCCACCCCGCGGGGACATTCGTTCGAGTTCCGGATCAACGGCGAGGACGCCGGGCGCGGCTTCCTGCCCGCACCCGGCCCCATCACCGTCTACAAGGAACCCACCGGCCCTGGCGTGCGGGTCGACTCGGGTGTGGTGGCCGGCGACGTCATCGGCGGGCAGTTCGACTCGATGCTGGCCAAGCTGATCGTCACCGGCGAAACCCGCGAGCAGGCGCTGGAGCGCTCGCGGCGGGCGCTGGCCGAATTCGAGGTCGAAGGCCTGGCCACCGTGCTGCCCTTCCACCGCCACATCGTGTCCAACCCGGCCTTCGTCGGCGACGGCAACGGGTTCGACATCTACACCAAATGGATCGAGACCGACTGGGACAACCCGATCGAGCCATACACCGGCGGTGGGTCCATCGACGACGACGAATCGACTCCCCGACAGACCGTGGTCGTCGAGGTCGGGGGCCGACGGGTCGAGGTGTCGCTGCCCGGTGACCTGGCGTTGTCCGGTGGCGGCAACGGCGGCGGCGCCGGCGCTGTGCGCAAGAAGCCCAAGGCCCGTACCCGCGCCAAGGGCGGCGGTGTCGCGGTGTCCGGTGACGCGATCGCGGCCCCCATGCAGGGCACCGTGGTCAAGGTCGCGGTCGAAGAGGGACAGACCGTGTCCGCCGGCGACCTGGTCGTGGTGCTCGAGGCCATGAAGATGGAGAACCCGGTGACCGCCCACAAGGACGGCACCGTCACCGGCCTGACGGTCGAGCCCGGTACCCCGGTCACCCAGGGCACCGTCTTGCTCGAGATCAAGTAGCCCTCAGGTCCGTCGTGGACCCCATCGAGATCAACGCCGGAGCCTGGTATCTGCGTGCACTGCGCGCCGATGACCGGGTGTCCGACGTGCCCGCGTTGGCGACCATGGCGTTGGGCGCCTCGCCCGTTGAGGTCATCGACGCTGCCGCCGCAGGCTGGGCGCACGAGCGGCGCTTCACGTGGGCGGCCTGCCAGCCGACGACGGGTGAACTGTTCGCGCTGATCACCGTCGTCGCATCCAACGATCCCCCGGCATCGGCGCAACTCCTGGTCTTCACCCGTCCTGATGTGGCCGACTCCGGCGCGGCCGCCCACGCGGGTGCCGCGGCAGTTGTCCGTTTCGCGCGGTCCGCGTTGGAACTGCCGATGCCCGAATTCACCGATGTGGACTTCGACACACGCCTCTGGAATTCGTCCCACCGCGACTGAGATGGGCCACAACAATTCCGATCTGCGCGTAGGAAATGTCCGAATTCATTGCCCGGCAACGGATAACAATTGGTGAACGATGTCGCCCTGAACTGCCATCACTGGCATTCCGGACCTCCGCGCGTGTGGTGATGACCTACGATCAGATGTCTGATGAGCGCGGGGAAGGTTCCGTGCCGCAATTGCCAGAGAGGCTTTTCATTTTGAGGATCCGGCTTCACACCCGCCGCGCCGTCATCGCCGCCAGCAGCATCGCGGCCATCGCATCCATCGCACTCGTGCCCACAACCGTAGCCACTGCGGCGCCGGCACTGCCGAGTGTCGGCGTGAAGTCCAGCGACGGTTCGTCGTTGGAGAGCGTGTCCGCGGTCAGCGGTCAGGAACTGAACATCACTGTGCGTTCGGCGGCGATGGACAAGGTCATCCCGCTGACCGTGCTGCTGCCGGCCGACCGCAGCAAACCGCGGCCCACCCTCTACCTGCTCAACGGAGCCGGTGGAGGCGAGGACTCGGCCACCTGGCAGCGCAACACCGACATCGTGTCGTTCTTCGCCAAGAAGAACGTCAACGTCGTGGTCCCCAACTCCGGTGCCTGGACTTACTACACCGACTGGATCAAGGACGACAAGGTCCTCGGCAAGGTGAAGTGGTCGACCTTCCTGGGCAAAGAACTGCCCGAGATCATCGACAAGGCCCTGGGCGCTTCCGGCAGCAACGCGATCGCGGGCATCTCGTCGTCGGCCACCTCTGTGTTCAACCTGGCCATGGACAACCCTGGGCGCTTCAAGGCCGTCGGCTCTTACAGCGGATGCGTCGCCTCGTCGGCCTTCGACGGGCAGACCTACATCAAGCTGGTCGTCAACGGACGTGGCGGCGCCGACCCCACCAACATGTGGGGCCCGTATGACGGTCCGCTGTGGAAGGCCAATGACGCGATCGTGTCCGCGGCCAAGCTGCGCGGGCTGAGCATCTATGTGTCCAACGGAAGCGGGCTCCCCGGACCGTATGACTCCCCCGACAAGGTCCGCTTCGGCACCACCTTCGGCGAGCAGATCCTGCTGGGCGGGCCCATCGAAGCCGCCACCAACTTCTGCGCACATCGACTACAGAGCCGACTGGCCGAGTTGAAGATCCCGGCGAAGTTCCACTTCCCGCCGGTGGGCACCCACTCCTGGAACTACTGGGAGGACGAGCTGCACCTGTCCTGGCCGCAAATGGGACGCGCGATCGGCGCCTGACCTCACCACCTACGACACGGCCCACCGAGATCCTCGGTGGGCCGTGTCGTTGTCTGGGACCGATCGACTGGGACCGATGGTCTGAGTCGGGATCGATCAGTCGGCCAGCAGCCCCTTGGCCACGTGGGTCACCTGGATCTCGTTGCTGCCGGCGTAGATCATCAACGACTTGGCGTCACGCGCCAGCTGCTCCACCCGATACTCGGCCATGTAGCCGTTACCTCCGAAGAGCTGCACTGCCTCCATCGCCACCTCGGTCGCCGCACGCGATGAGTACAGCTTCATCGCCGAGGCCTCGGCCAGGCTCATCTGCTTGCCGGCGCGGCTGCGTTCCACCGCGCTGAACACCATGTTCTGCACGTTGAGGCGGGCCACCTCCATCTCGGCGAGTTTGAGCTGGATGAGCTGGAACTGAGCGATGTTCTTGCCCCACAGGGTGCGCTTCTTGGCGTAGTCGACGCTCAGCCGCAGACATTCGTTGATGATGCCCAGCGACAGCGCCGCGATGCCCACCCGCTCGGCCACGAAACCTGCTTTGGCCCCGGCACTTCCGCGCTTGTCGTCACCGAGGTCTTCGGTCTCGCCCAGCAGCCGGTCGGCACTCACCCGCACATTGTCGAAGAACAGCTCACCGGTGGGCGAGGACATCATGCCCATCTTCTTGAACGGCTTGCCCTGGGTCAGCCCGTCCATCCCCTTGTCGAGGACGAAGGTGAGCACCTTTCGGTCGCGTGGAGGGGTGCCGTCCTGCTCGTCGAGTTTGGCGAACAGCACGATGGTGTCGGCGTAGGGACCGTTGGTGATGAAGGTCTTGTTGCCGTTGAGGATGTAGTCACTGCCGTCGCGGCGCACCGAGGTCTTCATCCCGCCGAAGGCGTCCGATCCGGAGTCGGGTTCGGTGATGGCCCACGACCCCACCTTCTCCATGGTCACCAGCTCGGGCAGCCACCGCTTCTTCTGCGCCAGCGTGCCTTTGGCCCGGATGGTGGCAGCAGTCAGTCCCAGGCTGACACCGAGTGAAGCGACGAGCCCCAGGCTCACCCCAGCCAGTTCGGTGTTGAGCAGCAGCATGGCCGAGTCGGCAAAACTCGACGATTCACTGCGCCCCGCGCGTTCGGCTCCTTCGGCCTCGGCCGCCAGCTCCTTCTCCAGGGCATCGCGCTGCATGTCGGCAATCCCAAAGGCGGCGAACATCTTCCGGATGATGTCGTAGGGCGGCAGCGCTCCGCTCTCCAACTCGTCGATGTGCGGGCGCACCTCCTTGTCGATAAACCCGCGTATGGCATCGCGCACCATCAGGTCTTCTTCGGACCACTCGAACATGACTCTCCTCCACCGGCGTCGGCTGTGCCCAAAACTGAACTCTGTTTCAGGTTCGAACTCAGAGTGCCACTCGAGGATGGCGTTGTCCAGGTCACCACCCCTGCGGCCGTAGGGTGAAGACCTGTCTGGTACTACTCGGTACCACCTCGTGTTACGCTCGCCCTACCGATCCAGACCCCCTTCGACAAGGAGCCTCACCCATGACTGCTCGCACTCGAATCGCCGCCACCGCCGCCGCCGCTGGCTGCACCGTGGCCGCGGTCGTCGGACTCATCGCGCCGACCACTGCCACCGCCGAAACCGGAGGACCCGGAACGTATCTCGGTGGATGCAACGTGCTGTGGACCAACCCGAACGACCCCTCCCCGTTCGCCCGCGGCTACGGATCTGTGCATTTCTACCAGGCCGAACCAGGTGCAGTGCGCTCCCTTTTCACCGGCAATCCACAGACCACCACCGGCTACCAGCTGCACCCGAAGGTCGCAGGCGTCAACAAAGCCGACGGCGTGCTTGCGGAGACGTATTACGGCGGGTTCGACGTCACCGGGCAATCTGCCGAGATCGAGATGAGCCCCAACGTTTTCACGCAGGCCGGCACCATCGAGATGACCTTCACCCTGCGCGCTGAGGGATTCACCAGGACCGTCACCAGCTGCACGACCTCGATCGTGGTGCGGTAGCCCCCACCACCGCCCTCGGGGGGTCGTGGATCATGGAGGCATGACCTCGACCGCGGCCGCCGACGTGCTCGCCCGGTTCAGTGCGTCGACTCGCGATTGGTTCACCGGAGCGTTCCCCGACGCCACCGCCGCGCAGGTCGGCGCCTGGGAATCGATCTCGGCCGGCGCGAACACGCTGGTGGTGGCGCCGACCGGTTCGGGCAAGACCCTCTCGGCGTTCCTGTGGGCGCTCGACCGCCTGGCCCGCGAGCGTGCCGCCGACGACACATCCACCGCACCTGCCCCGACACCCGCGGGGCGAGGCCGCCGGGCACCGGCAGCACCCGCACGCGGCACCTCGGTCCTCTACATCTCGCCACTCAAGGCGCTTGCCGTCGATGTCGAACGCAACCTGCGCGCGCCGCTGGCCGGGCTGATGCGCTCGGCGGCGGCATTGGGTGAACCCGTCCCCGACATCACCGTCGGGGTGCGGTCCGGCGACACACCACCGGCCATCCGACGTCAGTTGCTCAAGACTCCACCCGACATCTTGATCACCACCCCGGAGTCA
Source organism: Williamsia sp. CHRR-6 (assembly GCF_018474015.1). GTDB lineage: Bacteria > Actinomycetota > Actinomycetes > Mycobacteriales > Mycobacteriaceae > Williamsia_A. The sequence continues at coordinate 611,871 of NZ_JAHCSG010000002.1, read as the reverse complement.
CTGTTCCTGATGCTCACCTCCTCGGCGCGCGACACCCTGACCGACGTGCACACCGTCATCGTCGACGAGGTGCATGCGGTGGCCACCACCAAACGTGGCACCCACCTGGCGCTGTCGTTGGAACGGCTCGACAACCTGTTGTCGAGCCCGGCGCAGCGAATCGGGTTGTCGGCCACCGTTCGTCCCGCCGAGCGGGTGGCGCAGTTCCTGGCCGGATCGGCGCCGTGCACCGTGGTGGCGCCGCCCGCGGCGAAGACCTTCGAGTTGTCGGTCGACGTGCCGGTGCCCGACATGGCCAACATCCCCGCCCCCGAGGGCGTCGGAGAGTTCGACGACGAGACCGCACCGACGGCGGGATCGCTGTGGCCGTTCGTGGAGAACGGGATCGTCGACCTGGTCGAAGCCAACCGATCGACCATCGTCTTCACCAACTCGCGGCGCCTGTCCGAGCGACTCACCGCACGACTGAACGAGATCCACGCCCAGCGCCACGGAATCGACCTCGACGACCAGGCGAACCCGGCCGTTCCCGGCGGCGCGCCGGCGTATGTGATGGGCAGTGGCGCCAGCGCCGGCGCACACCCACTACTGGCCCGAGCCCACCACGGGTCGGTCAGCAAGGAACAACGCGCGCTCATCGAGGACGACCTCAAGGCTGGGCGCCTCAAGTGCGTGGTGGCCACCAGCTCGTTGGAGCTCGGGATCGACATGGGAGCAGTCGATCTGGTGATCCAGGTGGAGACTCCCCCATCGGTGGCCAGCGGTCTGCAACGCATCGGCCGCGCCGGGCACCAGGTGGGTGAGATCAGCCGGGGGGTGGTTTTCCCCAAGCACCGCACCGACCTGATCCACTCGACGGTGGCGGTGTCGCGGATGCGCGCCGGGTTGATCGAGGAGATCACTGTTCCGGCCAACCCACTCGACATCCTGGCCCAACACACGGTGGCGGCCGCGGCGGTGGACACCCTCGACGTGGAGGACTGGTTTGCCACCGTCCGCCGCGCGAAACCGTATGCGACACTGCCACGCTCGGCGTACGAGGCGACGCTGGATCTACTGTCGGGCCGCTATCCCTCCGACGAGTTCGCCGAGTTGCGTCCGCGCGTGGTGTGGGATCGCGACGCAGGCACCATCACCGGGCGTCCTGGTGCGCAGCGACTGGCCGTCACCAGTGGCGGTTCCATCCCCGACCGTGGCCTGTTCGGCGTGTTCATGGTCGGCGAGAAGGGAACGCGGGTCGGCGAACTGGACGAGGAGATGGTCTACGAGTCACGCGTCGGCGACATCTTCGCCCTGGGCGCGTCGAGCTGGCGGATCGAGGAGATCACCCACGACCGGGTGCTGGTGTCACCGGCGTTCGGATCGCCTGGGCGCCTGCCGTTCTGGATCGGCGACTCGGTGGGCCGCCCCAGTGAACTCGGCGCTGCCATCGGTGCGTTCGTCGGCGAGCTGGGTGCGGCGTTGCCCACCGGCACCGAGCCCACCGGCGCCGACCCCGGCGACGTCGTCATCCCCGTCGACCTCGACGCCCGGATGAACGAACTGGGCCTGACCACCTATGCGCGCGACAACCTGCTGACCCTGATCGCCGAACAACGCAGCGCCACCGGCCATCTGCCCACCGACAAGACCCTGGTCATCGAACGGTTCCGCGACGAACTGGGCGACTGGCGCGTGGTGCTGCACTCCCCCTACGGACTGCGGGTACACGCACCGTGGGCCGGAGCCATCAGTGCACGCCTACGGGATCGTCTCGGTCTGGAGGGGGTGGTGACCGCCGCTGACGACGGCATCATCGTGCGGCTCCCCGACACCGAGAACGATCCGCCCGGTGCCGCGCTGTTCACCGTCGACGCCGATGAGGTCGAACAGATCATCACCGACGAACTGGGCGGATCAGCGTTGTTCGCCAGCCGGTTTCGTGAATGCGCGGCCCGCGCGCTGCTGTTGCCACGCCGCAATCCCGGTCGCCGGGCTCCGCTGTGGCAGCAACGGCAACGCAGCGCATCGCTGCTGGCGGTCGCGGCCAAGTTCCCGCAGTTCCCGATCATCCTCGAGACGCTGCGCGAGTGTCTGCAGGACGTCTACGACCTGCCCTCGCTGATCAATCTGTTGCGCGAGATCGACACTCGTCGGATTCGCATCGTGGAGATCGAGACCACGGCCCCGTCACCGATGGCCGCATCGTTGCTGTTCGGCTACGCCGGGGCGTTCATGTACGCCGACGACGCGCCGCTGGCCGAACGACGAGCCGCCGCACTGTCGTTGGACACCGCCCTGTTGGCGCAGTTGCTGGGTCGGGTCGATCTGCGGGAACTGCTCGATCCCGCGGTCATCGCCGACGTGGAGGCCAAGTTGCAGCGCACGCATCCGGAGCGTCGCGCGCGCGACGCCGAGGGCATCGCCGATCTGCTGCGCTGGCTGGGGCCGCTGACCGAACCTGAGATCGCCGACCGATTCACCGCGAGCGATACTGATGACGCTGTGGCGCAGACGGATTCGACGCGTGCGGTCATCGCCGAGCATCTGGCACACCTACAGGTCACCAACCGCGTGATCGCGATACATCATGCGGGTGCGCTGCGATGGGCGGCCATCGAGGACACCGCCCGGCTGCGTGACGCCCTCGGCGTCCCCACCCCGATGGGCGTTCCCGCGGTGTTCACCGAGCCTGTCGCCGACCCGCTCGGTGACATCATCAACCGCTACACCCGCACCCACGGGCCGTTCACCGTGGCCCAAGCCGCCGAGTCGCTCGGCGTCGGTGTGGCCGTGGTCCGCGACACCCTGATGCGGCTGGCCCGCGAGCGCCGGGTCATCGAGGGTGACTTTCGGCCCGAACCGGCCGGCTCAGGTGCCCAGGCAGAGCAATGGTGCAACACCGAGGTGCTGGCCACGCTCCGGCGGGGATCGCTCGCAGCCTCTCGCGCCGAGATCGCTCCAGTGTCCACCGACGCCTTCGCCCGATTCCTGTTGACCTGGAACCACATCGGCGTGCAACCCAAGGCCGCCCTGCGGGGCGTGGACGGGGTGGCAGCCGCGATCGATCAGCTGGCCGGGGTGCCGGCCCCCGCGTCGGCCTGGGAATCGCTGATCCTGCCCAGCCGCGTTCGCGACTACCAGCCGGGGATGCTCGACGAGTTGCTGGCCGCAGGCGAGGTGGTGTGGGCCGGGCACGGTCGGCTGGGCACCGCCGATGGGTGGATCAGCCTGCATCCCAGCGACCTGGCACCCTTCACACTGCCCGAATCCACCGAGATCGATCTCACCGATCTCCACCGACGCCTCATCGAGCAGCTCGGTGGCGGAGGGGCGTTCCAGTTCCGCCAGCTCGCATCGGCCCTCGCCCCCACCGCCGATTCCGGCGCCTCGGACGGTGCGTCGACCGGTGCGCCGGTCGTGGGGGACGCCGACATCGAGCGAGCACTGTGGGACCTGGTGTGGGCAGGCCACATCGGCAACGACACGTTCGGACCGGTTCGGGCGCTGCTCAACCCGCGACCGTCGAGCACCGGCCCGCGCGGCACCCCCGCGCACCGTAGCCGCGGACGTGCCCCGCGCCTGCGCGCGCACCGGTTGTCCACCAGCTACCTCACCACCAACCAACTGGCGCTGCGTCAGACCCCGCCGACAGTCGGCGGACGATGGTGTGCGCTGGATCGTCGCATCGACGACCCCACCGTGGCCACCCACGCCCTGTGTGAACAGCTCCTCGAACGCTACGGGGTGGTGACCAAGGGCTCGGTGGTCAACGAAGGCGTCGACGGGGGGTTCTCGCGAATCTACAAGGCACTGAGCACCTTCGAGGACAGCGGCAAGGTGCGACGCGGCTACTATGTCGACGGCTTGGGTGGGGCACAGTTCGCCGCCACCGGCACGGTGGACCGGCTCCGCGAGCACGCCTCCGATCCCACCACCGAGGACTCGTCGACCGAGGTGTCCCCCGTCGGGGTGGTGTTGGCGGCCACAGACCCGGCCAATCCCTACGGTGCGGCACTGGGTTGGCCCGAATCCGACGGCCACCGCCCGGGCCGCAAGCCCGGAGCGCTGGTGGTGTTGGTGGACGGGCGCCTGTCGATGTTCGTCGAACGGGGCGGCAAAACCGTCCTCACCTGGGCAGCCGACGCCGACGATCTGGCGGCCGCCGCCACCGCATTGGCCGAGGCGGTGCGCTCGGGTCGGGTGAGCCGACTGCAGATCGAGAAGGTGGACGCCGAACCCGTATTCGGCACCGACCTCGCCCGTGCTCTGACCGAATCCGGGTTCACCGCCACTCCGCGTGGCATCCGGATGCGTCACGCGGTGCGCTGATGCCCGAGGGAGACACCGTCTACCAGGCTGCGGCCCGCGTGCGCGCAGCGTTCGCCGGAAAACCGCTCGCCTACAGCCAGTTCCGCGTACCGCGCTACGCCACGGTCGACCTGGTGGGGCGCACCGTGGAATCGGTCCGCTCGATCGGCAAACATCACCTGATCGACGTGGGTGACGACTGGGCCATCCACACCCATCTCAAGATGGAGGGCGCGTGGGTGGTGCACCCCATCGGGACCCGCTGGCGCAAGCCGGCGTTCACCGCCCGCATCGTGTTGCGCACCGACACCCACGAGGCGGTGGGCTTCGACATGGGCATCTGCGAGATGTTGCGTCACCCCGATGAGGCGCTGGCCTATCTGGGTCCGGACTTGCTGTCACCGGACTTCGACCGAGATCTCGCCGTGGCCAACCTCGCTCGCGACCCGAGCCGACCGATCGGGCTGGCCCTACTCGATCAACACCTGATGGCCGGGGTGGGCAACGTGTACCGCTGCGAGTCGTGTTTCCTGCGCGGTGTCGACCCGCACACCCCGGTGGGCGAGGTGGATCTCGACGCCATCGTGGACCTGTGCCAGCGGATGTTGCTGGCCAATCGTGATCGCACCCGATCGACCACCGGCAATCCCACATTCGCGCAACGCTATTGGGTGTACGGACGTGGCGGGCGGCCCTGTCGCCGCTGTCGCACCCCCATCACCCGCGAGTTCCTCGGCGAAGACGCCGCCCGAGCCCGGGGCTCCGAGGATCGCGTGCTCTACCGCTGCCGCCGGTGTCAGACCTGACCCGTGTCGAGGCCTCGACACGGGTTGGTTTCCGGGGCAGCACTATTCGGGAATGGGGACCGGCTCGAGAATCTGCGGACGCGACTCCGGTGCGGCCGCCCGCAACGCATCGGCCGAATCATCGTCTGGCTGGCGCTGACTGGCCACCTCCGCCTCGACCCGCGCGGTGTAGGTGGCGATCTCGGCCTCCACCTGCTGTGCCGACCACCCGAGCACCGACGCCATCAGCTCGGCCACCTCTCGGGCGCAGTCCACACCCCGGTGCGGATATTCGATGGAGATCCGCGTGCGCCGTGAGAGCACATCCTCCAGATGCAGCGCGGCCTCGTGGGCGGCGGCGTAGACCACCTCCACCCGCAGATACTGCGGAGCCGCGGCCAGCGGCTGCAACAGGCCGGGGTCATCGTCGGCCAGAGCCAACACGTCGTCGATCAACGATCCGAACCTGTTGAGCAATCGTCGAATCCGGTACGGGTGCAACCCGAATCGCTGCCCGAGGTGATCGCACTGGTTCACCAGGGCGTAGTAGCCGTCGGCGCCGATCAGCGGCACCTGGGCGGTGATCGAGTCGGCCACCCGCGTGGGGATGTAGTCGGCACATGCGTCCACCGCATCGGCAGCCATCACCCGGTAGGTCGTGTACTTGCCACCGGCGATCGACACCAGTCCCGGCGCGGGCACGGCGACGGCGTGTTCACGGGACAGCTTGGACGTCTCATCGCTCTCACCGGCCAGCAGCGGACGCAGCCCGGCGTACACGCCCTCGATGTCGTCGTGGGTCAGCGGTGTCACCAGCACGTCGTTGACCCGGGTGAGGATGTAGTCGATGTCGGCGCGGGTCGCGGCGGGGTGGGCGAGATCGAGGTTCCAGTCGGTGTCGGTGGTCCCGATGATCCAATGGGTCTCCCACGGGATGACGAACAGCACCGAGGTGGGCGTGCGCAGGATGATCGCGGTCTCGCTGACGATCCGGTCGCGAGGCACCACGATGTGCACGCCCTTGGACGCCCGAACGCGAAACCGTCCGCGCTCCTTGGACAACGCCTGCACCTCGTCGGTCCACACACCGGCCGCGTTGATCACGCAATGCGACCGGATGGCGATCTCGGCGCCGGTCTCGGTGTCACGCACCCGCACCCCGGCCACCCGATCGGCCTCCTTGACGAAGGAGATCACCTGGGTGGAGGTTCGGACCACGGCGCCGTAATGGGCTGCGGTGCGAGCCACGGTCAAGCTGTGGCGAGCGTCGTCAACCACGGTGTCGTGATAGCGGATGCCGCCGGTGAGCGCCGAACGCTTCAACGACGGCGCCGCCCGCAACGCACCGGATCGGGTGACATGACGTTGCCCAGGAACACTTCTCGATCCGCCCAGCGAGTCGTAGAGGAACAACCCGGCCGCCACGTAAGGCCGTTCGAAGAAGCGGTGGGTCAACGGATAGAGGAACGGCAGCGGCTTGACCAGATGCGGGGCCAACACTCGCAGCGACAACTCACGTTCGCGTAGCGCCTCGCGCACCAGGCCGAACTCGAGCTGCTCGAGGTATCGCAGTCCGCCGTGGAACATCTTCGACGATCGACTCGAGGTGCCCGAGGCGATGTCACGTGCCTCGACCAGCGCCACGCGCAAGCCCCGGGTGGCCGCGTCGAGGGCAGCCCCGGCTCCCACCACGCCACCCCCGATGACCACGACATCGAACTGCTCGTCGCGTAGACGCTGCCAGGCGTTGTCGCGGTAGCCGGGTCCCAGGTCAGCGCGACGGTCGGGATCGAATTCCTGGTTCCGATCGCCCTCACCCGGACGAGGCACCTCACGCAGTGGCTGCACGGGTCGCCGGGTCGGCGTCGCGCCGCCTGCTGTCGATGGGGCCTGATCACCAGTGGTCATCGTGGGTCACTTCCTCGCGTCGCATACCTCGCCCACGTTACCCGCGGGTAGCGACGCGATCAGGCAACACCGACGGGTTCATCACGAAGCTGCGTGGGCGACCACCGCGGCCAACCGAGCCACCGCGACATCGAGGGTCGACTCGTCGAGGGTCGCGAAGCTCAGACGCATGCAGTCCGCGGCGTCCATCGACACCGCGAACGCCGAACCGGGAACGTAGGCAACCCCGCCCGCCACTGCTTCGCCCAGCAGCGCGGTGGTGTTCACCCCGGGGACGCGCACCCAGCAGAACATGCCGCCCTGCGGTGCGGCGAACAGTGCGCGCTCGCCCAGATGTGTTGTCAAAGAATCGATCAGGGCGCCGCAGCGACGACTGTAGGCGTCGACCAGCTGGGCCAGGTGCGCGGTCCACCACACCTCGTCAGACATCAGCTCGCCCACCACGGCATGCGCGAGGGTCGAACCGCACAGGTCCACCGACTGTCGATAGCGCTCCACGGCATCGATCACCTCCGGCGGGCCGGACACCCAGCCGACCCGCAACGCCGGCGCGAGCACCTTGGACGCACTGCCCAGACTCAGTACCCGGTCGCTCAGGACGTGTAGCGGCGTCGGCTCGACGCCGGCAAACCTCACTCGGCCATAGGGGTTGTCGTCGACGATCCAGAAACCGTATCGGTCTGCCAACGCGGCCAATCGAACCCGCCTGGCTTCGTCGAGACACACCGCTGCCGGGTTGTGGAACGAACTCACCGTGTGGACCAGGCGCGGTCGCGCTCCGTCGGCCAGGCGTTGGGCCAACAGGTCGGTGTCGAGTCCGGTCGCGGTGATGGGCAGCGCCTCGACGCGGGCTCGCACCCCGGCGAAGACCTGCAGTGCACCGATGTAGGCCGGGTCGTCGACGAACACCAGGTCTGCTGGGTCCAGCAGGGCGTGGGCCAGCAGGAACAGCGCCTGCTGGGAGCCATGGGTGAGCAGGACCTGGTGCGCGGACGACAGCCCGTCCGCAGCCGCGATCGCCTCACGCGCCGACCGCGTCCCGGCACTGGGGCCGTACTGCATGCTGGCCGGGTCGGCCAGCCGGTGGTCGATGGCGGCGGCGATCCGTTGGGTGGGGATCAACTCGGTGGCCGGTAACCCGCCGGCCAGGCTCAGCACTCCCCGACGTTCGGTCAGCGACAACAACTCTCGGATTGCCGACCCGGGGACGGCACGCAGCTCGGCGGAGGCGAACGAATCGCCGATGACGGTGGACATCGCAGTGACCTCGATGAGACGGGGTGATCAGCGATGTGTGTGGTCGCCAGATGGACGGGTCGTACCCAGCTCCGAGATTAAGGCCTGGTCCCACTAAATGAAAGTGAGATCCCAGATATTGGACGCGATCAGTCCAGGTCGTCGTGGCGGATCAGTTGGCGCGCCGCCTCGGTCACCGACCCCGACAGCGACGGGTACACCGAGAACGTCTGCGCCAGGTCGTTGACGGGCAGCTTGTTCTGTACGGCCAGCGCGATGGGCAGGATCAGCTCGGAGGCGTTGGGCGCCACCACCACCCCACCGATCACCACGCCGGTGGCCGGACGGCAGAAGATCTTGACGAAACCCCGGCGCAGGCCGCTCATCTTGGCCCGCGGGTTGGTCGCCAACGGCAACATGACTGTGCGGGCGGGATATTCACCGTCGTCGATCGCCTGCTGACTGACCCCAACCGTGGCGATCTCGGGCCGGGTGAAGATCGCCGAGGCCACCGTCTTGAGCTTGATCGGTGAGACACCCTCGCCCAGCGCGTGATACATCGCGATTCGGCCCTGCATGGCGGCCACCGACGCCAGCGGGAGCAGTCCGGTGCAGTCACCGGCCGCATACACACCGGGAGCGGGCGTCCGTGAGACGCGGTCGACGTTGATGTACCCGCCGCGGTCGGTTTCGAGGCCGACCTTGTCCAGACCGAGAGATGTCGTGTTGGGTACCGATCCCACCGTCATCAACACGTGCGAGCCGGCGACCACGGCCCCATCGGCCAGGGTTACCTCCACGCCGCCGTCGGTGCGCGAAACCGCCTCGGCACGAGCATGTTTGATCAGGGTCACACCACGCTCGGCCAGCACCTCCTCCAGCACCAGAGCGGCATCCTCGTCTTCGCCGGGCAGCACCCGATCGCGGCTGGAGACCAACGTCACCTGCACACCCAGCTCGGTGTAGGCGTGTACGAACTCGGCGCCGGTCACGCCCGAACCCACGACGACCAGGTGCTCGGGGAGCGTTTCAAGGTCGTAGAGCTGTCGCCAGGTGAGAATGCGTTCGCCGTCGGGTTGGGCGCTGGGCAGCACGCGGGGCGATGCGCCGGTCGCGATCAGGACCACGTCGGCGTCGAAGTGTTGCTCGGCGGACTCGTCGTCGGCATCCACGGGACGTGCGATCACGCGATGGGTGGACATGCCCGGCGCCGGGTCGGCCAGGCGGCCGTATCCGGCCACCAGTCGCACACCTTCGCTGGCCAACCGGGATCGGATGTCCGCCGACTGCGCGTGCGCCAGGTCGCGCACGCGCTGATGGATCTGCGGTAGCTCGACTTTGGCGTCGTGGTAGTCGAGGTCGATGCCCAGATCCGCCGCCCGCCGTACCTCGGTGCGAATACCGCTGGAGGCTATGAACGTCTTCGAGGGAACACAGTCCCACAGCACACACGCACCGCCGATGCCGTCGGAGTCCACCACGGTCACGTCCGCGCCGTACGCCGCAGCGACGAGGGCGGCCTCATAGCCCGCCGGTCCCCCGCCGATGATCACGATCCTGGTCATCTGCTGACATCACTCCCGAAATCGGCTGCCCTCGGCCTGCGCCCTGGCCTCCAAAACTAGTCCATCACCTCGCACGCCTGCGCAGCCGCGGCGTTTCGGCCGTGCGGCCTTTCGCACTCGCACACGACCCTCTAGGCTTTCGCCGTGCCGATCTACGCCGCCTACGGTTCCAACATGCATCCCGAACAGATGCTGGAACGGGCCCCCCATTCACCCATGGCGGGCACCGGTTGGCTGCGCGGCTGGCGTCTCACCTTCGGCGGTGGCGACATCGGGTGGGAGGGCGCCCTGGCCACCGTCACCGAAGATCGCACCGATCCCGACGCCCGGGTGTTCGTCGTCCTCTACGACGTGACCCCCGAGGATGAGGCGGTACTCGACAGCTGGGAAGGGTCCGAGCTGGGCATCCACCGCAAGATCAGGGCCCGGGTGGACACCGCCGACGGACCGGTGCTGGCGTGGCTGTACGTCCTCGACGCGTTCGAGGGCGGCCTGCCCTCGGCGCGCTATCTCGGGGTGATGGCCGAGGCCGCCGAGATAGCCGGCGCCCCGGCCGATTATGTACACGCGCTGCGCCTACGCGACGCACGCAATGTCGGTCCGGGCCCCGACGACGGCGTTGCCGACTAGCGGCGTTCCCGCTCCACTTTTTGACACGCGCCGACCCATTTCGCTCCTCTTGTTCACTCGCGCTCCTCACATACCTGGAGCGCGAGTCACAACGCGGGGCGCGAACTGACTTTTCATCGCGGTCAGTAGCCCTGTGACCGCAGATATCTCGCGATCGTGGCAGTCGACTCGGCGTAGCGGGGGCTCTCCACCATCGCCGCATAGGGCAACACCACGTACCGCTTGTTCACCACGGCCGCAGTTCGCGACATCAGTGGATGCTGTTCCAGCAGAGCCTTCTTCGTCTGCACCGCGTTGGCGGGGCCGGTGCCGTAGTCGACGATGACGATGACCTGGGGATCGCGTTGGGCCGCGGCCTCCCAGGAGACGGTGGTCCATGAATCGTTCAGGTCGTCGAAGATGTTGCTACCGCCGGCGTCAGCGATGATCTGGTCCGGGGTGGCGGTGCGACCGGCGGTGAACGGCGCTGGATCGGCACTGTCGAAGACGAACACCCGAGCCGGCGCAGCACCCTCAGGCTGAGCTTTTGCGCTCTCAGACAGAGTCTTTCGGAAGGATGCCACCAGCGCAGCAGCCCGGTCGGGGACCCGGAAGATGGCTCCGAGATTGGTGATGTCGGCGACCAGGGCGTCGAATGGCCGCATGATCCCGCGCCGCGTACCCCCACCAGGTTGGCGACACGCCTCGGTCAACTGATACGGCTGCGCACCGATTGAACGCACCCAATCCGGTGTCACCCCGGTGGACTCCCGGAATCCGTAGTTCCAGCCGGCGAACACGAAGTCCGGTCGGGCCGCGGCGATCACCTCGCGGGTGAAGCTGGTGCCCAACGTTCGGGTGGCCGCGAAATCGCCGCGCCAGGGCGAGGATGCGATGTCGCGGACCCCGCCATCGTAGGTGGTGTATCCGATCAGCTTGTCGCGCAACCCGAGAGCGAACATCATCTCGGTGATCCCGGTGTCGTTGGTGACCACCCGAGACGGCACCCGGTCGCTGGTGAACTGGAGGCCGCAGTTGCTCACCTGCACCGGCGGCACCGACCCCGACGACGGGGCGGCGGACTTCACGTCGGCGCCACACCCGGTGAGCAGCAGCAACCCGATCGCGCTCAGCGCGTGGGCAATCCGGAATCGAACCATCAGATGAGTCCTCCTGTCGAGATGTTCACACCGGCAGCCGCCGTTCCGTCGGCACGCGCACCGGCGTCGAAGATGACCTGGGGAACCCCCGAGACCGGATGATCGAGGACATGGCAGCCGATCCCGAAGTACTCGGTGATCACGGTGGCGCGCAGAACCTCTCGCGGCGAGCCTGCCGCCACCACCCGACCCAGCGAGAGCAGATACAACCGATCACAATACTGCGCAGCAAGATTCAGGTCGTGCAGTGCGCAGATCACTGTCACACCCGAGGTGCGCACGGCGTCGAGTACGCCGTACTGATGGGCCACGTCGAGATGGTTGGTCGGTTCGTCGAGCACCAGCACCTGTGGCTTCTGCGCCAGCGCCCGGGCGATCAGGGCGCGCTGCCGCTCACCACCGGACACTGTCGACAGCGGCCGGTCAGCGAGGTGGGTCACTCCCGCGACGTCCATCGCGGCGCGGCAGATCGCCCGTTGCCGTGCATCAGGGCGACGCAGCATCTGTCCGTGCGGGAGTCGACCGAGCGCCACCACCTCAGCGACGGTGAAGTCGACCTGTGCGGCCCCGTCCTGGGTGAGTGCAGCCACCCGACGAGCGTTGTCGCGCAAACTGATCGCCGCGATGTCGGTTCCGTCGACCCGCACCTGCCCCGATGTCGGGTCCAGCGCTCGATACAGGCACCGCAGGGCAGTCGACTTGCCACTGCCGTTGGGTCCGATGAGTCCGACGATCTCGCCCGCGGACGCACTCAGACAGATGTGCTCGACGATCGCCCGCTGGGCTCGATGGACGGTGACGTCCTCGTACTCGACCCCGCTCATCGGGGGACCAACCGACTGCGGTTGCGCATCATGACAACGAACACCGGAACGCCGACGGCAGCGGTGATCGCGCCCAGCGGAAGCTCTTTGGGTGCTGCGACGGTGCGGGCGACCAGGTCGGCCGACACCAGGAACACCGCACCGATCACCGGTGTGACCGTCAACAGCCGCCGGTGATCTGACCCGACCAGCAACCGCCCGATGTGCGGAACCACCAGGCCGACGAATCCAATTGCGCCACAACTCGACACGATCACCCCGGTGATCAGGGCCGAGACGGTGAACAACAGCACCCGGAAGCGGCCGGCGTCGATGCCCAGCGAGGCCGCGGTCTCATCGCCCAGGGACAACGCATCCAGCCGGGCCGGCATCACAGCCAGGATCGCGCCGCCGAACGCACACACCGCGCTGGTCACCACGAGAGTCTGCCAGCCGGCGGCAGACAGGCTTCCCAGCAACCAGAACATGACGCTGCGCGCGGCATCGCCCGCCGGAGCCAAGAACACCAACACCGTTGTGACGGCTGAGAACCCGTACCCCAGTGACGTCCCGATGAGCACCAGCCCAGTCGGCAACAACCCTTCGGGGGTGCGCGCGGCGAGGAACACCAACGCCGTTGCCACCAGCGCCCCGAGGAAGGCGGCAGCCGGCAACGCGATCATGCCCAGCGTGCCCAGCACCCCGAACAACACCACCGTGCTCGCCCCCACCGAGGCACCCGAGGAGATCCCCAGCACGTAAGGATCGGCGAGTGCGTTGCGCACCATCGCCTGCACCACCACACCCACCACGCTGAGCCCGGCCCCGACCACCACGGCAGTGAGCACGCGTGGCAACCGGGAGTCGACGACGATGTGGAATTCGGCGGCATCGGCCGCGGCGATGGTGCCGCCGGTCAGCTGCGCCCACAGGTACCCCAGCGCGTCGGACACCGGGATGGAGACCGATCCGAACACCACCCCGGCCAGGCAGACGACCAGCAGCAGCGGGATCGCCACCGCCAGCACTCGCGCGGGTGGGCGAAAGACGGCGCGAGAACCCGACGGTGGTGTCGCGTCCAGCGTCTGCTGTGACATCTCGGTGGCCACCGATCTCACCTGCCATCCTGTTTCTCGCTCGATGGCAGCAACAGATGCAGGGCAGGACACGGCAGCGCCCGACGCCGCATCAGCCATGTCCCTCGAGGCCGACGAGCGACCGCACCAAGCCGATGCGGCCGCGCTGGCAGGTCTTCGGACTCAAGGGCTCGATCCGCGTGACACGCGAATCACCTACTGTGCGGCCGCTTCCCAGGAGTCATCCCCAGTGCTGATGGCCGCGTTCGTTCCCTCTCACCGCTGCGGGGCAGTCCCGGATTCCCACCGGGTTCCCTCTTGCGATCCGACCCCCCGTACGGGCAGCCAGAAACCAACGCTGGGCGGAGCCTAACACTGACCGGCGGCCAGAGTTCTCGCTCCACTTTGTGACTCGCGCTCCGGGTATCTCCGGGGCGAACGAGAAAAAGTGGAGCGCGAACAGAATGTTCGACACATGTGGAGCGAGGACCTCAGGTGAGATCGGCGAAGACCACACCGGCCAGCGTGCGGACACCGATGGCCAGGGCGCGCTCGTCGATGTCGAAGTTGGGTTGATGCAGGTCCACCTTCGGGCTCACCCCGTCCCACACGCCAAGCCGACCCATCGCGCCGGGTACATGTTCGAGGTACCACGAGAAGTCCTCGCCACCACCGGACTGCGGGGTGTCGGCCAGTGCGTCGGGTGAGATGGCCTCGACGCTCGCGCGCATGGTCGCGGTGGCGTCGGGGTCGTTGACCACCGGCGGCACACCACGCTCGTAGTGCAGGTCGTAGGTGATGCCCAGCGGGGACAGCAGACCGGCCACCGCCTCGATCACCAACGGCTCCAACAACTCCCACGTGTCGTGATCGCCCGTGCGCACTGTTCCTCGCAGTCGACCCTCCTGCGGGATGGCGTTGGGTGCGTTGCCTGCGTGCGCCGAACCCCACACCATCACGGTGCCGGTGCGCGGATCGACCCGACGTGACAGCACCGCGGGCAGCCCCGTGATGACCGTCCCCATGGCGTGCACCAGATCGGAGGTGAGGTGGGGCCGGGAGGTGTGACCACCGGGCGAATGCAGGTACAGGTCGACGTGATCGGCGGCCGAGGTGATGGCCCCGGTGCGCAGACCCACCCGCCCCACCGCCAGCTTGGGATCGCAGTGCAGGGCGTAGAACCTCGAGATTCCCTGGGTGACCCCGGCGTCGACGGCGTCGCGCGCGCCGCCAGGCATCACCTCCTCGGCGGCCTGGAACACCAGGCGTACACCGGTCGGCAGATCTCCGGCGCTCGCCAGCAACTCGGCCACCGAGACGAGGATGGCGGTGTGTGCGTCGTGGCCACAGGAATGTGACACCCCATCGACGGAGGACGCGAACGGTAGACCGGTGCGCTCGGCGATGGGCAGGGCGTCCATGTCGGCGCGCAGCGCGATGCGCGGGCCGGCCGGTCCCAGATCGCACACCACCCCGGTCCCCAGCGGCAGCCGCTGCGGCGACAGCCCAGCCGCGGTCAGACGTTCGAGCACCAGATCTGTGGTCCGGTACTCCTGCCGCGACAGTTCGGGGTGCGCGTGCAGGTCGCGACGCAACGCGATCATCTGGTCGCCATGATCAGCCAACCACCGATCGATGTGGGCGGCGCGGCGAGCCGTGTCGGTCATGCCGTGGGATGCGGGACCGCAAGATCGGCGAGCACAGACCGGCGTAGTCCCTTCTTGATGGTGGCCAGGTTGGCTCCGGCGAACTGCGTGCGGGCGGCGGCCACGTCGCGCGCGCACACCATCAGGTCGGCCTGGGACACCGCCTCCTCCACGATGCCCGCAGCGGCACACTCGGCCCCGCCGTAACGACGACCGGTGGTCGCCGCCTCGGTCAGCGTGGCGTCGGGCAGCCGAGCCGCCAGCAGCGCCATCATGCCGAGCGGAATGGGAATACCCATCACCACCTCGGGCAGCGACCAGAATCCTCGGTCGTCGCGCATGATGCGGTGGTCAGCGCACAGCGGCAGCATCGCGCCGGCACCGAACGCATGCCCGTTCACCGCGGCGACGGTCGGCACCGGCAACGACAGCACGCGGGCGAACACCGCGTGCACGCTGTCGATGTAGGGGCCCACCGTCTCGGCTGAGGTGATGGAGGCGACGTCAAGGCCGTTGGAGAAGAACTTCCCGGTCGCGGTGATGACCAGCGCCCCGCTGGGGTCGGCTTCCACCGTCGCCAACAGGTCGTTGACCTCGGCGATCCAGGCGGTGGAGAACCTGTTCTCGGGGTTGTCGGGATCGAGTTCGACACCCTCGGCGCCGAGGTAGAGCTCCCAGGTGGACTCGATGCGGGTCAGGTACGGCATCGGCCCAGCGTATCGGGTCGCGTCCCGCGCGCAGTCACCTTGCCGACTCACCTCGCCGAGCGGTACGCGGTGTACGTGGTTCCCGAATCCGTGCCCGACTCCGATTCGTCGTGGCTGGTCGAGCAATTCCTGCGGAACCGACGCGCTCGGGTGCACACCGGAGTCAAGACGCATCGGCTCGCCTGGCCAGTTCAGTTGAACCACTGGTGTTTCCGACGGACATCGGTGTCTCACAACAGCACAGTCCGCCGCCCAGCCGAGCCGACTAGGCTCACCGACATGAGCACCGCCGAACCCAGCGTCGACCCCACCGTCGATCCCACCGCGGCCGCAGCAGCGGCCGCCGCGTTCATCGCCGAGGCCACCGCCACCCCCCGCCACGACATAGCCGTGGTGTTGGGGTCGGGGTGGGCGCCGGCGGCATCTGCGTTTGGCACCGCCGAGTCGAGCGTGCCGATGGCCGACATCCCCGGGTTCACCGCGCCCAGCGCGGCCGGGCACACCGGTCAGGTGCAGTCAGTGAACATCGGTGGTCGTCGAGTGTTGCTGCTGCTGGGTCGAACCCACGCCTACGAGGGCAACCCGTTGGCGCGGGTGGTGCACGCAGTACGCACCGCCGCGGCCACCGGGGTACACACCGTGGTGTTGACCAACGC
The DNA here is from genome assembly GCF_018474015.1 of Williamsia sp. CHRR-6. Taxonomy (GTDB): domain Bacteria; phylum Actinomycetota; class Actinomycetes; order Mycobacteriales; family Mycobacteriaceae; genus Williamsia_A. The sequence goes on along the minus strand of NZ_JAHCSG010000002.1, from coordinate 595,430 downwards.
CGCCGGCGGGCTGCGCGAGGACATGTCGGTGGGGCAGCCGGTGCTGATCAGTGACCATCTGAACCTCACCGCCCGCTCCCCGCTGGAGGGTGCGCAGTTCGTTGATCTGGTGGACGCGTACTCCGCCCGTCTGCGCGCCATCGCCCACGAGGTGCGCGACGATCTGGCCGAGGGCGTGTACGCCGGGCTGCCCGGCCCGCACTACGAGACACCGGCCGAGATCGGCATGCTGCGCACCCTGGGTGCCGACCTGGTGGGCATGTCGACGGTGCACGAGACGATCGCGGCTCGGGCAGCGGGTCTGCAGGTGCTGGGGCTGTCGCTGGTGACCAATCTGGCCGCGGGGATCACCGGCGAACACCTGGACCACACCGAGGTCCTCGCCGCCGGAGCGGATGCCGCCGCCGACCTGGGCGCGCTGCTCGCGGCGATCGTGGCGAAACTGTAAACCGTGAAACCGCAACGTCTTCGATTCGGCACCGCCGGCATCCGCGGACCGGTACGCGAGGGTGTGGACGCCATGAACGTCGACACCGTCGCCCGGGTGACCGCGGCGTTGGCCCACTGGCTGGTCGATCACGGCCACACCGGTGCGAGCGTGGTGGTGGGCCGCGACGCCCGCCACGGCTCGGCACAGTTCTTCGACACCACCGTCGCGGTGTTGCAGCGCAGGGGTTTCGACGTGATTGCGTTGCCGGGCGTGGTGCCCACCCCGGTGCTGGCGTTCACCACTCGAGCGCTGTCGGCCGCAGCGGGGGTGATGATCACCGCGTCACACAACCCACCCGCCGACAACGGCTACAAGGTGTATCTCGGGGGTGGCGTGATCGATGCGGGTGCACAGATCGTGCCGCCGGTGGACGCCGAGATCGAGGCGTGGATCGACCGGATCGATTCACTCCCAACGGACCTCACCCGCGCTACAACGACCGACGAGCGCGCCGACACCGCGGTGGATGCCTACCTGGCACGACTGAGTGCGCGGTTCGGACATCGGCCATCGCAGTTACGCATCGCGCTGACCCCGATGCACGGGGTGGGTGGAGAGGTGGCTGTGCGCGCCCTACGGGCGGCCGGGTTCACCGACATCCACACGGTGACCGAGCAATTCGATCCCGACCCCGACTTTCCCACCGTCTCGTTTCCCAACCCCGAGGAGCCGGGCGCGGCCGATCTACTGCTGGCCCTTGCCGACCGGGTGGATGCCGACCTGGCCATCGCGTTGGATCCTGACGCCGACCGGTGCGCCATCGGCACGAGAATCGACGGCGCATGGCGAATGCTGACCGGCGACGAGACCGGCGCGCTACTGGGTGCGGCCGCGCTGGCCGGTGGCAACCGGTCCGAGAACCACAGCGCCGCAACCCCGCTGGTGGCCACCACCATCGTCTCGGGCAGCATCCTGGGCGCCATCGCCACCGCAGCGGGCGCGCAGTACCGACGCACCCTCACCGGCTTCAAGTGGCTGGTGCGAGCGGGAGACGATCTCGTCTACGCCTACGAGGAAGCCATCGGTCACTGTGTGGACCCGACAGCGGTGCGCGACAAGGACGGGATCAGTGCGGCGGTGGCATGCGCACGGATCGCCGATGACCGCAGCCGCGTCGGCGAGCAGCTCTGCGATGCCCTCGATGCGCTGTTCGTCGCCCATGGCGTGCACCGCACCGCGCAGCTGTCGGTACGGACCCACGACGTCGGGGAGGTGACCGGCCTGATGTCGCGGCTGCGCGAGGCCCCACCGGCGTCGCTGGCCGGATTCGAGGCGACGCTGACCGATCATGCTCGTCGAGATGACGAGCTGGCCACCGACGCAGTGGAGTTCACCGGTTCGAACGAGCATATGGCGGTACGGATCATCGTGCGGCCGTCGGGGACCGAACCGAAGGTGAAGTTCTACCTCGAGGTCGCCTGCCACCCGAGCGCCGATCTCGCCACCGCCACGGCGACAGCCGACGCCGCGATGACAGAACTGCGTTCGGCCGCCGCGGCACTGACGCAGCCGTGACGAACGCGTTGCCGACCGGCGAACGCCCTGCGGTGGTCGATGTGCGATCGATCAGCGTGGTCCGGTCCGGGCGACATCTGTTGCACGACATCGATCTTCGGCGACGCGCCGGTGCGCATTGGGCGCTGTTGAGTCACCGCCTGGGTCGGGTGGACAGGCGTGACCTACGCACGCACACCGGCCATGTCGATCCCCGGCATCCGGCATCGGCTTGATCAGCCGTTGAGCCCCGCATGAGGTGGTGTTGACCGGCCTGACGAGCCGGCCACCGGCTTGGATCTCGCCGCCCGCAAGCAACTGCTGCACGGTCTGGATGGTCTAGATGGTCTGGATGGTCTGGATGGTCTAGATGGTCTAGGTGCCGAGATACCGACGGTGGCAAGCATTCTGGTGACTCATCACCTCGAAGACCGACCGGCCTCCACCACTCATGTCGTGCTGCTGCGCGACGGGGGCGTGGTGGCACAGGGTCCGATGGCGAACGCACTGACCTCGGCGACGATCAGTGAGTGTGTCGACCATCCGGTGGTGGTGCGTCGTATCTCGGGGCGCCGGTCGGCGACCTCGCCGGGGGGATGACAGGGTCGGCGACCTCGCCGGGGGCACCGTGAGCGGTGGAAAAGATTCGGGCAAACACTTGTCAGCCAACAAGCAACTATGTAACGTGGTGCCTGTCACATCGAAGTGATGCTCGGCCCCCGGCCACCGCACCAGATCACACGGTCGGATGCCTCATCTCGGCGTCACTTCACCGTTTCCGCACTCGTGAACATGCCGTTTTCCCGTGTGCATTCGACAGATCGGGTCCGCCCGCTCGGCCAAAGGAGCCAATAGATGAGCACCACCAGCACCATTGACATCACCACCGGCGAGGAACTGGCCGAGGGTGTCCGCCTGTTCATCGAGCACGAAGTTCGCCCCGTCGAGGAGAAGTACTCCGACGTCATCTCCGCGACCGGCGACATCCCTGCCGAGGACAAGCAGCGCGAGCTGCTCGCCATCCGCCGCAAGAGCGCCGATGCGGGGTTCTACACCATGGCCACGCCCGAGGAGTTCGGCGGCGGCGGAATCGGTGCCGAGCCGATGGTCCACTGCCACAAGGCCGTCGGCAAGTCTGGCCTCATCCTCGCCTCGGGTGTGTTCTGCGGCGTCGAAGGCCCCAGCCCGGCCATGTTCTCCATGAACGAGGCCCAGCGAGCGCAGTACCTCGACCCCGTCATGCGCGCCGAGAAGCAGGCATGTTTCGGTCTGACCGAGCCGGGCGCCGGTTCTGACGCATCCAACATCAAGACCCGCGCGGTGCGCGACGGTGACGACTGGATCATCAACGGCTCCAAGCAGTTCATCACCAACGGGCAGTACGCCGACTTCTGCATGGTGGTCGCTGTCACCGACGCGACCAAGGGCTCACACGGTGGCATCACCCTGTTCCTGGTCGACATGGACACCCCCGGCGTCAGCGTGGGTGGCGTGCACCAGACCCTCGGCGAGCATCGTCCTGCGGATCTGTTCTTCGACGATGTGCGCGTACCGAATTCGGCGATCCTGGGCAAGGAGGGCTTCGCCTTCGGCCCTGCCCTCAAGGGCATCAACTTCACCCGCCTCAACGTCGGAGCCGGCTCGATCGGCAAGTCCGAGTACCTCATCGACCGCATGCTGTCCTACGCCAAGGAGCGGCACGCATTCGGCACCCCGATCGGCAAGAACCAGTTCGTGCAGGGCCACATCGTCGATTCGATCATCGAGACCGAAGCCGCCTGGCAACTGACCCTGGCTGCGGCCCGCTCGGTGGACGCCCTCGACGGCAAGGAGCGCATCCTGGCCGCCAGCGCCAAGATCACCGGCACCGAACTGCTCTCCCGGGTGGCCGATCGCGCCATCCAGGTACACGGCGGCATGGGCGTCACCACCGCCGTCGGCGTCGAGCGCTTCTACCGCGACGCTCGCGCCGGCCGCCTGTACGAGGGCACCAGCGAGTTGCTGCGCGCCAACATCGCTCGCTGGGTTGGCCTGTGAGCCACACCCACATCACCCACAGAATCTGACATCCCATGGCACCCCTACACGTTCGGGAGGTTCAACGATGAACGCCCTACACCGGTCCCCCAATCAGATGGAGACGGTGGCGGCAGCAATCGCCGCCTACCCGGACCGAACCGCCTTTGTCGACCTCGACGGCGAGCTCACGTTCGCCCAGGCAGGTCAGCTGGTCTCCGGTATCGCCCACACCCTCGCCGCACACGGCGTGGGCCCGGGCGACGCGGTGGCCATCCTGTCCCGGAACCGAGCCGCCGCATGGTTGTCCGGGCTCGCGGCACAGTTCCTCGGGGCTCGTACCACTCCCCTGCTGTTCGCCGCGTCGGAGTCCGATCACCTCTACATCTGCGATGACGCTGAGATCGCAACTCTCATAGTCGATTCCGACGCTTTCGCCGAGCGCGCAACGGTCTTGTCCGAACAGGTTCCCAGCATCACCAAGGTCTTCAGCCTGGGGCCCAGCGACCAGTTCGAGGACATTCTGGCGCTCGCTCGAGTGGCACCGATGTCGCGGCTGATCCCCGCCGTGACAGACCCTGAGGCGATCCAGACGGTGCTGTACACCGGCGGCACGACCGGGCGTCCCAAAGGCGTGATGCTGCCCCAGCGGGCGTGGACCGCGGTGCTGCAGGCGTCGCTGATGGACGGCGAGATCGCTCCCGCAGCGCACGGGCTGGTGGCGGCTCCCATCTCACACGCCGCCGGCAACGCGATTGCGCCGACCCTGGCTCGGGGCGGGATGTCGGTGCTGCACGAGGGATTCGACGCCCACCGCTTCCTGCGCGCCATCGAGGAGCACCGCATCAGCTACACCTTCGGTGTGCCGACGATGCTCTATTCGCTGCTGCGCCTGCCCGAGATCGACACCACCGACATCTCCAGCCTGGACAACTTCATCTACGGTGCAGCGTTGATGTCTCCGGCGTCGCTGCGGGCGTGTATGCAGCAGGTGGGCCCCATCTTCTCCCAGGGGTACGGCCAGACCGAGTCGTTGGGTCTTGGGACACGTCTTCGCAAGGAAGATCACGATCCCGACCGTCCTGAACTGCTGGCCTCGGCGGGTCGTCCTCACTTCCTGATCGATCTGGCCATCCAGGATGAGACTGGATCAACCCTTCCCGCAGGCGAAGTGGGCGAGATCTGCCTCCGGGGTCCATCGGTGATGTCGGGGTACTGGAAGAATCCCGAACTGACCGCGCTGACCCTGCGCGATGGGTGGTTGCACACCGGCGACGTCGGGGTGCAGTCGCCCGACGGGACGGTCACGATCGTCGACCGCCTCAAGGACATGATCATCTCCGGCGGGTTCAACGTCTACCCGCGCGAAGTGGAGATCGCCATCGAGGCGCACACCGGTGTCGCCAACGCTGCGGTCATCGGGGTCCCGGACGAGAAGTGGGGCGAGGCAGTCAAAGCCGTGATCACACTCAAGCCAGGACAACTGGTCACTGCAGCCGAGATCCAGGAGCTGGTGCGCCGCCAGAAGGGCCCGATCAACACACCCAAGCTGGTCGAGTTCGTCGATCAGATGCCGGTGACCGCCACCGGGAAGCTGGACAAACGCGCTCTGCGCAGCAGGCATCGGGAACCAGCCGAGGCGAAAGGATAAGCGCATCATGGCAACTGAGACAACACCCGGTACCGGCGGACCGCTGTCCGGCCTGCGTGTCATCGAGATCGGCAGCATCGGTCCTGGTCCGCATGCGGCGATGATCCTGTCCGACCTCGGCGCCGACGTGGTCCGTGTGACCCGAGTCGGGTACCGCCCGTCCCCGGACCCCATGCAGCGGGGACGCCGATGGGTGGAGCTCGACCTGCAGTCGGCCGACGGTGTGGCCGCCGTGCGCGAGCTGATACGCGTGGCCGACGTCCTCATCGAGGGATTCCGTCCCGGGGTGATGGAACGGTTGGGCCTAGGTCCCGACGAGGTGTCCGCAGACAACCCCGGCTTGGTCTACGCCCGGATGACCGGGTGGGGTCAGTCGGGTCCGATGGCCGATCGCGCCGGGCACGACATCAACTACATCGCCCTAGCCGGCGCACTCGACGCCATCACCCCGCCCGGTGAACAACCGCGGCCACCGGCAAATCTGGTGGGCGACTTCGGCGGCGGCTCACTGTTCTTGGTCGTGGGCGTGCTGTCGGCGCTGCTGGAACGAGTGATCTCCGGCCGCGGGCAGGTGGTCGACGCCGCGATGCTCGACGGCAGCGGCATCCTGCTGCAGATGCAGTGGACGGCCAAGGCGTCGCCGGCGGTGGGCCCGCTGCTCGACGCCATCAGCCAGGGCCGCACACCGTACTACCGCACCTACCGGTGCTCCGACGGCCGCTATCTGTCGGTGGGGGCCATCGAGCCGAAGTTCTACCGCGAGTTCGTGATCGGGCTCGGTCTCGACCCTGCCGAGCTGCCCGAGCAGAACGATCACACCCACTGGGCCGAACTGACCGAGCGGTTCGCCGGCATCGTGGCCACCCGCACCATGAACGAGTGGGAGCAGGCCTTCGCCGGCGTAGATGCCTGCGTCGCACCTGTTCTCACCCTGGAGGAGTCGGCGCGCCACCCTCAGCAGTCGCAGCGTGATGCGGTGATCACCGTCGACGGTGTGGCACAAGCCGCTCCGGCACCACGGTTCTCGCGATCGCAGCCCTCGGTTCCCAGTGCCGACGCCCCGTCGGCATCGACGCCTGCTGATGTGGTGGCGCAGTGGTCGGCCACCGACCGAGCACCCCTGCGTTCGACGGCCACGGTGGGTTGAGATGAGCGCCCACCCGATCAGTGAAGAGCGGACGGGTATGCGTGCGAACTACACTCGCATGATGCCTGACCGCACCGCGCGCGCCACCCCTGCCCCGACGCGGCGGGGGCGTAGCGGCGGTGATCGTCGGTCCCAGGCCGACCGCTCGGCGGAGTCCCGGGAGAAGATCATCTCCGCAGCAATCGATCTCGTGGGAACCAACGGGTACAACCGCACCACGCTGGTGGAGATCGGGCAGCGGGCCGGGCTCAGCCGCGGCCTCGTCACCTTCCACTTCGGCTCCAAAGAGCAGTGCATGGTGGAGGTGATCGCCGCCATCCGAGAACGGGTCACAGCGCAGATGGCGTCAGGCGGACCGCACGCACGCGGACTCGCCGCGATCGACGACCTGATCGAGCAGTATTTCCTGCCCGATCGGCTGGCCGGCCTGGACGGGCCCAACTACGCCCGGGCCATGTTCGTGCTCCAGGTGGAGGCGTTCACATCCTCCCCCGGTCTGCGCTCGGCCGTGGCGCAGAACAACACCCTCATCCGCGAGATGGTCATCAGCTGGATCGACCAGGCGGTGGCCGACGGCGAGATCGAGCCGACCGACCGGGCTGCCGATCTCGCCGTGATCGTGGAGGGAACGCTGCGCGGGGTGGCGCTGCAACACCTCACCGACGACGGCCTCGATCTGCGGCACATCGCCGACGTGACCAAACAACTTGTGCGCGGCTATCTCTCGGGTCATCTCGGTTCCTGAGCCGCACCGACCGGTGGCAGAGCCGGTGGTCACAGTTCGGCCAACTTACTTGCTTGCCACTCAACAAGCTAATAGCGTGACGGGAGTCACTGGACTCGTTCTCCTCGACCCGGGCCCGGCACCCCGATCCCATCCTGTCCTGACACACCCGAATCCCCGACAACCAACCGGAGGCCCCGATGTCGACGACGCCATCTTCTGATCTGATCCTCACCGAGCGCCGCGGCGCAGACGAGAGCATCCTGCTGATCACCATCAACCGTGAACAGCGGCGCAACTCCTTCGACGGCGCGACCGCACACGCGCTCGAGGCGGCTCTCGACGCCTACGAAGACGATTCCACCCTGCGCGTCGCGGTGATCACCGGGGCCGGACCCACCTTCTCCGCAGGCCAGGACCTCAAGGCCGCCGCAGTCGGCGACTATGGGTCCACCGAGAGGCGCGGTGGCTTCGGGATCATGGCCCAGCCGCCCACCAAGCCGATCATCGCCGCCGTCGAGGGCGACGCCTTGGCCGGCGGTTTCGAGCTGTGCCTGGCCTGCGATCTGATCGTGGCCACCGAGGCCACGCGGATGGGACTGCCCGAAGCGGCGCGCGGTCTGATCGCGGTCGGCGGCGGCCTGTTCCGGCTTCCCAAGCGCATCCCCCACAACGTGGCCGTCGAGCTTGCCCTGACCGGAAAGCCGCAGCCCGCCAGCGAGTTCCACCGACTGGGGCTGGTCAGCCGGATCACGCCGGTCGGTGGGGCGGTGGACGCCGCACTCGAGCTGGCCGGCGACATCGCCGCCGCCGGACCGCTGTCGGTCATCGCCAGCAAGCAGATCCTCGCCCACGCCCACGAGTGGACCGACGAACAGGGCTGGGCCGAGCAGATGGTCTACGCCAAACCCGTCATGGATTCCGAGGATCTCAAGGAAGGCCTCGCCGCGTTCGCCCAGAAGCGGGCGCCCCAGTGGAAGGGACGCTGACACCGGCTCTGCCCCAATTCATCTCCATATCTCTGATCGCTTCGACCATCGCTTGCCCCACCTGACAAAGGAGTCACCATGTCCACCGAGAACATCCTCGACCTCACCGGCCACACCGCGCTGATCACCGGCGCCGGCCAGGGCGTCGGACGCGCCATCGCCCTACAGTTCGCCGCCAACGGCGCGTCGGTGGTGGTCAACGACTTCGACGCCGAACGCGCCAAGAACGTCGTCGAAGAGCTGCGGGCCGCCGGCGCGAACGCCACCACCGCCGTGGGTGACGTGGGTGACTTCGAGGGATTCGGTGCCGCGATCGCCGCCGCCGCAGACGAGCTGGGTCCCATCGACATCCTGGTGAACAACGCAGGCAACCGTGGTGCCGAGGCGCCCAACAGTGCACCCAAGCCGTTCTGGGAACAGGACCCCTCCGACTGGAACCCCTACCTCAACGTCAACCTGCACGGCGTGCTCAACGCCAGCCGACATGTGTTCCCGCACATGATCTCCAAGAAGTACGGCCGACTGATCACCGTCGTCTCCGACGCCGGCCGGGTCGGGGAGATCAACGGCATGGAGTCGTACTCTGCGGCCAAGGCCGGGGCCGCCGGGTTCACCCGATCGATGGCGCGTCTCGGCGGACGATTCGGCATCACCGCCAACGCGGTTGCCCTCGGAGCGACCCGCACCCCGGCCACCGAAGCAGCCATGGGCAACGAGGATTTCGCCAAGAAGGTGCTCTCCAGCTACGTGGTGCGTCGGTTCGGTGAGCCCGAAGACGCCGCCAACATGGTGCTTTTCCTGGCGTCGGGAGCGTCGAGCTGGATCACCGGTCAGACCATCCCGGTCAACGGCGGCTACTCCTTCACGCTCTGAGCACAGGCGAGGAACTGACGATGACTCTCACATCCGCGCAACCAGAGCTGTACTCGGTCGACGATTCCGGGACGCCCGTTCTCAAGGGTCTCACCGACCCAGACGGCAACGTGTTCTTCCCTTTTCAGCAGTACGGGTCCGAGGCAACTGGCGCCTACGGCGATCAACTGACCGCCATCGATCTGGCCGGTACCGGAACGGTCACCGCCCGCGCCGAGGTCCATCATCACCCGTCGGCCGACATCCCGACCCCGTTCACCGTGGCGGCCATCGAACTCGACGAAGGCCCACTCATCCGTGGTGTGCTCGCTGACGGGGTCACCGCCTCGGTCGGCGATCGCGTCCAGGCGATCACCGTGGTGGTGGACCGCGGCGAAGTTCGCGCCGCAGAGCTGCGCTTCGCACTCGCATCCAAGGAGCAACCATGACTGTCACCCTGGCTCGACAACGTCCGGTGTATGTCGCCGGTGTGGGCTGGCACCCATACCAGAAGCCCAGCGCCACACCCTATGTCCAACTGGGGCTGACTGCGGTGCGCCAAGCGTTGACCGACGCCGGTCTCACCTGGCCCGCCGTAGAGAGCGCCTACACCGGCACCTCGATGCTCGGGATGGCGGCATCGCGCCCGATGCTCAAACACCTCGGCGTCACCGGGATTCCGATGACCCAGGTGGAAAACGCCTCCGCCTCAGGCTCGTCGGCCTTCCGTCTGGCCTGCCTGGATGTCGCATCAGGCTACAGCGACGTCTCCCTGGCGTTGGGCGTGGACAAGCCGGCACCCATCCCACCCGCGGGTACTCGGTCGGGGGTGCCCGACCTCTCCGGGTCCTACGTCGCGCCGGTCACTCACTTCGCCCTGCTCGCCGACGAGTACATGAACACCTACGGCGCCACCGCCGAACAGGTCGCGGGGGTGGCGGTGAAGAACTATTCCAACGCGGCACTGAACCCGAACGCTCAGCGGCCCAAGGCTTACGGCTTGGCCGATGTCCTGGGCGGACCGGTGATCTCCGGGGTGTTCACCCGGCTGCAGTGCTGCCCTGTCGGCGAGGGCGCGGCTGCGGTGCTGGTGGTGTCCGACGACGGTATCGACGCGTTGGGGATCGATCGATCCCGCTGCGTTCGCGTGCTGGCCTCGGTGCAGCGCAGCGAGGAGCTGTACGGCGCGAAGAGCTTTGACGCCGAGTTGACCCGCACCACCACCGAGATTGCCTACGAGCAGGCGGGCATCACACCCGCCGACCTCGACCTGGTGGAGTTACACGACGCGTTCACCATCGAGGAACTGCAGTACGTCGAGGCCATGGGGCTGGTCGGCGAGGGTGAGGCGGCCGCTGCACTCGAGCGTGGTCACTTCGCGCGCGGTGGCACGGTGGCGGTGAACACCTCGGGTGGGCTGTTGGGTTCCGGTCACCCGATCGGACCCACCGGGGTCGGCCAGATCGGCGAGATCACCACCCAGATCCGTGGAGAGGCCGGTGCCCGTCAACACGCCGGGGCACGAACCGGTTTGGCTCACATGGTGGGCCTGGGCGCGGTGTGCGTCACCCACGTGTTGCAGGGCCAGTGAGCCCAGCCGGACCCCTGGCGAGACGGCTCTGGTGACTCAGCGGGGTCCGAACTGTCTGTCACCGGCATCGCCGAGTCCGGGCACGATGTAGGCGTCGTCGTTGAGGTGATCGTCGACGGCGGCGGTCACCAGGCGTACGGGGTGTCCGGAGTCACGCAACGCCTGCACCCCGTCGGGGGCGGCGACAACGCAGACGGCGGTGATGTCGGTGGCGCCATGGGCCACCAGCAACTCGATGGTGTGCAGCATGGATCCGCCGGTGGCCAGCATCGGGTCGAGCACGAACACCGTTGTGCCAGTGAGGTCGTCGGGTAGGGATTCCAGGTACGGGACGGGCTGATGGGTCTGTTCGTCGCGGGCGATGCCAACGAAACCGACGTGGGCTTCGGGGACCATGGCGTGGGCTTGATCGACCATCCCGAGTCCGGCCCGCAGCACCGGCACCAGCAGCGGCGGATTGGCCAGGGACACACCGATTGTCGGGGCCACCGGGGTGGTGATCGGCCGCTCCTGCACGGGCGCGTCACGTAGGGCTTCGTAGATGAGCATCTGGGTGAGGTCGGCCAGGGCCGCACGGAACGAGGCGTTGTCGCTGCGTTCGTCGCGCAGGGTGGTCAGCCGGGTACGCGCCAACGGGTGTTCGACGACGGTGACATCCATGGGCAAACCCTACATCTGGGCCGACGAATACCTCCTGGTACACATCCGACCGCTGCATCACCCGGATGCAATGTCGACCCGCGAGATCTGGCGCACCGTCACGATCAGCGCAGGAATGGCCAACACCCCGGAGACCACGAACAGCCACCGCGCATCGAAGAACGCGACGACGACGAAACTGAACCCGTACCCCAGGATGGTGACGCAACTGTCGATCGCCACATCGGTACCTTCCACGCGTCCCAGGTGAGAGTTCGGCACCAGGCTCATGTAGAGCGTGGTGACCGAGATGTTGTAGTAGGAATTGGCCACCGCGCTGATCGCGACTCCAGCCAACAGCCAGATGACATTCGGCGAGATTCCCATGGTCACCTGCGCGATCACCAGAGCGAGGATGGAGGCGGAGAAGACCGCGCCGTAGTGGCTCGGCTTCAAGGTGACGGTGGCCACCGCCGCGCTCAGCGTGGCAACGATACCGTTGAAGGCCATCACATATCCCAGCGATGCGGGCGGCTGATCCAGAGAATCTGCGATCAGAAAGATGAGCCCGAAACTGGTGCACGCGACGAGGAAACCGACACCGTAACTTGCGTACAGCAGCGCTCGGATCTGATGGTTCTTCCAGATGAACCGCAAGCCCTCCAACAGGTCGTCCACCACCGAGGTCCGGACCCTGGGCACAGCGTCATCCGACGTGATCGGACGCTCCGAGTCCTCGGGGAGCACCAGCTTGTTGGCCGACATCTTGCTTCTTACCTTGGTCAGCAGCAGCGCGGAGACCAGAAAGGTCACGCCATCGATGAGAAAGGCGACCGGCGCGTGAAGGTAGGTGAGCACCAATGATCCAGCCGATGCGCCTACCGCTTGGAGTACCCAACTGCTGGTCTCCATCAGTCCATTGGCGCGCGGGAGTCGCGACGCCTCGACCAGCGTGGGCACTGCCGCGAATGCCGAGGTGGAGAAGAAGACGCCGAGACAAGTGCCCGTGGTCAGGAGAATCATCGCGGGGATCGGTGCATCCATGCCCGCGCAGACGGCGAGTCCGATTCCGACGAATGCCCGCAGCACATCAGCCGTCACGAGGACGGTGAAGCGGTCGAACCGATCCGCCACGATACCGGCGAATCCGCCGAGCACCAGACCGGGGACCGTGGCCAGGAGAACGACAGCGAAACGCTGAAGCGGGGCACCGTCGGTTGCCTCGAACAACCACACCGCCACCGCGATCACCCGGAACGCGTCGCCGAAACCCGAACATACGAACGCCGCATAGAAGTATGCGAACGGTCGCCCCAGTCTGAACACAATTCCGCGCCTTCACACCTGGCCTCTGGAACGAGCAGATCGGCGGGTGGTCACGCACCTGTGCGCAACCCACCCGCCGATCCGAGGTTTCTCAGTTGGTCAGTGGCACATCACTTCTGGTAGCCGATGTTCTCGACCTGTGCGGTGTAGAACTGGCCAGCACCGACATTGGCCAATCCCTTCTTCACCGCGAGCTGCGTGGGGCCGTTGTACAAGGGGACGATGGAGTAGGTGCCGATAAGCTCTCGCTCCAGCTTGTTGCCCTCGGCGATCTGCTTGGCCGGATCGGCGATGTTGCCCACCGCCTTGATCTTCGCGTCGAACTCCTTGGTGCCGGCTCCCGACTTGTTCAGCGTCGAATCCGAGCAGTACACCTGGCAGAAGTACGCGTAGCCGAACGGATCACTCGCCGAGAACCCGGAGAACAACACGTCGAAAGACTTCTTGCTCATGACATCCGAGAAATCCGAAGGGCCGGTCTTCGGCACGATGTTGATCTTCACGCCGATGGCCCGCTGCATCGACTGGAAGGCCTGCAGGACAGCAGCGATGGTCTGCGAGTCACTGAAGTTCGGCATGCTCAGCTCCAGCTTCTTGCCGTCCTTCTCGCGGATGCCGTCTGAGCCGCGCTTCCACCCGGCTTCGTCGAGGGTTTTGTTGGCCTCACCGGTGTTGAAATCGATGACCCCCTTGACGTTGTCCTCGTATCCGGGCTGGAAGGGATAGAGGTTGAATGACCCCGGCAACTCCTCGGTGTAGTTCAGCCCCTGGAAGCGGACACGTGCGATGGTCGAACGATCGGTGGCATCGAGGATCGCCTTACGCACCGCCACGTCTTTGAGCACCGGCGATTCGGTGTTCAGGGTCAGCAGCGCGATCGAGGGCGTGGACGACTTGCGGATGTCGATGTTCGTCATGCCCTGCACCTTGGCCAGGTTCTCCTTGGAGGAGACGCCCACGGCGTCGATCTCGCCGGCCTTGAAGGCGTTGATCTCGGCCTGATCCTGCAACACGCGGTAGATCCGCTCATCGAGCTTGCCCTTGTTGCCCCACCATTTGGGGTTGCGCTCGAAGACGATGGTGCCGCCCTTGGAGTCGTAGCTCTTGATCTGGTACGGGCCGGCACCGAGCTCGTTGTGCGGGGTGTCGACGTAGCCCTTGTTGTAGAAGTCCGGACTTGCCGCCTTCGGGTGCAGCACGAAGTTGAACAGACCGTCCGGCCAGGCATAGACACCGTCGAAGGTGACGATGGCCTGCTTGGCGTCCTTGCCCTGCACCACCGAGACGATGCGGGAGTAGCCGTCGGTCGAACTGGCCGAGTAGGCCTCGTTCTTGCCGTTGTTGGTCTCCCAGGTGGTTTTGAACGCCGTCCAGTCGATCGGGGTGCCGTCGTTGAAGGTGGCCTTGGGGTTGATGGTGTAGGTCAGCACCGTCTTGCCGTCGACCAACGACTTGTCGTAACCGGTCAGATAGTCAGCGTCGACCTCAGTCTTGCCATCCGGGGCGAAGTTGATCAGTACCGGGTTGTACCAACGCCACACATTCGAGGTGTACAGCGTGCCATCAGCCTGGAACGGGTTGAACTGGGGCGAGATCTCCGGCAGCGCAGTGGTGTACTTGCCGCCGTCTTGGATGTTGTCGCGCGGTTGGGCGTTGATCTGCGGCGGCAATCCACCGAGGGAGAGGTTGGTCTCCTTCTTGCCAGAATCGTTGTTGTCGCCGCCGCAGGCGCTGAGCACCATCGTGGCCGCGACGGCGACGGCACCGACTGCCATCCATCGCTGCTTGTTCCATCGGGTGGTGGTTGACATACGACCTCCTTCAAGGTCTTTCGAACGCGGCGTCGAGGAGACGTCGGTTGGGGTGGCTGCGGCGCGGTGGGGGCCCATCACGTCGTCTCGGTTGCCGCCGAGTGGATCTCGACGAAGTGGCAGGCGGCGACGTGATCGGGTGCGATCACGGCGTCGGTGGGGATCTCGGTGTTGCACCGCTGCTGCTGGTCTGTATCCAGCGTCTTGCGCAACGGACAACGGTTGTGGAAGCTGCACCCGCTGATCTCGTCGGTGGGGCTGGGCAGGTCACCCTCAAGCACCACCCGGTCACGCGTCCGCTCGAGCTCCGGATCGGGAATGGGGATGGCCGACAACAGTGCTCGCGTGTACGGGTGCTGCGGATCGGTGAACACCGAGTCGGTGTCACCGACCTCCACGAACCGGCCGAGATACATCACCGCCACACGGTCGGCCAGATGTCGCACCACCGAGAGATCGTGGGCCACGAAGAGATACGAGACACCGATCTTGCGCTTGAGCTCGTCGAGCAGGTTGATGACCGACGCCTGAATGGACACATCCAATGCCGACACCGGCTCGTCGAGCACCACCAGCTTGGGGTTGATGGCCAGCGCGCGGGCGATACCGATGCGCTGGCGCTGCCCGCCGGAGAACGCAGCCGGGAACCGTGGGGCGTGCGCAGGGTCGAGGCCGACCAGCTCCATCAGCTCACGAACTCGCCCACGCATCTTCTCGCCGGAGTACCCGAAGGCGCGCAACGGCTCAGAGATGATGTCCTGCACCGTCATCCGCGGGTTCAACGACCCCATCGGGTCCTGGAAGACGATCTGCACCCGCTTGCGCGCCTCGCGGATCTGCTTGCGGCTCAGCGTGTTCAGTTGCTGGCCGTCCAGAATCACCGTGCCGTCGGTGGTGGGCTCCATGGCCAACACCTCCAGCAGGGTGGTGGTCTTGCCCGATCCCGACTCCCCCACGATGGCCAGCGTCTCACCGGCCTTCAGGTCGAAGGAAATGTCGTTGACCGCATACACCGTGCCCACCCGCTGTTTGAGCAGCCCGCTGAGGATGGGGAACGTCTTGGTCAGACCTTGCACATCCAAGACGGTCTCGCGGGCCGCCCGATCCGAGGCGACCACCGGGTCGGGCAACGTCGCCGGCGGAAAGATGTCGGAGCCGTCCAGTTGCCCGTCGCCGGCGATCTCGCCGGACCGGAAGCAGGCGGCGAGATGCTCCGGACCACCGGCGACCGGAGCGAGTTGCGGTTCAGCGGAACGGCATTCGTCGATCGCGGCCGGGCACCGCGGGTGGAACGGGCACGCCACCGGCAGGTCGATCAGAATCAACGGATTACCGACGATGGGCGCCAACGCGGTCACCCGTTCCTGGTCCACCCGAGGGATCGCACTGAGCAAACCGACGGTGTACGGCATGCGCGGTGACCGATAGAGCTCGTGGGCGTCCGCCCGCTCCACCGCACGTCCGGCGTACATCACCACCACGTCGTCGGCCGCGCCGGCCACCACCCCGAGGTCGTGGGTGATCAACATCAGCCCGGCCCCGGTCTCGCGGCGCAGCGTGGCCAACAGGTCCATCACCTGGGCCTGAATTGTCACGTCCAGGGCGGTGGTCGGCTCGTCGGCGATGATGAGCTTGGGGTCGTTGGCGATCGCGATCGCGATGACCACGCGCTGCCGCATACCGCCAGACAGCTCGTGGGGAAACGCCTTGGCTCGCGCGGCCGGGTTGGGGATGCCGACCAGCTCCAGCAGCTCAAGCACTCGGGCGGCGGTCGCCTTCTTGCTGATGGATCGATGCGCCTGCAGCGCCTCGATGATCTGGTACTCCACCGTGTAGACCGGCGTGAGCGCGGAGAGCGGATCCTGGAAGATCATCGCGATCTCCGACCCGCGGATAGCGGTCATTTGTTTGTCGGTGCGCCCCAACAACTCCTGGCCGTCGAACACCACCGATCCCGACACCTCCGCGGTGTCGGGGAGCAGCCCCATCACCGCCAGTGACGTCACCGACTTACCCGACCCGGACTCACCGACGATGGCCGTACAAGCCCCGGGGGCGAGGTCGAAGCTGATCCCGCGCACCGCATCCACCCGACCGGCCTCGGAATCGAACGACACGTGCAGATCCTGCACCGAAAGCAATGGCGTGGCGCTCATGACTTGTCCCCCTTGGCGATCGACACCCTTGCGGGGGTCTTCACCCGCTTCTTGCGCCGGACTCCCCTACCCGAGGACGTGGGATCGAAGGCGTCCCGCAATCCGTCGCCGACCAGCGACAACGACATGGTCAGCAGAGTCAACACCAACGCCGGGTAGTAGAACAGCCACGGCGACGATGTGACCGATGCAGTGCCCTGGGCCAACAACGATCCCAGTGAGACATCGGGTATCCGCACACCGAAACCGATGAACGACAACGACGTCTCAGCGATGATCGTCGAGACCACGCCGTAGACGATGTTCACGATGATCAGCGACGACATGTTGGGCACGATGTGGCGCACCGCGATGCGCAACGGTCCCAAGCCCATGTATTTGGCGGCCCGCACGAAGTCCGATGCCGCCACCGACTGCGCCAGCGACCAGGTGATGCGCGCCTGAAATGGCCACCCGAAGATGATGAGCACCACGATCAGCGCCTTCCAGTCACCACCGAAACGCTTGCCCACCAGGCCCAGGATGAGCAGCGACGGGACCACCAGCATGAAGTTGATGACCAGCAGGCTGATCCGCTCGGTCAGACCGCCCAGGTACGCCGCGATGGTTCCGACCAGCGTCGAGATGATCGTGGTGCCGATGGTGACCAGGAAGGCGATGACCATCGAGCGCTGCAGACCGTGAACAATCGACGCGTAGAGGTCGATCCCGCCGTCGTTGGTACCCAGGATGTGATCGCCGGTACCGGGTGAGACACCCAGTGCGGCAAAGTCGTTCGTCTTGTAGTCCCAGCTGGTGAGGAACCCGCCGAACAGTGCGAACAGCAGGATGACAGCGAAAATGACCAACCCGGCCACCGCGGTCTTGTTGCGGAGGAACCGGCGGAAAGTGACCGCTGCACTCGACGCGCTGGCCGTCGATGCGGCGAGGTCGCCGACCGGACCGGGGGCGGCGCTGGTGGCCAGATCGCCTGGGGCGTCGTATTTCTCAGACATCAACTCACCCGGATTCGTGGATCGAGGTACACCAGCAGGAAGTCGGCCAGGATCGCCCCGACCGCGGTCAGCGCGGCACCGAAGGCGGCGGTGGCCACCACGCCGTGCACGTCGTTCTTGCTGATGGTCTGGATGAAATAGCTGCCCATCCCGTTCCACGCGAAGATCGACTCGGTCAACACGGCGCCGGTGAAGGCGGCGGGCACCGAGAAGGCCACGCTGGTGGCGGTGGGGATCAGCGCCGTGCGCAGGGCGTGCTTACGCACCGCCTGCGACTGGGTGAGGCCCTTGGCACGCGCCATCCGCACGTAATCGGTGCTCAGGGTGTCCAGCAGCAGCGACCGTTGCAGGATCTGGGTGCCCGCGTAGCCGGTGACGATCAGCACCAGTGAAGGCAACGTGAGGTGTTGGATCTTGTCCACTGCGGTGTCGAAGAATCCGGAGACCCCGAGGCTCGACGATCCCGTCACGAAGAACACGGTGCTGCCGACCTGCTTGTTCAGGGCGATCGCACCCAGCACCGCCAGCGTGGCGGCCACCGGCACCGGCAGCACATAGGTGAGGTTGGCGACCAACTGCAACACCCGGTCGCTGACGCTGTACTGGCGAACCGCGGCGTACACACCGAGGGAGACGCCGACGATGAACAGGATGACGGTGGCGCCGATGACCAACTGGAAGCTGTTCCAGGCGCGAAAGCTGATCTGGTCGTTGACCGACTCACCGACCGGGGACTTGCCCCAGTCCCAGTGCAGCGCGATGTCGCTGATCCAGCGCCACCACCGGGTGAAGATGCTGACCTTGTCGTTGAGGTTGTACCGATCGAGGTTGGCGCTGATGGTCGCCTCGGGCAAGGGCGGTCTGCGCTCCTGATAGTTCGACCGTGGACTCAGAAATGCGCTGGCCAAGAAGTAGGTCACGTTGGTGGCCACGAAGATCATCGCGAGCCATCCAGCCGTTCTGCGCAGGAGATATTTGATCACGCCGGCGGCGAGCTCCTTGTCATGTCGATCGCTCGGGGGTCGAGGTGTCGACCCACCGAGATTCTGCCCTCGGATGAGAGTGCCTCGTTGAACTATGCACGAACGATTGTTTCTTACCGGTTACTTCCCAAGAACGCCACGTACATCCTCGGTGCGATCGCAACCCTGGCCGCCGTTTTGTCTCTTTTGCCTGCTTCTCATCGAAGAGTTCACCGGCCCGACGGAACCGTATGGGCGTGCGCAGCGTCCTAGGAACATGAGCGAAACGACACCGACGTCGGTGGCACCCGACGATCTGCATGCGGTGGCCGCCCGGCTGCAGACCGCGATGGCCGACCTGAGGGCCGTGACGATTCGACAGTCCGATGCCGTGGCCACCCCCGGCGTCGCGGCGACGCTGGGCATCATCGGCGCCGACGTGGTCGCCGACCTGTACGCCACCGGGTGCCGACAGACCCAGGCGATGGATGAGCTGGCCGTCCGCCTGGCCACGGCGGGACTGGCGGTGCGAGCGGCGTCGATCGACTACGCCGACACCGATCACGACACTGCATCCACGCTGCGGATGACCGGTGCCGCCGTGCTGCCCACCGGGCCGGGGGCAAGGGCATGACCGTCGTCGACCTGCTGGCCCAACCGATCAGGACACTGCTGGACTCGGTGGGCGACGGATCCGGACGCCATCACGACGCCGTCGACACCCTGAATCGCTCCACCTCCGAGATGCAGCGCCTGGCCCGGCAACTCGACTCGGCCACCGCGGACACGGCTCGGGCCTGGCGCGGGGACGCCGCTGACGCCGCCACCGCACACCTGCAACGGCAACGCCGTCACCTCGACCACCTGGCCGATGACAACCGCAGGATCGCCACCGGGGTCGAGCAAGCGCACGCAGCCGTCGCCGACGCCGCCCGCGAACTGCGAACGATCCTGGACTCCTTTGTCGGGGTGGCAGATTCGATGGGACCGGCTCTCTACACGCCACCGGGCCTGGCTGCGATCGTCCCGGTGGCCGTCACCCACGCCCGTCGCGCCCTAGAGGTGGTGACGCGGACCCGGACCCGACTGGCCGAGATCTCGGCCGGTCTGAACAAGGTCGGACGACGGCCGGCCCCGGCTGCGGCAGCACCTCGCTCGCGTTCGGTGGCCCGCCCGTCAGCGGCCGCCAGCGCGGTGTCGGCCCCGGCGACCGCAATCGGCAATTGGGCCGCGTCGGTCCGCCCCGCCGGCCTCGACTCACCCGCAGCCACCATCTCTGCCGCCGCCCACACCCCCGGCGGCACCAGCGTGGACGGTCAGGTGCCGATCACGTTGCCCGACGGGTCGGTGGCGTACGCGCCCAACCAGCGGGCAGCCACCGCCGTGCAGGCGGCCCTGAGCCAGCGCGGCGTGCCCTACGTCTGGGGCGGGACGACACCAGGACAGGGCCTCGACTGCAGTGGCCTCACCCAGTACGCCTACCGCCAGGCCGGTGTCGAACTGCCGCGCCTGGCCCAAGACCAGGACACCGCAGGTTTCCGAGTGGATGCATCCGAGCTGATGCCCGGCGACCTCGCCGTCTGGTCTGGACACGTGGCGATGTTCATCGGCAACGGGCAGATGGTCGAAGCCGGTGATCCCGTGCAAGTCTCGCCGCTGCGCACGACCAACCTGGACCAGGAGTTCGAGGGCTTCTACCGGCCTCGATGACGACAAGTCAGACACCCCGGTCAGGTGAAGGAGGCCACTGGCCCCATGCGCGACGCGACTGGCTAGGCTCTGGACCCATGGCCGGAGACATCGTCGCGATCGAGCTCGGATTGACCGACGGCAACGCATTCACCCTGTGGGCACCGCGCTGGCGCGAGGGCGACGACGAGTGGGAGGCCTTCCTCGGTCTCGACGAGGACCTGTACGGGTTCGCCTCGGTCGCCGACCTGGTCGCCTTCATCCGGACCAACGACGACAACGATCTCGTAGAACACCCTGCCTGGGACACCGTCAAGGGACTGCAGGCCGAAGAGCTGATCCCCGCCGAGCGCAACTCCTATGACCTGATCGGCGTGCCCGAGCTGGCCGCCGAGGACCCCACCCCTGAGGTGATCGCCGAACTCGAGGACGCCCTCGAGATCGTCCGCATCATCGGCGAGGTGTGCGAGCTGACCACAGTCACCAAGTTCTTCAACGGCAACCCGATCCTGGGGGCGGTGACCACCGGCACGCGCAACTTCGTCGGCAAAGACGGCCTGGAGTTCTGGGGCAAGATCGGCCGTCTCATCGACAAGCACTGGGACGACGTGGTCGACGCGATCGACGAGGTGATCACCGCCCCCGACGTCGACTCCGCGGCCGTTGCCGTGGCCGAGGCCGAACTCGAAGCCGCCGCCAGCGCCGAGGACGAGGACGAACCCGCCGACGACGACATCGAGGTGGTCGAGTCCGAGTCCGAGTCCGACACCGACGACTCAGACGACGACGACACCGACGAGGTGGACGAGGACGACTTCTGGGGCGCCATCGGCATCGACCCGGTCCGCATCGTCACCGACGGCGCCGAGTACTTCACTCTGCGGTGCTACCTCGGCGACGACCCGGTGTTCCTGGGTAAGGACGGCAAGATCTTCGTGTTCACCTCCGAACGCGCACTCACCCGCTACCTCGCCGACAACGACGACCACGAGCTGGCCGAGGTGAGCACCTACACCGAGGTGCGCGACGCCGCCAACGACGGCTCTCTGGAGGTCGCGGTGTACGACGAAAACGTCTACATCCTCACCGGGATCGCCGACGACATCGCCGACGGGCCGCGGCGGATGGATCGCCGCCAGCTGGAACTGGCGGTCGAACTGCTCACCGACGCAGCCGATTTCGCCGACGACGACTCCGTCACCGAGGCGTTGGGCTCGACCACGCCGCTGGGCTGGTTCGTCAGCTACGCCATCAACCCCGACCCCAAACGACTCGCCCCCAGCGGACCCTTCGACAACGAATCCGAGGCGTGGCGCGCGCTGGTGCACGAGCTCGAGGACCGGCTGGTCACCCAGTGACGCCGCCCCGGCGACATCACCCGATCAGGACCGCGTAACCGGGCTTGATCACCTCGTCGATCAGCCGCAGCCGCTCGTCGAAGTGGATGAACGCCGACTTCATGGCGTTGACGGTGAACCGTTCGAAATCAGCCCAGCCGTAACCGAACTGGTCGTGCAGGGTGATGAACTCCTTGCTCATCGAGGTATCGCTCATCAACCGGTTGTCGGTGTTGACCGTCACCCGGAACCGCAGTCGCGCGAACACGTTGAACGGATGCTCGGCCATCGAGGCCACCGCCCCGGTCTGCACGTTGGAGCTCGGGCACAGCTCTAGCGGGATGCGCTTGTCGCGGACGTAGTTCGCCACCGCACCCAGCGTGGCGCCGGTGACCGACGCCGCGGCCAGGTCGGTGCCCTCGGGCAGGGTGATGTCGTCGATGACTCGCACCCCGTGGCCCAGCCGATCGGCACCGCAGAAGCTGATGGCCTCGTGGATGGACGGCAACCCGAACGCCTCGCCGGCGTGAATGGTGAAGGGCGCGTTGTTGGCTCGCATGTACTCGAAAGCGTCGAGGTGGCGACTGGGCGGGTACCCGGCCTCGGCGCCGGCGATGTCGAAGCCCACCACGCCACGGTCCCGAAACCGCACCGCCAGTTCGGCGATCTCACGCGAGCGCGCCGCATGACGCATCGCGGTGACCAGGCAGCGGATCTCGATCGGGTGGCCGGCCTGCGCTGCGGCGGCCATCCCGTCGTCGAACCCGGCGAGCACCGCTTCGACCACCTCGTCCAGCGACAGTCCGGCAGTCAGGTGCTGCTCGGGCGCGAACCGCGACTCGGCGTAGACCACGCCGTCGGCGGCGAGGTCCTCGGCGCACTCCCGGGCCACCCGGCGCAGCGCCGACGCCGTCTGCATCACCGCGACGGTATGGGTGAAGGTCTCCAGATAGCGCACGAGCGAACCGCTGTCGGCTGACTCCCGGAACCACCGCGCCAGCGACTCGGCGGCGGAGGCGGGCAGCTCGGTGTAGCCCACCTCGCGGGCCAGGTCCACGATGGTGGTCGGCCGTAGACCCCCATCGAGATGGTCGTGCAGCAACACCTTCGGCGCCAACCCCACCGCGTGTCGGTCGAATCGCGCGTCGCGCTCGAACTGCGTGGCGCGGTCGGAGGAGTTCGGGCCGGATGCGGCGGCTGCGGCGGTCATCAGCCCACGGTAACGCGATCGATGATCAACGGACCGTGCTCGACCGGCGCGTCGAGATCGGCCTGCACGGTGACCGCCCCGACCGCGGCGGCACGGGCATCGGCGAACCTGTCGGGAGTGTCGGTGAGCAGGGTGAGCAGCGGGTCGCCCCGCCGCACCCGGTCACCGGGGCTCACATGCCAACGCACTCCTGCGCCGGCCTGCACGGGCTCACCCTGGCGGGCCCGTCCGGCACCCAGCCGCCAGGCGGCCACCCCGATGGCCATCGCGTCGAGATCACCCACCACGCCGTCGATCTCAGCGGTGAGCACCTCGGACTCGCGGGCCTGCGGCAGCGGGGCGTCCGGGTCGCCGCCCTGCGCGGCGATCATCGCGCGCCAGGAGTCCATCGCGCGGCCGTTGGCCAGGTTCTGCGCCGGATCGGCATCGACCCCACCGGCGAGCAGCATCTCGCGGGCTAGCGCCAAGGTCAGCTCCACCACATCGGGCGGGCCGCCCCCGGCCAGCACCTCCACCGATTCGCTCACCTCGATGGCATTGCCGGCGGTGCGGCCCAACGGGATCGACATCGCGGTCAACAACGCCACCGTGTGCACGCCGGCATCGGTGCCCAGCTCGACCATCGTCTGCGCCAACGCGCGGGCGTCGTCGAGCGACTTCATGAACGCGCCTGCGCCCACCTTGACGTCCAACACCAGTGCACCGGTGCCCTCGGCGATCTTCTTGCTCATGATCGACGAGGCGATCAGCGGGATCGACTCGACCGTCCCGGTGACATCGCGCAGGGCGTAGAGCTTCTTGTCCGCCGGAGCCAAACCCGCACCGGCGGCACAGATCACCGCACCCACCGCACTCAGTTGCGCCATCATCGACGCCACGTCGACGTCAGCGCGCCAGCCGGGGATGGCCTCCAGCTTGTCCAGGGTGCCGCCGGTGTGGCCCAGACCGCGCCCGGACAGCTGCGGCACCGCCAACCCGTAGGAAGCGACCAACGGCGCCAGCGGCAGGGTGATCTTGTCGCCCACCCCGCCGGTGGAGTGCTTGTCGACGGTGGCCAGCACCCGACCGTCGCGACGCAGATCAGCGAAGTCCATCCGCTCGCCGGTGGCGATCATCGCCGCCGTCCACCGCGCCACCTCCCGGCGGTCCATGCCACGCAACAGGATCGCCATCGCCAGCGCCGACATCTGTTCGTCGGCCACCAGACCGTCGGTGAAGGCTCGGATCACCCAGTCGATCTGCTCATCGCTCAACGCATGACCGTCGCGTTTGGTGGCGATGACCGACACGGCATCGGGGGTGGCCCCCATCAGGCACCCACCGTGGCGGTCACTGCGTCGATGTCGTCGGGCCCGAACGCATCCGGGAGTAGGTCGGCCAGACGTTTGGGCCCGTCGGGGTGATCGACCAGCAGATCCGCACCCCCGAACTCGAACAGGATCTGTCGACAGCGACCACACGGCATGAGGATCTGCCCGCGCGCATCGGTGACGCTCACCGCGATCAGCCGTCCGCCGCCGGTTCGGTGCAGGTCAGCGGCCAGCGAACACTCTGCGCAGATACCGAGCCCGTATGAGACATTTTCCACATTGCAACCGGAAATGATTCGACCCTCGGCCACCAACGCCGCCGCGCCGACCGGAAATCGAGAATAGGGCGCGTACGCCCCCCTCATCGCGGCTCTTGCCTTGTCACGCAACGTGTTCCAGTTCACTGCGTCGCTCACCGACACTCCTCGTCCTCGCATCTGGTCTGCGGCCGCGCACAACGATGGGCGACACGAGATGATGTAAGGCAATCCTCACATTCATCAGAGCGTGACCACACTGAGTTCAGGCCGGGTCTTACCGTTGCCAGACTAGGTTTAAAGTCGAATGAGTAGGTCCACGACGGCCCGGAAATCGCCACCGGTCCGCCGCATCCCTCGACGATGACGGAGGCCATCTTCAGATGAGTACAACGACCGAGGTCGCGCCGGAACCGACGCGCCGTCTGTCCTTTTATCGCGGAGACCCGGGCATGTGGTCGTGGGTGCTGCACCGCATCACCGGCGTGTCCATCTTCTTCTTCTTGTTCGTCCACGTGCTCGACACCGCGATGGTGCGGGTCAACCCGGACACCTACGACAAGATCATCGACACGTACAAGACCCCGATCATCGGCTTGATGGAGATCGGTCTTGTGGTCTGCGTGCTCTACCACGCACTCAACGGAGTCCGCATCATCCTGGTCGACTTCTGGGCCAGTGGAGTCAAGTACCAGCGGCAGATGCTGTGGGTGGTGGGAGGCGTTTTCCTCATCGTCTTCGGCTACTTCGCCGTCCGCATGCTGACCATCCTCATCGATCACCTGTAAAGGAGGCGAGACCATGACCACATCGCAGGCTCCCAAGCTCGCCCCGGTGCTGACCACCGATCGCAACCGGCCGGCCAGCCTCGACAACCCGCGGTCGCCGCGGGAACCCAAGCGCGGCAACTTCGAGAAGAACGCATGGCTGTTCATGCGCTTCTCCGGCGCAGCGCTGATCATCCTGACCATCGGCCACATGGCGATCATGCTGACCATCGACGACGGCGTGCACCGCATCAACGCCGCGTTCGTGGCCGAGCGGTGGCGGCAGCCGTTCTGGCAGGTCTGGGACCTGTCGATGCTGTGGCTGGCCCAGCTGCACGGCGGCAACGGCGTGCGCACGGTGATCGCCGACTACGCGCGCAACGACCGCACCAGGTTCTGGCTCAACGTCTTGTTGGCCCTGTCGATGATCCTCATCGTCGGACTGGGCAGCTACGCACTGTTGACATTCAAGTAGACCGAGTTCGGTTCAGTTCTTCTACGACACCCATTCGAAGCCACCCGAAGCCCTGGGAGGGATTCACATGCAGGAACATCGTTATGACGTCCTGATCGTCGGCGCTGGTGGCGCCGGCATGCGCGCAGCCATCGAGGCCGGTCCGCGCGCCCGCACTGCCGTTCTGACCAAGCTCTACCCCACCCGTAGCCACACTGGCGCGGCCCAGGGCGGCATGTGTGCTGCTCTGGCCAACGTGGAGGAAGACAACTGGGAGTGGCACACCTTCGACACCATCAAGGGCGGCGACTACCTCGCTGACCAGGACTCCGTCGAGGTCATGTGCAAGGAGGCGATCGACGCCGTCCTCGATCTGGAGAAGATGGGGCTGCCGTTCAACCGCACCCCCGAGGGCAAGATCGATCAGCGTCGCTTCGGTGGTCACACCCGCGATCACGGTAAGAGCCCGGTTCGCCGGTCCTGCTACGCCGCCGACCGCACCGGCCACATGATCCTGCAGACGCTATATCAGAACTGCGTCAAGCACGACGTCGAGTTCTTCAACGAGTTCTACGCGCTCGATCTGTGCATGGGCGAGAACGAGAACGGTGAGCCCATCGCCACCGGCGTGGTGGCCTACGAGTTGGCCACCGGCGAAATCCATGTGTTCCACGCCAAGTCGGTCGTGCTGGCGACCGGTGGCTCGGGCCGGATGTTCAAGACCACCTCCAACGCCCACACCCTCACCGGCGACGGCATGGGCATCGTGTACCGCAAGGGACTTCCCTTGGAGGACATGGAGTTCCACCAGTTCCACCCGACCGGTCTGGCCGGGCTGGGCATCCTCATCTCCGAGGCAGTCCGTGGCGAGGGCGGGATCCTGCGCAACGCCGACGGCGAGCGGTTCATGGAGCGCTACGCCCCCACCATCAAGGACCTGGCCCCGCGTGACATCGTGGCGCGGTCGATGGTCCTGGAGGTGCTCGAGGGCCGCGGCGCCGGACCCAACAAGGACTACGTGTACATCGACGTGACCCACCTCGGCGAGGAAGTCCTCAACGAGAAGCTGCCCGACATCACCGAGTTCTCGCGCACCTACCTCGGTGTCGACCCGGTGACCGAGTACGTGCCGGTGTTCCCCACCTGCCACTACGCCATGGGCGGCATCCCCACCAACATCACCGGGCAGGTGCTGGCCAACAACGAGCAGGTCGTACACGGTCTGTACGCGGCCGGCGAGTGTGCGTGTGTGTCGGTGCACGGTGCCAACCGGTTGGGCACCAACTCGCTGCTCGACATCAACGTGTTCGGTCGGCGCGCGGGTATCGCCGCCGCCGAGTACGCCGAGTCCGTGGAGCTGGCCCCGCTGCCCGAGAAGCCGACCGCCATGGTCGACGAATGGCTGGGCTTGATCCTCTCAGAGCACGGCAGCGAGCGGGTGGCCGACATCCGCACCGAACTGCAGGCTTCGATGGACGCCAACGCATCGGTGTTCCGCACCGAGAAGACCCTCAAGCAGGCGCTCACCGACATCCACTCGTTGAAGGAGCGCTACAGCCGGATTCGCGTGCACGACAAGGGCAAGCGCTTCAACAGCGACCTGCTCGAGGCCATCGAGCTGGGATTCCTGTTGGAGATGGCGGAGGTGACCGTGGTCAGCGCGCTCAACCGCAAGGAGACTCGCGGCGGCCATGCCCGTGAGGACTACCCCGACCGCGACGACGTCAACTTCATGCGCCACACCATGGCGTACAAGAAGGGATCGGACCTCATCTCCGAGATCGAACTGGACTACAAGCCGGTCGTGCAGACCCGTTACGAGCCGATGGAGCGCAAGTACTGATGACCGCCACCGTAGACATCGGCAAGACCTCGGCCGAAGAACCACCGCTGCCGCCGGTTCCGGACGAGGCCACCATCGTCACCCTCAAGATCGCCCGGTTCGATCCGGAGAATCCCGATGCTGCCGGGTGGGAGAGCTTCCGGGTTCCGGCGCTGAAGACCGACCGGCTGCTCAACCTGCTGCTGTACGTGAAGGGCTACCTCGACGGCACCCTGACGTTCCGGCGCAGCTGTGCCCACGGCGTGTGTGGCTCTGATGCGATGCGCATCAACGGTGTCAACCGGTTGGCGTGCAAGTTGCTGATGAAGGACCTGCTGCCCAAGGACAAGAGCGGCAACCTCGACAAGAACAAAGAGGTCACCATCACCGTCGAGCCCATCCGCGGCCTGCCGGTGGAAAAGGACCTCGTGGTCGACATGGAGCCCTTCTTCGACGCCTACCGGGCCATCAAGCCGTTCCTCATCACCAGCGGCAACGAGCCGACACGTGAGCGGATCCAGAGCAGTGCCGATCGGCACCGCTTCGACGACACGACCAAGTGCATCCTGTGTGCCTGCTGCACCACGAGTTGCCCGGTGTTCTGGAACGAGGGCAGCTACTTCGGTCCGGCGGCCATCGTCAACGCGCACCGTTTCATCTTCGACAGTCGCGACGAGGGTGCGGCCGAACGCCTCGACATCCTCAACGGGATCGACGGGGTATGGCGCTGTCGCACCACGTTCAACTGCACCGACGCATGTCCACGTGGCATCCAGGTCACCCAGGCGATCCAGGAGGTCAAGCGCGCCTTGATGTTCTCGCGCTGACCGGTAGGCACAGTCGACACGACCGAGCCCGCGTCACCGATGGTGACGCGGGCTCGATTCGTACCCGAGGTGTGGGCTCAAAACACCGTCACGGCGTGAGGACGGCGCTGCCGAGCTTCACCGACAACTTGTTGTTGGGGCCGGCCACGATGGCGTTGAGGATGCCGGTGGCGATCCCGCAGCCCGACGGGAAGCTGGGGATGGTGTAGGTCCCGGTGAGAGTCCCGTTCGGGTTGAAGGTGGCGCCGAAGATGTCAGCGGCCTTGAACGCACCGGTCAGGTTGGCCGTGACCTCACCGCTGACACACTTGCCGCCCGCCGGGATGAGGTTGAGCGCCGAAGAACCGAAGTCCAGGCCCAGTGGCACCACGCTGTCGATCCGGATCTTGAACTTCTGCGTGGCGGCCAGACCCAGGTTGACCGGCGGGATGGCGTCGGGGGTGACGGTCCCGGTCACGGCCGACGGGTCGACGATGGAGATCTTGAACGACGCCAAGGTCAGCGGCCCCAGTGCCAGGTTGGCGTTGGCCTGCGGGAGCTGCAGGGTGCCACCGATGGTGCGCGCGATGGGATCAAGCACCGAGGGCAGGCTGGTGGTGGGGAACACCACGTCCTGACCGGTCTTGGCGATGGTGGTGACGGTGTCGGCCTTGAATGTGATGTTGAAGCCGGCCGCGTTCGCCGATCCCTGGCCCGCGACGAGCATCGCTGCTGCACTCGCCGCGCCGAGGACCACACTGACCAACCGCGCACTTGTCTTCATGTGTTTTTTCTTTCTGCCGGTGGGCGCCCCGTTCGTGAGGCTCACGACGGAGTGTAGAGATGTGAACGCTCTCACGTTTCGAGTTCGTTAAACCGACTTTTCCTCCAATTCCGACACTCGAGAACTGTGCTTTGTCACAACGCTCCCGCTCTACGATCCACCTACCGGAGTGGAGAACCGGCAGCGTCACCGTGCATGCTGGGACCGTGCCGTACAAGCCCCGTCGGTGGTCACCGATCACATTCAGCGCTCGGCGGGTACGGGCAACACGTACTCGGATCAGGTGTCTCGCGCCGGTGCTCGCGGTGACCCTGGTGGCCGGATGCGCCGCCGACGTGACCCACGAGATCTCCGGCGACATGGTGGCCATACCTGGTGTGGCCGCCACTCCTCCGATGGGCTGGAACAGTTGGAACACCTTCGGCTGCACCATCGACGAGTCGCTCATCAGATCGCAGGCCGACGCCCTGGTGACCTCTGGATTGGCATCAGCGGGATATAGGTACGTGGTGGTCGACGACTGCTGGGCGGCGCCACAACGCGACCGCGACGGCCGGCTGGTCGCCTCGCCGCAACGATTCCCGTCGGGGATGCGGGCGCTCGGCGACTACCTGCACCGACGCGGGTTGTTGTTCGGTCTCTACTCCACTCCCAGCAACAAGACCTGCGCCCAGCGCTACGGCACCTATCCCGGCGCCTCTGGCAGCGCCGGCCACGAGAAGACCGACGCCGCCACCTTCGCATCCTGGGGTGTGGATTACCTCAAATACGACTGGTGCTCCGATGACACCGATGTGCGGGCCCAGCGCACCGCGTTCATCACGATGCGGGATGCGATCCGCGCCGCCGGCCGCCCGCTGGTCTACAGCATCAACCCCAACAGCGGCGGACCCGGTCAGGACCAGAACTCGTCGCTGCCCGGTGCGGCGTACGACTGGGGTGGTGTGGCCTCCATGACACGGCTGACCAACGACATCGCCCCGGTCTGGCGCGTCGGTGGCGGACGCACCCGATCCCAGGGCATCGCCGAGGTGATCGCCGCGTCACGCACGGTCAATGCCCGCGTCGGACCGGGGCGTTGGCTGGATCTGGACATGTTGGAAGTGGGGGTGGGCACCGCGTTGACTGCGGCCCAGCAGCGCACCCACCTGGCCATGTGGGCGATGATGGCGGCGCCCCTGATCACCGGCCACGACCTGACCTCGATGACCACGCAGACCCGAGACCTGTTGGCCAACAGAGGGATTCTTGCCATCGACCAGGACCGGCTCGGTCGCCCGGCCACCGCTGTGCGCGGCGACGGATCCATCCGGCGACGGTCGCTGGCCGACGGCTCGGTGGTGGTGTCGCTGACCAACGCCGGGACCACCTCGGCCGGGATGAGTTTCACCCTCGACGAGGTGGATGCGCCGGGCTCGGTGGCTGCCATCGATGCGTTCTCCGGCGCCCGGCTACCGATAGATCGGCGCCGCGGTGTCGTGATCGTCCCCGTACCCGCCTACGACACCCTGGTCATCCGTCTCGCGACGAGCTAGTCGCCGCCGTCGGCGTCGGTGACCCGACTGCGCCGCGACCGCCGATCGAAGCTGACCCGGATGCGCTGCATCCGGGAGGCCTGTTGGGCCTGGACCTGATGCGCATAGGACACCCGGTCGGCGCGGGAGAGTTCGGCGTCGTCGGTGAACGGCACCAGCAGCGCGCGCGGCCACAGCCGGTCGACCCGAACCGCGTTGATCTCGGCGGTGAACACCACCGCCAGCGCGGTCAGCTGCAGAAACGCCAAGAGCCCCAACACCACCGCGAACACACTGTTGGTGGCGCTGGCGTGTCTCACCACACCGTTGACGTAGTACGCGCCGAACGTCTGCAGCAGCTGCCAGACCACCGCCATGGCCAGCCCTCCGGGTAGCACCTCCCGAAACGTCAACGACCGCTCGGTTCCCACCTGATAGGCCAGCGCGAACACGGCCGCGTTGATGGCGATCGCGGCCACCGTCAACACACCGTCGACCAGCGGATCATAGGACCCGATCACGTTGCCCACCAACGACAACGCGGCGGTGGCGGCCAACGCGACCGCCAGCACCAGCAGGATGCGCAGGCTACGCAGCCGGGACATGAACGGGTTGGGGCGTTGCATCCGTGGCACCGACCAGACGGTGTTCATCGCGTTCTGCACCGCCTGCCCCACCCCCGAGGCACCGTAGAGCGCCAACAGTGAACCGACGACCACACCCGCGGTGCCGCCACTGAGTTGGCGCGGCCTGCTCAACTGCTCACCGATGATCGGCATGTCGCCGAGCGCCGAATCCAGAAGGGAGCGTTGCAGATCCGGATTGTTGGCCAACACCAGACTCAACCCGGTGGTCAGCAGCAACAACAGCGGGAACAGTGACAGGAACGCGTAGTAGGTGATCAGGGCGGCCAAGAACCCACCGAGGTCGTCGACGAACTTGTAGATCACGGCGATCAGGAACCCCAGCGGCCGGTTGCGTCGTTGCAGTGCGTCGAGTCCCCGCAGCGCCGCCGTCATCGCCGGAACCGCCGGTGGCCGGGATCAGTAGTGGAAGGTGTCCGACGGAGCGGGCGCGTGGTCAGGCGCGTTCTCGTCATCGGCGTGCACCTCGATTCCGTAGGCCCGGGCGAGGTCGACGATCTTGGTGGCACGAGCGATGCGCGGCAGATCCGATCCGTTGCGGATCTCGCCACCGTCACGCTCGAAATCACTGAAGAACTCACGCGCCCATGCGATCTCCTCCTGCGAGGGCGACAGGCCCTCGTTGATGGCCGGGCACTGATCGGGCGTGAGACAGATCTTGCCGGTCATGCCGAACTCGCGACTGACCGCGGTCGCCTCGCTGAGTCGCAGCGCCGAGGACCCCACCGTGGGGCCGTCGATGGCACTGGGCAACTGGGCCGCGGTGGCAGCGATGGTGAAGCGGGAACGGGCGTAGGCCAGCGTCGCCGGATGCTCACCGAACCCGGTGTCGCGACGGAAGTCGCCGATACCGAACGCCAGCCGGAATGTGCCCTTGGCCGTGGCGATCTCCCCGATGCGCTCGAGTCCACGCGCGGTCTCGACCAACGCGACGATCGGGACGTCGGGCAGCCGCGAGGCGGTCTCGGTGACATGGTCGACCGACTCGACCATCGCCAACATCACCCCACCCACGCCGGGCTGGCCGGTGGCACGCACCGCACGCAGCGCCTCGAGGTCGGCCTCCCACCACTGGGTACCGAAACCGTTGATGCGCACCCAGTCCGAGTTGCCCCCCGACAGCCACCGCACCACGTTGTCGCGGGCCTCCACCTTGTCCTTGGGGGCCACCGCATCCTCGATGTCGAGCACGACGATGTCGGCGCGGGAATGAGCGGCGGCCTGGAACCGATCGGCGGATCGCCCGTTGACCAGCAGCCAGCTACGGGCCAGAACGGGATCGATGCGCGAGCCGATGTCCTCGGCTTCGACGTCACTGTCGGAGATCTGTGTCGGATTCATCGCCGACATCGTCTCCCACCTCAGGCAGGTCGGCAAAGTCGGGGCCGACACGACACCGGTGGGGGCGCCGCCGACGGGCGAGTCGGCAGCAGTAACAATCGGTCATCGGCGGCGAAGGAGAACGTGGTGGGCAGTGAGACTGGCGATACGGGGCAGGTCGTCCCGGCCCGAACCGATCGCAACCTGACGAGAGCCGATTTCCCCGTGTTGGTCCCGGCCATCACGCGGTGGGCCGACAACGACATGTACGGCCATCTGAACAACGCGATCTACTACCAACTCTTCGACACCGCGATCAACGGCTGGCTGATCGGTGACGCCGGAATCGATCCGATCACCGCGCCGGTGCAGGGTGTGGTGGTGGAATCTGGGTGCAGCTACTTCCGGTCGGTGGGGTTTCCGGAGCCGTTGTCGATCGGGCTGGCCGTGGCGCGCCTGGGCACCTCCAGCGTCACCTACTCCCTCGGGGTGTTCGCCGACGACGAACCGACGGTCGCCGCGGCGGGCCGCTGGGTGCACGTCTACGTCGACGCCCAGACCCGCCGACCGGTCCCCGTTCCCGAGGCACTGCGCGCGGTGATGGCCACCGCCGTCGTCACCACCGAAGGAGACCAGTCGTGAAGATCGACGCCGCTGTCCTCGTCGAATCGGGACGGGCTCGCCCCTATGCCGATTCCGAGCCGATCCTCATCGCGCAGCTGGAACTCGATGGGCCAGGCCCCGGTGAACTGTTGGTGCGGATCGAGGCCGCCGGCGTCTGCCACTCGGATCTGTCCGTGGTCGACGGTAACCGGCCCCGGCCGCTGCCAATGGCCCTGGGGCACGAGGCCGCGGGCATCGTCGAGGCAGTCGGGGCCGGTGTCGAGGACATCGAGGTCGGTACCCGGGTGGTGATGGCGTTCCTGCCCCGCTGCGGCGACTGCGCGCCGTGCGCCACCGACGGCCGGCTGCCCTGTGGACCGGGATCGGCGGCCAACAACGCCGGCACCCTGCTGGCCGGGACCCGGAAGCTGACCGCAGTCGGCGGTGATCTCGATGGGCAGATCCACCACCACCTGGGGGTGTCCGGTTTCGCCACGCACGCCGTGGTGGACCGACGCTCCGCGGTTGCGGTAGGCGCCGACGTGCCCCCGGAGGTGGCCGCCGTCCTGGGGTGCGCGGTGTTGACCGGTGGCGGCGCGGTGATCAACGCGGGCCGACCCACCACCGGTCAGTCGGTGATGATCATCGGCCTCGGCGGCGTGGGGATGGCTGCGGTGCTGACTGCGGTCTCGCTGGGCCTCGGTGAGGTGATCGCCGTCGACTCGGTGCCCGACAAGCTGACCGCGGCGCGTGCCATCGGCGCCACCGCGGTCTACTCCCCCGCACAGCTGGCCTCCTCCGGGGTGAGCGCCGACGTGGTGGTCGAGGCCGCAGGCAACGCCCGCGCATTCGAGGCGGCGGTCATCGCCACCGCACCGGGCGGGACCACCGTGACCGTCGGCCTGCCCGCGCCGGACGCGGTCTCGTCGATCCATCCGCTGGCGCTGGTAGCCGGGGCACGAACGATCGTGGGCAGCTATCTCGGTTCAGCGGTCCCGGGTCGCGACATCCCCCTCTACGAGAACCTGTGGCGCGCAGGAAAGCTGCCGGTCGAGAAACTGATATCTGCACGAATCCGATTGCACGACATCAACTCCGCGATGGACGCCCTGGCCGATGGCACCGCCATTCGACAGATCATCGTCTTCGATTGAGGCTCAGGTCGGTGTGGACTCCACATCGACCACCGTGTGCTTACGGTTGCGGTACACCCGTCGACCGACGATCACCATCACCACCACGACCAGCACACCGATCGCCGCATACGACACCCAGCCGAGGTCACGTTCGACGACCTTGTAGGACTTCCCGGCCGCGTACCCGAGGCTGGCCACCACGGTGGCCCAAATGGTCCCACCGATGGCGTTGGCGATGACGAAGGTACGGGTGGGGATCGCGGCCATCCCGGCCATGCCCGGGATCAGCGCGCGCAACGCGGCGACCCAACGACCGAACAGCACCGCCAGCGCGCCCCGCTTGCGCAACGCCTCGCGGGCCTGTTCGACGTGGGCGGGTTTGAGGATCGACGGCGGGATCTTGGCCAACAGCTGGGTACCCCACCGCTTGCCCACCTCGAAGCCGATGAAGTCGCCGATGACAGCTCCGGCGATGGCCGCGATGAGCACCTCCCACAGCGAGAGTCGTCCACCGTTGGCGATCACGCCCGCGATCAGCACCGCGATCTCACCGGGGATCACCACCCCGATGAACACCGAAGCCTCCAGCGCCGGAAACAGGAACGCCATGGTCAGCGCCAGCCAGGGCGGCAGGTCGAGCAGCCAGTCCACAATCGCCTCGATCACCCGACCCACAGTATCCGCGCCCGCGGCCGCATCACGAGAGCACACAACTGTGCAACGGCACCGAGACCGAGCGGTGATCGAACACGCGCCACGACCGAATCCGTCGTTGTGTTACCGAACAGAAAACAATTCCGTCGTTTCGACGTGCTCAGACGGACCTAATCGTAGTGTGACGCCATGGCCGTATCAGAACCCCTACCCGCCGCCGCCCCGCCGGTGGGTGACAAGGGCCTACGCGCGGGATCACTGGGACTGGTGGGCAATGTGGTCATCGGCCTCTCGGCGGTGGCCCCGGCCTACAGCCTCGCCGCGACACTGGGATTCGTCGTCGCCCAGGTCGGCGACAAGTCTCCGGCGATGTTCGTCCTCGCGTTCATCCCCATGCTGCTGATCGCGTTCGCCTACCGCGAGCTCGGCCAGGACACCCCCGACTGTGGCACCACGTTCACCTGGGGCACCAAGGCGTTCGGTCCGTGGATCGGGTGGATGGGCGGCTGGGGGCTGGCGGTCTCGGCGATCATCGTGCTGGCCAACGTCGCCGAGGTCGCCGCGGTGTACCTGTTCAAGTTCCTCACGCTGGACTCGTTGGCCGACGACACGATCGTGAAGGTGGGTGTGGGTTCGTTCTTCATCATCGCGATGACGTGGGTGAGTATCCGCGGCATCGTGATCAGTGAGCGGATGCAAAGCGTGTTGATCGCGGTGCAGTTCGGGGTGCTGATCGTGGCCAGCATCATCGCCTTGATCAAGGTGGCCTCGGACCACGCAGGTCCCCAGGCCATCACGCCGCAGTGGGACTGGTTGTGGCCCAGCGGTTTGTCCTCGTCGCAGATAGCAGCGGCGATCATCCTGTGCATCTTCATCTACTGGGGCTGGGATGCATGTCTGGCCGTCGGCGAGGAGACCAAGGATTCCGCGCGTACCCCTGGCCGGGCGGCGGTGTTGACCACGCTGATCCTGGTGTTCACCTACGTTCTGGTGGCCTACGCCATCCAGTCGTTCGCCGGGTTCGGTGACAAGGGAATCGGTTTGAACAACCCGGACAACACCGACGACGTGCTCACCATTCTCGGCAAACCAGTGGGCGGGGTCATCCTGTCGTCGCTGCTGTTGTTGACGGTGTCGATCTCGGCGCTGTCATCCACCCAGTCGACCATCTTGCCCACCGCACGCGGAACCCTGTCGATGGCCGTCTACGAGGCCCTGCCACGCCGCTTCGCCTCCATCCATCCGCGTTATATGACACCAGCTTTCGGTACCGCGGTGATGGGTGCATCCGCCTTGTTCTTCTACCTCGTGCTGTCGCTGGTGAGCAGCAACACACTGGGCGACTCGGTCGCCTCGCTGGGGCTGGCGGTCGCGTTCTATTACGGCATCACCGCCTACTCATGCGTCTGGTACTTCCGCCGCACCCTGTTCACCTCGGTTCGCCACTTCTTCATGCGCGGCCTGTTCCCGCTCGTCGGTGCCGGGGTGATGACGTGGGCGTTCGTCAAAAGCGCCATCGACATGTCCAAGCCCGATTACGGCTCGACGTCGTTCGGGGGCGTGGGTGGTGTCTTCGTGTTGGGCGTGGGCATGTTGGTCTTGGGTGTCCCGCTGATGCTGTTGTGCGTGGCCGGCGGTCGAGACTTCTTCCGCGGCAGGACCCTCAACGCGTCGACCGAGGTGAAGGTGCCCGATGTCTACTGAACCGATTCGACGGATCACGGTCGGATACAAGGCGACACCGTCCGGCGAGGACGGCGTGGCATTGGCGGTCGCCATCGCTGAATGTACTGGTGCCGCAATTGATCTGGTCTGCATCGTGCGGATGGAGGAGCCTGACGGCGTGCCTGGGCGCGCCGCCTACCAGGATCTGCTGGTGCAGCGGGCCACGAGTTGGTTGGCCGATGGCGCCGCCCACGTCCCGGCCGGCATCGCGGTCGAACGGCATGCGATCGTCGCCGAGTCCTTCACCGAGGGGTTGTTGGATTTCGCGGTGTCATCGGGGGCCGGGCTGATAGTGGTGGGCGGTACCCGCGACAGCATCTTCGGACGCCACGCGCTGGGCACGGTGAGTTCGGAGCTGCTGCACTGCTCTCCCCTGCCGGTGGCGCTGGCTCCTCGTGGGTACGCCGAGCGTGCGGCCGTTCCGTTGACCACGATCACGGTTGCGGTCCCGGAATC
Source organism: Williamsia sp. CHRR-6 (assembly GCF_018474015.1). Lineage (GTDB taxonomy): Bacteria > Actinomycetota > Actinomycetes > Mycobacteriales > Mycobacteriaceae > Williamsia_A. Next base: position 558,099 of record NZ_JAHCSG010000002.1, on the reverse strand, counting down.
GGCGCGAGCCGACAACCCGCTGCCTTTCTCGTTGGCGCTGGCCGAGCAGGCATCGCTATCGCTGCGGCTGGTCTCGCTGGTGTCGTTGGACGACGACGAGGACATCGACGCCGAGACTTCCGCGCAGACCCGCGCTCGACACATTGCGGCGGCCAATGCCGTTCTGGCCCAGGCACAGCGGTCGGTGACCACGGTGCCGTCCATCGACGCGACGGTGGCCGACGGCGACACGCTCGAAGACGCGCTGGAGACCCTGCGTTGGGGCGAGGGCGACGTGGTGGCCGTCGGCTCGGCGCGACTGGCTGCTCCCGAACGTATCTTTTTGGGTTCTACCGCGGCCCGGATCCTGCGGTCCACCACCGCCCCGATCGTGGTCGTGCCGAAGGCGCGCGGATAGACACCGTGCCGACGGCGCGCGGATAGACACCGTGCCGACGGCGCGCGGGTGATCAGCGGGTGATGTTGATGATGGTCGACTTGGGTTCGGTCATCGCTTCGAGGGCGTAGCGCACCCCTTCGCGTCCGATGCCTGAGCCTTTGAAGCCGCCGAAAGGCATGGCGTCGAGGCGTTGATCGCTGGTGCCGTTGACGACCACCGCGCCGACGATCAGCCGTTCGGCCACCGACATGGCGGTGTCGATGGAGGTGGTGAAGATCCCCGCCTGCAGCGCGAGGTGGCAGTCGTTGGCCGAGGTCACCGCCTCATCGATGTCGTCGACGGCCACGATGCTGACCACGGGGCCGAAGACCTCGTCGGTGAGGATCTGACAGTCCGGTGGCACGTCGGTCAACACTGTCGGTAGGTAGGTGTTGCCGATTCGGCGACCGCCGGTCTGTAGTCGAGCACCGGCGTCGACGGCCTGCGTCACCCACTGTTCGACGCGTTGCGCGGCCCTGAGGTCGATCAGTGGTCCGATGTCGGTGAGTGGGTCGCGTTTGGGTCCGGTCTGCAGTTGGTCGGTGTGTTCGACTGTGCGCGTGACCAGTTCGTCGTGGACCGAGCGCTCGACGTAGACCCGTTGGACCGACAGACAGTTCTGACCGGCCACCCCGAACGCCCCGTCGACGATCTGGCGTGCCGCGGAGTCGATGTCGGCGTCGGCGGCGACGATGGTGGCGTTGTTGGCGCCGAGTTCGGTGAGCAGTTTCTTGGGTCCGGCTTCGGCGGCGATTCTCGCGGCCACCCGAGGTCCGCCGGTGAACGACACCAGCGCCACATCCGGGTGGGCGACGAGTGCGCGGCCCACCTCGACTCCACCTGGTATCACCGACAGCCGCGCGGCGGGCACCCCCGACTCCAGCAGCAGCTGGGCTAGGGCCAGCGCGGTCAGTGGTGTGTTCTCGGAGGGCTTGACCACCACACTGTTGCCGCCGAGCAGTGCAGGTCCCACCTTGTGGGCCACCAGGTTCAGCGGATCGTTGAAGGGTGTGATGGCTGCGATCACCCCGACGGCTTCACGCCGGAACCATCCCAGCGTCGACGGCATGCGGGGACTGGCCGCGAACGGCAGCGTCTGTCCTTCCAGCGCTTCGGCGGCCTCGGCGGTGAGGCGCAGCGTCTCGGCGCACCGGTCGATCTCCCGATCGGCCTCGGTCACGGTCTTGACGCCTTCCCCGGAGATGAGGTGCACGAGGCGTTGCCGATCGGCGAGCACTCGCTGCGCGGCGTCGCGCAGGGCGGCGCACCGCGCCCACACCGGCCACGGCGTCATCAGTGCTCGGCGACCCGCTTCGATGGCGTTGCCGACGTCGTCGACGGTGCTCGCACAGACCATCCCGACCACCGATCCGTCGTCGGGGTCGGTGACCGGCACGCGCCGATCGTCGGTGCCCCAACGGCCGGCGACCAGTTTGCCTCCGGGCACCGTCTGCGCAGCAACAGCGGTGGTCGCCGCCGACATCAGACCACCACTCCGAGCCGGTCGAGCACCTTGGCCCCGGCGCCGACGAAGGGCAGGAACCAGGGCGGCCCGAAGTGTCCTGGCACGGCGGGATAGGACAATCCGGCCCACACGTTGCGGTAGTCCTTGCCCGCCAACTTGAGTCCGAGTTGGCGGCCCATGTAGGTGGCCATCTGGACCCCGTGGCCGCTGTAGCCCAGCGAGTAGTGCACCCCGTCACGCACCCCGGCGTGCACCATGCGGTCCATCGAGATGTCCACCAGCCCACCCCAGGTGTAGTCGATTCGCGACCCGGCCAGATGCGGGAACACCTGCGCCAGAGCATCTTTGAGAATCTCGGCGCTCTTGAGGTCGGAGTTGGGGCTGGAGAGGGAGAACCGGGCCCGGCCCCCGAAGAGCATCCGGTCACCGATGAGTCGGAAGTAGTAGGTGAGCATCTTGTTGTCGGCGGCTTGGCGCCGGTGCGGTAACGCCAGGCGTGCCGCTTCGTCGCCCAGCGGCTCGGTGACCACGATGAAGCTGCCCACCGGTACCGTGCGCCGCTGCAGCCATGGGGTGAGTGCACCGGTGTAGCCGCTGGTCGCGACGAGAACATCGTCGGCTTCGACCACGCCGCGCACGGTGGCCAGTCGATGCCGACCATCGGGCAGACGGTCCATGGTGACCACTTCGCTGTCCTCACAGATCGTGGCGCCTGCGCGCACCGCAGCCGCGGCCAGGCCGTGGACGAACCAGCCGACGTGCACCCCGGCTCCGGCCGGATCGACCATGGCACCGGCGTAGAAGTCGCTGCCGATCTCGTCGCGGATCTGTGAGCGCGGCACCACGTCGACGTGGTGGTCGAGGTGTTTGGCCAACAGGTCGCGGGTCTGGACCATCCCCTGGTACTGCTTGTCGTTCATGGCCAGCGTCATCTTCCCGGTGCGTTCGAAGTCGCAGTCGATGGAGTGCGCGCGGACCAGGTCCTCGATGGAGTCGATGGCGTGGTTGTACTCGGTGAACATCGACAGTGCGGTGTCGAGGCCGTAGCGCTTGATCGCCGAGCCCAGACCGATGGCCAGACCGGTGGTGGCCATGCCACCGTTACGACCCGAGGCGCCCCAACCGACGGTGTGGGTGTCGAACACGGCCACCGACCCGCCGGCGGCGGCGATCTCCAGCGCGGCCGCCAATCCGGTGAACCCTGCTCCGACGATCGCGACATCTACGCGCTCGGGAACGGGGGTGGAGCGGAAATCGCCTGCAGGCGTTGAGGTGTCGAGCCAGTAGGAGGTGAGCTTCATGGGGTCTCCAGTCACAGTCCGAGTTGCCGGTTGAGCTCGTCGAGCGAGCCCACGGTCACGTAGCGGTAGGCAGGGCTCTGCGGGTCGTAGCCGCGGTCGAGGAACACCTTGTTTGTGAAACCCAGATCATCGGCGGGCATGAGGTCGTAGCGGGTGTGCGACGACACATGCAATATCCGGTCCGGGGTGGTGCCCAGCTGCTCGAGCATGTATTCGAACGCCTGATAGCGCGGCTTGTAGGCCTGTGCCTGTTCGGCGGTGTACACCGCGTGAAACGGCGCGCCCAGCTTCGGCACGGAGACGTCGAGGAACGAGGTGTCGGCGTTGGAGAGTATGACCAGCGGGTAGTTCGCACCCATCGTCGCCAGCGGGGCCGGGACGTCGGCGTGCGGCCCCCAGGTGAGCACGGCCGCGGCCAAGCGCTCCCCGGCATCGGGTGCCACGTCGACACCGAATGCTCGACACGTCCGGGCGTAGGCGTTGTGCAATACCTCGGCGTAGGGCCGGTAGTCACCACACACCTCGTCGTAGCGGTACTTGGAGAATCGGGGCAGGAAGCGGGCGATCTGTTCGTCGTCGAGCTGGTCGCCGATCAGCTCCAGCGTGGTGCTGGTGATCTCGAAGTAGATCAGGGTGCCGTAGCAATCGAACGAGATGAAGTCCGGGCGCTTGGTCGGGTCGAGTTCGAGGCTGGCCACTGCAGTCCTTCCGTGGGGAGAGTGCTTACGCACGATCTGACGGCCTACCGTATCGCCAGGGCGGCATATTGTCGACCGTCGACTGAATCCGTTTGACACACGCCCCCGCCGACGTGAGGATTGTCCAGTACATACATGGCGCTCGGTGAGCGCACCCGAGGAAAGTGGGCGCGATGGCCGGCCTGGACAGTCTCCGCACCCTGGAACGCAAGTCCACCTCTGCCCGCATCGTGGCCGAGCTACGACAGATGATCATCGAAGGCGAGCTGGCACCCGGCGAGCAGCTCGCCGAAGCGCGGATCGCAGAATTGCTCGGCGTCTCGCGTGCGCCGGTGCGCGAGGCGCTGCAGCAACTGGTTCAGCAACAATTACTGGTTGCCGCTCGCAACCGTGGGGTCTCGGTCGTCACCTTCTCCAGCGCCGACATCTGGGAGATATACGACGCTCGGGTCGCGATCGAGACGCACGCGGCCAAACGCATCCTCGACCGTGGCCCGCAAACCGCCCGCGCCTGCGATGAGCTGCGCACATGCCTCGACGAGCTGCGCCGTGCGGTCGGCCGAAACGACCGTAGGCTGGTCTCGGCAGCCGACCTGGAATTCCATCGCACCTTCGTCGCGGCCGCACAGAACTCCCGACTCACCGACGCCTACACCATCCTCTCTGCGCAGGCGCTCACGTGCATCAACCGCCTCGAGCTGGCCCGGCCCTCGGGTACCGAGATCATCGATGATCACCAGGTGCTCGTCGACCTGCTCGCACGCAGCGACGGCGAGGGGCTGCAGGCCGCCATCGTCGATCACCTCACTGCCGCCGCCCGCAACCTCACCGCCCCGCCTGCGCGCTGACCGTCGCGCCCGCACGCCTTCGCTGCTCGGGCGCGATGACGTGCGCAGTGCATCGACGTACTCGGTCGACCGCGCGTCAGACGAAACAATCTTGAAACCGTATACGGTCGACAATCTTTCCGATACCGTGCTTGGATACCACCAAAGCGAAGCACGCCAGCCCCCGTCTCGGCGCACGGCATCCTGGCTTCGCAACTGTGAAAGGACGAGCACCATGGCTCTCGTACGACGTCTAGCGCTCGCGGTGACCATCCCGGCTCTGCTATTGAGCGCCGCCTGCAGCACTGACGACGGCGACTCGTCGACAGGGCCGGGCAGCACCAGTCAGGCCGCGCTGCCCACGGTGGGCGTCGACGCTGCGGCCGCCGCTCTCCTACCCGCCGAGGCCAAGGCCCGCGGCAGCCTGAGCCTGGCGCTCGACCTGAAGTACCCTCCGACGTCCTACCTCGACACCGACAACAAGACGCCGATCGGGTACAACGTCGACATCGGGAAGTTGATCGGGCAGGCCCTCGGACTGCGGGTGGACGTGAAGAACGTGCCGTTCGACAACGTGATCCCCGGCATCGCCTCGGGTCGCTACGACTTCACAGCCACCAACCTCACGCCTACCGCAGAGCGACTGAAGGTTCTCGACATGGTGACCTACTGGGCCGACGGATCGTCGTTGGTCACCACCAAGGGCAACCCCGAAGGCCTGAGCCTGGTCGGAAACAAAGTGTGCGGGAAGAAGATCGCGGTCACGGTCGGCTCCACGCAACAGGAGACCTACCTCCCCCAGCTGAGCAAGCAGTGCACCGAGTCGGGCAAACCCGCTGTACAAACCGTGGTGCTACCCGACGTTCAGGGGGCGCTGACGCAGATCGCGTCCAAGCGGGTCGACGGGCTCTTCGGCGACACCCCGCAGGTCGGGTTCGCCGCCAAGGAGAAGCCGGACCTCTTCGAGCTCACCACCCCGCAGTACGAGAAGACCGAGGGCGATGACGTCGTGGCCCTAGGGGTGAAGAAGGGCTCGAGCCTCGGCCCGGCGATTCAGAAGGCACTCACCGCCATCATGGCCACCCCGGCGTACAAGGCCGCGTTGGCTCGCTGGGGCCTGGAGACCGGCGCCATCGAGAACGCAGAACTGCTGACCAAGTAGACCACCCATCCCAGGAGGCAACCCAACGTGGACGACCCCGACACACCAGGGCGATTACAGAAGGGGCATCCGATGGCAGATCGGACGGTCGACACCATGTCGACGCTGACCGACTCCGACGCCGCGACTCTCGCCAAACCCAGGATCCGACGTCCTGCCCTGCTCGAATATGCCGCCTGGGCATTGTGCGCCGGGGTGATCGGTGCGGTGGCGCACACGCTGGTGACCAACGACAACTACCAGTTCGGTGTGGTGGCAAAGTATTTCACCGCCGACACCATCATGCGAGGCCTCGGCCTGACCATCACGCTGACCGCGGCCGCGATGTTCTTCGGAACGATCATCGGGTTGTTCGTCGCCATGCTGCGGGTCTCGCCGTTCCTCCCGCTGCGCCTGCTCGCCCAGGGCTACACCACGTTCTTCCGCGGCACGCCGGTGCTGGTGCAGCTCATCTTCTGGTTCAACATCGCCGCGCTCTACCCCGACATCTCCGTCGGTGTCCCGTTCACCGACTTCTCCCATCAGGTCGACGTCAACCGGTTGATGAGCGCGACGACCGCAGCAATCATCGGCCTGTCCCTCAACGAGGCTGCTTACCTCGCCGAGATCATCCGCGGCGGATTCGCCTCGGTCCCCGCCGGGCAACTCGAAGCGGCCGACTCCCTCGGTATGAGCTCGTTCACGCGGCTGCGCAAGGTGACCATCCCGCAGGCCATGCCCGCGATCATCCCGGCTGTGGGCAACCAGGTGATCGGTATGTTCAAGGAGACCTCGTTGGTCAGCGTGCTCGGTGTCGCCGAACTGCTGCAGAGTGCACAGCTCATCTACGCCAAGAACTACCAGACCATCCCACTGCTGATCGTGGTGAGCCTCTGGTATCTGATCATGACGCTGCTGCTCAGCTACCCACAGTCGTTGCTGGAGAAGCGATATTCGCTCTCGCGCAACCGGGTCAAGACCTCGCTCGATCTCGCCGATGTGCCGGTGGGTGCGCGATGACCGGCGCCACGGCCGGGGTGGGGACCATCGAGGCGCGCGCGTTGCACAAGTCCTTCGGCGACAACACCGTGCTGCGCTCCATCGACCTGCACATCGCGTGCGGAGAGATCGTGTGTCTGATCGGGCCGAGCGGCTCGGGCAAGTCCACTCTGTTGCGCTGCATCGATGGACTCGAACCGGTGGACCACGGCGTGCTGAAGGTGAACGGCGAGCACGTCGGATACCGGGAGACCGAGAAGCAGATGGTCGCGCTGCGGCCATCTGAGATAGCGCGCCAGCGCGCCCGGATCGGAATGGTCTTTCAGCAGTTCAATCTCTTCCCCACCATGACCGCACGCGAGAATGTGCTGGCCGGGCCGGTTCTGGTGAAGAAGCTACGCAGACGCGATGTGATCGCGCGCGCCGACGCCCTGCTGGCCAGCGTCGGAATGGCCGGTCACGAAGAGCACTATCCATGGCAGCTCTCCGGCGGGCAGCAACAGCGGGTGGCCATCGCACGCGCGCTGGCCATGGAACCGACGGTGATGCTGTTCGACGAACCGACGAGTGCGCTGGACCCCGAACGGGTGGGAGAGGTGCTGGCGGTGATGAAAAACCTGGCGCACCAGGGCATGACGATGGTGATCGCCACCCACGAAATGGGCTTCGCCCGTGAGGTCGCCGACACGGTCGTGTTCATGGACGGCGGCGTCGTCGTGGAACAGGGCAGTCCGGCCGCAGTGCTCGGCCATCCCGAACACGAACGTACCCAACGGTTCTTGGAGAAGGTGTTGCCGTGACCGATGTCGACCTGGCCATCGTCGGGGTGGGCAGCGTGGGCAGTATGGCGCTGTGGCAGGCCGCGAGAGCGGGTGTCGACGTCCTGGGCTTGGAGGCGGCGACACCGGCTCACACCCGTAGTGCCGCAGGCGGCGACACGCGGCTGTTCCGGATGACCTTTCGTGGTGACGCCGACTACCACCCCATTCTGTCGCACGCACAGCGGTTGTGGCGCGAACTCGAATCCGATTCGGGCGCTGAGATATTCACTCAGTGCGGCGGCTTGGCGATCGGTGAGGAACACGGCCGCTACCTGCCCGAGCTCCTGGCTTCCATCCGACGCACGCCCGCCCCCTACGAGTTCCTGGACCACCACGAGCTGTCGCGGCGCTACCCGCAACACGCGCTGGGTCCTGATGAGTGCGGGGTGTTCGATCCCGAGGCGGGCTTCCTGCGTACCGATCAGGCGGTGTTGTCGGCGGTGCGGTGTGCCACCGAAGCCGGGGCCACGGTGATCTCCGGCGCCACGGTGGGCGAGGTGACCGAGACCCCGCGCGGCGTCCGCATCAGTACCGACACGGCCACCTACACCGCCGCGCGAGTGATCCTGAGCCCCGGCGGCTGGGCCAGTGCACTACTGCCCGAGTCGTTGCGCGCACACGTGCGACCGCATCGGACCATCCTCACCTGGTTCGCAACGCGACACCCGGAGATGTTCAGTCCCAGTCGTTTTCCGATCTTCATCAGGATCACCGCAGACAAGTCGATGTACGGCGCGCCGTCCACCGACGGGGCCACCGTCAAGGCGACGCTGGACGGTCGCAGCTCGGCCTGCGAGCATCCCGACACCGTCGACCGCGCTCTCAGCGCGGCCGAGATCGACGAGACCATCGCGACGGCCACCGAGTACTTCCCCGACCTGTATCCGACCATCGTCCGCAGCGATGTGTGGGGTGATCTGCACACCGATGACGGGCACGGCTTGGTGGGGTTCGCCCCCGGCAGTCAACGCATCTATCTGGGCACCGGTTTCTCCGGCGCCGGGTTCAAGATGGCCCCGGCGTTCGGGGCCGTCGCCGCCACCGAGGCGCTCGGCGGTGACGCCGGGATCGTCAATGTGGACTTCCTGCGACCCAACCGGTTTCACTGAGCAGACCTGGAGACGCGGCGTCAGCTGTCGAAGCCCAGACCCAGCGCGTCCATCGTGCGCAGCCACCAGCCACGCCGGCCACGGTTGCGATCCATCCGAGCGAATTCCCGGCGCGTGATGGTGATCCCGATCCAGCGCATTGGTTCGGGCGGGAATGGCAGGGGTCGCCGCCGCACCATCGACAGGCGGGTGCGTTCGGTGTCGCGTCCGTCGACGAGGTCGAGGGCGGTGCGCGCTGCGAAATGCGATGCGCCGACACCGAGACCGGTGAAGCCGAGTACCGACACCACCCGCCCGCCCAGGCCAAGATCCCAATAGGCCGAGAATCGGGTGCAGGTGTCGATGGCACCACCCCAACGGTGGCTGATGCCGACACCATCGAGTTGCGGGAACATCTGCACGAGATGCTCGGCGAGCAGCGCGAACTCGCGGTCATCCTGCTGGTACCGGACGTCGCGGTCAGATCCGAAGCGGTACAGAGCATCCCACCCACCGAAGAGGATGCGGTCGTCGGCGGTGAGTCGGAAGTAATGGAAGCGAGATCCGCAGTCGGCAAGACCTTCTCGCCCCGACCACCCGATGGCCGCGCGCTGCTGCGGCGACAGCGGCTCGGTCATCAGGACGTAGTCCCAGACCGGCACCGTGGCCCACCGGTCACGGCGGCGCAGCGGTCGCGCGGCACCGGTCGCCACCACCACGCGATCAGCCGTGATCGACCCGATTGCGGTGCTGACGCGTACACGCCCCCGGCTGCGCGAGATTCCGGTCACCGCAGTGTGTTCGGCGATGTGCACACCCAACCGCTCGGCGGCTGCTGCAAGACCCCAGGCCAGCCGCGCCGGATCCAGCATCATCACGTGCGGGTCGAAGGTGGCGCCGAGAACCATCGGCGAGGCGATGGTCGCGCGGGCGGCATCGGTGTCGAGCAACACATCGGGAAGACCGAATTGCGCTGCGGTGTCGCAGTGTTCGCGTAGCTGATCGAGCTGCCAATCGTGGTTGGCGATGTCGAGCTCGCCGACGCGCTCAGCGTCCGCATCGACCCCGAGACGCACCAACGATTTCTCGATCTCGTCGAGCGTCTGCACGCCCATCGTCAGCAGCGTCGCGAGCTCGTCACGGTGGCGCGCCACCCCGTTGGCCAGCCCGTGGGTGAGGCTGGCCGAGCAGAACCCGCCGTTGCGGCCTGACGCACCCTCGGCGATCCGATCTGCCTCGACCACCACGATGCGGCGACCCGGGTTCTCCTCGGCCGCGATGACCGCAGTCCACAGCCCGGTGAAACCGGCACCGATCACCAGCAGGTCGGTGTCGAGGTCGCCCACCAGTGCCGGTCGCGGATCGGGCCGCTCGGGACGGTCGAGCCAGAACGAGGCGCGGGTCGCGCCGGAGATCATCTGCCACCCGCGATCAGTGGGCACCTCGAGCCAGTCGCGGGTATCAGACTCAATCATCTGACCCGCCACCGTCTCCGGTGAACACCGTTCGGTGCCAGGGCTTGCGGGCCACCGCGGTGATGTCACTCATCACGTGTTTGATGGCCAGGTACTCGTCGAGGGAGTAGGTGGACATGTCCTTGCCGAATCCCGAGGCCCCCATCCCACCGTGCGGCATCTCGCTGATGATCGGGATGTGGTCGTTGATCCACACGCAGCCCGCCCGGATCTCGCGCGACGCCCGCTGCGCCCGGTACACGTCACGGGTCCAGGCCGACGCGGCCAGACCGTAGGGGGTGTCGTTGGCCAGGCCGATAGCGGTGTCGTCGTCGTCGACGGCGGTGACGGTGAGCACCGGACCGAACACCTCGGTGGTGAAGACCTTCGCTGCGGGGGTCACCTCGGCCAACAGCGTCGGCGGATAGAACGCACCTGCACCCGAGGGCACCGTGCCACCGGTGACCACCCGAATCCCCTCGGCGCGTGCATGTTCGACGAGCGCAGCCACCCGGTCGCGGTGGGCGATGGAGATCAGCGATCCCATGTCGGTCGCCGGGTCGCGCGGATCGCCGACGACGACCTGCGCCATCACCTCGGCCACCCCGGCGACGAACTCGTCGCACACCGGGCGAGCCACGATGGCCCGGGTAGCCGCGGTGCAGTCCTGGCCGCCGTTGATCAGGGCCGCCGCCACCGCCCCGTGGATCGCCGCCTGCACATCGGCGTCGTCGAAGACCACGAAGGGCGCCTTGCCGCCCAGCTCGAGCTGCACCCGCGTGCCGTTGGTCGCGGCGGCGGCCATCACCGATCGGCCCACGGCGGTGGACCCGGTGAACGTGACCAGGTCGACCCCGGGGTGTCCGGCGATGGCCGCACCCACCTGCGGTCCGGTCCCGGTGATGACCGACAACACCCCGTCGGGCAGACCGGCCTCGGTGGCCAGCCGAGCCAATGTCAGTGTGGTCAGCGGCGTCAGCTCGGCTGGTTTGAGCACCACCGAACAGCCGGCGGCCAACGCGGGCAACACCTTCCACACCGCCATCTGCAGCGGATAGTTCCATGGGGTGATGCTTCCGACCACCCCGATGGCCTCGCGACGGATCCAGGAGGTGTGATCAGCGGAGTATTCAGCGCTCGCCTTTCCCTCGAGGTTGCGCGCCACCCCGGCGAAGAAATCGGCGTTGTCCACCGACCCGGGCACGTCGAACTCGGTGGCCATCCGGATGGTCTTGCCGGTCTGAGCCACCTCTTGTTCGGCCAGTTCATCAGCGGAGTCGGCCATCCGGCGAGCCAACTGTGCCAACACCGACGATCGGTGCGCCGGCGTGGCGCTCGACCAGCCCGGTAGGGCACCGCGCGCCACCTCGACGGCGGCGTCCACGTCGGCGGGTTCGGCCAGATGCATCGTCGCGACGGCCTCGCCGGTGGCCGGGTCGATCACCGAGTGCTCGAGGCCGTGGAATGCGTGAGCCGATCCGGCGATCCAGCCGGCGGCGTGGGAGCAGGTCATGCCCCCCGATGCTAGGCGTGCCAGCTCGAATTCGCGGCGAATGAAGCACCAAACAACAGAATCAGTCATTTCGGTTGCAGAAAACCACTGATTACGTCACGATTGCTCGGTGGCCAAGGAGCTCGACGACATCTCACGCAAGATCATCGAAGCACTGCAGACCGACGGGCGTAGGTCCTATGCCTCGGTGGGCAAGTCGGTGGGTTTGTCTGAGGCGGCCGTGCGCAACCGTGTCCAAAAACTCAGCGACAGTGGATTGCTGCAAATCGTGGCGGTGACCGATCCACTGCGGGTTGGTTTCTCGCGCCAGGCCATGATCGGCATCCGATGCACTGGCGACTCGGTGGTGGTGGCCGAGGCGTTGGCGCAGATCGCGCAGATCGACTATGTGGTCCTGACCGCCGGGTCCTACGACATCATCATCGAGGCAGTGTGCGAGGACGACGACGCACTCCTGGAACTGCTGAACAAGCAGATCCGATCCCAGCCGGGGGTCACCGCCACCGAAACCCTCGTATACCTGAAACTTGTCAAACAGCAATACAATTGGGGTACCCGATGACACTCACCAGCGAACCAGACATCACCAGCGCACCCGATTCGCGCGGTGCCCGCAGCGCGCGGCATCTGTGGGGTCACTTCACCCGGCACGGACAGGGCATCACCCCACCCATCATCACCCGCGGCGAAGGCGTGCGGATCTTCGACGACCGCGGCCGCAGCTACATCGACGGACTGTCCGGTCTCTTCGTGGTCCAGATCGGCCACGGCCGTGAGGAACTCGCTCGCGCAGCGGCGAATCAGGCGCAGACCCTCGGGTTCTTCCCGCTGTGGTCCTACGCCACCCCCACCGCCGTGGAACTGGCCGAGCGGCTGGCCCACTACGCACCCGGGGATCTGAACCGGGTCTTCTTCACCACCGGCGGCGGCGAAGCGGTGGAGAGCGCGTGGAAGCTGGCCAAGAAGTACTTCAAGCTGAAGGGAAAGCCCTACAAGCACAAGGTGATCTCGCGTGCAGTCGCCTACCACGGCACCCCTCAGGGCGCGCTGGCCATCACCGGGATCCCGGCGATGAAGCAGGATTTCGAGCCGCTGACCCCCGGGGCGTTCCGGGTCCCCAACACCAACATCTATCGGGCTCCCGAACACGGCGACGACCCCAAGGCGTTCGGGCGGTGGGCCGCCGACCGGATCGCCGAGGCCATCGAGTTCGAGGGCCCTGACACCGTCGCTGCCGTCTTCCTCGAACCGGTTCAGAACGCCGGTGGGTGTTTTCCGCCGCCACCGGGGTACTTCGAGCGAGTCCGTGAGATCTGCGACTCCTACGACGTGTTGCTGGTCTCCGACGAGGTGATCTGCGCGTTCGGCCGGATCGGATCGATGTTCGCCTGCGACGACTTCGGCTACGTGCCCGACATCATCACCTGCGCCAAGGGCATGACCTCGGGCTACTCCCCGATCGGGGCGATGATCGCCAGCGATCGCCTCTTCGAGCCCTTCGACGACGGGATCACCTCGTTCGCCCACGGCTACACCTTCGGCGGGCATCCGGTGTCGGCGGCCGTCGCCCTGGCCAACCTCGACATCTTCGACAACGAGGGCATCACCGACCACGTCAAGCACACCGCACCGGCGTTTCGAAAGACGTTGGAGCGTCTCAAGGATCTTCCCATCGTGGGCGACGTGCGCGGGGAAGGCTACTTCTACGGCATCGAGTTGGTGAAGGATCAGGCCACCAAGGAGACCTTCACCGCCGAGGAATCCGAACGGGTGCTGCGCGGGTTCCTCTCACACGCGCTGTTCGATGCGGGCCTGTACTGCCGGGCCGACGACCGCGGCGACCCGGTGGTGCAGTTGGCGCCACCACTGATCTGTGGGCAGGCGGAGTTCGACGAGATGGAGCAGATCCTGCGGTCGGTGTTGACCGAGGCCTTCTCCAAGATCTGACCACAGCCGGTGTCGGCGCCACCTCCGCCGCTACTCCACCCGGTGCCGGTAGCGTCAGACCCGTGCTCTCGCGCCGACCCCGTCTCATCCCGATGGCCGCCGTCGCTGCCGTGGCCGTCATCGCTGTGCTGCCCACGTCGGCGCTGCTGCCCGGCTGGACGAACTCACCCGATGCGGTGGTGTCGGCCGAACCGGTGCACCCCGGTGACCCCATTCCAGCCACCCCCGACACCGCGTCGTGTCCCTATCGGGTGATCCCGGCCCCGCCGGTGGACACCTCGGAGGTACCCCCTCCTGGGCAGAGCGCACCCCCGCCGTTGCCGGTGCCGCGACCACCTGTCGGCGGAGATCGGTTGGCGGCCTGCGGCGTCATCACGGCAGGCAACCCGAGCGCCATTCCCCGCGGCATCACCTCGGCGGGCTGGCTGGTGGCCGACGCCGGTTCTGGACAAGTGTTGGCCGCCAAGGACCCACACGGGCGCTACCGCCCGGCCAGCACCATCAAGACACTGCTGGCGTTGGTGGTCCTCGACGAGCTGAACCTGGATCAGGTGGTGATCGGCACCCGCGAGGACTACGGCATGGAAGGCGACTCGGCCGGTATCGGTCCTGGTGGGCGGTATACCGTCCGCCAGCTGTTGCAGGGTCTGCTGATGGTGTCGGGCAACGACTGCGCCAACGCCCTGGCCCGCACTCTGGGTGGGCGAGAGACGGCCCTGAGCAAGATGAACGCGATGGCGCAACGACTCGGCGCGCAGGACACCCGGGCCGCATCCCCGTCGGGACTCGACGCGCCCGGGATGAGCACCTCGCCCTACGACCTGGCCCTGATCTTTCGTGCGGGACTGAAGAATCCGACCTTTCGTGACCTCATCTCCCACGTCAGCGCGCCGTTTCCCGGGTTTCCCCGGCTACCCGACGTACCCGGCGACACCGACCACCCCGGATATCAGATGCAGTCTCAGAACCGACTGTTGGTCGAGGGGTATCCCGGAATCATCGGCGGTAAGACCGGCTTCACCGACGACGCCCGCAAAACCTTTGTCGGAGCAGTGGATCGGCGTGGCCGCACCCTGATCGTGGTGCAGATGTTCGGCCTCAACGAGGCCGGCGACTCCTACTGGGACCAGGCGACTGCACTGCTCGACCACGGCTTCACGGTTCCTGCGGACGCATCGGTCGGGACGCTGGTCACCCCGACTGTGGCCCAGCCTGCCGCCACGAACAACGCAGGCACACCGCGCGCGAGCGCAAGAGACGACGACGGATCAGAAACCAGCGATTCATGGACCGGCCGTCTCCTCGGTGGCACCGTGGGCCTCGTGATCGTCCTCGGGCTGATCTATGCAGCGCTGCGCATCAACCGACGATCCCGCTGATCACCGGCGAACACCACTGCGACGCAACCTCGCTCCCACCGCAACCAGCACCGCACCGACACCGGCGGCGAGCGCCAGCGACCCGGCCGAGGGTTCGCGCCGCACCGTCACCTTCGGCGACACCGTCACCGCAGCGGGCAGTTCCGCCTGGGTGAACCTGGCGTTGGCCTCGTCGGTGGCGGCCCACGCGGTGGCGAACAAGATGATCCGGGTGGTGAGGAACGCGAACACCATGATGCCGATGATCGGTCCAAAGGTGGCACCGGCCGGCCCGTTGGTCACCCCGGCGAGGTAGAACGTGGCCACATACTTGAAGAGTTCGAATACCATCCCGCTCAACGCACCGGCCTTCACGGCGTTGCGGAACGGGAGCCGAATCCTGGGCAGTCGCGCGATGATCCAGGTGAACAACAGCACCGAACCGATCAGCGACATCACCATGGACACGGCTCGGATCACGACGGATATCCCTGGGACGTCTGCGATATGGAGTGCATCGACGATCAGCACCGGCAATCGGCTACCGGCCAACGCCGAGAGACCGAAGGACGCCGCCAGCGCGACGAACAGCCCCAGCAGCGCACCGAGGTCGCTGAGCTTGGTGCGCACCAGCTGTCCCGGCGAGGGCACCGAGCCCCACTGTCGGGTCAGCGCCAGACGCAGGTTGGCCATCCACCCGAGTCCGGAGTACAGCGCCAACACCAACCCGATGATCCCCACCGAGGTGCGCGATGCGATGGCCTGATCGATCAGCCGGGTGAGCTGACCGGCGGCGTCGCCTTGCACCGAATCGGTGATGTGCCCCTTCACCTCTGACAACAGATCGGGGCTGGCGGTGAAGACGAAACCGGCCACCGCGAACCCGATCATCAACAGCGGGAAGATGGCCAGGATGCTGAAATAGGTTGCGCCGGCGGCCAGGAAGTCACCGGTGGTGTCCTGGTAGCGACCGCCCGCGCGGGCGAGGTGGTCGAACCACGGGTAGCGGGCCCGCAGCTTCTCCATCCGCGTGGGCTCGGTGCCGGCGTTCGATGTCGCCTCTGTGCTCACCGGCGCACCATCATCGGGCGGCCGGCAGGAACCCGATACGGTCGTACACCGTGGCCAGGGTGAGCGCGGCCTCACTGCGCGCGCGCTGCGCCCCCCGAGCCAGGATCGCATCGAGTTCGGCTGGGTCGGACAGCAATTCGTCCACCCGACCCTTGAGCGGGGTGACGAACTCGGCCAGCGCGTCGGCGGTGGCCACCTTCAGATCGCCGTAGCCCTTGCCCTCGTACCCCGCGACCAACTCGTCGATCGAGGTGCCGGTGAGCGCGGACTGGATGGTGAGCAGGTTGCTGACCCCGGGTTTGTGCTCGGGGTCGAACCGGATCTCACGGTCGTTGTCGGTGACCGCCGAACGAACCTTCTTCGCCGAGCGTTTCGGGTCGTCGAGCAGGTTGATCAGACCGGCGTCGGAATCGGCGGATTTGCTCATCTTCGACGTCGGGTCCTGCAGGTCGAAGATCTTGGCGGTTCCGGACACGATGTGCGCCTCCGGCACCACGAACGTCTCCCCGAACCGAGAGTTGAAGCGTTGGGCGAGGTTTCGGGTCAGCTCGAGGTGCTGGCGTTGATCCTCGCCCACTGGCACCCGGTTGACGTTGAAAGCCAGGATGTCGGCGGCCATCAGGATGGGGTAGGTGAACAGGCCGACCCCGGCCGAATCGTTGCCGTGCTTGGCCGACTTGTCCTTGAACTGGGTCATCCGGCTGGCCTCGCCGAATCCGGTGAGACAGCTCAACACCCAGGTGAGCTGGGCGATCTCGGGGATGTGTGACTGGACATAGATGGTGGCCCGCTCGGGATCGACACCCACGGCGATCATCTGGGCCACGCTGAGCCGAGTGCGGTGACGCAACGCGACCGGATCGTGGGCGACTGTGATGGCGTGCATGTCAGGGATGAAGTAATACGCCTCGAAGTCGTCCTGCAGCGCCACCCACTGCTGCACCGCACCGAGGTAGTTGCCGAGATGGAACGAATCGCTGGTGGGCTGGATACCGGACAGCACCCGTGGTGGAGTCATGTCGACAATTGTTTCATCCGGGCGCAAACGCGTGTGCACCTGCTGGGCACGCTCACCGGTAGGTCACCGTGACCGGTGCGTGGTCAGACCACCGACGGTCATACGCCGATGCGCGTTCGACGTGGGCGTCGATCACCCGTGTCGCCAACGCGGGGGTGACCAGCTGGTAGTCGATCCGCCAGCCGGCGTCGTTGTCAAAGGCCTTGCCCCGCCACGACCACCAGCTGTACGGCCCGGGCACCTCACCCGCGGTCTCGCGGGCCACGTCCACCCAACGCCCCGACAGCACCTCGTCCACCCAGGCCCGTTCTTCGGGCAGGAAGCCCGGGTTCTTGACGTTGCCCTTGGCGTTCTTGAGATCGAGTTCGGTGTGGGCGATGTTCCAGTCGCCGCCGACCACCACGTCGCGCCGACGCCGCGACAGCGGCGTGAGGTGGTCGGCGAACTGGGCCATGAACCGGAACTTCTCGTCGCGCTTGGCACCGTCGGCAGCGCCTTTGGGCAGATACAGCGATCCCAGGGTCAACGGCGCACCATCGCCGTGGGCGGCGACGTCGATCTCGAGGTAGCGGCCGGTGTCATCGAACTCGTCGCTGCCGAACCCGACGCGCACACGCTCGGGGACCACCGTGCTGAGCACCCCCACCCCGGCGTGGCCCTTGACCCGTGACTCCGACATCGACAGGTGCCAGCCCGCCTCCAGCGCCGGTGCCAGCGCCTCGGTTGCCTGGTCGTAGGAGGCCCGGATCTCCTGCAGCAGAACGAATCTGCGCCCCTCAGGGCGCCCCAGCCAGGGCAACAGGCCCGGGTTGTCGGGGTTGCGTTGCTTGACTGCGGCGCGGACACCGTTGACGTTGACCGTGGTGACGGTGAGAGAAGGCCTGGACACGCATCCGACCCTAGGTGGTGGCCGCGACCCGACGGGCACGGCCCGTACCAACCGCAGCCGCCAGCACTCCGAGCCCGGCCACCGCCAACCCGGCACCCAGCACCGACGGCGCCCGATACCCCCAGCCCGCCGCGATGACCAGCCCGCCCAACCACGCACCGGCCGCGTTGGCGACATTCAACGCCGAATGGTTCAGTGCCGCAGCCAGAGTCTGGGCGTCATCGGCCACGTCCATCAGCCTGGTCTGCAGGGCGGGCACGATCGCCGATCCGCTGACCCCGACCACGAACACCAGAACCAGTGCGGCCCACACCGACTGCGCGACCGCGGCGAACACCAGCAACGACACCGCGATGGCCACCAGCCCACCGCCGATGGTGCCCACGATCGACCGGTCGGCCAGGATGCCACCGAGCAGGTTGCCCACCACCATGCCCACACCGAACAGCATGAGCGCCAACGGGATCAGACTCGACGACAGCCCCGACACGTCAGTCAGCGTGGTGTGGATGTAGGTGTAGAAGGCGAACATGCCACCGAACCCGACCACCCCGATCAGGAGCGTGAACCACACCTGCGATCGGCGCAGCGCGGAGAGCTCGGTGAGTGGGTTGGTGATGGTCATGTCACCCAGGGCAGGCAGATGACGGAGCAGCGCGGCAACGGTGACCACCCCGATCACCACGACCACCGCGAACGCGCTTCGCCACCCGAAGGCCTCGCCGAGCCAGGTGGCTGCGGGTACCCCGATCACGTTGGCGACGCTGAGCCCCAACATCACCTGCCCGACTGCGGCGGCCCGCCGGTGCGGCCCGGCGAGATGGGCGGCCACCAGCGCCGCCACCCCGAAGTAGGCCCCGTGGGGCAGCCCCGCGACGAAGCGGGCCAGCATCAACGTCGGGTAGCTCGGCGCGATGACGGTGGCGAGGTTTCCGATGACGAACGCACCCATCAGGGCCATCAGCAATACACGGCGTGAGATCGCCGCCGTGGCCGCGGCGATGACCGGGGCACCGACCACAACGCCGAGGGCATACGCCGAGATGGTGTGCCCGGCAGTGGGTTCGGAGACCCCGAGCGAATCAGCGATCGCGGGCAGCAGCCCCATCGCGACGAATTCGGTTGTCCCGATCCCGAATCCGCCCAACGCCAGGGCCAGGATGGCCAGTCGGCGGGCCCGCGGCGATATCGGCGGCGCCAGTGAGGCGGGTGTGGGCAGGGAGATGGTCACGACGAAGTGCAACGACGGCGAGCGACCCGACGATTCCGCGCCCGCCGGTGAGGTCGTTCACATCGGCGGACGCGGCACGCACCCTCGCGGGTCAGCTGTCCTTGCGGGCGGCCTGCAGGTTCTCGTCGATGGCCCCGAGGAACTCCTCGGTGGTGAGGAACGACTGGTCGCCGCCGACGAGCAGGGCGAGGTCTTTGGTCATCTTGCCGCTCTCGACGGTGTCGATGACGACGTCCTCGATCTGGTGGGCGAACTCGATCAACTCGGGAGTGTTGTCGAGTTTGCCGCGGTGCTCAAGACCCCGCGACCACGCGAAGATCGACGCGATGGGGTTGGTCGAGGTGGGCTTGCCCTGCTGGTGCTGGCGGTAATGCCGGGTGACGGTGCCGTGCGCCGCCTCGGCCTCACAGATCTTGCCGTCTGGGGTCAGCAGCACCGAGGTCATCAGCCCCAGCGAACCGTAACCCTGGGCGACGGTGTCGGACTGCACGTCACCGTCGTAGTTCTTGCACGCCCACACGTAGCCGCCCTCCCACTTGAGGCAGGACGCCACCATGTCGTCGATGAGCCGGTGCTCGTAATGGATTCCGGCGGCGTCGAACTCGGCCTTGAACTCGGTGTCGAACACGTGCTGGAAGATGTCCTTGAAGGCGCCGTCGTAGGCCTTGAGGATGGTGTTCTTGGTGGACAGGTATACCGGGTAGTTGCGCTGCAGGCCGTAGTTGAACGAGGCCCGGGCGAAGTCCTCGATGGACTTGTTGAAGTTGTACATGCCCATCACCACCCCACCCTCCTCGGGGATCTTGACGATCTCGTGCTCGATGGGCTCGGAGCCGTCGTCGGGGGTGAAGGTGATGGTCACGGTACCGGCCTTGGGCACCTTGAAGTCGGTGGCGCGGTACTGGTCGCCGAACGCGTGGCGGCCCACGATGACCGGCTTGGTCCAGCCGGGCACCAGGCGCGGGACGTTGGAGATGATGATCGGTGCACGGAAGATGGTGCCACCGAGGATGTTTCGGATGGTGCCGTTGGGCGAGCGCCACATCTTCTTGAGCCCGAACTCCTCGACGCGGGCCTCGTCGGGGGTGATGGTGGCGCATTTGACGCCCACACCGTGCTTCTGGATGGCGTGGGCGGCGTCGATGGTGACCTGGTCGTCGGTCTCGTCGCGGTACTCGATACCGAGGTCGTAGTACTCGAGGTTGACGTCGAGGTAGGGGTGGATCAGTTTTTCTTTGATGAACTGCCAGATGATCCGGGTCATCTCGTCGCCGTCGAGTTCGACGACCGTTCCCTCGACCTTGATCTTGCCCATGTGACTACGCGTCCTCCTCGGCGTGGTTGCCCACCCCGCATCGATGCACCTCGTGAGTGCTTGCTGATGACGCGAACCCGGCCGCCGTCCTGCTGACGCCCGTCGTGGCTGTTCGCGGTGTGCTGTGCTTCCCGTGCTGTTCGACTGTGTTGTCGACCACGGTAGTACTCGCGTCGGTCCGACCGCTGCAGGCGGGTGAGAAAAAGAACGCTCGTACTGCTGTGGCTCAGTCTACCTGCGCGCCATCGTTGGAATCGGCCTGCGCAGGAGCCTTCATTCGCTCTCGCTGCGGTGTTATACCCTTGTCGCCAGGTCATGAGTGTCAGCGACAAGCCCCGGCTAGCTGAACGGCAACCCTCCAACCGCGGTGGGGTGCTCCGGGTGATTGACCAGGTTGTGGAGCGGCCCGATCGGGCCGCCCTCACGGCAAGCGCGGGTCCGACGGTCGGACCCATCCCAGGCAAACACAGCGCCTGGCCGACCCAGAAGGAAGCAACAAGCATGTCCGACGCCCACACCACAGACGCCGACGTCGATCCGACCGCGAACTGGAGTTTCGCCACCAAGCAGATCCATGCGGGCCAGTCACCGGACGTGGCCAGCAACGCCCGTGCACTGCCGATCTACCAGACCACCTCCTACACCTTCCGCGACACCAAGCACGCCGCCGATCTGTTCGGTCTGGCCGAGCCGGGCAACATCTACACCCGCCTGATGAACCCCACCCAGGACACCGTCGAGCAGCGCATCGCCGCACTCGAAGGCGGGGTGGCGGCGTTGCTGTTGGCCTCGGGTCAGGCCGCCGAGACCTACGCGATCCTCAACATCGTCGAGACCGGCGGGCACGTCGTGTCCAGCCCGCGGCTCTACGGCGGTACCTACAACCTGTTCCACTACACGCTGCCCAAGCTGGGCATCGAGGTCTCCTTCGTCGACGATCCCGAGAGCCTGGACTCCTGGCAGGCTGCGGTGCGTCCCAACACCCGTGCCTTCTACGGCGAGACCATCTCCAACCCCAACAACGAGATCCTCGACATCACCGGTATCTCCGGGGTAGCCCACAGCAACGGCATCCCGCTGATCGTCGACAACACCGTCGCCACGCCGTACCTGATCCAACCGTTGGCCCATGGCGCCGACATCGTGGTGCACTCGGCCACCAAATACATCGGCGGCCACGGCACCGCCATCGGCGGCGTCATCGTCGACGGCGGCACCTTCGACTGGCGTGGTCAGCGCGACGGCGTGGACCTGTTCCCCGGCTTCACCACCCCCGACCCCAGCTATCACGGCGCGGTGTTCGCCGACCTCGGCGCCCCGGCTTACGCGCTCAAGGCGCGGGTGCAGTGGCTGCGCGACACCGGTGCCTCCATCTCGCCGTTCAACGCCTTCCTGCTCGCCCAAGGTCTGGAGACCCTGAGCCTGCGGATCGAGCGACACGTGTCCAACGCCCAAGCGGTGGCCGAGTTCCTCGAGGAGCATCCGCAGGTGACCAAGGCCATCTACGCCGGCCTCAAGTCCTCAGCCTGGTACGAGCGTGGCCAGCAGCTCGCCCCGCGCGGCCAGGGTGCCATCGTGGCCTTCGAGATCGAGGGCGGCGTGGAGGCAGGCAAGAAGTTCGTCGAGGGCCTGAGCCTGCACAGTCACGTCGCCAACATCGGTGACGTGCGGTCGCTGGTCATCCACCCGGCCTCGACCACCCACTCGCAGCTGACCCCCGAGGAGCAGCTGGCGGCGGGCGTCACGCCGGGTCTGGTACGGCTGGCCGTGGGCATCGAGGGGATCGACGACATCATCGCCGACCTGAACTCCGGATTCACGGCGGCTTCCTGACGGTGAGCATCGATCCACGGACACATACCGCGACCGACTGGGAGAACCTCCCCGACGGGGCGCTGACGAGTGTGTCCGTGGGTCCGCTCGCTACCGAGGGCGGCGGCCAGTTCGAGGACGTGACGCTGGCGTTCCAACGGTGGGGCCATCTGGCGCCGACCCGCGACAACGTCGTGATCGCACTGCACGCCCTCACCGGCGACTCCCACGTGACCGGTGCGGCCGGACCCGATCAACCCTCCCCCGGTTGGTGGGATGGTCTGATCGGCCCGGGCTGCGCGGTGGACACCGACGAATGGTGTGTTATCGCCGCCAACGTCCTCGGTGGGTGCCGCGGCTCTACCGGCCCGGCCACCCTTGATCCGACCGGGCGACCATGGGGATCTCGGTTCCCGATCATCACCGTGCGTGATCAGGTGCGTGCCGAGGTGGCCCTGATGGACACCCTGGGCATCGACTCGGTAGCTGCGGTCCTCGGAGGCTCGATGGGTGGGGCTCGGTCACTGGAATGGATTGTCGGACATCCTGATCGGGTGCGCAGCGCCCTGGTGTTGGCGGTCGGGCCGCGCGCTACCGCCGATCAGATAGGAACCCAGACCACCCAGGTCGCGGCCATCACCTCCGATCCGCACTGGCAGGGCGGGGATTATCACGGCACCGGCTCGGCACCGACGGCAGGACTGGGTATCGCACGACGGATCGCGCACATGACGTATCGGTCCGAGCTGGAGATGGACAACCGGTTCGGCAACTCCCCTCAGGGACAGGAGATTCCACTTCAGGGCGGCCGGTACTCGGTGCAGAGCTACCTCGAACACCAGGCCAACAAGCTGATCGAACGCTTCGATCCGGGTAGCTACGTGGTACTCAGCGAGGTGCTCAACCACCATGACGTGGGCCGCGACCGCGGTGGCGTGGCGGCGGCCCTGGCGGGCTGCACGGTCCCCACGATAGTCGGCGGGATCTCTTCGGATCGGCTGTACCCGTTACGAACTCAGGCCGAGATCGCCGACCTGCTCACCGGCTGCGTCGGTGGCCTGCACGTGGTGGAGTCCGACAACGGCCACGACGGCTTTCTCACCGAGTTCGACGCGATCGCCGAGTTGCTCGCGCTGACAATGGATCTCGCTCGGCACTGACCGCTACTGGTCGATACCGGTTCCCAGCGCGTCGATCGACGTCGCCAACCACAGGATGGCTGCACCAGCTGTCCCCATCGCCACCACGTCGAACACGCGTCCGCGCACCTGCAGCAACCCCACGCGCGTCGTCGGCAGCACCGCACGCAGCACCGCGGCCACCACCGCGGCCCCGCCGAACACGAACGCCCCACGACGCCACCGGTCGGCCAGCACCAGGATCACCGCGACCAGCACCAGTGCGGCGACGATGAGGAACGGGATCTGCGCGACGATCCGGCTCGCGCGCCGGGTTCGCCCGTCGGACTGCGCGGTCACCGGCCGGCCAGCAGGGCTTCGGCCCGTTCGACGACGTTGACCAGCAGGAAGGCTCGGGTCAGCGGGCCCACCCCGCCGGGGTTGGGTGAGACGTGACCGGCCACCTCCCACACGTCGGGCGCCACATCGCCGACCAGACCGGACTCGGTGCGACTGATGCCCACATCGAGCACCGCAGCGCCGGATTTGACCATGTCGGCGGTGATCAAATGCGCCACGCCGGCCGCCGCGATCACGATGTCGGCGCGGCGCACCTCCGCCGCCAGGTCGGTCGTGCCGGTGTGGCACAGCGTGACGGTGGCGTTCTCGGTCTTGCGGGTCAGCAACAGGCCGATGGGCCGACCGATGGTGACCCCGCGTCCGACCACCACCACGTGCCGTCCCGCGATGGGGATGTCGTAGCGGCGCAACAGATGTACTGAACCGCGCGGCGTGCACGGCAGCGTGGCCTCGGTTCCCAAGACCAGACGGCCGAGGTTGATCGGGTGCAGACCGTCGGCGTCCTTGACCGGATCGATCCGTTCCAAGGCCGCGTTGTCGTCGAGATGCGCGGGCAGCGGCAACTGCACGATGTAGCCGGTGCAGGCCGGATCGGCGTTCAGCTCGTCGATGACGGCGTTGAGTTGCTCGGTGGTGGTGTCGGCGGGTAAGCCTCGGCGCAACGACTCGATGCCGACCTTCGCGCAGTCGGCATGTTTGCCGCGCACATAGGCCTGGGAGCCGGGATCGTCGCCGACCAGGACGGTGCCCAGGCCGGGGACGACGCCTGCGGCACGCAGGGCATCGACCCGCTGCTTCAGGTCACCGAAGATCTCATCGCGGGTGGCTTTGCCGTCGAGGGCGATCGCTGTCACCGCTCCAGTGTCCCCGATTGATCCACCGAACCGAACGCGCCCTGGTGCGCGCCACCGCCGGACCGGCGAGAAACGCCTCGAAACCGTGGATCGGGTACCGCAGACCCCACCACGTCGGCGACTTGGCCACACCGAACACCGTGGGCACCTGCGCCCGGAAGGTCAACGGGTAGCAGGCCAACCCGATGAGACCGGCGCACAGGTGACCGACATCGGTGAAGGTGGCGTGCGCGCCGCCGTAGAACTGCTCCACGAACGGGTCGGCGGCCCAGGCCGCGAGCGTCGCGAGATACACCAGCCGCCAGCGTCGTGGGATGCGGTAGGTCAGCACCCCGGCCACTGCGGCGACGCCATAGCTGACCCCGATGTCGATGACGCCGGTCATGCTGTGTGGCGCGCGGCCGGTGTCGATCGCCCACAGCAAGACGCCTTGGCTGAGGTAGGTGGCCCCCACGTGGCCGAGGATCACCACCATCACCCAGCGGCGCGTACCCAGCCAACGTTCCACCGGGGCGACGATGATGGCGAACACCAACGCCCACATCAGCCACACGCTGCCGTCAATCCACAATGCGCTGCGGACGAGGCTGGGAACCGGGTTGGTTTGCAGATGCTCGATGTTGGTCGAGCGGGTGCGCAGGATCTGATCGAGGTGATGGTGGGGCATGTTCTGCGCGGCCGTCGAGGTCATGAACAGCACCGACAGCCAGATGAAGGTGGCCGGCGCGCTGCGCACGTAGTCGACTATCGCCAGCCGACCCGCTCGCACCAGGTAGCGACGATCCCTCGCCCAGGTCAGCGCGGTCCGGATTGCTGTGATCGCATCGCGGGACAGCTCGCGCACCGGCGCAGCCACGCCGGTCAGCCGTTGCGCGGTGTCGGTCATCGATGTCTCCGGTCGGTGATCTGAGGCGGCCCACGGTTTGCGTGGGGTGCGCAACTGCTGTCAACGGCAAACGATGTGAGCGCTATTCCCCGCTCCGCAGACCTTGCCGGCGATAGGGCAGGCTGGGCCGGTGTTCCGCATCGTGTTCTTCGAGCCCTGCATCCCGCCCAACACCGGCAACGCGATCCGGCTGGCGGCCAACACCGGCTGCGAGTTGCACCTGGTGGAACCACTCGGGTTCGACCTGTCTGCGGCAAAGGTCAAACGCGCCGGCTTGGATTACCACGACATGGCGTCGGTGACGGTGCACCCCGACCTCGATGCGACCTGGGCGGCGCTCCACCCCGAGCGGGTCTTCGCGTTCACCGCACACGCGCAACGCTTCCACACCGACGTCGACTATTCCCCCGGCGACGTGTTGCTGTTCGGTCCCGAACCCACCGGGTTGTCACCGGAGGTCTTGTCCGATCCACATGTCACCGACCGCGTCCGCATCCCGATGCTGCCGGGTCGGCGCTCACTGAACCTGGCCAACGCGGCGAGCATCGTGATCTACGAGGCGTGGCGGCAGCAGGGATTCACCGGCGCGGTCTGAGTAGGCGTCGCGCATCTAGGCCGACCAGTCGACCTGATCGGCCAGCGCGAGCAGTCGCTCCCGCCGAGAGGCGTTGGTCGCCCCCACCCAGGCGATACGGCCGTAGATGTGAGCGCGGAAATCGGGGTGCCCGGCATGGTTCTGAGTGCTGGCGCCGGTGGTGATGGCATTGTGCAACAAAGCTTTCAGGGCATCGAACTCCGCACGCGGCACCTGCGGATGATCGTTGACGACCAGTCCGGCCAACTGCTGACGTTGATGTCGACCCATGATGCGGGTCTTGTCGGGATGCACCACGAACCGTTCGGCGGCGACGATCCGCAGTACCGCCCACAGCACACGGTCGGCGTCCATGGCGTCGCCGCTGAAGGCGAGGTCGTCACCGTAGCGGGTGTAGCGCAACGCGTGCCGCCGGGCGTACCCGGCCAGGCGGCGATCGAGCCGGATCATCACCAGATTGGCCAGCGCCGGCGAGGTGGGCGCACCCTGCGGGAGGTGGCGCGCCCGCAACATGGCCGCCAGCCACGGATCGAGGTCCCCTAGCGCATCCGATGATGTTGTGGTGGTACTCAACTCAGCAAGTACCCGACTGACTGCGGGCGAGTACCCGCAGTCGGCGAACACTCGCCGCACCCGGGCGGTTCCGATCGTGGTGAAGCAGTGCCGCAGATCCAGTCGCAGCACCACCGGTCGGTCGGTGTGCGGCCACGCGAAGTGGGCTACCGACTTTCCGCGCCGGAACCCGCAGGCGGCCGGATGCGGATCGCGGTGATCAAGGATGCGGCGCAGTATCTTTCGTTGGATCTCCGCCAGGCGCGGTTTGGGTGCCTCGATGATCCGGACGCCGTCGCGCTTGGGGATGCGCGTGATCCGATAGTGCCGCAACGGTACTCGCGCGGTGCGCAACCAGGTTCCCCGGTCGGCAAACCATTCCAGTTCACCGATGTCGAGATTCAGTGATGCCGCCAACTCGCCTACATCGGTGATCACCGGTAGCCCGGCGGCCACCACGGGCGGGTTCGGCTCAGAGGGGATGATGATCACCGGCTCGGACGGGATCGCCGCCAAGAACTCGGCCAGCACCTCCGGCGCCGACGGCTGCTCGGGTAGAGCGACCAGGATCGCATCGGCCACCTCGTCGGCGATCTCCGGTGGCAGCTGCCAGCTCAGTCGAGCGGAGACCGCCCAGCTGTCCCATAGCAGATCGCGATCCTCCAGGATCCAGTTCGCAAGCGACGCAGCACGATCGGCAGAGAAGCGTTGTTCGCTGCGCAGACCGGCGGTCAGATGCGGTGGTGGCAGCCCGGGATCTGTCACGGTGCCGACAGGAGGGTGTGCGATGGGAGGGTGACCGTCAACTCGTCATCGCGGCGCCATGAAGCACGCGCAGCGTGCCCGGTGGCGTCGGACGCAGGGTGTAGCTGTGGTCTGAACCCAGGGGTTGCCCCTGAGACGGATCGCGAGGATCCACTCTCACCACTCCCATCGCACACCTGTCTATCCCTACCAGAGGTTGTCATCGCCAGTCGCGTGAGCGGGTACCCACCTTGAGGTCGAGTTGCTGCAGGTGTTCGGCCACCACGGTGACCGCGCCCTCGGCGTTCTGGACGGTGCCGCGGATCATCAACGCCGTCGCGTTCTGCGCCAGCCGTCGGTAGCGCTTCCACAGGCCCACCGAGCACACCACGTTGACCATCCCGGTCTCGTCCTCGAGGTTGATGAACGTGACCCCCGAGGCGGTCGCCGGACGTTGACGGTGGGTGACCGCACCGGCCACCTGCACCCGCGACCCGTCGGCCACCGCGAGCAACCCGTCGGCGGGGATCACCCCCAGCGCGGTCAGTCGGGGCCGCAGGAACTGGGTGGGATAGACGTTCGGGGTCACCCCGGTGGCCCAGGCGTCGGCGGCAGCCAACTCCACCCCACTCATGCCTGGCAGCACCGGGGCACTGCTCGCCGCCTGCAATGCCAGTTGGTCGGCGCGTTCAGCCGAGGCGGCGCCTGCATCCCACAGGGCTTGCCGTCGGCTGCCACCGAAGCAGTCGAATGCCCCTGCGGTGGCGAGTGATTCGAGCTGCCGCGTACTCAGCTCGGCGCGCCGGGCCAGGTCGGCCGGACTGGCGAACGGGCCGTCGGCGGTGCGTACGTCGACGATCAGCTGGGCCAGGTCGTCGCCGATGTGGCGCACCGACCCCAACCCCATCCGCACGTCGAGGCCGTGGTTCTCCAGGTTCGCGTGCGTCAGCGAGATGTTGATGTCGGGGCCGTGGACGGCCACCCCGTGCCGACGCGCATCGGCCACCAACGACTGCGGCGAGTAGAACCCCATCGGTTGAGCCCGCAGCAGTGCGGCGCAGAACGCGGCCGGGTGGTGGTATTTGAACCACGACGAATAGAACACCAGGGCGGCGAAACTCTGCGAATGGCTTTCCGGGAAACCGAAGTTGGCGAAAGCGGCCAGCTTCTCGAAGATGCGGTCGGCCACCTCTCCGGTGATGCCGTGGGTGTCGCGCATGCCGTCGTAGAACCGTTGCTTGAGCCGCTGCATCTTCTCCGGCGACCGTTTGGAACCCATCGCCCGACGTAGCTGATCGGCCTCACTGGGGTCGAAGCCGGCCACGTCGACCGCCAGTTGCATCAGCTGTTCCTGGAACAGCGGTACCCCCAGGGTGCGTTCCAGTGCAGGCATCAGCGACGGATGCTCGTAGCTGGTGGCCTCCAACCCGTTGCGGCGGCGGATGTAGGGATGCACCGACCCGCCCTGGATGGGGCCGGGGCGGATGAGGGCGACCTCGACCACCAGGTCATAGAACCGACGGGGTTTGAGCCGGGGCAGCGTGGCCATCTGGGCGCGCGATTCCACCTGGAACACCCCGACCGAGTCGGCGGCACACAGCATGTCGTAGACCGCGGCCTCGGCCAGGTCGATACGGGCCAGGTCGACGGTGATGCCTTTGTGTTCGGCCACCAGGTCGATCGCATAGTGCAGGGCCGAGAGCATCCCCAACCCCAACAGGTCGAACTTGACCAGGCCGATGGCCGCGCAGTCGTCCTTGTCCCATTGCAGCACACTGCGATTGGCCATTCGCGCCCACTCGGTGGGGCAGACGTCGGCGATGGGACGGTCACAGATGACCATGCCTCCGGAGTGGATGCCCAGGTGTCGGGGCATGCCGGAGATCTGCTGGGCCAGGTCCAGCACGTCGTCGGGGATGTCGTGCTCGGGATTCTCCGATTCGTCCACGGCGCGGCCCCATCGGCTCACCTGTTTACTCCAGGCATCCTGTTGTCCGACCGAATACCCCAAGGCGCGGGCCATGTCTCGCACCGACGAGCGTCCCCGGTAGGTGATGACATTGGCGACTTGCGCGCTGTACTCGCGGCCGTATGTGGCGTAGACGTGCTGGATGGCCTCTTCGCGGCGATCGGATTCGATGTCGACGTCGATGTCGGGTGGGCCGTCCCGCTCGGGTGAGAGGAACCGTTCGAACAGCAGGCTGTTGCGCACCGGGTCGACGTTGGTGACCCCGAGTGCGTAACAGACCGCCGAGTTGGCTGCGCTACCGCGGCCCTGGCACAGGATGCCGCTGCGCTTGCAGAAGTCCACGATGTCGTGGACCACCAGGAAATAGCCTGGGAAGTTGAGGGATTCGATGATGGCGAGTTCGTGTTCGATCTGTCGGTAGGCCTTGGGGTGCCCGGTCGGGGTGCCGTACCGATCGGCTGCGCCCCGCATGGTCAACTCCCGCAGCCAACTGGCTTCGGTGTGTCCGTCGGGTACGTCGAACGGGGGCAGATCTGGTGCGATCAAACGTAATTCGAAGGCGCAGTCCACCCCGAACTGTGCTGCGTTGTCGATGGCGTCGAGGTGGGTGGGCAGCAGCCGCGCCATCTCGTCGCCGCTGCGCAGGTGCGCCCCACCCAGCGGCGCCAGCCAGCCGGCGATGTCGTCGAGACTGCTGCGGGCCCGCACTGCGGCCATCGCCATGGCCAGGCGGCGCCGGTTCGGGGCGGCGAAGTGGGCGCCGGTGGTGGCGACAGTGGGCACGCGGTGCGTTGCGGCCAGCTCGGCGAGGGCGGCGTTGCGTTCGTCGTCGGTGGGTACGCCGTGGGCGGTGAGCTCCACGGCCACGTTGTCGGAGCCGAAACGGTCTATCAAACAGCGCAGTTCGCGCGCTGCAGCATCGGGGCCCTCGGTCTCCAACGCGGCTCGCACCGAGCCTTTGCGACAGCCGGTGAGGATCAGCCAGGAGTCGCGTGCTGCCTGCGCCAGGGCGTCGAGGTCGTAGCGCAGCAACCCTTTTTCGCCGGCCGCCATGTGCGCCGCCGCCAGTTGCCTCGACAGTCGCCGATAGCCTTCCTGTCCACGTGCGATGACCAGCAGGTGGTTGCCATGCGGATCGGGGGTGCCGGTGCGGGCGGCGTCATGCTGCAGGGACAACTCGGCGCCGAACACCGTGGGCAGGCCACATTCTCGGGCGGCCTCGGCGAATCGCACCACCCCGTAGAACCCGTCGTGGTCGGTGACGGCGAGGGCGTCGAGACCCAACCGCTGCGCCTCGGTGACCAGTTCCTCGGGCATCGACGCCCCGTCGAGAAACGAATACGCCGAATGGGCGTGGAGTTCGGCGTAGCGCACCGAGCTACGACCCCGCTTGATCCCGTCGGCGGCAAACGGCTGACGGGTCCGCGACCAGGCCGGGCTGTCGCTGCCATCCCCGGGGAACGTTTCGCCAGGTCGACCGTCAGATGGAGCGCGTCCCGACAGGACGCGCTCCATCTC
This sequence comes from Williamsia sp. CHRR-6, assembly GCF_018474015.1. Taxonomy (GTDB): domain Bacteria; phylum Actinomycetota; class Actinomycetes; order Mycobacteriales; family Mycobacteriaceae; genus Williamsia_A. The sequence goes on along the minus strand of NZ_JAHCSG010000002.1, from coordinate 527,137 downwards.
CGCCCAGGTCGGCGGCCCTTCGTTCCAGCCCACCGATCAAGTGTATCGAACATGTATTCGACTCACCAGCCGTCGGTCTCGCCGATCCCAGGAACCTTTGGGTGACTGACCGCATCTCACTTTCCGTACCGTCTGGCAGCCCGCCGGGCACTGGAATGTGAAGGCGTCACCGGATGACCACGTCCCCTCCGATCACCAGCACGCCACTTCGCCGCGTGGTGACCGCAGTTCTACTCGCCCTGGCCGTGCTGATCGGCGCACCAGCCCTGAGCGCTGTGCTCGCCACCGAAGCACCCGCATCAGCGTTCACTTCCTGCGCAACGGACCTACCCACCCAGATCGCCGCCTGGAAAGCCGCTGGGCAGCAATACAACTCCGAAGTGTCCGCCATCAACGCCGCCGGCGGCGGCAGCCCCGCCCAGGTCGCCACCTACAACGCACGCAAAGCACAGCTACAGGCCCAGGGTGCAGCCCTCATCGCCCAGGTGCAGGCCTGCGAGGCCAGCGGCCAAAAGAATGTTCCCCCGGTTCCCCAGATCCCCGGCCTGACCCCCGGCGCCACCCCCGGGCAGCCCGGCAACTCGCCGGACTCACCGCGCGGACCACCCAACCGCACCGCTCCCACCCGACCCACCACCCCCGCCACACCCGCCCAGACCCCCAGCACCCCGACTCCCGCCCAGCCCACACCAGCGCGTCCACAGCCCTAAGACGCGCCGGTCGCACCGTCCAAGCAGACCGCACCCACCAAACCCGCCGGACCCAACGACCCCGACACCCCCAGCAAGACTGCCGATCCCACCCCAGCCCCGGCCCGTTCGACACCCCCGGTCGCCAAAGCCGCCCCCGCCGAGAAACCAGCACCCGCACCAAAACCCAGCCAGCCCACACCCGCACAAAAGCCCGCCCCGAAGCCGGGCCCAGCCCCCAAACCGGCTGATCCGAAGTCGACCCCCAGCACACCGGCAAAGCCTGAGCAGGCAGCAGAACCGATCGACTACGGTTCCACTCCCCAAGAGCGACTGAACAACCCCGCCTTCGTCAAGCGGTTCTACAAGGCGCCCGGCCCCGACGGGACGCTGCAGCGCAAAGACCAGTACGCCACCGATGATTTCGGCAACCCCATCCCCAAAGCCCGGATCGGCGCGGACGGCAAACCGATCCTCATCGAGGACCGCATCGACACCTACGCCACCCTCGGTCCGCGTGAGCAGGCCGCCGCCAACGAAAACGCCCGATCCACCATCGACCCCATCGCCACCCAACGCGCCGAAGCCATTGCGGCACTGAACGATCTTCGGAAACAAGCCGATCGTGAAATCGCTGAACAGGGCGACATCACCGCCGACACAGCCAACAAACTGGCCAAAGCACACACCCAAGTCCGAGATCTCGGCGAGAAGCTCGGCCTCGAGGTGGCCCGTGACCGGGTACACCAGATGTACGGCGAGCAATACGACATTCGCCCGCTGACCGACCCGACCAAGCCAAACGGTCCAGGCGAAGCCGATCAGGTCTTCCTACTCACCCCGAAGAACGGAGGACCATCCAAAACGGTCCTGGTCGAAGCCAAAGGCGTCAACGCCGACCTCGGATCGAAGATCGTCAACGGTGAACGTGTACAACAGGGAACACGCGAATACGTCGAAGACCTGTCCAACTCGGATCGAGAGGACCAGGAAGTTCGCGACGCTCTGCAAATGGGACTCGACGACGGATCACTAAAGTATCTGCTGATCCGACCCACCGTCGACAGCTCGGGACGCTGGACAGGATCCGTAGCCCAGCAATTCAATATCGACAAATGAGGAGCAACCGAATGAACACAATCGAACGGCACGAATTCGATCTTGACCGCGCCCAACGCAACATGGACGACTCCATCCAGATACTCCACAGGAGAGTACACAACATTCCAGACGATGTTACGAAGAACATGTTTTCTGCAGCCATGGCAGCGTCGGCAGTGAAGTGGTTCAGCACGAGTGATCCCCTCGCCCAGCAACCCGCAACCCGCTGGGCCGCAACCATGGCGACCGACCTCTACGCCGGATTGTTCCTCGGCGCCGCAACACCACCCGGCACCACCATCACCATCAACATCGTCAACACACCCCACACACTCAACGGCGCCGGACCCATCCGCAAAGCCACCCTCGACGACTGGATCCAGTTGTTCTGGTTCTACGCACTATCTCGATCACCACAATCCCGACGCGCCATCCACGCCCTCCCCGAACACCACGTCATCCCCACCGGACGCTGGCCACAACACCGCATCCACCGTTACCGCGCCCTCACCGCCCTCGACAACAACGACCCCACCTGGACCGACCACCTCACCGCCGCCCAAGAAGCAATCACCAACCCCGGCTACGTCGAACCCGACGAAGCCACCCTCCTCGAAGCACCCATCCTCGCCATCCTCGCCACCATCGCCACCGGCGACCAGACAGCATTCACCACCGCGGTCACCGCCGCGGTCCACGCCCACCACACCTACTACACCGCCCACACCCACCGATCACGCGACTGCGCCGGCTACACATCCATCCCCATCGCCGCCACCTGCGCCCTCGCCACCGACCACGGACTCACCCTCACAGTCGAATCCGACTACCTCCCCACCGGACTCATCCACCCCGGCTGGTACCCCACCACCACACCCAACTGAGCACCCGTAACGCTGTGAGGTACCCCTGAAGTACCCCAGGTTTAGTTCCGATCTTTGTAGGGGATGGAGCTATGCCACGTCAGTATCCGCCGGAGTTCCGGCAGCAGTCTGTGCGCATGGTGGAGACGGCGTTGGAGTCTGATGTCGAGCTCTGGCGAGTTTGAAGCGATCCGTCAGATCTCGGCCAAGCGTCAGATCGCTGAGGAGACGCTGCGGCGGTGGCGGCGGAAGGCCCAGATCGATGCTGGGCAGCGCCGCGGGGTGAGCAGCGATGGGTATGCCGAGATCCGGCGGCTCAAGAAGCGTGTCGGCGACCGGTCTGCCGGTGTACTTCGCTCATCCACACTCGCCGTGGGAGCGGGGCAGCAACGACAACCTCAACCGGATCGTGCGTGAATACTTCCCAAGGGTGTCGCCATCACCAGCGACCCCCGCTACCTCGCTGCGGTGGCCGCTGAGATCAACGACCGACCCCGTAAGATCCACGACTGGAAGAAGCCAAGCGAAGTGGTCGCCGAACTATGCGCTGATGCTTCCACCGCCTGAACCCGCCTGCTTCTCGAACCATCCGCCTGATGGAATTGCCAGCTCTGCCTCATCTTCAGGCACAGTGTGGATCACGTCGGATTTCTCATCCCAGAGTACTATCGCCTGTTGGCTTGCTTCGAGAATTGGATCCGTATTCACGCGGGTGTTGGACTCACCAATTCCGTAGTACGGCCACGCAAAATAGACGATGGCATCCCCAGGCACTGGGAGTAATTCCGAATAAAATCGTGTACCTGCGGCTTGGCGACCACCCCAGCTATGGCTGAAGTGGAGTGCGCTGCGCCGCTGGTTCGGCAAGTTACTTACGACCGATCCATCAGCAAACTCCATCCCAAACAACACTTGCCCTGCAGTTTGATCCGAAGGCGGCCGTCCGAAACCGTATGTGTCGATGTACTTTGTCGATTCCTTCTTTCGTATGTTGAGTTCGAAGGTGAAGGCGTCTCGATAGGAAAATATTGACGTGACCCAGACTGCCACGCGGTCGGTTTGCACAATGTCTACCTCGAGCTGCACTTGCACCGGACGTTGATTCGGTGGCGTTAAATCTGGCATCGTATGCGCCTCCAGGTTAACGAGATGTATGAGTACTTTACGGATGGAATGGCTGTCTGGACTCCACGCTTTTGGCGCTAGTACATTTTAGGTCAACGTAAGTTTGATATCAAACTTTGCGCGAAGCACGAGGTCTACAAGATCCGCACGAACTCGATGCTCTCCTTTCGTAAGCTCGCCCGTCAGAGACCCGGGAATGCGTATCGCTGCGCCCGGTGCCAAATTGGGTAGCGGGTCTCCAATTCCAACGACTTGAAACCCTAGCGCCAGTTCGTCAACATAGACTGCTACCGTAGATTTGTCTTCACCGTAGTTGATCCACTCGCGGGGCGACTTGTTCGTCAGGATGTAGTCAAACGTCAGAATCTCGTCGCTAGCCCGGGTGATTGCGGAATCGGCGGGAGTTAGCTCAAGACTCGCGCGCCGAACTGCCCTAGCGGGAATCGCATCTACTGCAAATGGCGCGACAGCAAGGCAGACGAGTTCAGATTCGCGGTAAGAACTTCGTCGAACGGCCCGAGCTGAACTTGTTGCCGGTCGAGATTGTCCACATGCATGACTATACCGGAGGCTGCCGAACTGAGAGATCATCTTCACTCGAATCCATTGGTTCGGGAGATCGGATCGCGTCGTCCTTGAAAGAGGCTAGGGCATGGACGATTGCCTTCTGCGAAAAGCTAGCTCGACTATCACAACCGTCGCCAGGGAACCAATGAGCGCACTGATTCCCAAAACGCCAGATGTCAGATCCCAACCAGAGTATGCGACGAAGAGTATAAAAAATACTACCGAAAAGAGACCGCTAAGCGTCCTGCGAACTATTTTCACAGGATATTTGGTTGCAATCGATATGCCAAACGCGATAACACTTGAAACTGCCAACATTGGCAGAGCGACGATAATGCCTACAAGAAGAAAAAGGGCAACGTACATGCAATCACGTTACTACGTGACGAATTTCCTAACAGGCTCCACACGGACAGCGCACAATGAGGCGGTGGACACCCCGTATCTGGCGGTCGACCTGGCTCGCCTCGACGCCAACCTCACCCGGATGGCCCGCTGGGCGGCACACGCCGGTGTCGATCTGCGTCCGCACGCCAAGACCCACAAGTGCGCTGAGATCGCCCAGCGTCAACTCGGCAGCGGCGCAATCGGATTGACCGTGGCAACGATCGGCGAGGCCGAGGCGTTCGCGGCCATCGGCGTCGACGATCTCTTCATCGCCTATCCCCTGTGGGTCACCGCATCGACTGCAACACGGTTACGGGCCATCGCGGCACACACGTCGCTGCGATTGGCCGTCGACTCGATCGACGGGGCAACAGCGCTCGCGCGCGGCCTCGGGTCCATGATGGGCCAGGTGGAGGTGCTGGTGGAACTCGACTCCGGCCACCACCGCACCGGAACCGATCCTGCACACGCGGGAGTGATTGCAGCCCATGGGCGTTCGCTAGGTCTACCGGTGGTGGGGGTGTTCACCTTCCCCGGCCATGGATACGGCCCCGGTACCGCCCAATCGGCCGGCGAGCAGGAGTCACGTGCACTGAGCGCCGGGGCGCAGGCGCTACGTGCGGTGGGTGTGGAACCAAGAATCCGAAGCGGCGGATCCACTCCCACCGCCACGCTCGCCGATCCCGATGTGGTGACCGAGATCCGGCCGGGGGTGTATCCGTTCAACGACGCCCAACAGGTGGAGATGGGCACCGCCACCTTCGACGACGTGGCGTTGGTGGCCATCGCAACCGTCGTGCATCGACAACCGCATCGAGCCGTACTCGACTGCGGCAGCAAGATTCTCAGCGCCGACCGCCCGCCGTGGACCACCGGGTTCGGTCGGCTGCCCGCGTACCCCGACGCCCGGGTGGTCGCGCTGTCTGAGCATCACGCCACCGTCGACTTCGGTGACCGCCCCGCCCCCGCGCTGGGCACCCGGTTGGCGGTGGCCCCCAATCACGTGTGCACCGCAGTCAACCTGGTAGACGAGCTGATGGTGATGCGTGATGGCGAACTGCTGGACCGGTGGCCGGTGCTGGCCCGCGGCGCCAACTGGTGAGTGAAAGTACTCACCGAGATCGGCGGTCACCGCCCATAAGATCGCCGCATGACACTCTGCCCGCGCCGGTTGTGGACCACCGCCATGTCACTGACCTGCACCGGGGTCCTGCTGATCAGTGGGTGCGCCTCGAACACTGAAGGTCCCTCGACGGCACAGCTGAGCAAAGCGCCAAGCGTGACGTTCACCCAGATCGGCATCGACGAGGTACGCGCCGACTCGGAATCGCTGGTCGGGGCCACCCGCCGGTTGGGCGTCGCCATCGCCGGCCAGTCGGCCGCAGGGGCCAACCGGATCGTCTCCCCGTGGAGTCTGATGACGGCGCTGGCGATGGTCCGTGCCGGTGCGCGCGGGGCGACCGCCGACGAGATCGACCGTGCGGCAGGGCCGTACACGCCGCGCGCGGTGGCAGCGCTGACCGGTCAGGTGACAGCCGTCGGTGGCGACCCAGGCAAGGTGGACGAGCAGAATCCGCCCACCCCACCGGTGTTCCGGCAGGCCACCGGGGTGTTCGCGCAGAAGTCGTATCCGATCGGCAAGCAGTATCTGGTGGAGCTGAGTCGCTACTTCGACACCGGCGTGTACCCGGTGGACTTCTCCACCGATCAGGCCCAACGCGCCATCAACGAATGGACCACGGTCAACACCGGCAGTCAGATCACTCGCGCACCCAACCCACCCGACAAGAGCACCCTGCTGTCGCTGTTGTCGACGGTGTACCTGGCAGCAGCCTGGAACTCACCGTTCCCGGCCGCGAAAACCGTAGAGCAGGGCCGATTCTCGGTGACACCGGATCGGGTGGTGCGCACGCCGATGATGGCGAACTCTGGTGCCTTCCGCATCGCCGAGGGACCCGGCTGGACCGCGATCGAACTGCCCTACGGCACAGGTGAACTCGCCATGCAGGTGGTGCTGCCCGCTACCGGGGCCACCACGAGCACAGTGCTGACCGATGCGGTGTTGTCCTCGGTCGCCGCCGAACTCAAGTCCGCCCAACCCCGCACCGTCGACGTGACGCTCCCCCGGTGGCAGAGCACCGAGACGATCGATCTCCGTACGGCATTGCAAACCATGGGAATTCGATCACTGTTCACCGATCGTGCCGACCTGTCCGGCATCAGCCCCGGACTGATGGTCACCCGCGCCGCCCAAAGTGGCACCATCACCGTCGGTGAGAAGGGCACGGTGGCCGCCGCGGTGACGAAGATCGACGTGGGTCCGACTGCAACGCCTGATCAGGGCATCAGGTTCACCGCCGACCGCCCCTTCGTCTACCAGATCGTCGACACCTCCACCGCGTTGCCGCTGTTCCTCGGAGTAGTCAGCGATCCGCGCAGCACCTGAAGCCGTCACTCGTAGACGCCTTCCACGACCCAGGACTGTTGCTGGTACCGCAGCAACAGGGCGCGGGAATCATCCAGCAGCACTTGAGCTCTGGCATGGGTACCGACCCGCTCGTCGGGTGCGGCCCACCAGCGTTCGTCCACCGGCCAGGGTCCAGCCCACCACTGCAGCGACCACTGCCGTGATCCCCAGACCACGGTGGCGGGTTCGCCGCTGAACGCACCCCGCGCGGTGACCTGCACCGGATCGCCGACGTCGTCGCACACCGTCACCGGGGCGTCGAGCACCACCGTCGGTGCGGGCTCGGGCACCCGACCCGGCCACGGGGCGGTCGGGTCGGTGGCCGGGACCAGCTCATCACCCAAGGGCACCAACGTGATCCGTTCGGCCGCCCCTCGCCCACCACTGGGCACCGGGATGCACACCGCGTCGCCACCGAGCAGTCCCTGCACCCGCACCAACGCCCGACGCGCCCGATCAGCCACCTCACCGTCGCCACCAGGAACCCCTGCTCCCCGGAGACCGAACTGCAGCGCACCGGAATCGACCACCTCCACCGGTTCCAGACGCAACCGCGAAATGGGTGAGTCGGGGCGATCGCCCGCGCGCCCGGTGAGCCACCCGTCGAGTTGCCAACGGATGCGGTCGGCGGTGGCCTCCGGTGTCAGCGGCTCGGCGCAGCGCCAGGTACGCGAGGAGTGTTGTCCCCCCGTGGTGCTGGCGTGCACGGTGAGTCGCGTGCATGCCACCGACGCCGACAGCAGGGCGCGATGCAACTCGTCGGCCAACCGGCGACCGACGAACGCGGCGGCGTCCACCCGGTCGATCGGCGGATCACACTCGTGGTCGATCACCACATCGGTGGCAGGTAACCGCCCCGAGGGTGGCCGACCGGGCAGAGCCCGCGCCGCCCGATGCGCGGCGATCGCGTCGAAGCCGAACCGGGTGGCCACATCGGATGAGGCCAGCTCGGCGAACGTCCCGATGGTCCGAACACCCAAGCGCCACAACAGATCGATCAGATCCTCACGCTCGGGCTCACACAGGCTGGGCTCGGCACCGAGTTCGGCGATGGGCAGCGGCGCCAGATATGCGGCGTCGCCACCAGGAGCCACGATGCGGCCGTGCCGCGCTGCGACCACGCAGGTGAACAGCTCATCGGCGATACCGGTCTGCGATTCCACCCCACCGGCAGCGACCACGTCGATCAGCTTCTCCGCCGCGGTCTCCTCGCTGCCGAAGTAGCGCGCTGCCCCGGCCGCGGGCAACACCATCAGCCCCGGCCGCAACACCTCCACGGTGGGGATCACCTGCGTCACCGCTGCCACCACCGGATCGAAGAGCCGCGCATCGCGACCGGGATCGGCGGTGACCACATGCAGCTGGGGACACCGCGCCTGCGACTCGCGTTTACGCATGCCGCGGCGTACCCCGGCCGCCCGGGCCGGAGCCGAACACGTGGTGACCCGGTTGGCGGAGATGACAGCCACCGGCCGATCCGGAGACAGATCGGCCTCGGCGGCAGCCGCGATCGCTGGCCAGTCCGGGCACCACAGCGCCAGGGTGCGGCGTCCGGCCGTCCGGTCGATGGCCACCACTGCGGGAGCCGCGGTCGCGGTCATCAGTTGGCCACCGACAGCGACCGCGATCCCACCTGCGGCTGTGGCGTGGTCGACTCGCCGACCGCCGTGCCCGGGGTGGCGGCGACCAGCCGGACCCGGCCGCGCTGTGACACCACGTCGAGCCCGGTCTCGATGCGTCGCATACCTCGGCCGGTGGCTGCCACCGTCAGCGACAGCCCCGCGATACGTCCATGTCCCAGATGCCGATACGGGAGGTGACGGTAGTCGGCCACCTGCGCGGTGAGGGTGGCATGTGCACCCGAGAAGACGCCGTCGGTGACGAGCATCGCCGCACCCTTGGCACGTGCTCGCGCCATCACCGCCCGGGTCCGTGACGGGGGTACCGACGCACCGGCGAGCCCCACCACCACCAGATCGAGTCCATCGAGCAGCACCGCGGCCACCTCGACCGGATCAGGTCCGGGGGCCCCGACGGTAGCGATGTGGGACAGATCCGCCCCCATCTCCGCGGCGGCGTGCAGGCTCAGATGCGGCAGCCCGATCACCGCGACGTATCCGCCGGCCGCGGTGACCTCGGCGATCATCGACACCAACACCGACCGGGCGCCGTCGACCGCCACCACCGTTCCCCGCGCCAACCCGCCGCCGGGAAACAACGGGGCGAGCACTTCAGGGGTGGGTAACAGCTGCCGTTCGGGGCGTTCGGAGGCGGCCACGGTCACCGTGTCCTGGCCCTCAGGCACCACCGGCGCCGACTTTTCCGCCGAAGCCGCAGCGAGCTTGGCCCGCAGTTCGGCCAGGGTCTCGGCCACCCGTCGATCGGCTTCCCGCGCGTACGCAGACGTCATGATCTCTCCCTCGAAGACAACACTTTCCAACGCATCCACTCACCGCGGGGAAGGTGTGCGCAGGGAAGGTGCGAACACTCAACGATCAGTCGAACATGCTTTCGTATCTGAGGGTAGAGGTGGGGTCCGACAATCGTCAACGAGGTTGTCTGCAGAGTGGACAGCAGAACTTTGTCACTTGTATTCATCACAGAAAAGAGTGCTCTGAACAGCAATGTCAGTATCGAGTGGTATACATGTGGCACAAAGTCACCACGATTCACCACGAGCGGGGCGCCCGATGACCACCAGTCCGTTCCAGCCCGGTTTCGGGTCGTTTCCACCTGCTCTGGTGGGCCGCGACGAGATCCTGCGTCGGGTGGGTGAACGCCTCGACGAGGGCAGCCCCGAGCAGTACCTGGTGCGCGGGCATCGCGGCATGGGCAAGACCGTTCTGCTCAGCGCCATGGAGGACACCGCCACCGATCGCGGTTGGGTGGTGCTCTCGGAGATCGCCACCCCCGGCGTGGTCGATCACCTGGTGGGCACCACCATCGTGCGTGCCCTGGCCAAGGTGCAGGGAACGCCGATCGACCGCATCGTCACCGGCGCCTCCATCGCCTCGCTCGGCGGCATCACCACCTCGGCGACCCGCCGCAATCAGGAAGTCCCCAGCCTGTACTCGCGACTGAGCGACCTGTTCGACGCCATCGCCGAACGCAATCCACACTCAGGCATCCTGCTGACCCTCGACGAGGTGGAGAAGAACTCGCTCACCGACACCTCCACCATCGGGGCCGCAGTCCAACAGTTGCGTCGCGACAACCGGCCCATCGCCTTCGCCGCCGCCGGGTTACCGCATCAGCTCGACCAACTGCTCGACTTCCCCCACACCACGTTCCTGCGGCGGGCGATCCGCATCGACGTGGCCCCGCTGGGCTGGGACAGTGCCCGCATCGCCTTGCTCGAACCGATCGCCACCAACGGACGACACATCGATCCCGCCGATCTCGATCGGGCCACCGCCGCCACCTACGGCTATCCCTACCTCACCCAACTCATCGGCGACGTCGCCTGGCGCGCCACCCCCGACGCCGAGGCGATCAGTGCCGCCGACGTCGACGCCGCCATCGCCCGGGCCACCGAGCTGATGGGGTCGATGGTGCACGAACCAGCGCTGATCACCCTGACCACCCAGCAACGTGACTACCTGGCTGCGATGGCCGACACCGACGGCCCGGCCGCCACCTCCACGGTGGCCGAACACCTGGGCATCACCATCCAGGCGGCCTCCAATGTGCGTGCGGTACTGGAAGATCAGGGTCTGATCTTCCAGCCCCGGCGCGGGCAGGTCGACTTCGCGACACCCTATTTCCGCGAGTACCTGGTACGTCACGGGGCGCATCCGTCCCGCGCGCCGGTGGCGTTCACCGGGACATTCGGGCCGACGAGCGCCGACTCCACCGACTGACCGCCGCCTCGCGGCACCCGCCGAAACCATCAGCGGGGCTAACATCCCAGTCGTGCCCGGCCCCTCGATGAGACTTCCCATGCGAGGGCGACGAACACGATCGCAGTCCCTGGGGCCCGCCTTCACCCAGCTGGTCTGGGCCCGGGCCCTGATCTGGATCGCCGGGGCGATCACCAAGGTGGCCCTGCCGCTCGCGGTCTACCAGCGCACCGGCAGCCCCGCCCTGGCCGCCATCCTCACCGCGTTCGAGTCCACCCCGTATCTGTTGGTGGGGTTGCCGGCCGGCGCGTTGGCCGACCGGTTACGCACCCGCACCGTGGTCATCACCTGCTGCGTGGTGTGCGGGTTGGCGTCGGGTTCGGTGCCGCTGGCCGCCGCAACCGGGGTGCTGACCACGCCGCACCTGTTCGTCGCCGGATTCGCCGCCGGGTGCGCTCTGGTGTTCTTCGACGCCGCCATGTTCGCCGTGCTACCCGCCGTGGTGCCGCGAGATGCGTTGGTACGCGCCTACTCCACCACCACCGCGGTGCAGACCACCATCGCCCTGGCCGGACCTGCCGCAGGCGGAGTGCTCGCGGCGGCCATCACCCCGGTGTACACACTGCTGCTCGACTCGCTGATGTTCGCCTGCGCCACCGTGGTTTTCGCCTCCTTCCGCGAACCCATCCGGACGCGCACGTCGCGCGAGGTGTCCATCATCTCCACCATCGTCGAGGGCATCCGGTTCATCCGGGGGTCGGCGGTGGTGGCCACGATGACCCTGCTGGGCACCGGCAACGCAACGGCCGAAGGTGTCTTGGTGGGCATGCTGATCCCCACGGTGGTGCACATCTACGGCACCAGTTCCGACGGCGGCGCGGTGGGTCTGAGCTACACGATGATCGCAGTCGGTGGCCTGCTGGGTACCGCCGTGTCACCGACACTGGCCGCGCGGGTGCCGATCCCCACCATCACCATCGGTGGATTGCTCATCGGCGCAGCCGGATTCGCCGGGTGGATCTGGGCGCCGAGTTTCGTCATCGGGTTACTGGGTCTGGTGGTGTTCCAGACCGGCGGCACCGTGGTGATCCTCAACGCCATCACCGTGCGCGCCCGTCTCACCCCCGATGCGCTGCAGGGACGGGTGAACACCACCGCCCGCATGGTGGCCTGGGGTGGGCAACCGATCGGTGCCTACCTGGCCGGCGGCATCGTCGGGATCATCGGGGTGACCGGCACCCTGTCGGTGGGGATGAGCATCTTGCTGATCACCGCCGTCGCCGCAGCCTGCTCGCCGCTGCGCCACATCGGCCGCATCGCCGACCACTGACCGTCGCGGCCGCCGACCCGGCAACCCCGTCGGTTGGGCGGAAGTCCGCATCGGTTGGGCGGAAGTCCGCATCGGTTGGGCGGAAGTCCGCATCGGTTGGGCGGAAGTCCGCGTCGGTTGGGCGGAAGTCCGCATCGGTTGGGCGGAAGTCCGCGTCGGTTGGGCGGAAGTCCGCGTCGGTTGGGCGGAAGTCCGCGTCGGTTGGGCGGAAGTCCGCATCGGTTGGGCGGAAGTCCGCATCGGTTGGGCGGAAGTCCGCATCGGTTGGGCGGAAGTCCGCGTCGGTTGGGCGGAAGTCCGCGTCGGTTGGGCGGAAGTCCGCATCGGTTGGGCAAAAGTCCGCATCGGTTGGGCGGAAGTCCGCGTCGGTTGGGCGGAAGTTCGGGTGGGCTCACATGGTCAACCTCAGTTTCGGCCCAGTCGACGGGAGTTACCGCCCAGTCGATGCGGTTTTGCGCCCAGTCGAAGGGAGTTACCGCCCAGTCGACGCGGTTTTGCGCCCAGTCGACGCGGTTTTGCGCCCAGTCGACGGGAGTTACCGCCCAGTCGACGGGGTTGTTCGCCGGGTCGGTCCACTAATCTCACTGAGGTGACCGCCCCCCGCACCCCCCGCCAGGTACCCGGTCCAGGATTTCTGGTCGCCGGGCGGTACCGATTGCGCTCCAAGCTCGGTGGCGGCGGTATGGGCTCGGTGTGGCTGGCCACCGACCGGGTGCTCGACCGCGACGTGGCGGTGAAACAGGTGGTGTCCACTGAGGGGATGAGCGACTCCTCGGCCGAGGACCTACGCGCCCGCGCACTGCACGAGGGCCGGATGGCGGCGCGCCTGAACCATCGCAACGCGATCGCCATGCACGACATCGCCGTGGAGAACGGTGAACCGTGGCTGGTGATGGAGTATGCGCCCTCGCGTAGTGTCGCCCAGATCCTGCACACCATGACAACGCTGCCGGTCGCGCTGACCGCCCAGATCGGGGCGCAGGTGGCCGCTGCGATGGCCGCCGCCCACGCCCAGGGCATCGTGCACCGAGACATCAAGCCCGGCAATATCTTGATCACCAACACCGGACGTGCGGCAGGCACGGTCAAGATCTCCGATTTCGGGATCTCGCGCGCCGTCGACGAATCACCCGAAGCCGCCGGCAGCGTGATCACCGGCACCCCAGCATATTTCGCGCCGGAGGTGGCCAGGGGCGCCGAACCCACCGAATCCTCCGATGTGTACTCACTCGGCGCCACCGTTTACACGATGGTCGAAGGTGAACCACCGTTCGGTGTCGACGAGGATTCGATGGTGCTGCTGCACCGTGTGGCGCGCGGCGTGATCAATCCGCCCACCAAAGCCGGACCGCTCACCCCAGCGATACTGTCAATGCTGGAACCGAGTCCGGCCAAACGCCCGACGATGGCTGCGGCCCGAGATCAGTTGGCGCGAGTCGCCGCCGGCCCTGGTGGCAATCCGGCGCTGATTCTCAGCTCACCGCTTCCCAAGAGCGACACCGGAATACCGATCTGGGGTAGCTCCGGCCGCGCCGGCACCCGCACCGGTCGCAGTGCCCCACGAACCGAATCCGGCTTGCCCGCAGCGCAACCCACGCCGGTGCGCCCGACCACCAGACCCAGCCCCGCTCCACCGCAGGCCCCCCAGCCCACCGTACCGAGTCCCACCCCGCAGATCCCCACCCCGACGAGAGCAACCCCGACAAACACCACCCCCACGAACACCGGGGAATCAGGCATATCACCCCAAATCATCGGCGCCGCAGTGGTTGCCGTCATCGTCGTGGTCCTCCTCATCCTGCTGGTGGTGTGACCTCCCCGGGGCGAGCACCCTAAGGTGGGTCATATGAACAAGCACACGACGCTCGCTGTCATCCTGGCCACCGCCGGCGTGCTGTCCCTGGGGGCCACGGGGGCGGTAACGGCAACTCCACTCGCTCCACCGAGCACCACCGCACCCCTCAGCAGCACCGCAGCCCACCCTCGGTTCGACCGGCTCACCGATGCGATCGCTGCGCGGGCCGGAGCCGCCGACATCGTCGCCCGGTCGAAGTGGGTCACCAAAGCACCCATCGACGATCCCGCCCGCGAGGCAACGGTGATCTCCGCGGCAGTTGCGGCCGCGGCGGCCAAGGGCATCTCGGCCGCCCGCGCCACCGCGGTGTTCACCGATCAGATCGAGGCCAGCAAGATCGTGCAGCGTGCGTTGTTCGCCTACTGGCAGGCCAATCCGGCTGCGGCACCCACCACTGCGCCTGACCTCGCAGTCCCCCGGGCAACCATCGACGCCCAGTCGGCCATAATTGTCACCGAGCTGGGGACGACCGCCTCTCTGAGCACATCGCCGCGCTGCCTGGGCGCGTTGACCAAGGCCACCCAGCGCACCATCCGCACGGCCAAGCTCGACGTCCTGCACGTCACCGCTCAGCTGCGCGCGGAGAAATCCATCTGCCAGCGCCGCTGAGGCGCGGTCAGTCGATCTGTCGGCGCGCGGCCCACCGGGTGAGCGCGTTGCGGTTGGACTGCTGGGTCTTGCGCAGCACGTTGGAGGCGTGCGTCTCCACCGTCTTGACCGAGATCACCAGTTCCCCGGCGATCTCGCGATAGGTGTAGCCGCGTGCCAACAGCCGCAACACCTCCAGCTCGCGCGGGGTCAATGAGTCCAACTCGGGGTCCAGCCTCGGTTCGGGAACTGCCGACCGGCCGGTGAACGAGTCCAAGACGAAGCCGGCCAACCGGGGGCTGAACACCGCGTCGCCGTCGGCCACCCGTCGGATGGCTTGCGCCAGTTCAGGTCCGGCGATGGTCTTGGTGACGTAGCCGCGGGCGCCAGCACGGATGGTGGCTATCACGTCCTCGGCGGCATCGGACACGCTCAGCGCCAGGTACACCGGCGCGCTCGATCCGCGCGAGTCGGCGACCCCCTGGATCACCGCAATGCCGCCGCCGTCGGGCATGTGCACATCGAGCAACACCACATCTGGTGCAGCGGAGACGATCCCGGCGATCGCCGCGGCCACGGTGCCGGCCTCGCCGACCACTGCCAGGCCCGCCGCGGTGGACAGCTCGGCTCGCACGCCCGAGCGGAACACCGCATGGTCGTCGACGAGGAACACGCGAACCTCGGTCATGAGGCTGCCTCCGGGCTGGATGTTCGCGGGATATGCAGGGCGACCTCGGTGCCCGACTCCGGGCTGGATCGGATGGTGACGGTGCCGCCGTGTCGCTGCACGCGACCGCGGATCGATCGGGCGATGCCGTGGCGGTCCTGCGGCACCGCATCGGGGTCGAAGCCTGCACCCCGATCGCGCACGAACACCTCGACATGCTCGGGTGCCACCTCCGAGTAGAGGTCGACCCGTCGCTGCCCAGAGTGCTTGGCCGCGTTGATCAATGCCTCGCGGACCGCCCCCACCAATGCGCTCCAGCGGGGCGAGTCATCTGGCCAGGTGAGGTCGCCGACGGTTACCACGTTGACTTCGATCGCGAACGAGTCCTCGACCGCCGCGGCCACTGCCTTCATGGCCGCAGCCAACGAGCTCGCCGCATGCGCAGTCTCACCGAACAGCCAGTCACGCAGTTCGCGTTCTTGCCCGCGTGCCAGCCGAACCACCTCGTCGGGGTGGTGGGATTGTCGTTGGATGAGCGCCAGGGTCTGCAGCACCGAGTCGTGCAGGTGAGCGGCGATCGCATCACGTTCGTCGGCTCGGATGCGGGCGGAGCGCTCGGCGTCGACGGTGCGCAGCAGCCGCGTCCACACCGGAACCGTCAGCAACACCACCCCGAACAGCGTGGCGAGCACCGCGAGGATGGTGGTGTCGAGGCCCGATGTCGACCCGCCGGTTGCCAGCACCGCGACCACCAGCCCAGCGATGACGAGTGCGCCACCACCAACCACCCGGGTCAGGGTCAACAGCCTCGACGTTCGGGACGGCCCAGACGAGTTCGACCCAGGGGAATCTGCGGTATTCGGCGCCGGGTCCACCTCCCGCCACACCACGGTGACCCCGATGGCCACCACCACCAGCGGCACCAGATAGCGGATGGGGGTGCCACCGCCGACCAGCCCGACCACCAGGACCGCTGCGATCCCGACTGCGGCCAACCCGTAGGCCTGGGTGCGTTCGGCGCGGCGTGGGGCGTCGGTGTCGGTGCCGGCCGGAGTCACGAACCACAGCAGTCCGTAGGCGACCGCGCCGGCGCCGGCCAGCGCGCTGAGCACCACGAAGACCACACGCACCCGAAATGGATCCACCCCGAGGTGATCGGCCAGGCCACCGGCCACCCCGCCGATGATCCGGCCACCAGCGCGACGATGCAGCTGCGGCAGACTGGCCGCCGGGCGCAGGTGACCCGGCTCGGGTTGCGGCCATCCCGACACCTCGGGCCGACCTCGGGTTCTCATGCAGCGATCCTGACACGGGATCGGCGTCGTCCACATCAGGGACAGCCCTGAGGTGGGGGTGCAAAGATCAGGTGTTCTCAGGGTGATCCCCGATGGTGTCGGCTGCCGAGTCATCACAGGATCAAAGCCATGAACCTGGAGATGAACTCATGACCGCACCCCACACCGACCAGACCCGACCGCCCGACAAACCGATCGACACGTCCCTGTCGACGGCGACCATCAAACGCATGTGGACCACCCGCCCGGTCCGCGACGACGGTTCGATCGCCGGTGTGGCCACCGGTATCGCTCGCCGATTCGAGGTGGACCCGAACGTGGTGAAGGTGGCGTTTGTGGTGGCGGCCATCTTCGGCGGCAGCGGCATCTTCGTCTACGTCTTGGGCTGGCTGTTCCTGCCCGACGTCAGCGCGCCCGACGGTCTGAGCCGCCGAGAGCGACGATCTGTGCGCGAGAAGATCAGTCGCTCGGGAGTGGGCTCGGGTCCATCGACGGCGATGATCATCACGCTGGTGGTGATCGCGATCATCTTCATGCCCGATGTGCCGTGGGAATCCGGCGGTCTGGTCGGTACCGCGTTGCTGGCGCTGGCGTGGTGGCTGCTGTACCGACGCAGCCCGATCCCCCGTCCGGGTACCTCAGCCGACACCGTGGGCCAACCGCGGTCCCTGGTCGATTCGGCGCTGGCGTCCTGGAGCACCGCGCCAACGACCGCTCCGACGGCTACCCAGGCGCCGTCGGCCAGTCCGATACCTGATGGCTCCGATCCGACCGTCGCGGCCGACCGTGTCGACCTGACCAAACCGGGCGACCCCAACGCAGACGCATGGGACCCCCCGATGCCGTATTCATCTGCCCCGCAGTGGGATCCGATGCCGACCGCAGCCGCGGCACCGACCACCCCACTGCAACCGTGGACTCCGCCGCAGCCCCGTCGACGGTCTCGGGTCACCCCGATCACGCTCGGTGCCGCACTGTTGGTGGGCGCGGTGGGCTGCGCTTGCGCGCTGGCCGGCGCCGACTTCTTCACCGCCACCAGGGTTTTCGCCCTGGCACTGACGGTGGTCAGCATCGGCCTGCTGGTCGGGGCGATGCGTGGACGTGGATCGGGTCTCATCCCGGTGGTGATCGTGCTGGCGATCACGGTGATGATCAGTGCTGCCGGAGACGCTCGATCGTGGCCGTCGGGCGGCAACGGCGAACGCAACTGGATTCCGCGCTCGGAGAACGCAATCGCATCGCGCTACGAGCTGAGCCTCGGTTCGGCCAAACTCGATCTGCGATCGGTCACCCTCACCCGAGATCGAACTGTCCGGGTGGAGGTCGGCATCGGCGAGGCAAAGGTGATCGTCCCGGCGGGCATGAACGTTCGCGCGCGGTGTTCGGTGTCGGTGGGCGACACACGCTGCCCCGACGGGCCAGACGGTGGCCGCGACGGGACCGCAGGTCCAATCCTGGAGATCGACGCATCGAGCAACATCGGACATGTGGAGGTGTCCCGTGGCTGACAACCAAGCACCGAGATCATCTGAGATCTCCCCGGTCCGTATGGTTTTCGCCCTGCTGGGACTGGCGGTGGGACTGTGGGGGCTACTGGGTGCCCCGGACATCGGTGGCAGCGACATCGTCCGCTGGGGCGCGGTGGCCGCGGCGGCGGTCGTCGGCATCGGACTCATCGTCGCCGGCGGACTGCGCTCCCGCGACGACCAGCAGTAGCGCCTGCCACGTCGTTGGCGACTGGTATCGGCGCGGGAACACGGCCACCATCGGACCCAAGGAGGTAGACGACCATGACCGATCATCACGTGATCGTCATCGGAGCGGGCTACGCAGGCTGCATGGCCGCGAACCGACTGCAGGCAACCGGCGCAGCGCAGGTGACGCTGGTCGATCCGCACCCACAGTTCGTCGAACGCATCCGGCTGCACCAGCTCGCCGCGGGGACCGGCGGCGCGACGATCGACTTCTCGACGCTGCTGCATCGCGGAATCGAGCGCGTGCAGGCCACGGTGGGCAGGATCGATGCGTCCTCACGTACGGTGCACCTCGCCGACGAACGGGTCCTGACCGGCGACGCCGTGATCTATGCAGTCGGCAGCGGTACGGCAACGTCGTCGGTCCCGGGAGCCGACGACGTCGCCTACCGGGTGGGCGATCTCGCCCAGGCGCAGGCGTTGGCGCAGCGACTGGCCACCGCACCTGACGATGCCCGCGTCGTCGTGGTCGGCGGTGGGCTGACCGGGGTTGAGGTGGCGGCCGAATTCGCCCAGGCGCATCCTGCGCGCGTGGTCACGCTCGTCTGCGGTGGCAGCCTGGTGCCATCGGCTGGAGTTGCGGGCGCACGCTCGGTGAGCCGACGCCTGCGCCGCCTGGGAGTGGAGGTGATCACCGACGCCACCGTCAGCGAGGTCCATCCCGCAGATGTCGTCCTCGGTGACGGCCGCTGCCTGCGTGCCGACATCACCGTGTGGACAACGGGTTTCGCCGTCCCACAGCTGGCGGCCGACAGCGGTCTGGCTGTCGACGAGATCGGTCGGCTTCGTGTGGACGACCGTCTTGTCAGCGAGACCGACCCGTGGATCGTCGGCGCTGGTGATGCCGTTGTCGTCGACGGTATGCCGCTGCGGATGAGTTGCCAGTCCGCGCTGCCGCTCGGGGCGCAGGCCGCCGCCACGGTCACCGCGTTGCTGTGCGGTGCCCGCCCTGATCGGGTGAGTCAGGGGTTCGCTGCACAGTGCATCGGGCTGGGCCGCGGAGGCGGCACGGTGGTGCTGACAGATCGCCGCGACCGTCCCCGCCGGTGGTACCTCGGTGGTCGAGCTGGAGGTGTGGTGAAGGAGCAGGTCTGCCGGATGACCGTTCGATGGATCACGGGCGAGGGCCGTCGCGGCGGCTCGTACTCGTGGCCGAGCGGTCCGAAATGCTGAACGTCGGTCACCGCACACTCGCACACGATGGTCACACCAACGCCCAGGTGCTAGTGGGCGGTCCAATCACGCAGAGGCCAGTGCGGAGATGGACTACCGCGCGATCCCGAGCTACGAGCGAGGATCTATAGGCGTGGCCAACGGCACATCTTCCATCCCAATGACCATCTATGTGATCGCCCGCGGCCGTCGGCTCAACCACAACATCGGGAGGACCATTGTCAACTGGCGGAACAGCTGAGGGGCCGGTGGCCGACCTACTCCAGCTCGTGACCAGGCCGGCGAATCCCCATCTGCCACCGATTGATTGGCAGCAGGCGTCTGAGCGTCTGGGCTTCACCCCTCCCGCCGATTACCAATGTCTGGTGGAAGCCTACGGTCCAGGTGCATTCGAAAGTGAGATTTCACTGTGGATTCCCGATGGTCCGGAAGGACTCGAGCTTTTCGACATGCGGGCCGAGGCGACAACCTACCTCGCGGAATGCAAAGACTGGGTGACCACAGACTTCACCGAATGGGTAGAACCAGACGGGTCACGACACCCGATCACGCTCGGGCCTGATCCGATCCCATTCACCGCGTGGGGTGGCGGGTCAGGCGGTGCCACCGGCTACTGGCACATGCTCGGTGATGATCCCAACCTCTGGCCTGTCCTCTACACAGACCTGCGCGGACTGTGGGCCTATCACCGGGGCGGTGTCGGCGCGTTCCTGTACGACGTGATCACGGGCGGGTTCGCACTCGAAGAACTTCAGTTCGAGTTCCCCGACGGACCCACCTTCGAAGTCTGGTGACTCTCACGACATAACCACCCTGATATGACGGCCGACGCTCGCCTGGATGCCGAACCTGTGTGTAGCAGCTACCCGTGAAGCGCGGCCGGGTCGTCGTTGAACCGGTCCTGGATATTGTTCGACTATGGAACATGATGACTTCGAAAGCGGGCTTGATCGCTTCCACCGCACTTCCGCCCACTTCTGGAAGCCGTGGGAGGGGGGCTGGGAAGGTGCCAAAGGCGCGACGCCGCCGGAACCCTGGACGGTAGCCGTCACGGCCGTATCCTCCGACATGTCCGCATACCCTGTCCCAGTTGAAGGAACTAGGTTTCAGAACATGGTGTGGCTATTGTCGATTTCGGAAGAACACTCGCTGGTAATAATTGAAATGCGTCCAAACCGCGACCTCGATGGTCCATCTTTTATCGCAACTGACGAGGCAGATCTCGACCGAACACCAGAGTCCGCGACAGCGTGGCTAGGAATGCTTATCCAGGATGAACTAGCATCAGATCATCGCGTGCTTTGGCCGGAGATAGATGGCCGAGTTCTGTCGCCCCGACTAGTGAGAGATCGGGCAGTGTGGACTTCATCAGACGGTCCTGTCGTTGAGATCGGGAGCCTGTCGCAGCTAGCTATCCCGGGCCGCAGATGTGAGCAAATCGAATAGATCGGCGACGGCAATCGAGAACGCTGATTTGGATGGAAAGTCGCGCAAGGCGTATTGGAAGCCAGAACGCGCGACACTATTCAGACCGAAATACTTCTGGCTCGGCTCTCTAGTCAATAGGATCTGCGCATGACGCGAAATGACATCGAGATCGCCGCCTACCTACGGATCGACCCCATGCCATTCGTCCTGCAGGATGGGTCCACCGATCAATGCCTCAGTGGTGGCGTGAAATGCTTCGTCGGGTTCACCTACGACCTCTTCCAGCGAATGGACGAATGGCTGAGCTCCAAAATCGAAGCGCCCCAGATGTAGTTCCGATTCCTGATCAGAGGCGAAAAAGTCCTCGTCAGTCTCCCTCACGATTCATCACTCACCACGGCATCCCCTCGCGACGAGTAGCCCATCCTCACAGCAGCCGGAACAAGAAAGACCGGTATCACGGACACTGCGAGCAGGATTCCGGCGAAGATCATCGAATCTGTCACGCCAAGCCATGCGAGCAGGAACCCCGCAAACCCCAGACCGAACGGAGACAGCACCTGATTTCCGAGCGCGTCAACGGCCAGGACACGACCAATAGCGCTGGGCTCGGTGTTTTCCTGTAGCGCGGCGACCCAGTACACGGCAAACCACGACAGAGCGTACCCATTGATCAATGACGCCACAGCGAGCACCACCCAACTGGCACCCGCTGCAAGCGCGATGATCTCAACGTACTGAACCAAAACCAAACCAACAGCAACCCGTCCGCGAGATCGATCCTTGATCTCAGGTATCGCTACAGACCCTGCCAAGGCGCCCGCCGCTCCCGCACCTATCACCACACCGAATGCGGTCGAGTCATTCGCAAGAAGAGTCGCAGTCGCGACGTAGACCAACCCGATGACAGTCGAGACCTGTATAGCTCCTTGAGCAATCCACGCAGCCTGCCAAGGGTGTGCGAAAACATGGCGAACTCCTGCGGTCGCCAACGCCCAGACAGGCTCATCCGTTTTGCCCTGGCGCACCGAGACTCTGACACCCACTAGTGTCGCCACACTCAGCAGGCAGGTAGCCGAAACAAAAAGAATGCCGGCACGCGGCTCCCCCAGCCCCGATATCGCCCCACCCAGCGGAGCGCCCAGCAAGCCAGCGGACCGACTGCCCAGCGACCTCAATTTATTCGCAACCCGCAACATGCCATCGGGTGCAAGCTCCATCACCAGCGCCGAGTAGCTCGGACGGTATAAACCTTGACCCAATCCGTATGCACCGGACGCGATGACCACCATCACAAAGTTCGACTGCCCCAGACCAAGCCACACAACCAGCGCTGCCCCGAACCTGGCAACATCGCACCCGATCACGATGGTGCGATCCGACAGTCGATCGAGAACGAAACCAGCTGCCAGCAGCGACAACACCGCGCCGAGAGACACAGCAGCCATTCCCAACCCCACCAGGCCCGCACTCTGCTGCGCCAGCGCAACAACGAGTACGACCAGAAAAGCGGAGTCACCGATTCCACTCACAAACTGACCGAGCCACGGTACAACGAATGTCCGTGTCCTCAGCAGCTCAAGCACCGGCCTAGAGTACTGCCGTTGTACTCACGTCTCCGCGCCTGCCGCAGGCCAAGAAACCCCACCACGGACCGAACCGAATGAAGCTCTTCATCACCTATCCCGGCAGAGCCATCATTCCCATTCGATGGTGCCCGGGGGCTTGCTGGTCACGTCCAAGACCACCCGGTTCACCTCGGGTACCTCGTTGGTGATGCGGGTGGAGATCACCTCCAGCACCTCATAGGGCACCCGCGTCCAGTCGGCGGTCATGGCGTCCTCGCTGGAGACCGGTCGCAACACGATGGGGTGACCATAGGTGCGGCCATCACCCTGGACACCGACACTGCGGACGTCGGCCAACAACACCACCGGACACTGCCAGATGCTGTTGTCCAAGCCCGCGGCGGTCAGCTCCTCACGCGCGATGGCATCCGCGGTGCGCAGGATGGCCAATCGGTCGGCAGTCACCTCCCCGACAATCCTGATGGCCAGCCCCGGTCCCGGGAACGGTTGGCGCGCAACGATCTCCTCGGGCAGACCGAGTTCGCGACCCACCGCGCGCACCTCGTCCTTGAACAACAACCGCAGCGGTTCGACGAGGGTGAACTCGAGATCCTCAGGCAGGCCACCGACGTTGTGGTGGCTCTTGATGTTGGCCGTCCCGCTGCCGCCACCGGACTCCACCACGTCCGGATACAGCGTGCCCTGGACCAGGAAGTCGACAGTCTGACCGCTGCTCGCCCGCTCGCCCAGCACCTCGGTCACCGCACCCTCGAACGAGCGGATGAACTCGCGGCCGATGATCTTTCGCTTGTCCTCGGGATCACTGTGGCCGGCGAGTTCCCGCAGGAACGTCTCCTCGGCGTCGACGGTGACCAGCCGCGCCCCGGTGGCGGCGACGAAATCGGTCTGCACCTGCTCACGCTCCCCGGCACGCAGTAGCCCATGATCGACGAACACGCACGTCAACCGGTCACCGATGGCCCGCTGGACCAACGCGGCAGCCACCGCAGAATCGACACCACCCGACAGCCCACACAAAGCGAGGCCAGTCTCGCCGACCTGCGCCCGCACCTGCTCCACCAACGATTCGGCGATGTTGGCCGGTGTCCAACTCGGCTCCAGCCCAGCTATCTCGTAGAGGAACCGCGTCAACACCTGCTGACCGTGCGGGCTGTGCAACACCTCGGGGTGATACTGCACCCCGGCCATGCACTTCTCCACGTTCTCGAACGCAGCGACCGGCGCACCCGGGGTGGACGCGGTGACGGTGAACCCGGCCGGCGGCTGCTGCACGGCGTCGTTGTGGCTCATCCACACCGGCTGGTTCTCGGGCAGCCCAGCGTGCAACACCGAGTCACCGGTCACCGTCAACGTGGTCCGACCGAACTCGCGGCCACCGGTGTTGGCCACCACGCCGCCGAGTTCCTTGGCCATGGCCTGATACCCGTAGCAGATACCGAACACCGGGATTCCCAACTCCAACACCGCCGGGTCCAACTCGGGGGCATCCTGCGCGTACACCGAGGCCGGTCCGCCGGAAAGCACAAGCGCCACCGGATTTTTGGCGCGGAACTGCTCGATGGTCGCGGTGTGCTCGATGACCTCGGAGTAGATCCGCGCCTCCCGCACCCGCCGCGCGATCAGCTGGGCGTACTGCGCGCCGAAGTCGACGACGAGAACGGGACGGGGCGCAGAGGCAGAAGCGTCGGTCACAAGGGGTGAGTCTATGCGCTGACCTCGTCGCGGCTCGGTTGCGCCACCTGCACCGGGCGGGTGTGGGTCACGGCGACGATGGGCAACCGCAGGGCGCCGGGCGCACCGGCTGGGACCACCGGCGCGATCGGTGCCACCGCGTCGAGGCGACGGTATAGCTGTCCCTGCGCGGGACGGGTGTCGGCCTGATTCTTGTTGGGCCACAACGACATCGCCCGCTCAGCCTGCGCTGTGATCGACAGCGACGGGTTGACGCCGAGGTTGGCGCTGATGGCCGAGCCGTCGGTGATGTGCAGGGTCGGATAGTTCCACACCCGGTGATACGGGTCGATCACGCCGGTGGACGGCTTGTCGGAGATGACGCAGCCACCCAGGTAGTGGGCGGTCATCGGCATGTTGAACACATCACCCCAGGTGCCGCCGGCCACCCCACCGAGGGTCTTCGCCACGCGCTGCGCAGCCTCGTTGCCCGCCGGGATCCAGGTGGGGTTGGGTTCGCCGTGGCCCTGCCGGGAGTTGACGAACCGCCACGGCCCAAACCGCTGCACAAACGTGGTCAGCGAGTTGTTGCGGTTCTGCATCACCAGCAGGATCACCGTGCGCTGTGACCAGTGCCGCACATTGGTCAACGACACGATGGTCCGCGGGTTCCGACGCATCTCGTCGATCAGTTTGAGCACCCGATTGCGACCGGGTTCGCCGTCGGTCAACAGCGTCTGCAACAACCCCATCGCATTGGAGCCCTTGCCGTAGCGACACGGCTCGATGTGAGTGTCGGCCGCCGGGTGCATCGAGGACGTGATGGCCACACCCTCCGAGAAGTCATCGGACGGATCGAGCTTGGTGCGCATGGCGCCGAGGATCGATTCGGAGTTGGTGCGCGTCAATTCGCCGATGGCATCGGAGATCTCGGGCAGAGTGCCGTCGTCCTTGGCCAGATGCATCAGCCGCTGGGTGTTGTAGGTGCCTGCGGCGACGATCACGTGATCAGCGGTGAACGTGCGGCCACGGCGCATCCGCGCGAACGGGCCGGTGCGCTCAGTCTGCACCGCCCACCGATCGCCGGGTCGGCGCTGCAGCCCGGTGACAGTGGTGCGGTCATAGATCACCGCGCCGTTGCTCTCGGCCAGACCCAGGTAGTTTTTGAGCAGGGTGTTCTTGGCGCCCACCCGACAGCCGGTCATGCAGGAGCCGCATTCTGTACACGCGGTGCGGGCTGGCCCGGCACCACCGAAGTACGGGTCAGGCACGGTCTCACCAGGGGCGCCGACACCGCCGGCCTTGGCCCCGAAGAACACTCCGACCGGGGTGGGGCCGAACGTCTCCCCCACACCCATCTCCTGCGCGAGGCCCTTGACGATGCGGTCGGAGTTGGTGAACGTGGGGTTGGTGACCACCCCGAGCATGCGTCGAGCCTGCTCGTAGTGCGGGGTCAGCTCACCTTCCCAATCGGTGATGTGGCCCCACTGCGGATCGGTGAAGAACGGGGTGGGCGGCTTGTACAGGGTGTTGGCGTAGTTCAGCGAACCGCCGCCCACACCGGCACCGGCCAGCACCAACACATCGCGCAGGGCGTGGATGCGCTGGATGCCGAACAATCCGAGCTTGGGCGCCCACAGGAACTTGTTCAGCCGCCAGCTGGTGGTGGCCATGTCCTCGTCGGCAAACCGTCGGCCGGCCTCGAGAACCGCTACGCGGTAGCCCTTTTCGACCAGTCGCAGCGCACTGACGCTGCCGCCGAAACCCGAACCGATGATCACCACGTCGTAGTCGGATCGACCGGAGCCACGCGCCATTGCTGCCCTGCCCTTCGTGCCGGCGCGTCAGTTATGTGTGACGCGCGTCAACAGCAAAGGTTAGCGCAGGTGTGACCTCAATGACAGGCCGACAGCCCCACCTTCTGGAATTCCTTCAGATCGGAGTAGCCGGCCTTGGCCATCGACCGCCGCAGCCCACCGACCACGTTGAGCTGGCCGAACGGCTCCGACGACGGACCGTGCAGCACCACCTCCAGGCTTGGCCGGTCAGCGGGTTGCGCGACCTGCAGCAGCGCCCCGCGCGGCAACGACGGGTGCGCGGCCGCAGCGGTCCAGAACCAGCCCTGTCCGGGCGCCTGCTCCGCTGAGGCCAGCGGCGTACCCAACATCGCGGCATCCGCGCCGCAGGCGATCGCCTTGGCGAGGTGACCGGAGGTGTGGATGTCGCCGTCGGCGATGACGTGCACATAGCGCCCGCCGGTCTCGTCGAGGTACTCCCGCCGGGCAGCGGCCGCATCGGCGATGGCCGTCGCCATCGGCACCCCGATCCCCAGCACCTCACCGGTGGTGGTCGAACCCGCAGTGGACCCGTAGCCGACGATCACCCCGGCGGCACCGGTGCGCATCAGGTGCAGTGCGGTGCGGTGATCGTGCACGCCACCGGCGACCACAGGTACGTCCAGTTCGGCGATGAACGTCTTGAGGTTCAACGGTTCTCGGTCTCCGTGGGAGACGTGCTCGGCGGAGATTATGGTGCCGTGCACCACCAGCAGATCTAGGCCGGCCGACACCAGCGCCGGGGTCAGCGCCTGAGCGTGCTGGGGACTGACCCGCACCGCGGTGGTCACACCGGCCTCACGCACTCGGGAGACGTTCTCTGCCAACAAGCCGGTGTCGAGTGGGGCGGCGTGCAACTGCTGCAGTCGACCGATCGCCGCCGCCGGGTCCTCCCGCTCGGTGGCCAACGCGACCACCTCAGCGATCTTGGCTTCGACATCGCGGTGCCGCGCCCACAGCCCCTCGCCGTTGAGCACCCCGAGGGCCCCGAGCCGACCGAGCTCGATGGCCGACTCCGGGGACACCAGCGCGTCGGTGGGGTGCGCCAAGATCGGGGTGTCGAACCGGTAGGCGTCGAGCTGCCAGGTGGTCGAGACCTCCCGCGAGGACCGGGTCCGCCGCGACGGGACGATGTTGATGTCGTCGAGGTCGAAGGTCTGGCGGGCGGTCCTGCCCATGCCGATGTCCACGATGTCACGCATCGATGCGCCCTTCTCAGATAGCTGATCAGCGAACGACAGATCAGCGCGAATAGTAGTTGGGAGCCTCGACGGTCATGGTGATGTCGTGGGGGTGACTCTCCTTGAGTCCGGCGGAGGTGATCTGCACGAAGCGCGCCTCCTGCAGGTCCTCGATGGTCGCCGACCCGGTGTAGCCCATGGCCGCACGCAACCCGCCGCGCAACTGGTGGATCACCTGGGTCAGTGGCCCCCGGAACGGCACCCGGCCCTCGATGCCCTCGGGCACCAGCTTCTCCTCCGAGAGCACGTCGTCTTGGAAATAGCGGTCCTTGGAGTACGACTTCTTCTCGCCGCGACCCTGCATGGCCCCCAACGACCCCATGCCGCGGTAACTCTTGAACTGCTTGCCGTTGACCAGGATCAACTCACCGGGAGCCTCGGCGGTCCCGGCCAGCAGCGAGCCGACCATCACCGTCGAGGCACCGGCGGCCAGCGCCTTGGCGATGTCACCGGAGAACTGCAGTCCACCGTCGGCGATGACCGGCACCCCGGCCGGCTTGCACACCGCGACCGCCTCCATCACCGCGGTGATCTGCGGGGCACCCACCCCGGCGACCACCCGGGTGGTGCAGATCGAGCCGGGTCCCACACCGACTTTCACCGCGTCGGCACCCGCATCGACCAGGGCCTGCGCGGCCTCGCGGGTGGCGACGTTGCCGCCGACGATCTGGACCCGGTCGCCCACCTCTGCCTTGAGCTTGGACACCATCTCCAGCACCAGCCGATTGTGAGCGTGCGCGGTGTCGACGATGATCACGTCGACACCGGCGTCGGCCAGGGCCATCGCCCGCACCCACTGCGAATCGCCGGTCCCGATCGCCGCGCCCACCAACAGCCGACCGTCGGAGTCCTTGGTGGCGTCGGGATGTTGCTCGGTCTTGACGAAGTCCTTGACCGTGATGAGACCGGTCAGCTTGCCGTGGCCATCGACGATCGGCAGCTTCTCCAACTTGTGGCGGCGCAGCAGACCCAGCGCGGCCTCGGCCGAGACGCCCTCCTGGGCGGTGATCAGCGGCGCCTTGGTCATCACCTCGGACACCGGCCGCGACTGGTCCACCTCGAAGCGCATGTCCCGGTTGGTGATGATGCCGAGCAGGTTGTTGTCGTCGTCGGTGACGGGCAGACCCGAGATACGGAAGCGCCCACACATGGCGTCCACCTCGGCGAGGGTGTTGGTGGGCTTGCAGGTGACCGGGTCGGTGACCATGCCCGCCTCCGAGCGCTTCACCGTCTCCACCTGTTGCGCCTGCTCGTCGATGGAGAGGTTGCGGTGCAGCACACCCATCCCGCCGGCGCGGGCCATCGCGATCGCCATCCGCGATTCGGTGACGGTATCCATCGCCGAGCTGACCAGCGGCACCTTCAAGCGGATCTCCCGAGTGACCTGCGAGGAGGTGTCCACCTCGCTGGGGATCACGTCCGATGCGGCAGGCAGCAACAGCACATCGTCGAAGGTGAGACCCAACATCGCCACTTTGCCGGGGTTGTCGCCACCGGTCCAGGCTCGGGTGGGGACCTCGCGTTCGATCGCATCCGTCATCGCCAGATCAGCCTCTCCAGGTGAACCCCACGGGTGAAAAAGCCACGTCCGATGGCTCGTTCGTTGTGTGCGGCCATCGTATCGGCCGCAGCGGTGGCGACAGAATCGACGCACTCGCGCGTCCTGCCGACCGGCTTACGCGCGCCGCGGTCGGGAAAGTAGCGCCCGGATGACCTGCTGACTACGGTGGTCGTGTGCGAGATCACCTGCCTCCGGGCCTGCCCCCGGATCCGTTTGCCGACGATCCCAGTGACCCGTCTGCGGCACTGGATTCCGTCGAGCCCGCACAACCACTCGACGCCGACGAGCGCATCGCGGTGGAAGAAGATCTCGCCGATCTCGCCGTCTACGAGGCGCTGCTGGCCCGCCGCGGTGTCCGCGGCCTGGTGGTGATCTGCGACGACTGTCAGCAGGACCACTACCACGACTGGGACATGTTGCGCGCCAACCTGTTGCAGCTGCTGGTCGAGGGGACCGTGCGCCCGCACGAACCTGCTGTCGATCCCTGCGCCGATTCTTACGTCACGTGGGACTACTGCCGCGGCTACGCCGACGCGATGATGCACACCGCCGACGAGGACTGAGTTTCGCCGATCAGCCCCGCGGGGCCGGAGTCGTCGTCGTGGTGGTGGTCGTGGTGGTGGTCTCCGACGGCTCGGTGGTCGTGGTGACCACCGACGGCGCCGACGAGGTCGACGATGGGGCGCTCGGGGTGGTCGCAGGCTGCGAGGGCGACGGCGATGGCGAGGTGGATCCGCCGGTCACCTGCGGCGGCACCTGCAGAGGCGGTAGACCCGACACCGACGGCAGATTCGACAGCGAGGTCAGCGGGTTGTTCGGGATGGACCCGACCTGCCCGGCCAATCGCTGCACCCAATCCTGCATCCGCTGCGCGGAGTCGTCACCGGCGAGCTCGCCGATCCGGGTCTGCGCCTTGACCAACAACTCGGCCGCCTTGCGCTTGTCGCCCACTGACAGCGCCTGCTCGGCCTGCTCGAGGTCGGACTGCACACTGGCCGACACCACCGACTGGTTCTTGTCGGCCCCGAAGACGAATTCTTTGATGCCGTACAGCGGGTCGCCGGGTTGTGCACCTTGTGAGACCACGGTCAGGCCACCGAAGGCGATGACGCCGATGGCGGCCGCACCCGCCACGATCTGCAACCGACGAGTGATCCCGCGGCGCGAGGATGATTTCTCAGCATCGGCGAGGGCGGCCTCAACCTGCGCCAGCGTGGGCGAGGTGGGCATCGCGGTGGCATCGATCTCCTGACGCCACCCAGCCAGCAGGGTGGCCACCTGATGATCGGCCGAGGCAGGATCCCACCCACGCGGGAACTGTCCCCGCGAGAGCGCGTCGATCAGCTCGTCGTCGGCCCGCACGGCACGGAAATCAACCGACTCGGCCATGGAGGGCCCGTCGGGATCAGAAGCGAAGGGCACCTTCCGGTCACGACCCGTCATCTGCCCTCACCTGCTTTCATCATCTCGCTCTTCAACTTGTTCAACGCCCTGTGTTGTGCCACCCGAACCGCTCCGGGTGTGCTGCCGACCGCCGCGGCTGTCTCCTCGGCGGACATACCCATGACCAAGCGGAGAACGAGCACCTCACGCTGCTTGTCCGGCAGCCTGGAGAGCAGTTCGTTCATTCGCCGACCTGCGTCGGCGTTGAGCGCCATCTGCTCGGGCCCATCCCCCACATCCATCGTCTCCGGCAGGACGTCCACCGGATCGGACTTGATCCGTGATGCACCTCGATGAGCGTCGGCGACCTTGTGGGCGGCGATGCCGTATACGAAGGCCATGAACGGTCGACCTTGATCGGCGTACTTGGGCAATGCGGTCATGACGGCCATACAGACCTCCTGCGCCACATCGTCGGCGGACAGCGTGTGCCGTTCACCGGCACCCACCCTTGCGCGGCAGTACCGAACCACCAGGGGCCGAACACTCTCGAGAACATCGGAGAGAGCGGTCCGGCTGCCCCGCCGTGCGGCGGCGACAGCGCGATCCAACTCATCACCTGTGAGAATCATCGTCGCGTGGGGTTCCTGTGTTACATGAGCCCGTTCACACCGGGCCGGTGTGCACTGGGCTTGGTGAAGCGGTGGGGCCGATGGTCGCGGTCGACCGGTCTGGTCAGCTTAGCCAGCGATCGTTGGAATCACGTCGCACGATCGCAACATCAGCACCACCGATGACAGGCAATCGCGACGCAGCTCACATCAAACACCACCCGAGGGGTCCCTCACTCGAAGGCCCCGCCGCGGACGATGAGCTCACGTCGCAGTTCCTCGGCTCGGTCGGCCGCGGCCGCGTCCCCACCGAGCCCGCAGAGCATCGTCTCGGCGGCCCATTGCAACGGCATCTGTCCCAGCTGCGCGGCCCGCTGCGCACAGTCGCGCGCCCGCGCCCGCGCCGAGTCCACCTGACCGTCGGCTGCAGCGACCGCGGCCGCGATGAGATCGGTTTTGAGTCGATGCCGCGCCGAT
This sequence comes from Williamsia sp. CHRR-6, assembly GCF_018474015.1. GTDB lineage: Bacteria > Actinomycetota > Actinomycetes > Mycobacteriales > Mycobacteriaceae > Williamsia_A. Next base: position 495,641 of record NZ_JAHCSG010000002.1, on the reverse strand, counting down.
GGACACCTCTGCGCGGCGGCCAGCGGTGCGGTGAGCGCCAGCGCCGCGCCCGACGCGTCGCCGCGATAGAGGGCCGTCTCGGTGTGCACCCACCCGCAGCGCAACCGCGAACGCGGGACCCAGTGCCATGTGCCGTCGCCGTCGGCGGCGTGCACCGCGCCCGCGAGCAGCGCGTCGGCCCGATCGAGGAGCCGGTCGGTCACGTCGAAACGGCGCAGGCCGAGGTTGTCCGCGGCGGCACCCACCAGCGCATCGACCCGGGCCGACACCAGTTCGTCGGCCGGGATCTGTCGCGCGGGTCCGTGGGAGAGCAGGTCGGCCAGCAGGCGCAACGCCTGCCCGTCGAGGGCGAGGGCTAGGTCGTGGCGTCCCCCCTGACGCAGATGCGAGGCCCGCGTGGTCGCCGCCCGAGCGTGCCGCAGCCCAAGACCCGGGCCACCCGGCGCCGCCGTGGCCATGATCTGCGCGAGCAGGCGCGCAGCGGCTCCGTAGTACCCGAGTCCGCCCCAGGTGACTGCGGCGACCCAAGTGCGGTCGGGGTGCTCGCCGAAGGCTTCGGCGAGCGAACCATCGATCATCGACTTATCCTCACTGTGCCCCGAATTAGCGAAAATTTAACTTTGGACGCGGCACTGTTTCATTGCCGTGCATGTCACCAGGATGTCACCCGCAGATGTTCGGCGTGTTAATCGTCAGTGTGGTCGGAAATCTTGTCCGATACCCGCCGACGTCGTGAGATCTCGCTGTCGTGACCATGAAAAGCACCTGTGAGGTGCATGTTCACCGACTGCGGCCGTGCGCCGCTCCGGCGGGGCGCCCATCGCATAACACGTAGGCAACAAGACATCTGGCGTTAACATCAGCGGAACCGCAAGCATTCTGCTCACCTGTCCGAGGCTTGTTGACTGATTTCTCCGGTGTGTTTACGTTTGCCCGGTCGGGCGGGAACAACGACGTACTCGAATCCGGAGAACAGCAACATCCACGGCCACCACGTGTCCGTGGGTGCACGCCGAGACAGCCACGTCGAAGGAGCATCAGAATGCCTCAGCCAAATCACCTTCCAGGGCCCAACGCAGACATCTGGGACTGGCAGATGCAGGGCCTGTGCCGCGGCGTCGACTCGTCGATGTTCTTTCATCCCGACGGGGAGCGCGGCCGTGCACGGGCCCATCGGGAGCGTCGCGCCAAAGAGCTGTGCCATCAGTGCCCGGTGATCGCGCAGTGCCGCGAGCACGCGTTGGCGGTCGCCGAGCCGTACGGCATCTGGGGCGGGCTGTCGGAGTCCGAGCGCGGGATGCTGATGAAGCGCGGCCTCGGTCGGCGGATGGCCGGCTGATCCGGCTGAACCAACGATGAGGGGCACCCGGGTGATCCCGGGTGCCCCTTGTTCGTGCTGGTGGCGCTGCGCTAGTGGCTGTGCCCGTGACCGGCGTGCCCGGCTGGTTCGGCAGGCTTGTCGACCACCGCGCTCTCGGTGGTGAGCACCATACGGGCCACCGAGGCGGCGTTGACCACGGCCGAGCGGGTGACCTTCACCGGGTCCACGATGCCTTCGGCCAGCAGGTCGCCGTAGGTGAGGGTGGCGGCGTTGTAACCGTGACCCTTCGGTGCGGCGGCGACGGTGGCGGTGACCACCGAGCCATCGGCCCCGGCGTTGGTGGCGATCCAATGCAGCGGGGCCTTGACCGCGGCCCGAACCACTGCGACACCCAGCGCCTCGTCGCCGGTCAGCGACGCCTGCAACTCGTCGAGCACCGAGGACGCCTGCACGATGGCCGAGCCACCCCCGGGGATGATGCCTTCTTCGACAGCAGCCTTGGCGGCCGAGACGGCGTCCTCCACGCGATGCTTGCGTTCTTTGAGGGCGGTCTCGGTGGCCGCACCGACGCGGATGACCGCGACGCCACCGGCGAGCTTGGCCAGCCGCTCGGCCAGCTTCTCACGGTCCCATTCGGAGTCGCTGGCCTCGATCTCGCGGCGCAGCTGCTCGGTGCGGGCAGCGATGTCGTCGCTGGTGCCCGCACCGTCGACGATGGTGGTCGAGTCCTTGGTGACCACCACGCGTCGAGCCGAGCCCAGCAGCTCCAGGCCGGCCTCGGCGAGGGTGAGCCCGATGTCGGTGTTGATGACGGTGCCCGCGGTGACCACGGCGAGGTCGTCGAGGAACGCCTTGCGCCGGTCACCGAAGAACGGCGCCTTGACCGCGACGACCCGGATGGTCTTGCGGATGGCGTTGACGACGAGGGTCGACAACGGCTCGCCCTCGATGTCCTCGGCCACGATCAGCACCGGCTTGCCTGCCTCGGCGATCTTCTCCAGCAGGGGAAGGAAGTCGGGCAGCGAGCTGATCTTGTCGCGGTAGAGCAGCACCCGCGCGTCCTCGAGCACGGCCTCCTGGCTGTCGACGTCGGTGACGAAGTACGGCGAGAGGAACCCCTTGTCGAACTGCACGCCCTCGGTGATGTCGAGTTCGGTGGTCAGGCCGGAGCCCTCTTCGACGGTGACCACACCGTCGGCGCCGACCTGGCTCATGGCCTTGCCGACCATCTCACCGATCTCCGGGTCACGCGAGGACACGGTGGCCACCTGGCCGATCGCCTCGGCACCCTGCACCGGGGTGGCCGCAGCCAGCAACGCCTCGGCGATGGCGTCGGCAGCCTTGGCGATGCCCGATCCCAATTCGATGGGGTTTGCACCGGCGGCCACGTTGCGCAGGCCGCTGTGGATGATCGCCTGGGCCAGCACGGTGGCGGTGGTGGTGCCGTCGCCTGCAACGTCGTTGGTCTTGGTGGCCACCGACTTGACCAGCTGGGCGCCCAGGTCCTCGAACGGGTCTTCCAGGTCGATGTCGCGGGCGATGGTGACGCCGTCGTTGGTGACGGTGGGGCCACCGAATGCCTTGGCCAGCACCACATGTCGGCCGCGGGGGCCAAGAGTCACCTTGACCGCGTTGGCGAGTTTGTCGACGCCACGTTCCAGGGAGCGACGCGCGGTGTCGCTGAATTCGATGTTCTTGGCCATGTTCTGGCGTTCTCCTTTGTGGAGGTGTGGGTGATCAGACCTAGGGATGAAATGGATCCGCCCCGGGCCCCGATGAGGGAGCGCCGGGGCGGGACACCATGCGGAATTACTTGGAGACGACCGCGAGCACGTCGCGCGCCGAGAGGATGAGGTACTCCTCGCCGGCGTACTTGATCTCGGTGCCGCCGTACTTGCTGTAGATGACGGTGTCGCCTTCCTTGACGTCGACCGGGACGCGGTTGCCCTGCTCGGTCACGCGGCCTTCACCGACGGCGATGACGGTGCCCTCCTGGGGCTTCTCCTTCGCCGTGTCAGGGATGACCAGACCGGAGGCGGTCGTCGTCTCAGCCTCGTTGGCCTGGACGAGGATCTTGTCCTCGAGCGGCTTGATGTTCACGCTCGCCACGATGTGAGCCCTCCACTTTCGGGGTTTGCGGGCCGGGTGTGCACCCGGCCCTGCTTGATGGGTGTTTCAACGCGTACGGCGCCTCGCTCGGTCCCGTCGTCGCGGGTGCCGGGGCCGGTCTCGGTGCCACCTGGCACTCTATACGTGCGAGTGCCAGCACTCAAGTACCCGCGAGTGCCAGACGTCGGGCCGTTGTCCTCGGCCGCGGTCAGTAGGCGCTGATCTGTACCGACATCGACGGATCGGTGGCCACGGTCAACGCCGAGGGCGGCGCTCCACCGGCGATGACATGGGCGCCCAGCGTGGCGATCATGACGCCGTTGTCGGTGCACAGGCGCGGACGCGGGACACGCAGGGTGATCCCGGCGTCGGCGCAGCGCTGCCGGGCCAGCGACCGGATCCGGGAGTTCGCGGTCGCCCCACCCCCGAGCACGAGGGTGTCGACGCCGGTGTCGTCGCACGCGCGGACCGCCTTCATGGTCAGCACATCGGCGACCGCCTCTTGAAACGACGCCGCGACGTCGGCCAACGGGATCGGGTCGCCTGCACGCTGACATTTCTCGACGAACCGCGCGACCGCGGTCTTGAGCCCACTGAACGAGAAGTCGTGGCGCGCATCGCGCGGACCGGTCATCCCACGTGGGAACTGGATCGCTTCGGGATCGCCGTCGCGGGCCGCGGCATCGAGCGCCGGACCGCCGGGATAACCCAGGCCGAGCAACCGAGCCACCTTGTCGAAGGCTTCGCCGGCGGCGTCGTCGACGGTGGTACCCAGCTCGACGATCGGTGCACCGAGGTCGTCGACCCGCAGCAGATGGGTGTGCCCGCCCGAGACCAGCAGCGCCACACAGGGTGGCATCGGACCGTGTTCGAGAGTGTCCACGGCCACGTGACCACCGAGGTGGTTGACCGCATACAGCGGGACATCCCACGCTGCGGCATAGGACTTCGCGGCCGCCACCCCCACCAACAGGGCACCGGCGAGACCGGGACCGATGGTGACGGCGATGGCGTCGGGGCGGTCGATGCCCGCGGCGGCCCGGGCGCGCCGCATGGTCGGCACAATCGCCTCGAGGTGAGCCCGGGAGGCCACCTCGGGGACCACCCCGCCGAAACGGGCGTGTTCCTCGACGCTGGAGGCCACCTCGTCGGCCAGCAATGTGGCTGCGCCATCGGCGAATTCCACGATGCCCACCCCGGTCTCATCGCATGAGCTCTCGATCCCCATCACGATCACGACGAAACCTCCTGCGCCACAGCTGTTCCCAGTTCACGGGCGCGGGGTCTACGCATGGTGTACGCATCGGCACCGCTGGGCTGATAGTAGTTCCTACGCACGCCGATGATCTCGAACCCGTTGCGGCGGTAGAGCGCCAGCGCCGGGTCGTTGTCGGTACGCACCTCGAGGAACACCTGCGCGTCGGCGTCGTCGGCCACAGCGAGCAGCGCGTCCATCAGGGCACGCCCGTGGCCGCGGCCCTGCTGCGCGGGGTCTACCGCGATGGTGTGGATCTCGCACTCCCTGTCGTCCACGGTCCCCAGCAGCGCGATCCCCGCGTAGCCGATCAACTGCGAATCATCATCGCGCAGAGCGAAATACCGATTGTGCGGCGCGGTGATCTCGGCGACGAACGCCTGCGCGGGCCACGGCGAGTCGCCGGCGAAGATCTCACCTTCCAGCTCGGCGCACCGGGCGACATCGCTGCGGCGCAACTCGGTGATCATCGGGCCCGGTCCTTGGGTTCGACCGCATCAGGTCGACGCAGGTACAGCGGTACCACGGCAGACTCCGAGACACCCGAGCGCAGCGCTGATGCGGCCACCTCCACCAGGCCCGCGGGGGTGGGTGCGGCTGCGGTCGCGGGGACGTCGGTGACCAACGCGGCATGATCCGGCGAGCCGAGCACGGTGGTGGCCGCGACGATCTCGGGATTGGTGGTGAGATCGGCCGGCGCCGACACGGCGGGCCCGGCGACCCGGCGACCGTCGGTGTAGGTGGCCCAGTACACCTCGCGTCGCCGGGCGTCGGTGATGACCGCGACGCGGGAGCCACCCGCGCCGGCGACAGCCGCGATCGCATCCAGCGAACACACGCCGTGCAACGGCAGATCGAGGGCGTCGGCGAAAGCCGCCGCCGTGGCCATCCCCACCCGCAGTCCGGTGAAGGGACCGGGGCCGCAGCCCACCACCACCGCGCCCAGGTCGGTGCGCGCCACGGCGGCCTCGGTCAGGCAGTCGAGGATCAGCGTCGTCAGGATCTCGGCGTGACCACGGGCGTTGTCGACCAGACGCGCAGCCAGCACCGTCGCGCCTGCGGGGTCGGTGCGCTGCGCATCAAACGCGACGACACCGGCGACCACCGTGGCGGTGGAGGTGTCCAGGGCGAGGACGAACACAGTTGCTCAGCCTAGGCGATCGGCGCACACCGATCCGTCGAGTGCCACCCACCCGTAGCTGACGGTGCGCGCCTCGTGCAGATCGCCGACATCGGGGGCGCCGGCATCGAGGTGATCGGGATCTGGGTGGGGTGTGCCTTCGGCCCGGCGCAACCGGATCAGCAGGTGGCGATCGGTGAGCCGTTCGGCCACTCCCGCACCCCATTCGACCACCACCACGTTGTCGCAGAGTTCGGTGTCGAGGTCGAGGCCGTCGAGATCGGCGAGCACGTCGGCATCTGTCGACCCCAACCGATAGGCGTCGACGTGCACCAGACCCACCCCACCGGCCCGGCCCGGCCGATGTGTGCGAGCGATGACGAAGGTGGGCGAACAGATGCGTCCGCGCACCCCGAGTCCGGCGCCGATCCCCCGGGTGAGTGCGGTCTTGCCTGCGCCCAGCGGCCCGTCGAGGATCACCAGGTCACCGGCGCGCAGATCGGCGGCCAGTTCCCGACCGAAGGCCTCGGTGTCGGCGACCGTCGGCAGGTCCCGGCGCTGTGGCAGCGGCCCGGTGGCGGTCACCGGGTGCCCGCCGAGTAGGCGTCCACGCTGCGCACCACCAGCTGTTCGACGGCGGTAGAGATGACCTCGGGTTGCTCCAGCAGGACCAGGTGCCCGCAGTCGGGTACGCCCACCAGCTCACTGTCAGCAAGTCCGGCGTTGAGGTCCACCGAGTTCTGCAGCGGCGTCACCATGTCCTCGTATCCGCAGGCCACCACCGTGGGGATACCCGAGAGCACCGGCAGCGCCGCGGTCTCGTCGTGGCTCTCCAACGACCGCAGGAAGTTGACGATGGTGTCGATCGGGGTGTGTTGGATCATCGCGGTCACGAACGCGCTCATCGCCGGAGAGTGGAACTTCGACCCGAAACTGGCCGCGGTCAGCACCGGTGAGAGCACCGAGCGGGTCACCCCACGCCCGGCCTGCACCGTCCTGGGGGCTTGGCGAACCGCCAGGCGGAACGCGTCGATCAGCGGGTTCTGCAGCCCCTTGCCCAGGCCGGCCTCGGTGATGCCGCGGGCTGCGGTGGCAATGAGCCCAACCCCGATCACCTTGTCTCCGAACAGCATCGGCTCCCGAGTGGCCAGGCTCATGATCGCCATCGCCCCCATCGAATGACCCACCAGCACCACCGGGGCCTCGGGGGCGACCACCCGCAGCACAGTGGCGATGTCGGCGCCTAGTTGGGCGATGGTGGCGGTGTGCGCCGGCGCCGGACCCGACCGGCCGTGACCGCGGTGATCCAGGAACACCAGGCGCACCCGATCACCGAGCGCCTCGACCAGGTCGATGCGTTGGAAGTGCCAGCTGGCCATGCTGAGGCTGAAGCCATGCGAGAACAGCAGCGTCACCGGGGCGTCGGCCGGTCCGATCTCTCGGATCGCCAGGGGCACACCATCATCGGCGGTGACGATGCTGGCCCGGTCGTGGTACACCGCCTCGAAGTCTTCGGTGCCGAACCGATCTCCGGTCTTCGGTGTGCGCCGGGCGAGGTTACGAGCCACTCCGCCGGCGGCCACCGCCCCGAGCGCGGCGAACCCGGCCACCCCGGCCAGGATCCCCAGATGTGGGCGGCGTGCCGATGGGCTCATCGCGTCTGTTCCCCTTCACTGACGGTCTCCGTTGCGCGACCCGGCACCTCACCCACGTAGCGGCGAACGGTGCGGCCCCGTATCCCGGTGATGATCTCGTAGTCGATGGTGCCGATCAGATCGGCCCAGGTGCGGGCGGTCGGTGCGGAATCGTGTCCCACCCCGAACAACTCGGCGCGATCACCCTCATGCACGTCGGAGTCGAGACCTACGTCGACGACCATCTGGTCCATACATATCCGGCCCACGCCAGGGTAGCGACGACCCCCGATGCTCACCTCGATCCGATTGGACAACAGCCGGGGTACCCCGTCGGCGTACCCGGCGGGCAGCAACGCCAGTCGGGTGTCGCGATCGGCGGTCCAGGTGTGCCCATAGGACACGCCCTGCCCAGCGCAGACCCGTTTGACCGAAGAGACCTCGGCGCTCAGGGTCATGGCCGGGATCAGACCGTGGTCATGCGGCAGCGGTGAGAACCCGTAGAGGGCGATGCCGGCGCGCACCAGGTCGCGGGCCAGGTCCGGACGCGCAAGTGCAGCAGCTGAATTGGCGATGTGCACCAGCTCTGGGGTCACCCCGGCGCGCGCCAGGTCGGCCACGCACGCGTCGAGCCGAGCGGCCTGCAGATCGTTGAGCGGATGGTCGGGCTCGTCGCCCCGCGCGAGGTGACACATCATGGCGCGCAACCGGATCGAGCCGTGCGCCACTGCGGTGACCAGCTCGCCGCGCAGGGCGTCCCACTCGGCCGGGGCAACGCCGTTGCGGGACAGCCCGGTGTCGACCTTGACGCTCACCACGGCCGGCACCGACAGCGCGCAGGCCGCGGCCAGCACCTGCTGCAATTGTCGGACCGATGACACGGCGATGTCGACGCCGGCGGCCACCGCCGGGACGAAATCGGTGCTCGGCGTGTGCAACCACGCGGTGACCGGGGTGTCGATTCCCGCCGCCCGCAGCGACAACGCCTCGGCGACGGTGGCGACACCGAGATCGGTTGCGCCCGCGGCGATCGCCGCCTGCGCGACCGGCACCGCACCGTGCCCGTAGCCGTCGGCCTTGACCACCGCCATCACCGCCGACCCGGCGCGGTCGGCGACGACGCCGACGTTATGGGCGATGGCGGAGAGGTCGATGGTCGCCTCGAGCGGGGCTGGGGTCATGGCAATCGAGATTGTCCCACCGCGGGGCCGATGGCCTCGGGGGCGACCCCGATTCGGATGGCGCCGATGGCCCCACGCACCGCAGCCAGCAGATCCGATGCACCGATCGGAGCGCCCGCCGCCGCCAGCGCCGCCGCCCGGGCGTGCACGCGGGCGGCGGCTGCCCCGGCCGACGGCGCGTCGATCCCGGCCGCGAGCAGGGCCCCGGCGAGCCCGGAGAGCACATCACCGGCGCCGGCCGTGGCGGCCCAGGACGATTCGGCGTCGTTGACCACGGTGGGGCCGCGCGGATGGGCGATCACGGTGATGCGGCCCTTGAGCAGCACGGTGGCGCCGAGGTCGGCGGCGAGTTCTTCGACGGCGGTCACTCGGTCGGCGGGTACCGGGGCGCCGGTCAACCGAGCGAACTCCCCGGCATGCGGGGTGAGCAGGGTGGGTGCGGTGCGCTCACGCACCCAGTCCAGGTGTGCAGCCAGCACGGTGATGGCGTCGGCATCGACGAGGACCGGTACGTCGTCGGCCAACACCCGCGCCAGGGTGGCGGCGGCGGTGGCATCGGTACCCGCTCCCGGACCGATCACCCAGGCCTGTACCCGACCCACCGACTCCAGATCCGGGGCCACCACCACCTCCGGGTGCGCCGAGACGACCTGTGCAGCTGCCGAACCCACGTATCGCACCATCCCCGAGGTGGCTGCGACCGCGGCCCCGACGCACAGAATCGCAGCGCCGGGATAGCGATCCGATCCGGCGATCACCCCGAGGACACCCTGGGTGTACTTGTCGTCGCCAGGGCCCGGCACCGGCCACAACACCCCCACCTCTGGATCGCTGAATGTGACCAGATCCGCTGTCGGACAGGTGATCCCGATGTCGACCACCTCTACCCGACCGCAGACCGGTGCGGCCAGCACATGCGCGCGGCGGCGCACCCCGAAGGTGACCGTGACCGCCGCACGTACCGACGGGTCGTGCACCACCCCGGTGTCGGCGTCCACCCCCGAGGGCAGGTCGACGGCGACGATCGGGGCGCTCACCTCGGCGAACACCGCAGCCACCCGGGGCCGGAGTGGCCCGCGACCGCCCAGACCGACCACCGCGTCGATCACCAGGTCGCATCCATCCGGTAGCCGCGTACACAGCCGACCCCCGCAGCGGGTGAAAGCGGTTGCAGCGCCGCGGTGTACCCGTTCTGGATCGATGAGCAGCGCATGCACCTGCACGCCGCGTCGGGCCAGTCGGGCTCCGGCGTAGAGCGCGTCGGCGCCGTTGTCGCCGGTGCCCACGACCAGCCCCACCTGCGAGCCGTAGACGCGGCCGCACCGTCGGCGCAGCTCGGCGAGCACCACCGTCGCCAACCCGGTACTGGCCCGCCGCATCAGCACGCCGTCGGTCAACAGACGTCCGGTCGCGGCCTCGGCCGCCCGGATGTCGTCGGCTCGGTGATGGCCGATCACGGCTACTCGACCGTCACCGACTTGGCCAGGTTTCGCGGCTTGTCCACGTCGTAGCCGCGCGCCTGCGCCACCTCGGCGGCGAACACCTGCAGCGGCACCGTGGAGACCAACGGCTGCAGCAGGGTCGTGGTCTGCGGGATCTCGATCAGGTGGTCGGCAAAGTCGCGCACCGCCAGATCACCCTTCTCGGCGATGACGATGGTGCGCGCGCCCCGCGCTTGGATCTCGCGGATGTTGCTGACCATCTTCGAATGCAGCAGGGGACGTCCGGTCGCCGAAGGCATCACGATGATGACCGGCAGATCGTCCTCGATGAGCGCGATGGGCCCGTGCTTGAGCTCGCCAGCGGCAAACCCTTCGGCGTGCATGTAGGCCAGCTCTTTGAGCTTGAGTGCACCCTCCAGCGCCACCGGGTAACCCACGTGGCGTCCGATGAACAGCACCGTCGGCTTGTCGGCCAGCGAACGGGCAAGCGCGCGAACGGGTTCCACGGTTCTCAGCACCTCCTCCACAGCGGCTGGCATGCGTTCGAGCTCGGCAAACTCACGCGCCACCTCGTCGGGGTACTTGGTGCCACGGGCCTGCGCCAACGCCAGACCGACCAGGTAGGCCGCCGCGATCTGCGCCAGGAAGCACTTGGTGGAAGCCACACCGATCTCGGGACCGGCGTGGGTGTAGAGCACCGCATCGGACTCGCGGGGGATCTGGGCGCCGTTGGTGTTGCAGATGGCCAACACGCGCGCCTTCTGTTCCTTGGCGTGGCGCACCGCCTCGAGGGTGTCGGCGGTCTCCCCGGACTGCGAGATGGCCACCACGAGGGTGGACCGGTCGAGCACCGGGTCGCGGTAGCGGAACTCACTGGCCAACTCCACCTCGACGGGCAGTCGCGTCCAGTGCTCGATGGCGTACTTGGCCAGCATCCCAGCGTGATACGCAGTGCCACAGGCGATCACGAACACCTTGTCCACGTCGCGCAGATCCTGATCGGTGATGCGCTGCTCGTCGAGCACGATCCGGCCGTCCTGCAGGTGACCGGCCAGGGTGGCGGCCAGCGCCTGCGGCTGCTCGGCGATCTCCTTGAGCATGAAGTAGTCGTGGCCGCCCTTCTCGGCCGCCGCGAGGTCCCAGTCGATGTGAAAGGGGGTGCCGGTGCGTGGGGTGCCGTCGAAGTCGGTGATCGTGTACGAATCGGCGGTGATCACCACCACCTGGTCGTGTCCGAGTTCCACTGCCTCCCTGGTGTGTTCGATGAACGCGGCCACATCGGAACCGACGAACATCTCACCCTGGCCCACCCCTACCACCAACGGTGTGGACCGGCGGGCGGCAACGATGGTCCCCGGGTGATCGGAGTGGGTGAACACCAGCGTGAACGCCCCCTCGAGTCGGGCGAGGACGGCGTAGGCGCTGGCCACGAAGTCACCAGCGTGCGCCCCGGCGGTGTATTCCAGGTCGAGCAGATGAACAGCGGTCTCGGTGTCGGTGTCCGACCCGAACTCCACCCCGGCGGCCTCCACCTCGGCGCGCAACGCCGCATAGTTCTCGATGATGCCGTTGTGCACCACCGCGAACTTGCCGTCACGGCTGACGTGCGGGTGGGCGTTGCGATCGGTGGGACGACCGTGGGTGGCCCACCGCGTGTGCCCGATACCGGTGGTACCGACGAATCCCGAGCGCCCCAGCGCCGCGAGCTGCTTGTCCAGGTTCTCCAGCCGACCGGCCTTCTTCTCCACCGCGGTGCCGCCGTGACCATCGAGAATGGCCACCCCGGCCGAGTCGTAACCCCGGTACTCCATCCGCCGCAGCGCCTCGACGACGATCTCCAGGGCGTCGCGGCCCCCCACGTATCCGACGATTCCGCACATTCGGATCAGGGTACTGTGCGCGCCCACCCTGCCGCCCTCGGTGCAGATCCCTGCCGGTGTCATAGGCTCGTGGGCGTGACCTCGGTGAAGAAGCTCTACAAGCGGCTGTCGCGGCGTGGACCGCATCGTGTGTTGCGCGGCGACATGGCGATAGTGGGCCTGCCCGGCGTGGTGTACACCCCCGAGTCAGGCACGAACCTGCCCGCGGTGGCCTTCGGACACGGCTGGCTGACCACGTCCAAGCAGTACACCGACACCCTCGAGCACCTGGCGTCGTGGGGCATCGTGGTGGGTGTCCCCGACACCGAGCGCGGACCATTGGGTTCGGACCGCTCGCTGGCCGCCGATCTCGAGACCACGCTGCAGATCCTGTCGTCGGTGCGCCTGGGTTCCGGTGCCATCACCGTGCACACCGAGCGGCTCGGACTGGTCGGCCACGGTCTGGGCGCCTCGGCCGCGGTGCTCGCCGCCGGCGACTCCCCCCGCGCCAAGGTCCTGGCCGCGCTGTATCCCTCGCCCACCAGCAAGGCCGTCGAACCCGCAGCCCGCCGCAGCCGGCTGCCCGCGCTGGTGCTGGCGGCCGGTGACGATCTGGACGGGTTCACCTCCAACGCCCTGACCGTGCGCACCACCCTCGGCGGCGATGCGGTGACGCTACGCAGCGTGCCCAAGGCCGGTCGACGCGGGCTGGTGGAGGGCTTCTCGGTGCGGAAGTATCTCGGCGACGGATCGGCTGACAAGCGCACTCAGCGCGACACCCGCGCCATCCTGACCGGGTTCCTGCTCGCCCACCTCACCGACGACAAGACCTACCGCGGCTTCGCCGATCCCGACGAACAGATCGGTTCGGCGACCGTCATCGACCCCGACAGCCTCGAGGCCGACGACCGCGACCAGATCACCAAGCTGCTCCGCAAGTAGGCTCGGCTCACCGCCGGTCGTCGTCGGTCTCGTCGTCTTCGTCGGGGTCGAGATCGTCGGGATCGGCCGGTGGCGCGGGCACCCAGGCGTCGGCGGCGGCGGTCAGCGCGGTGCGGTAGGACTCCAGATCAGCTGTCATCGCCCGAGTCACCCGCTCGGCGAGCAGTTCGATCTGATCAGCCCCGTTCATCAATCACCAGCCCGGTTCAACGGTCACCCGCAAGGGCCAACCCACCGGGTTCGCCCGCGTCGGGATACCCACGCGGAGTGGGGGTGTGGACGTCGGCCCGCTCGCCGATGAACTCACGAGAATCGGGCTCGACCGAATCCTGCCCCGACGACTCCTGACCCTCTGAATTCGGCCCCGACGAGTCCTCCGCAGGGGTGTTCTGCCCCGATGAGTTCTGCGGCGGTGGCGGGGATTGCGCCGGCGGGGCCCCCGACACCGGATCGGTGGCGAGGTTCAGCTTCGGCGAATGTGGCTGCGCCCCAGACGAAGCAGCAGGCTCAGTGGGGCTGGCCGGCGGGTCATGCTGGGCTCGCGGGTCGTGCGGGGTGTGCGGGTCGTGCTGGGCTCGCGGGTCATGCTTGATAGTCGAGTCGTGCGGGGCTGCGGTGTCGGCGGGGCCGCCGTCGTGGGCCACGGGGTGTCCGAGTACACCGAGCGGCCCCGTGTGGTCCCCGGTCGAGTCGGGGTGCAACACCATGTTCAGCATCGATCCCACCGCGTCGGTCACCGACCCCACCGCGGCCGGGATGGCAGCGCTCGCGGTGCTCAGCACCTGTCCGATCGCAGCCAGCGGATCGGCGGCCGCGCGCGTGACGCCGGGCGAACTCGCGGATGTCGCTTGTTCCTCCGCGCGTCGCTGCGGGCCGCGGGGTGTCGCCGGCGTCGATCCGGCACCGGCTTGGGCGACCGGCCGGGGTCGCGGTGGCGTGACCGCAGCCATCGGCGCCGGTCGATGCCATCTGACCTGCGGATAGCGGGGGATCGTCACCTGGGCCAGAGTGTCGTTCAGGGTGGTCAACATCGGGCGGATGGCGTCATGAGACCGGGTGGTGGCCCCACGGAACAGGGCGAGCTTGGCGGCGATCTCACGGGCCGTCGCGACCGAATTGCGTTGCGCATCAGCGGCGCTCAGCGTCGCCAGGGACTGGCCCAGCAGAGTCGTCGAGGGTATCGCCACCAGGTTCTGGTACTTGGTCTGCAAAATGCCGACCATCGCGTGCAGCATCGACTCGGCCGCACGTTGGGCGGTCCGGATCTGCTCGACGGAGACGGTGGCGGCACCGATGTGGGTGTCGATGGCAGCGCTCGCGGCGGTGGCCGACCGTCCGGTCCAGGCCGTGGTCATCGCGACGCCCCGCGAACGCAGGTCGGCAATCGCCTGATCTGCAGCGTCGCCGGCGCGCGCCAACTCGTGAGCGTCAGCGGCCAACGCGGCTAGGTCTACCCCTTCGGATCGGTCGAAGTCGGTGGTCAACTCGGTTGCCGTGGGAATGTCGACCCCGACCAGCAACGCGATGGGCCGCAACTGGTCGAAGTAGCCGATGACCGCCCGCGCCTGGGTGCGTAGCGCGGCGAATCGGGGGTCGGTGGTGGGGTCGGTGATCACCGCTGGGTTCCCGCCACCCGGATCTCGCCGCCGACGGCGTCGTCGGTGTGCTCGATCTCAGCCGCCGCCGCGCGGACACCCGCGGCGACACCGCGCATCGAGCTGATCATGGCGTCGAGCGCAGCGACCACCTCCGCCATCTCGGCCAGATACCTACGGCCCTGGTCATTCAGGTCGGCGGGCACCGCATCCGGGCCGAAGCGGGGTGACCGGAGCGCGGCGCGAGCGGCGTCGAGCCGGGTGGCGGAGGCATCGACAGCGTCGGCGACCGCGGCGACCGCGCCACGGTCGATCCGCATCTGCTCGCCCATCCGGCCTCCTCTGACCGCCACGCCGTCTCCTCTCACCGCCGCGCCTGCGATGTCGGGCGTGGCGATGTTAGGACGTCGATCCGGCCGATCTGGTTCCACCTGACATCTGTCAGACTAGTCCGGCGCAGGCGGGTGTCACCGCCCGACGGCTCCGACGACCTCGGCGATCCGTCCGGCGATCTCCTGGGCGTGATCGGCGGTGCCCGCCTCGACCATGACCCGCACCAACTGTTCGGTTCCCGAGGGCCGCAGCAGGACTCGACCAGCATCGCCGAGCTCGGACTCGGCCGCCACCACGGCGTCGCGGACCGACGGCGCGGTGGCCACCGAGTGTTTGTCGGCGACGGCAACGTTGATCAGCACCTGCGGCAGCACGGTCAGCACCGAGGCCAACTGGGCCAACGACTGCCCGGTGGCGGCCATCCGCGCCATCAGCGCCAGCCCGGTCAAGACTCCGTCGCCGGTGGTGGCGAAGTCGGGCAACACCACATGCCCCGACTGTTCGCCACCGATCGAGAATCCGCCGGATCGCAACTCCTCCAACACATACCGATCCCCCACGGCGGTGGTGCGCACCTGCACACCGGCAGCACGCATGGCCAGGTGCAGACCCAGGTTGCTCATCACCGTGGCCACCAGGGTGTCCTCGCGTAGGGTGCCCGCATCCCTCATGGCCAGCGCCAACACCGCCAGGATGGCGTCACCGTCGACCAGGGTGCCGGTGTGATCGACGGCCAGGCAGCGATCAGCGTCACCGTCATGGGCCAAACCCAGATCCGCTCCGTGTTCGACGACCGCCTTGGCCACCACGTCGATGTGAGTCGACCCGCAACCATCGTTGATGTTCACCCCGTCGGGTTCGGCGTTGATGGCGATCACGGTGGCCCCGGCCTCCCGGTAGGCGTGCGGCCCGACGACACTGGCGGCGCCGTGCGCGCAGTCGACCACCACGGTCAACCCGGCCAGCGAGGTGGGTACGGCAGAGGCAAGGTGCGCAAGGTAGGGATCGGCGGCGTTCGGGACGTCGGTGATCCGGCCGATGCCCGCGCCGGTCGGCCCCGCCTGAGGCGCGGCCATCGCTGCTTCGATGCGTTCTTCGACGTCGTCGGGCAGCTTGTGCCCACCTGCGGCGAACAGCTTGATCCCGTTGTCGGGCATCGGATTGTGGGAGGCGGAGATCATCACACCGAAGTCGGCGTCATGGACCCCGGTCAGGAAAGCCACTGCGGGCGTGGGCAACACACCTACTCGGATCGCGTCGACACCGGCGGCGGCGAGGCCCGCACACACCGCCGCCTCGAGCATCTCCCCCGAAGCGCGTGGGTCGCGTCCGATCACCGAGCGGGGTCGGCGTCCGGGAGAGCCGACGGCCAACACACGTGCCGCCGCGGCCGCCAGCGACACCGCCACCTCCGGCGTCAGGTCCGAATTCGCCAGTCCCCGAACACCATCGGTACCGAACAGTCGTGTCATGAGGTCCCCTCAGAAAACAAACGAGCAGGTGCTCACGGCGTTGTTCTCGCCAGAGCACCTGCTCGTCGCGTGGTTCACAAACGAGATGTCTGCGTGGGACGCAGCGTCAGCGCTTGGAGTACTGCGAGGCCTTGCGGGCCTTCTTGAGTCCGTACTTCTTACGCTCCACCGCACGCGGGTCGCGGGTGAGGAAGCCGGCCTTCTTCAGGGCCGGACGATCATCCGGGGCCACCTCGATGAGGGCGCGGGCGATGGCCAGGCGCAGCGCACCGGCCTGACCCGACGGTCCACCACCGACCAGTTTGGCGTGGATGTCGAAGGACTCGACGCGCTCGACGGTCACCAGCGGAGCCTTGATCAGCTGCTGGTGCACCTTGTTCGGGAAGTACGCCTCCAGGGTGCGACCGTTGAGGGTGAACTGGCCGCTACCCGGCGCCAGCCGCACCCGCACGACCGCCTCTTTCCGACGGCCGACGGTCTGCACCGGGCGGTCGAGGACGATGGGGGCGGCAGCCGCGGCCGGGGCCTCGCTGACCTCGGTGCCGGTGGCCTCGTCCACGACGTAGTCGTCGCTGGCGACCTCGACCTCGGGGGCCTCGACCTCAGGGGCCTCGGCGGCGGTGTTGTCGACGGATTCGGTCACTGGGACACCTGCTTGATCTCGTAGGGGGTGGGACGCTGGGCGGCGTGCGGGTGCTCGGGGCCTGCGTAGACCTTCAGCTTGCCGAACATCGCCCGACCCAACTTGGTCTTGGGGAGCATGCCGTTGACGGCCTTCTCGATGACCCGCTCGGGGTGGGTCTCGAGCAGCTGCGCAGTGGTGCGCGAGGACAGACCACCCGGGTGACCCGAGTGCCGGTAGTTGAGCTTGGTCTGGGCCTTGTTGCCGGCCAGTGCGACCTTCTCGGCGTTGATGATGACGACGAAGTCGCCACCATCCATGTGGGGGGCGTAGGTCGGCTTGTGCTTGCCGCGCAGCAGATTCGCGGTCTGCACGGCGAGCCGGCCGAGCACCACGTCGGTGGCGTCGATGACGTGCCACGCATGCGTGATGTCACCGGCCTTCGGGGTGTAGGTGGACACAGGTGTTCCGTTCCGTCGATGTGGAGCTGGTCGGATGCGGCGGCGGGGACCTTCCCGGCGACCAGTGGGGACCCGGGACCCGGATTACCCGGCCGGACGATCGCGAACGCGACCGCACCAGCGGGTGCCGTGCACCAGCGGTCCAGAGTACGTGGCACCAAATGGGGAGTCAAAACGCAGCTACCAGCACCGTTGGGGCGCTAGGCGTCAGTTCAACGGGGCGATCTGCACCGTTGCGACGGCCTTTTCGCACTCGGCGTCGATCTGCTGTCCCCCGCTGCCCGGCTGGCAGCCCACAGACACCTGCAGCGCGGCGCCGACCACCACGTACCAGCGGATGGGGGCGCCGGACCCAGGTGTCTCGCGGTAGCTGATCACCGTCCGCCCGGCGAAGGTGGTGCTCGGGGAGAACTCGGTGGCCGCGGTGGAGGCGCTTTGCGCGATGCGGTTGCTGATGCTGGTGGCCACCGAGGCCAACGTCGAGTCGAGGCGCACCGCGAACTGCCGCACGATCAGGCGCCGGTCGTCTCCACGGGCGGCCACCGTGGCGAACGGGATGGCGCCCTTGGCGTCGGCGGCGTCCTTGGTCACCGTCCACGTCGCGGGCACCTCCAGCGTGGCGCGGCCCAGCGCGACGCTGGTGTAGGCGGCCGGCGCCGAGGTGGGTCCGCCGGCCCGGCTCGGTGTCTGCTCACCACGCCACGGCGCGGCCACCACCACCGCGATCACCAGCGCCACCACCAAGGCCGCTGCCACCACCCCGCCGACCACGGCGGTGCGGCGGGAGGCCTCGGGGGCTCGTCGGCCCGGATACGGCGCCACCTCGGTGACCGGGGGCTCCAACACTCGACCACCGAAGCGGTGCAACAGAACTCGCTCGGCGGCCAGCACTCGCCCGGTGGGTGTGTGGTCCTCGAACAGGTGGATCGCCGCGGATGCGCGGTCCCGCTCCTCGGCGTCGACGATGACCGCCTCGATGTCGTCGGAGATGAACCGCTCGACCGCGGCACCGTCGGTGTAGGCAAGGTACTGCGAGCTCTCGATCTGCCAGCCCTGGGCGCCGCGCGTCACGCGATGGCACTCGAACTGGGTGGGATGGCACTCGACGATCGCGCAGATCTGGGCCGAGGACTCCATGTGCGATTCGGCCAACAGCGCCGCCCGGGGCGCCAGCGAGATGTCGTGGACCCCGAATCGTGCGGCCGCGTCGGCCAACGCCTCGGTGAGCATCGGGACGTGGGCCTCCCAGGATGCGGGGTGGGCCAACACCAGCGCCGGTGCGCGACCGGCCGCATCGGGCATCGGCGGCCGCCCGGTGGCCAGGATCTCGCCCAGCGCCATGGCCCAGGCTTCGCGGTTGGGTCGGCGCACGCCCGAGACCAACACCGAACCGTCGGCGATGGCGTCGACGAGCCCACTGACCCGCAGGCCCGGCTTGCCTGCCATCTCCAGGCGGGAGAACGCGATGTCGATGACGGCGGCGCGACGTCGGAACAACGGCGCCCCGCGCGCCGCAGGACTGAACGTGGGTGCGGTCACCGTGGAGTACGCGGCGTCGAGGCGTCAGCCGGTGACGCGGGCGGGCCGCAACTCACGGGGCAGCGCGAAGGTGAGCGTCTCGTTGGCGGTGGTCACGGTCTCCACGGTGTCGAATCCGTTCTCGGCCAACAGGTCCAACACTCCACGCACCAGGACCTCGGGCACAGATGCGCCCGAGGTGACGCCGACGGTGCTCACCCCGTCGAGCCAGGCCAGGTCGACCTCGCGCGCGTAGTCGACCAAGTGCGACGCCGACGCCCCAGCCTGCAGCGCCACCTCCACCAGCCGCACCGAGTTCGACGAGTTGCGGGAACCGACCACGATCACCAGGTCGCATTCGGGCGCCATCGCCTTGACCGCGACCTGACGGTTCTGGGTCGCGTAGCAGATGTCGTCGCTGGGTGGATCTTGCAGCAGCGGGAACCGTTCCCGCAGCTTGGTGACCGTCTCCATCGTCTCGTCGACCGAGAGGGTGGTCTGCGACAGCCAGATCACCTTCGACTCGTCGCGCACGCTGACGCTGTCCACCGACTCGGGGCCGTCGACGAGCTGGATGTGCTCGGGTGCCTCGCCGGCGGTCCCCTCCACCTCCTCGTGGCCCTCGTGACCGATCAGCAGGATGTCGTAGTCGTCGCGCGCAAAACGCTTGGCCTCCTGATGCACCTTGGTGACCAGCGGGCAGGTGGCGTCGATGGTCCGCAGGTTGCGTTGCGCCGCACCCTCATGCACCGCCGGTGACACGCCGTGCGCGGAGAACACCACCAGCGCACCCTCAGGCACCTCGTCGGTCTCGTCGACGAACACCACACCCTGCTCGGTGAGGGTTTCCACCACGTGACGGTTGTGCACGATCTCCTTGCGGACGTACACCGGTGCACCGTGTTTCGCCAGGGCGGCCTCGACGGTCTCGATGGCGCGGTCGACGCCCGCGCAGTAGCCTCGCGGTTCGGCCAGCAGCACTCTCTTGGCAGTCATACCTCACAGACTACGGCGTGTGCAGGCCCATTTGTGGTCAGCGCATGCGCGATGAGGCACAGTTGTCACATGATCCGCCCACCGTTTGCCGCGCGCGTCGTGACCGGCCTCATCGTCACGGCCATCGAGGAGACCCGCAAGCTGCCGCACACCGCGGTCACGCTGCCGATGACCGCCGTCAGCGAGGCCCTGCAGGTGGCCATGCGCCTGCAGCAGGGCATCGCCGAACTGGCGATCAAGGGCGACCAGACCCTGGAGCTGATCTTTCATCGCCCCGAGGAGCAGCCCGAGTGGGCGGTGTTCGACGAGGACGACGATCTCTACGAGGAGGACGACGACGTTCCGGCCGCCCCCAAGGTGGCCAGCCCACCGGCTGCAGCGGCGGCTCCCGCGACGACCACGGCCGTCGCTGCGGCCGCACCGACACCCGATCTGGACGACGACGACCCAGAGGCGAGACCGCTGAGCGAGGCGGCAACCGCCGCCGCGAAAGGGCGCTTCGCGCTGTACAGCTCGGCCCCCGAGACGGTGTTGCGCTCGGAGGTGGAGGCCTCCCCCAGCGCACCGGCACCCGATGCCCCCGAGATCGTCGAGTACCTCGACTACGACGCGTTGACGCTGGCCCAGCTGCGGGCCAAGATCCGCACCGTCGAGCTGGCCGACCTCGAGGCGCTGGCCGAGTACGAGCGAACCCACCGCGGTCGCGCGCCGTTCCAGACCATGCTGGAGAACCGGATCACCGCCGCGTCGTCGAAGTGACCGGTTCGATCGCGAAGTCCTCACCGGAGGCGCCGTGGCCGGTGCGCACGCTCAACACCAAGATCGGCGACTGGGTGCACCGGTTGGGCGAGGTGTGGGTGGAGGGCCAGATCACCCAGATCAGTCGGCGCCCCGGCACCAAGACCGCCTTCCTGCAGTTGCGTGATCCCGCGGCCGACATCTCCATCACCGTCACCTGCGGCCCGCAGGTCCTCGACCGCAGCGAGGTGCCGCTCACCGAGGGCATCCGAGTGGTGATGGCCGGGCGGCCCAGCTTCTACACGGGACGCGCCACCATTTCGTTGCGGGTCACCGAGATCCGGCCGATCGGCATCGGCGAGCTGTTGGCGCGGCTCGAGCGGTTGCGGCGACTACTGGCGGCCGAAGGCATGTTCGATGCAGCGTTGAAACGACGACTTCCGTTTCTGCCCGGTGGTGTCGGACTGATCACCGGACGCGCGAGTGCCGCCGAACGCGACGTGGTGTCGGTGGCCACCGCGCGCTGGCCGGCGGTACGAATGGTGGTGCGCAACACCCCCGTTCAGGGACCGACTGCGGTGCCCGCGATTCTCGAGGCGCTTGCCGAGCTGGACGCCGACCCCGCGGTGTCGGTGATCATCATCGCCCGGGGTGGGGGCAGCGTGGAGGATCTGCTGCCCTTCTCCGACGAGACGCTGTGTCGGGCGGTGTCGCGGATGAGCACCCCGGTGGTCTCGGCGATCGGTCATGAACCCGATCACCCGATCCTCGACCTGGTGGCCGACCTGCGTGCCGCCACGCCCACCGACGCCGCGAAGAAGGTGGTGCCCGACGTGCCCGCCGAGCTGGCGCTGCTGGCCGAGTTGCGTTCGAGAAGTGCTGGGGCCCTGCGCAACTGGGTGGGTCGCGAGCGACACGGCCTGGCTGCGTTGCGCGGGCGGTCGGTGTTGGCCGATCCACATAGGATGATCGACGCATTCGCCGCAGCGGTGCAGCGCGACCGCCACGAGTTGCGTCGGGAGATCGCGCGTTACGTGGGCCATGAGGAACAGCGGGTGGAGAACCTCGCCAGCCGGTTGGCCACCCTGGGTCCGGCGCAGACACTGGCCCGCGGGTATGCGGTGGTGCAGCGGGTGTACGGTGACGAGCCCCCGGTGGTGGTCACCTCGACCAAGGAGATGCCGATCGGGTCGGAGCTGCGGGTGCGGGTGGCCGATGGCGCGATGCGCGCGGCTGTGATGGGCACCGACAAGAAGGCAGGGGAGACAGGGTTATGACGCCGGGCCGCGACAGCAGCGATCAGCAGGAGACGCCGGTGGCCGAGTTGGGCTACGAGCAGGCCCGCGACGAGTTGATCGGCGTGGTGCGCACTTTGGAGCACGGCGGCCTGGATCTCGATGCGTCACTGAATCTCTGGGAACGCGGAGAAGCACTGGCGCGACGGTGCGAGGAGCACCTCGAAGGCGCCCGCGCCCGCATCGAGACCGCCCTTGGCGACGCCGACGGCGACGACGAGAACTGATCACCGCTCCCGGGGTGTCTGGCTCAGCTCTATCCCTGTGCCCTCGCCCTCCCTTCACCGTTTTGGCAAAAGCGCTTTCTTCGGCGTGTCGTGGAGCGGTTTCTGAGTATTGTTCATCCATGACCTCTGCTCTACCCCTTCATGTGTTCATCGCAACTCCGGGCGATTTGGGCAACGAGCGCGCTGTCGTCCGGAGTGTCATATCCCAGCACAACGCGTTGCAATCGACAGAGGCCAGTTGCTTCAAGTTGGTCGGTTGGGAGAGCGTTCGGGCAACCGCACAGCGCCCACAGGAGGCGATAAACGAACTAATCGGCGAGTGCCACTTCATGTTGGTGTTGTTCAGGAAGTCCTGGGGAAGCGAACCGGGAAGCCCGTGGGGCTATACCTCCGGCACCGAGGAAGAACTCTTCACAGGGCTCCTGCAGTTGGGGCAGGACCATAGGTTGTTGCGTGACATCTGGGTCGCGTTCATCGACGAACCGGAGCGTGACCCAAAGATCACGCAGCTCCAAGATCAGATGAAAAAGACGCACTCGTTAATGTACGAGACCATCCAGGACACCGCAGCACTCAAGTGCAAACTGTCAGACCGGCTTGGCGGCTGGGTGTCACACGTCGGATCGAAGGTGGCACGACATGTCGATCTCATCCCTTCTTCCGGGCGGGACTTGCTCCAAGCATCCAGGTGTCTTCGCGACGGTGAGAAGCTGATCGAGCTAGGGCAGCTCGAAGCTGGCCGTGGTCAACTTCGTAGGGCATCAGAGCACGGTGGGCCACCTGAGCAACTTGCGTACGCCAAGTGCCTCGAGCACGCGGGCGAATTGGACGCCGCACAAGGCGAAGTCCAGAAGGTTATCGACTATTTTGCGGCCAATCCAGGCACGCTACACACGCCCGCAGCAGCCAACGCGTTCGCAGCGCTTGCTGGGATCTCGCGCCGGAGGGGAGCGAAATTCGAAGCAATAAGTCAGCTTGAGCATGCCTTGACTCTGGTGAGCGGGGACGACCGGTATTCGTCTACTGTCCGATGCCGCATTTCCGACGAACTCGGGCTCGCGCATCAAAAGGTTGAAGAACTGGATGCCGCAGCCGAACAATTCGAGGCGTCGCGAGCTGAGCGCGACCAACTAGGTGACGAGCAAGGAAGATGTCAATCGCTTGTTAACTTAGCCCGCGTACACGTCGCGCGCGGCGATCTCGATTCGGCTCAGAAATGCGCTGATGACGCCCTGCTTGGTCTCAATGGCTTCCCGTCGACCGCGCTTCATGCGAACGCGGAAATACTCCGCGCTCAGATCCTGCTGCGGCTCGGCCGCGCCAGCGAGGCGCTCATTGGCACCGAGAGGGCGTGCGTCATCAACCAACAAATAGGAAACCGCAGGGGCCAGGCTATCTCGCATCTGGTATCTGGGCAGTGCCACAAAGCGGCCGGAGGATTAGATCATGCGATGGAGGAATTCAAGGAAGCGTTAAGGATTAACGAGGATATAGGGGACGAAAAGGGTATGAAGATATGCGAATGGCAAATTAAAAACATAAACCAATAGCCTGTCAGGCCCCTTGTTTGTCGTTCGAAACTATGCGGCCATGTGCGTCTACCTGAGTAAAGGTCTTCGCTGGCCAACAGAAGATGGTTAAGCGACCAGTCGGAGAGCCACAGTCTGTGTCTAGATGTGCAAAGGTGCTCGTAACTAACGGCAGTGGCCCGACTGGAACGTGCGCAGCGATCCTAAAGCGCATGTCGGTGCCACCTGCGGGGCTGTGTGAGGCAATGACACCCGATGTTTCGTAGGTGTCCTCCATGCTACGGAGGAAGCGGAGGTGTGTCGCAGGCAAATGAACACGGAGGTCCGCGAGCACGTCAGCGCCGACACGCCCACCGACATACGATCGGATCGTTCTGGCGCCGCCCATCTTTAGAAAGGCGGTGAGATCCCCTGTTTCGAGGGCGGTGAGCATCTCCGCTTCATGATTGCCACGCAGAACAGTGGCGCGACCAGAACCCACGAGATGTAATAGCCGTTCGAGTACAGCACAGGAATCGTATCCCTTATTAAGGTAGTCACCCAGGAAGACGATATGTTCGATCATCGGGTCGTCCGCTATGGCTCGAATAGCACCGTCTAGTGCAGCCAGATTTCCGTGGACATCGCCGACGAATGCTGTTTGTCTAGAACTCACAGAAGAATCTTTCCAATCTCTGCGTAGTCGTCTCCGCGCCCCACAACACCCAGCGCCATGAAAGCAATCGAAAGCAGATCGCCTGGATTCTCCCATTCGTTCACGATCAAAGCCTCGAGAGATCCGTGACGATTCGAGGGGACCGCATGTCCGAAATACGTTTCGAGACGCCCGACACAGGCATGGTAGTCCCGAACTGAGGCCTGCTCGTGGTGGCGCGATGCCAGGAGGCCAACGAGTGCGGGATCCCGATGCCGCTGCGCAAGTTCACGCACCGAGAAGCACGGCGAGTCCACCGAGATCGCCTGTGCGTACAAGGTGCTCCGAAGCAAATAGCGCGCCTCTCGCAGGAGTCCTGGGAGGTATTTGGGTAGATCCGGGTGCGGCGACCCGAACACCTCGGACATCACCTCCACGCGCGCAAATAGCCGCGCAGTATCAACTTCTCCCATAGCCGCCACGGTCGCAGAAAGTTCACCCGATCGGTCCACGAGGATCTTGGCGTCGCGCCTCAAATGCGCCCCGAACAGAGTGCCGATCCCCGTCGCGAGCTGATCCCTCGTGTAGAAGCTGAGACTGACAGCGCCACTTGACACGGATGGGCGCGGCTTTTCGACCAACGCGAGGAGGTCGAGGTCCGAATCGAGTACGGCATCGCCTCGCGCTCGACTGCCATACGCCAGGAGCCCCTCCACATCCCTTCCGAGTTGCGGCAATTCCGAAGCGATGGTTCTGGGCACACCGAGACTCACGAGTTCTTCGATTGCATCCGCTCGATCAACAGGTCCACCCAGCATCTCGATCCGCCGCCCCTCCCGGCCCAATCACATCTCTAGTCGGCCCTTAGGGCCGTGGGACGTACTCCGAAAGACCCGATTGAGTGTCCAGCGGTCGTTTCGAGCTGTCGCCAACAGTGTATGATACGGCTTGTTCTACGTTTCCATCACAATTACCACAATAAGGTATCAGCACATTATGACGGTGGCTTATGTGGACTTTGGCTACCCGTTTCTCATCCGCCTGGTGCCATAGAAATCCGCTACCGCGTCTAGCCGCTGGGGCGCGGCAGCGAGTTCGCCTTGACGACCGGGGCCGCTGCAGCGGCGGCGGCCAGGGTTCGGAAATCGTCGTCACCGGCCCTGCCGGACAACCCGATTCGGACGTCACCGAAGTTGGCCACCCAGATCTGGCGCTTGCTGCCGTCGGAGTACTGCACCCATTGACGGCCGCCCACGTTCACGGTCCCCTTGCCCACCGCTTGATCGGTGCTCAGCAGTCCCACCAGCGAGTCCTCGGGGGCGTTGGTCTGCGAGTACTGAATGTAGACACCGTTGTTGGTGATGAAGCCGCTGTTGCTGACCACCGTGTTGTCAACGGGTTTACGGCTGCCCGAGTTCGGCTTCCACCCCGCGGGAATCTCGGGGAGCCGGATCGGGAAGCCGATGGTCGAGGCGTCGGCGGTGAGCCCGGCGCGGATGTCGTAGGCGGGTGTGCGGTCTTCGTCGGCCTTGCCGGACAAACCCACTGCGCAGTTGCCAGACACCGCCGCGATGATCACGCAGATCACCAGCAGCGGGATCAAGGACCAGATCATGTCTTTGTGATCGGTGAGAATGCGGGGTTTGGCAGCCACCCGTCCAGTATCCACCCTGCGCATGACAGGATGGTTCGCGATACCTGGTGGGGCTTCTAGCTGGTGATCTGCCCCACAACCCCACATCCCAGGAGGCCCCGATGTCCGATTCCACCCGCACACCCCAGGCGCCGGACCGAAACCTGGCGATGGAACTGGTGCGCGTCACCGAGGCAGCGGCGCTGGCGGCCGGCCGGTGGGTGGGCCGCGGCGACAAGAAGGGTGGCGACCAGGCCGCCGTGGACGCCATGCGGGAGTTGCTCTCGACGGTGTCGATGCGCGGAGTGGTGGTGATCGGTGAGGGCGAGAAAGACGAAGCCCCCATGCTCTACAACGGCGAAGAAGTGGGCAACGGCGAGGGGCCTGAGGTGGATGTGGCCGTCGACCCGATCGACGGCACCACGCTGATGGCCGAGGGCCGCCCCAACTCCATCGCGGTGATCGCGGTGTCCGAGCGGGGCACCATGTTCGACCCGTCGGCGGTGTTCTACATGGAGAAGATCGCCGTGGGCCCCGAGGCTCGCGGCGCCATCGACATCACCCAGTCGGTGGAGTGGAATGTGCGGTCGGTGGCCAAGGCCAAGGGCATCGAGGTCGGTGACACCAGCGTGGTCATCCTCGACCGACCGCGGCATGCCGATCTCATCGCGCAGGTGCGCGACGCCGGCGCCAAGGTGCGGCTGATCTCCGACGGTGACGTGGCCGGCGCGGTGGCCGCAGCGGGCGACTACAGCACCATCGACATGTTGATGGGCATCGGCGGCACGCCCGAAGGGATCATCACCGCGGTCTCGATGAAGTGCATGGGCGGAGAGATCCAGGGACGGCTGTGGCCGCGTGATGACGCCGAGCGGCAGAAGGCCGTCGACGCCGGGCACGACCTGGGCCGGGTGCTCACCACCGAGGACCTGGTCAGCGGCGAGAACATGTTCTTCTGTGCCACCGGGGTGACCAATGGCGACATGCTGCGCGGGGTGACCTACCGCCCCACGGGGGCCACCACCCGGTCGCTGGTGATGCGGTCGAAGTCGGGCACCATCCGCCGCATCGAGGCCGTGCATCAGCTGGCCAAGCTGCGCGAGTTCGCCTCCATCGACTTCGGCGTCTGACCGCGCCGTCGATAGGCTGACGTCCATGAGCAACGATGCCACTTCCGAGTACCGGATCGAACACGACACCATGGGCGAGGTCCGCGTGCCCATCAACGCCCTGTGGCGTGCACAGACTCAGCGTGCGGTAGAGAACTTCCCCATCTCGCACCGACCGTTGGAGCGCACCCAGATCCGTGCGATGGGCCTGCTGAAAGCGGCGTGCGCACAGGTGAACCTTGACCTCGGACTGCTGGATGCCGAGAAGGCCAACGCGATCATCGCCGCGGCCACCGAGATCGCCGACGGCGCCCACGACGACCAGTTCCCCATCGACGTGTTCCAGACCGGTTCGGGCACCAGCTCGAACATGAACACCAACGAGGTGATCGCATCCATCGCCAAGGCGGGCGGGGTGGAGGTGCACCCCAACGACCACGTCAACATGTCCCAGTCGTCCAACGACACCTTCCCCACCGCCACCCACGTCGCGGCCACCGAAGCCGCTGCCACAGACCTGATCCCGGCACTGCAGCACCTGCACTCCGCACTCACCGACAAGGCTTCGCAGTGGCGTGAGGTGGTCAAGTCCGGGCGCACCCATCTGATGGACGCGGTGCCGGTCACCCTGGGTCAGGAGTTCGGCGGGTACGCCCGCCAGGTGGAGGCCGGTATCGAGCGGGTGCAGGCATCGCTGGTGCGCGTGGGTGAGCTACCCATCGGTGGCACCGCGGTGGGCACCGGACTCAACGCGCCGGCCGGTTTCGGCACCAAGGTGGTCGCAGATCTGGTGTCACGCACCGGTGTCGAGCACCTGAGCCTGGCCAAGGACAACTTCGAGGCCCAGGCCGCACGTGATGGTCTGGTCGAGTTGTCGGGTGTCCTCAAGACCGTCGCGGTATCGCTGACCAAGATCGCCAACGACGTGCGCTGGATGGGTTCGGGTCCGCTGACCGGTCTCGGTGAGATCCGTCTACCCGACCTGCAGCCCGGCAGCTCGATCATGCCCGGCAAAGTCAATCCTGTTCTGCCCGAGGCGGTCACGCAGGTGGCCGCGCAGGTCATCGGCAACGATGCCGCAGTCACCTGGGGCGGCGGCAACGGCGCCTTCGAGCTCAACGTCTACATCCCGATGATGGCCCGCAACGTGTTGGAGTCGCTGAAGCTGCTGGCCAACGTGTCGCGGCTGTTCGCCGACAAGTGCATCGTGGGCCTGGAAGCCAACACCGAACACCTCAAGACCTTGGCCGAGAGCTCACCGTCGATCGTCACCCCGCTCAACTCGGCCATCGGCTACGAGGAGGCCGCAGCGGTGGCCAAGCAGGCGTTGAAGGAAGGCAAGACGATTCGCCAGACCGTGATCGATCGCGGTCTCATCGGCGACACCCTCTCCGAAGCCGAACTCGACACGCGCCTCGACGTGCTGAAGATGGCCAACCTGGACCACCAGCGATAGGTGCGCTCCGCGCCCGTGAGCGTTTTTGGAGGGCCTACCCTCCAAAAACGCTCACGGGTCGGATCAGCCGGTGGCGCTGCGCTGCAGGTGGTTCAGTGCGTCGGGAGGCAACAGACCACCGGGCAGCGTGATGCCGGTTGCTCCGATCGAGCGGTTGGGTAGGTAGAAGCTCTGGCCGACGCGCTTGGGCGGCTTGATCAGCGCGAAGTGGATGTTCTGAATCCCGTGCGGGCTGGTGATCACCACCGAGTTCGGGGTGAAACCCAACGTCCACGAAGCGCCGGGCGCGGCGACCTTACCGTACTTGAACCGCAGCGACAGGAAACGAATCCCGAAGAGAAGCGCGAAGATCACGCCCCATCCGACGATCGGCTTCAACGCGCCCGCGCCGCCATCACCGTCAGCGACGTTGAGCAGCACCAACCCGAGCACCACGACCACCGCGATGGCATCGAAGATCAGGGCCAGCGGCTCTGTCGTCCACGCCACGAAGGTGTCGCGCGCCAACCGCCCGGCGTCACCGGGACCAGCCACCCACCGATAGTGCACCGGCGGCCCGTAGGCCGGCTGCGCCTGGGGATACGGCTGCTGCGGATACGACGCCTGCGGGTACTGCTGCAAGGGATACGGCTGCTGGGCGTACTGCGGCTGCGCATACGGCTGCTGAGGGTCTGGTTGCTGCGGATACACAGTCGCCTTTCGATCGATCGACGCCCGAAACCCCCTACCGCTTGAGCAGGAAGAAGGCCGGCTTCAGCTTGTAATCGTAGGTCAGCAACGCACCGAAGCGAGTCTCCCGGTTGTTCAACGTGCGCGGATCAGCCGACAGGTCGCGAATGCTGTAGATGAACACCGGACCGGCATAAGTCCGATCCGACGATGCGGCTCAGACCGGTGGCGATGACCGTGCTGCCCGGCGACGCGCGCTTGATGGCTGGATAGGTGGCTCGCAGCACACGCGCCAACGCCCCCCGGTGAACCCATACGCCGCCGCCGACTCACGCTCGGACAGAGGCCAACCCGATCGTGATCACCGGATCGGCGTCGGGGTCTATCCATCGCAGGATCGCGATCATCGTCGCCTTGTCCACCGCCACGCAGCCCAGCGTCGGGTTTCCGTCGGTGACGTGCAAGAAGATCCCCGAGGCGTATCCCGCGCGGCGCGCGGGGTTGTGAGCGATGTTGATGGCGTAGTCGTACACCGGGCCGCTGTCGTACAGGTTCTCGCTGTCTCCACCGGGGCTGTTCACCTGACGGACGTGGGTGTTGTACGTGGGCGAGCCGGGCAGCTCATCCCACCAGTCCTGCCGATCTGCCTGGAAATACGGAAGTTTGGTGCCCGGGTTCGGCTCCCGGCCGAATCCCTGATCGAGGGCGAAGGTCCCCTCTGGAGTCCGGGGGACGTTGTCGGCGGGGAAACCGATGCCGGCGCTGCCCACCCGTGCAGGCACCGGCCCGATCACCGCCACCCACACACCGTTGCGTCGCTGCCACGCGGTCACCGTGCCCACCGTGGCCGATTGCGTGTCCACCATGACGGCAACCATCTGCGTGGAAGTGGGGAATCCCGGCGGTCCAGACGCATCAGGTGGCGTGGCCACCGGCACCGCGCCTGCAGGTGCCAACCCCAGGGCACCCGACAGGACGGCGACAGCGACCGACATGGCGAGCACTGAGCGGAACATCACACGGCGTTCCAGTCCCACACGCCACATCGACAACATACGTAACTCTGACACCATCAGAGTATGCGGACAAACCGACCGGCGATCGATCTCGGCCACATCACGAAGTGACCACAGATCGACCACCAGCCGGCTCGCCACGCTCCCGGCGCAGCCCCGACCTCGCCCGCTCGCTACGCTCCCGGCGCAGCCCCCGACCTCGCCCGCTCGCTACGCTCCCGGCGCGAACTCCTCGAGCATCTCCGTCACCAGCGCCGCGATCGGCGACCGCTCGCTGCGGGTGAGGGTGATGTGCGCGAACAGCGGGTGACCCTTCAGCTTCTCGATCACCGCAGCCACACCGTCGTGCCGACCCACCCGCAGGTTGTCCCGCTGGGCCACATCGTGGGTGAGCACCACACGCGAGCCAGAACCCAAGCGCGACAACACCGTCAGCAACACGTTGCGCTCCAACGACTGGGCCTCGTCCACGATGACGAACGAGTCATGCAACGAACGGCCCCGAATGTGGGTGAGCGGCAACACTTCCAGCATCCCGCGGCTCAACACCTCTTCGATCACCTCCGTCGAAGCCAAGCCCTCCAACGTGTCGAACACGGCCTGAGCCCACGGGCCCATCTTGTCGGCCTCACTGCCCGGCAAGTAGCCGAGTTGTTGTCCGCCAACGGCATACAACGGTCGAAACACCACCACCTTGCGCTGGGTCCGACGCTCCAGCACCGCTTCCAGACCCGCACACAACGCCAGCGCCGACTTGCCGGTACCCGCCTTGCCGCCCAGCGAAACGATGCCCACGTTCTCGTCGAGCAGCAGATCCAGCGCCACCCGCTGCTCGGCCGAACGGCCGCGCAGCCCGAACGCCTCCCGCTCGCCGCGCACCAACTGCACCTGCTTACCTGCACTCACCCGCCCCAAGGCACTCGATGATCCACCCAGCAGCCGAACGCCGGTGTGGCACGGCAACTCTCGTGCGGCATCGACATCAGTGACGCCATCGGCGAACAATCGGTCTATGTCGGAGGAATCGACGTCCACCTCGGCCATCCCCGACCAGCCCGACACCACCACATCCTGTGCGTGGTACTCGTCGGCCGACAGTCCCACCGCACCCGCCTTCACGCGCAGCGGAGTGTCCTTGGAGACCAGGGTGACATCGAGCCCCTCGGCTCGAAGATTCAACGCACACGCCAAGATCCGCG
Organism: Williamsia sp. CHRR-6; assembly: GCF_018474015.1. Taxonomy (GTDB): domain Bacteria; phylum Actinomycetota; class Actinomycetes; order Mycobacteriales; family Mycobacteriaceae; genus Williamsia_A. Next base: position 464,276 of record NZ_JAHCSG010000002.1, on the reverse strand, counting down.
AGTCATTGGTGTCGGTACGAAAACCCGAGGGCAGGACAGCCGGGTCGGTGTGGTTGAGCTCCACCTGGACGGTGCCGCCCTCGTCTCCGATCGGTACCGGCAGATCCAGCCGACCGTGTTCCAGCCGAAGGTCGTCGAGCATCCGAAGAGCCTCGCGCGCAAACCATCCCAGTTCATGATGGTGGCGTTTGCCTTCGAGTTCGCTGATCACCACCAGCGGAAGGACCACCTGGTGTTCGGCGAAACGCGTCACCGCCCACGGGTCGGACAGCAGCACAGAGGTGTCAAGGACGTAAGTGCGTGTGGTCACTTCAAGGCTCCTCGGCCGTCGCGGCACCCGCGCGGCGTTGCTCGAGCTGACCGGGCCGGCACTGGGACCGGGGCCGGCCCCCTCGCGGTATGTGACCAAACCACGAATGAACCTCCCGAACGGACCACTTCCCCGCAGCCCGTCAACCGCCAACGTACGCGCGGGGCCGCCCGTAGGGCTTTCACCGACGCCGCGTGTTCGTGAACAGTTGGTAACGCAGTCAGCGACTACGCGCGAGCAAGCCCTGACGTGCCGCCTCGGCCTGCGGACCGAGACCGTCGAGGGAACGCAGCGACAACCCGTCGACCAGCGTGGTCACCGCAGCGTCGATCGCGGCGTCACCGGAGAGATCGCCCAGCAGGGCGTACTCATCCTCGAAGTCCGCGATGTCCCCACCGATCGGGTCGGCGTCGCCCACGGCGGCGGCGATCTCGGTGACCACGGCGTCGGGCTGAGCGTTGAGACCGGTGTTGAGGAACGCGATGAACGTGTTCGCCTGGATCACGTCGTCGTCGGCGATGCGCAGCAAGATCTGACGCAGCGGCTCGTCGTCCACCAGCGCCGCCAACGCAACACAGAACTGGTTGCTCAACAACTCGTGTACCGCCATCAGCGCCAGCACCCGAGCGGGCCCGAAAGACGTACGGGCCGTGCTGTTCTGGGCAAAACCCTGGGTGACATGCTGCATCCGCCGGTCCTCGACCACCTGCGGATCGATCTGTCGGGTGACCACCAGGTGATCGCGTAGTGCGATCGCATGGCGGTTGTCCTCGGCGGTCCAGCGACCGACGAACTCACGCCACTCCGAGAACGGCGGGAAGTGGATGGCCAGCACCCGGTGGAACGACGGCAGGTTGTCCTTGGTCAGCAACAACGCGAGCAGGGCAGCACGCAACCGCGGCGCGACGTGGGAATCCTTCGGGGACCAATCGGTACCACCCAGGAAACCGAAGTTGCGGCCCTCGTCCCACGGGACCAGGTCATGCGGATTCCACGCGACGTACGCCTGCTCATGTTCCAGGGCGATCTCGGGCAGCGCCTTCTCCAGCACCATGATCAGCTCGTCGTGGGCGTTGTTGGTCACCTGATCACCATAGAGAACCGCAGCGGAACTGCTAAATCTCGGCGATCAGGCACGAACGGGGGTGGAGAGCATGCCCCACTCTTCCAGACCGTCATACAACGGGAAGTCCAACGCCAGCTGTGACACCCGCGCCCGAAGAGTGGCCACATCAGCGCTCTGACCTGCGGTGAGAGCGGTTGCAATGATGTCGCCCACCTCGGCGAACTGCGCGGCACCGAAGCCTCGGGTGGCCAGCGCCGGGGTACCGATCCGCAGGCCTGAGGTGACCATCGGCGGACGAGGATCGAAGGGGACCGCGTTGCGGTTGACCGTGATGCCCACCTGATGCAGCAGATCCTCGGCCTGCTGGCCGTCGAGCTCGCTGTGCCGCAGGTCGACGAGGACCAGGTGTACGTCGGTGCCGCCGGTCAGCACCGAGATCCCGGCACCGGCCACATCCGATCCCATCAGCCGCTCGGCGACGATCTTGGCGCCCTCCAGCGTGCGCTGCTGCCGATCGACGAACTCGTCGCTGGCGGCGATCTTGAAGGTGACGGCCTTGGCGGCGATCGCGTGCATCAGCGGTCCACCCTGCTGGCCCGGGAACACTGCCGAGTTGAGCTTCTTGGCCCACTCCTGCTTGGCCAGGATCAGACCCGAGCGGGGACCACCGAGGGTCTTGTGCACGGTGGTCGACACCACATCGGCATAGGGCACCGGCGACGGATGCACTTTGGCCGCAACCAATCCCGCGATGTGCGCCATGTCCACCCACAGATGCGCGCCCACCTCGTCGGCGATGGAGCGGTAGGCCTGGAAGTCGAGGGTGCGCGGGTAGGCCGACCAGCCGGCGACGATCACCTTGGGCTTGGACTCCAGGGCGATCTCGCGCACCCGGTCCATGTCGATGCGGAAGTCCGCTTCGCTGACACCGTAGAACACGTTCTCGTAGAGCTTGCCCGAGAAGTTCAGCCGCATGCCGTGGGTGAGGTGGCCGCCGTGAGCGAGGTCGAGACCCAGCAGCGTCTCACCGGGCTCCATCAACGCCATCAGGACAGCCGCGTTGGCCTGGGCGCCCGAATGTGGTTGCACGTTGGCGAATTCGGCGCCGAAGAGCTCCTTGGCGCGGTCGCGAGCGATGTCCTCGATCACGTCGACGTACTCGCAACCGCCGTAGTAGCGGCGACCCGGGTAGCCCTCGGCGTACTTGTTGGTCAGCACGCTGCCCTGAGCCTGCAGGATCGCGCGCGGCACAAAGTTCTCCGAGGCGATCATCTCCAGCGTGTCGCGCTGTCGACTCAGTTCGCCGTTCATCGCGGCGGCGACGTCGGGATCCACTTCGGCCAGGGACGCGGTGGTCAGGTCATGCAGAGTCATGACCTCAGTCTAGGGCGACAATTCCGCCCGCAACGCCGCCGGGGTCAACGGCTCGTCGAGCAGCCGACCGAACCGCTGCAACCGACTGTCCGGCCGGGCTGGGTCGGTGCCGGCGTCCAACCACGTCCGCAGCAGCCGATACCCCTCCACATAGGTGCTGGTGTAGGCCCGCCACAGCGGACTGGACAGGAATCGCAAGGCCTGGCGCGCGTTCTTCTCCGGCGACAACGACCAGGTCCTGAGGTAGTCCACCACCGTGTCGGCGTCGGCTCCCCGATCGTGCATCAGCAGCGCCGCGTCCTGCCGCACCGACTGCAGCCCTACGCTCGCCTTGCCCAACCGGAGGGCCCGCTCGCCGTCGAACCGCAGCCCGAGGTCGGCGTAGATCTCCTGCGCCCACTGGGTCCAATCCGGCCCCATGGCCGCGACCAGCGCGTGGTCGGCCAGTCCTTCGGCCATCAGACACTGTGGCGTGTTCACCAGGAAGATGCTCTGCTCGCGTTGCCCGGCGCCGACGAGCAACTGCTCCTTGCGGCAGTGCTCGGTGTGGTGGCCGGGGTAGGCCTCGTGGGCGATCAGATGCGGCAACGCCGACATGTACTGCGGCAGATCGGTGTTGATGGCCACCGTCGAGCGATAGTCGCCGAGGTAGTAGTTGAAGCCCGACCACGGCTTGTCCGAAACCACCTCGAAGTCCACGATCTCAGAGTCGGGCAGCGGGTAGATCTCGCGCACCCGCTCCCGCAGCGCCGAGCTGAACGCCGCCACACAGTCACCCACCCGCTCGGCAGGGATCTGGTCGGCAGTTCGGTGCGCGTGCAGCCGCTGCGCCAGGTCGCCGGAACCACCCAATGCTTCCGACATCTGCAGATGCGCCTGCCGGTAGGTCTCGGGGTCACCGAGGGCGATGTCGACGTCGAAATACTGGCGTACCTCGTCGACGAAACCGATCTGCTCACCGGCGAACCGACGCGCCGAGCATTCCATCGCCCGCAGATGTGCGGCCACGAACTCGCCACGGGCCGGCGGCAGGTCGCTGGACTCGATCTCACCACGCAACCCCACCACCCGCCCAACCAGCTCCGCGGGCTCGGGGGCCGGCGCTGCGGCCACCTGTGCACGCAGCTCGGCAGGGCCGGTGTAGGCGTCGACAAAACCCTCTTCGAGCCGGTCGAAGGCCAATCCGACACGCAGGTATTCGGTGACGAGGTCGTCGCTGTTCACGTGATCCACGCTACGTGGACCACCCCCGAGTTTCGATCCGCAACGGCATTGGCGACACTTGAGGGCATGCCGCGCGTACCCGGGACCATGCGACGAGCCGCTCTGTGGCGGCGCAACCGCGAGCATCCATGGCACGGGTGACCGAGCCGAGCCCGTACATCGAGCTCGACCGACCCCAGTGGCGGCAGCTGCGCGAATCGGTGCCGCTGGCGATGAGTGAAGAGGAGCTGCGCAGCTACCGCGGCCTGGGCGAACAGATCGACCTGTCCGAGGTGGCCGATGTCTACCTCCCGCTCTCGCGTCTGATCCACCTGCAGGTGGCAGCCCGGCAACGCTTGTTCGCCGCCACCTCCACCTTCCTCGGCGAGAGTCAGCCCGACCGGCAGGTCCCGTTCGTCATCGGCGTGGCCGGCTCGGTGGCGGTGGGAAAGTCGACCACCGCGCGCGTGTTGGCTGCACTGCTGTCGCGGTGGGAGTCACACCCACGCGTCGACCTGGTGACCACCGACGGGTTCTTGCATCCCACCGCCGAGTTGGAGCGGCGAGGGTTGATGCACCGCAAGGGATTTCCCGAGTCATACGATCGCCGGGCGTTGCTGCGCTTTGTGACCGAGGTCAAGTCCGGCGCCGCGGACGTGAGTGCGCCGGTTTATTCGCATCTCACCTACGACATCGTCAAAGACCAGCACCACCACATCCGTCAACCCGACATCCTGATCCTCGAGGGTCTCAACGTGCTGCAGACCGGACCGCGGCTGATGGTCTCGGACCTGTTCGACTTCTCGGTCTACGTCGACGCACGTATCGAGGACATCGAGACCTGGTATGTGTCGCGGTTTCTCGCCATGCGCTCCACCGCGTTCGCCGACCCGAACTCACACTTTCACGCCTACGCCTCGCTGAGTGACAACGAGGCCGTGGCCGCGGCACGCGAACTGTGGCAGGGCATCAACCTGCCCAATCTCGAGCAGAACATCCTGCCCACCCGGCCCCGAGCCACCTTGGTGCTGCGCAAAGACGCCGACCACTCGATCAATCGGGTGCGGCTACGCAAGATCTGAGCGTCAACGACCGAACCGGCGGCTGCGTGCGGCGTAGTCGCGCAGTGCCCGCAGGAAATCCACTCGACGGAACTCCGGCCAGTACGCGTCGGTGAACCAGATCTCCGAGTACGCGCTCTGCCACAACAAGAATCCCGACAGCCGTTGCTCACCCGAGGTGCGGATCACCAGATCAGGATCGGGCTGGCCGCGGGTGTAGAGGTGGGAATCGATGGCCTCGACGGTGACCGACTCGACCAGCTGATCCACGGTGACCGCGTCGACGGTGTCCATGTGTGCCGGCACCCGCTCCACCAGCAGCGACCGCACCGCGTCCACGATCTCTTGGCGTCCGCCGTAGCCGACCGCGACGTTGACCCGCATGCCGCTGCGGCTGACGGTGCGTTCCTCGGCGGTCTTGAGTCGACGCGCAACGCGCACCGGCAGCTGATCCAGGGTGCCGACGATACGAACCCGCCAGTTCTCGTCCGGCGCAGCGATCTCATCGACGATGTCGGGCACGATCTCCATCAGCGCCTCGAGCTCATCAGATGCGCGCTGCAAATTCTCGGTGGACAGCAGGTAGATGGTCACCGTCTCGATGGACAACTCCGTGCACCAGCGCAGCATGTCGGCGATACGCTGCGCGCCCACCCGATGGCCGTGGCTGACGTCTTCGAAACCCGCCTCACGGGCCCATCGGCGGTTGCCGTCACAGATGATCGCGATGTGGCGCGGCATCCGCTCAGGGTCCATGAGCTGCACCAACCGACGCTCGTAGACCCGATACAACGGGCCACGGATGCCGCTGGGAATCACCTTCACGAAAACCGGCCTCACAGATTCGTCTCGGCTCGACCACCCCGTGCCGGCGGCCCTTCGTCGGTAGAGACTACCCCGATCTCAGTGACCGATCCGAAACATTGGAACAGCAAACCTACGCTACCGTAGGTAGGAGTCGTGACAAGGCCGCAACCTGGGAGGTATCGCATGGTTCTCGACCAGAGCGCTGAGTCGACCGAGATCGTCGATCTGCGGCCTCGCATGCGGGGATGGATCCACCTCTATTCGGGGGTGGTGGCGCTGCTCGCCGGCATCACCCTGGTGGCAGTGTCCTGGTCGCTGGTCGGCCCGGTCGCCGCGGCCGCATGCGCCATCTACGCACTCACCGTGGTCGGGGTGTTCGGGGTCAGCGCCACCTACCACCGCGTGCACTGGACCAGCCCGGCCGCACGGATGTGGATGAAACGCGCCGACCACTCGATGATCTTCATCTTCATCGCCGGCAGCTACACCCCGTTCTGCGTGCTGGGACTGCCCCCTCCGACCAAATGGATTGTGCTGTCGGTGGTCTGGGGCGGTGCGGTGGCCGGGGTGATCCTGAAGATGGCCTGGCCCCGGGCTCCTCGGTGGGTGGGGGTGCCGCTGTATCTGATCCTCGGCTGGACCATCGTCGTCGTGCTGCCCACACTGCTGCACCAGACCGGAGTGGCCGTGATCGTGCTGCTGGCCGTCGGTGGCGTGTTCTACAGCGTGGGCGCAGTCCTCTACGCCACCCGCTGGCCCAACCCGTGGCCCACCACCTTCGGCCACCACGAGTTCTTCCACGCCGCCACCGTGGTGGCGGCGTTGGTGCATTACGTGGCCGTGTGGCTGGTGGTGTTCGGCGCGAACTGAACCGGTGGGGCCGCCGATCGGCGAACCCCGACCGCCTCGGCCAACCCCGCCAGTACCTCCACCGTCACCGCGAGGTCCATGCAGCGATCGGTGACCGACTGGCCGTAGACCAGTGGCCGCGCGCTCGGCGACTGGGCGCCGGCGACTAGGAAGCTCTCCAACATCACCGCGGCGATCGCGGTGGTGCCGCCCGCGATCTGATCGGCGACCTCGCGTGCCACCTGCGCCTGGCGCAGGTCGTCTTTGCCGGAGTTGGCGTGTGAGCAGTCGATCATCAGACGCATCGGCAGACCTGCGCGGGCCAGCTGCGCGGTCGCCGCAGCCACCGAGTCGCCGTCGTGGTTGGGGCCGCAACGGCCACCACGCAGGATGACGTGACAGTCCCCGTTGCCGCGGGTCTGCACCACCGCCGCCGACCCGGCGTCGTCGACGCCGAAGAAGACGTGTTGCGCACCGGCGGCCACCACGCCGTCCACGGCCGCGGACACGTCGCCGTCGGTGCCGTTCTTGAAGCCGACGGCCATCGAGAGCCCGGAGGCCAGCTGCCGATGCACCTGCGACTCGGTGGTGCGGGCCCCGATGGCGCCCCACGCGACGGCGTCGGCGATGTACTGCGGACTGGTCGGTTCCAGGAACTCGCACCCGACCGGCAGTCCCACGTCGAGCACATCGAACAGAAGTGAACGGGCCGTGCGCAATCCGCGCTCGATGTCGTAGGTGCCGTCCATCCCGGGATCGTTGATGAGACCCTTCCACCCGACCGTGGTGCGCGGCTTCTCGAAGTAGACGCGCAGCACGATCTTGAGGCGATCAGACAGCCCGACGGTTGCCGCGGCCAGCCGCCGCGCATAGTCCAGGGCCGCTACCGGATCGTGTACCGAGCAGGGTCCGACCACCACCAGCAGCCGGTCGTCGCGGCCGGCGAGGATGTCGGCGATCTCGTCGCGGTCACGCTGCACCTGGCGCGCCCGATCGGGCGTCAACGGTAGTGCTACGCGCAGGTCAGCCGGCGAGGGCAGGCGGCGCAACGCCTGTACGCGGCGATTGGTGATGTCCTGCGCGGGTTCGGTGGTGGGGGTGACGGTGCTGGTCATGACGGCCTTTCGAATCTCTCGACGGGCACGCGCATGACGGTTGCATCCGGTGCCCTGGACAACAAAAAAGCAGCGACCGTGGCGGTCGCTGCTCGGGCTCCGGGAGGTGCGGTCAGGCGTCGTTCAGGTCAGACGCTCATCGACGGCTCCACCCGGAGCCTCGATAAAGCGCCAGCTGTGACCGGCTGAGTTCCTACCCATGGCGCAGACCATAGCAGGTGGGCCGGCGACCCCGACGGCACGTTTCGATACCGTCGGTAACGTTTCACATGTGTTACGAAACCGTTAGCCATCCTTTGTGGAATCGCCCAGAGATGTGCAATCGTGCACATTCTGTGATCGGGGTAACTCTAGGTTCGCTCTCGGGTGTTCGGAGCACCGCACGCCCCACTTTGATCACGGAGGACAGCCAATGAAGGTTTCATCTCCCATCCGCACCCGTCGCATCGGTGCCGTCGTTGCCGCCGCAGCTGCGGTCGCCGGCATTGCCGTCGGAGCAGGTCCTGCGGGCGCAGCGACCATCTCCCCGGCCGGAGTGCCGTTCACGGCACCGGGCACCATCACCGTCACCTCGCCCGCATCGTTCGGTGCGCCGGTGGACTGCTCGATCACCCTCAGCGGCACGGTGGCCGCCGATGGCGCCTCGGCGTCGATCACCAGCGCCACCACATCCGGCGCCAGCGCGCTGTGCAACCTGCCCCAGGTGACCGGACTGCCGTGGACGCTGACCCCCACCAGCACCACGTCGGGCACAGTGAGCAACGTCGGCTTCACCATCAGCGGTCAGTCCTGCGGTCCGGCCACGCTGACGGGCTCGTTCGACAACCTGACGAACACGTTGTCCTCCACCAACCAGTCGCTACCCGGCAACTGCACCATCAACAGCCTGTCGGTGGTCCCCAACCCGGCGTTCACGCTGAGCTGACCTCACGGCGCAACGCACACGGCCCCGAGACCGACGATGGTCTCGGGGCCGTGTGTGTTGCCCGGGTTGCTCATATCCGGTTGTGCCTCAAGCGATCCCGCCGCCGGGCGGGGTGTCGTCGCGCTCACGAACCACTCCGGCCCGATCGGTGCCCTCATCGGCAGCCTGATCGGCCTCAGGGGCATCGCGCGAGAACGACGTGGGCAGCTTGCGCAGATGCTTGTTCATCGACCGCATCAAGAACACCGTCGCCACCAGCAGCAGGAGCACCAACAGCAGCCCCAGCGGGGAGGCCTTGCCGAACTCGGGTCCGTTGGCGTCCTTGGCCATGACGTCGGCCAATACATAAGTCATCGAGGTCATCGGGAACCACCGCCTGTAGTCGGGTCCTCGGAGTCGGCGACGATCCCAGCGAACAGATCGGTCTCGGGTATGGCAGTGCTCACCCTGGTCTTGCCCAACTCGAACTCCTCGGTGGGCCACAACCGCTGTTGCCATTGCATCGGCACCGCGAAGAACACACCGTTGGGGTCGATCTGGGTGGCGTGTGCGCGCAGCGCCTCGTCGCGCAACGGAAAGTACTCACCGCAGGTGATCTGCGTGGTCACCCGCCCCATGACGTCGCCGCGGCTGGGATCCCACTTGGCCAGCCACTCCTTGTACGGGCTCTCCTGCCCGTGCCTTTCGAACTCGTCGGAGAACCGCACCATCCGGTCACGGATGAAGCCGTGGGTGTAGTAGATCTTCGAAACCTCCCATGGCGCACCGGCTTCGGGGAACCTGTCGGGGTCACCGGACGCCTCGAACGCGGCCATCGAGACCTCGTGGCAGCGAATGTGGTCGGGATGGGGATATCCGCCGTGCTCGTCGTAGGTGATCATCACGTGCGGGCGGAACTCACGCACCACGCGGACAAGCGCCTCGGTGGACTCCTCCAGCGGGACCAAAGCGAAACAGCCCTCCGGCAACGGCGGCGGCGGATCACCCTCGGGCAGACCGGAATCGACATATCCCAACCAGGTCTGTCGCACTCCCAGCGCGGCTGCCGCGGCCGCCATCTCCTCCTTGCGCACCTCGCCGATACGGTCGCGGATACCCGGAACGTCCATCGCAGGGTTGAGGATGTCGCCCCGCTCGCCACCGGTGAGGGTGACCACCAGGACCTCGTGACCCTCTTTGACGTACTTGGCCATCGTGGCCGCACCCTTGCTCGACTCGTCGTCGGGATGGGCATGTACCGCCATCAGCCGAAGGCCACTCACCACTAACATCCTCACGTCACGGTGCTGCCACCTCGCTACCTGCGGATGGGCCACACCTCGTCGACACCATGATAGGTATGGAGCCATGACGAACGGCGGCTCACTCCCCCCTGGGCGATATCCCGCCGAACAGTCGGCCGATAGCCGACGTCGGTGGGTGATCGCCCTGTCGGTCGTGGTGGTGGCGGCCGGGGTCGGGATCGCGTGGCTGGGCTACGACCGATTCGCCGATCCGCCGGTGTCGGGTGAGGCGACCGGCTACGAGATCCTCGACGACTCCACCATCGACATCCAGTTCACCGTCACCCGCCGCGACCCGTCCAACCCGGTGGCATGTGTGTTGCGGGCGCGATCCAAGGACGGCTCGGAGACCGGCCGCCGCGAGATCTTGATCCCACCGAGCAACTCCACGCAGGTAGGCGTCCGATCGCAGGTGCGCACCTCCCAGCCGCCGGCCATCGCCGAGGTCTTCGGCTGCACCGAGAACGTGCCCGCGTACCTGAAGGCCGTCGGGAACTGACCCCGGAGGTCACGATTTCATAACTGCCCGTTCGATGCGCTAACGACGACGTCCGGTACTGCGAGATACCAGAGTCTGGTCCACATCGCGACAGGAGCTCCCTCATGCGCACGCGCCCCGCTTTCCTCGCCACGCTCGCCCTGGTCGTCGCACCGCTGGGGACGGCTGCATGTGGCGACGAATCCACCGCCACCACCGCGACCTCCACCAGCACGGTCACCCGCACGATCACCCCGGACGCGCAGGCGCCCGATGCCCAGGCGTCCGATGCCCAGGCGTCTGCGGGGCGACCTGCGACCGGGGGAACCGATGCCGGCGCCCCGGAAGGCACCTTCACCACCACCCCGTGTGGGCCACGACCACTGAGTACCGCGGTGATCAACGCGGCCATCGCGCGTATCCCCACCGACGGCCCCGCCTACCGGTGGACTGCAGAGGGATCGAACTTCAACTCGTGCAACGCCATCTCCTACGTCGAGCTGGCCACCGATCGGGGAACCGGCTCGTCGCCGTGGCAGCTGATGATCTTCGACTCGGCCGGGGAGTTCCTGGGCACCGGGGTGAGATGCAACCTGCCCGGCCAACAGGTGACCGGAGCCGGACCCGATCACATCGACGTGCGCTACCGCTACTCCAAGCCGGGCGAGAGCACCGCAGGCGGAACCGGTGTCGCGTCGGTGTCCTTCCGCTGGAACGGATCTCGCGTGGTGATGGTCGGCACCCTGCCCACCGAGCTCACCTTCGACAGATGCTGATGCGCGTGCGGGTCTAGTCTGCCCCCATGGTTTCTCCGACAACTCAGTCTGGGCAGCCGGTGTCGCACTCTGGGGGATCCCAGCGGACCTCGCGTCCGGCGGCACCGGCCTTCGCCTCCCTCTCCAGCCCCTACTTCCCGATGCTCGTCGCCGTGTTCGTCGGCGTCATGCTCATCAGCAACATCACCGGCACCAAAGGGGTGCTGCTCTTCCCGTCCCTGCACCTTGACCTGGGTCCGATTAAGCTCGACGGCCTGGTCACCGACGGTGCGTTCTATCTGTTTCCACTGGCCTACGTCCTCGGCGACGTCATCAGTGAGGTCTACGGCTTCCGCGCCATGCGCCGGGTGATCGCCAGCGGGTTCGCCGTACTGCTGCTGGCCTCGGCCTGCTTCTGGCTCACCATCCATCTGCCTGCCGCGGACTTCTACGACGGCCAGGACGCCTTCAAGACCGTGGCCGGCGTGGTCCCACAGTTCTTGCTGGCCGGCTTGGCCGGCTACCTCGTCGGCGAGTTCCTCAACTCGTTCGTGCTGGTGAAGATGAAGGAGTACAGCGGCGAGCGACACCTGTGGGCTCGTCTGCTGGGTTCGACCGTGGTCGGTGAGTTCTTCGACACCCTGGTGTTCTGCTCGATCGCAGCCAGCGCGCTGGGCATCAGCACCGCCGGCGACTTCATCAACTACACGGTGGTCGGATTCGTCTGGAAAACGTTGGTGGAACTGATGATCATGCCCCTCACCTACGCGGTGGTGCGGTACCTCAAACGTGCCGAACCCTCGTACCAAGAAGCGTTGGCCGCCACGACCACAAACCCCTGACCTATCAGCACAGATTTCGGTCATCGACCCCACCACCTGGTAGTCTTGACCGACACACGGCTCCCGTTGGGGCCGTGTTGCTGCATTTAGGCACGTGCCCGCCGTCGTCGGCGGCGCGGCGTGGCCCGGCGAGCGGGCACCACTAGTTTCGAAGGAGTGACACCATGACCGACACCCAGGTGACGTGGCTGACCCAGGAGTCCCACGACCGGCTCAAGGAAGAACTCGACTCGCTGATCGCCAACCGCCCGGTCATCGCCGCCGAGATCAACGAGCGTCGCGAAGAGGGAGACCTCAAGGAGAACGGTGGCTACCACGCCGCGCGTGAGGAGCAGGGCCAGCAGGAGGCGCGTATCCGCCAGCTGCAGGAGCTGCTGAACACCGCCAAGGTGGGCGAGGCACCCACGCAATCCGGTGTGGCCCTTCCCGGTTCAGTGGTCAAGGTCTACTACGACGGCGACAAGTCCGACACCGAGACCTTCCTCATCGCCACCCGCGAGGAGGGTGCCAACGACGGCTCGCTGGAGGTCTACTCCCCCAGCTCGCCGCTGGGTAGCGCCCTGATCGACGCGACCGTCGGCGAGACCCGCGAGTACACCGTGCCCAGCGGGGCGACCGTCAAGGTCACCCTCGTCAGCGCGGAGCCGTATCACTCCTGAGCGGCAATCACCGCAGGCCAGGCGGCCCGCTGTCAATGATCCGTTGACATCGTCCCGGGTTGCGCGCCATGCTTCTGGCATGCGCGTCAACCTGGGATTGACATCTGCGCTCGCGAATCGAGCGATCATCGTCGCGGTCGTGGGACTGCTCGGCGCCACTGCGGCCTGCTCCACCGACCGCGCGGCACCATCGGCGCCGCGTACCTCGATCGCTGCCGCACCGGTGCCCACCGGTGCGGCCGTCGAACAATTGCGATGGTTCGTCAGCGTCAGCCCACGTCTGGCACCGGGGCAAGTTCCTTTGCCCGACAATGAGTTACGAGCCCGATTCAGTGACGCTGCCTATCGCGGCCTGGGCGGTTCGGCGGCGGCGATCAACGCAAAGTTGGCTCCGTTCGCCGACCTCACGCTGGAGTTCCTGAGGGCGGCCGACACGCCAACCACCGCACATGCAGTGGTCGGCTCCGCCGGGGGGGACTTGGCCGCGACAGTGACCGTGGACGCCGACGGTCGGATCAGCGGCCTGCTGTTCACACCGCGACCCGCCGCACCCGCGAGTTGGTCGCAGCTGGACCAACGCCTGCGTGCCCTCGCACCACGGGCATCGATCGCTGTGGATGAGATCGACCCGACCAGCGGGGTCGCGCCGCGATGCCGACCGGTCCACGGGGTCGACCCCGACACTCGACGGCCACTCGGATCTGCCTTCAAACTGTATGTTTTGGGCGCGTTGGCCGATGCGGTGAGGGCCGGTCGCATCCGGTGGGACGACAGTGTCGCCGTGCGCGACGACTGGAAGAGCCTGCCCTCGGGGGTCCTGCAGAACGACCCGGCCGGCACTCGCATCAGCTATCGCCGACTCGCTGATTTGATGATCTCCATCAGCGACAACACCGCCGCCGACCACCTGATCAACACGCTGGGCCGCTCTGCGGTGCAGAGCGTGCTCACCCGTTTCGGCAACTCCGATCCCGCCGCATCGACCCCGTTCTTGACCACGCGAGAACTGTTCGTGCTCAAGACGTCTCGCTACCCGCAGGACGCACAGGCCTACCTGGCCACACCGCCCGACCGTCGTGAGCAGGCCCTCTCGGCGCTGGCCGACACCCCGTTCGGCGACACCGCCTCGTGGGTGGCGCCCCGCGAGATCGACCGTCTGGAATGGTTTGGTTCGCCGAGCGACATCTGTCGGGCCTTCGCCGGCCTGACCCGTGCGAGCGCCACTGCCACCGGGGCGCCGGTGGGGGCAGCGCTGTCGATCAACGACGGCGGGTTGTTGTTGTCGCCGACCGCCTTCCCCCGGGTCTGGTTCAAGGGTGGCTCCGAGCCCGGCGTGCTCACCCTGAACTATCTGGCGGGCACGCCCGACGGGCGCATCGTCACCGTCTCGACGATGATCAGCAACCCGACCGCGCCGATCGAGGAGAACACCGTCATCCCCGAAATCCAGTCGATCATCCGCGGCGCCGTGGCCCTGGCTGTGGCGGGCGATGAGCAACCCCGCTGACGACCAGGCCACGGTCGAGGTCCTCCGACAGAGTCTCGCGTTGATCATCGACGCGTTGCACCCCGATGGCCGGGCGGATTCGTTGGCAGCGCTCGCGGCCGCTGACAGCGCCACAAGCGCATTGGCCGACGCCCAGAGTGCCTTGGTCGCGCGGGCCCGTGGCGCCGGGCACACGTGGTCTGAGATCGGCGACATCCTGCGCATCAGTCGGCAGGCGGCCCAACAACGTTTCGGCGCACGTGCCGTTCCGGTCCCTGATCGCCGGCCGGTGCTCGCCGCCCGCACCATCGCAGATCTCTGCGCCGCAGGCGACTTCGCGGCTGCGCGCGCGGACTGGACTGATCAGATGCGCGCGGCGGTCAGCCCAGAACAGCTGCGCGACCTGTGGCGCTCGATCGAAAACGATGCCGGCGCACTGCAACTCATCGGTCGCGCGAACACCGGATCCCGAGGTCCCTACCAGGTGGTCGACCTCCCACTGATCTTCCACCACGGCCCGGTCTGGATGCGAACATCGTTCACGCACGCGGGAAAGGTCGCCGGACTGTTCCTGCGGTTCAGCGCATTCGACGACGACCCCGCTCTGGACGACTGAGCACACCAGCGGTTTCACCGATTCCTGTCCCACCCCTCACCGCTGCTTCAGAGTTCCCTTAGACGCCGCCGGTGTAGTGGAGTCATGACCGAAACAGTGATCGTCACCTTCGCCCCACAGTCCGAGCCCGGCACCATCACCGAGACGCTGCTGTCGCGGGGATACCGCGTGGTGGCCACCGGCCCACACCTGCCCACCCTGTTCGAGGCCGTCCGGCTGGTCGGCGGGGGGCTGCGGTCGATCGTCGTGGCCGACCCCGAGGAACTTCCCCGTGTGGTCGAGCAGACCGTCAAGCGCTACGGGTCGGTGATCGCCATCGTCGACGGCTCGGTGTCGGCCGGCGAGGGCATATCGCGGCGTCGGAGATCGCAGACCCTGGCGCAGGACAACGAGACGACGGCCACTGCGGTCGTCTTCAACAGCCTCGACGCCGCGTAGAGCGATTGACCGCCATTGTTTTGTACGTTTTCATTGTGCACTTGCGTGCACGAGCGAACACGCGATTCCGGTGTCCGGGCTGCGCGACCGGCTGTCTGCGGTCGTCGATGACCCGCCCACCCATGGCAAAGCGATAGCCGGCACGGCGTGCCCGTCGCCGTTCTGATGGGATTCGACGCGTTCGAAGCATTGCTCGACGACCTCGATGACGCCGACGGCTACCGCGCTCTCGCCAAGCATGATGCAGACGGCTCGGAGAACGACACCATCCCCCAGGAACTCGCCGCGCGGGACCTCGGAGTCGCGTGACATACGCCGTCACCCGCACCCGGACAGCCGACAAGCCCTCAGCGGCATCGAGAAGCGCGACCGACTGCGGATCGAAGGCGCGATCGCCCTGCTCGCCGAAACCCCACGACCATTCAACGCCACGAAGATGGTCTGCCATACCGACAAATGGCGGATCCGCATCGGCGACTGCCGGGTGCTATCAGCCATCACCAAAGAATGTCTCACGATTCTCGTAATCCACATCGCCCATCGGCTCGACGTGTATCGCTGACCTGCGCGCAGCAGGGCGGCCTCGCCCGGCCACCGCGTCCACTGTGCTCAGATGTGTCCGTGACCATCGGTATGTTAAGTACAACTCATTGTCGCACCGAGGGGACTGTCGATGACTTTGAGCAACCGTGACCGCATGGGCAAAGCTGTGGAATTGCTCGGCTCCACGCTGAATCGGTTTCTCACCGTGACGATCGATTCCGAACTCCCCGACGGCACCACGCGGGTCGATCTGCTGCGCCTGAAGGACGATGTCCGACCATGCCAAGCCGAGCGCGCGTACAACGCCGACGACCCGTCAAACAGCTTCCGGATGATTACCGACAATATCGCATGCAACTATCGCCGCGGCTGGTATCCGTTCGACCAGCATCTCTCCCGGCTGCACCAGGCGTACGCCACCGAAGTCAAGGACATTTGCAACTTGCACGCCCACATGGAGGCGCTCGACAACGACGCCGCCCCATCGCGCGCTCGAAACCAGTGAGTTGCTACTCACCGCCATCCGGCGGTAGAAAAATGCCCGTGTACATCCGAGACGCCGTCACTGCTGAGCAGAACGCCGCAGCACGAATGCGCGATCTCGGATTCGCTGATGCCCGCACAACCCCACCGGGCGCCGACAAGGGCATCGACGTAATATCCGAATCGGCGCTGGCTCAGGTGAAGTGGCGCGGTGCCCAGGTGCCGCGGTCTGACATCCAACGTCTCTTCGGCGCGCGTGGAACCCGCACACACCTCGCTCTGCTGTTCTTCTCAGCAAGCGGCTACAGCAAAGCCGCCGTCGAGTGCGCCAATGACCTCAACGTCATGCTCTTCGAGTACGCGCCCGATGGCTCCATAACGCCACGAGGTCACGCCGCGCACCACCACATGCAAGCACTCGAGGACCAGCGACGCAGACATGAACACGCAGAGCGGGAGCGTTTGCGTCGGGCGCGCGAGGCGCGCGAACGTGAAGCCCGCGAACGTGAGGCGCGCGAACGTGAAGCCCGCGAACGTGAAGCCCGCGAACGTGAAGCCCGCGAACGGGCGGCTCGCGAGCATGAGGCCCGCGACCGTGCGGCTCGCGCCCAATCCGAGTCGGCCCCACCGCAGTGGCTCCCGCCGGGCGACCAACTCATGTGGCAACACCGGCCAGCTCAAGCGTCGCCACACTGGACCCCGCCACCACAGGACCTCAGCAAGCGGCGGCCGACGAACCCCAGCTCAACTGTTCGCAGCGTCGGGTGGGTAGTTCTCATTGTGCTGGCGTTCGTTGGGTCCTTGTGTGGGCTCCTTTTTGGTGCCGTCGCCATCAGCTTTCTGTTCGACAACGTTCCGCTCGTGAACCGACTCCTTGGATTGTGGCTCGGAGGCATGTTTGCCGCCGTGTGCTTCGCTCCGCTCGTTTTCGTAGTGCGCAAGACTCGGCGTCAGAAGTCACGACAATACGGCGGCAAATAGACGAGACCGCCGGAACCCTCGCGGTGTCGACGGCCTCGCCATCGCGGGGTGATGCGTGGCGGTGGGCTATCCCATGGGAGCCAACGCCTCCGGGGATCCAGTGTTGTGCTGTCCGTCCACGACTGCCAGCGTCGCCGTCGACTTCTCGACCGCGGCCTGCGGCCGCCGCGGACGACCAGGGCCACGCTTCCGCGGCCCCGCGATGAGCGTTCGACCTCGAACTGGCGGAGGGTTTTGGCGTCGACGCAAGCGCGCTGCGCGTGCGCGATGAGATCCGACAACTTGGCGGTGTCGGTGGTGTCGGCGGCGAGAAACTCTTCTCGGCGCCGCGTCACCACCTGGTGGCGTTCGATGAGCTGGGGCAGCCTGATGCTCGCATCATCGCATCACAACGATGGAGCGCGGGGCTCTCACTCGCGTACACGCGCGGCGAACGCGTTCGCCACCTCGGCAGAGATCCGACCACGATCACTGACCTCGAAACCGTTGGCACGGGCCCACTGTCGGATGTCAGCAGCGGCGGCCGAAGGCCTCACGACATCGGGGCGCGTGGCCGGGCGTTCGGTATCAATGGCGGACGCTCCTTGCGTCAACCGCCATTCGTGTTGTGCGGCACCGAGAAACCGATACGTCCGTTCCTGCGCCATCTTTCGGTTATCGCAGAACACGATGCGTACCGCGGGGAAAGCAACCTGCATCTCGGCGACTGCCTCGGCAACCGCTGAGCCCGAGGCGAATTCGAGGTCAAAAACCTTGGAGTAGCCCGACTCCACGACCACTGCGGCCCGGAACACCGACGACATCTCCGCGAGGTTGTACTTCAGGGTGCTCTTGAGGAGACTGCTCGCCAGATCGGCAACGCTCTTGCGTTCCACTGTCGCGACCATCACGTCTGCGTCGAAGACGGCGTAGTCACCGACAGCCAGGCGCTGCTTTCGAACGCTCGCCTGCTGATGTCCAAAGGAGTACGCGTACTTCTCACCCGAGTCGACGACGATATCGAGCACCGCGCCGTGCGCACGGGCGGTGGGCAGGGTGACGTTCGGGCGAGCTTGTCTGGCGGTGCGGCGCGACTGCCAGAAGACCATTTCGCGGCCGCGGGCGCGGGTGACGACAATCGGCGACCGGCTCTCGCGCGCGCGTTCGGCCACAATGTCGATGGCCGCACCCCGCTGTCCCACCGACCGCAGCGGCACACGCCCGATGACCTCGACGTCGCCCGGCCACTCGTCGACGCGATGGCAGTAGATCTTCGCCTCGCGCGGCCAGGTGTTCTTGACCTTGAACACGATGCCATTGCGGCCCAATAAAACCCGTATCAGTTAGGGCAGCGTGGAGTCGGCCTCCGGGTTGAAGGCGATCAGCAGGTCCGCGATCACGGCGTCAGCTCAGCGCGTTCTCCACATCACCGAGCAGATCCGCGATGTCCTCGATACCCACCGACAGCCGCACCAGATTCTCGGGCACCTCCAACAGTGACCCGGCCGTCGAGGCGTGGGTCATGGCGGCGGGATGCTCGATCAACGACTCGATGCCGCCCAACGACTCGGCCAGCGTGAAGATCTCGGTACGGGCGCAGAACTCCTGCGCCCCAACGGCTCCCCCGGCCACCAGCACCGAGAGCATGCCGCCGAACCGCTTCATCTGTCGGGCCGCCACCGCGTGGTTGGGATGATCGGCCAGGCCCGGGTACAGCACCTTTTCGATCTTGGGATGGCCGAGGAGGTAGTCGACGATCTTCTCGGCGTTGTCGCTGTGCCGATCCATCCGCACCGCAAGGGTTTTGATGCCACGCAACGTGAGATACGCGTCGAACGGCCCGGGCACCGCACCGGCGCCGTTCTGCAAGAAGGCCAGGTCGACGTCGAGTTGTTCGTCGTCGGTGACGATGGCACCACCCACCACATCCGAATGCCCACCCAGATATTTGGTGGTCGAATGCAACACCACATCGGCACCGTGGGCCAGCGGTTGCTGCAGGTACGGCGAGGCAAAGGTGTTGTCCACCACAAGTTTTGCACCGCCGGCGTGCGCGACCTCGGCGAGCGCGGAGATGTCACCGATGTTGAGCAGCGGGTTGGTGGGCGTCTCCACCCACACCAGCTTGGTGGACGGGGTGATGGCGCCGCGCACGGCATCCAGATCGCTGACCGGGGCCACCGAGTAGGTGATGCCCCACTGGCTGAACACCTTGTCGATCAACCGGAACGTGCCGCCGTAGGCGTCGTTGGGGATGACCAGGTGATCACCCGGCCGCAACCGGGCCCGCAGCAACGCATCGGTGGCTGCCATGCCAGAGGCGAAAGCACGCGCATACGAGCCCCCTTCGATGCCGGCGAGGTTGCCCTCCAGCGCCTGGCGGGTGGGGTTGCCGGTACGGGCGTACTCGAACCCGCCGCGCAGATTCCCCACCCCGTCCTGGGCGAAGGTGGAGCTGGCGTAGATGGGGACGTTGACCGCACCGGTCAACGGGTCGGGCTCGTATCCGGCGTGGATTGCCTTGGTACCGAACCCTTGCCAGCGGGTTGCGTCGACCCGGCTGCGCTGTTCACTCATGAGTGGTCCTATCCCTGGGTGCTGACGTAGGCCAGCAGGTCGTGTCGGGTGAGCACCCCGATGGGCTTGCCATCCTCGACGATCATCAAGGCATCGGTGTCACGCAACGCTTTTCGCGCCACCGACAATGGTTCACCCGCACCGATGAGGGGAAACGGTTCGCCCATGTGCGCCGACACCGGGTCGGCCATGCTGGCCCGTCCTTCGAAGACCGCGCTGAGCAGCTCACGTTCGGTCACCGCACCAGCCACCTCACCGGCCATGATCGGCGGCTCAGCACCGACCACCGGCATCTGCGACACCTCGAACTCACGCAGGATCTCGATCGCATCCCGCAAGGTCTCCGACGGGTGGGTGTGCACGAAATCGGGTAGCGCACCGGACTTTCCGCGGAGGATCTCCCCGACCAGCGGCTCGCCGGCCTCCTTGCCGTCGAGCGGGGTGCGCAAAAACCCGTAGCTGCTCATCCACTTGTCGTTGAAGATCTTGCTCATGTAACCGCGGCCGCCGTCGGGCAGCAGCACCACCACCACCGCGTCGGGGCCCTCGCGCTGGGCCACCTGCAGCGCGGCCACCATCGCCATCCCGCACGACCCGCCCACCAACAGGCCCTCCTCACGGGCCAGGCGTCGCGTCATCTCGAAGGAGTCGGCATCAGAGACCGCGATGATCTCGTCGGGGATGGACGGGTCATACGCGGTGGGCCAGAAGTCTTCTCCGACGCCCTCCACGAGGTAGGGGCGTCCCGTGCCGCCGGAGTACACCGACCCCTCGGGGTCGGCGCCGATCACCTTCACCCGACCGTGTGAGACCTCCTTGAGGTATCGCCCGGTGCCGGTGATGGTCCCACCGGTGCCCACGCCGGCCACGAAATGGGTGATGGTGCCGTCGGTGTCGGCCCAGATCTCCGGACCGGTCGTCTCGTAATGACTCTGGGGGCCGGCGGGATTGGCGTACTGGTTGGGTTTCCACGCACCGTCGATCTCACGCACCAGCCGGTCGGACACGCTGTAGTAGCTGTCGGGGTGCTCTGGCGGCACCGCGGTGGGACACACCACCACCTCCGCGCCGTAGGCCTTGAGCACGTTGCGCTTGTCCTCGGCCACCTTGTCCGGGCAGACGAACACGCAGTGGTAGCCACGCTGCTGGGCGACCAACGCCAACCCCACGCCGGTGTTGCCCGAGGTGGGTTCGACGATGGTCCCACCCGGCTTCAGCTCACCCGAGGCCTCGGCGGCGTCGACCATCTTGACCGCGATGCGATCCTTCGACGATCCACCGGGGTTGAGGTATTCGATCTTGGCGGCGAGCAGACCCGATCCGGGCTGGATGACCTTGTTGATCTTGACCAGCGGGGTACCGCCGACCAGGTCGACGACGTGATTGGCAATGCGCATGGCTCCATCGTCTCAG
Source organism: Williamsia sp. CHRR-6 (assembly GCF_018474015.1). Taxonomy (GTDB): domain Bacteria; phylum Actinomycetota; class Actinomycetes; order Mycobacteriales; family Mycobacteriaceae; genus Williamsia_A. The sequence continues at coordinate 443,033 of NZ_JAHCSG010000002.1, read as the reverse complement.
ACGGCCGAGCCGAGCCCCACCTCCGATAGGCTGGCGGTGTGCCTGCAACAAGTCGTGTGGTACGCGACATCGCAACTGCGGTGGTCGCCACCGCAGGAAGCGCTGGTGTCGGATGGGCCGCATACGCGTTTCTCACCGGGCAGGCCCGTGCCGCCCGCACCGTCATCCCCCACCGCACCGACAACGCCCCCAACGGCGACGGGATCTACGGGGCGGACGGATCCGGTCCACTGCGCGTCACCCGCGCGCACCCCTACGACGTCCACCTGATGGTGTTCGGTGACTCCACCGCCGCCGGGTTGGGCGCCGAGACACCCGACGAGACCCCCGGGGTGATCCTGACCCGCATGCTGGCCGCCGAGACCCGACGACCGGTGCGGCTGAGCACCAAGGCCATCGTCGGAGCCACCTCGCGGGGCCTCTCCGGTCAGGTGGACGCGATGTTGGTGGCCGGCAACAAACCCGACGTGGCGGTGATCCTGGTGGGCGCCAACGACATCACCGCCGGCAACCGCATCGGGCAGTCCGCGCAGCGGCTCGGTGCCGCCGTGCGGCGGCTGACCGAGTCGGGCGCGCACGTGGTGGTCGGCACCTGCCCGGACCTGGGTGTGGTGACCGCCATCCCGCAACCGCTGCGTTCGGTGGTGCGCGCGCTCGGACGACGGTTGGCGGCTGCCCAGACCAGCCAGGTGCTGGTCGGTGGAGGGCGGCCGGTGCCGTTGGCCGACCTGTTGGCACCGGAGTTCCTGGCCGCGCCCGAGCGGATGTTCTCAGCCGACAAGTACCACCCGTCAGCGGCGGGCTATCACCTCGCCGCGTCGACGCTGTTGCCCGAAGTGCTGGCCGCCATCGGCGAATGGGGCGACGGGCCATTGCCCAAACCGCCGACGGTCTCGCAGTACGCAGAGAACAATCGGCTGATGGTCCGCCTCCGCCAGCAGCTACGTCGACCCGTCCGGATCGTCGGCAACGGACTCGACGCCGACGATTCGTCGCCACGCTCGATGGCGTGACATCGCCACACCCCCAGGTCTCGACCACCACGTCCCGAAAGGACACCTCATGCCCGAAGCAGTGATCGTCTCCACCGCCCGCTCTCCCATCGGCCGCGCCGGGAAGGGGTCGCTTCGAGAGATGCGCCCCGACGACATGGCCACCCAGATGATCCAGGCGGCCCTGGCCAAGGTGCCGTCGCTGGACCCCACCGACATCGACGACATCCATCTCGGGATCGGTCAGCCCGGCGGTATGGGTGGCTTCAACATCGCCCGCGTGGTGGCGGTGCAGTTGGGCCTGGACACAGTGCCCGGTGTGACGGTCAACCGCTACTGCGCGTCGTCGCTGCAGACCACCCGGATGGCGTTCCACGCCATCAAGGCCGGCGAAGGTGACGTCTACATCTCGGCGGGCGCCGAAAGCGTGTCCAGCTTCGCCGTGGGCAGCGCCGACGGCTGGCCCAACAGCAAGAACCCGCTGTTCGCCGCAGCCGAGGAACGCACCGCGAAGACCGCCGAGGGTGGCGCGGGCCCATGGACCGACCCGCGTGAGCAGGGCCTGATCCCCGACGTCTACATCCCGATGGGCCAGACTGCCGAGAACGCCGCCAGCCTGACCGGCATCTCCCGCGAAGAGCAGGACCGCTGGGGTGTGTTGAGTCAGAACCGCGCCGAGGCAGCCATCAACTCTGGGTTCTTCGCCCGCGAGATCTCCCCGATCACCCTGCCCGACGGGACCGTGGTCGACACCGACGACGGCCCCCGCGCGGGCACCACCTACGAGAAGGTGTCGCAGCTGGCGCCGGTGTTCCGGCCCGACGGCACCATCACCGCCGGCAACGCCTGCCCACTCAACGACGGTGCGGCGGCCGTGGTCATCATGAGCGACACCAAGGCCAAGGAGCTGGGGCTCACCCCGCTGGCCCGCATCGTGGCCACCGCCGCCAGCGGTCTGTCGCCGGAGATCATGGGCCTGGGTCCGATCGAAGCCATCCGCAAGGTGTTGGCCACCGCGGGCAAGACCATCTCCGACATCGACCTGGTGGAGATCAACGAGGCGTTCGCGGTGCAGGTGATCGGTTCGGCCAACGAACTGGGCATCGACCACGACAAGCTCAACGTCTCCGGCGGTGCCATCGCGCTGGGTCACCCGTTCGGCATGACCGGTGCCCGCATCACCGCCACGCTGCTCAACAACCTCACCACCCATGACAAGACGTTCGGCATCGAGTCGATGTGTGTCGGCGGCGGTCAGGGCATGGCGATGATCGTCGAACGCCTCAGCTGAGCGCGAGAACGCCTGACAGACGACACGGACCCCGCACCAGCCGGTGCGGGGTCCGTGTGTTCGACGGTGTCGACTAGTCGGAGTTGATGAAGCTCAGCAGTCGCAGGATCTCGACGTAGAGCCACACCAGGGTGACCGTGAGACCCAGCGCGATTCCCCAGGCGGCCTTGGCCGGGGCACCCGCGCGGATCAGGCGATCGGCTGAGTCGAAGTCGATGAGGAAGCTGAACGCCGCCAGACCGATGCAGAACAGCGAGAAGGCAATCGCGACCGGTCCGCCGTCGTAGAGCCCCAGGCCACTGCCGCCGTTGAACAGACTGACCACCAGGTTGCCCAGGATCAACACCATCACGCCCACCATCGCGGCGAACAACATGCGGGTGAACCGTGGGGTCACCCGGATGGCGCCGGTCTTGTACACCACCAGCATTCCGGCGAACACGCCGAAGGTACCGAGGATCGCCTGCCCGATCAGGACGCCTGCCGACACGCCGGAGACGACGAAGTTGGCGAAAACGTAGGAGATGGAGCCGACGAACAGGCCCTCGAGCCCGGCGTAGGTGAGGACGATGCCCGGGTTGTCCTGCTTACGCCCGAAGGAGGCGATGAGCACCATGATCAACCCGCCGAGGCCGCCGATCAGCAGCAGCGGGAAGGCAAGTCCGTTGTTGGCGTGGACCAAGCCATAGGACACCGCAGCGCTGGCGATCAGCACGCCCAGTGTGGTGGCGGTCTTGGTCACCACGTCGTCGATGGTCAGGGCCCGCTGGCCCACCGGTACGCCCGCGCGGGCGTAGGGGTCCACCTGCTGATCCAGCATGGCCGACTGCGCGCCCTGCATTCCGGCGCCGAAGCCGGCGTAGCCGCCGGGGTTCTGGTTGTCACGGACCACTCCGCGCATCACCGGGTTGGTGGATTCTCGCACCGTTGCCGTCCCTTCATCGTCATGCTAGTCCGACCGCAGATACGTTCGGCCGGGTTTCCTACCAGGTCAACGACCGGGAGTGAGCCCGAGTTCCCCGCCGACTTTACTAGTTCTTGAACTTTGCCGCATCAGGTCACCTGCGGTTCTCACCCGGTTGTGGACGTGGCCAGCATTCTTCGCGGGCGATGTCGTAGCCGGTGTCGAACGCGCGCAGACGCTCACCCTCGATGTCGAAGTAGAAGGTGCGCAGTACGAACTCGCGCACCTCGGGCAGCACCCGCGTGCACCACCGCAGGATCCGCATCTCCATGCCGCCTGGCACCTCGACCATCAACCGCTGCAGTGCGTTGCGGTAGATGACGCCGAGCCGGATGTAGTCGGCCCGGAACTCCTTGTAGTGCCGCGTGTTGCGAAAGTTCTGGGCGTAGACCTCGGCGAGGGCGCGGGGCATGGTCTCGAGCATGTGCGCGCGCGACGCCGACACCACCCCGACGGCGATGCACCGGAACGGCCGACGGGCGTCTGACTCGTCGCAGCGACCCAGGGCCGCACGCCATCGGGTCGAGAGCGGACCACCGCTGCGGTAGGCGTGCATCGTGGTGACGTACTGCCTGTGGATTGCGATGAGCAGGCTCAACGCCCAGTCCGGGTTGGCGAGTTGGCCCGCGTCGATGATCGAGAGGTACTCCTCGGTGGTCAGGGCCACCAACCGCGCAAACCACACCTTGGGATCGCCGGCCGCACGCAACTCCTCGGCCAGGCGCTGCTGCATCGCGAGGTGACGTGCCGCCTCCGACCGCAACTGCTCGGTGTGGGTCTGTACCGGGACCGTGGGTCGGTACGTGCGCTGCAGGGTGGTGACCTGCGGCAACACTCGCGACCGCTCGCTCAGGCTCAACAGCGACTTCTGCACTTCTCGGCGTACCGTCTGGCTTGCCAGAAGTGAAATCCCGGAGGCGAATTCGACATCGAGGGCGACGCGTACCGCACACCCGGCCATGGTGGGCGTGATGTCGATGCGGCAGTGGTGGCCACGCAACAACGGCCAACCCTTGAACACCTCGTACTCGAAACGGCGGGGCTCCTCGGCATGGGTGACGACCTGGTGGACGGTGGCACGCACGGGTGTGGAGATGACCACCTCGCGAACTGCGCCCACCCGATCGACACGATCGGAGCCGCCGGCATCCGACGACAGAGTCCGTGTGGTGGACCAGGTGTTGCGCTGAGCCGGATCGGTGATCAACACCCATGCCTGCTCGGGCGAGCAGGTGAGCTCGGCCTCGAGGTCGATGGTACTCATGCGTTTCCCCTCACCAGCCCTGGTTCGCACTGTCGGTGCGACGTAAGGACCGGCACGACAGTGGTGTGGTCGGAACCAGATTCGAGCCGGGACCCCCACCGGCTCCCCAAGACTGACACACCCCACCCACCACCGCGAGGACCGTTACACGTTCCTGGGAACTGTCACAAACGGTGGTGACACCCATTGTCGAAGTCCGCACCTGATCAGGGACGTACCCCAGACCAACTGCACCCGCCTGCGACCGCAACGGATACCGTCACCTGAGTCGCCCCCATAGCCCAATTGGCAGAGGCAGCGGACTTAAAATCCGCCCAGTGTCGGTTCGAGTCCGACTGGGGGCACCGGTGTCGAGAAGCCGATCACCCCGATCAGCGCTGGACCGGGCGGCCGAAGCACAATTGTGTCCGTGACGATCTCCCCCTCGGCCATCACGGTGGCCAGTGTCGACTGGGACCACCCCGCCGCGGCAGCACTGCGCAACGCGATGACCGCAGAGATGTCGGCGGTCTACGGCGACCGCAGCGTGCCACCCGGCGTGCTGAACGTGGAATCCGACGCGGTGCGCTGGACCGGGCTGGCCTGCGACGCCACCGGTCGTGCGGTGGGACATGCCGCGTTGCGCACCCGCGGACAAGACATCGAGCTCAAGCGGATGTTCGTCGAATCCGGTTGTCGTGGAATGGGTGTGGCACAGGCGCTGCTCGACGCGACGCATCAGGCAGCCCGAGACATGGGATACACGACAGTGATCTTGCAGACCGGGGACCGTCAACCCGACGCCGTGCGACTCTACGAACGCAACGGCTACCGCCACATCCCGGTGTTCGCGCCCTACGACCAGATCTTCTATTCGATCTGCATGGCCAAGGACCTCCTGGCCACACTGAACTGATGTCACGCATATCGCTTGCCACCCACAGCTCCCGCCGAGTCGCTGCCGCACTGGGCAGCCTGTTCCTGGCCGCCACGGTGCTCACCGCCTGCGGCGATGACAACCCGTCGCGCTCAGCCGATCCCGAGGCCCCGTCGATCTCGGTCAGCGGGACCGGCGAGGTACAGGGTGTCCCAGACACCTTGACCGCCACCGTGGGCGTGGAGACCACCGCAGCCGACGTCAGCGGTGCCATTGCCGCAGCCGGGCAGCGCGTCAACGCCGTCACCGCAGCCGTCGTCAAGGCCGGAGTCGCACGCGCCGACGTGACCACCCAACAGGTGTCCCTCACCCCGCAGTACGCCGGCGTGACACCCGGTGGTGCCCAGTCCATCTCGGGCTATCAGGCCACCAACTCGCTGCGCATAACGGTCCGCAAGCTCGATACCGCCTCCACGGTGCTCGGCGACGCGGTGGCCGCCGGCGGCAACGACAGCCGACTCTCGGGGGTGGCATTTCGCATCGACGACGACTCGAAGCTGATCACCGACGCTCGCGCACGCGCCTTCGCCGACGCCCGCGACCGCGCCGATCAATACGCCGGCCTGGCCAAGCGGAAACTCGGACGAGTCCTGTCGATCAGCGAGAACATCTCCGGTCAGACCCAACCCCTCGACGCCCGCTCATCGCAGGCCTCGACCGCGATCCCGATCGAGCCCGGCAGCCAGACCGTCACGGTCTCGGTGAGCGTGAAGTGGCAGCTGGACTGATCGTCAGTAGAGGTAGACCACCGCGTTGACACCGCCGGTGCAGGTGACGATCTTCGCCTGTGCGGCACAGAGCATCTCGATGTCAGCACCAGTCTCGGGACTACGCGCAGTGATGGGCCGCGGCAGCTGCCCGGGGCGGCCGCTGCGCGCATAGGCCGCCCGAACCTCCTCGGCGAAGCCACAACTCGTGGCACCGGTACCCACCGACGACGCACGGTAGAGCCCGGTGGGCGGGTATCGCACCGGACACGGGGTGGACCCGTCGGGCGCGCCGGCGACGGTGGGTCCCGGTGCCGCGCTCGCCGACGATTCCGGGGCCTGCGATGACGGCGACTGCGCAGGATCAGCCGTGCGCTGCGCGGGATCTGTCGGGGATGAGGTCGAGGCGATCGGCGCGGCCGGCGACGCGGTCCCCGAGGTGGTCGGCCGGGCAAACGCGATCACCGACACCGCGATCACCGCCGCGACGCCCAACGCCACCCCGGCGACGATCAGCGGGCGACGGTCCACTGTGGTGGGAGTCGGATCGGCGGCGTCAGGCTCGCTCACGTGGCGCGCCAGGCGTTCATCCCGAGGATCACCAACACCAGCTTGCGCTGCGTGCGACCGATCAGCTCAGAGTCTTCGTCGCTGTCGCGGCGGCGGGCATCCAACAGTTCGGCCACCGCCTGCAGCATCACGTTGACGATGAGGTCGGCCGCCAACTCCAGATCCTCGGCACGCCACCGATCCATCTCCGGCAGCCGCGAGAGGTCGATGGCCAACTCCTTGACGAAGAGCCGCAACTCGGTGGAGATGGCGCGCCGGATCTCAGTCACCCCACCGTGCTGTTCACGCACCAGGAACCGGAACTGCCCCTCGTTCTCACGCACCTGCCGCACCAGGATTGCCAAGGAACTGTGCACGGTGGGCACGGCATCGCGTGCGGCCAGATCACGGCGGCCGTCGCGAAGCATCTTGCGCAGCACCCGCATCGAATCCTCGACCAACGTCACACCGAGGTCTTCCATGGACGCGAAGTGACGGTAGAACGCTGTGGGCACGATGCCCGCGGCCTTGGCCACCTCACGCAAGCTCAGGCTGGCAAAGCTTCGATCGCCCACCAGGATCAACGTCTCGTCCAGCAGCGCCTGCCGGGTACGGCTCTTGCGAGCCGAGCGGCTTTCGGTGGCGTCGACGGCAGCTGAGCGGCCGGCCGGCCGGCGCGCTGACGTCAGATCCCTGGAACGAGACACCCGGCAAGTGTAGGCAACCACCCCCGTGTGATGGCTGTTACAGGACCGAGATCTTGACCATGTGGGGCGTCAGGGTGAACTCTGTCAGTGCACACCTGTTCACCCAAATTCGTCGCCCCACGCCGGGCGTCGAGTCCGTCTCCCCGGAATGGAGGACGCGATGTTCGATCGCCTCCCCAAGGTGCTCGGCTCGGTGATCGAGGCCACCCTCGCCCCCCACCCGGTCGACCGCTACCTCGAGCTGGTCGACCCGATGATCACCTGGAGCGACCTGCGCGCCCGGATCGTCGACATCGAGCGTCGGACCCCCCGCACCATCACCCTCATCCTCACCCCTACCCGCCAGTGGACCGGATTCACTGCCGGACAATATGTGCAGCTCAGCGTGGTGATCGACGGCGTACGCCAGACCCGTTGCTTCTCCCCCGCCAACGCCGAGGGTGGTCGCGGTGGCCGCATCGAGCTGACCATCACCTCCCACGACGGCGGACTCGTCTCGCGGCATCTGCGCGAGAACGCCCGAGTGGGCGACGTGCTGGGCCTCACCCCGGCCGTCGGCGACTTCTGCATGCCCACCCCGCGACCGGCTCGGATGCTGTTCGTCAGCGGCGGAAGTGGGGTTACACCCGTACTCTCAATGTTGCGCACGCTTGTCGCCGAGCGGCACCGGGGCGCGGTCGACTTCGTCCACTACGCCGCCACGCCCAACGATGTCGTCTACGCCGCCGAGGTCGACGACATCGCACGCGCACACCCCGAATGGAACATCCGGACGGTCTACACCCGCCGCGACGGCGAGATCGGCCATCCCCGTGGCCATTTCGTACCCGCCCACCTCGACGAGCTGGCGCCCGATCACCGATCGGCAGAAGTCTTCGTCTGCGGTCCGGCCGGACTGATGGCCGCGGTGACCGATTACTTCACCGACCTCGGACGCGCCGAGGCCGTTCACAGCGAGGCGTTCACCGCGCCGGCCACGTTCGCCCCCGATCCCGACCAACCCGTGTCAGGCGAGCTGACGTTCACCGGTGCCCGGACCACCGCCGCCAACGACGGCCGCACCATCCTTGAGCAAGCCGAATCGGCAGGCCTCACTCCCGAATTCGGCTGCCGCATGGGAATCTGCTTCTCCTGCACCGCCCCAAAGAAGTCTGGCTGCACACGCAACGTGCTCACCGGGGAACTCGACACCGACAGCGACACCCACATCCAGATCTGCGTCTCCGCTCCCGTCGGCGACGTCGAGATCGATCTCTGAAGGAGTACGCGATGACGATCACCGAATTGCCCACCGCCCGCACCGGATCGCAGCCTCCCGCGCGTCGCGACGACGCCACCCCCGGTCAGCTCGTCCTCACCCACGAGCAGGTCGAGGCGCTGGGTCGCGAACTCGACGCGCTACGCGCCCGCGTGGTCGCCGATCTCGGCGAGGCCGACCGCGAGTACATCTACAAGATCATCAAGGCCCAGCGCACCCTCGAGGTCGCCGGTCGGGCGATGTTCTACTTCGGGTTCTTCCCGCCCGCCTGGGCCGCCGGCGTGGTAGCGCTGGGTGTGTCGAAGATCCTGGACAACATGGAGATCGGCCACAACGTCATGCACGGCCAGTACGACTGGATGCGCGAGCCGTCGCTGAACTCTCGCGAGTTCGAGTGGGACACCGTGTGCCCGGCTGATCAGTGGCGCCACAGCCACAACTACATGCACCACACCTACACCAACATCCTCGGCGAGGACCGCGACATCGGGTACGGCATCCTGCGCATGGACCGCGACCAGCGGTGGAATCCCTACTACCTGGGCAACCTGCTGTGGGCCAGCGGTCTGATGTTCGCCTTCCAGTGGGGCGTCATGCTGCACGACCTGGAGGTGGAGAATCTGGTGCGCGGCAAACGCCGCTGGTCAGACATCAAGGGCCTGGCAAAAGGCATGTGGCGCAAGGCAAGCCGGCAGGTCCTCAAGGACTACCTGGTGTTCCCCGCGCTCACCGGGCCGCTGGCGCCACTCACCCTGGCCGGCAACGCCAGCGCCAACCTGGTGCGCAACGTGTGGACCTTCTCCATCATCTTCTGCGGCCACTTCCCCTCGGGCGTACAGACCTTCACCCCCGAGGAATGCGAGAACGAGACCAAGGGACAGTGGTACCTGCGTCAGATGCTGGGTTCGGCCAACATCATCGGCAGCCCGCTCTTCCACATCATGAGCGGCAACCTGTCCCACCAGATCGAGCACCACCTGTTCCCCGACGTCCCCGCCAACCGCTACCCGACCATGGCCCCCGAGGTCCAGGCGATCTGCGAGAAGTACGGATTGCCCTACAACACAGGCACTTTCAGCCACCAGATCTTGTCCACCTGGAAGAAGATCGCCAAGCTGTCGCTGCCGAATTCCATGGTCTCCGACGACGTCGAGTTCAGTGTTAAGGTCGAGCCCAAGAAGGCCGACGTCGCCTAATCCATGTCGCCCGACGGTGGCGTCTGCGGCAGAGTTGGAGTGAGTGATGGTCGGCAGGTTCGAACGCAACAAAGACCTCCTGCAGGAGGTTGTCGAATCCACCGCGGCGCATGTGGGACGGATCGCGACCATCATCACCGGCGCTGTCGTGGACGTCACCCGGGAAATCGGTGACCTCATCTCCGACGGCGTCGAGATGCGTGAGGCGGCAAAGAAAGCCCAGCTCGACGATCGGCATGCGGTCCACAACGAGTCCAGGCTCGACGAGCTGGCCGATCGCTACGCCGATGACGATCCCGACGACGAGGCTCCCGACACCGACGACAAAGACGCCCACAGCCGCAGGTGACCACGCTGCTCGTGTCACACGGCCGGGATACGCTCTGACACTATGAGCACACAATCCGCCTCCGCCGCCTCGCCGATCACCCGGTTCCGGGGTCCGGCGATGGCCGTGCTGACGTTTGCGATGTTCATGGACCTGCTCGACGTGACCATCGTCAACGTCGCACTGCCGGCCATCCGCTCAGACCTCAACGCGTCGGCCAGCCAGCTCGAATGGGTGGTCGGTGGATACGTGTTGGCGTTCGCCACCGTGCTCATCACCGCGGGCCGCCTGGGTGACCGCTATGGCCGCCAACGCGTGTTCATCACCGGCATAACGGGTTTCACCATCGCCTCGTTGTCGGCCTCGTTGGCCCAGAGCGGCGACATGCTGGTGTACTCCCGGGTTGCGCAGGGGCTGTTCGCCGGGCTGATGGTGCCGCAGGTGCTGGCCAGCGTGCAGGCGCTGTACAAGCCGCGGGAGCGGGCGCCCATCTTCGCGATCATCGGCGTGGTCACTGCGCTGGCCGCCGTGATCGGACCGGTGCTGGGTGGCTGGCTGGTCACCAGCAACCCGATCGGGGGACAGTGGCGGGCCATCTTCTACCTCAACATCCCGATCGGGATCGTCATCGTCATCGCGGCAGTGATCCTGGTGCCCAACACTCGCGCCGCGCGACCGTCTCCGCTGGACCCCCTGGGCGTGGTGCTGGCCGCCGGCGGCATCCTGCTGATCGTCTATCCGCTGGTCGAGGGTCGCCAGCTGGGATGGCCGTGGTGGTCGTTCGTGATGATGGCGGCCTCACCGGTGGTGCTGGCCCTGTTCATCGTCAACGAGCGGCGCCACTCGCATTCCGACGACATCGCCGCCGACAGCGCGATGATGCCCCTGCGGTTGTTCACCCATCGCGGGTTCGCGGGGGGCGTCGCGGTTCAGTTCTTGTTCCAGGGCTCGATCAACGCGTTCTTCCTCATCCTCGCGCTGTACGTGCAGACCGGGTTGAATTTCAGCGCCATCGCCTCGGGCGCACTGACCTTGCCGTTCAGCCTCGGTGCCATGACCGCAGCCGGACTGGCCGTGCGGTTGGTCAGCAGACTGGGTCGGTTGTTGCCACTGATCGGCGCAACCCTCATCACCATCGGCACCGCGGCCACCATCTACGTCCTGCACTCGACCGGCCGCGACTACTCGGCCTGGGACACCGTCATCCCGATGGCCATCGCCGGGTTCGGGTTGACGATGACCGTGGTGCCGCTCTACGACATCGCGCTGGCCGCTGTCGACGAACGGGACTCCGGTGCCGCATCCGGCGTCTTCGGCACGTTCCAGCAGGTCGGCGGCGCACTCGGCGTCGCGATCGTCGGAGTGCTGTTCTTCGGTGCCGCCGGTCGATACACCCAACCCGAGTTGGTCCACGCGCTCGCCGTCGCGTCAGCGGTGCCGATCGTCGGCTACGCCCTGGCGGCCGCGTGCTCGATGCTGCTGCCCAGCATCAGCGCGGTGCGCGCACATCTGGCCGCCGTCGAGGCCGCCACCGATGACGATCTCGACGACACCACGGTGCCCGCACAGGCCTAGCCAGGAATCAATATTCCCGGTTGCCCACATCTGCTCACTCTGAGGGCAATGTTTGCTGGTCACACGGCGTGACGGCTATCGTCGGGCTCGTGATGCCCTCATCGCTGAAGTTCCCCAACCCGGTCAACGAGTACGCCGCGCGCGTCACCGCGGGATTGGTGGTGGTTCTCGCCATCGTCACCATCGTGATCGATCATCCGATCGCGTACGCGATCCTGGCCGGCGGATTCGCACTGCGGGTGATGTCGGGACCCAAGCTCTCGCCGCTGGCGATCCTGTCGGTGAAGGTGTTGGTGCCACGCCTGGGCAAGACGAAGATGGTGCCCGGCCCACCGAAGCGGTTCGCCCAGGCGATCGGACTGACCATCACCGCCACCGCACTGGTACTCAGCCTGCTCGGCTACGGACTGGCCGCCCAGATCACCGTCGGCATGGTCGTCGTCGCGGCCTTCCTGGAGTCAGCATTCGGGATCTGCCTGGGGTGCATCATCTTCGGGTTCCTGCAGCGTCGCGGGGTCATCCCGCACAGCGTGTGCGAAGCGTGCAACAACATCTCCCTGCGTCAACCTGCCACCGGCGCGTCGGCGCAGTAGCGCCCTCGGTGGTCAGCTGATCGACAGCGCGATCCCGTCGAGAATGTCGTGCTCACTGACCACCATCTCGGTGATACCTGCCTGCTCCTGCAGCACGCGGGCGAGTTCGAGGGTGACCACCGATCCGCCGCCGATCACATCCACCCGACCCGGATGCATGGGGCCCAGCGCCGACCGTTGCTCCCGAGTCATCGCGATCAACCGCTCACACACCTCGCGTAGCGCATCGAAACCCACGACCGACCGGTGGATCTTCTCCGCGTCATAGGTGTCGAGTCCAGCGGCAAGTGCGGCCAACGTGGTCATCGTCCCAGCCACCCCCACCCAGGTGCGTGCCTGTGCCACAGGCACCACGGCGAAGGCTGTGGCCAACTCGTCGCGAGCGAACCCCCGGGCCCGCTCGACCTCATCCGGGGTGGGCGGGTCGGAGGCCAGTGCCCGCTCGGTCAACCGCACACAGCCGATGTCGACCGAGCGGGCCGCGCTCACGCCGTGCTCACCGGTGCCCAAGACCACCTCGGTCGATCCGCCACCAAGGTCGGTCACCACGAAAGGTCCACGAGCAGAATCGAATTCACCGACCGCACCGGCAAACGACAGCCGCGCCTCCTCGTCGCCGGTGATCACCTCGGCCACACTGCCCGCCACCACCGGGCCCAACAGCTCACGGGTCATGCCGAAGAACTCGTCGCGGTTGGCCGCATCACGCGTGGCCGAGGTGGCCACCATCCGCACCGCGTCCACACCCGCGTCGACCATGATGGCGGAGTAGTCGGCCAGCGCGGCTCGGGTGCGTTGCAGCGCGGCCTCGGTGAACCGTCCGGTGGCGTCGACGCCTTCACCGAGCCGGACCACGCGCATCTCCCGGTGTACATCGACCAGACCGTGATCGGTGGTGCGCGCGATGAGCAGCCGGATGGAATTGGTTCCGCAATCCACGGCGCCGACGATGCTCATTGCAGGTCCTCCTCGGTCAGATGCGGGTAGTCGGCCATCTGCGGCCAATACCTGGGGATGGCGCTGCCACGTAGGGCCGGCCCGTAACGCGATTCCTCCGCCGCCAGGGCTACGGCTTCGTCACCGAACGGGTTCACACCCACACCTTTGGCCAACGAATGGGCCATCAGCACGTGCAGGCACTTCACCCGATCCGGCATGCCACCACCGGTGAAATCGGTTCCCAAGGAATCGATCTCGTTCCGTTCGGCCAGATACGACTCGTGCGCTCGCCGGTAGTGCGCGGCCAACTCGGGGTCGTGGGCCAGCCTGCTGCTCATCCGTCGCATCACCCCGGCCGACTCCAATCGGCTTGCGGCCGCGGTCAATCGGGGATCGGTCAGGTAGTAGAGCGTGGGGAACGGGGTACCGTCGGGCAGCCGTGGCGCGGTGGTCACCACCGCCGGGATCCCGTCGGGGGTGCGGTAACTGACCGCCAGCACGCCGCGCGGCGTCCGCCCGAGCTGTTGCGCGATCACCTGCAGGTCGGCCGGATCGACCGGCGAGCGCCCAGCTCCCGCCGGGCCGCTGATCGACTCAGCCACCGGGTGGTGTGGTCACAGACCCCAGCAGCTTGCTGTACCAGGGGTCGCCGGCACGCTGATCGGCCCGCTTCTGCGCATCGGATTTCGGCGGTGCCGACGGGTAGATCATCACCAGCGCGTTGTCACCGGGGTCGACGTAGCCCAGCCGTTCGCGGGCCAGACGCCGGATGGTGGCCGGGTCCTGCTGCTCGTCGACCTTCTGCTGCAGCTGGGCAACCTGTTGCCGCAGTGCGGCATTGGACCGTTGCACCTGATCGACCTCGGATTGCTGGGAGAAGAAGGTGCGCACCGGCACCGCCAGGGTCAGCGCCACCACGCTGAGCACCAGGGCCACGATGACCACACGCTTGGGATCGAGCCGACGGCCACGACCGACCCCGGCGCGTCGCGGCGTGTCGGCGGCCGGGGGGTCGAGGTCGGTCGGGGTGTCGTGCGCGGGGTCGAGGTCGGGCACGTCGAGATCGTCGTCTGACACTGCCGCCGCACGGGTACGCCGGCTCACGCCCGGACGGGCCGGGCGTCGCCGCTGCGGTGACGTACCTGATCGTGACGCCATGTCGTGTCCCCCCACCGTGGTCGGGCTGCTCAGCCCTCGTACGCGAACCGCGGGAACGCCAGGTCACCCGCGTAGCGGGCGGCGTCGCCGAGGGTCTCCTCGATGCGCAGCAACTGGTTGTACTTGGCCACCCGCTCGCTGCGGGCCGGGGCACCGGTCTTGATCTGACCGCAACTGCACGCCACGGCGAGATCGGCGATGGTGGTGTCCTCGGTCTCCCCAGACCGGTGGCTCATCATGGTCTTGTATCCGTTGCTGTGGGCCAGCGCCACCGCATCCAACGTCTCGGTGAGGGTGCCGATCTGATTCACCTTGACCAGCAGCGCGTTCGCGGCGCCGCGGTTGATGCCCTCCTCCAGGCGCTCGGGGTTGGTGACGAACAGGTCGTCGCCGACGAGCTGCACCTTGTCGCCGATGGCCTCGGTCAGCGCCACCCAGCCATCCCAATCGTTTTCGTCCAGCGGATCTTCGATGGACACCAGCGGGTAAGCGCCCACCAGCTCGGCGTAGAACGCCGACATCTGCTCGGCGGTCTTGGTCTCCCGCTCGAAGGCGTAACCCGTTCCGTCGGTGTAGAACTCGGTGGCCGCCACATCAAGGGCGAGAGCGATGTCGGTTCCGGGGGTCAGGCCGGCGCCGGTGATCGCCTCCAGGATCAGGTCTAGCGCGGCCTTGGTGCCGGCAAGGTCGGGGGCGAAGCCACCCTCGTCACCCAGCCCGGTGGACAGGCCTTTGGCCTTGAGCACCGACTTGAGTGAGTGGTACACCTCGGCACCCCAGCGCAGCGACTCCTTGAAGGTGGACGCCCCGACCGGCGCGATCATGAACTCCTGCACGTCCACCCCGCTGTCGGCGTGGGCGCCACCGTTGATGATGTTCATCATCGGGACCGGCAGGATGTGGGCGTTGGGTCCGCCGATGTAGCGGAACAACGGCAGCCCGGCCGACTCGGCGGCACCCTTGGCCACGGCGAGGGACACCCCCAGCAGTGCATTGGCCCCCAGTCGGGACTTGTCGGCAGTGCCGTCGAGGTCCAGCAGCGCCTGATCGATGACTCGCTGCTCGTCGGCCTCGTAGCCGATCACCTCCGGCGCGATCTCACCGAGTACAGCCTCCACGGCCTTGGTGACACCCTTGCCGCCGTAGCGGTCACCGCCGTCGCGCAGCTCCACGGCCTCGTGCTCGCCGGTGGATGCACCAGAAGGAACTGCCGCGCGCGTGAACGTGCCGTCGTCCAGGGCGACCTCGACCTCAACGGTCGGATTGCCTCGGGAGTCGAGAATCTCTCGTGCCCCCACCTGTTCGATGATCGCCACTGATTGCCCCTTCGTCGTCATTCCTCGCACGCGCCGACACGCCGAAGGCGTCGACAGGTGATGCCGCGTCAAGACTAGTGCCCCCGGCCGGGGTTATCGGCGCTGACTCGCCCAGCTGGGCAGGTCGGTCAGTGCGCAGTCGCCAATCGGTCGCTAGGCAGCGGTCAGAAGGCCACGCCCACCGAGTAGGCGTTGGCGTGGTCGCGCACGTTCAACAGGTAACTGCGGGAGGCGTTGTAGGTCAATATCGCCTTCTGCCACCCTGCCGCGGTGCTCAGGTCGCCACCCGATACACACAGGTAGCGGGCCGCTGACAACGCTGCGTCGTCGATGTTGTCGGGGTCGGCCCGACCGTCACCGCTGGCGTCCACGCCGTAGCGCAGCCAGGTCTGGGGGATGAACTGGAACGGCCCCATGGCGCGGTCCAGGGTGGCGTCGCCGTCGAGGCGACCGCCGTCGGTGTCGCGGATGCGAGCGTTGCCGTTGGTGCCGTCGAGCTGCACGCCGCGGATCCTCGGGGCCACCGCACCGTCGGGTGCCACGGTGGATCCACGGTAGGTACCGTGCCTGCTCTCCACGGCGGCCACACCCGCCAGCGTGGTCCAGGTGAGTCCGCATTCGGGGTGTTGCTGGCGCTGTATCTCGGCCGCGTTGCCGTAGGCCTCCATCGAGGTCAGCGGGATGCCCATGTCCTGGGCCAGCGGCCGCGCCCACGCCTGGAGTCGATCGGAGGTGCGACCGGGGGCGTTGATGTCGAAGTAGGGCACGGCGGCCCCAGCTCCCGGCGGCACGCCGTCAGGGATGGCGACCGAAGGCTTGCTGGGCAGATCGACGCACGCGGTCGCCAGCAGGGCGATCACCCAGCCCAGCGCCACCGCACCGATCGTGCGTGACCGGCGAGATCTGCCCACCCTGTGCACCGCCTTCTGCGTTCGTGAGTTCGTGGATTCGTGCGCTCACACTGTCAACTACCGAGTCGCCGCCGTGGTTCCCACGCCCGGACGACGGATCTGACGCGGCGCCGTGTGGGTAGCGTTGGGGCGTGGACATCGACCGCTGGCGCAGCCGACTTCCGGTCCGCCGAGCGTCCGACGGCGAGATCATCGGGTGGACCGTGAGCAGTGACGGCGACCCCTACTCCGAGCGTGTCGACGCGGTGAACCCGGTCGGGCAGGTGGTGGCAGCTGGCGTGGACACCGCCGACGCGACCGACATCCTGGCCGCCCGCGGATTGGCGTCGTTGACCGAGCCGTGCTGGGCGCGCGCCCCGATCCCCATCACCCGCGACACCGATTTCACACGGCCACAACCGGATTGGCGCTGGCGACGGGTGGCGATGACTCAGCTCGACGACAACGAGGTGTGGATTCGCGCCGCCTACCCCCACCACATCGAACGCTTCACCGAAGTACCGCTGCGGCTACCCGCCGACGACATCCTGCACCACCATCCACCGACCACCGACGAGTGAGACCGATTGTGGTCGCGACCCGACATCGATGTTCTCCTGAGGTGATCGACAGAACGGCCTGTCGGCCGACGTCATGGGGACGACGGGCTGATCACCGACGGTTCGCCGAGCATCCGGCGCCAGTCGGCGGCGGTGGGGGCCCTCACCCCGGCGGCACGCAGCGCCGACTCGGCGGCGCGTACACGGGCCATGAAGTCGACGATCCGACAGCGCTGACGGTCCTCGACACTGCCGTCGGGGTCGGCGGCCAGCGCCGCGGTCAGGTCCACGGTCAGCACTGACGCGGGGATCAGGTCGTGGGGAAAGCCGGCCGCATCGAGACGTTCCATCACCTTCTGGGTCAACGCCAGCGCCGGTTGCGAGGTGGCGACCCCGTCGAACACCGACATCCGCGCTTTCTCGGCGGCCTTGGTCGTCTCCCAGTGTTCGATCTGGGCCGCCAGGTCGGTGTCTCCGGCCAGGACACCCGCCGATCGCGCCGAGATCTTGGCGGTGAACGCGCGCGCCACGTCGTCGATGTCGAACGGCTGCACGGGATCATCGGCGGCGATGCGCGCATGGAACAGCACCTGCAACAGGATGTCGGCGAGTTCCTCGAGGAGGTCGGCACGACTCCCGCCCTCGATGGCGTCGAGCAGTTCGTAGGTTTCCTCCAGGAGATACCGACGCAGCGAGTCGTGGGTCTGCGCCGCCTCCCAGGGTCCGATACGACGGAGCCGATCCATCAGTTCCACCGCGTCGAGTAGGGCCTCCCCCGACCTGCGACCGCCTGCGCCGGAGCCGGATCCGGTCATGCCGGTTGCTCGATGACCGGACCGCGCATGTCGCGCGAACCCGGGTCGGCGCCGGTGATGACCGACAACAGGTCGGCCACCACCTGGATCAACTCCACGTCGCGCACGCGGTCGCTACCCACGCCCCCGGTGCGCGGGATGGGCATCGTCAGCACCGAGGTGGCCTCGCGGTAGGTGGTCCCCGGATAGACCCGACGCAGCCGGATCTGTTGGCTGTCGAGCAGATTCACCGGCGACACCTTCACTCCGGTGCCCGCCACCCCGATCTCGGTCACCCCCACCTCACGCGCCAGCAGCCGCAGCTTGGCCACCGACACCAGGCGCGACACCTCCGCAGGCAACGGTCCGTAGCGGTCCAGCAGTTCGTCGACGACGGCGGTGATGTCGGAGTCGTCGAGTGCCGCAGCGAGTTTGCGGTACGCCTCCAGCCGTAGCCGGTCGGAGTCGACGTAGTCGGCCGGGATGTGGGCGTCGACGGGCAGGTCGATGCGCACCTCCCGCTTCTCCTCCGAGGTGATGGGTTTGCCGTCGGCGGCTGCCCGGTAGGCTTCCACCGCCTCGCCGACCAACCGCACGTACAGGTCGAACCCGACACCGGCCACGTGACCGGATTGTTCGGCGCCCAACACGTTTCCGGCGCCACGCAGCTCGAGGTCCTTGAGCGCCACCGCCATCCCGGCGCCCAACTCGTTGTTCTGGGCGATGGTGGACAGCCGGTCGTACGCGGTCTCGGTGAGCGGCTTGTCGGGACTGTAGAGCAGGTAGGCGTATCCGCGTTCGCGGCTGCGGCCCACGCGGCCGCGCAGCTGGTGCAGCTGCGACAACCCCAGCGCCTCGGCCCGGTCGACGATGAGGGTGTTGGCGTTGGAGATGTCGAGCCCGGTCTCGATGATGGTGGTGCACACCAGCACGTCGAACTCGCGGTTCCAGAAACCGGAAACGGTGCGTTCGAGCTGGTCCTCACCCATCTGTCCGTGCGCCACCACCACCCGCGCCTCGGGCACCATGTCCTGAATCTGTTTGGCGGTCTTGTCGATCGAGCTCACCCGGTTGTGCACGAAGAAGACCTGCCCGTCGCGCAACAGTTCTCGGCGGATGGCGGCGGCCACCTGCTTGGGTTGGTAGGCGCCCACATAGGTGAGCACCGGATGACGTTCCTCGGGCGGGGTCAGGATGGTCGACATCTCCCGGATGCCGGCCATCGACATCTCCAGGGTGCGCGGGATGGGCGTGGCCGACATGGTCAGCACGTCGACGTGGGTGCGCAGCGACTTGATGTGCTCCTTGTGCTCGACTCCGAAACGTTGTTCCTCGTCGACGATCACCAGACCGAGGTCTTTCCAGCGCACCCCGCTCTGCAGCAGGCGATGGGTGCCCACCACGATGTCGACACTGCCCTCGGCCATCGCGTCGATGGTCTCGCGGGATTGCGCCGCGTCGGTGAACCTGGACAGACCTTTGATGGTGACCGGGAACCCGGCCATCCGCTCGGTGAAGGTCTGCAGATGTTGTTGGGCCAGAATGGTCGTCGGCACCAGCACGGCCACCTGCTTGCCGTCCTGCACCGCCTTGAACGCCGCACGCACCGCGATCTCGGTCTTGCCGTAGCCCACGTCTCCGACGATGACCCGGTCCATCGGGACGGGTTTTTCCATGTCGGCCTTCACCTCGGCGATCACCGTCATCTGATCGACGGTCTCGGTGAACCCGAAGGCGTCCTCCATCTCGGCCTGCCAGGGCGAGTCGGGCGCGAACGCATGGCCGGGCGCGGCGTGACGCGCCGCATACAGGGCCACCAACTCTCCGGCGATCTCACGAACCGCTTTGCGCGCCTTGCGTTTGGTGTTCTGCCAATCCGACCCGCCCAGCTTCGACAGCGCCGGCTGTTCACCACCGACATACCGGGACAGCTGATCGAGGGAATCCATCGGGACGAACAACCGGTCACCGGGCTGGCCGCGTTTGCCCGGCGCGTACTCCAGCACCAGGTATTCCCGGCGTGCCCCACCGATGGTGCGCTCGTTCATCTCCACGAACCGACCGATGCCGTGCTGATCGTGGACAACCAGATCGCCTGCGGCCAACGCCAGCGGGTCCACCTGGTTGCGGCGTTTGGCGGGCATCTTCTTGCCGTCGCGCACCCCCGCCACCCGCGACCCGGTCAGGTCGGCCTCGGAGACGATCACCAACGACGCGTCAGGACACACCAATCCGCTGCGCAAGGTGCCGCACAGCACCGAGACCACACCCGGCGCGGGCTGCGATCCTGCTTCGATCAGGGTGGCCGGAACCTCGGCGTCGCCGAGTCGCTCGAGGTAGCGCTGGGCAGTTCCCTTGCCCTGCACCACGATCACGGCTCGACCCCCTGAGGCCACGTGCCCGCGCAGGGATGCGAAGGTGGACGCCACCTCGTCCTGCGCACCGCGAGGTGCCGGGCCCGGCGACACCGCCAGCCGCACAACGGTGTTCGCGTCCTGATCGTCGTCATCGCCGAGCTCGTCGTCGGGGATGGCGTCAAGCGGGGTCATGGTCCACCACGGGCGCCCGGCCGCGACGGTGGCCTCGTGGACCGCGGCGATGGGCCGATAGCTGCTGGCCTGCAGATCGATTCCGCCGAACGCCGCCCCGTCGACGGGGGCGTCGCCACCCACCGCGGCCGCTGTCCACGACGCCTCCAGGAACTCCTCGCCGGTCTTGGCCAGATCGGACGCACGGGTGCGCACCTTCTCCGGGTCCAGCACCACCACATGCGTTCCGGCGGGCATGATCTCGGTGAGCAGCTGCATCTGCCCTGGGACCAGCACCGGGATCAACGCCTCCATCCCGTTGACCGGGATGCCTTCGGACAGTTTGCTCAGCATCTCGACCATCGACCGGTCGCCGCCGTCGGGATCGATCAGGTCCGCAGCGCGGGCCCGCACCTCGTCGGTGAGGATCAGCTCGCGACACGGATGCAGGTGGACCAGCGCGGTGTGCACCTCGGGCTGGCTGCGCTGATCAGCCACCGAGAAGGCACGCAGCTCGGTGATCTCGTCGCCCCAGAACTCCACGCGCACAGGGTGATCGGCGGTGGTGGGAAACACGTCGAGGATGCCGCCCCGCACTGCGAACTCACCGCGACGGCCCACCATGTCCACCCGCGCGTACGCCAACTCGACCAACCGGGCGATCAATTCGTCGAAGTCGAACTCCACGCCCTCGCGCAACGTGATCGGCTCGGTGGATCCCAGTCCGGGAGCCATCGGTTGCACCAACGATCGGACCGTGGTCACCACCACGCGCAGGCGCGGACCGTAGGCGTCGTCGTCGGGGTGCGCCAGCCGGTAGAGCACCTGCAGCCGCGCGCCGACGGTGTCGGGGCTGGGCGAGAGCCGTTCGTGCGGCAGCGTCTCCCACGACGGGAACTGCGCCACCGCCTCGCCCATCATCTCGCGCAGTTCGGTGGTCAGGTCGTCGGCCTCGCGTCCGTTGGCCGAGACCACCAGCAGCGGTCCGCCCGAGCTGACAGACGCTGCCGCCGCGAGGACGAACGGGCGTGCGGCGTCGGGGCCGACGATGTCGAGCCGCCGGCGTCCACGCAGACCGGTGACGGCCGCGATCGCCGAATCAGCGATGGCCGCCTCGGCCACACCTGCCAACGGTCGTGCGGTCGGATCTGCCGTTGTCAGAGGTGCAGCCACGCCGTCGATGGTAGGCAACTGCGTTGCCAGCGGTCACAGCGCGGTGCCATGATCGCGGCATGGGTCACACCGCAGCATCGTCGGCGTCGAAACCACAGCTGGTGCAGACCGTGGAACAGCTGCGGGTCATTGTCGGCGTACCCATCCAACGAGTGGCCGACAAGGTCGCCGATCGGTTGTCCTCGGTGCACCGGGAGTGGATCGCGAGGAGTCCGTGGGCGGCGCTGGCCACCACTGACTCCGGTGGCAATCTCGACGTCTCACCCAAGGGCGACACCCTGCGGATCAACGGGACGGCCCGGATCGTCTGCGACGCAGATTACTTCGACGACATGATCGTCAAGGGCAACCGCCCCATCCTGGCCCTGGAGGTACGCGTCGAGGAGGTCTTCTTCCACTGCACCGACCTCGCCGAACTGCAGGAACACTATCGACCCGAGAACTACTCGGCGCGCCTGTACCGGTCGTGACCATCACCATCCGCCCCGCGGTGGCCGCCGACTGCGTCGAGATCGCCGAGATCTACCGGTACTACGTGGACAACACGGTCATCACGTTCGACTACGACTCGCCGACCGCTGCGGCCTGGGAGACCAAACGTGCCGGAATCGTCGCGCGGCGTTGGCCTTTCATCGTCGCGGTGGACAGCACCGACGGCGCACCGGGTCCTGATCGGGTGGTGGGGTTTGCCTACCTCGGTGATTTCCGTGGCAAGCGAGCGTTCGATTGGACCACCGAGGACACCATCTACCTGCACCCTGACGCCACCGGCGCAGGCCTGGGGTCGATGTTGCTGACGGCGTTGTTGACCGACCTGGACACCACCGCGGTACGCCGGGTGATCGCGGTGATCGCGGAGTCACCGGCGTCGATCCGCTTGCACGCCAACGCCGGATTCGTCGAGTCGGGCACACTGCACCGCGTGGGTTTCAAACACGGCCGCTGGGTGGACTGCGTGTTCATGGAGTACGACGTGCCCGGGGTCGATGGTCCGCCACCGGTCTGATCGCCTGCTGCGGTCAGGGGTGCTCAGCGTCGCCGTGATCGATGGTCGGATCTTGATCCAGTCCCGACAGTCCGTTCCAGCACAGGTTGACCAGGTGCGCGGCGACCACTTCCTTGGCTGGTTCGCGGACGTCGAGCCACCACTGCGCGGTCACCGACACCGCACCCACCAGCGCCTGGGCGTATAGCGGCGCCAGGCTGGCATCGAAACCGCGGCGCTCGAAATCGCCGGCCAGCAGGTGCTCCACCTGCCCGATGGCGTCGTTGAGCAGGCTGGAGTACTTCGCGTCGGCGCCGGTGCTGGGTGAGCCGTGCACCAGGATGCGGAAGCCGTCGGTGCGCTCCTCCATGTAGGTCAGCAACGCCAACGCGACCTTCTCCACCCGGATGCGTGAACGGTTCTGGGTGAGCGAGGCGGTGATCATCTCCAGCAGGGTCTCCATCTCCCGGTCGACCACCACGGCGTACAGGCCCTCTTTGCCGCCGAAATGTTCGTAGACAACGGGTTTGGACACCGATGCGCGTTGGGCCACCTCCTCGATGGAGGTGCCCTCGAAACCGCGCTCGGCGAACAGCCCGCGCGCCACCTCGATCAACTGCGCGCGCCGCTGCGCACCGGTCATGCGGGCGCGAGGCGCTGCGCCGGTGTCGCCGTGTTGCTGGTTGGGCATGGTTCCCCACTGTGGTGCGTGGTCGTCGATGGTCACAAGACCTTCAGCACCCTATTCGACATCAGCGAGCAGGCCCACGTCAGATCTCTACCCTGGGCAAAGAGACGTCGTGGACAACAAGTGAAACGCTGACCCCCGCTGCGGGCAGGTATGTACGTGCAACCGACAACAAGGGATCACCTTCTCGTGGCCGACAGACCCCCGCCCGTCCTCAACCAACTCCTGGTCGAAGAGCTCTACACCAGCACCGCACACCGGCTGCACAATTACGTGGCCCGCCGTGTCGGGGCGACCATCGCCGACGACATCGTCGCCGAATCGTTCCTCATCCTGTGGCGCGAACGAGCTGGACAGCCCTGCGACGCCGACGCAGCACGGGCCTGGCTGTTCGGCGTGGCCACCAACCTGGTGCGTCGACACGCTCGGGACGAGGAGCGTCGCCTGCGAGCCGGGATTCGCGATCACCGAGCCGAGTCGCCACCCGAGGACGACTTCGACCGGGCCACCGCCGAACTCGACTCACGGGCGTTGGCCGGGCCACTGCGCCGCATGCTCGCCGACCTGCCCACCAACCAACGCGACGTGTTGATGCTGGTCGCCTGGGGCGATCTCACCCCCTCGATGGCCGCAGCCGCGTTGTCGATTCCCGAGGCGACCGCCCGTTCCCGACTGCACCGCGCCCGAAACCGCATCAAATCCAGCCTCAACACCTATCTGAAGGACCGCTCCCATGGCTGACCACGACATCACCGACGCTCAGCTCGACTCCGCACTGGCCCACCTCAACGAACAGGAACCCACCATGACCCAGCAGGCGTTCGACAACGGACTCACCAGGCTGCGCGCGGCCACCACCGAAACAGCGGCACCCCAGGACGAACTCCATGAACGCCGCCACCGGCGTGTCCGGCCGGCGATGGTCGCCGCTGCATCGGTGGCCGCCGTGGCCGCAGTCGCCGTGGCCGTCCCGCTGTTCAGCACCTCGAACTCCGCCCCCGCCTCGGCGGCCACGCTGCTGGAGAACACCGCCGACCGCACCACCGATTTTGCCCCGAACCCATATCGCCACATCACGATTCGCGAAGTCGGCATCACCGTCGGCCAACCCGGCAACACCGCCTACCGCGAGTCCACCATCACCGAGCAGTGGACGCCGCTGGACCCCACCTCCACCTGGGTCCTGCGTCAGCAGCTGGCCGCGCCCTCCCAGTGGCTTGCCGGGCGCGCCGGAGCCGGAGCCCCGCCCGCCCCGATGGTGGCCGGTACCTACAAAGCGAGCTGCGGGCGGTTCAGTTACACCGCAGGCGTGGACCGGTGCGCCCAGACCGGCTGGGACAACCCGCAGCCCAGCTTCATCAAGACACTGCCCACCGAACCGACCGAACTGTTCAACCGGCTGGTCCGCGACGCCGGTGGGATGAAGCCGGCCGCGATCTTCGACCTCGCGCAGGAATCGCTGCAGAGCGGGCTGCTGCCCGCGCAGAACCGGGCCGCATTGTTCCGGGCCCTGGCCAAGGTCAAGGGCCTGACGGTGACCTCCGACCGGGTCACCCTCGACGGCCGGACCGGGACCGGGGTGGGTGTGCGCATCGGCACCGACGACCACGAGATCGTCATCGACCCGGGAACCGGCAACTACCTGGGCTCGCGTGTCGTGGTGGCCGCCGACGACGGCGTCCTGCAGGCCGGCACGGTACGCCAATCGAGCAGCGCCACAGTCGAATCGGTGTCGACGGCCCCCACCGCGTAGTCCGGCGTCGACGCAACAACCCCCGAGTCCACGATGGACTCGGGGGTTGTTGGCAGGTCAGGGGCTGCGGATGCTCGCTCGAGCTGAGCCAGCGCAGCCGGGCCCTTGGCTCCGCCACCAGGACTCGAACCTAGAATGCCTGAACCAAAATCAGGAGTGTTGCCGATTACACCATGGCGGACCGGCACCCGAGGGCGCCGACTGAGATTGTGCCACGAGTGGCACGCTGCAGTCTGCTTGCGATCCGGTCAGTCCTTGGGACCGCCCGCGACGTAGAGGACCTGACCGGAGACGAAGCCGGCACCCTCGCTGGCGAAGAACGACGCAGCATGGGCGATGTCGTCAGGTGCCCCCACGCGGGCCACCGGAATGGCGGCAGCGTTGGCGGCGATGAACTCGTCCCACTCCATGCCGACCCGCTGGGCGGTGGCCTTGGTCATGTCGGTGGCGATGAAGCCGGGGGCGATGGCGTTGGCGGTGACACCGAATTTGCCCAGTTCCAAGGCCAGGGTCTTGGTGAAGCCCTGCATGCCGGCCTTGGCGGCAGCGTAGTTGGCCTGGCCGCGGTTACCCAGGGCCGAGGTGGACGACAGGTTGATCACGCGACCGAACTTGGCCTCCACCATGTACTTCTGGGCCGCCCGGGTGACCAGGAATGCACCGCGCAGGTGCACACCCATGACGGCGTCCCAGTCGTCGACCGACATCTTGAACAGCAGGTTGTCGCGCAGGATGCCCGCGTTGTTGACCACCACGGTGGGCGGACCCAACTCCGCGACGATGGTGTCGACGGCAGCGGTCACCGACGCCTCGTCGGAGACATCGGCACCCACCCCGATCGCCGTTCCGCCCGCCTCGGTGATGGCGGCCACGGTGTCAGCGGTCGACTCCTTTGTCAGGTCGAGTACCGCCACGGCCAGACCGTCGGCGGCCAGACGCTGCGCCACCGCCGCCCCGATGCCGCGACCAGCTCCGGTCACAATTGCTGTTCTGCGTTCGCTCACTATCTCGACCTTTCCCGCGACTACCGGGGTCTCGGCTGACTCCCTGGCTGTGGACAGTTCTACCAGTGCGTAGGATCGCACCCGATCACGCTCGGTAGCGCCCCGCACGTCAGGAGTCATATGTCCATGTCGACAGCGTCAGGGTCGACAGGTCCGAGGACTGGCAGCGGCTCCACCGCAGCGCACGGTTCACCCGCGGCACCCACCACCGGTGCCATCCCAGCCGGTCGACGACCAGCCCCGCGCGCCACGGCCGATACCGTCACCGCCCGCCGTGCCATCCCCTCGGCCGTCCTCGTGCTCGCCGCCGGGGCGGGTACCCGGATGCGCTCGAGCACACCCAAGATGTTGCACCGCATCGCCGGACGCACCCTGCTCTCCCACGTCCTGCACGCCGGCGCCGGCATCGACCCCACCCATCTGGTGGCGGTGATCGGCCACGAGCGCGAGCAGGTGGCCGCAGCCTGCGCCGACATCTCCGCCACCCTGGGCCGTCCGATCCGCACCGCGGTACAGGAGGTGCAGAACGGGACCGGTGGCGCCGTGCGCGCCGGGCTCGCGGCCCTGCCTGAGGACTTCCGCGGCATCGTGGTGGTGACCGCAGCCGACGTGCCGCTGCTCACCGGGCACGCATTACGCGCCCTGGTCGATCACCACATCGGAACCCGCGCGCAGGTCACGTTGATGACCTCAACCGCAGCCGATCCCACCGGCTACGGCCGGGTGTTGCGCACCCAGGACGGCCAGGTCACCCAGATCGTCGAGGAACGCGACGCCACCCCCCAACAGCGGCGCATCACCGAGGTGAACTCCGGGGTCTACGCGTTCGACTCCGACGTGTTGGCGGCAGCGCTGAGCCGACTGACCACCGACAACGCCCAGGGCGAGATCTACCTGACCGATGTGGTCGCCATCGCACGATCCATGGGAAAGACAGTGCACGCCAACCACATCCGCGATGCTGCCCTGGTCGCCGGATGCAACGATCGCCTGCAGCTGTCCACGCTGGGGGCCGAACTCAACCGCCGCATCCTCACCTCGCTGATGCTGTCGGGCGTCACCGTCGTCGACCCCAGCCACACCTGGGTGGACGTCGACGTACAGGTGGGTGTCGACGCCACCCTGCTACCGGGCACCCAGCTGCACGGTTCGACGGTGATAGGTGAACACGCCGTGATCGGACCCGACACCACCCTGACCGACGTCGTCGTCGGCGAGGGTGCGCACGTGATTCGCACCCACGCAGACTCGGCACGCATCGGCGCCGGTGCGCAGGTCGGTCCGTTCGCCTATCTGCGGCCGGGAACCGACCTCGGCGCCGACGGCAAGATCGGCACCTTCGTCGAGGTCAAGAACTCCACCATCGGCACCGGCACCAAAGTCCCGCACCTGACCTACGTCGGCGACGCCACCATCGGTGAGCACAGCAACATCGGCGCCTCGAGCGTGTTCGTCAACTACGACGGGGTGAGCAAGAACCGCACGGTGATCGGATCGCACTGCCGCACCGGGTCGGACACCATGTTCGTGGCCCCACTGACCGTCGGTGACGGCGCCTACACCGGTGCCGGTACCGTTCTCACCCGGGATGTGCCGCCGGGGGCACTGGCGGTGTCGGGCGGACGCCAACGCAACATCGATGGATGGGTCGAGGCCAAACGACCCGGCACCTCTGCGGCGCGGGCCGCCGCGCAGGCGCGCGGCGAGCACGGAACACCCCCCGAGGACACCCCCTCACCGGATATGACACCACCGGATATGACACCACCGGGTGAACCGGCACCGAAGACAGGAACGGACGAGCTGTGAACTGGACGACCGACAATCAGAAGAACCTGATGCTCTTCTCCGGCCGGGCTCATCCCGAGCTGGCCGACGCCGTGGCGGGGGCACTGGGTATCGAGGTCACCCCGCAGACCGCGCGCGACTTCGCCAACGGCGAGATCTTCGTCCGGTTCGAGGACTCCGTCCGCGGCTCGGACGCCTTCGTCCTGCAGAGCCATCCCGCGCCGCTGAACAAATGGTTGATGGAGCAGCTCATCATGATCGACGCGCTCAAGCGCGGATCGGCCAAGCGCATCACCGCGATCCTGCCGTTCTACCCCTACGCCCGCCAGGACAAGAAGCACCGCGGTCGCGAACCGATCTCGGCTCGCCTGGTCGCCGACCTGCTCAAGACCGCAGGCGCCGATCGCATCATCACCGTCGACCTGCACACCGATCAGATCCAGGGGTTCTTCGACGGTCCCGTGGACCACATGCACGCCCAGGGGCAGCTCGCCGACTACGTGCGCACCCACTACGGAACCGCCAACCTCACCGTCGTCTCGCCCGACTCCGGTCGCGTGCGGGTGGCCGAAAAGTGGGCCGACTCCCTCGACGGGGCACCGCTGGCCTTCATCCACAAGACGCGAGATCCGTTGGTGCCCAACCAGGTCAAGTCCAACCGGGTGGTCGGCGAGGTGGAAGGCCAGATCTGTGTGCTGATCGACGACATGATCGACACCGGTGGCACCATCGCCGGTGCGGTCCGGGTGCTCAAGGACGCCGGCGCCGGCGACGTCATCATCGCCACCACCCACGGGGTGTTCTCCGATCCGGCGGCCGAACGACTGGCCAACTGTGGCGCCCGCGAGGTGATCGCCACCGACACGCTGCCCATCGCACCGGAGAAGCACTTCCCCACCCTCACCGTGCTCTCCATCGCCCCGTTGCTGGCCCAGACCATCCAGCAGGTCTTCGAGAACGGGTCGGTGACCAGCCTGTTCAACGGCGTCGCCTGAGTTCGGCCCGATCAGATGGGCCAGGTGCGGATCTACCACAACCCGAAGTGCTCCACGTCCCGAAAGGCGTTGCAGCGCATACGCGATACCGGCGTGGAGCCAGAGATCGTCCGCTATCTCGACACCCCACCGACCCGGGCCGAGCTCGCGGCCATGATCACCGCAGCCGGACTCACCCCGGCGCAGGCGGTGCGTCGCCGCGAAGCACTGTTCGGTGAGCTGCAGCTCGCCGGCGCCGACGACGACGCCCTGCTCGACGCCATGGCCGAGCACCCACGGCTGATCGAACGGCCCTTCGTGGTCACCGACACCGGTACCCGACTGGCCCGACCGGTCGAGTCGATCGACGAGATCCTCTGACGAGAGACTGTTCAGCGGGCAGGCATCTGGGCGCGCATCGAAGGCACCAGCACCCCGATCACGCCGCGCCCGAACGCGCCGAGCAGATCACGCGCCGAGATCCGGTCGGTCCAACTGACGATCTTGCCGTCGACCACCGCCGCGGTGCCGCGCACCGAGACCTGCACCCGTAGCCGACCCCGGACGAAGGCATCGGTACGCGCGGTGAGCACGGTCGACCCGGCACAGTCGATGGAGTGGATGACGGCGTCATAGGTGGTGCGGCCTGCGGCGAGGCGTGTGAGTCGGCGACCCACCGCGGCTCGACCGGTATGCGCCGGTCGCCACCCTGCGCGGAAGGTGACATCGCGGCTGAGGAGGTGTTCGGCGAGTTCCACGTCGCCGAGGCTCAAAGACTGCAGGAACCGGATGGTGACGTCCTCGGGCGACCACAGCAGACAGTGGTGCTGCTCGATCGTCATCGCCGGCACCTCGCGTCCCGTGGTGGTGGTGGCGCCTGGATCCAAACGCCCGAACGCCCATGCTCCGCGTGATGCGCAACACCTCAGCCAACGCGACATGACAGCTCGGCAAACTTCTCGAAGTGGCGTGGCAGCACCCCGCTCCGATATGGTGACCGGCGTTGTCCCGGCGAGGGCCGATCCGCATCGGATCGGCCGTGATCGGCGTGGCGGATTTCGTTTCTCTCCCGGTAGGGGGTGTGGACGGCGTCGCCTGTGCTGCTCGCCTGGACCCACCCGCTCACGTCGGCCACCCGCGGTCGACGACCGACACAGGAGAAACACATGGCCACCCAGGCTAATCCGCTCGCCGTCACCGCCCGCGCGGAGCGCGGCAAAGGAGCTGCCCGCCGCGCTCGTCGCGCCGGCAACGTGCCCGCCGTCCTCTACGGCCACGGCAGCGACCCGCAGCACCTCAACCTGCCCGCCCTCGAGTTCGCCGCCATCCTGCGCAACAACGGCACCAACGCCGTCATCGAACTCGACATCGAGGGCACCAAGCAGCTGGCCCTGACCAAGCAGGTCGACGTCCACCCCGTCCGCAGCTACATCCAGCACGCCGACCTGCTGGTCATCAAGCGCGGCGAGAAGGTCACCGTCGAGATCACCGTCGTGGTCGAGGGCGACGCCGCCCCGGGCACGCTGGTCACCCAGGACACCAACACCGTCGAGGTCGAGGCCGACGTCATGTCGATCCCCGAGCAGATCGTCGTCTCCGTCGAGGGCGCCGAGATCGGCACCCAGGTCACCGCGGGCGACCTCGAGCTGCCCTCGGGCGTCACGCTCACCGCCGATCCCGAGACCCTCGTGGTCGCGGTCAACGAGGCTCCCACCGAGGAAGACCTCGAGGCCGACGGTGCCGGCGACGCCCCCGCCGAGGGCGAGTCGGAGAGCGCCGACGACGATACCGATGCCGACGACGCATCGGGAGACGACGCGGCCGACGAATAAGTGCACCTGATCGTCGGACTGGGCAACCCCGGACAGCGGTACTCGGCCACCCGACACAACATCGGCGCGATGGTCGCCGACGCGTTGGTGATGCGGGCG
The DNA here is from genome assembly GCF_018474015.1 of Williamsia sp. CHRR-6. Taxonomy (GTDB): domain Bacteria; phylum Actinomycetota; class Actinomycetes; order Mycobacteriales; family Mycobacteriaceae; genus Williamsia_A. The sequence goes on along the minus strand of NZ_JAHCSG010000002.1, from coordinate 412,212 downwards.
GGCGAGAAATACCGCGTGCACAAGCGTTCCGGCGCCGACACCGCCACGGTGTCGGTGGCCGGGACGTCGGTCCTCGTTGCCCGTCCGACCGTCTTCATGAACGAGATCGGCCGTCAGGTCGGCCCGTTGGCGTCGTTCTTCTCGATCGACCCCGAAGATGTCATCGCCGTGCACGACGAACTCGACATCGACTTCGGGTTGGTGCGCCTCAAGCGTGGCGGCGGCGAAGGCGGACACAATGGCCTGCGGTCGATGTCGTCGGCGTTGGGTTCGCGTGACTATCTGCGGGTTCGACTGGGCATCGGGCGTCCGCCCGGTCGACAGGACCCTGCCGACTTCGTTCTCAAACCGTTCGCCTCAGCCCAGCGCGCCGAGGTCGATCTGATGATCGCCAACGCCGTCGACGCCGTCGACCTACTTCTCACCCATTCACTCGAAGACGCCCAGAACACCGTGCACGCCTGGTGAGCCGGACTGTGGACAGACCACCGCACCGACACATTCACGACGCGCTCCACCGCAGTACCTAAGGGGAATTCATCATGGCCAGCATCAAGGTCAACGCCACCGTTCCGAACGTCGCGATGGTGGGGATCGGCGCCTACCGCCCGACCCGCATCGTCAGCAACGACGAGGTGTGTCAGACCCTCGACTCTTCCGACGAGTGGATCTACGAGCGCAGCGGCATCCGCAACCGCCGCTACATCAGCGGCGACGAGACCGCCCGGTCGATGGCGGTCGCCGCCGGTGAGCGGGCGATCATCAACTCCGGGATCCCGCGCGAAGAGATCGGGATGGTGCTGCTGTCGACGCTGAGCTGGACCACCAAGATCCCACACGGTGCCCCGCAGGTCGCCTACGACCTGGGAATCAACGGCGTCGCCGCAGTCGACCTGGCGTCGGGGTGTTCGGGATTCGGCTACGGGCTGGGGATGGCGGCCGACCTGGTGCGGGCCGGAACCTCGAAGTATGTGCTGCTGATCTGTGTGGAGACCCTGTCTGTGGTGCTCGAACCCACCGACCGCAGCACTGCCTTCATCTTCGGCGACGGCGCCGGCGCGGTGGTGGTGGGTCCCAGCGAGGAGAACGGCATCTCCCCCACCGTGTGGGGTAGTGACGGCGAGAACGGCGAGGCCATCGGCCAGAACCACGACATGCTCAGCTACATGGACCGCGCCCAGGAGTACCAGCGACGCGACCCCGAGACCGATCCGTTGGACCGGATGGTGGTCACCATGGAGGGCCCTCGGGTGTTCCGGTGGGCCGCGGTGACGTTGCCGCGTGCGCTGAAGTCGACGCTGGAGATCTCCGGGATCACCGCCGACGACATCGACGTGTTCATCCCGCACCAGGCCAACGCGCGGATCAACGAGTTGATGAAGAAGAACCTTGGCCTGCGCGACGACATCCCGATGGCCAACGACATCGAGAACACCGGCAACACCTCGGCGGCGTCGATCCCGCTGGCCATGGAGGAGATGTTGGCGACCGGCAAGGCCACCGGCGGTCAGACCGCGCTGCTACTCGGCTTCGGCGCCGGGCTGAGCTACGCGGGTCAGGTCGTCACCCTGCCACCGGCCCCGCAGATCACCTCGTTCTGATAGGACTGTCTGCGAGGAAAGGACTCCACCATGGCACTGATCTCAGACACCACCGGAACCCAGAAGGTCGGCATCCTGGGCATCGGTGCCTACCGCCCGTCACGAGTGGTCACCAACGACGAGATCTGCGAGCGGATCGATTCGTCCGACGAGTGGATCTACACCCGCACCGGCATCAAGACCCGCCGCTTCGCCGCACCGGAGGAGACCGCCACCACCATGGCCGTCGACAGCGGGCGCAAGGCCATCGCGAATGCGTTGATGCAGCCCGGTGACATCGATGCGGTCATCGTGGCCACCAACACCCACCTGCTGCTGGCGCCGGCAGCGGCCACCGATGTAGCCACTCAGCTGGGGGCCAACGGTGTTCCCGCATTCGACATCACCGCCGGGTGTGCCGGGTTCGGTCACGCGATGGCGGTGGGTGCCGACCTGATCCGCGGCGGCAGCGCCACCAACGTGTTGGTCGTCGGATCGGAGCGGCTGTCGGTCACCATCGACATGACCGACCGCGGCAACTGCTTCATCTTCGGTGACGGCGCGGGCGCGGTGGTGCTCGGTCCGGCCGAGGAGCAGGGCGTGGGCCCGGTGGTGTGGGGCAGCGACGGCTCGCAGTACAGCGCCATCAAGCAGGACATCGACTGGTACACCTTCCTCGAGGGTGACCGCGTGCAACGCCCGTACCTGCGCATGGAAGGCACCGCGGTGTTCCGGTGGGCCGCGTTCGAGATGGGCAAGGCCGCTCAGCGCGCGCTGGAGGCCGCCAAGGTGGGCGCCGAGGACATCGACGTGTTCATCCCGCACCAGGCCAACTCGCGGATCAACGAGTTGCTGGCCAAGAACCTGCACCTGCGCCCGGGTACCCCGGTGGCAGGCGACATCGAGTTCACCGGCAACACCTCGGCCGCCTCCATCCCGCTGGCCATGGAGAACATGCTCTCCACCGGTCAGGCCAAACCCGGTCAGACCGCGCTGCTGCTGGGCTACGGCGCCGGGCTGAGCTACGCCGCGCAGGTGGTCACCCTGCCCCCGGTCCCCTTCGAGTGATCTGTCGTGGTTTCTCCCGCCCAGCGGGACACACCACGACATTTATCGCCGATGCAGCGCTGTCCGTATCGATGCAGCCACGTGGTCGGGGCGTGAGGTCACATCGGCCCACGTGAAGCGCAGCACGCGCCACCCGACGTTGACCAATGCATTCTGTCGCGATCGGTCGCGCTGAAAGGCTGCGGCGTCGCTGTGAAACGCCATCCCGTCGATCTCGACGATCAGCCGGGCCTGCACGAACACGAGGTCGCCCACGTAGCCGTCGACCTCGACGTTTGCCTGCCATCCGTTGATCCCAGCCTGCCGCAGTACGCGGTGTACCCGGTGCTCGGCCTCAGACCTGGCTCCTGACTGCGCCGCCTCCAGCACTCGTCGGGCCGACGTCGCACCCCGTCGCAGGGGATATCGGCGGTGAACCGCCCACAAGCCGTCGAGAGTCACTCGCCGTCGCAGCAACGAGACGTCGAGCAGGGCCACGTCAGCCTCGCAGGCCGCAGCCTCCAGCACTGCGAACTCGGAGGTGACCACCCGCAGCCCCGAGAGCTCGACCACGTCACGAGGGTCGAGTTCACGATGCGTCAGCCGCAGGCCGGGGATCCGACCGCCGCTGCGGCCTCGCGGCGCGATGACCGCGATGACGCGGGGTGCCGAGCCGGCGATCCCGTGCCACCACGCCGCCGCCGACCCGGCCAACACCGCCCCCTCCCCCACGCGCGCACACGCGATCCGCATCCGCGCCCGGTCGTCGAGCCTGCGATCGTCGACCACGTAGATGCCGCGGCCCACGCATCGCCATTCGCCGTTGTCGACCCGTCGACCGACTGCAGAACCGCTGAGTCCCAACCTCAGCGCCTCCTTCCGGGTGATCACGCCGTCGCGCTCTGCGAGGTGACGTCTGAGTTCTGCCCCCATGTGTCATTCGACGGCGCCAGCGTGCCGACCGGTTCCCCCGTCCGACAGGTGTCGTGGATTCTCCCGCCCAGCGGGACACACCACGACATTTACGGGTTGGAAAGCCGGTCGCGTACCCTCTGACCAGTGAGTACCGCCGACACCCTCGCGCGTGAGGTAGCCCGTCGCCGCACCTTCGCCATCATCTCCCACCCCGACGCCGGTAAGTCGACCATGACCGAGGCGCTGGCGTTGCACGCCCGGATGATCAGCGAGGCCGGCGCCATCCACGGCAAGGCCGGTCGAAAATCGACCGTCTCGGACTGGATGGAGATGGAGAAGGCGCGCGGCATCTCGGTGAGTTCGACTGCGCTGCAGTTCAACTACGAGGGCAACGTGATCAACCTCGTCGACACCCCCGGTCACTCCGATTTCTCCGAGGACACCTACCGGGTGCTCACCGCCGTCGACGCCGCCGTCATGCTCATCGACGCGGCCAAGGGCTTGGAACCGCAGACGCTCAAGCTGTTTCAGGTCTGTCGCCACCGTGGGATCCCGGTGATCACCGTCATCAACAAGTGGGATCGCCCCGGGCGCACCCCGCTCGAGCTGATCGACGAGATCGGCGAGCGCATCGGGCTCACCCCCACACCGTTGTTCTTCCCGGTCGGAATCGCCGGCGATTTCCGCGGTGTCCTGGACCGCCGCACCGGTGACTACATCCGCTTCACCCGCACCGCCGGTGGCGCGACCATCGCACCCGAGGAGTTCCTGTCTGCTGAGGCGGCCGCTGACCGGGAAGGCGAGGAGTGGACCACTGCGGTGGAGGAAAGTGCCCTGCTCTCGGAGATGGGCCAGGACCACGACCAGGAGATGTTCCTGGCCGGTGAGACCTCACCGATGATCTTCGCTTCGGCGATGCTGAACTTCGGGGTGCGCCAGCTGTTGGAGACGTTGGTGGAGCTGGCCCCACCGCCTGCGGGACGCGAATCGGTCGACAAGGCTGAGCGCGAGGTGACCGACCCGTTCAGCGCCGTGGTGTTCAAGGTCCAGGCCGGGATGGACTCCTCGCACCGAGATCGCTTGGCGTACATGCGGATCGTGTCGGGTGAGTTCGAACGCGGCATGGTGGTCACCCACGCCCAGACCGGAAAACCGTTCGCCACCAAATACGCCCAGGCGGTCTTCGGTCGCGAGCGTTCCACCGTCGACACCGCCTACCCCGGTGATGTGGTGGGTCTGGTGAACGCGATGGCGTTGGCTCCCGGCGACACCCTCTACACCGAGACCAAGGTGCAGTTCCCACCCATCCCGTCGTTCGCGCCTGAGCATTTCGCCATGCTGCGCGCTCAGAGCGCAGGCAAATACAAGCAGTTCCGCAAGGCGATGGACCAACTCGACTCCGAGGGCGTGGTTCAGGTGCTGCGCAACGACATTCGAGGTGACGCGGCCCCGGTGCTGGCTGCGGTGGGACCGATGCAGTTCGAGGTGGTCACCGCCCGGATGATGACCGAGTTCGGGGTGGAGACGTCCCTGGAGGGGCTGGGGTATTCGCTGGCCCGCCGCACCGATGCCGACAGCGTCGACGAGTTGAATCGCCAACGCGGCGTGGAGGTGTTCACTCGCAGCGACGGCGCTCTGCTGGCGTTGATCAGCGACAAGTGGCGTCTGCAGTACATCGTCAAGGAACACCCGACACTGACCCTGGAACCTCTGGTCGCCACCGCCGACTAGACCGCGACAAACCTACCCGAATCGAGTACGGGGACAACGGCACTCGAGTCGACCTCGGCCGCTGTGCAGACATCCTGCGGATACCCCATGTCCATGAGTTCCCGGCCGGATGTCGTCTCGGCGAGACGATCGGCCACGTCTGCACCCGCCACCGACGCCCAGGCGTCGGCGGCCATCTGGGCTTCTGGAGACAGTGACCATCCGCTGTCGGCCAAGCCGGAGATCACCGCGCCCGCGCCCCAGAGATCTTCGACTGCAGGCCGCAACGAACCATCCGGCCACCGCTCCCCCGCGGCGATCACAGCGACGGCCGCGTCTCGTCTCGCGGTGATGGCCAACCGCCTCGACACCGCGCGATGATTACGCAAACACGCTGCGACACAGCCGCTGCCGCTGGTGGCGATCGCATGCGCGATTGCCGATCCGTTGGGCGAAGGCAACACGATCCGCGCGGGTGGATCGACAGCGTCACGAATGCTGTTCGGCGACAGGCTGACACCACTGCCCGCCGAACGAGGCTGGGCCAGAACTGCATCGACCCGTCGGGCCAGTTGGTCGGCGTTGTCGTCGGTCATCGACAGCGGGTAGACCTCGATGCCCCGATCGGCGGCCACCGTCACTGCCGTGGTGAACGACAGCACATCGACGACCACGACGACCTCACAGTGCGGGGCCAGGCCTGTAGCGCCGATGGGCCCCCACTCGAAACGCACGCGCGCACCTGCCTGGTACACCAGGAGGTCGATCAGGCTTCGCCGATCAGGGCCGCGACGACAGCGGCGTCGACCTGCTCGACGGTGTCGGGCGAGAACGATGGGTTGCGATCCTTGTCCACCAGCACCGCGCGCACCCCCTCGACGAAATCGTCGGTGGCGGTGACGTTTTCGGCTGCGGTCAGCTCGCGGTCGAAGCACTCGTTGAGCTGGCTGGTCGCACCCAATTCCAGCAGCCGAGCGGTCACCAGCAGGCTGGTCGGCGAAGCCGCACCCAGCAACCCGATCATCTCCCCGGCCCACTCGTCCCCGGTCGCCCCGCGCAAGCCCCCCAGGATCGCGGGAACCGAGTAGCCACTGAAGTAGTCGGCCACCTTGGCCAACGGCAGCGTGGTCTCCGGGGCATCGGCGTCGATGCCGGGACCCAATGCCTCGAGCAGCGGGGCGCCCGAACGGATCGCGTCGGCGACCGCGGCCAGCCGATCCGACGGCACGTAGTGCGTGGCCATCCCGACGGTCACCGCATCGGCACCCTTGACCCGAGCACCTGTGAGCCCCAGCCACATTCCCACACCGGCGGGTAGTCGGGGTAGAAAGTAGGTGGCACCGATGTCGGGGAAGAATCCGATCGCCGTCTCCGGCATGGCCATCAGCGCGCGGTCGCCCACCACGCGAACCTCACCGTGCACGCTGATGCCCAGGCCACCGCCCATGGCCGCACCGTCGATGATCGACACATACGGCTTCGGGTACTCGGCGATGAACAGGTCCAACTCGTACTCCGAGGAGAAGTACTTCACGTTCGCCGCGTGATCGCCGGCGATCGAGTTGTCCCGGATCGCCCGGATGTCACCACCGGCGCAGAACGCCCGCTCGGACGCCGAGGTGACCAGCACGGTCTGCACGGCGTCATCGTCGGCGAAACGGTGCAGCGCCGCCGACATGTCGTCGATCATCGTCTGATCGAGAGCGTTGAGGGCTTTGGGACGGTCCAGGATGATCTCGCCGACGCCGTTGTCGACGCGGGTCGCGATGAAGGTCATGACAATCACCCTAGCCGAGCGCTCGCTCGGGCCACCGGGCAGCGTGATCGTCAGCCGAACTGCTCGGCCAACTCCAACCACTGCGCCTCGGCGGTCTCCTTCTCGGCCACCACCTGGGCTAGTTCGGCGTCGAGGGTACGCAGCCGATCGGCGTCGGTCGCAGCCTGCGCCAGCGCGGCGTGCAACTGCTGCTCACGCTCGTCGAACTTGGCGATCTGACGTTCGAGCCGCTTCATCGACTTCTGCGCCTCGCGCTGCGCGGCGGCATCGACCTTGCCTGCGTGGGCGGCCGACCCACCCGCCGACGAGCGCGCGGCGGCTTGCGATGACACCGGAGTCCCGCTGTCGGACAACGCAGCTCGCCGCGCCAGGTACTGCTCGATGCCCCCGGGCAGATTGGTCAGGTCCCCGTCGCCGAACAACGCCCAGGTGGAATCACAGATCCGCTCGATGAGGTATCGGTCGTGGCTGATGACCACCATCGTCCCGGCCCAGCCGTCGAGAATGTCCTCGAGCTGTTGCAGGGTGTCGATGTCGAGGTCGTTGGTGGGTTCGTCGAGCAGCAACACGTTGGGCTGGGCCATCAAGACTCGGGTCAACTGCAGCCGTCGACGCTCACCACCGGACAGATCGCGGATGGGGGTGCGCTGGCGCGCCGGGGCGAACCCGAGGCGTTCGGCCAACTGTCCTGCCGATATCTCCTTCTCCGCCTTGGTCCCTGCGCCGATGGTGATGTGACCGGCCACGTCCTGCACCGCTTCGAGCACCCGCATCTCGGTGGGCAGGTCATCGAGTTCCTGACGCAGCCACCCGATGGACACGGTGGCACCCTGCTTGCGACGACCCGGCGCCACCTCCACCTCACCGGCCAAGGCGCGAAGCAACGTGGTCTTGCCCGAGCCGTTCACCCCGACCAGACCTATCCGCTCGCCCGGCTGCAGACGCCAGGTCAACCCGTCGAGCAACAACCGATCGTCAGGGGTGGACAGTCGGGCGTCCTCGAGTTCGATGACGACCCGCCCCAGGCGTCGCTTCGCGAACGCCGAGAGGGCCACACTGTCGCGTACCGGCGGCACGTCGGCGATCAGCTTCTCTGCCGCCTCGATTCGGTAGCGGGGCTTGGACGTTCGCGCCGGCGGGCCGCGGCGCAGCCAGGCCAGCTCCTTGCGGGCCAGGTTGCGGCGCCGCTCCTCGGCGGCATCGGCCAGCCGCGCCCGTTCAGCGCGGGCGAAGATCCAATCGTTGTATCCACCTTCGTATTCGGCCACCGCGCCGTGGGCGACCTCCCAGGTTCGGGTGGCGACGGTGTCGAGGAACCAGCGGTCGTGGGTGACCACCACCAACGCGCTGCGCCGGTTGACCACATGCTCGGCCAACCACTGCACGCCTTCGACGTCGAGGTGGTTGGTGGGCTCGTCGAGGATCAACAGATCCAGCTCTTGCACCAGCGCGGCGGCCAGTGCCACGCGGCGCTTCTGGCCACCGGAGAGCGCATCAACCGGACGCTGCAGGCCACCGTCGAGACGGTCGATACCGATGCCCGCCAACACCTCTCGCACCCGCACATCCGAGGCCCACTCGTGTTCGGCCAACCCCAGCGGCCCGACCACCACGTCGCCGACGGTGGCCCCGGCAGGCAGCTCACCGCGCTGGGTGACCACGGCCATCCGCATGCCCCCGGCGTGCGACACCCGCCCGGAATCGGGTGGTTCGATGCCGGCCAGGATCTCCAACAGCGTCGTCTTGCCGCCACCGTTGAGACCGACCACCCCGATCCGCTGTCCCTGCTGCACACCGAGACTCACCGATTCCAGCAGCGGCGTGATGCCGAAACTCTTGGAGATCTTCTCGACGTTGACCAGATTGCTCACGCGGACACACCCATCGACGACCTCATTCGGATTCGACCACTCGCGCACCGGGTACCGGACCGACTGCGGTGCGCACCGATCGACAGACCCCGGCCCCGGACAGTTCAGCGGCCACACCGACGGCGTGATCGGCTCCGGCACACAGGAACACACAGGTGGGACCCGATCCTGACACGATGCCCGCCAACGCACCGGCATCTACGCCGGCACGCAGCGTACGGCGCAGCGGCGGCATCAACGACACCGCGGCCGGTTGCAGGTCGTTGACCAGCAGCGGCGCCAGTCGAGTCGGGTCGCCCCCGGCCAACGCTTTGAGCAGCTCGTCGGGAGCGCCTGCGCGGGTGGGGGTTTCGCGTTCCCGCAGCAGATCCAACTCGCGGTAGACATCAGGGGTGCTCAGTCCCCCGCCGGCCATCGCGATCACCCAGTGGAACTCGCCACGCGCCAATGCGCTGACCAACTTCTCGCCGCGACCGGTGCCCAACGCGGTACCGCCGTGCACCGAGAACGGCACGTCGCTGCCCAGCGCCGCCCCGATGCGCTGCAGGGCATCACGATCGAGGTCGACCTTCCACAACCGGGCCAACCCCACCAACACGGCTGCGGCATCGGCACTTCCACCGGCCATCCCGCCGGCCACGGGGATGCCCTTTCGGATCTCGATGGCCACGTCGGTGTCGATGCCGGTGGCGTGAGCCAGGGCGTCGACCGCCGCCCAGGCGATGTTGGAGCTGTCGGCGGGAACGCCGCGCACGGTGTCCCCCAGCAGGGTGATCGAGCGAGTGTCGGCGGGCTGCACGGTCACCTCGTCGAACAGCGACACCGCATGGAACACGGTCTGCAGATCGTGGTAGCCGTCGGCACGCAGGTCACCCACACCCAGGTGCAGGTTGATCTTGGCGGGGGCCCGCACCACCACGGGCCGGGGAACGACGGAGAGCACGAGTGTCGAGCCTAGTGCGCGTGGGCGAGTCGGACGAAGTCGGCGATGTCGAGACGCTCACCACGCAGGGTCGGGTCGATGCCGGCGGCCCGCAGTCGACGCTCGGCCTCGGCCGCCGATCCGGCCCACCCGGCCAGTGCGGCGCGCAGAGTCTTGCGTCGTTGCGCGAAGGCGGCATCGATGACCGCGAAGACCGTACGGCGGGTGGCCTCGTCGATCGGCCACGGCTGATCCAACCGGTCGATGCGCACCAGACCCGACTCCACCTTCGGTTCGGGCCAGAACACTCCGGCGCCTACGGTGCCGGCACGGCGGACCGATCCGAAGAACCGGGCCTTCACGCTCGGCACCCCGTAGATGCGACCGCCGGGGGTCGCCGCCAGCCGCTGCGCGACCTCCAACTGCACCATCACCAGCGCGGTGCGCACGGTGGGCAGCTGCGCCATCAGGTGCAGCAGCACCGGCACCGCCACGTTGTAGGGCAGGTTGGCGACCAGAGCGGTGGGTGCAGCAGGCAGGTCGGCGGCGGTGATCGTCAACGCATCGGCCTGCACGACGGTCAACGCATCGGCGCGGGTGGGAGCATGTTCGACGACCGTGGCCGGGAGCGCATCGGCGAGCACGGGATCGATCTCGACGGCCACCACCGAGTCGACCACGTCGAGTAGCGCCAGCGTCAACGAACCCAGACCCGGACCCACCTCGAGCACCACGTCATCGGCACCCACGTCGGCGGCCGCGACGATACGACGGACGGTGTTGGCGTCGTGGACGAAGTTCTGCCCCAATGTCTTGGTGGGACGCACGTCAAGCTGCGCGGCCAGCTCACGGATACGAACCGGTCCGAGCAGCCGGACCGGTTGCGGTTCGGTCAGTTCAGGCCCAGCTTGGCAGAGCAGGACGGCCAGGCGCCCCACCCTTGAGCAGCCTGCGTCTTCTGGGCGATGGCGATCTGCTCCTCGCGGGTCGCGAGGTCGGCGCGCGGGGCGTATTGCCCGCCACCCCAGCGCAGCCACGTCCCGGCGTCGAACTGCACGCCGCCGTAGAAGCCGTTGCCGGTGTTGATGGCCCAGTTGCCACCTGCCTCGCAGGCGGCCAACGCGTCCCACACCGATCCGGCGGGCACCGCAGGCGGGCCGGGCTTGGTGCCCACCGCCACCTGGGCGGCGACTGCGGGCGTGATCTCCACCGCACCGGTCTTGATCTTCTTGATCGTTTTGCCGTTGACGGTGGTGACCGAGTAGCTGACCTTCTGGGTGCCGGGTTTACCGGGCACCTTGACCTCCCGCTTGTCCTTGATCAGCTCGGGGTCAGGGGTCTCGGCGTCGGGTGCGGTGAGTGGCTCGGTCACCTCCACCTGCTCGGTGCGCACGCGGGTCACCGTCACGGTCATGTCCGCCGAGACGGGGGTGTCGGCGGAGGGAACCACGGTGTCGTCACCTTCGAGTGGTTTACCGAGATCAGTCAGCAGCTCGCCGACGGTCTTCGCCGCCACCGACGGCGTCGAGGGGACCAGCGCATCGACCAGCTTCACCGGCTTGGGCAGGACGACCGCGACGGCGGCGCCGGCCACCGGCAGCGTCTCCGAACGAGGCACCGCCACGTCGATGGTCGGCGAGGCGAGGTCCTGCTGGGCCAGCGCCTGCTCGACGGTCACGGCGTTGGTCTTGATCTCACGCTTGGATCCGTCGACCACCAGGGTGACGGTCTTGAGACGGTGGAAGGTGATGGTCTGCCCGTCACCGACGGCGGCCCTCGGTGCCGGTCGCACCAGGTCGCCGCCGGACGGGTGCAGGCCATGGTCGGCCAGGATGTCCTTGACCGAGGAGCGCATGGTCGACACGGTCATCAACTTGCCGTCGACGTCGATCCTGACGGTCTTGTGCATGACGATGCCCATGCAGGCACCGGCGATGAGGGTGAGCAGCAGGGCAGCGATGGCGAGACGGACCCGTACGGACTTGGAACTGTTGATCCTGGCTATGAAAGTCACACGTCAGTTTCTGGTCGGGAACGGTTTCCGTGCGACGGCCGAACGATGGGCATCGCGACGATCACAGAAGAGTAACGACCCGTCAGCGCGTTGGCAAAGCGATCCGATAAATCGTTTGCGCATTCTTGACGATCGTGGACGCCAGGTCGCGGGGGTCGGTGCCGCGGACGTCGGCCAGCGCCCGCACGGTGTAGGGCAGGCAGTAGGACTGGTTGGGCGCCCCCCGGTACGGGTGCGGGGTGAGGAACGGCGCATCGGTCTCCACCAGCAGCAACTCGTCGGGGACCACCCGTGCCGCCGCCTGCAGAGGTGCGGCGTTGGCGAAGCTGACCGTGCCCGAGAAGCTCAGCAGGTAGCCGCGCTCCACGCATTCCCGCGCGATCGCCTCGTCACCGGAGAAGCAGTGCATGATCACCGTCTCGGGGGCCCCGGCATCGGCCAGCACGTCGAGCAGATCACGGTCGGCGTCGCGGTTGTGGATCATCAGCGGCTTGCCGACCCGCTTGGCCAGGTCGATGTGCCACCGAAACGCCTCGTGCTGCACGGTTTTCGGCGCGCAGTCCGCCGACCGGTCCAGCCAGTAGTAGTCCAGGCCGGTCTCCCCCACCGCCACCACCCGCGGGTGCTGGGCCATCGCGGTGAGCTCGGCTGCGGTGTCGTCGTTCAGGTCACCGGCGTGGGTGGGATGCAACGCCACCGCCGCCCACACGCGGGGGTCCCATTCGGCGGCGGCCACCGCCCACCGGGCATCGACCATGTCATCGGCGACGGTCACCACGCCGCGCACCCCTACGGCCTGCGCGTGATCGAGGATCGCGTGGACGGTGTCGGCGTCGCGGCCACCGCAGGCGGCCAGGTGGGTGTGGGCGTCGATCAGGTCGCCCACCGGTTCCGGGTCGGGCGGCGGCACGCGCGGCTTCTTGCTCACCGGATCATCGTGCCGCACCCCACCGCGGCACCGGTGCTCGCCCACCTACGATGCGCCTCATGCAGACCATCGGGATCTACCTGTTCGACCGGTTCGAGGAACTCGACGCGGTCGGCCCGTGGGAGGTGCTTTCGGCGTGGACCCTGGAGCATCCAGGCGATGGGTGGCAGGTCCAGCTGATCGCCGACGACCTCGCCCCGATCACCGCGGCCAAGGGCATGGCCGTGGTCCCGCACGCGACCCGCGACATCGACCTCGACATCGTTCTGGTCCCCGGCGGCGTGGGGACGCGCACCGTGATGACCGATGCGTCGGTGCTGGGCTGGTTGCGTGGGCTGCATGCGGCCGGCCATCTGGTGACCAGCGTGTGCACCGGCGCGCTGGTGTTGGCCGCGGCCGGGTTGTTGCGGGGACGGCCCGCGACCACGTACCACCAGTCGTTCGACGATCTCGAGGCGATCGAGCCCACGGTGGCCTCGCGACGCGATGTCCGGTGGGTCGACGACGGCGACATCGTCACCAGCGCCGGGGTGTCGGCGGGCATCGACATGGCGTTGCATCTGGTGTCCCGGCTGGTGTCGGTCGAACGCGCACGCTCGGTACGCGACCTCATCGAGTATCACCCCGACCCTCCGGTGTGACGCCTCAGAGGTCGACGGTGCCGGAGATGACGGTGACTGATCGTCCGCCCACCCAGATCGTGTCGCCGTCGGCGCGCAGTGTGACATCGCCGGCGCGACCGATCGCGCTGCCCTGACGTGCGGTGTAGGTCTGCGGCAGCTCACCGGAGCCGATCAACCACTGCGCGAAACCCGCGTTGAGGCTGCCGGTCACCGGGTCTTCGTTGATACCGAGATCGGGCACGAATCCACGTACCTCGACGTCGGCCGGCCCGTCGGTGTGTGCACCGATGACACCGACGTGAAATCCCATCAGCGCCTGCCAGTTCGGGCGCAGCGCCAGCACTTCGGCGGCCGAGGCCAGTCGCACCCCGATCCACCCGGGACCGTTGTCGATGTGGCGGGCGTCGAGGACCGCCGACCGCTCCACCCGCAGTGCGCCGCAGATCTCGGCGAGCAGATCAGGGGCAACGGGTTCGTCACGACGCAACGGTGGCGCAGCGAACTCGAGCCCGTCGTCGGACACCGAGATCTCGACCAGCCCGACACCGCATTCCTGAACGACCCTGTGGCCCTTGGGTTGTCCCCCGGCGTCCAACCATGCCTGCGCCGACCCCAGCGTGGGATGGCCGGCGAAGGGCAACTCGCCACCGGGGGTGAAGATGCGGACGCGGTAGTCGGCGGCCGGGTCGGTAGGGGGCAACAGGAAGGTGGTCTCCGAGAGATTGGTCCACCGTGCGAAGTCGGCCATCTGCGCGTCGGTCAGGTCGGCCGCGTCGAGGACCACAGCCAGCGGATTACCGGTCAGTGGGCCGGATGCGAACACATCAAGCTGAACGAAGTGGGACTTCGTCCCCCGTGAGTGATTGTGGAGGGCGGGCCCTCCAGAATCGCTCACGGGTTCGGGGTGAGGCCGACCGCGGAGATACCCGCCACCGCGGCCGCCTCATCGGCGTCGGAGGTGTCGCCGGTGACCCCGACCGCCCCGAGCAACACCCCGTCGGCGTCGCGCACCAACACGCCACCGGGCACCGGCACCAGAGAACCGACCGCGTCGGTGACAGCAGCGATGAAGTAGGCCTGCTGCTCAGCGCGCGCCATGATCGACCGCGACCCCATCCCCAACGAGAGCGCCCCGTATGCCTTGCCGTGGGCGATCTCGAACCGCTTCATCGACGCGCCGTCCTCGCGCTGGGCGGCGATCACGTGACCGCCGGCGTCGAGGACCACGACGGTCAACGGCTTCAATCCCTGTTCGCGCCCGTGCGCACGGGTCGCGGCGATGAGGGACAACGAGGTGTCGAGGTTCAGGGTCACGCCGGTGCCTTTCGCAGAGCCGTCACGTGAACGTGCGGCAGATTGGAATTGGTTCGGTGGAATTGGTTCGGTGGAGTCGGTTCGGTGGAGGCGACTGGCGCCTTCGGGCACCATTCAACCGTGACCGATCCGCTGGACCCCGACCACGTCCGCTCAGAGTCCGCCCGGTGGGTGTCGCGGTGGTATCCCGCCCACGCTGATCACCATCGACGTGACGGCCTCGAGTGGTATCAGGTGGGCCCGCTGGCCACGGTCATCGAGGTCGGATTCGACCCGCACGACACGGCAGACGGTGTCGTCGACCGCCTGATACACACCGTCACAGCCACCGGGGCCGACGAACTCGAATTCGACATCGGGCCCGGCAGCGCACCGGCGGGCACCGAGCAGGTGTTGCTCGATCGCGGCGCCCGCATCGTCGAGCGCGCCGACGTGCTGGCCGCCGACATCGCCGAGGGTCTGGCAACCCTGGCAGCGCGGCCGCCGTCGGCGGCGCACGCGCGGATGGTCCGCTCACGCGACGACGTCGACGCCTACGAGCGAATCCAGGCTGCGGTGTGGGATTACCCGCCACCCACCGACCACGACATCGACCGCGCCCTCATCGACGTCGCCGATGCAGGCGACAAGTGCCTCGGGCTACTGGACGCAACACCCTGCGGCGCATCCGGTTTCACGATCGACGGCCAGACCTGCCGGCTGTGGGGCGGGGCGGTGATCGCAGCCGCCCGCCGAAGCGGGGTGTACACGGCGATGGTGTCCACCCGACTGCACAACGCACGCGACCGCGGGGCCACCCTGGCCCTCACCAACGCGCGCACGCAGACCTCGTCGCCGATCCTGCGACGCCTGGGATTCACCGTGTTCGCCCAACGCCACACCTTGCGCGTGCCCACCCGCTGAGCCGCAGCCTGCGTTCTCGACGGGGGCGTCTGTCGTCTGAACAGATGAATCGACTCCTTTTCGAAATCCGGTGTAACGCCACGCTCGCAGTCTCGATAGTCAGAGCAAGCACGCAGTGGTACCACCCGGTACCACGCAGCTCCCGCTCGTGCGATGACCGACCGGACGATCCCGGTCGTCGGAATTTCGGCAAGGAGATGAACGACATGAGAACAGCAACCAAGCAGCGGATCGCGGCAATTCTGACCGCGTTCTGCGTCGGATCCGTTCTGGTCAGCGGGCAGATCGCCGGACCAGCATCAGCCGACAGCTATCCCGGCGGAGTACTGGTGAAGGGCCGCATCGAGCAGGCTTACCTGCAATCGGGCGGACAGGCGAAATGGGGCCGCCCGTTGACCACCGAACTGGTGGCAGGCAAGGGCGGGCGCTTCCAACTGTTCTCCCGCAACACCTCCTTCTACTGGAACCCGCGGGTGGACTTCGGTCGAGCGCATCAGATCAGCGGCCCGATTCGCGCCAAATGGGGCGAGTTCAATTGGGAGAACGGGAAGCTGGGCTACCCCGTCACCAACGAATTCACCGAAGGCAACGCCAAGGTCAACTTCTTCCAGGGCGGCACCATCTACTACTCGAAAGCCACCGGGGCACACCCGGTCTGGGGCGGCATCCTGTTCAAGTGGCGTGCCCGCGGCGGTGTCAACTCCACGCTGGGCCTGCCGATCGGCGACGAGCAGGGGTTCGGCTTCTACTACTCACAAAAGTTCCAGAACGGAACCCTGTACTGGCCCTGATCCGTCGACCGACGCCCACCGGTCCTGCACCTCAGGACCACACCCCGGCGCGGCCGGTCGGACCACGAGTCCGGCCGGCCGTTGCGTGTTCGCCCACTAGGCTCGAGTCATGGGACCGCCCCCACCCGGGCCGCACCTGCGCATCCTGGTGCCCGAGGACGACCCCGATCTGCGTGCTCTGCTGGAGGATTCGGTGACCGAGCTGCACCGCCGCTACCCCGACTACCTTCCCGATCCGCTGATCCCCGACGGCGAGTACTTCGTCGCCGAGATCGACGGCCAGGCGGTGGGGTGCGTGGCGTTGCGCGTACCACCCGATCTCCCGGACGAGGGTCACGGCGAGGTGAAGCGTCTGTATGTGGCGCCCTACGGACGCCGCCGAGGGGTGGCCGCGGCCCTCATGGGCGCGCTGGAGACCCGAGCCCGAGCACGCGGAATGACTACGGTCGTGCTCGAGACCGGCACTGCTCAGCCCGAGGCGATGGCCCTCTACACCGCGCTGGGCTATCAGCCCACCCCGTCGTTTGGCGAATGGGCTACCAATCCGCAGAGCCGTTGCTACGCAAAACGTCTCGACACGCCAGCGCGCTGACCGCACGGTTCAACCGGAGGTCACCTGCAGTCTGCGTGACGTTTCGCAACGGCCGATACCCTCGCCACCCATGCATCGAGCCCGACTTCTCTCGTTGACCATTCTGACCCTGATCGTCTCCCAGGCTCTGCTGATCACCGGACCGGCATCGGCACAGCCGGGCCCGTCACCGCGCAGCTTCGACCTGCAGGCGCATCGAGGCGGGATCGGCCTGACCACCGAGTCCACGCTCGCCGCCTTCGACAAAGCGCTACGACTGGGGGTGAGCACCTTGGAACTCGACACCCAGGTGACCCGCGACCTCAAAGTGGTCGTGTCCCATGATCGCCAGATCTCGCGCGACAAGTGCCGCGACACTGCGCCGGCCACCGTCGATGACCAGCAGTTCCCGTACGTGGGCAAGTACATCAAGGATCTGACGCTGGCCCAGATCACCACGCTCGACTGCGGGTACCGCCGACTGACCGACTTCCCCGATCAGGAGCAGATCAGCGGAGCCCGCATCATCGAACTACGAGAGTTGTTCGCGCTCATCCGATCCCGGCACGCTCGACACGTCATGATGAACATCGAGACCAAGGTGGAGGCCGGTGCGCCCGAACAGACGATGCCGCGAGAGGTCTTCGTCCGCCGGGTCTATGCGGAGATCGCGCGCTCGGGCCTGCGTCGCCAGGTGACCATCCAGAGCTTCGACTGGGGTGCGCTGACGGTGATGCACCGCCTCGACCGGCGAATCCCGCTGGTGGCGTTGACCAATCGCGACTTCCTCCAGGTCGGCCAACCGGGAAGATCACCCTGGCTGGGCGGGATCGACGCCGACGACTTCGGTGGCGACCTGGTGCGCTCGGCGCTGTCCGTCCCTGGCCTACGCGCGATCTCACCGGTGCAGGGGTTCCCACAAAACGGCCGCTTCGGAAACCCCGATTTCACGCCGTACCCCGATGCGCAGATGGTCGCCGATGCCCACCGCGCGGGCCTGAAGGTGATCCCCTGGACCGTCGACGACCCGGCAACGATGGCCTACTTCGTCGACCTCGGTGTGGACGGCCTGATCACCAACTACCCCGATCGTCTCCGAGAGGTGTTGGGCAGCCGTGGAATTGCGCTCCCGCGTCCCGTGCTCAGCTGAATCGCTAGCGCGTCATCCCGGGACGTGACGCGGGCACCGTCCCCGTCCCACGTCCTATCGCCTCGAACATCCACGCCAGCAGGCAACCCACCACCACCGGCCACAACCAGTTCACCGCTGTTGTCCCCCAGCTGTAGTGGTCAACCTCGTAGATCAGGTGGTGACGTGCGTAGGCAGCGGTACCCACAGTGACCACCACACCGATCACCCACAGGTACCCACGTCGGCGTGCGATCCCCCAGGCGGCGACCGCCAGCGCGGAGGCAGCCACTCCGGTGACCATGATCGTCACTCTGAAAGTGTCAGGGCCAAGGTCGAAGGCCATGCGCGTCTTCACCAGCACCCACCCGGGGCCGACCTCCAGCAGACCCGCGCCGATGAGCACCGTCGCTGCCACCATCCGCCGGGCGAGGGTGCGCCCGAGCAACAGCACGGCCACGATGGCGACGGCGTACGGGAGTCCTCGCAGGACAGCCAAGGTGTCGACATCTGTTCTCTCATTCCTGAGCAGGGAGGCGATCCAAGCGGCCGCGACGACCGCCGGGACCACCAGCGCCGAGAGCACCACCTGCAGAGTCGGCGACAGCGCCGGCGTGGGTTCGTACCTGCGCCCCGGGTGCCCGGCAGGCCACGGGGCGGGCCGAGGATAGGACCCGTTGGGGCCGGGCGATTGCGGGTACGAGGACGGGGACGGGTGGGACGGTCCGCTGTGTTGGCTCTCGAACATCGTCAGATGATGACTGACGAAATCGACATCCGCCGGACATCTGAGCGAACTTCTTTCCGAGGGCTGTCACCCGAGCGTCGCGGTGTCAGCGCCCGCGCACCGAGGGTGGCGGCGAACCCTGAGGCGATCCGACCGGCGCCAACCCTGGGGCCGGAGCAAAGCGCGGGGGCGGACCGTAACCGACCGGCGGACCGTAACCGTGGGGCGGACCGTAACCCGGCGGTGGGGTGAAGCCAGGGTCCGGCGGCGGATTCGGAGGCCTCAGTCCTCGCCCGACGCCGTCGATCGCCCAACAGATCAGGCAGCCGATCAGCACTACGATGCCGCTGAGTGCGGCACTGACCCACCAGAAATTGTCCGACCACCAGTACGAGTTGAAGTCCTGCCAAAACATCACCTGCAGACCCACCGCCATGACCAGGGTGGGAAGTAGACCGAACACCCACGCCAGGCCACGGCGACGCGCCACCCCCCACGCCGCCACCGCGAGCACTGTCGCCGCACCCGAACACACCGCAAAGAACACCCGAACGGTGGTGACGTCGTCGCCGAACGCGTCGGTGGCGTTGTACACGGCCACCGTGCCCCAGTCGAGAAACGCTGCCGCCGAGGTCAACACCGCTGCACCCACCCGTCGACCGATCGAGCGTCCACCGATGAGTACGGCGACGAGCAACGGCAGATACGCCAGCATCCCTGCCACGCCGAAGCCGACATATCCAGACCGCAACGACCCGTCGTCGTAGTCCGGCTGGAAGAGGTAGTGCTGCACCGCTACACCACCGGCGGCCAGCGGTATCACCAACGCGGCGAGAATGCCCTGCACCAGCGGCGGGATCGTCGGTGCGGCAGACATGGCGACCGGAGGGGGCGGTTGTGGCGGGAATCCCGCAGGTGGTCTCGACATCGGCGACAGGGGCGGCTGTGGTTGCACGGCACTAGTGTGAAGGATCGCTGCCGCGCCCGCAGGTGCGACCACGAACAACGCTGCCACTGCTGCGAACGGGATCCCATGACCGACATCCGGACCGGCCACGCACCCGTCGGCGAGCTGAACCTCGCCTACGAAGACCATGGCGACCTCGATGCCCCGCCGGTACTGCTGATCATGGGGCTCTCAGCCCAGTTGACCGGCTGGCCCGACGGGTTCTGCGCCCGACTGGTCGACCACGGATACCGCGTCATCCGCTTCGACAACCGAGACATCGGGCTGTCGACACATCTCACCGGCGTCAGGGTCGGCGGGTCGGCGATCATGCGAATGCTGCGTACCGAGTTCGGTCTGCCCTCGCCGGTGCCCTACACGGTGGTGGACATGGCCGACGACGCCGTAGGGGTTCTCGATCACCTCGGCATCGAGCGCGCCCACATCGTCGGTGGTTCCATGGGCGGCATGATCGCCCAGGTGGTCGCGGGCAAGCACCGCCACCGCACTCGGTCGGTGGGCATCCTGTTCTCCAGCACCCTGCAGCGGCTGCTGCCGCCCCCGCATCCGCGTCAGCTGCTGGCGATGCTGTCGGGTCCGGGTAAGAACGCCACCCGCCAGGACTACATCGAGAACTCCGCCGACGCGCTGCAGAAGATCGGCAGCCCCGGCTATCCGCTGGACCGCGACGCCGCACTGGAGTTGGCCGCTACCTACTACGACCGGGCCCACAACCCGGCTGGGGTGGTGCGGCAGGCCGCTGCGGTGATGGGTACCGGGTCGCTGCTGCCGCACGCCCGGGCCATCAGCGCACCCACCGTGGTGATCCACGGCACGGCCGACCGACTGATGCCGCCCTCGGGGGGCAAGGCCATCGCCAAAGCCGTTCGGCACAGCCGACTGGTCCTCATCGACGGCATGGGTCACGACCTGCCCGAGCCGCTGTGGCCGCAGATCACCGACGAACTGGTGGCCACCTTCCGAGCCGGCGGCTGAGCACAACCGCACCGGAAAACCTGTGGGCCGCCCCGATAAGCTGGGCTGACCATGGCAGCTGCACAGACCCCGTTCTACGTGACCACCGCGATCGCCTACCCCAACGGCGTACCGCACATCGGTCACGCCTACGAGTACATCTCCACCGACGCGATCGCCCGCTTCAAGCGGCTCGACGGATTCGACGTCCGGTTCCTCACCGGCACCGACGAACACGGGCAGAAGATGCAGCAGACCGCAGCCGCCGAGGGAATCGAGACCCGGGCGCTGGCCGACCGCAACGCGGCGGCGTTCCGGGACCTGCAGGTGGCGCTGGGCAGCAGCTTCGACCGGTTCATCCGCACCACCGACACCGACCACATCGCCGCCTCCCAGGCCATCTGGCGCCGGATGGCCGACAACGGTGACGTCTACCTCGACACCTTTTCCGGCTGGTACTCGGTGCGCGACGAGGCGTATTACGCCGACGACGAACTGACCACGCTCGACGACGGCGCCAAGATTGCCACCGTCACCGGCACCCCGGTCACCTGGACCGAGGAGTCGAGCTATTTCTTCCGGCTGTCGGCGTATCAGGAGAAGTTGTTGGCGCACTACGCTGCGCACCCCGAGTTCATCGGCCCCGACACCCGCCGCAACGAAATCGTCAGCTTCGTCGAGGGCGGGCTGCGCGACCTGTCGATCTCGCGGACCACCTTCGACTGGGGGGTTCCGGTGCCCGACGACCCGGCCCACGTGATGTACGTCTGGGTGGACGCGTTGACCAACTACCTCACCGGCGCCGGGTTCCCCGACACCGATCCACAAGCCCTGCAACGGTATTGGCCAGCCGACCTGCACATCATCGGCAAGGACATCATCCGGTTCCACTGCGTGTACTGGCCGGCGTTCCTACTCAGCGCAGGCATCGAGCTGCCGAAACGTGTTTTCGCGCACGGCTTCTTGTTCAACAAGGGTGAGAAGATGAGCAAGTCGGTGGGCAATGTCGTCGACCCCTACGATCTGGTCGCCGAGTACGGACTCGATCCGCTGCGATACTTCCTGCTGCGCGAGGTGTCCTACGGCCAGGACGGGTCCTACAGCCACGAAGCCATCGTCGCCCGCATCAACGCCGACCTGTCCAACGAGTTGGGCAACCTGGCTCAGCGCAGCACCTCGATGATCGGCAAGAACTTCGATCATCAGGTGCCCGCTCCGGGCGAGTACACCGACGCCGACGCCGCGATGCTGGCCGCCGCCGACGCCCTGCTCGAGCAGGTCCGCGCCGACATCGACTCCCAGGCCATTCACCTTGCGCTGGAACGGATCTGGGGCGTATTGGCGCAGGCCAACCGCTACATCTCGGCCGAGGAGCCGTGGAAGGTGATCAAGGTCGATCCAACGCGGGCGGGCACGGTGCTCTATGTGTGCGCCGAGGTGGTGCGGATCGTGGCGCTGCTGGTGCAACCGGTGATGCCCGAATCCGGCGGCAAGCTGCTCGACGTGCTGGCGGTGCCTGCCCACGCCCGCACCTTCGCCGCCGTCGCCGATCGGCTGGTGCCCGGCACGGCGCTCCCCGCCCCCAGCCCGGTGTTCCCCCGCTACGACGACAAGCGCTAGCGCGATCTCCGCGATGGCAAGCGGGGCAATCGATCTCGGTCCGGGACCCAGCGCGCCCGAGCTGCTGGGTCGGCTGGCCGAGCGTGCCGCACGTCACGGACAGCCCGGCCCGGCCGCGCTCATCGGGCACTGGCTGGGCGCGCGGGCGGTACTGGCGCCGTCGATCGAGGTCGCGCCTGCCCCCGCTTTGCCGGACACCCCCGACGGCTGGTGGTTGGGATACATCTCGTATCCGGATCGACTCGACGAGGCCGCGCTACCGCCGATCTGCGGCGGCGTCACCGACACGATCCTGGTGTTGCGCGAGCGCCGATGGTGGCTGCATCGCCACGGCGATGCTGCACTCGCCGACGTCCCGGACTGGTTGCCTTCGTTGCTGTCTCGGCGTCAGATAACGCCGGTGACCCACTGGGAGGTGTCGTGGACCATGCCGCCACCGGCCCCCCACACCGCAGCCATCGAGGCCTGCCTTGCGGCCATCCGCGACGGCGAGGTGTACCAGGCGTGTGTGTGCACCCGCATCCTCGGCGCCCTGCACGGTGCGGCGATCGACTACTACCGCAGCGGACTGGTCACCATGTCTCCCCGCAAATCTGCTTTCCTGCAGGGTGATTGGGGTGCGGTGGCCTCGTTCTCCCCGGAGACCTATCTGCGGCGGCGCGGCGACACGGTGGTGTCGCGACCCATCAAGGGCACCCTGCCCATCGACGCCGACCCGGCTGAGTTGCTCACCTCGGTCAAGGACGTAGCCGAGAACGTGATGATCGTCGACCTGGTGCGCAACGACCTGGGTCGGGTGGCCGTCCCGGGCAGCGTCGCGGTGCCCGAACTGCTGCACACCCGGCCCGCACCCGGGGTGTGGCATCTGGTGTCCACGGTGGTCGCCGAGGTACCGGCCACGCTGAGCGCTGCGGCGTTGGTGGAGGCCACCTTCCCACCGGGATCGGTGACCGGTACCCCGAAGCTGCGGGCGCGAGAGTTGTTGATCAACTGGGAAACCCACGCTCGTGGGGTCTACTGCGGCGCGATCGGGGTGGTCTGCCCCGACGGCGACCTCGATCTCAGCGTGGCGATCCGCACCGTGGAGGTGACCCCGGACGGTACGGCGGCGTTCGGGGTGGGCGGCGGGATCACCATCGATTCCGACCCCGCGCGCGAATGGCAGGAGTGTCTGGACAAAGCCGCCACCGTGATGGCGCTACGCGCCCCGTGAGTGAATTTGGAGGGCCGGCCCTCCAAATTCACTCACGGGCGCGCAGCGCCGCCTCGTAGAGGTCGCGGCGGCTGGTCGCGCTGCCGGTGGCCACCTGCGCGCAGGCGTCTTTGAGCCGCATTCCGTCGGCCACCAGCGCCGACACCCGCTCCACCAGCGTGTCGGTGTCCTCCTCGACCGGTGATGCACCCTCGATGACCACGGTGATCTCCCCACGCACCCCCGCCGCCGACCACTGCGCCAACTCGGCCAGCGTGCCGCGCCGCACCTCCTCGTAGGTCTTGGTCAGTTCCCGACACACCGCCGCGCGACGACCCGGACCCAACACCGCCACCGCGTCGGCCAGGCAGTCGGCCAGCCGGTGCGGCGACTCGAAGAACACCACCGTGCGCGGCTGGGTGAGCAGGTCGGTCAACCAGGTCCGGCGCGCACCGGGTTTGCGTGGGGCGAACCCGTCGAAGCAGAACCGTTCCACCGGTAGCGCGGAGAGCGCCAGGGCGGTGGTCACCGCCGACGGCCCCGGCAGACAGGTGATCGGCAGGCCCGCCTGCGCACACGCCACCACCAGCCGGTAGCCGGGGTCACTGACCGAGGGCATCCCGGCGTCGGTGACAAGCAGCACCGTCGCCCCGTCGACGATGTCGGCCACCAGCGCCGGCGTGCGTTGGGCCTCGACCTGGTCGTAGTAGCTGAGCACCCGACCGGTGATGGTCACGTCCAACGCGGCGGCCAGCGCACGGGCGCGGCGGGTGTCCTCGGCGGCGATGACGTCGGCGGTCCCCAGCGCAGCGCGCAGCCGCGGTGACGCGTCGTCGGCCTGACCCATCGGGGTGGCGGCCAACACCAGCTGCCCGGGTCCATCAGGTCTGGGTCCATCAGGTCTGGGTCCATCAGGTCTGGGTCCATCAGGTCTGGGTCCATCAGGTCTGGGCGCGTCGTCGATCGTCGTCTTCGTCACCGGATGAGCCTACGATCGGACGCGTGACCCTCGCCCCGCCTCTCAACGACACCGTCGGCGACCTCGACGGACCCGAGGATCGCGGCGCGGCCGAAGACCTGGGCACCCGGCCCGGCCCGGCGGTCCCCGACCCGGTGTTCGGGGCCACCGACACCGTGCGCGGGTGGGTGGTCGCAGCGATCGTCACCATCGTCGCCGCGGTCACGCGGTTCTGGGACCTGGGCACCCCCACCGACCAGGGCACCCCTGTCTTCGACGAGAAGCATTACGTGCCGCAGGCGTGGCAGGTTCTCACCGGCGGCAACTGGATCGAGGACAACCCCGGCTACGGCCTGGTGGTGCACCCGCCGGTGGGCAAATGGTTGATCGCGTTGGGCGAGGGCATGTTCGGCTACACCCCGGTGGGCTGGCGGTTCGCCGCTGCGGTGGTGGGCACCGCGATGGTTCTCATCGTCTTCCGGCTCACCCGCCGCCTCACCCGCTCCACCCCGATCGGCGCCGTGGCTGCGGTGTTCATGATCTGCGACGGTGTCACCTTTGTGCAGTCGCGGGTGGGAATGCTCGACATCTTCCAGATCTTCTTCGTCCTGGGCGCCATCGCCGCGCTGGTGGCCGATCGAGATCAGACTCGCGCGCGGATGCACCGGGTGTGGATGGAGGGTCGCATCCACGACAGTCCGTGGGGGCCGCGGCTGGGATTTCGGTGGTGGCGTTTCACCGCGGCGGTCCTGCTGGGTCTGGCGCTGGCCACCAAATGGTCGGGCATCTACTTCGTGGTGTTCTTCCTGGCGCTGTCGATCGGCTTCGACATCGCCAACCGCAAGGCCTACCACGTGCAGCGCCCCTGGCTGGGCACCCTGCGTCGCGACGTGGTGCCCGCCGGTTTCAGTCTCAGCGTCACGCCGGTGCTGGTCTACCTGGCGTCGTTTGCCCCCTGGTTCGCCGGGGAGACCTCGGTCTACCGCTACTCGGTGGGCAACCAGCTGGGCTACGACGGGGCGTTCTCCTGGGTTCCGGGGGCGTGGCGATCGTTGTGGTACTACGAGTCGGGGATCTTGAAGTTCCATGAGGGCCTGACCAATTCGGCCGGTAACCACCACCCGTGGGAGTCCAAACCGTGGACGTGGCCGATGGGGTTGCGACCCATGCTGTACGCGGTGCAGAACGGACCGGACCAGTGCGGCGGCGGCCCGTGCGTGCGGGTGGAGATGCTGGTGGGCACCCCCGCGATGTGGTGGTTGGCGTTTCCGATGCTGCTGTGGGGTCTGTGGCAGTGGCTGATCCGCCGTGATTGGCGCTACGCCACGGTGATGGTCGGCTACGCGGCGTCGTTCCTGCCGTGGTTTCTCAACCTCGACCGGCAGATGTACTTCTTCTACGCGACCGCCATGGCGCCGTTCCTGATCATGGGTCTGGCGCTGTGCATCGGCGACCTCGTCGGCGCCGACGGCCGCTGGGCCCGATTCACCCAGCACCGCAGGATGATCGGGGTGGGATTGGCCTCGATCTATCTCGGCCTGGTGGTCACCAACTTCATCTGGTTGTGGCCCATCCTCACCGGCCAACCGTTGTCGCTGCACATGTGGAACATGCAGATGTGGCTGCCCAGCTGGCGGTAGCCGCGCCATCGGCGACGCGGCCACCACCGTCGGCCGTTCTACCGCAACGGCAGGCTGTTGAGACCATCGACGACGAAGGGCCGAGGATAGGCATCCTTGATGGCCCGCAGGTCTACGTAGCGCCATGGCTGGTTGCGCAGCAACGGGTCGGAGGCGAACACCTCGACGGTGTTCTTCACGAAGGTGACCCGCCCGGGGATGGGTGTGGTCTGCCCACTCGACGGATAGTTGCCGAGGGAGATCGTGGTCTTCGCAGGCACTCCGGTGCTGAACACCGAGAAGATCGGCTTTCCGCCTTCACCCAGGATGGGGGTGGGGCCGTAGACGGCGACGTCATAGGACGGGCCGCCGTTGGGCAGCGGCGCCGGTGCGCCCCGCAAGGTGAGACGGGCGAAGATCGTGCCCGTGGTCGGGTTGTAGTCGAGGGTGCCCAGTAGCAGGTCGGCACCCGGCGGGGTGAGGAAGAACGAGGGCAGTGACACGCCCCAGGCGTGCAGTGTCTTTGCTGACGGGGCAGGTGCGGCGGTGGCCGAACCGGCGAACACGGTGACCGCCAGCCCGCAGGCCACAGACACTGCGACCGAGGTGATGCGAGACAGCCAGGTGGAGAACATGGGTGGGCACTCCTTTGCGAAGGTTTGGTAACGGTACCGAACAGTACCACCGGTTGTGATGGGAGGAAACCACCGCGCGCTGAAGTTGTGTGGTGGGTCAGCCCGCGTGCAACGCGGCCGCGACCATCGACGCGATGTCGGCGTCGCCGATTCCCAGCTCGCGTAACCGCTGCACGTGCTCGACGGTCAACTGCTCAGCGCGCGTCATCGCTGAATCGGACTGGGCTTTGACGAAGGTGCCTCTGCGACCACGGGTCTCGATCACCCCGGCCGCCTCCAGTTCGCGATACGCCCGCGCCACTGTGTTGGGCGCGATGGACAACTGCGAGGCCAACGCGCGGACAGTCGGTAGCCGCACCCCGACGATCAGCTCGCCAGCCGCGATGAGGCCGATGATGCCGGCGCGCACCTGCTCGAACGGCGGCTCGGCGGCACCGGGGTCCACAGTCAGGTTCATCGGTCCACGCTCACAACAGCTCTCGCGCCACCGGGCATGACATGCACCGTGGGCCACCGCGACCCGACCCCAGCTCGCTGCCGCTGATGGTCAGCACCTCGATGCCCGAATCCACAAGTCGCCGATTGGTTTCGGTGTTGCGGTCGTAGGCCACCACCACACCGGGAGCGATGGCCAACGTGTTGTTGCCGTCGTCCCACTGCTCGCGCTCGGCGGTCACCGCATCCAGGCCGGTGTCGATCACCCGCAACTTCTCGATCCCCATCGCCTCGGCGGCCGCGGACACGAACGGAGCCGGTCCGGTGACCCGCGGGTGGTCGGCGGCGGCGGTGATGGTGAACGCCGAGAGCGTGTCGACGATGGCCGGATACATCACCACCGCATCGACGTCGACCATCGTGCACACAGTGTCCAGGTGCATCGAGGCCCGCCGCTGCTCGATCGGAACGGCCAGCACGGTGTGAGCCAAACCATCGTCGAACAGACTGCGCGCCAACGCTTCTGCTCCAGCCGGGGTGGTGCGCTCGCCCACGCCGACCGCCACCACGCCCGGCGCCATCAGCAGCACGTCGCCACCCTCTACCGGCGCGACGTGGGACTCATAGACCCGGCGTGCGCCGCGGAATCGAGGATGGTGTGCGTAGAGCAGATCGGTCAGCGACGTCTCCCGCATGCGGGCCGGCAGCGCGAGGGTGGTGATGGCGAAGCGTTGTCCGATCCAGAACGAACTGTCGCGGGTGAACAGCAGATTGGGCAGCGGGTCGATCGCGAACTCGATGCCGTGATGCATCCGGCGCACCAACGACGACCGCGCCGCCGCCGGGCTCTCCGGTAGCTCGTCGAACGTCATGCCCGCCATCAGCACCCCGGCGAGCTCGGCCGGTGGCAGCGTGCGGAGATGTTCCGAGAGTTCCTGCGCCAGATGATGACCCAGCCGGCGGGCGCTGACCGCGGCAGCGATGCCCTGCATTCGGGCCGCACCGGAGAGACCGATGGTCTCCACCAGCAGCTCGCCCAGCAGCAGCACCTCCACCCCGCGCGAGGTCAACAGCTCGGCGAATGCGTCGTGCTCCTCCTGGGCCCGGTCCACCCACGGCAGACCGTCGAACAGCAACTGATCGCTGTTGCGGGGGGTGAGGCGGCGCAGTTCGTCACCGGGCCGGTGCAACAGCACCGTCTGTAGCCGCGCCACCTCGGAATTGGCGCCCAGCGCACCACCCAGGGCCGGAGTAGTCATGACGACAACGGTAGTGCGCGCGGTGCTCGGCTGCCGGTCACGACGGGCTGGTCGGTGCGGCGGATGCGGCCACTCGCGCCGGCGCGGTCTCGCGCGCCCACACCCACAGGGCCAAGGCCAGCAGCGGCACCACCCCGGTCAGCAGGAACGCCGGCCCGAATCCCCCGCCGTGATCGACCATCAGGCCGGCCAGGATCGGCCCGGTGACCGCACCGACGTCGGAGATCATCTGATATGAAGCCAGCGCGCTACCACCCTTGCCGCGTACCGACAACACGTCGGCCAGCGCCGCCTGGTGGGTGGGAGCGAACAGACCCGATCCGACCCCGGCGAAGAAGCTCAGCATCGCGATGACCCACAACGAGTCACTGAACCCGATGAACAGTGTTGCCGCCGCCATCACCGCCAGTCCAGGCAGCATCACCGGCTTGCGACCGTGGACATCCGACAGCCGCCCGGCGACCAGGATCGAGACCACGTTGCCGGCCGCGTAGATCGCCAACACCACACCCGACCAGCCGCTCGGTGCACCGAGCCCATCGACGATCAGCAACGGCACCACCGCCACCCGCACGCCCTGCGAAGCGAAACCCTGCGTGAAGCTCGACGCCAGCACCGCGCGATACGTTCTGTCGCGCAATGCTTCTCGCAACCCCATCGGGTCGAGGGGTGGTCCGGTGTCGACCACCGGGCGCCCACCGACGCCCCGCAGCTGCGTAGCCACCACCACCGAGGCGATGACCAACGCCACCGCGTAGACCACGAACGGCAGCCGCAGTCCGAACCCGATCAACCCCGCCCCGATCAACGGACCGCTGATACTTCCCAGGAGGAAGCCGGCGCTGAAGTACCCAGACACCCGACCCCGGATGTCAGGCGGGGACAACCGGATCAACAGCGCCAGCGCCGACACGCTGAACATCGTCGAGCCCACCCCGCCGAGCCCGCGGAACAGCAGCAGTTGCCAGTAGCTCTGCGCGAACGCCGAGGCGAAGGTCGACACCGCGACGATCGTCAACCCGGTCAGGTAGACCCGGCGCTCCCCCAGGCGTGCCACCAGGGCACCGCTGGCCGGGGCGAACACCAGACGCATGAACGCGAACGCCGAGACGATGACCGTCGCAGCCGTGGCCGACACCCCGAAACTGCGCGCGAATTCCGGCAGCGCCGGGGCGATCAGTCCGTATCCCAAGGCGATGACCACGTTGGCGGCCAGCAACACCCAGATCCCGCGCGGAATCTGCTTCATCGAGTCTTCACAGTCACATCGTGCACGCTCAAGGGGTGGGCGAGGTCCGGGTGCGCACCCGCTGTAGATGCGGAACGCTGCGCCCGGCGTAGTCGTCGAAGGCTTGCTCGGCCAGTGCGCGGCCGAGGTCGATCATCTCCTGTGCCCGGTGGAAATCCATGCTGTTGAGCGAGTTCCGCGGAATCTGGATCAACACGTCAGGCGGAAAACTGGCCAGCTGATGGCGAACCAACGCCTCCTGCATGATGTCGATGGAGCGATCCATCACCGAGAACGCCGACAGTTTGCCCACCGCGGCCGCAGCGACCGAGGCCGCACCGCGTGTCCCGGCGCCGTTCTTCTCCACCACCACCGCGGTGCGCTCGGTGTCGTCGGGGACCTCGGGCTGCGTCTCTTGCGCTCCTTTGGGGTGGGGCGAGAACAGGTTCACCATCCCGCGCACCACCGAGCTCTCCCCCGCGATCCGCATCATCGCATCCCACGTCGACTCCCGTGGTGCGCCGTCGTCGGACCCGTCCTCGTGCGCATCATCAGATCCCCCGGTGTCGGCCCCGACGTCCACGGCGATGATCACCTCCGCGCCGGCCGCAGCGAGCGGCGCGATCGGAAGTGGCTGCAACAGGCCGCCGTCGATGTAGACGCGACCGTCGAGTACGTGCGGGGTGATGACGCCGGGAATGGCGATCGACGCGCGGATGGCCTCGTCGACCTCGCCACGCTGAAACCACATCGGGCGCCCACTGTTGAGGTCGGTGGCCACTGCGGTGAACGGGATCCGAAGGTTCTCGATGAGGGTCTCCCCCAGCATGTCGCGCACCCGGTCGATGATCTTGTCGGCGTGGATCACCCCCGGTGCACTCAGTGAGATGTCGAGCAGTTTGAACACGTCGAACTGCGAGAGCCCCGTCGCCCACTCGGTCCACTCGTCGAGACGGTCGGCGGCGTAGAGACCACCCACCAGCGCACCCATCGACGACCCCGCCACCGCGACCACCTCGTAGTCGTGTTCGGCGAGTACCTGCAACACACCGATGTGGGCGTACCCACGCGCGCCTCCGCTGCCCAAGGCCAGGGCCACCTTCGTCGTCACGGGATCAACAGTAGGACGGCGAGGTAACCAGCAGATATCGTCCCCTCACGCAGTGGGGTGCCTACGGTGCGTTTCTTGGCTTGTCGCAGTGCTTGCGGTGCTGCCCGGCCCCGACACCGCGGTGGTCTGGCGATCGGGGCGTTTCGCAGTGCCCGCCGCGGCGACTACGACGCGGTGACCGCCGGGACACCGGGCAGGGAGATGAAGGCCGGCATAGGAGGACAGAGCACAACCCTGCGAGCGAGAAAGTCTCAGGCGCAGCCGGGTTGAGAGATTCTCGACCCGAGGGGCACGGCAGTGTCGCGGGGTGGGGTTTGGTGACGTAGGGAGGTCAACGGGATGCGTGAATCACCCTAGGTTTTGTGCCGCCTCGGGTTGGGGCTGGTCCTCGGTCGTGAGGTCAGCGTAGTAGAACGTCTCGTACTCGATGGGTGGGATGTGGCCGATACTCGAGTGCAGTGGCGTCGTCGGCGAGCCAACCTGCCCATGCCAGGTTGAGGGCGATCGCCGATGTTGCCTTCGCGCCGCTCAGCCGGAGCGGTCCGAGTACTCGCTCACCACCCACCCTGCGCGGGAACGCGCGACGGCCCTCGCCACCACAACGCAGTTGGTCCAGGGGTCATCGACAAGTCCGCGCCCACACCCCCGGAGGAGGACAATTGATTGACGGCACTACGCATTCGGTAGAGCGTCAAACCCTGAACGCGGCCCTGGGCACGAACCGCAGAGCGGTCATCGAGCAGGTCGCCGGCCTAGCGGACGCCGACGCCCGTCGCCGACTGGTCCCCCGCTGACAACACCAATCACACTGATCGAACACGTCGCCGCGGCCGAGCGCACCTGGTTCCAGCGATTCTGGGAAGGGTCGGCGCAGGCGG
The DNA here is from genome assembly GCF_018474015.1 of Williamsia sp. CHRR-6. Taxonomy (GTDB): domain Bacteria; phylum Actinomycetota; class Actinomycetes; order Mycobacteriales; family Mycobacteriaceae; genus Williamsia_A. The sequence continues at coordinate 380,534 of NZ_JAHCSG010000002.1, read as the reverse complement.
TGCGCAGTTTCCGACAGGGCCTGCGGTCCAGCATCACCAACCCCAAGGTGATCACCTTGTACGTGATCGGGTCGCTCCACCTCGTGGCGGTGGTGGCCGGGGCGCACCGAGCCCGTAGCGTGTTCCCGCGGCACAGCTATCGCCGAAACATGGACGTCATGACCGGCACCGCGCTGGTCGGATTCGGAGCTGCGCTGGCCGGCGAATGACGGGGTCGATGGCGCCAACCACCGGACCGACCGATGAGTTGCGGCGGCGCGGACGGTCAGCACACAGGTAGCAACCAAACCAGACGAAAGGCTGCGCTCATGAATGCCATCACCCCATGCCTGTGGTTTGCCGGAGACCTCGGCGACGCCCTGGAGTTCTATCCGACGGTGTTCGCCGACTTCGTGGTGCACTCGGTCAACTCGGGACCGGCGGGCGAGGTCTACACCGCCGAGTTCGAACTGAACGGCCAGCGCCTCATCGCGCTGAACCATCCGTCGGACTTCCGCTTCAACGAGTCGATGTCGTTGATGATCTCGTGTGCCGATCAGGCCGAGGTGGACCACTACTGGGACGGGCTGATCCAGGGCGGGAAGCCGTCGCAATGCGGGTGGCTGGTGGACCGGTTCGGGCTGAGCTGGCAGGTGGTGCCCACCCGACTGCACGACCTGCTCAACGACCCCGACCCCGCCCGCGCGCAAGCCGCGATGAACTCGATGTTGTCGATGACCAGACTCGACATCGCCACCCTGGAGGCCGCCGCGGCATCCGCGGGGTGAACAGGAGCCCCGCGGGACTGGGATGATCGGTGTCATGACATCCGGCCCCGACCCGCATCAGCCCACGCCCGACCCGACCGTCCGGCAGGCCGTCGTCTACGTGGCGACGGTGATGGGGTTGGCGGTGGCCTTCATCGCCGCCGGTGGCCTGATCTATGACACGGTGCCGCTGGAGATCGTCATCGTCTTCCCGCTGATCGTGTTCGCGGGCACCGTGGGGGCCGGCTGGTGGACCTACCGGACCTGGCAGGCCGGTGGGCGCTGGCAGGTGTGGCAGGGCGCGACCTGGTTTCTGGTGGCCATGTTCCTGGTCACCCTGGGCAGCACCGGCGGTGCGCTGCTGGACGCCTGACAGGGCCGGCCATCGAGTAAGTTCAACGAGATACGTTGTCATCAACTCGAAGGACCTGCGATGTCGACCACCTCCTTTCTCCGCGCCGCCGCCGGGACCGTCGTCACCGGCGCCGTCGGTGCTGCCGCCTACGACCTGACCAAGCGCGTGGTGAAGAACGTCTCGCTGCGCGAGAGCGCCGTGGTGGCCACCTCGTGGGCCATCCGCGGCACCCGGGTGGCCGAGGCCGGAGCCGAGAACGCTCGGCTCGCGGTGGCCGACGTGGTGGCCGAGGCCAAAGAGCGCGTCGGCGAGGAAACCACCCCGCCCGGCGTGGGCGGCGGTCACGACCACGATCACGACCACTGATGACCGCGACGCTCACGCGCGTCGCCCCCGCAGACGCCGACCCGACCGACGATCTGACCCTGCTCTCCGATGCCGCCGGGCGACTGCGCATCCGCGCCCCATGGTTGCGCGGTTCCTCGGTTCGCGCGGTTGCCGTGGAAGAGTTGGTGTTACGGGTACCCGGGGTGCGGGCGGTACACGCCTACCCGCGCACGGCGTCGATCGTGGTCTGGTTCCGCGCCACCACCGACCGCACCGCCATCCGCTCGGCGATCGCCGCAGCGGCAACCACACCCGCAGAGACGCTGCCCGCGCGCGCGCCGTACTCCACCGAGATCGCCAACGGCGACATCGTCCGGATGGCGGCCGGCGGAATCATGCTGGCCCTGTTGGGTATTCGGCGCTACGGCCTCAACCGGCCGCCACTGCTGGGGCCGGGCAGCCGACTGGTGGCCACCGGCGTCACCATCTTCACCGGCTATCCGTTCCTGCGGGGCGCGCTGCGCACGCTGCGCGGGGGTCGGGCCGGTACCGACGCACTGGTGTCGGCCGCCACCGTGGCCAGCCTGCTGCTGCGTGAGAACGTGGTCGCGCTGACCGTGCTGTGGTTGCTCAACATCGGCGAGTTCCTCCAAGACCTCACGCTGCGCCGCACGCGGCGCGCCATCTCGGATCTGTTGCGCGGCAACCAGGACACCGCTTGGATCCGCCTGCCCGACGGCACCGAGGTGCAGGTGGGCATCGAGTCGCTGGAGGTGGGCAACGAGGTGGTGGTGCACGATCACGTCGCGGTGCCCATCGACGGTGTCGTCGTCGACGGCGACGCCCTGGTCGACCAATCCGCCATCACCGGCGAGAGCCTGCCCGTGGCCGTGGGCCTGGGGGCTCAGATCTACGCCGGCTCGGTGGTCGTGTCCGGTCGGCTGGTGTTGCGTGCCGAGGCCGTGGGTGACAACACCACCATCGGACGCATCATCGCCCGCGTCGAGCAGGCCCAGGCTGACCGCGCTCCCATCCAGACCGTCGGCGAGAACTTCTCCCGGCGTTTCGTGCCTGCCTCGTTCTTGTTGTCCGCGTTGACACTTGCCGTCACCCTGGATGTCCGCCGCGCGATGACGATGCTGCTGATCGCCTGCCCGTGCGCGGTGGGGCTGTCCACCCCGACCGCCATCAGCGCCGCCATCGGCAACGGCGCACGGCGGGGGATCCTGATCAAGGGCGGATCGCATCTCGAGCGCGCAGGCGGGTTCGACGCGGTGGTGTTCGACAAGACGGGCACGCTGACCCAGGGTCGTCCGATCGTCACCAACGTCGTCTCCTTCCACGACGACTGGCAGCCCGAGCAGGTGCTGGCCTACGCCGCGAGCTCGGAGATCCACTCCCGACATCCGTTGGCGCAGGCCGTGATCCGGTCCACCACCGAACGCCGCATCGAGATCCCCCCGCACGAGGAGTGCGAGGTGTTGGTGGGTCTGGGCATGCGCACCTACGCCGACGGACGCATCCTGCTGCTGGGCTCGCCGTCGTTCCTGGCCGGCGAGAACGTGGCGGTCAGCGCCGAGGCCGAGCGGTGGGTGGCCGACATGCGCTCGCGCGCCGAGACGCCGCTGCTGCTGGCCGTCGACGGGGCCCTGGTCGGGTTGATCAGCCTGCGCGACGAGGTACGCCCGGAGGCGGCCGCCGTGGTGGCCGATCTCCGGCGAATCGGTGTCTCCCGCATCGCCATGCTGACCGGCGACCATCCCGCCACCGCCGCCGCGGTGGCCGCCGAGCTCGGTATCGACGAGTGGCACGCCGAGGTGATGCCGGAGGACAAACTGGCCACCGTGCGAGAGCTGCAAGAGGCAGGTCACGTGGTGGCCGTGGTCGGCGACGGGGTGAACGACGCACCGGCGCTGGCGGCCGCCGACATCGGTATCGCCATGGGCATCAGGGGTACCGACGTGGCCGTGGAAGCCGCCGACATCGCCCTGGCCGGTGACGACCTGACCAAACTGGCCGACGTCCGTGAACTCGGCAGCCGCACCGTGGACCTGATCCGTCAGAACTACGGGATGGCCATCGCGGTCAACGCCATCGGACTACTCATCGGAGCCGGTGGGGCCCTGTCGCCGGTGCTCGCCGCCGTGCTGCACAACGCGTCGTCGGTGGCGGTGGTGGCCAACAGTTCTCGTCTCATCCGCTATCGCGTGGACACGCCTGCGACGACCGCGGCGACCTCGGCGGGAGTGGGATAGGACGCGATGGTCCCGGGGCGGGTCACCGACAACGACGCCACGGCGGTGCCCACCGACACCGCCGTGGACAACGGCGCCCCGGCGGCCAGCTGGGCAGCCAGGGTGCCGACGAACAGATCGCCGGCACCGGTGGTGTCGACCACCGGAACCGCGCTCGCCCGGTGGTGTCCGCTGCCACCGGCATCCACCCACACCGCGCCGGCGCCACCGAGGGTGACCACCACACTGCGCACCCCCTGCGCGCGCATCGTCTGCGCCGCGACGAGCACCGACTCGACCGAGCCGGTGTCGGTCCCGGTGAACTCGGCCAGCTCGGTCTCGTTGACCACCAACGGATCACAGCGTGATGTCACCGCATCAGGTAGCGGGCGCGCTGGCGCGGCGTTGAGCACCAGACGACCGGACGCGACCTGGGCCACCTGTTCGACGACCGGATCGGGGATCTCCAACTGGCACACCACGACCGTCGCGGCACGCACGGCGTCGACCTCGGCGGGCGCCAGTTCGGTGAACGTGGCGTTGGCACCGGAGGCCACCACGATGGTGTTGTCGCCGGCGCCCACCTGGATGTAGGCCACCCCGCTGGGGACGCCGGGAGCCTGCGCCAACAGGTCGACGTGTACTCCCGCCGCGCTGAGCTCATCACGCAAGCGCACACCCGCGTCGTCGGCACCGACCCGCCCCACGAACGTGACCCCGCCTGCTGAGATACGTGCTGCAGCAGCCTGATTGGCGCCTTTACCACCGAGGTTGGTGCGCACGCCGCGCGCGATCACCGTCTCCCCGGCCCGCGGGAGACGATCGACGTCGAGCACCACGTCGAGGTTCACCGAACCGACCACCACGATCTGATTCACGACAGGGTCTGATTCACGAGAGGGCCGCGTGTAGTCGGTCGAGGAACGGGAGCTGCGCGGGCAACAGCTTGGTCCGCGCCGTGTCCAGGTCGAACCACTCGATGCGGTCCACCTCAGGGAAACTGCGCATCCGGCCCGAGCCGCGCGGCCACTCCATCTCGAACTCGTTGCTCACCGCGTGGGTGAGGTCGAGGTCACCACGCACCGCGAACGCGGTCACCACCTTGCCGCCCTTCTGCGCCACGTCCCCGAGTTCGATCACCGCACCCTCGGGCGCGGGGATCGAGGTCTCCTCGGTGAACTCGCGGCGCGCCGCGTCCAGCGCCGCCTCGTCGGGGTCGTAGAGGCCCTTGGGTACCGACCAGACGCCTTCGTCGCGGCGGGCGTAGAACGGTCCCCCCGGATGGACCAGGATCACCTCGAGTGCATCGGCCTGGCCCCGGAACACCACCAGTCCAGCGCTGCGTGTCGGCACGTCGAGAATGGTCGCATGCCTCACCTCAGCGGACGGGTGCGCACCGCCGAGAGGGTCAACGCAGACGTAGCCCGCTGGGACTACGGTCCGCCCGATCCACCGAACGCACCGACTCATCCCCGCGGGGATCATCAGACGTCGGGTCGTCGGTGTGGTGCCGATCGGGCGGGATGCGGTCGGCGTCGCTGCGGGCGATCATCGCACCCACCACGAGTGCCGTGACGACGGCAGCGCCGAACCAGCCCACGAGCGCGAGGAGGATCACGGACACCATGAGCCCATAGTGGCGAGAAATAATCACCGTGACAAATATTTCGTCATCACATCGCAACCTGAGGATCGGTCAGCGGACACCTTCCGTTCATCTTTGCGTCAACGCCCCAACGCGCCGCACCGAGGTGTCGTCCTCGACCACCAGGACGGGTACCCGGGCGTTATCGTCGGGTCACGATCGATGGCGACGTGCGTCGATCGCAGCGCGATGTCGACGAGGAGCAGCCATGGACACCGACGTCATCGTGGTGGGAGCCGGCCTGGCCGGACTGGTCGCCGCACACGAGTTGACCGCCGCCGGGCACCGGGTGGCCCTGCTGGATCAGGAGAACGCAGCCAACCTCGGCGGCCAGGCCTGGTGGTCGTTCGGTGGGCTGTTCTTCGTCGACAGCCCCGCGCAACGTCGCCTGGGCGTCAAGGACTCGTTCGAGTTGGCCTGGAGCGACTGGCGCAACAGCGCAGGTTTCGACCGGGTGGACCCGGTGACCACCGCGGCAGGCACCGTCGGCGGTGAGGACGAGTGGGCGATCCGGTGGGCCAGGGCGTACGTGGAGTTCGCCGCCGGCGAAAAACGTCCATGGCTGAACTCGCACGGGGTGACGTTCCTGCCCACCGTCGGCTGGGCCGAACGCGGAGGGCTGCGCGCCGACGCCCACGGCAACTCCGTACCCCGATTCCACGTGGCCTGGGGCACCGGGACCGGGGTGGTGCGCCCGTTCGCCGAGTCGGCGCACCGCGCACATGACAACGGGCGCTTGACCTTTCACCACCGACACCGGGTAGACGAGGTGGTGACGCAAGGCGGTGCGGTGATCGGGGTGCGGGGATCACTGCTGGCAGCTGATGATTCACCTCGCGGCGCGCCGTCCAACCGGACCGTCGTCGGCGACTTCGAGCTGACCGCGCAGGCCGTGGTGGTCACCTCCGGGGGCATCGGGGGTGACCACGATCTGGTGCGGCGGTACTGGCCTGCGCGCCTGGGAACCGCGCCCACCCACATGATCACCGGTGTGCCTGCGTACGTCGACGGCCGGATGCTCGACATCACCGCCGCCACCGGCGCGCGCCTGGTCAACCGAGATCGCATGTGGCACTACACCGAAGGTGTGATCAACTACGACCCGATCTGGCCCTCGCACGGCATCCGGATCCTGCCCGGACCGTCATCGCTGTGGCTGGACGCACTGGGGCGCCGGATGCCCGACCCGTGCCTGCCCGGATTCGACACGTTGAGCACGCTGGCGCATCTGCGGACCACCGCAGACATCGCGCGCCACGACCACTCCTGGTTCGTGCTCAACCAGCACATCGTCGCCAAGGAGTTCGCGCTGTCGGGCTCGGAACAGAATCCCGACATCACCTCCGGCGACAAACGCGGTCTGCTGCGCGAACGGGTCCTGGGCAAGGGGGCACCCGGTCCGGTCCGCGAGTTCCTGCGCCGCGGTGCCGATTTCGTCACCGCCGACACCGTAGAGGAACTGGTGTCTGGGATGAACGCACTGACCACCGAAGACATGCTCGACCCCGCTGCGGTCCGCGGGATCGTCGAGGCTCGGGACGCCCAGTTGGACAACGCCTACTGCAAGGACAGCCAGATCATGGCGATCCGCAACTCGCGCTCGTTCATCGGCGAACGCCTCGGCCGCACGGCGTCGTTGGGCAAGCTGACCGACCCCGCCCACGGGCCGCTCATTGCGGTAAAGCTTCACGTGCTGACCCGAAAGTCGTTGGGTGGCATCCAGACCGACCTGTCGTCGCGGGCGTTGCGCGCCGACGGCTCGCCGGTGCCGGGGCTGTACGCCGCAGGTGAAGCCGCCGGCTTCGGCGGTGGTGGCGTGCACGGCTACAACTCGTTGGAGGGCACCTTCTTGGGCGGATGCCTGTTCTCCGGGCGCACCGCCGGCCGCGACCTGGCCGCTGCCCTGGGCTCCCGCTGACCCGTCGAGTGGGCGGAAAACCCCGTCGAGTGGGCGGAAGTTCCTGACGACACCGACGCCCGCTGGTCAGAAACTGACCGTCGGCGGCGCCTGTTGGCCCTCTGGCGCCTTGTAGAACTCGCGCTTGGTGACCTTGGCGAAGCCGGCGAAGAACATCCACGGGATGGTCTGAACCAGAGTGTTCAGCGTGGTCACCGCGTCGTTGTAGAACTGCCGGGCGAAGGAGATCTGGTTCTCGGTGTCGGTCAGCTGGCTTTGCAGATCAAGGAATCCGGTGTTGGCCTTGAGATCTGGGTAGGCCTCGGCCACCGCCATCACGTTCACCAGCGCCTTGCCCAGTTCGGCGTCAGCGGCCGCCTTCTCCGGCACCGACGGACTGGTGGCCGCCGCAGCCACCCGAGAACGCGCCGCAGTCACCGCCTCGAACACGCCCTTCTCATGCGCGGCATAGCCTTTCACGGTGTTGACCAGGTTGGGGATCAGGTCGGCCCGGCGGGTCAGCGCAACGTCGATGCCACCGAGCGCCTCCTGGGCGCCGATGTCGGCCTTGCGCAACTTGTTGAAACCGATCACACCGAACCCCACCAGCGCGACGACCAACACCAGAATCACGATCAGGACCACGATCACCATGTGCTCACTCCATTTCTGTCATGTCGAATCAGGGCGCCGATCACCATGATCCGCCGCCGCCACCGCCCCCACCGCCGCCGCCGGAGAACCCTCCCCCACCACCGCCGGACGAACTGGAGCGCTGGGTGGCCTGGTAGGCACTGATGGCGGAGTCGACGGTGCCGTTGAAGTCCGACGCGAACGAACCCATGGGGTTCATCGTCGAGCCGGGAAGGTAACCGAAGCCGGGACCGATGTAGCCGGGCATCGGCGGCTCTTCGCGGAACTGCACGCGGTACTTCTCGGCCCACACGTCGGCCACCCCGAACGCCACCGCCCACGGGATGTAGGCGGTGTAGAGCTCACGACGACCGCTGAAATCGAACCGGGCCTCGCTCGATCGGGTCCCCAGCACCCGCCGGAACCCCCCGAGCTGCGACCACAACGCTCGCCCGCCGGCGGTACGGAACGTGGTGGCCCCCGGCTCCAACACCGGCAGCGCCACCGCGGCGAACACCCCCAGGGGCAGCCCCAGCACCGACATGTGAAACGGGTTGAAGAAGTACAGCGCAGCCGCGCCCAGCGCGAACACCCCGAGCAGCAGCCGGCCGTACAGACCCGCAATGGACACCACCAACAGTTTCTCGCGGGAGGCCCACGAGGACAGTTGGGAGTCGAAGGTGCCCCGCACGGTGCGCAGCTGCCTGCCGATCTCCACATTCCCCGGTTCGGCCAGAAACGTTGTGCCCGGGGTGATCCCGAGGCTGCTGGCGACCGATCGACTCACCTCGTCGACCGTGGCGAGGTTGCCGCCGGGTGCACCGGTGATCGCCCAGACGTCGTTCTGCTTGTCCAGGGTGACCACCTTCTTGTCACCGAGCTCCAGCAGGGTGGCCGCATACAGGTCGTCTCCGCTGCTCTCGGTGAGCACGAAAGCGCCCTGGGCGGGACCGATCCCCGGCGGCGGTGCGTACATGAGCGGAAAAGCGGGATCAGCCTCATGGGTGGCCCGCACGATCAGCGCGGCACCGATCGCCGCGAGAAGCGTCAGGGCCAGGACAGCACCCAGCCACGGCACCGACCGACCGAACACGTCGTCGAGGGTCTGCGACCAGGGCAGCTCGGTGCGGCTCGGGGTGGCGATGGCCAAAAAGGTCTGCACGGTCACCGGGGTCTGCGGTTGCAGCGCCCCCGTGCTGATCGACAGGGCGTTGCCGCGCACCTGCGTGGTGCATCCCCCCGATGCGCCCGCACCGATCGCGCACCGGGTATCCGCTGGTGCTGCAGGCAGATTCACCGTGATCGAGCTCTGCTGGATGGGCATACGCCACCCGCCGGGGATGACGTTCCAGTAGAACTGGGCGCCCGACTTCGGCTTCGATGCCCGCGACAACGCGCCGGGGATCCGGTAGCGCAACTCGTAGCGGTGGTTGCCGTCGATGGTGGTGTTCGGATCACCGATCTTGGCCACCACATACCGGCCGCCGCGCTGGGTGCTGGTGTCGAGCCGTTCGGGCCGTCCGTCGCGGGTGACCGTGATGTCGTGGGGCACCAGGCGAACACGAGTGTTGTTGGGGTCCACGACGTCGAAGAACCGGAAGATCCCGTGCCGGAACAGCGGGAACTCGACGTCGATGGTCTCGGTGGCGGTCAGTTCCCCGTCGGCGGCCACGTCGAAGGTGGCCTGGTAGTCGGTGATGATCGACGACTCCGGCTCCGACGGGGAGTCGCCCCCGCTGGTGAACAGCACGGGCAGGAACATCGCCGCGGTCGCCACGATCAGGCCGATCAGGATCGTCAGCGCCCGTTTCATGGCGAGAGCATAGCCCCGCCTGATGTTCGACGAGGGTGGACGAGAACACCCCCAGCCCCGTAGGCCAGTTATCGATAACTGTGCGGTCGGGCGGGAGATGACGCCAAAGTCACGGTCCCCGAAAAGCATTCCAGGGTGCGGTGCCCTAGGTTGGACGGGTCTGCAGCTGCGGGCGACCCGCACGTTCTCCCTGTCGATGAGGTGTTCCGCCATGCCCTACGGCCGCAATCATCGCCCCCGGCCGAGCATGGCTGACGTGGGCCGGGTCGCGGAGGTCTCCGCCCAGACCGTCTCGCGCTACTTCACCGGGTCTGGCTATGTCAGCGCCGAGACCCGGGTTCGCATCGAGGACGCGGTCGCGCAGTTGGGCTACCGCCACAACCGGGTGGCTCGCAACCTGCGTGTCAACCACACCGACACGATCGGCGTCCTCACCCTGGGCCAGCCCAACCATGGCAACTCCTCGATCCTGATGGGGCTGGGGTCTGCCGCTCGCTCCAACGGTTTCTCCCTGGTCATCAGCCAGCTCGACACCGGCCCCGACCCCACCGTGGGCGCCGGGGACGTGCGTCGCGCGCTGGACAACTTCATGTCGATGCAGGTCGACGCCATCGCAGTCGCCACCCCGTACCCCGGCACCGAGGCGCTGATGGACCGGCTCTGGGAGACCGTTCCGGTGCTGGCGCTGACCGCGCGTCCCTGGGCGGTGGCCGACACCGCGATCGCCGACTCGCGTACCACGGGGGCGCAGGCCACCAACCATCTGCTGGGGCTGGGGCATCGTCGAATCCTGCATCTGGCCGGGCCGGTGCTGCGCAACGAGACCGAGGAACGACGGGTGGGATACCTCGACGCGATGGCGGCGGCGCAGGTGGAGGCGGGACCGGTGGTGTTCGCCGAGGATTGGACAGCCGAGGCGGGTGCGGCGATCGGGTCGCGGGTGGACACCGACATCTTCACCGCGGTGTTCGCCGCCAACGACGAACTGGCGTTGGGGTTTCTGCACGCCATGCGCGAACGGGGTCTGCACGCGCCGCACGACTTCTCCATCGTCGGGGTGGACGACATGCCCGACACCCGCTTCTTCGCACCTCCGCTGACCACGGTGCGCATCGACTTCCAACGCCTGGGCTTCGAGGGTTTCGGCGTCATCCACCGTCGGATCATGGGTGGCGAGGGGGGCCCGCAGGTGCTGGTCTCACCCGAGCTGATCGTCCGGAAGTCGACCGGTAGCCCGCGGCCACGATGATCGGTCGGGTGCAGGTGCATCACCGGACCAGCGTGGCGTCGCTGGTGGTGATCACGCTGATGGTCACGCTGGCGGTGCTGTCCGGGTGCTCGCCGTCGAGTCGATCTGATGGTCGAATCCACCTGTCGTTGTGGATCAACACCCAGTCCCCCACCAAGCTGGCCGCGCTGAGAACGATCGTCGCCGGCTACCAGCGGCACGACCCCACCACCCGGATCACCGTGGAACAACGCGCAACTGACGCGCACAAGCAGGCGATGCGCCAGTCATCGGGAACACCCGCCGGCCCTGACATCTATTGGTACTGGGCGGGTCCGGGGCTGGGCGGTGCCCTGGTGGCGCGCGATGTCAGCCTCGACCTCACCCGCTATTACCTTCGCTACGGGTGGACGCGCCGATTCACCCCCGATTCGATGCGCTACATCACCGCTTACGGTGGCTACCAGGGTGTTCCGTGGACCCTGCAGGGTCAGGGCCTGTTCTACAACCGGGATCTGTTCGCCCGCGCGGGCATCACCAGTGTGCCCACCACCTACGCTGCGCTCGTCGCCACGGCCGAACGCCTACGCGCCGCGGGGATCGTGCCGTTGGCCACCGGAGGCACCGTGGGCTGGTTTGTGATGCGGCTGCTGGACTCGCTGATCGAGACCACCTGTGGTGCAGCCACCCACGACGCACTGGCGTCCGGACGCGCATCCTGGGCTCGCGAGCCCTGCGTGACAACGGCGTTCACTGAGCTCAAGCGCTGGGGCCAGCGCTACCTGAACAAGGGGTTCATGGGTACCGATCGCGACCAGGCGGTGGCGCAGTTCGTCCGCGGCCGCGCGGCCATGGTCATCGAGGGCAACTGGTTCAACACCCAGGTGACCGATGCAGGTGTCAACCCGAACTCGATCGGGGTGTTCTCCTTCCCCACCGGCACCGGCCGCACCTACGGGTTCGGCGAGGCCATGTACATCAGCGCCCGCAGCCGTCATCCCGATCAGGCCGCGGCCTTTCTCGACTACGCCACCTCCACCCCTGTCCAGCGCGCGAATGTCGGCGTCTGGTCGGCGTTGTCGGTCAACGCCGCGGTGGGCCCGTCGACGCGGAATGCACTCGATCAACAGTGGCCGCCGATCTACGGCGGCGGCCGCGGGCTGTATCTGAACAGCGATCAGAGCTTTGCGCTCGATCGCACCACCGAGTACTGGCGCATCCAGGATTCGGTGTTGACCGGGCTGATGTCACCGGCCGCGGCCGGGCCACGGTTCCAGGAGTTCATCGACGCCGAACAACGGCGGAGGTGACGATGACCAGCACCTCTACGCCGCCTGACGCCGACCCCGGCCCGGCCCGCCGTTCACCGGTGGCGCGACGGCGTTGGCCCACGGCGGTGGCGTTCCTGCTGCCTGCGGCCATCCTGTACGGCTATTTCGTCGTCTGGCCGATGTTCGACACCGTCCGACTGTCGCTGTACTCCTGGGATGGATTCGCCGCCTCCCCCCAGCGGTGGGTGGGCCTGGACAACTATCGACGCCTGGTGACCACCGACGCGGTGTTCTGGATCGCGTTGCGCAACACGATGATCTGGGTGGTGCTCTCGCTGGCCATACCGATGGCGTTGAGCCTGGCCCTGGCCCTGGCCCTCAACCGACACATGCGCGGGCGCAACGTGTTCCGCTCGGTGTTCTACCTACCCGCGGTGTTCGCCTCGATCAGCGTGGCCGCGATGTGGAAGTGGATCTATGACCCTGTTCTCGGGGCGGCCGACCAGCTGATGCGTGCGGTGGGACTGGGGCGGTGGTCACCAGAGTGGTTGGGCGACCCGACGATCGCGTTGTACTCGATCTTTGCGGCGTCGGTGTGGCAGGGCGTCGGATTCGGGATGGTGCTGTTCCTGGCTGGGCTGCAACAGATTCCCGAGGAGCTGATGGCGGCGGCGCGGCTGGACGGAGCCGGCCGCTGGACCACGTTCTGGGCGGTGATGGCCCCGGCGCTGCGACCGACCACCGTGGCGGTGGTGGTGCTGACGAGCATCAACTCTCTCAAGGTGTTCGACCTGGTGGTCGGGTTGACCGGCGGCGGGCCCGCGCAGTCGACCCAGGTGTTGGCGTTGTGGGGATACACCCAATCGTTCAGCAACAACGACTTCGGCGCGGGCGGCGCGGTGACCACCGTGTTGTTGGTGGTGTCGTTGCTGCTGGTGGTGCCATACCTGCTGTGGACCCTGCGCAGGGAACGAGCCCGGTGAACGCCGCGGGTCTGCGCAGGGGGCGTGATCACGTGAGCATCGGGTTGTGGATCGCGTTGGCGGTGTCGGCGGCGGTCTGGGCTGCGCCGTTCGTCTTCGTGGTCCTCACCTCGTTCAAGGGCCCGGGCGAGGTGAACACCTCCCACGCCTGGGAACTGCCCAAGAACTGGGTCTGGTCAAACTATTCCACCGCCACCGAGGTCGGTGACCTGTGGACTGCGGCGGGCAACAGCATGCTGATCGCGGTGATCAAGGTCCCGCTGGGATTGTTGCTCTCGGCGGCCGCGGCCTTCGCGATCGCCCGGATCCGGTTCCGGCTCAACATGATCGTGCTCATCGCGTTCACCGTCGGAGCCCTGGTGCCGGTGCAGGTGACGTTGGGGCCGTTGTTCATCACCATGCTCGACCTGGATCTGCTGGACTCTCGGTGGGGAATCATCCTGCCCTACCTGGCCTTTGGGGTGCCATTCCAGATCTTCATGCTCTACGGGTTCTTTCGCGCCGTCCCCGATGAACTCGAGGAGGCGGCCCGGGTCGACGGCGCGTCGCTGTGGCGTCAGTTCTGGTCGATCTTCCTACCGTTGGCCAGACCGGCGCTGGCGGCGCTGTTCATCCTCGACTTCGTGGCCAGTTGGAACGAATACGCGATGGCCACCACTCTGTTGCAGAGCCAACGCAATGCGACGGTGCCACTGGCCGTGCGCAGCTTCAGCACCCAGTTCGGCACCGACTACGGCGCGCTCAACGCCTTCCTCGTGCTGTCGGTCATCCCGGTGCTGTTGGTGTTCTTGATCTTTCAACGCTATTTCGTCCGGGGCGGGTTCAGTGGGGCGATCAAGAGCTAGGTGATCGCCCGACGCAGGCGTGGATGTGACCGCCGCAGACCTCCACGTCACGATGGTCGGGCGCCAGGGTGTGCAGGTGCAGCCAGGGACGCGCGGTGATGTCGGCTCCCCCGGCCCGGCAGGCGGCCCGGGCCAACGGCGCACCCACCCACCGCGTCAGCGCGGTGCCGAGCGGGCCGCGCCCCACCGGTTGCGCCATGTCCACCACCAGCACCGCAGCATCGGGGAGCTGGGCACACACCCGCTGGAGAACCGAGTGCGGATCGGGCATCAGGGACAGCGCGTAGGTGGCCACCACTGCCCGGACCGGGCCGTGCTCGCCGGTGTCGATCGCAGCGAAGTCGACATCGGCACAATCTGATCGGATCAACTGATCCGCCGATCCGGGTCGGTGCCGGGCGATCCGCCGGGCGGCCTGCGCCAGCATGTCCGGGCTGCGATCGATACCGATCACCCGTCCGCTGGGCCCGATCTGCCGCCACAGCCACGGAAAGTTCAGGCCGGTGCCACATCCGAGGTCGACGACGGTGTCGCCGACGGTCAGGTCCAGCAGCGCCATCCCAGCGGCGCGGCCACGACGGTAGACCGGCCACTCGGCGGAGATGAGGTCGTAGAAGCGGGCCGAGGCAGTGTACTTCTGCATCTCAGCGCCCCCGCCGGCCCGACCGGGCCCGGATCGCGACGACGGCGCGTAGCGCCGATGCCACTGCGGGCGTGGACAATCGGCCGCGGACGTCGGCCACCGCCGCGTTCCAGGGGCCGTCGTTGTAGGTGGGGTACGGGTGCATGGTGGCGGCCAGGTCTGCGGTGGTGCACCTGGTGCTCACCGCCAGCGCCAACTCGCCGATGGTCTCACCCGCGCGGGGTCCCACCACCAGGGCACCGACGATGCGGTGTCGCCGGTCTACGACGATCGTGGAGAACCCGTCGGTGCGCGCAGCGGTCACCGCCCGGTCCACATCGTGATGCGGCACGGTCAGCGCGCGCAGTCCACCGCGGGCGCGCACGTCGCACTCGCCGACCGCGGCCACCTCGGGATCGGTGAACACCACGCGCGGGATGAGGGTGGCGGCCCGCCGGCGCAGTCCCAGCACGGCATTGGTGGCCGCGGTGCTGGCGTGTGATCCGGCCACGTGGGTCAGCGCAGGATGCCCGGTCAGGTCGCCGGCCGCCCAGACCCTCGGGTTGGTGGTCCGTAGGGTGGCATCCACGGTGACGAATCCAACTGCGTTGCAATCGATCCCGGCACGATCGAGTCCGATTCCGCTGGTACGAGGGGTGCGTCCGGCCGCCACCAGGACGTGCCGGGCCTCGAGCGAGGTCGTCGCCTGCGACGAGGTGAGCATCAGGCGTGGGCTCGCCGGGGTGTCGCCGTCGAACCCCACCACCCGATGATCGGTGAGCACCCGAACGCCGTCGGCGTGCAACGCTGCGGTCACCAGCTGTGCCGCGCGGGAATCGAATCCGGTGAGCAACTGCGGCCGGGGTTCGACGAGGGTCACCTGTGTTCCCAGTCGCGCGAACGCCTGACCCAGCTCGCATCCGATCGCCCCGCCGCCGAGAACCACCAGGGTCGACGGTATGTCGGTTCGATCCCAGACGGTGTCGGTCGTCATCAGGTCGATCCCGCGGGTCATCAGGGCATCCGCGCCCAGGGCCACGGCGTCGGGGATGGCTGGGGCCGACCCGGTGGCCAGCACCGCTCGGCGAAAACCGATGGTGGAGTCGCCGACTGCCACCACGTCGGGACCGACGAACTCCGCGTGCCCGGACATCACCTGCACTCCGGCGGCGGCCAACGCCTCCGGCGAGTCGATGGGTGCAATCGCGGCGATGGCGGCCCGGACCTGGTCGAACACCGCAGGCCCACCAGATCGCATGTCGCCGAGAAACGCCCCGGTGCGCGAGGCGATCTCGATGAGTGTCTTGGACGGGACACATCCCCGCCACAGGCAGTCACCACCCGGGCGGTCGGCCTCGACGAGCCCGACCCGCGCCCCCAGGGTGGCCGCGGTCTTGGCGGCCACGATGCCTGCGGTGCCACCACCGATCACCAGCAGATCAACCGGCCGGTTCATCCCACCTCCTCGGCGTTGCCCTGCGCACCACGCAGGATCCGATGGCCCACCACCATGCGGTGGCAGGCGGTCATCCCCACCAGCACCGCCCACACCACCGCGATCGGGGCGGCCACACCGGGCATCACCAGCCACAGCGAGTGCACGACGATGGTCTCGGCCCCCTCGGTGAGACCACCGAGAAACGACAATGATCGTCCACTGTCGATGCGGGTACCGACGCGCTCGGCGATGGACGAGAAAGCCAGAAACGCGGTGCCGTTGACGTAGTAGGCCAGCAGCACGGCCAGAAACGGCCACCACGGGGCCCCGAACTGTGTGGTCGCTCCCACCGCCACTCCGACAACGGTGGCGCCGTAGACGCAGAAGTCGGCGGTGATGTCGAAGAACCCACCCGCCGCCGAACCCGACCCACCCGCGGTGCAGCGGCGGCGGGCGAGCGCACCATCGAGACCATCCGCTATCCGCGAGGTCAGCCACAACGCCAGTGATGGCCACCACCACCCCATTCCAGCCGCGCCGGCCGACGCCAGCCCCAGGATCAGACCAGCGCCGGTCAGCCGGTCGGGGGTGAGGAACCGTCGATCGATCGCGCCCGCGGCAGCATCGAGCACCGGAGCCAGGCGACGGCGCAACACGGTGTCGAACATCAGCGGACCTCGTCGCCGGATGGGGCCGCGGCCGGCAGCGTCCCGTCGCGCTGCCACCGCGACGCCAGCCGGTTGGTCACCAGCGCGATCAACACGACCGAGACGACCGCCGCAGCGAACGGCCACGACAACGGCGAGGTGCCGTAGGCCCCCAGCGCGGTGTAGCCGATGACCCCCGGCGTCATCCCCAGCACGGTCCCGACCAGATAGGCACGCACGCTGATGCCGCTCAATCCAGCGGCGTAGCCGATGATCGCGAACGGGAACACCGGGATGAGGCGCACGGTGAGGACGGAGACGAAGCCGCGGCGGTCCAGGAAGCCGTCTAGACGGGCCATCGGCGACCCGACCAACCGCACCGCGAGGTCGCGACCCACCGTGCGGGCCAGCCCGAACGCCAACGCCGCACCGATGGTGGCGCCGACCATCACCACGGCCACCCCGCCGAGGAGCCCGAACGCCAACCCTGCGGCGATGGTCAACACCCCGGCGGGAAACGGCGTGGCCGACAGGCCCCCGTAGAGCAGCACGAACACCACCGGGCCCCAGGCACCGAACTCGGCCACCCGCGCGCGCAGCTGATCGGCGTCGCCGAGGTCGACGGTGCCGGCCACGATCACCACCACGATGACGGCTGTGACCAGCACCGCAACCCGTAGGATCGGCACGCGACGGCGAGTTCCGGCCTCGACGGGCATCGGGGTCCTCTCGACGAGGGCCGCCTGGCGGGGCGGCGGGGTGACGCGGAGCTGCGGGGGCCATGCCGCTGCTGACACCACGGTGCCATGATCGAGAGCACAACGCGGTCCACGTCGCCGTCGACCTGCGCAGCCATGCCCACCCACCGAGGAGAAGTCGATGACCCGAACGTCCCTGCATCCTCGGCGGGGGTCGATGGTGGCGGTGGTGATGCTGGTGGTGGCCGCACTGCTGGGGTCGGCCGCGTGCAGCGCTCCCGACTCGACGCCGCTCGAGGCCAAGAACCTGCCGTGGGAGAAGGTGCTCGAACAGGCACGGGGACAGACGGTGTCACTGTGGATGTACGGCGGGGACACCCAGGGCAACGCCTACGTCGA
This sequence comes from Williamsia sp. CHRR-6, assembly GCF_018474015.1. Lineage (GTDB taxonomy): Bacteria > Actinomycetota > Actinomycetes > Mycobacteriales > Mycobacteriaceae > Williamsia_A. Next base: position 362,753 of record NZ_JAHCSG010000002.1, on the reverse strand, counting down.
CCGCACCCTCATCCCAGCCGCCAGGCAACTGGGGGTGACGCTGCGCCGCGTTCCCATCGCCGACACCTCCGATGCGTTGACCCGCATCCTCTCCGAGCGACAGGCCCGTCGCACCGACGGCTCCGTCGACCTGGTGTGGGTCAACGGCGACAACTACGCCAGTGGGAAGCAGGCCGGGGCCTGGTTGTGCGGATGGACGGCGTCGCTACCCAACATGAAGTACGTCGACCCCGCTGATCCGCTGCTGAGCAAAGACTTCGGCGTCAGCGTGGACGGATGTGAGGCACCGTGGCACAAGGCCCAGTTCACGTTCGCCTACAACGCCGCCCGCGTCAGCGATCCGCCGACCACCTTCGCCGGGCTGCTGGACTGGGTGAAAGCGCACCCGGGACGGTTCACCTACCCCGCACCACCGGACTTCACCGGTTCGGTGTTCGTCCGCGAGGCGTTGCTCGCGGTCTCCGGCGGGCCTAACCGGGTGCCGTTGTCCTACAGCAAGACTGCGTTCGACAGTGTGGCTCCGAAGCTGTACCAGCGCCTGCGGGAGCTGGCCCCGTCGCTGTGGCGTGGTGGGTCGACCTATCCCCAGACCTCGGCCCAGCTCGACGAGCTCTACGCCGGCGAGCAGGTGGACATGACCATGACATACGGACCGGCCACCCTGACCGATCTGGTGGCCAAGGGCACGTTCCCGGCGCAGACGAAGGTGCTGCCGCTGACCGACGGAACCGTCGGCAACGCCAGCTTCTTGGCCATCCCGTCGACGTCGGGTAACCAGGCCGGAGCCCGCGTGGTCGCCAACCTGGCGCTGTCGCCGGCTCAGCAGGCCGCCAAGGCACGCCCAGACGTGTGGGGTCAGTTCACCGTGCTCGACCTCGACCGGCTGAGCCCGACCGACCGGGCCGCGTTCACCGCGTTGCCCGCCTCGCCGGTGGTGCCGCCGTATGAGGTGTTGGCCCGCAACGCACATTCGGAGTTGTCCTCGGCGTGGGTGAACCCTCTCGACGAAGGTTGGCGCGCATCGGTGGTGGCGGGCCGCTGAGTACCTCGATGGTCGCCCGGCTGCGTGGTGGGCTGTGGGCGGCCCCGGCCGTGGTGCTGGTCCTCGCGACGATAGGGACTGCGGTGGGCACCGCCATCGCCCAGAGCCTGGGCCTGGTACCGCTGATCGGCCGGCCCACGCCGGGGGTGGCGGCATACCGCGCGCTGGCACCGGAACTCGGTGCATCCCTGCGCGTCTCGCTGGGCGTGGCCACTGCGGCAACCGTCGTGGCCGCGCTGATCGGCTTCACAGTGGCGGTCGTGGCCACCTCGGGACGGCGTATCCCGCTGGCGGTGGCGTCGGTGACGGTGCCCGTGCCCCATCTGATCGGCGCTGCCGCTGTGGGGTTGTTGCTAGGGGATTCAGGACTGCTGCCGCGGTGGCTGGGCGTCGACTCGGCGTGGCCGCCGCTGGTCGGTGGCCGGTGGTGGGCCGCGGTGATCATCGAATATGCCTGGAAGGAAGGCGCTTTCATCGCCGTGGTGGTGACCGGCGCGTTGGCCGGTCGGCGGCGCGCGCTCGATGAGGCGGCCGCGTCCCTGGGTGCGGGCCCAGGTACCCGGCTTCGGTTGGTGACGCTGCCACTGGCCGCACCCACGGTGATCCTCACCTCGGCCATCGCCTTCGCCTACACCGTCGGCTCCTACGAGGTGCCCCGGCTGTTGGGACGGCCCTACCCAGAACCGTTGGCGGTCAGCGCGGTCCGCCTGTTCCGATCGATCGACCTGACCACCCGACCCCAAGCCGCGGCGCTGGCCGTGGTGACCATGACACTCGCCGCGAGTGTCATCGTGGCGGCCTTGCTACTGGTTCGACGGACGTCGTTGTGGCGGTGAGCATCACCGCGCCGCGCGACACCGGCGGGGCAGGCCGGGTGTTGCGGGCGCTGCTGGTCGTCTGGTTTGCCGCACCCCTGCTGCCGCTGCTGTTGTGGTCGGTGGCCGATCGGTGGCCCTTTCCGGCGCGATTACCGCAGGAGTGGGGATGGGCCGGGGCACAGACCGCCGCCGATTCCGGAGCGGGCTCGGCGTTCGTGACGTCGACGGCGGTGGCGTTGACGGTGGCCGCCATCGCCACGCCGGTAGGAGCTGCGGCCGGGTGGGCTCTGGCGCGGGGTCGGGTACCGGCGCCACGCCTGACCTATGCGGTCCTGATGGCGCCGTTGGTCTTTCCGGCGTTCGCCATCTCCTTGGGCCTCGACGTCGTGGTGTTGCGTTCGCGCATCCCTGCGCAGCTGGCGGTGGTGGTGATCCTGGCGGTGCTGGCCATCCCCTACACGACCACGGTGATGCGGCTGGGGTTTGCCGCGCACGGTGCCGACCACGAGGACCAGGCCAGGTTGTTGGGGGCCCGGCGGTGGACGGTGTTCTCCCGGGTGACGCTGCCGATGATGGCCCGACCACTGGCCACCGCAACGTTTCTCGCGTTCCTCACCGGCTGGAGCGACTATGTGGTGACCCTGTTGGTCGGGGGTGGCCAACTGCGCACCATCCCGATCCTGGTCGCCTCATACGCGGCCGGGGTGGGCAACGATTCGGTGGTTGCGGTGCTGTCGGTGACCGCGATCATCCCGCCGTTGGCGCTGTTGGTGGCCGTCGGCGGGCTGCGCCGGGTGGGTGCGCGGTGAACGCCACCAGACTCGGTGTCTCCCTGACGGTCACCGACCTCACCCGAGCACACCGCGCAACCGACCGGCCCGCTCTGGACGGCCTGAACGTGTCGGTGTCGGCCGGGGAATGCGTTGCGCTGCTGGGTCCTTCGGGATCGGGCAAGAGCACCGCGCTGCGGTGCATCGCCGGGGTGGATGTTCCCACGCGCGGCAGCGTGGTGATCGACGGGGTGGACATGACGGCGGTGCCACCCGAACGCCGCCGGGTGGGCTTCCTCACCCAACGGCCGCTGCTGTTCCCGCATCTGTCGGTGCTGGACAACGTGGCGTTCGCTGATCGGGCCAACGGTGCGTCGCGGCGCGCCGCTCGGGCCACCGCACGCCACCACCTGGATCTGGTGTCAGCGGGCGAGCTGGCCGATCGCGGCAGCAGCGAACTCTCGGGTGGACAGGCGCAGCGGGTGGCGTTGGCGCGCACGTTGGCCGCGCGCCCGGGAATCCTGTTGCTGGACGAGCCGTTCAGCGCGTTGGACACCGCGCTGCGCACCCAGATGTATGACCTGCTGCGCCGGATACGCGCAGAGCTGGCGCCGACGATCGTGGTGGTCACCCACGATCAGAGCGAGGCCGCCACGGTGGCCGAACGCATCGGGCTGCTCGATGACGGTGTGATGGTGCATCTCTCGTCGGTGACCGATGCGTTTCGTCGGCCGCAGTCGATCGCTGCGCACCGCATCATGGGTGGACTCAACAGCATTGCCGGTGAGGTACGCGATCACCGGCACCACAGCCGCCTGGGTGTGGTGGAGCTGCCCGACGATCACCCACGCATCGTCGGGCGTGGCCATCTGGTGATCCGGCAGGAACGCGTTCGCATCACCACCGCAGGCCCGACCACGCGCGACGGCACGGTCACCGACATCGAGCCGATCGGCATCAACCGACGGGTAGTGGTCGATGTGAACGGTGAACCGGTCACCGCCGACGTCACCGACGACTCCCCGCTGCACGTGGGTGACGTTGTGGGAGTGCACCTTCCACCAGATCACTGCTGGGTGATCCCCTGACGTCGGCTGGGCGGAAACTCCCGTCGGCTGGGCGGAAAATCCGATTGACGTGCAGTCAGCGGCTGTCCAGCCAACGCCGTAGTCGCGCTGTGATCCACGGCAACACCAGGTACACCATCAGCGGGGTGTTGATAAGCGTGGCGATGAGAGTTTTCAGCACCAGCGGGACACCCTCGAGGTGAGCGATGACGCCGAAGTTGATCGCCAGGCTCAGGGGAAAGAAACCGAGCCAGATGGTGATGGCCTGTTTCCATCGCGGCGGCGGCGCGCCCATCACCCGAACCGCGTGGGTCAGCGTCGACTGCGGCTCGAACCAGCCCTCCACTCCGGACAGTCGGTGCTCGACGCGGTCGATTGCCACACCCTCGCCCCGCGATATCCATGCCTTGCGTACCGGTGACTGCGTCCAGGCCTGCCGGTCGGAGTCACTGGCGAACCGATAGATGACGTAGTACTCGCTGGGGTCGGCCGAGGACCGTAGCCAGCCACCGCCGAGGAACCCGGGAAACGTTCGCACCAGGGCGATCCCGGCATCGGTCCAGGCCACGAAGTCGTGTTCACGCCCCGGCTCCACCCGCCGCGCCACCGACGTCGTGACGTGCATCGAGTCGGGACCCGACGGCGGCGCATCTGGATCGGACGCGGACTGCTCGGGTGGGGATGCCATGAGCCCATGGTCGCACCGAAACGGTCCGGCCTCGACCCGAGCCGCGTTCCGCGGAACGCGGTCAGGCGGCGATCGGGTGGCGTGATGGTGTGTGGTCCCAGATGCCGTAGAGGACTTCGATGGTGTAGGCCAGGTCGAGGGGTCCGGGTTCGATGGGTGTGATCGCGGTGGGATGAAGTGTGGTGTTGGGCAACCAGTTTCCGGTCACCGCGAGTGTGGGTGCGGTGTCGATGAGGGTGCCGTCGGGGCGGTGGAAACTGAATTGTTGGTTGCCGCGAGCTTCGATGGTGAACACCCCGTGGTGCAGTGCCTGGTGGTGGGTGGAACACAGCATGATCAGGTTGTCGGGGTCGGTGGTGCCACCGTCACGCCAGAACCGCACATGGTGGGCGTGTAGGTGTCGGGTACGGCCACACACCGGATGCCGGCAACCACGGTCACGTTCGAACACCACCCGCAGCAACGCATGCGTCGGGAGACGGCGTTTACGCCCGAACGTCAACGCCACCCCACGCCGGGCACCCCTCGTCGGGCGTGGCGCGTGGCCGATGGTGCGGGTGGAACCACCGCAGGATGCTGCATCTACCTCGGCGGCCGTGAGAGGAGGTCCATCATCGAGATGCGCATCGACGCTGGAATCGGTGGCGCTGTCGGTGTGGATGACGATTTCGGCGCCGGGCGCGAACTCCGGCATCGCGATCGCGGTGCGGGCGGCATCAGCCATCACGATCACCGCATCAGCGATGTTGGCGGGAACATGGCGCCACAGATCCGGTTTCGCCGCCACCACCACCTCCTCGCCGTCGCCGTCGCGGGTGGTGGTGGGGATGGGGACATCGGGGTCGCCGGTGGTGCGGGTCCGTTCGTACTCGCTGCGCACCACCCCGGCCAGGAACCGGGCCCCATCGACCGGGGACAGTCGCATCGTCACCGCCAGGGTCCCGTCATCACACCACCGCCAGCGGGCTGAGGAGTCGACCCGCCCGGCCGTGTACTCGTCCTGGGCGCGGTCGATGTGGGCGATGGAACGGACCACCCGCTCCACCTGGGCGGCGGTCGCCGAGATCGCCACAGTCAGCAGTTCGGTTTCCCGGTCGGGGGTGGCAACCCGGGTGACCGCCCGAACCTTCGAATACGACAGGCGGCCCTGCGCGAACGCCGCACGCAGTAGTGGTAGCTCGGTCAGTGCGTGAGCGATCCGCAGATGATCCTGCGCAGTCCGCAACGACAACCCGGTCTTCCACGACAGCCAGTGCGCGCACGAGCGGATACCAGCCCCCGTCCACACCCCCCGCTCATCAAACACACGCAACAGATCCAGGAACCGGGCCGTCAACGCCGCGATCTGAGTGGCATGCCCGACCACCCGATCAGTCAACTCCCGATCACTCAACCCCTCCGGCGCCGCCTGATCAAACAGATCCGACGGTGACACTGGCAACGCGGTGACCGACACTGAAATACCCCCCGTGAACTGCGACGATCCAACTAGCCGCAGCCTAACGGCACCCTATGACAATCCGCCTGAACCGCGTTCCGCGGAACGCGGTTGGCGGTCCGTTCGGGGGTCAGCCCATGTCGACGAGCATGTCCGCTGGCGTCGAAGACATCTCGGAAGAACGCAAAACCTGAATCGCCGGACTGCTCGCTCGACAAGCAAACGCAGTGGCCTGAGAGTGGAGCTAAGGGGAATCGAACCCCTGACCTTCTCGATGCGAACGAGACGCGCTACCAACTGCGCTATAGCCCCTGGTACAGCTCCACGAGCCTAGCAAAGGGCGCGCAGCCGGGGAAAACGGCAGCTCAGAGGCCATCGACGTGAGCAGGCTGATGGCTTGGCCTCCCGCGGTTCCTGTGCGCACCAGTAGCATTCGCCATCAGTCTCCGGGAGCCGCATTGCACTGGTGCACAACGACTCCCACGTGATCACTACTCGCCGACCGCCCGGCTGAACTCGGCGTCCTCACGCATCACGCGACGGCGCTGGAACGGCGGCAGATGCTCGAACACGGGATGCTCATCGTCGATCTCCAACACCACCGCGCCACCGGGTCGACGCAGACGGTCGGGTATCTGATCAGGCACCACCTGGCGCGACTCACGGCGCAGCCGCCCCTCGGCGCGCGCCACCTCGGCCGCTCGGGCCGCGCGCTGGCGCCGGATACGCTCCTCGATACGAACGGTGCGCCGCAGGAACGCCAGATATCCCAGCAGTGCGACCACCGCCACGCCCGGCGCGGCCCATGCCGAACCACCCAGGGCCACACCCACTCCCAGCGCGATGATGGCCAACGCAGCCAACGCCAGCACCACGCGTTGGCGGGTGCGGTAGCGGCGCTCGCTGCGCCGCTGATCGGCCACCGGGTCGTAGCCCCCGCGCCCACGGCGCGTCAGCGGCTCGGAGACCACCTCGTAGTCGGAGTCGTCATCCGCCGCGTCCCGATCGTCGGCCACGCTGTCGTCGACATCGCCGTCGTGGCTGTCGCTGGCGTAGCCGTCGGATTCCTCGACGTCGGAGTCGTCACGAGCCGAGCCATCGACCTCGGCGACCACGTTGTCATCGATCTCGTCGCCAGGCGAGTCACCCTCGGTACCGGCAACATCCGACGCCTCGGGCGCCGCGTCGGCCTCGGCAGTCGACACCGAGTCGACACCGCTGTCGATATCGAGATCAGCCTCAGTGACCTCGTCGGCCACCTCGGTCTGGACATCGGAATGGTCGTCGTCGACGTTGATCAACACCCCGGGCTTGCGGTACTCGCGTACCGGCGGCGTCCATTCGGCGTCATGCGGATGACGACCGGTGGCCACCCGCCGTCGAGCCCGGGCCATGGTCTGCCCGCCACGGCTGAGCACCCGCGTGGCCAGGGTCGCCTCGGTGGTCTTGCGCACTTCGGGACGATCCTTGATGACCATCGGCACCAGGACGAACAACCAGATCGCCACCAGCAGTACCCACAGCACGGAATTGGGCATGGCCGATGCTCTCCTCTCCTGATCCGACGTCTTCGCGCGACACACGAGACCTTGTCGATCAGGCTATGGCGCATGGGGCCCGGACCAGCGCAGACGCGCCGACACCGCCACCAGATAACTGAAACGCGTGTGACGCAGGAGGTCAGCGACCGGGCAGTGTGAGACGGCCGGCCCGGATGAGGGTGTCCACCGCGGTGCCGACGATCTCCTCGGTGGTGAGGGCGAACAGCAGGTGATCCCGCCAACCGCTGTCGATGTCCATGTAGCGCTCCAGCAGTCCTTCCTGCCGGAACCCCACCTTCCTCAGCACCGCCTTGGACGCCGCGTTGGCTGGTTGCACGGTGGCCTCCAGGCGATGCAGGCCCACCGGCCCGAAGCAATGGTCCACCGCCAACGCCACCGCCGCTGTCGCGACTCCTCGACCGGTCATGTCGGCGTCCACCCAGTACCCGATCCAGGCGTTACGCAACGCTCCACGTTGGATGTTGCCGATGGTCAACTGGCCCGCGAACGTCCCGTTCACCTCGATGACCAGAGGCAACATGGTTCCCGCGGTGGCCTCACGCCGCAGCACCGAGTGCAGCGACGGCCACGCCGAGGGATGGTGACGGGCCCGCCAGTCACCATGACCGGTGGGTTCCCACGGGATGAGGGTGTTCTGATTCTTGATACGCAGGGCGCTCCAGGTGCGGGCGTCGCGCAACCGCACACCCCGCAGCGTGACCTGCCCTGCGGCCGTGACGACGGGACCCAGCCGGGTAGGCCACCCAGGGTGGCGCCCCGAGGAACCCCACCATCGACCACTCATCTGCGCAGCGTATTACGACCTATGGTGCCCGCGGGCACCCTGGGCGGGCTCGACACCCGGTTGAAGCGATGAGAGCTGGTGAGAATGTGAGACTCCGCGAGACCTCTTGGCGACTAACCTCATCAGCCGTACAAATCGAACGATGACCGGGAGCGGCAGCACGAATGGACACCAGACGATTGCTCGCGCTGCTCACCGTGATCGCCGTCGCCACCGGTTGTGCGAGCACCGTCGACGGCAAGAGCGTCACATCGTCGAAGTCCGCAGACGCCACCACACTCGACACCGGCGGGTTTCCCAGCGCCCCGTCGCCACAATTCGGGTACGCCGTACAACCAGATGTGGAGCTGAACTACATCGAGGGTCAGCGGATGGCCGAGTTCATCGTGTTGCCCTTCGAGATCAATTCGTCTGTGCGCCAATCGGATACGCCCAGTGAGGTGATCAGGGGGCGGGACTCGTTCCAGCGGGTGTTCCGCAACAACACCGCCATCGCAGATGCGGTGGACGGACCCAACTCGAGGTTCCTGGCCGGCTTCGTGGTGTCGGGTCGCACACCCGGCGACGGCACGAACGATCCCGACGCCACCGGCATCACCCACATGGTGTTGCGCTATACGACATCAGCCGGTGCGGCCGCAGCTGCCCGCGCGATGTTCGGGGCATCGCTGCGATCGCCGTCGACCGGCCTCACCCCTGAGACACCGGTACCGCTGCCGGGTCTGCCGAACACGCTGGCCAGCACGTCGACCACGATCGAAGGGGCCGGGTTGACGACGATGACGGCGTTCACCTCCTTCGGTCCCTACGCCTTCTACACCATCGTGGCGACCAGTACCGCGCGGCGGGCCGAGCTGCCCGCCCAGATCGATCGAGCCGTGCGCATGCAGGCGCCATTCATCGCCAAATTCCCTGCGACCGTGTCGAATCCGAACGTGCCGGCCCGGGTGAAGATCGACCAGAACAACATCCTGATCTATGCCATCCCCGCCGACACCGACAGCCGGTCGATGCTGGGCACCACCCGGGCGGTGTACGGCGTACGCGGGATGGCCACCCTGTTCACCGATCCGCAGGGAACGGTGGCACTGCTGGCGAAAACAGGCTCGCTGTACAACGCGTTCTGGCGCAGCATCGTGCTGCGGGCCGACACCCCACTCAAAGCCGTGGAGTTGCGCGACGGCCTGATCGCCTCGGACAAACAGGCCGGCTATGAGGAGGTTCCACCACCGCCTGGGGTGTCGTCGGTGTCGTGCCTGTCCCTGAAGACCCAGGCAGGCTCACGCAACGGCTGCTACGTACTCAACGGCCGCTACGTGGCCGTGGTCTACGACGCCGACCCGAAAACCACGCAGCAGTTGGCCACCGCGCAGTACCTGATCCTCAACAAGGCCGACCAGAACGCGAAATAGTCGCGCCCTCAGCCGCGCTGGGCGAGGAAGGCGACATCCACCTCGTCGCCGGTGCGCACGTCGTCGACGTCGGCGTCGACCATCACCAGACAGTTGGCCTCGGCCAGCCCGGCCAGCAGGTGCGACGATCCGCTCTCGGAGCTGCCGATCACCTGCACCAGGTATTCGCCGGACTGTTCATCACGCATCAATTGTCCACGCAGATAACCTTTTCGACCACGCACCGAGGCGATCGGCCCGATCGTCCTGGCCCGGATCACCCGACGCATCGGCTTGCGTTTGCCCAACGCGATACGCACCAACGGCCGCACCATCACCTCGAACGCGACCAGCGCACTCACCGGGTTGGAGGGCAGCAGAAACGTCGGTACCTCGTCGCGGCCCAGCTGACCGAACCCCTGCACCGACGCGGGATGCATCGCGATGCGTGCCACATCGATGTCGCCCAGCGGCGCCAACGCATCGCAGATGTCCTCAGATGCGGTGCCGCCCAACGGCGCACAGATCACCACGATCTCCGATCGGATCAACTGCCCCTCGACCACATCGCGTAGCTGCGAGGGCTCGCGGCTGGCGATGCCGACCCGGTTCACGTCCGCCCCGGCATCTCGCGCGGCAGCGGCCAGCGAGTAGCTGTTGACGTCGAAGATCTGCCCTGGCCCGGGTTGGCGATCGATGTCGACGAGTTCACCGCCCACCGAGATCACCGACAGCCGTGGCCGGGGATGCACCAGCACGCGGGTACGGCCAACGGCAGCAAGCAAACCCACCTGCGCGGCCCCGATGATGGTGCCGGCGCGGACCGCGATGTCGCCGGGCTGTACGTCGTCGCCGATGCGACGCACGTAGTCGCCGGACTCGACTGCGTGACCCACCTTCACCTTCGACATGCCGCCGTCGGTCCAGCGCAGCGGCAGCACCGCATCGGCCAGAGTGGGCAGCGGCGCACCGGTTTCCACCCGCACCGCCTGCCGGGGCTGCAGTCGCGTGGGGTTGCGAGAGCCGGCTTCCAACTCCCCGACCACCGGCAGCACCACCACCACGTGCTCACCGGGGGCGTCGGACTCCTCGTCGGCCACGATGCCCGCCTCGGCCACGTCCACGCTTCGCACCGCGTAGCCGTCGATGGCGGCTTGGTCGAACGACGGCATGGGCGCCTCGGTGACCACTTCCTCCGCGCACAACAATCCCTGCGCCTCGGAGATGGCCACCCGCACCGGTCGGGGCGCGACCGCGGCGGCTGTGACCCGTGTGAGGTGATCCTCGACCGAACGCATCTCGCCTCCCACCCTGGCCCGTCGCCGTGCTCCGGCCGCCCGCCGATCGGGCGCCTCGCCGACTGACGTTAGTCGGTCGGCACCCGCATCTGGTGGCGCGACGCGGCCTGCGGCATCACTGCTTGAGCCGCTCCAGCAGGAACTCGCGCAGCTCCGGGCCGTAGTCCTCGCGATCGAGAGCGAAGTCGACCGCAGCCTTGAGGTAGCCGCCCGGATTGCCCAGATCGTGCCGGGTTCCCTTGTGCACCACCACATGCACCGGATGCCCCTCGGCGATCAGCAGGGCGATGGCGTCGGTCAACTGCAGTTCGCCGCCGGCACCCGGGGTGATGCGGCGCAGCGCGTCGAAGATGGCGCGGTCGAGGATGTATCGGCCCGCCGCAGCATAATTCGACGGCGCGTCTTTGGCGTCAGGCTTTTCGACCATGCCCTTGAGCCGCATCACGTTGGGGTTGTTGGCATCCGGCAGCTCCTCGACGTCGAAGACGCCGTAGGCACTGATCTTGTCGTTGGGGACCTCGATGGCACACAACACCGTTCCGCCGCGACGCGCCCGCGTGCGGGCCATCACCTCCAGCACCCCACCGGGCAGCACCAGGTCGTCGGGCAGCAGCACCGCCACCGCGTCCTCGTCGTCGTCCAGCACCGATTCCACACAACCCACCGCGTGCCCGAGTCCCAGGGGCTTGTCCTGGATGACCGAGGACACCTCCATCAACGACGGCGCCTTGCGCACCTTGGCCAACATGGCTGCCTTGCCACGCTTCTCCAGGGTGTTCTCCAACACCAGGTCCTCGACGAAATGCGCCACCACGCCGTCTTTGCCGGGCGAGGTGATGATGAGCAGCCGTTCGGCGCCGGCGGACTTGGCTTCCTCGGCCACCAGCTCGATGCCCGGGGTGTCGACGACCGGCAGCAGCTCCTTGGGCACCGTCTTGGTGGCGGGTAGGAACCGGGTGCCCAGACCGGCCGCGGGGACGATGGCGGTCCTCGGGATCGGTGGTGTGTTGGGCACGTGCTCGTACTCGGTCACCTTCGACACTGTCGTCAACCCCTTCACCCATCGACTGCACACGTGAGCGCACACTCGCGCCACGGTGATCATGCGTGCACTGAACTTATAGGGTGACGGGCATCGCAGCGTCCGACGGCAGGAGAACAGTGGCGAGTGACACCTCATCGCGCGCCGCCAAGGACGCGCTGCGCACGCGCCTGCTGGCCGCTCGCCGGGCCCGCGACACCGCCGAGCGGCGCGCCGTCGACGCAGCCCTGGGGGCTCGGGTGCGCGCAGGCCTGCCGGGGGTCTCTGCTGGTGACACGGTGTGTGCCTATGTGGCGGTCGGGGGTGAACCGGGCACAGACGCGATGCTCGCCGCCCTCCGTGAGCAGTCGATCCGGGTGCTGTTGCCGATCACCCCACCCGGCCCGCCGACGGTGGTGAACTGGGCCACCTACGACGGCCCGGACGATCTGCGACCGGGCCGCTACGGTCTGCGCGAGCCGTCCGGCGAATCGGTCGGCCAACACGCGATCACCGAGGCGGCGATGGTGCTGGTGCCCGCGCTGGCGTGTGATCGACGCGGTGCCCGGTTGGGCCGCGGGGCCGGTTACTACGACCGCACGTTGGCTCGCCTGAGCGGCCGCCCGCCGCTGCTGGTCGGGGTGGTGCACGACGACGAGCTGCTCGACGAGGTACCGACCGACGACCTCGATGTCGGGCTGCACGCGGTACTCACGCCCAGCGCAGGCCTGGTGTTGGCACTCCCATGAGGTGAGTGCCAGCATCCGCGCTAGAATGTGGCGTATTGCGCAACGCAGGCAGGTCAGCGTCGCATCCAGTTCCCAGCTCAGCCGTTTCGTGGAGGTACCGGTGCCCACTTACTCCTACGCATGCACCCAGTGCGACAACCGGTTCGACATCGTGCAGTCGTTCAGCGACGAGTCGCTGACCGAGTGCCCGCAATGTCAGGGCAAGCTGCGCAAGCTGTTCAACAGCGTGGGCATCGTGTTCAAGGGAAGTGGCTTCTACCGCACCGACAGTCGTTCGGGCTCCAGTGCATCCGAGAGTGCCGCCCCGGCCGCTGCATCGTCGGATTCCGGTTCGTCCTCGGGCTCGGGCGGTTCGGACTCGGGCTCGTCGGGCCCATCAGGTTCGGGCTCGTCGGGATCGGGCTCGTCGAGTTCGGGCTCGTCGAGTTCCACCCCGAGCACCTCGGCCGCCGCTTCCTGACCCTGCGCGTCCTGATCCCGCTGGGATCCACAGATCGGCTCCATCCCCAGGGTCACCACCGCGTCCAGCGCACCTCGCGCCGGCCGAGTTCTAGCGTCACCGCATGGCCTCCGATCGTGTTCGGCTCGACCCCACCGTGCTCGACCGCTTGCACCGCGCGACCCGACCCGGTTGGGTACGCACCCTGCTGGTCCGTCGCATCGCCGCCGCCGCGCTGTTGATCGGATCGGTCGCGATGGCAGTTCTGGCCCAACGCGACGACGCCCCCGCCATCGTGGTGGTGGCCACCCGCGATCTCACACCCGGAACAGCGCTGGTGGGCACCGACCTCACCACGCTGCGCGTCGCCCCAGACCTGGTTCCCGCCGGGGCGCTGCGGATGGACCGCGACGGCGTGGGCCGCACCGTCACCGGCCCCATCCGCAAGGGCGAGATCATGACCGACGCCCGCCTGCTGTCGGCACGACTGCCCGGCTCGTTGACCGGCGACCCCGATGCGCGTCTGGTTCCCATCCGACTGGCCGACGACGCGGTGATCGACCTACTGCGCGCCGGTGATGCGGTGGACGTGGTGACCGAGACCCCCGACGCAGGCGCCGCCGCGACCGACAGCGACACCCCACGCGCGGCACCGCCGTCTGCTCGCCTGCTGGTGCGCGGCGCGATCGTGGCGTTGGTCCCCCACCGCGACGCCCGTACGCGGGCACCAGCGGTGGTGATGCTGGCCATGAGCGAGAAAGCCGCCCACGAGGTGGCGGCGGTGGCCCTGTCGGCACCGGTCACCGTCGTATTCCATTGAACCGCTGCGCTACTCGGTCCAGACTGATCCGCTGCGCTACTCGGTCCAGATTGATCCGCTGCGCTACTCGACGGTCACCGACTTGGCCAGGTTGCGTGGCTTGTCCACATCGCGCCCCAACGCCACCGCCGCGTGGTAGGCCAACAGCTGGGTGGGGATGATCATCAGCAACGGATCCAGCTCGGGTTCGGACTTGGGGACCACGATGGTCTCGACGGGCAGATGCGCCAGATCCACACCCGGATGGGTGATGGCATACACCGGTCCACCGCGGGCCAGCACCTGTTGTGCCGCAGCGATGTTGCGGTCGGTCAACGCATCGTCACCGATGACGGCCACCGTGGGCAGGTCGGGGTCGATCAGTGCCAGCGGACCGTGCTTGAGCTCGCTGGTCTGGTAGGCCTCGGCGTGGATGTAGCTGATCTCCTTCAGTTTCTGGGCTCCCTCACGGGCCACCGGGAAGCCCCGCACCCGCCCGATGTAGAGCGCGCTGCGCGCACCCGCAAGCCGCGCGGCGATGGCGGCGATGGCACCGTCATCGCCGAGGATCTGCTCGATCTGTCCAGGAAGACGATGCAGGGCAGCGAGAATGCGCTGACCGTCGGCGAACGACAGGTCATGCAGTCGCCCCAGGTGCACGGCCAGCAACGCGAAAGCCACCCCCATGTTGGTCAACGCCTTGGTCGAGGCCACCGAGATCTCCGGCCCCGCATGCAGATAGATGCCGCCGTCCACGGCGCGTGCGATGGTCGAACCGACCACGTTGACCAAACCCACCACGCGACCGCCCTTGCGACGGATCTCCGCCACGGCGAACGCGGTGTCGGCGGTCTCCCCGCTCTGCGACACCACCACGTACAGGGTGGACGGCTCGATGATGGGCTGCCGGTACCGGAACTCCGACGCCGGTTCGGCGTCAGCCGGGATACGCGCAAGGTCTTCGATCAGCTGCGCCCCGAATTGCCCTATGTAGTAAGCCGATCCGCAACCGAGAATCTTGACGCGGGTGAAGCTGCGCAGTTCGCGCGGGTCCATCCGCAGCCCGTCGAGGCGGGTGGTGGCGAAACGTTCGTCCAGCCGACCACGCATCACCAACTCTGCCGCCGCAGGTTGTTCGTGCAGCTCCTTGAGTAGATAGGTCTCATAGCCGCTGTGCTCGAGATCCTCGGCCGCCACCGCGATCTCGACCGGCTGCCGTTCGGTGGCGGTGCGACTGCGGTCGAAAGTGGCGAACCCGCCGGCGGTGACCGTCGCCAACTCGCCGTCGTCGAGGTGCACCACCTGGTTGGTGTGGCGGACCAGGGCGGCGAGGTCGCTGGCGATCAGCATCTCCCCCGAGCCCACACCGAGGATCAGTGGGGACCCACTGCGCGCCACCACGATCCGATCCGGATGGGCGGTGTCGATGACGGCCAACGCATAGGTACCGGTCACCCTTTCCAGCGCGTCGAGCACCGCGTCCTCGAGGGTGTCAGCCGCCGAACGCTCGATGAGATGGGCCAGCACCTCGGTGTCGGTGTCACTGGACAGGGCGATCCCCGACTCGGTCAGCTGCGCCCGCAGGCCGGCCGCATTATCGATGATCCCGTTGTGCACCAACGCGATCCGACCGGCCGCACCCTGATGCGGATGCGCATTGGCCGCGGTGGCCGGGCCATGGGTGGCCCACCGGGTGTGGCCGATCCCCAGCTTGCCGGCCATCCGCTTGGGCAGGGTCTGCTCGAGCTGACGAACCCGCCCCACCTGCTTGACCACCGTGGTCCCCGACGCACCGAGCACCGCCACCCCGGCCGAGTCGTAGCCGCGGTACTCCAACCGGGTGAGGCCCTCGACGAGGAAGGGGCGGGCGGGACGAGATCCGATGTATCCGACGATTCCACACATGGTGGTCAGCCCTGCCTTTCGATGTTCGGGGAGGTGCGGGAGCAGTCGACGAGCCCACGGCTCAGCCGTAGACGATGCGGCGCAACTGTCGGGGGCTCAGCGTCGGCGCGGCCACCACCCGATGCGACAACTCCGCGGCGATGATCGCGAACGCGTCGTCGTTGCGGGTGCCGTGTAGCTGCAGCGCCGCGTGCCGCCGACGGACGAACTCCTCCACCGGTTCGCCAAACCAGGCCACCACGTCACCGATCACCCGCTGGGCCTCGCGCTCGGAGAGTCCGGTGCTCGCGACCACGCGGGCACACAGTTCTGGGTCGATCACAATCCCAAGCATGGGCGTTCACGCCCGACAAGATCAAGAATTTGCCCGTTTTCGGGCAGATCATGCGACATGACGCGGGGGACCCGCCGCCTGGTCACGTTCGCCCGGCCTGCATCGACCTGCATGTTTAGTATTCCGCTGTTGGGGGGCCAACCCATCGCACACTACGAGGAGGAGTGCAGCACGATGCTCAAAGGTTTCAAAGATTTCCTGATGCGCGGCAACGTCATCGACCTCGCCGTCGCGGTCGTCATCGGCGCCGCGTTCACCGCGATCGTCAAGGCGTTCACCGACAACATCATCCAGCCGCTGATCAACGCCATCGGCGGCTCGGGCACCGCCGAAGGTCTGGGCTTCAAGATCCTGTCGGACAAGGCCAACACCTTCGTCGACATCGGGTCGCTGATCACCGCCGCGATCAACTTCGTGGTCGTGGCGGCCGTGGTCTACTTCGTCATCGTGTTGCCGTTCGAGAAGCTCAAGTCGCTCAACGCATCCGACGACCCTGCCGATCCGGCCGGCCCGACCGAGGCCGAACTACTCGGCGAGATCCGCGATCTGCTGGCGGCCCAGAAGAGCGCCTGACCACCACCCGTCGACACCACACGACCGGGACCACCCCAAGAGTGGTCCCGGTCGTGTCGTATCCGCGCGGTGCGGCAGGAAATTCAGTGTGACACAGCCTTTTCCACACCGACACCGGTCAGCGAACGCACTTCCATCTCGGCCTGCTTGGCCGGGTTCTCCTGGCGTCGGCCGCCCACGTAGGTGCCGATGACGGCGAGGGCGAACCCGACCGGGATGGAGATGATGCCCGGGTTGGACAGCTCGAACACGTGGAAGTCGCTGTCGGGCAACATCGATGTCTTGGCCCCAGACACCGCCGGCGACAAGATGATCACGCCGATGCAGGTGGCCAGCCCGCCGTAGATGCTGAACAGCGCACCGGTGGTGTTGAACCGTTTCCAGAACAGCGAGAACAGCAACGTGGGCAGGTTGGCCGAGGCGGCGACCGCGAACGCCAGCGCCACCAGGAACGCCACGTTCTGCCCGATTGCCATGATGCCCAACACGATCGAGACCAGACCGATCACCACCACGGTGATCCGCGAGACCCGCACCTGCTGTTCTTCGGTGGCGTTGCCGCGCTTGATCACGCTGGCGTAGATGTCGTGGGCGAACGACGCCGCGGCGGTGATGGCCAGCCCGGCCACCACGGCCAGGATGGTCGCGAACGCCACCGCCGAGATGACGGCAAGGAAGATGGTGCCGCCGAGCTCAAAGGCCAGCAGCGGTGCCGCCGAGTTCTCCTTGCCGGGCGCGGCGAGGATCTTGTCCGGGCCCACCATCTTGGCCGCCCCGTAGCCCAGCACCAGAGTGAACAGGTAGAACGCGCCGATCAGGCCGATGGCCCAGGTGACCGAGCGGCGGGCCTCCTTGGCCGTGGGCACCGTGTAGAACCGCATCAACACGTGCGGCAGGCCGGCGGTGCCCAACACCAGGGCCAACCCGAGCGAGATGAAGTCGAGCCGCGACATGTCGCTGATCCCGTACTTGGCGCCCGGTGCCAACACATCACGCCCGGCGACAGCCTCGTTCGCCGAACCCGAGACCGTGGCCTGAGCGTCGGCGAGCAGCGTGGAGAAGTTGCCCTTCACCTCCAGCAGCACCAGCACGAACATGATTCCGGCGCCGGCAATCAACAGCACTGCCTTCACCATCTGCACGTAGGTGGTGCCCTTCATGCCCCCGACGAGCACGTACGCGATCATCAGGACACCCACCACGGCCACCACGACGCCCTGGCCGAACTTGCCGTCGATGTTGAGCAGCAATGCCACCAGACCGCCGGCCCCGGCCATCTGCGCCAACAGGTAGAACAGCGACACCGCCAGCGTCGACAGGGCTGCGGCCATCCGCACCGGCCGTTCCTGCAGGCGGAAGCTCAGCACATCGGCCATCGTGAATCGCCCTGTGTTGCGCAGCAATTCGGCCACCAACAACAGCGCCACCAGCCAGGCGACCAGGAAGCCGATGGAGTAGAGGAACCCGTCGTAGCCGTAAACGGCGATCGCCCCGGCGATACCCAGGAACGACGCCGCCGACAGGTAGTCACCGGCGATGGCGAACCCGTTCTGCGGTCCCGAGAACTGTCCGCCGCCGGTGTAGAAGTCCGACGCCTTCTTGGTGGTGCGGCTGGCGCGGATGACGATCGCCATGGTGATGACGACGAACGCGGCGAAGATGGCGATGTTGAGTGCGGGGCTGCCCACGTCGGTGTGGCCGCCCGCGGCGAGAATTTGCTCGTTCATGCGCTCGGTCCTTCCAGCTCGTTGCGGATGGCTTCGGCGCGGGGGTCGAGCTCACGGTTGGCGAAGCGTACGTAGATCGCGGTGATGGCGAAGGTGGTCACGAACTGTCCCAACCCGAGCAGCAGACCGACGTTGATGTTGCCGAACACCTTGGTAGCCATGAAGTCCTCGGCGTAGGTGGCCAGCAGCACGTAGGCGGCGAACCAGGCCAGAAACAGCCCGGTCACCGGGAACACGAAGGACCGCAGCCGACGGCGCAGTTCCTGGAACTCGGGGCTGGCCTGCATGGCGATGAACGCGTCGGCGTCGGGGGCGGGTTTCGCGTCCGGCGCCGAACTGAGGTCGGATGTGGTCATGGCACTCCCCTGTGCTGGTGGTGGACCTACTGGTGATGTGGCTGACCGTAATGAGGTGTGCGTCACACCCGCGCGGTGTTGTCCCGGTCACACGCCGAACTGTCGAACTGTGCGCCGAACGGTCGCCATGACACGACGAACGGCACGGTCGACGCCCTGTTTCGGCACGGTCGACGCCCTACTTCGGCACGGTCGACGCCCTATTTCGGCACGGTCGACGGGTCAGAGGGTGGTCTCGCGGTCGCGGCCCACGCCTAGACGTTCGGGTGCGTGCAGGCGGGTGAGGATGCGGCCCACATCAGCGGGCACGCGACCTGCGGTCAGCATCGACACGGCCACCATGGTGGCGAACGCCAGCGGCACGCTGATCGCGGCCGGATAGCTCAGCAGCACCTCAGGCCAGCCGTGCAGCACGTCGTCGAGCAGTCCGGACGCCGCGGTGACCACCACCGCCGAACCCGCGGTCACCGCGCCGACCACCAGACCCGCGGCAGCACCGACGGCGGTCAGTCCGCGCCACCAGATGCCCAGCACCAGCAGCGGACACAGGGTGGAGGCGGCGACGGTGAAGGCCAACCCGACGGTGCGTGAGAGGTCGATCGACGAGACCGCCACGGCCAACGCGATCGGCACCAGGCCGGTCAGCACCGAGGCGATGCGAAAGTCGCGGACCCGCCCGCGCAGCACATCGGTGCTCACCACACCGGCCACGCTGACCAACAACCCCGACGCGGTGGCCAGAAACGCCGCCACCGCACCGGCGGCCACCAACGCCGCCAACAGTTGTCCCCAGATCCCCGCCAGCACCCCGCCGGGCAACAGCAGCACCACCGCATCCGATGTCCCGGTGAGCAGCAGCTGCGGCACCCACAGCCGGGTCACCGCGCCCAGCACGGTGGGAAACAGGTAGAACACACCCAGCAGCGCCACCACCGCCATCGAGGTGGCGCGTGCCGCGCGGCCGTCGGGGTTGGTGTAGAAGCGCACCAGCACATGCGGCAGTCCCATGGTGCCCAGGAAGATCCCGATGATCAGCGAATACACCTGATACATGGGGTGCTCGCCACCGAAACCCCAACCCGGACGGGCCCATTGCGCATAGGTGGACGGGGCACCGGCCACCTGTGGAACCGTGGCACCGGCGGGCAACAGCACTCGGCTCTCGGCGTCCACCCGGTGCTCGCCCGGGGCGAGCCGGATGGGTCCGTTCACCGGTCGGCCGTCCACCCGGCCGTCGATCTGCACCGACAGCGGCGTCGAAACGCGCAGCGTCACATCGGTGTTCACCTGTAGTCGGGTGTCTGTGGCCACGGTGGCGGGGGTGTCGGTGGCCGGTGGACGGTCGCCGAGGTACAGATGCAGCCCGAGTACCACTGCGGGCACGGCGATGGCGGTGAGCTTGAGCCAGTACTGGAAGGCCTGTACGAAGGTGACCGAACGCATGCCGCCGCCCACGACGTTGGCGATCACCACCCCACCGACCACCACCGCACCCACCCACGGCGGCAGACCCAGCAGGATGTTCAACGTCAGGCCCGCGCCCTGCAGTTGCGGCACCAGGTACAGCACGCAGATGACCACCACCATCGCGGTGGCCAGGCGACGCAAACCCACTGACCCCAAACGGAACTCCGCGAAGTCGGGCACGGTGTAGGCGCCCGATCGACGCAGTGGGGCGGCCACGAACAGCAGCAGACCCACATACCCGGCGGTGAACCCGATCGGATACCACAGCGCGTCGGCACCGTACTTGGCTATCAGCCCGGCCACCCCGAGAAAGGATGCCGCCGACAGGTATTCCCCGGAGATGGCGGCCGCATTCCACTGCGGTCCCACGCTGCGGGAAGCGACCAGGAAGTCAGATGTGGTGCGGGCCAGCCGAACCCCGTAGGCGCCGATGGCCACGGCGGCCACTGCGGCCGCGATCACCGCTACGACGGTGGCCGGCGGCGCCGAGGTGGTGGTGATGTCGAGCATCAGTCGTCGATCAACTCGGCGAACTCTTGCTCGTTGCGATCGGCGAGGCGGTTGTACACCCAGCACGCGCCCAGCAGCATCGGATACACCGCCACCCCCAGGATCACCCACGGCAGCGCGATACCGGCGACGGTGATGCGGCTCAACGGGTCGATCAGCGCGAACAGCAGTGGCAGCGCACCCAACAGCAGTGCGGTGGCCCCGGCCAGTCGCAGCGCCAGCCCCAGTTGCGCACGCATCAGTCCCCGGATGAACGCCTCCCCGATCTCGGTCTGCTCCACCACCTCTACCCGGGTTCGTACCCGACGCGCGCCCCGCCGCTGCGCGAGCACCACCCGTTCCCGGGGCCGCGGCGTGGTCATCGGCGCGACCCGGGCGAGCCGCCCACCAGACGATCCTTCAGGTCGCGGGTGTGGCGTCGACTGACCGGCAACTCCACCGGCTGACCGCCCACCGCCAGGCACACCACCGTGCCCGAGCCGCGGCTGCGAATCCCGGTCACCAGTGCCATCGCCACCAGGAACGATCGGTGGATTCGGATGAATCCGGCCGGGGCCCAACGGCTTTCCAGCGTGGACAGCGGGATACGCACCAGGTGCGAGCCGGTGGCGGTGTGCAGTCGGGCGTAGTCGCCCTCGGCCTCCACCCACGCCACCGATGACCGCGGCACCAGGCTGGTCACCCCGCCCACCTCGACGGCGATGATCTCGTCGTCGGGTGTCTCGGCGGCTGCGCGGTCTCTGCGGTCGCCGGTACCTGCGCGCGCGGCGACTCGGGCCACCGCCTGAGTCACCCGTTCGGCGCGCAACGGTTTGAGCAGGTAGTCCACTGCACCGAGTTCGAAGGCGGCCACCGCTCGGTCGTCGTGGGCGGTGACGAACACGATCGCCGGTGGGTCGGCGAACGCAGCAAGCACACCGGCGAGTTCCAGTCCACTGAGACCGGGCATGTTGATGTCGAGGAACACTGCGTCGATGTCGGCGCGATCAGTGATCAAACGCAACGCGGTGGTGGCGTCAGCGGCGGTGAGGACATCGGTGATGGCGTGCTGCTCGCGTAGCGCGTAGCGCAGTTCGTCGAGTGCGGGCAGCTCGTCGTCGACGGCGAGCACCGTCAGCCCGCGATGGGCGCCGTCGGCTCTGCTGTCGGAGACTTGCGTCACGCTCGACATCGTGTCATGGCGGGCTCGGTCATGCGGTGACGCCGGGACGGAACTTGGGTATCCGCATGGTCACCTTGGTGCCCGCACCGGGGGCGGTCTCGACCACCAGCCCGTAGTCGTTGCCGAACGCCGCGCGCAGCCGATCGTCGACGTTGGCCAGACCCACGTGCGCGCTCTCGGCCCCGGCGGTGGTCGAACCGCTGCCGCTGGGCACCACTGCGTCGATGGCCCCCGAGCGCAGCAGTTCGGGGTCCATCCCTTTGCCGTCGTCCTCGACGCTGATGACGCAGTCGGTGCCGGCGTCGGCGGCCACGATGGTGATCGTCCCACCGGAGGCCGTGCCGGAGATGCCGTGTCGGACCGCGTTTTCCACCAGCGGCTGCAACGCCAGGAACGGCAGCACCACCGGTAGCACCTCGGGGGCCACCTGGAGTCGCACCTCCAGCGCGCTACCGAATCGGGCTCGTTCCAGGGTGAGGTAGCGGTCGATGTTGCGCAGTTCGTCGGACAGGACGGTGAATTCGCCTGCGGTGCGAAACGAGTATCGGGTGAAGTCGGCGAACTCGAGGATCAACTCGCGGGCCCGATCGGGATCGGTGCGGACGAACGAGGCGACCGTGGTGAGTGCGTTGTAGATGAAGTGTGGGCTGATCTGGGCACGCAGCGCACGTACCTCGGCACGATCGAGGCGAGCCCGGGATGCGTCGAGTTCGGCGAGTTCGAGTTGGTCGCTCACATACCGCGCCACCTCGGTGAGCGCGGCGAGCGTCCCCGGTCCAGGCACCGTGCGCGCGGCCACCCCCAACACCCCCAGCGCACCGGTGTCGTCGAGCAGCGGCTGCACCACCAGCGAGCGCAGCCCCGGATCCAAACGGGCGGTGTCGGTGATCAGGATGCGGCGACCCTGATCGGCCGCACGCGCGGCCTCGGCGGCAAAGGTCTGGGCGACAATCGATTCCGCGCCGGCACCGGGACCGCCGTGCCACCCGAGGGTGACCCCGTCGGCGTCGGCGAGCCCCACCGCGTCGGACTCGGTGAGCGTGCGCAGATGTGGCGCGGCCAGCGCCGCGGATTGGGCGTCGAGACCGCCGCGCAACGGTCGAGCCGCCAACGAGGCTGTGGTGAGTGCACTGCGCGCTCGTGAGCGAAAAAGGCCCGCCCGCGGTACAAAATCACTCACGGGTGCGCAGCACACATCATGCGCGGGCCAGCCACAGACGCTTGCGGCACACCGCCTTCATCTGTTCGACCACCCGACGCGGGACCTCGTCGGTGTCGATGCCATCGAGCCGGTGGCGCAGCTGGGTGAAGTACTCGCGTTCGCTGAGCCCGAACCGCTCGCGAATGGCCTCTGCCGGCCCGCCCCCGCGCTGAAACCAGCCGAGCCCGAAGTCGATCAACTCGTCGTGCGTGGCACGCGAGCCGGTCTCGGTGGTCGAGTGACGTGCCAGGTCGATGTTCACAGTCATGCGCCGTCTTTTGTCGAAGTGATGGTGTTCAGCACGCGCCCCCCGGGCGTGCAGGCCACCATTGTGCACATCGATCCACACCTGTGCCACTGCTTTCGGTCATGTCGGACGCAATAGGTCGGCTTACCCACCCGAGTCTGGAAATCGACCCATTCCCAGCACTTTTCGGCGGTGACGTATCACCGCCCGTTGATGAATCCGAACGCATCCAGACGTGACAGAAGGGGAGCGACCCGATGTGGGCCGCTCCCCCTCTGCGAGAGCACTACTGCGCGTTAGGCGCAGGGTGCGTTCCGCCGATCAGCCACCGAGGGTGAACGGCTTACCGAACAGGGTGACGTAGCCGTCAACCGCATCCGTGGAAACCGAGACCTCGATCTTGGCCTTGGCCGACGCGTAACCGGCACAACCATCAATGCCAAACTGGACTTCGCTGTAGGCAACGCCGCCACGATTTCCATCGAAGCCTGTCGAGTTGACGGTGGAGTCGATGCCGTAGTCGTTGGTCTCGGTGTAGTCGATCATCGGGACCGTGCGGGCTTGGCCGGGCCCCAGGGTGAAGCTTCCGCCCGCGTTGTTGCCACCCTCATTGTCGGGGGTAATGACGGTACCGCCTTGTGGATCGGGCGCGCCGTTGCCCTGAACCCCCGCCGTGACACCAGCGTCGAAGGTGACCTGGCAACCCACGACGTAGGAGGGCGTGATCGAAACCGAGGGCTTTGAGCCAGTCGCTGTGACCAGAACCTTGCCAGACAGCCACACGTTACGCGTCGTGGGCGAGGCCACCACCTTACGGGCATAACGGACTGACTCGTCCTTCAGCGACACGGTGATTTTCGTCCCGTCGACCAGAGTCTGAGTGATGAAGCCACCCGGCAGACGCTGGGCCGAGGCAGCGCCCGTTCCCATGCTGGCCATGGCAACCGCTGAAACGCTGGCGATAGCAACCGCGCCAGCCGTGCGGCGCACGATCTTGTTGTTCATTATTCCCCTTCAGAGGTTCGTCCGCGGGCCTGCGGATCAAGAATGGTGTATGTGTCCAGCGTTCGGAGATCAGAAGTTGACGGGAGTCCCATACAGGGTGGACTGCACGTAGTAGTCACCACGGAGCTCGACAGTCGCAAACGAGCGGGCAATCGCGGCGCCTCCGCAACCTTGGATCTGGATGTCCTGACGCTTGAACTGCACCGCGGACACGCCCTTTTTGATGGACTTCTCGGCCAAGACCACCTTCGTAGTGGTACCAGGCGTGAGGGGAATCGAGACGTTGCCGTTCAGGGTGAAGGTGCCGGCGGTGAGGTTGAGAGCGGTGCTGCCGCCCAAGGAGAGGCTGGAAATGTTGACCTGACACCCGATCAGGTAACCCACGTCGAACACGCCTTCGGCGTCACCCTTGACGTTCGCGAAGTAGTTGCCGCTGATCTCAGCGGCACGACCGACACCGTTGTTGGCAACGGAGGGAACCGGGTAGATGCCTTCGCCTGAGCGGGTGATCTTCACGGCGGTGCCGTCCAGGCCGATGGTGGTCTTCGATCCACCGGGCAGCGGTCCTGCGGCGGCGTTGCCGGCGCCCATGCTGGCGAGTCCGACGGCGGCAACCGCGGCGACGGCAGCCGCGCCGACAACGCGGCGCAGACCAGAGTTGCTCATCTTGCTCATTCGTTCCCTCTCGAGGAAGTGCGTGTTTATCCAGGCGCAGCCGAAGCGTGAGCCCGGAGAGACCTGACGGTTCTGCGAAATAGTGTCGCGAGACCTTGACGATCACATTGCACGGTGTTTCGGGTGCGTTAACTTCGCCCCGCGAAATCCCCCACGTGATCTCAACGACACTGTGTCGGCTGTTCGGGACCCATCAAACTGTGAGACCCCGCTCATCCAGGGAGGAGGTTAGCTTGGGCAACGCCTACGAACAACACTTCCTACCGGGCGCGTCGCGAAGTGCCTGCACAACCGGTGAAAAATCGTTAACACCGCAACGGTCGAAACCAGTCCACCGCGAGAAGTCGTTGGGAACCGTGGTGCTGGTGTGACAAACGTTCAGCCGTGATGTGGCGGCCGGTTCTCCTGCAACCACTGGTCAGAGGCATTGTCAGCGGCATCGCCAGGGCCGCCACCGCTTGCCAGGCCCACCTCATCACGCGTCACCGCCACAAGATCGTCACCGAAGATCTCGGCGATCCGGCGGCGCTGCGCATTGTGATCCACCTCATCCATGGGGCGAAGTTTCCCCATGTATCAATGCCGTGTTCACCGTGCGTTCATCTGATCTGACGATCCGAGAGGATCAGAAGGTGCTGATGGATTCGATGATGTGCTGGGCCAACGGCGTCACCGTCGCCATGCCGTCACGCACCGCCGCCCGGGAGCTGGCCAGGTTCACCACCAGGGTCTGACCCGACATGCCGGCCACCCCGCGCGAGAGCCCCGCATCGGTGGCCCCGGCGGCCAGGCCAGAACTACGGACCGACTCCGCGATGCCCGGCAACGAGCGATCCAGCAAGCTGGTGGTGGCCTCCGGAGTCACGTCGCGCGGACCCACGCCCACGCCACCAACCGAGATGACCAGATCGACGCCACCGATGACAGCGGTGTTGAGCGCATTGCGGATGTCCACCTCGTCGGCCGCCACCGCGACGGTGGCGTCCACATGGAACCCCGCCTCCTCCAACAGCTCACACACCAGCGGCCCGATCAGGGTCTGATCCTCACCGTGGGCGGCCCGGTCGTCGACCACCACCACCAGGGCGCGCCCGAGCTGCTGGGTGCCCAGCCCCGCCGCGCGGTCAGCTGACGCCGCGTTGGCGGCGGCGCGCTCAGCGGCCACCACATCCTCGGGGCTCACCTGCAGGGCGGCGTTCACTGCATCACTGCCGGCGTCGGAATCCAAGGAAGGCAGGATCCGCAGAACCGCCGAGCTCTCGTCTGTCGTATACATTCAGCGTCCTCCGGTGTTCAAGGTGTCCAGGGTGACCTGGACCGTACGGCTGGTTCCGTTGCTGCTGTAGGTGATCTTCACGGTGTCACCCGGCGCGAACGACCTGATGGCCGCCACCAACGCATCACCGGAACCGATCACCCGGTCGTTGACCTTGGTGACCACCGCCCCGGCGGGGATCCCCGCCTTGGATGCGGCGCCGTTGGGCGTCACCTCCGAGATCTGTGCACCCGGGTTGCCGGCGTCGGCCGTCGCCGAGCGAACTGACACGCCCAGGCCGGCCTGGGTGGCCTTGCCGGTGGACTGCAACTCCTTGGCGATGCGCATGGCGTGGTCGATCGGGATGGCAAAGCCCAACCCGATGCTGCCGCCCTGCTGCTCCGAACTCGACGACAGGCTGGCGATGGCGCTGTTGACACCGATCAGCGCACCGTTGGCGTTGACCAGCGCGCCACCGGAGTTGCCCGGGTTGATCGCGGCGTCGGTCTGGATGGCGTCGATCACCGACGCGGTGCTGTTGGGGTCCTCGCCGCGGGTCGACACCGGCCGGTTCAGCGAGGAGATGATGCCGGTGGTCACCGTGCCCGCCAGCCCCAGCGGCGAACCGATCGCGATCACGTCCTGGCCTACCGCGAGGTTCTTCGACGTGCCCACCGCGATGGGCTTCAACCCGGTCTTGTCGGCTTTGATGACGGCGATGTCAGAAATGGGGTCGGCGCCGACCACCCGGGCGCCGGAGGTGGATCCGTCGGAGTAGCTGACCACCAGAGTCGGTGTGCCACTTGATGTCTCCGCAGTGACCACGTGGTTGTTGGTGAGGATCACCCCGTCGGAGGTGAGCACCACACCTGAGCCCTCGCCCTCACGGTCGCCCACCTTGACATCGATGGACACCACCGAGGGCAGCACCCGCGCCGCCACATCCTGCACCGACCCGGGTGGGGCGGCGACCGGTTGAGTGTTCTGCTGGTCGCCCCCGATCGGGGTGCCCACGCTGGAGGCCGAACGGTTGCCCGAGTTGTCGTCGAGGCTGGCCCCGATGACACCACCCACGCCACCGGCCAGCAGCGTCAGCGTCACCGCGCCCAACGCGATGAGCCCCTTGGAATTGCTGCTGCGCGCGGGGCGCTCGGGCGCGGTGTACGCCGGAAATGTCCCGGTGTAGCCCTGGCTGTACTGAGGCGTCGGATAGCTGCTGGTCTGGCCGTAACCGCCCTGGCTGTAGCCGCCCTGACCGTAGGTGCCCTGACCGAGGTCCGACGGGGCATCGTCCGACGGCCGCGACCACGACCCCTGCGCGCCACTGCCCTCAGGGCGCGAGTCGGCGGGATCGTTCGGGGAATCCGACCCGTTCGGGGTGTCGGTCATGCCTGGGTGCCTCCGTCATCGCTGGGGGTCGCGGTGGGCGGCGACCGGCGCAGCCCACAGGTCTGGATCGACCCGACCGTATGACATTAACCGTGCTGCATGGGCCTGAGAGCGGACTGAGACCCACCCCAGGGTTTCCTTATGAGGTCGTGACAATCTGTGCACAACCGCCGCCCAGGCGTAACGGAATCGACTCGAACTGCGGTTGTCGCCGGCCGGTCGCGGGCGGTTCTCAGCTCGGTGCCGGACGACCGGGCAACTCGATGGTGATCAGTGCGCCGCCGAGATCGGAATCGCCCACCGACACCTGGCCACCGTGTTTGGCCACCACCTGCCGAACGATGGCCAACCCCAGGCCCGAACCGGGCATCGACCGGGCCGCATCGGATCGATAGAAGCGCTCGAAGATCAGGGCGCGGTCCTGCGGCCGGATGCCCGGGCCACCGTCGGCCACCGCCAGCTGGGCGCGTTGTGGTCCGATCTGGCGCAGGGTCACCCGCACCGGACGACCCGGCGGCGACCACTT
Organism: Williamsia sp. CHRR-6; assembly: GCF_018474015.1. Lineage (GTDB taxonomy): Bacteria > Actinomycetota > Actinomycetes > Mycobacteriales > Mycobacteriaceae > Williamsia_A. The sequence goes on along the minus strand of NZ_JAHCSG010000002.1, from coordinate 334,555 downwards.
GGCCGCGTTGTCGAGCACGTTGAGCACTGCGCGCGAGAGCCCCGACGGTTCGCCGAAGACGAACCACGGCGCCGCGTGCACCTCGAAGTCGATGTCGCTGCGCCGACGGCGGACCCGCTCCAGCGACCGGTCGAGCACCTCCACCAGGTCGATCTCCTCGAGCACCACCTGCGGAACGTCGTCGCGCGCGAGGTCTACCAAGTCGCCGACGAGGTTGGACAACTCCTCGATCTGGGCCATCACGTCGCTGCGCAACTCGGCCATGTCCGAGGCAGGAACCGCCGGTGCGCCTGGCGCCGAGGACGCGATGAGGAACTCCAGGTTGGTCCGCAGCGAGGTGAGCGGGGTGCGCAGCTCGTGACCGGCGTCGGCCACGAGCCGTGATTGTCGCTCCCGCGATTCCGCCAACGCACGCAGCATCTGGTTGAAACTCGCTGTCAGCCTGGCCAACTCGTCGCTACCGGTGACCGGGATGGGGTTGAGATCGTCGGTACGCGCCACCCGCTCGGCGGCCTGGGTGAGCCGGGCCACCGGGCGCAGACCGGCGCGGGCCACCGTGGTGCCGGCCACCGCAGCCAGGATCACCCCGCAGCCGCCGACGATGGCCAGCACCCACGCCAACCGGCCGAGCACCTTGTCGGTGGGACCCAGGCTCTGCGCCATCACCAACGTGTTGCCATCACCGAGCTTGCGGGCCAGCACCCGTCGGTTGTCGACCGTCCGCAGGCTGTTCACTTGCTCGGATCGTGTTGTCGGAGCGTCGATCACAGCACGCTCGGCGGCACCTATCGGTACGTACCCGATCTGGAAACCCTGCCCACTGGGCAGCACCAGGGCCACCGAGATGTCGGTGGAGAACACCGACGTGGCCACCAGACTTTCTGGCGAGTCGCCCAGCACCCCGTAGTTTGACAGTTGCGTGAGACCTTCTGCGCGATTACGCAATTGGGCGTCGACGTCGGCGTACATCGCGCGATAGACCACCGCGTAGGCCGACACCGCCATCACCGCCACCGCGATGCCCACCACCGTCGCCGCCAGCAGCGTGACCCGCAGTCGCAACGAGATGGACCGCGACAACACCGACCCTTCGGCAAGCCGGTCGGCGTCACGCTCGCGCAGCGCCGCCGCCGCGTGACCGGGGTCGACCACCGGGATGGGTTGCGCCCACGGCTGCCCCGACGCGCCATCGCCGGCGGGTTGACTCACGGTGGCGTCTCGCGCAACACGTAACCGATGCCGCGCACGGTGTGGATCAGACGCGGCTCGTCGTCGGCTTCGGTCTTGCGGCGCAGATAGCCGATGTAGACCTCCAGCGCGTTACCCGAGGTGGGGAAGTCGTAGCCCCACACCTCCTCGAGGATGCGACTACGGGTGAGCACCCGGCGCGGATTGGCCATCAGCATCTCCAGCAGCGCGAACTCGGTGCGCGTGAGGCTGATGGGACGGTCGCCGCGGGAGACGTCGCGGGTCACCGGATCCATGGTCAGGTCGGCGAAGGTCATCACCTCGGAATCGGGATCGGCCTCGGCACCCGCCCGACGCAGCAGTGCGCGCAACCGGGCCAACAGCTCTTCCAACGCGAACGGCTTGGGCAGGTAGTCGTCGGCGCCGGCGTCGAGCCCAGACACACGCTCGGACACGCTGTCACGGGCGGTGAGCACGAGAATCGGCAGGTCGTCGCCGGTGCTGCGCAGCCGACGACACACCTCGAGACCATCCAGACGCGGCATCATCACGTCCAACACCATCGCGTCGGGCCGAGACCCGGAAATGTGATCGAGAGCCTCTACCCCGTCGGTCGCGGTCTCCACGGTGTAGCCGTTGAACGACAGCGACCGACGCAGCGAATCCCGCACCGCGCGGTCGTCATCCACCACCAGAATGCGCATGTAGACCAGTGTGACGCGCAGTTCTGAGAACGCGCTAAGACACCCCACACACACGTTCGCGCTCCACCTTTTGGCCCGCCCTCCGGTTGTACCCGGAGCGAACAGCCAAAACGTGGAGCGCGAACGGCTCAGCGTGGAGAGACTAGCGGCGGTCCAGGTCGATGATCCCGAGCTGGACGGCCTTGACCAGGCGACGCGGCACGCGCTGGCTCACGCCGCCGGCCTTCACCTCTTGCAGGGCGGGGTTGTCCGCCTTCCACTGCGAACGACGACTGCGGGTGTTGGACCGCGACATCCGGCGCTTCGGTACAGCCATGATCTAGCCCTTCCATAGGTGCGCTTCGAGTGCGCGGTACACATGTCTTTTGTCGATGCGGAACCCTATGACGTGGGGCGAGTTCGGCGGCCGTAGCGGCGTTCGAACTTCTGCACTCGTCCTGCGGTGTCCATCACGCGGTGTGCGCCCGTCCAGAACGGATGCGAATCAGACGTGACATCGACAACCACCAGAGGATACCGGTTACCGTCCTCCCAATCCAAAGTGACGTCTGAGGTCAGCGTCGAGCGGGTGAGGAACGTCTTCCCGGTCGAGGAGTCCTGGAACAGAACGGGGTGGTAGTCGGGGTGGATTCCTGGCTTCATCAAAGCTCCTGTCCGGGTCGGTGCTCGCCCGCGTCGGTCGACACGGTCGCAGTGGGGTCGGCTCCCTCGTCGGCTCCGTCATCACACGGGTCGGAGTGGAAGGCGCCGAAGGGGTCGTCGTAGGTGAGCCAGACGTCGAGGCCGTCGGCGAGTTCGGCGTCGGTGACGCACGCCGAGCGCAGCGTCTCCTGCACGGTCACCGGATCGGCGCGGTGAACCAGCACCACGATGCTGGTCTCGCGGTCGCCGAACTCCGGATGCCAGCGCGCGGCGGCCATCGACACCCGTTCGGGATCGCATTCGTCGATCTGGGCCGGCGTCATGGCGGCCAGCCAGGCGCCGCCGGTGGCCACCCGCAACCCGCCGCCCGCGCTCTCCAGCCACAGCGCCTCCTCAGGCTGGGTGGCCAGCCACAACCGACCGCGAGCGCACACCACCCCATCGAGCAGACAGTCGATGGCATCGTGCAGCCGACCCGGATGCAGCGGCCGGTCGGCGTGGAACTCCACGATCTGCACTCCGCAGTCGGGCTCCAGTGGGGGCTGACCGGGCAACAGCGGATCGTGCGCGCCGTAGACCCGACCGCGCCGCGCGTGGGTCGGGATCTGGCTCAGAGCAGCGTCGAGCCGCGACGACGAGACCGGGTGGGCGGTGTCGACGTCGAGCACCGGAACCCCGGGGGCGAGCCGGGCGATCACCGCGCCGAACACCGCGGCGTCCCAGTTCTCCCGACCCCCACCACCGTGCACCACCAGCACATCGGAAAAGTCGACGTGCCCGACCACCACCTGCGACAGGGTGCGCTCGTCGGCGAAGTCGGCACCACTGGCACCGGCCAGACCGGCCTCGGCCAACGTCTCGTCACCGGTGGCCTGCTCCACCCAGGTGCCCGCGTCCACGCAGCCGATCACCGCTTCGATCTCCACATCCAGCGAGGCCGGACCGTCGATCTGGCCGGGCACATCGGTCACCATCACCGAGTCGATGGCCCAGCACAGCGGCTCGGGTTCGATCAGCCCGTCCAGCGCGATCACGATGCGTCGTACCGACGAACGCCGGTGCAGCGCGCGCAGCAGCGGCAGCAGATCCTCGCGCAGCGTGCACGACACACATGCGTGGTCGAGTTCCATCCGTTCCACGCGGGTGACGACCTGCCCGTCGGCGTCGACCATCCGCAGCGTGCGGGTGATCGCGCCCAGGGACAGCTCCACCAGGTCGTGGTGAACGACCACGGTGCCCGGGGTGCAGTGCGCGGCAGCCACCGAGTCGACCACCACCGGGTCCAGACCCGCGATCACCACGAGCGGGGTTCTAGTGCGGGACACGTCCATCCTCCCGGCCACCCAGCAGGTGGCCACTGTTGATAACGGTTGTCGTTTCCGTGTTAGCGTAGCGCAATCGAGAATCATTCCCATTTACGACGAGGAGGCCCCGTGTCAGCGCACTGTCAGGTGACCGGACGCGCACCCGGGTTCGGCAAGCAGGTGTCGCACTCGCATGTGCGCACCAACCGCCGCTGGAACCCCAACATTCAGCGCAAGCGCTACTTCCTGCCCAGCGAGGGCCGCACCGTGACGCTGCGGGTGTCGGCCAAGGGCATCAAGACCATCGACCGCGACGGCATCGAGGCCGTGGTGGCCCGCATCCGCGCCCGAGGGGAGAAGATCTGATGGCCTCCAAGAGCACCGACATCCGCCCGATCATCAAGCTCAAGTCGACTGCGGGGACGGGCTACACCTACGTCACCCGCAAGAACCGTCGCAACGACCCCGACCGCATGGTGATCAAGAAATACGACCCGGTGGTGCGCAGACACGTCGACTTCAAAGAGGAGCGCTGACCGAAAGTGGCCAAGAAGTCCAAGATCAACCGCAACGAGCACCGACGCGAGGTGGTGGCCCGCTACGCCGAGCGCCGCGCGGCGCTGAAGGAGACCGTGCGCAGCCCGGCATCGACCGACGAGCAGCGCGCGGCGGCGCAGCTGGCCCTGCAGCGCCTACCCCGCGACGCCAGCCCCACCCGCCTGCGCAATCGGGACGCCGTCGACGGCCGCCCGCGGGGCTATTTAGGTAAGGCAGGGGTGTCGCGGATACGCTTTCGGCAGATGGCTCACAACGGTGAGCTGCCCGGCATCACCAAGTCGAGCTGGTGACAGGAGAGAACTGATGGCGAACAACTCAGGTGGACCGAAGAAGGGCGGACGGCGGCGCGCCGAGGCGTCCAAGCCGGTCGCCAAACGGAACATCCTGCGCGAGCGCAAGATCGACCACATCGACTACAAGGACGTGGCCCTACTGCGTACCTTCCTGTCTGACCGCGGCAAGATCCGCAGCCGCCGCGTCACGGGTCTGAACCCGCAGCAGCAGCGGCAGGTGGCCACCGCCATCCGCAACGCCCGCGAGATGGCGTTGCTGCCGTTCGTCTCCACCGGTCGCTGACCCAGCGCCGACCAGTTCCGCCGTAAGGCCCGTGTGCGATTGCACACGGGCCTTCTGGCGTATAGCTGCGGTGCTGAGCCACAGCTCCACAGCCCGCACGTAGGCTCCAGCGGTGTCCGGAGTCGCCCAGGGGTTCACCGTCATCTTCATCCTCATCGCGGTGGGCTACGTGCTGGGCCGCACCGGGGTGTTGGGCCCCGACGCCCAGCAGGTGATCAGTCGGCTGGTGTTCTTCGTGTTCACCCCGGCCCTGCTGTTCCACTCGCTCTCGACCACCGACCTCGGCGCCATCTTCTCCCCCACGCTGGTGATCGCCGGCGGCAGCGCGTTCATCATCGGTGCGGTCTACTTCGTCATCGCCCGCGTCGTGCTGGCTCGTGAGATCCCCGAGGCCACCATCGGCGCGCTGGCCTCGAGCTACGTCAACAGCGCCAACCTGGGGATCCCCATCGCCATCTTCGTGTTGGACGACGCGACCTTCGTCGCCCCGCTGCTGCTGTTCCAGATCATGGTCTACTCCCCCATCGCCCTGACCGTGCTCGATCTGACCGTGCTGCGCGACGCCGCACGTGGACGGATAACTTTGCGCGACAGCGTGATCGCGCCGCTGACCAACCCCATCGTGCTCGGCGGGGTCGCCGGACTGGCGCTCTCGGTCGCCGACGTGCGCCTGCCCACGGCGGTGTCCGAGCCGATCACCATGCTGGGCAACGCTTCGGTGCCCGGCGCGCTGTTGGCGTTCGGGCTGTCGCTGACGGGGGTGTCGGTGCTGCGTAAGGGCGACAGTCCGCGCCGGGACGTGGCGCTGGCGTCGGTGCTGAAGATGGTGGCCCAGCCGCTGCTGGTGTTCACCCTGGCCTACCTGGTATTCGGGGAGCGTGGCCACGACCTGTTCGCCCAGGTCGTGATCGCAGCGCTGCCCACCGCACAAAACGTCCTCGTCTACGCCACCCGATACCAGCGCGGCGAGATCCTCGCCCGCGATACCGCCCTGGTCACCACGCTCGCCTCCATCCCCGCCATCGTGGTGATCACCGCGCTGCTGGCCTGAGCACCGCGCACACCGGTAGGCGGTGTACGACAAAGATTCTCAGAACCGCCACCCACCTGACATCCAACGATCTCTAAGCTGGACCGAACTGATCTGTCGACGCGAGGAATCAGCTGATGCCCGAGAGCAACCCCACCTACACGCCGGAAACCCAGGGCCCCTACGACCTCATCTCGATCGGGCGTCTGGAACTCGAGGAGGGTGGGGTGATCGAGGACTGCCAACTGGCGGTCGCGACCGCGGGCACCCTCAACGACGCGCGTGACAACGCGATCCTGATCCCCACCTTCTACTCGGGCACCCATCACACGTGGTTCGAGTCCTACATCGGCCCCGATCACGCCCTCGACCCCACCCGCTACTTCATCATCTCGGTCAACCAGATCGGAAACGGACTCTCGACGTCGCCGAACAATGTCGACGACCCCGCCATCACCGGCCCCCGGTTCCCGCGCATCCGGATCGGTGACGACGTCATCGCTCAGGAAAGGCTCATCCGTGAGCACTTCGGTATCGAGAAGCTCGCACTCGTCGTCGGCGGATCGATGGGGGCACAACAGGTGTGGGAGTGGGCGGTGCGATTCCCCGACACCGTGCTGCGGGCCGCGCCGATCGCAGGCACAGCGCAGAACACTCCGCACGACTTCCTGTTCACCCAGACGCTGATCGACGCGATCACCTCCGACCCGGGGTTCGCAGGCGGTGAGTACGCCTCTCACACCGACGTCGCCGATGGCCTGCGGCGCCACGCCCGCATCCTCGGGACGATGGGTTTCTCCACCGAGTTCTTCAAGACGCGCTTTCACGCCGCGATGGGCATGGAGACCCTGCAGGACTTCCTCGACGGCTTCTTGGAGCCGTATTGCACTGCGCTGGACCCGAACTCACTGCTGACGATGGCATGGAAATGGCAACGTGGCGACGTGGCCCGTAACGCCGACGGCGACCTGGCCGCGGCGCTGGGTCGCGTGACCGCAGACCTGGTGGCCATGCCGATCAGCGAGGACATGTTCTTCCCGGTCCGCGACGTGGCCGCCGACGCCGCTCTGGTGCCGGGCGCGCAGGTTCGCGTCATCGACGACATCGTCGGTCACATGGCGCTTTTCGCGGTGAACCCGACGTTCATGCCGCAGATCGACCACGCCCTGCGTGAGCTGTTGGCGCGCTGAGACGAGGTCATGCCCAGAGGTCCATGACCAGCCGATCAGCGGCGGCGGCCCCGGCGTGCACCCAGATAGTCGCCGACCACCGCCGCACCGAGACCGTCGATGTCGGGAGCCACCACCCGGCCACCCACCCGTCGCGCGATCTGGTCGACGAACCGCTGCAGGCTGGGGTCATCACCCAGCCGGAAAATGGTGATCTGGGTGCCCAGACGGGCCACCGCGTCGAGTTCACGCACCGTCATCGCCAGCGTGGCCGGGTGCGGCGGATAGTAGAAGAACGACTCGCCGTCGGGCTCGAGGTGGGCGGTGGGCTCACCGTCGGTGACGATCAACACCACCGGTTGGGCGTTGGGATGCTTGCGTAGATGCCGACCTGCCAGCAGCAATGCGTGGTGCAAGTTGGTGCCCTGCTCCATCCGCGGTTGCAGACCGGTCAGCTCGGCGATGTCGATGGTGCGCGCGTAGCGGCCGAAGGCGATGATGCTCAACTCGTCGTTGCGAAAACGAGTGCTCACCAGATGGTTCAACGCCACCGCGGTGCGCTTCATCGGGGTCCACCGCCCCTCCATCTCCATGGAGAATGAGGTGTCCACCAACAGCACCACCGCCGCCTGCGACCGGGCTTCAGTCTCCGACACCTCCACGTCGCGCACATCGATGCGCACCCCGTCGCGCGTGATCTGCGCCAGCGCGTCGGCACTGTCGGTACTCTCAGAGATGGTGCGGCGCACCGCATTACCCACGGTCGCGGTGACGTTCCACGGCTCGGTGTCCCCGAACTGCCACTCGCGGGTGGCCCCGGTGGCCTCCCCGGTGGCCCCGGCGCGGCGGGTCTGGCGGTTACCAGAGCGCCCGGAGAGCTGATCGGAGATGTCCTTGACGATCGATTCCCCCAACTGCCGCATGGCTTTCGGCGACAGGCGCAGGTTGCCCTCGGCGTCGCGGTGGAACAGTCCGTCCTCGTTGAGGGCCTTCTCCAACTCGGCCAGCGTGCGCGCGTCCACAGCGGCGTCGACCCCGAGTTGGCGGGCCAACGCCTCGAGGTCGATATCATCCATCTGAGCGCCGTTGTATTGCTGAGACAGCTGCTCGGACAACGCATCCAACTCGGCCAGATCAGCCAGCGCACCCGCGCCCTCACCCATCCCCATGCCCTCGGAGCCGCTGAACTGTTGGGAATCATCCCAGCCCAGACCGGGTCGGGCCTGGCGCAGCGCCGAATCCATCTGCGCCAACTGGTTCGCCAACTCCGGTGAGCCGAACGCCTGCTGCATCAACGCGTCCATCTCCGCCCGCTGCTCGGGGCTCAGCGAGTTGTAGAACGCCTGGGCAGCCGCGGCCCGTTTGGCCAATGCGTCGATCAGCTCGTCGGTGTTGCGGGGGTTGTCGGGAAAGAACTGCCCGTGCTTGTCCATGAAATCGGCAAACTGCTCGGTGGTGTCCTCGCCCCGATTGTGTGCCGCCAGCAGCTCGTTGAGGTCGGTGAGCATCGCTGAGATCGCTTGGCGGTCTTCGTCGGTGGCGTTCTCGAGCATCTGCTTCATGCCCTCGAAGCGTTGCTCGAGCGCCTCCCGGCCCAGCAGGTCCTTGATCGTGTCGTAGGCCTCGCGGGCCTGCGGTGAGCGCCACTGGTAGTCGGCGAGTTCCTGCACCGCCTGCGCCGTGGACGGTGAGAGGTTCTCGATCTGCATCTCGGCGAACCGTGCATCGTCGTCGAGGGCCCGCGCCAACGCTTTTCGCTCCTCGAGCACCGCGCGGTCCAACAGCTCACGGACCTCGGCGAAGGTGCCGTCGAGGTTGCGTTTCTTCAGCAGATCCGCACGCCGCTTGTTGATCTGCTCACGCAGCTTGTCCAGGCCGCGGGTGTTGCGCGACCCCCGTCGCAGGTACTCACGCAGCGCACGCTGCGGCGACACCCCGGCCATGATGTCGTTGCCGATCTCGTCGAGCGCCTCACGCAGGTCGACCGGCGGGGCCAACGGATCTGGTCCGCCGGCATATCGCTGATACCGGGAACGGTGGAAGTTCCTGCGCGCCATGAAGATTCTCTCTCGTAGATGAAGGATCAGCCGTACACGGTCTGACCGGAGTCGTCGGCCTCCTTGCCGATACGGCGAGCCAAGAACAGCCCTTCCAGCGCCAGCTCCAGGGCGCTGGCCCGCTCGCCGGGATCGCCTGCCTCCAAGCGGGCCGCCACCTCGTCGACGACGCCGGCGGCCGAATCCGGGATGGAATCGAGCAGTTCGGTCGCAGTCACCCGGTCGCCGGTGACGATCGGGTCACCCGATTCCAGCGCCGCCACCAATGCGGCCATGTCGATCCCGGCCAGATGCGCGCGGACGGTGTCAGCGGTGGCCTTGCGCAGCAGATGCTCCAGGATCTCCAGTTCGCGTCCCTCCTCGCCGGATTCGAACTCCACCTTGCCGCGCAACACCTCGATGACAGCCGAGAGATCCACCACCCGGGCCACCGCCGAGCTCTCGCCGACGATCGCGGCGCGATGCAGCGCCGCAGCCGCCACGGTCTCGGCGCCGGTGATGGCGAAACGTGCTGAGACACCGGAGCGTTGGTCGATGGAAGGGTGGTCGCGTACGTGTCGGGTGAAGCGGGCCAGGATCTCGGTGATGAACGACGGCACGGTGGCCACCAGATCGGCTTCCTGCTCGATGACCGCCACCTCGTCGTCGAGTTCCAGCGGGTAATGCGTACGGATCTCGGCACCGAACCGGTCTTTGAGCGGGGTGATGATGCGGCCGCGGTTGGTGTAGTCCTCAGGGTTGGCCGAGGCCATCAACATCACATCCAACGGCAGGCGCAGCGAGTAGCCGCGCACCTGGATGTCGCGTTCCTCCATCACGTTGAGCATCGCCACCTGGATACGTTCGGCGAGGTCGGGCAGCTCATTGATGGCCACGATGCCGCGGTGGGCGCGGGGGATGAGACCGAAGTGGATGGTCTCGGGGTCGCCGAGGGTCCGACCCTGCGCCACCTTCATCGGGTCGACGTCGCCGACAAGGTCGCCGACGGAGGTGTCGGGCGTGGCCAACTTCTCGGCGTACCGCTGCGAGCGGTGTTTCCACGTGATCGGCAGGTCGTCGCCCAGTTCGTCGGCGCGGCGGATGGAGGCCGGGGTGATGGGTTCGAACGGGTGCTCGTCGAGTTCGGCACCGGCGATCACCGGGGTCCACTCGTCGAGCAGTCCGACCAGAGTGCGCAACAGCCGCGTCTTGCCCTGTCCACGCTCACCCAACATCACCACGTCGTGGCCGGCGAGCAGGGCCCGCTCCAACTGGGGGATGACGGTGGTCTCGAAGCCCACGATGCCCGGCCACGGGTCCACCCCGGCCCGCAGGGCGGTGAGCAGGTTGTTGCGCACCTCGTCTTTGATGCTGCGCTGCACATGCCCGCAGGCACGCAGCTCTCCCACGGTGGATTCGGTGGGGCGGGGACTGGAGGCGGCCGGGCTCGCGGCGATCTGATCAGACGTCACCACTCCACGCTACGAGGGTTTGCCGCGACGTGCACTGACGTCGCCGGGCGGCGAGGCGTCCGCCGGGTCGGCCGGGGTCTCACCGCACGGCCAACCAGATGGCCAAGCCGACCCCGGCCACCGCGATGACGACCCGCAGCGGGCCGGCCGGTAGCCGCGCCACCACCGGCGGGCCGACGAATCCGCCGAGCAGACAGCCCACCCCCATCGCCACTGCCGCGGGCAGGTGCACCGGCCCGGTGCACAGGAAGATCACCGCGGCCACCCCGTTGCTCAGACCCAGCAACACCGATTTGAGCAGAGTGGACTGCCACAGCGGTGCGCCACTGAAGACCAGCGCCACGGCCAGGAACATCACCCCTGCTCCCGCGCCGAAGTAGCCGCCGTAGACCGACAACGCGAAGACCCCGATCGCGAACGGCACCGGCAGCTCGCGATGTCCGGCCAGTCGCCGCAGCAGCGGCTGCGCCATGAGCGCCGCCGAGGCCAGCGCCACCAGATAGGGCACCACCGACTCGAATGAACTCGCCGGTGCCACCAGCAGGGCCACCGCACCCACCACGCCGCCGAGGATCGACACCGTTGCCAGCACCACCCATCGACGGTTGGACAGATCCAGGGAGCGACCGGCTTTCGCGGTGCTGCCCACCCCGACGGCCACCAACGCCACCGTGTTGGTGACGTTGGCGGCCAACGGTGAGAGTCCGACCAGCAGCAAAGCCGGATAGCTGACGACGGATGCCAGGCCGGTGACGTAACCGACGAGGCCGGCCCCGAATCCCGCAACCGTCAAGAACACGAGATCGAGGACGGACACATCGGCAATTGTTACTGGTCAGAGAGATGTCGGTCGCGTCCGGGGCCGAGTCGGACAGATCGGTGAATCACGCTGAAATCGTCCGTGTAGGGCGCCACGGTGGTCACCTTGTCCACGAAAGGCCAGTGGTCAGACGATCTCAGCAGCGGCCAGACGCCTACTTGGTCGCCAGGGGCGCCACCCCACCACTGATGTCGGTGATGGCCCAGTTCTTGGCCTTGTCCACGGTGATCGGGTATAGCGCGGTGGTTTTCACGCCGTTGGGTGACTGCACGTTGGTCACCTGAACGTCGACGAACACCTGCACAACGTAGACAGATCCGTTGTGGGACTTGATGTCGCTGCCGACCAGAGTGCCCTTGGAGTTCCACTGCAGCTGCCCCAGCAGCTGCCGCAACACCGGTTCGGTGGTGGTGAACTGGGTGCGCATCGCGTCGTCCACCCCGGTGCGCAGCGCGGCAAACCACGGATCGAAGTCGCGGTAATCGATCATTGCAGCCTTCACCGCGTAGGCGGCGGCCACGTCTTGGGCCCGCTGGGCGTCGGCCTGCTGCGACTGCAGGCTGCGGTAGTCGTCGCGGTAGTCGAACGCACGCACCACCGCCACGGCCGCCACCACCGCCAGCGCTGCAGCGAGCACAGCCACGACGACCATCCCCCAGGCACGTCGCGACGACTCCGGTTCGGTGACAACCGATGTCGACTCGGGCTCCGGGTCGGGCTCGACGGTGGTCTCGGGCTCGACCGGCACTGCGGATCGGGTCTTGGCGCGGGGCACCGGCTTACCGGTAGGCGCGGGTTCAGCAGCAGGTTCGGGCGGGGTCGCCGCGTCTGCGGGGTCGTGCGTGGGTGCACCGTCGAGCCCCGAGAAGCTCGAGCGGTTCGCATCCGGATCCGTTGGCATGGGCGTCACTTTCCTTCTGGGGCATCGAGGTCGACTCCGAAACGGACGACACCGTCGGAGTCGACGATCCGTAATCCTTTGCGCACCAATGCCGACACATCTACTGCGGTCGATGGCGAGGTGGTCTGCACCAACGGCAACAACACCCGCAGCACCGGGGTGAGGGGCGGCAACAACTTCTGCAGGTAGGCCGAGAGGGTGGCCACGAACGGGGTGACCGTCTGGGTCCAACCGACTGCTCCCGCACTGGCTTTGGCCAGGCCGGGGAACAACGCCCACAGCATCGTGAACGATGGCAGACCAGTGGCGAGCGCCCGTGCTCCGACGGTGAGCTTGCGATCCGACCCGTCGAGCCGGGTCACCAGCTGCTGCGCGTGGTCGAACAGCGCAGAGAACTCGGTACGTCGGGTGGTCACCGACCGTGAGAAGTAGCCGGCGAACTCACCCAGGCGGGTGATGTCGTCGTCGCGGCCGATCCAGCCCGCGTTGATGGAGTTGGCGATGCTGGTCAGTCGCGCGGTGTCGACCTGTCCGATCAGTCGCTGCACGGTGGTCAGGGTGTCGCCCACGGTGGCTGCGGGCACCACCGGACGGCTGATCACCGCGCCGTCGCTCAGATAGGGACCCCGACCGGTGGTGGAGGTGAAATTCAGGTACTGCTCACCCACCAGCGACAGGTTCTCCACCGTGACGGTGGCATCGGCGGGGATGGAGTATCTCGATGTCACCGACAGCCGGGCGCGCACCGAATCGGGTTGCACCGCCACCGATTCGACGGTGCCCACCTCGACCCCGTTGTAGAGCACCCGAGACTTCGGGAGCAACCCGCCCGACGACGCCATCGACACCGTCACCGTACGGGTGCCGGTGAACGGATCGAGTTTGAGGATGCCCACACCGAGGTAGGCGGCCAGTGTCACCGAGACCACCACCAGCAACACCAACGATGTCCGGACCCCGATCTTCATCGCATCAACCCGATCATCCGCAGCGTGGCCGCCACCGCCCGGATCTGTGCGCCCGAATCGGCCTCGCCCAGACCACCGTCGGGCCGGGAGAAGTCGACGATGTCGACACGCGGCGCCCGCAGCAGCGGGATGATCCGTTGGTCCAACAGGGCTTTCAACCGGGCCAGATCCGACGGCGCCGAAGCATCGAGTGCCACCGCCGTTCTCACCAGCGGGGTGATGGTGGACACGACATCGATCAAAGGCTGCGCACGGGGCACCAACAGATCACCCAACGACACCAGGTTCGGGCCCAAGATGTTGAGCACCCGGGTCAGTCGGACGAAGGCCACCAACGCATTCCCGATGTTCTCCGGTCCCACCGTCAGCGCGTTGCCCAGGTCGGCGCCCTGCGCGGAGACCGTCTGCGCGATGCGCGCCAACGAGTCCAAGGTCTGGGCCACCGGGGTCTGGTTGTCGGCGATTCCCGCGATCAACGCGCGTCCGGTGGCCAACGCACGATCACGGGTGGCATCGTCGCCGAACACCTGGTTGGTGCGGTTGATGATGTCGGAGATCCGTTGCACGGTGCCGCCACTGGCCAACGCCGCGATGCCACCGAGCAGATCCTCGACGGCCGGCGCGATGGTGGTCTGCGCCAACGCGATGGTGTCACCCGGCCGCAACGGCGGGCCGGAGGTGTCGGACCCCGAGGTGAGCGCGATGTAGATGTCCCCGAGCAGGGTGGACTGTCGCAGCGCTGCTCGCGTGGACCGTGGCAGCACCACGTCGTCGGAGATGTCGACGGTGGCCACCGCGACCGGGGTGGCCCGTGCAGAGTCGATGGTGACCGAACGCAACACCCCAGCCTTGGTGCCGTTGAACAGAACCTTGCTGCGTGCAGGCAGATTCAGCACGTTGGCGAACTCGATCCGCAGCCGATGGCTGGACCCCGACACCCCGGTGCCCGGCAACGGCAGATCGGTCACCTGCACTCCGCACCCGGCGCTCCCGACCACCACCGCGACCACCATCGCGGTGATCATCGGGCTTCGCAGCATTCTTCGTGACGACAGCAGGCTCATCACCGACCCACCGATCGCAGCAACAATGCCACCAGCGAGGTGTCGACGGCCGGCGACCCCGGCGACACCCGACACGACGCGGGCGCGAGCGTGTTGATCACCACGCATGCCGCCGCTGGTGCGGCCACCGGCACCCGCACCCGGGGCGCCACCACCTGCACCGACAGTCCCGAGCGCGGGTCGGCGGCGATCGCGTTCATCGCCGCGGTGATACCCGGCAGCATGCGCACGAACCCGACAACTTTGTCCGTGGGCAGCGACTGGGCCAGCGGGACAACGAGATCCAACAGTCCGGTCAGGTAGGGGCGGTATCGCTTGATGGAGTCGATCAGCTTGGGAAGCACCTCGGTGATCTGCACGATCGACGGGTTGAGGGCACGGGTGATGTCGCCCAGCGAGGTGCCGAAGTTCCCCAACTGGTCGATCGCGGACTGCACGTCGCCCCAGTTCTCGACGAAGAACCCCGACAGGCGCGCACCGTTGCGCACCAACGACATCAGCTGATCGTCGCGTTGCGCGGGATCGCCCAGTGCCGCTGACAGGCCCTTCACCGCCCGATTGAAATCGGTTGCAGTACCGGCCAACCCCTTGTCGACCGTGCTGATCGTGTCACCGATCACCGTCGCGCCGCCGGGATTGCGGTCGGAGGTGAGCTGGGTGGCAAAGGTGTCGAAGGCGCTGAAGGTGGCGCTGAGGCTCTTCGGAGTCCGATTGCGCCCCAGCGGGATACACCTCGCGGTGTCCCACCGGGGGCCACCCACATAGGAGATCGGGAAGTCCAGGCGGCGGTCGGTCACGATGGAATCCGACGTGGTGACCGCCGAGACGTCGGCAGGCAGCCGGACGGACGAGTCCATCTCGAATCCCACCCGGACATGGCCACCGGCGGGCCGCACGGAGGTGACCGACCCGATCTTGACCCCCCGCAGGGTGAGGTTGCTGCCCGGATACAGGCCGATGGCATCGGGCATCTCGGCACAGCCGGTGGTGCGGTGAACCTCGCGACCCCAGACGTAGCCCGCCGCAGCCACCACCAGAGCCAGCACCGCCACCAGCACCACCAGCCGCGAACCGGCCGGCCACCACCGACGCCGGGTCATCGGCCGCACCGCCGCTGCAGGGTGGGGACACACAGGCCGGTCCCGGTGATGGTGGTGCCGGACAGGTCGATCCGCGCCCCCGGGGTCACCACCCCCAGTGCTCGACCCAACTGGGTGGCGATGGCGGTCAGCTGATCGAGCATCGGCCCGGTCCGGGCCATGCCCGTCTTGAGGGTGTCGACGATGCCCACGATCTTGTCGAACTGCGGGGTGATGGTGGAGTCGAGGGCGTCGATGGGTGGCTGTAGGAACGCGAACAACGCACCGACACCGTTGATGGTGGCCACCGTGTCGGCCCGATACTCGTAGAACCGGTAGCCCAGCAGGCCGACCAGCCGTAGCAGGTTTACCAACTTGGCGCGCCCGGCGTCGAGAGTGCCGACGTACTCGTCGGTCACCCTGATCGCGCGATCGAGGTCGGCCTGGTTGTCTCCGAGTGTGTCTGTGACATCGGATATCTGGGCGATGATCTGGCGGACCGCACCAGAGCGGCCCCGCAGCGCCTGGTTGACGGCGGTGAACGTGTCCTGCGCGGTCGCCGCGTTTGTCTTCCCGACCACCGCGCCGGAATCGGCGATCACGTCGGTCAATTCGTAGGGTGCGGTGGTGGCGGTGATGTGGCCGCGCAGCGGGGCATTCCCCTGCGGCAACACGGCCAGATAATGGCCGCCGATCGCGGTGAGCAAGCGGATCTCGGCGCGGGTGGCATCACCAAGACGCACCGAATCATCCACACTGAAGCCGATTTCCACGTGATCGCCCACCACCTGCACCGACTGCACCTCACCCACGGTGATGCTGGCCACCCGTACCTCGTCGCCCGGATGCAGTTGTCCGCTGGAGGAGAAGTCGGCCCGATATCCGGCGGTCCCGAACGGCACCGTGTAGACCACTGCGGCAACGATCGCGATCACCACACCCACCACCACACCCGCCAGGCCGATCCGAATCTGGCGACGGCGCAGCACATCGGCGTCGCGGGGGCGACGATCGGGCGGCGTCATCGGCAGATCACCACCGGGGCACCGGCCAGCAACACGGTGGGCACCCCTGCCGCATCGGCACGTCCGGCCGGACACTGCAGCGACACCGCTGATGCCGCGTTGGCGGCAGCCGCGAGCGAATCGAGCAGTCCGGGGACCGCCGCCAGGGCCGCGGACAGGTTGTCGGTGGCAGGTACGTACTTTCGCAGCAACCGATCGACATCGGCGTAGTTGCCGAAGTACGCCTGGTTCAGGCTGTCCAGCAACAGCTTCGTCGGTGTCAGCGACCGGGCGGCCAACGCCACCGAACGTCCGGTGGCGTCGAGGTCGGCCGAGAGTGCACCGAGTGCATCGCCGACGCGACTGATCAGATCGTTGAGTCGCGGCGACTTGTACTCGATCTGGCGGGCCACCGATCCCAGACCCGTGATGAACTGCGCGATCACCTCAGATCGGTTGGCCGCCAACCGCGTGACGTCGTTGAGCTGGTCGACCACCGACCCCAGGTTGCCGCCGGTGCCCTGCACCACTGCGAGCACGTTGTCCAAGAACCGGTTGATCTGCGCCGGGTCGAGCACCCGAAAGATGGGCCGCAACCCGTGGAACAAGGCGGTGATGTCGAAGGAGGGGATGGTCTGGGCGAGCGGCAGCACCGCCGCACGCGACACCACTCGGGCCTCGCCTGCGCTGGCATCGGCGCCGCCCACATCGGGGTTCACGTCGGGGTTCACATCTGGGTTCACATCGATCACGTCGATATAGCGCTCCCCGACGAGGTTGAGGTACCTGATGGCGATGGAGGTGTCGGTGTAGATGACGGTGGAACGGGGGACGGTGAAGGTGACCCGCGCGAGGGTTCGATGCAACCGCACCGAGGACACCGTGCCCACGCGCACGCCCAGACGACGAACATCGTTGCCCACCTTGAGCCCTGACGCATCGGTGAAGTCGGCGGTGACGCTGCGCTGGGCCCCGGGCACCGAGGGCGCCAACGCCTCGACGATGAGCCAGGTGGCGGCGATCATCGCCACCACGAACAGAGTGAGGCCGACCAGCGGCCCACGTCGGATGGTCATCGACCCCCTCCCGTCGGGCCAGGCAGGAACGCGGTGATCTGGGGCAGGTTGGCCAGGCTCACCCCGACTCGCACGGTCGGGCGACCACCGCGCACCGCAACGACTTGCTCCAGGCGTCGCAACAACTCTCGGGCATCGCCCACCGCAGGGGGGATGGACCGCAGGGTGCGGCCCAGCGGGGCCGAGGTGGCGACCAACAGATCGAGTCCGGCGGCCAGGCCGTCGAGGTTGTCTCCGGCCAACCGCCCCAGCGAGATGACGGTGTCGATCAACCCGGTCAGCGAATCACCCACGTCACGAACCACTTTCGGGTCGGCGTAGGCGGCGGTGGTGCGGCTCAGACCGGTGAACACCGACAGGAAGGGACCCAACAGATCGGCGGTCCCTGCGGTGGTGGGCCCCAGGATCTGCAGGAATCTCGACAGCGGCATTTGTCGGCGCTGCGCGGCCAGGTCCAGCAACTCCACCCCCGACCGCAGCGCCGGTTGCAGCGCGATGATCACCCGGTCGATCACCTCGACGCTGCGGGCCGCCGAGTCGCCGGTGATGGTGGTGGCGATCGCACCCAGCTGCTGCAGCAGATCCGACACCGACACCTCGGTCGACCCGGCTCCGATCTGCACCCGGCTGCCGTCTCGCAGACGTCCGGGGCCTGCGCCGGCCGCCGCCTTCAGCTCGATGCCGGTGACGCCCAGGATGTTCGACGGCTGGTAGACCGCACTCACCTCGTCGGGGATGGCGTGCGCCGCAGCGGCGTCGATCGACATGGTGATCTCCTGGCGCCGGCCACCGTCGATGACGCGCACCGTGTCGACCCGGCCGACGATCAGGCCGCGGAACTTCACGTCACCACCGCCGGTGAGACCGTCACCGATCTGATCGGTCACCGCCTGCACGGTGACGCGGTCGTCGAAACCGCCTCGCGCATAGACGGTCAGCGGCACGGCGGCGGCGATCACCACGGCCACGGTGATCAGCCCGATGACCACCAGGCGCAGCCGCGAGGGTCCGCGGCCGGAGAGATCGGGAAACGTGCTTATCCCGAGAACCGGAATCCCACATCCGAACCCCAGAACAGCAGGGTGAGGATCATGTCGAGGACGACGATGGACACGAAGCTCTGTTTGATGGCGCGGCCCGAGGCGATGCCGACGCCCTCCGGCCCGCCGGAGGCGTAAAAGCCTTGGTAACAATGGATCAGGATGACTGCGATCACGAAGACCACCGCCTTGAGCACCGACAGGGCCACGTCGGTGGGGGCGAGGAACGCGTTGAAGTAGTGGTGGTAGGTGCCAGATGACTGGTCGTGCAGGGTGTTGACCACGAACGCGCACGACAGGTAGCTCAGGATCAGCGTGATGAGGAACAACGGAATGATGGTGATCACCCCGGCCACCACCCGGGTGCTGACCACGAACGGGATGGGCCTGATGGCCTGCGCCTCAAGGGCATCGATCTCCTCGGAGATGCGCATGGCACCGATCTCGGCGGTCATCCGGCAGCCGGCCTGGGCGGCGAACCCGATGGCCACCACGATCGGTCCGATCTCGCGGGTGTTGGCATACGCCGAGAGGAACCCGGTCAGTGGTCCTATCCCGAAGAGGTTGAGGGTGGCGAACCCTTGGATGCCGATCGATCCGCCGACCGACAGTCCGAGCACCACCAGCACCGCCACCGTGCCCCCGCCGACGGTCACCCCGCCCGAACCCCACATGAGGTCGGAGAGCACCGCGGCGCTCTGCCTGCGGTAGACGCGCACTGCGTGCGGAATGGAACCCAACGCCTGACCCGCGAAGTGGACACGGTGGCCCACCCGTTCGACGACGCCGACGGGGACACCACCGACCCGGCGGGCCAGGTGTCGCGACGTGGCGTAGGCGTCGAAACCGACCATCTAGCCCACCGCCTGGGGTAGGAACATCGTGACCAGTTGGGTGACAACGAGGTTGAGCATGAACGAGGCCACCACACCGAGAACCACCGCCGCGTTGACCGCGTCGGCCACCCCGCGCGGGCCACCGCGAGCTTCCAGTCCGCGCTGGCAGGCGATGGCCACCACCACCACCCCGAACAGGATCGACTTGCCCAGCGCGATGATCAGGTCGCCGACCCCGGCGAACTGGCCGAACCCGCCCAGGTAACTGCCGGGTGCGCCGCCCTGGAACGACACGTTGATCACATACCCCGAGGCCACCCCCACGAAGATGATCAACACACAGATCAACGGGGCGATGAGCAACACCGCCAGCAGGCGCGGGGCGACCACGCGACGCATCGGGTCGATGCCCATCGTGCGCATCGCGTCGATCTCATCGCGCACGGTGCGGGCCCCGAGGTCGGCGGCGATGGCCGAGCCCACCGCACCGCCGATCAGCAGAGCCGACCCGATGGGTGCGCCCTGCTGCAGGATGCCCAGCGCCCCAGCCGAACCCGCCAGCGAGGACGCACCGAGCTGCGAGGTGAGGCTGCCCACCTGAACGGACAGGATGACACCGAACGGGATGGCCACCAGCACTGCGGGTACCCCGGCCACCCCGGCGAAGAAGATGGTCTGGTTGAGGCTCTCGCGCCAGGGATGCCGACCGGTGCACACATCACGCACCAGGTGGCCCAAACCCCATCCGGTCAACTCGATCAGCCGCCCCAGGGTGGCCAGCGCACCGACGACGGGCTCGACGAGGCGACCCGACGGAGTACCTACCGATGCCATCGTTCTCCTGAGGGTCCTCGATCCCGACATCGAGCGTGGTGTGGGTGCGCGTGCGCGTCACTGTAGGGGACGAAGCCCACCCCCGGAGCGCGAATCGACACCCCCCAGGGGTATCGAATCGTTCGAGTCACGCTGTCGTCGTGCAAGGGTGGAGGTATGACGAACTCCGCTGACGATTCGACCACGATCGCCTCGCCTACGGATGCTGCTGCCCACCGGCCCACCGGCGCCCTGGACGGGGTGCGGGTGCTGGAGCTGGGCACGCTGATCGCCGGACCCTTCGGGACGCGGCTGCTGGGCGACATGGGTGCCGACGTCATCAAGATCGAGGCACCGGGCTCACCAGATCCGCTGCGCACCTGGGGGCAGGCGCAACGCGACGGCCACCACGTCATGTGGACGGTGTTCGCGCGCAACAAGCGAGTGGTCACCCTCAACCTGCGTGCCCCGGCCGGGCGCGAGTTGTTCCTGGATCTGCTCGAGGGCGCCGACGTCGTCGTGGAGAATTTCCGCCCCGGCACCCTGGAACGCATGAACCTGGGCTATGACGTTCTGCGCGAACGTAATCCAGGCATCATCCTGGTACGGGTGTCAGGATATGGGCAGACCGGACCCGATGCCGACAAACCCGGCTACGCCTCGGTGGCCGAGGCGGTCAGCGGGCTGCGCCACCTCAACGGCTACCCCGATCAGCCGCCACCGCGGATGGCGTTGAGCCTGGGCGACACCCTGGCGGCCATGTTCGCCACCCAGGGCGCTCTGGCCGCGCTGTATCGCCGCAGCGTGACCGGCGAAGGCCAGGTGGTCGATGTGGCGCTCAACGAATCCTGTGTGGCGGTGCAGGAGTCGGTGATCCCCGACTACGACGTGGGCGGGGTGGTGCGCGGCCCCTCGGGCACCCGGCTGGCCGGTATCGCCCCGTCCAACATCTACCCGACCGCCGAGGGGTCGATGGTGGTCATCGGGGCCAACCAGGACACCGTGTTCCGGCGACTGTGTGCGGCGATGGGTCGCCCCGAGCTGGCGGATGACCCACGCTATGCCACCCACGGCGCGCGAGGGACCAACCAGGACGAACTCGACGACCTGATCGCCGCCTGGACCGCCACCCAACCCAAAGCCGCACTGCTGGAAAACCTCTCGGCCGCAGGGGTGGTGGTTGGCCCCATCAACACCGTCGCCGAGGTGGTCAACGACCCGCAGCTGTTGGCCCGCGAGATGATCGTGGCCCACCACGACGAGAACCTCGACGCGCCTGTGCTGGGCCCCGGGATCGTGCCACGGATGACCGGCACACCCGGTTCGATCCGCAACTCCGGACCCGCGCGTCCCGGCCAACACAACGACGAGGTGTACGGCCCACTACGCTCACCCGAGCAACTCGCCGACCTCGCCCGCGACGGGATCATCTGATCGCATGGTGAGCAACGCGAACCCCCGGGCCCGACGCCACGACACGGCCGCGGCGCAGGCGCGCCCGACGCCCGGTTCGGCGATCGCCACGTCCAAGGGCCGCCGCACCGAGCGTGCGTTCGTCGACGCAGCGCGAGTCGTGTTCGCCGACAAGGGATATCTCAATGCCAAGATCGCCGACATCGCCGCCACCGCCGGCCGGTCGACCGGATCGTTCTACAACTATTACGACAACAAACAGCAGTTGCTGGAGACCCTGCTCGACGATTTCGGCTCCCAGGTGCTCGAGCGCACCCGCGCCAACGTCACCGACGATCCGGGAACCAACATCGAGCAGGCGGTACGCGCCTACTGGACGACCTACCGCGACTACCTGCCCGAGCTGATCGGCGCGTTCCAACTGTCGATGACCGACGAGCAGTTCGCGCAGTGGTGGCGTGAACGTCGGTCCAACGGCATTCACGGGGTGCTGTCGGTGTTCCGGTCGGCCCAACGCAGCGGCGTGCAGATCGGCCTGGACAAGGACCTGTTCGCCTCGGCGATCGTGTCGATGCTGGAGTCGTTCTGTTGGACCTGGTTCGTCACCGGTCGCGACGACAACCTCGCCGACCGCGACGAGGACGACGCCATCAACATCCTCAGCGAGATCTGGCGACGGGCGTTCTCTCCGGGCAGCATCTGACCCACCGGCGAACACCATCCGACCCATCCCTCACCGATTGCGACCCCGCTTGGACACCACGCCGCCACCCCGGCGATACTGACGCTGGCGACTCGGGGGGCGATTCGCGCCGAACGCCGTTCACATCGGCCCCACGTCCCTTTCTGTTGTCACAGGCCATCTGCGCCCGACCCGAAGGAGCGTGCTCCACATGGACCACATCCCCTCCCCCGGTGCCGGCGACACCACGCCCGGACGGGCCGACGGTGGTTCGAACACGG
Organism: Williamsia sp. CHRR-6; assembly: GCF_018474015.1. Lineage (GTDB taxonomy): Bacteria > Actinomycetota > Actinomycetes > Mycobacteriales > Mycobacteriaceae > Williamsia_A. Next base: position 311,899 of record NZ_JAHCSG010000002.1, on the reverse strand, counting down.
GCGGGACGACCGGAGACTCTGCGCAGGTGGGACCCACTGAGCGCGCCCAGCTGCGGGGCACCAACCCCTACCCCGGTCTGCGGCCCTACGGCCCCGACGACGCGGGACTGTTCGCCGGGCGCACGGCGATGCGACGGGCGTTGCTCACCGCAGCAGTACCCGGCGGCGGCATCATCGTGCTCATCGGCGGCACCGGCACCGGCAAGACCTCGCTGCTGGCCGCAGGTTTGCGGATGGACGCTGCCCGGCACGGACTGCGCCGCGACGCGACCACCCTCAGTTGCCAGGTGCGGTCCATGTCGCCGGGCGCCGACCCCATGGGCCATCTGGCGACGGTGTTCGCGTTGCCGGCCCCACCGGCCACCCCCGAGAACCCGTCGGCCTGGGTGGAACCAGCGCTGTCGAGAGTGCCTGAGGGCGCGGCCACCCTGCTGATCGTCGACGACATCGTCGACCTGTTCGTGCGGGTCGACGCGGTGACCCGCAACCGTTTCCTCAAGACCATCCGGCGACTCGCCTCCGACCCCCGATGTTGCGTGGTCATCGCCGTCGACGACTCGCTGCTGACCGCGGCCGGCGCCGAGGCCGACCTGGCCGAGGCCATCAGCTCCCGCACGGTGCGCTTGCTGCCGATGACGGTCGAGGAGACCACCGAGGTGATCGTGCAGCCGGCCCGCGCCCGCGGGGTGGGGGTGCAGTCCACCGCGGTGTTCGCCGTGCTCGGTGGTCTCAGTTCGCTGCCCCCCTCGCTGCCTCCGACGATGGCGCTCTCGACGGCCCTGCACGAGCTGTGGCGCGACAACCACACCTCCGAGATCACCGCCGAAGACGTGGCCCGCATCCTGCCGATCGCCGGGGCAGTGGACCGAGAAGCCGAGCGCGCCTGGGCCACACTGACTCCCGAGGAACAGCCGGCCGCCCGAGCGCTGGCCCTGCGCCTGACCGAGCGCGGTGCCGACGGCACCATGTTCGCCGTCACCCGACACATCGACCACCTCGAGGGCTCCCCCACCGCAGATGCGACCCGCCGACTGGTGGGCCAGCTGGTGGCCGCGGGCCTGCTGACGGTGTCGGCCGACGACGAGGTGAGCTTGCGCCACCCGCAGCTGGCTCGCTTGTGGAACCGGTTGCAGCAGTGGGTGACCGATGTCCAGACCACCGACGGCCTGTTCGCAGCGCTGGACGCCGATGCGCAGGCCTGGAAGCGCGGCGGACGCCGCAACTCTGCGCTCTACTCACAGGTGCGACTCGACGAGGTGGACCGCACGGTCCCCGACCCGCGAATGCTCAGCGGCGACACCCGCGACTTCCTGGCCCAGTCGCGTGGCCACATCATCGGCCGCAAACGCGCCCGGATCAGCGCGCTGATCGGCGGCGCGGTGGCCTTGGTGGTGGTGATCGCACTGGTGCTCACCACTCTGATCGGTGGTGGTGGCGACTCCAAGTCCTCAGGAGGGCAGGGCAACTCGGACGCGACGGTCTCCGAGATCGCCGCGCTGGCCCGCACCGACAGCACCGCCGCCGCCCAGCTGGCGCTGTCGGCGTACCAGAAACGCTCCGACGACCCGCAGCTGCGCCAGGCGTTGCTCAACACCCAGAACGTCGCCCTACGCACCGATCTGGGGGCCACCCCGGCCGTCGCGCTGGCCACCGCGCGCACCACCGGCCGCATCGCACTCGGCGACCGCGACGGCAGCATCCGAATCCTAGAGAATCCGGCGCTGACAACTGTTGCCACACTGCCCGATTCGCACGGCGGCAGCGTCACCGACATCACCCTCAACCCGAGCGGCACCATTCTGGCCAGCACCGGCCCCGACGGCACCGTCACCGTGTGGGACCTCAGCGACCTCGCCGCAGTCCGACAGCTGTCCACCATCGCCGCCACCGGTCCGGGGGTTCGCACCGACGCCATCACCTTCGGCACCACCCAGCGGCTGCTCGCGGTGGCCGAGAGCACCGGGACGGTGCGGCTCTACGACCTGTCCGATCCCAGCAGCCCGACGCAACGCAGCGTGCTCGATGCCGTCACCACCCCCGCTCAGTTCGTCGAGTTCAACCCCGCCGCTTCACAATTGGCACTCGGCGGCTCCGACCGACCACTGGTCCTGGTGGACACATCAGACCCGGACAACCCGGCGCGGCTGCAGAGCAGCGGCAAGGAGAACACCACCCCCGAGGCGCTGGACTACTCGCCCAACGCCCAGTTCGCGGTCACCAGCTACGAATCCGGTGCCGTGCAACTGTGGTCGGTGGCCGATCCCACGAATCCCCAGCGCATCGGTGAACCCATCGATCCCGACGGCAAAGGTCCTGCCACCGCGGTGTTCTCACCGTCGGGTACCCGCCTGGCGGTGGTCTCGGCGTCGGGAACCATCTCGGTCTACGACATCACCCGCCCGGCGGCGCGTTACCGACTGACCGCGCCGATCGCCACCGGCATCACCGGCCTGTCCACGACGGTCTTCCAGGGCGAGGACGCGCTGATCACCACCGGCGAGGGTCCGGCCGTTCGCTGGACCCTGCCCTCAGGTCTGGTCACCGGCGGCTACGGCTCGGCCACCACGCCCACCTGTTCGCCCGCCCGCACGGCCTGCGCCACCGGTTTCCTCGGTGGCCCGCTGCACATCATCGACACCGCCAACCCGCTGGCACCGACCACGGTGAGCCAGATGACGCCGACGGACCCACTCAACGGGGCCGCGATGAGCCCCGACGGCAACTGGCTGGTCACCGTCGACGCACGACGTCAGGTGCAACTGTGGGATGCGCGTGACCTCGCCCGTCCGGTGGAGGCGGGTGCGGCCCTGCACGTGGGCCCGCAGCAGAGCAACCCGCTGGTGTTCAGTCCGTCGAGCGCTCTGCTGGCCACCGGAATCGACGGCACCACCTCCATCCGGGTGTGGCAGGTGTCGGCGTCAGGTCTGCTGCCGGTGGGCACACTGCGCGGCGACAGCACCCAGGTCGCCGCGGTGGCGTTCGCACCCGATTCGAAGTCGCTGGCGGTCGCAGGCAACGACGGCACCGTCACCCTGGCCGGGGTCACCCCGACCGGACTACAGCAGGCACCCACCGGCATCCGGGTGGGTGCACCGGTGACCTCGATGAGTTTCGGGGCGGGCCGACTGGTGATCGGAGACGCCGCCGGGTCGATCGGTGAGTACGAGGTGGCCTCGGGCACCACCCCGGCACGGTCGGTGCGCCTGGGCACCCCCGTCACCTCGGTCGCGGTCAGCGGCGCCGACGTGATCGCAGCCGGCGCCGACGGTGGCCTGCGGCGCTGGACCGACAAGGGCCGGCTGGAACCGGTGGGCGCGCCCGCACCGACGATCAGCGACGCATCGGCGGCGGCTGGAGGGATCAGGGCGGCCGCAGCAGCCGACGCCGGGGTGATGGTCACCGGTCCCGACGGATGGCAACGCACCTGGTCCACCGATCCGGCCGCCGTCGCAGCGCGCATCTGTGCCGCCGCACCCGCCCCGATCCGACCCGACACCACCTTCGAGTGCGCACCCCGACCCGCCAAATGAGGCGGCCGGGTCCGCGCGCACGGCGCTCAAATCACGACAACGGCGTCAGCGCAACGCTTTCTGGACCGCAGCCAGCAACTCGCTGGGGGTGGACAGGTCCACGTCGTCGCCGTTGATCCGCACCGTCGGAGTGCCCTGCACCTTGTCGTCGGTGAGCGCGCGACGCGTGATGCCCGCGATGGCCTGCTGATGGGTGCCGCCGGCGATGCAGGACTCGACCGATGTCGGCGCACCCGCGGTGACCGCCATGGTGACCAGCGTCGAATCGGGCAGGCCGGCTGAACCCTCCTGCGGCTGCTGCGCGTACAGCGCATCGTGGAAACGCAACCACACCGCGAATCGCGATGAGCCACCGGACGATTCGGGCACCGGTGCACCGGTCGCCTCGGCCACACACGCCGACGCGTTGGCCGCTCGCGTCGAATAGCGGGTGGACGACGCCGAGTCGAGGAAGGTGATCGGGTGATAATCCACCGCCACCCCGGGCAGCGCGCGAATCTGGGTGAGGACGCCACCGAACATCGACTCGAACTCGCGGCACGCCGGGCACTGGAAGTCCTCGAACAGGCTGAGCGTGACCGCGGCCCCGCTCGCGGGCCCACTGACGCGATAGGCGCCGTCGGCGGTGGAGTTGGGCAGCGGACCCGAGGCCGCCGCAGCGCCGGCCGGTCCGCGAGCGGCGGCACTCGACGATCGGCCGTCGTCCTTGGTGACGATGAGATAGACCCCGACGCTCACCGCCGCGGCGACCACCAGCGCGGTGGCCACGATCTGCGCGATGCGGGTGCGGCGGCGGGCGGTGCCTTGCCGGGCCTGACTGGCTGCGGTCGGCGGTCGCGGCGGGTACGACCCGGGTGGGAGCTGTCCGGGTGGGAACGGGCCGGGCGGGAGCTGACCGGGTGGGACTTGTCCGGGGTGATGCGGTCCAGACATCAGCGACTGGCGACCTTTCGGTACTGCAGCGTGGCGAGCGGCACGAAGATCGCCAAGATCACCAACGACGACACGATCGAGTACAGGGTGGCGTGTTCGGCCACCCAGCCGGTGGGTGTGGGGAACAGCGCAGGTGCCTTGTTGCCGAACAGCTCTCGACACGAGGTGGCCACTGCGGTCACCGGGTTCCACTCGGCGATCGGCTTGAGTGGTCCGGGCAGGCTCTGCGCGGAGACGAATGCGCTGGAGAGGAACGTGACCGGGAACAGCCAGGCGAACCCGAAGCTCTGGGCCACCTCGACGTTCTTCGACAGCAGTCCCACCCACGCGCCGGTCCAGCTCATCGCGAACCCGAACAGCAGGATGATCGCATAGGCGAGTAGCGCGTCGAGAAACGAACCGCGGATCCGCCAGCCGACGATGAGTCCACAGATGGACATCACGAACACGCTGATCACACTGAGCACGAGGTCAGATGCGGTGCGGCCCAGGATGACCGCCATCCGCGACATGGGCAGCGACCGCAGCCGGTCGACGATGCCCTCCTGCAGATCGCTGGCCAGACCGACGGTGGTGAAGGCCGCGTTGAACGCCACGGTCTGGGTGAAGATGCCGGCCATCAGGTATTCGCGGTAGGCCCCACCACCGAAGGTGGCGCCAAAGACGTAGGCGAAGAGGAACACGAACATCAGCGGCTGCAGTGTCGCGGTGGCCAGCAGGGTGGGCACCCGTTTGATGGTGGTCAGGTTGCGCCCCACCATCACGATGCTGTCGTTGAGCACGGTCATCGGACGGCCTCTCCATCGCCTGCCGGGGCGGCTGCGCGAGCCTGGTCGCGCACCCACTGGTCGTAGGTGGGATCACCGGGCAGCGGCCCGAGTGGTTCGTCGACCTGCGCGTGATCGACGGATCCGTGCGCGGTCTCGGTGAGCGCGAGGAACACGTCGTCGAGGGTCGGGGTGGTCACCCGTACATCGGTGACGGTGAACCCTGCGTGCACCAGCGCGGTGACTGCGGTTGCGGCACTGCGGGATCCGTCGTCCACCCCGATGGTCCACTCCCCCGACCGCTCGGAGACCACGTCGCTGCCGTTGCCCACCGGGCGCAGCGCGGCCGCCACCGCATGGGAGTCGACATCACCGGCGATCGCCACCGTGAGCCGGGTGGGCGAGATGCGGGTCTTGAGCTGCTGGGCGGTGCCCTGGGCCACGACGGTGCCCTTGTCGATGACGGTGATCTCGTCGGCGAGGGTGTCGGCCTCCTCGAGGTACTGCGTGGTCAACAAGACCGTGGTGCCGTCGGCCACCAGATCCTCGATCAGCGCCCACATGTCGCGCCGCCCGCGCGGGTCGAGGCCGGTGGTCGGCTCGTCGAGGATGACCAGTCCGGGTCGCGCCACCAGCGCGCCGGCGAGGTCGATGCGCCGGCGCATACCGCCGGAGAAGGTTCGGGTAGGTCGGTCGGCGACGTCGGTGAGGCGGAAATCGGCGAGCAGTTCTTTGGCGCGCTCGGTGGCGGCAAACCAGTTGAGCCCGTAGAGCTGACCGACCATCCGCAGGTTCTCCAAGGCGGTGAGGTTGGCGTCGACGGCGGCGTACTGCCCCGACACGCCGATGGCGCGTCGGATGCCGACCGGGTCGTGCAGGGCATCGTGTCCCAGCACCGACACCGTGCCCGCGTCGGGGCGCAACAGGGTGGAGATGATGCGCACCGTTGTCGTCTTGCCGGCACCGTTGGGGCCGAGGAGAGCGTGGACGGTGCCCGCCTTCACCTCCAGGTCCACCCCGGACAGCGCGTGCACGGTGTCCTTGGATCGGAACCACCCGCCGCCGTAGGTCTTGACCAACCCGCGCACCGAGACCGCGACACCGCCGTCGGCGACCGACATCGCCGGACCGACCGGATGACGGCCCACGAACACGGGCGGGACATCGGTGCCAGACGACATCGGGACTGTGCCGGCACGACCTGTGTCAGCAGGGCCGGGGCCGGCAGGGGCAGAAGCAGGGGCGGTGTCGATCGGGACTCCGCGACCCGCGGCGGCGGGACCCGGGGCGCCGGGACCCGGGGCGCTGGGAGCGGGGGCGCCGGGACCCGGGGCGCTGGGAGCGGGGGCTGCGGCTGCGGGGGCTGCGGCCTGGCCCGCGGTCACCCACTGTCGTGGCTGCGACGGCGCGGCTGCGGGCGGGGTCGGCGGCGGCACCGGGGCAGGGTCGGTGGGTCGGATGGGTGCGATCGGCTCGGCTACCGGAGCCTGTGCTGCGCGTGGTGTCTGAACATCCTGGGGTGGCTGGACGTCGTGCGGCGGCTCGACGTCGCGTGCAGGCTCGGTGCCCTGCGGGCCGGACGCCGGCGACGGCTGCGAGCTCGGCGCGGGCTGCGGTGGCGTCGGAGCCGAATCCGGTTCGTTCGGTACAGATTTCGGCCCAGTCGACGGGGTTTTCGGCCCAGTCGGCGGGGTTTTCCGCCCACTCGACGGGGTTTTCCGCCCACTCGACGGGTCGGGGGTGGTGTCTCCGATCTCAGCGCCGGCGGCCGGGGTCGGCACAGCGGCGCGCCAGGTCTCCCATGGCGCGCCTCCGCCGGGCTGAGAATCGGACGATGTCATCCGGCCGCAGCGGTGCTGTACGAATCCATCGATTCGATCAGGCTCTTGGGCCGCATGTCCTGCCAGTTGGCTTCCACGAAGTCCAAGCATTCCACACGGGACGCCGGACCGTGGTGCGAGTCCCAGCCGGGGGGAACCGCGGCGAACACGGGCCACAACGAGTGCTGGCCTTCGTGGTTCACCAGAACCAGGAACTGCGCAGACTCTTCGTCGAAGGGGTTCTTCATCGGATGCTCCTTGTCGGACGTGCGGACAACAGTTCGGCGTAGGCGCCGACATGCTCGGCGGCGAGCATGTCGGCGTGACGTGATTGCACGACGATCTCGTGGATCGTCCCGGCGATCAGGTCGCGCCAGTCGGCCACGGCGGGTTCTCCGTCGGGTCGGCCGAGTGCGGCGCTGACAAACGTGGCGTCCCCGAGATACACGCGCGGGGACCAGGTTCCGGCCAACGCGGTGGCGTGCCGGTACGCGGCGTACAGCGAGTTGAGATGTACTTCTGTGAGATCGGACAAGGGACCAGGAATGTTACGAATACATTGCGTGGCCTCCGCCACTGTCATGTCCGGATTCACAGTGGCACCGTCGACGAGTCCGAACTCGACGGCCAGGTCGGCCACCGACGGCTCCACGTCCAGCTCCGGGCGCGCCGAGATCACGTAGGCGTCGAGGATGGTCAGCTGCTCGACCTCCTCGCCGAGTTCGAGCAACTGCACCGCGATCTCTTGGGCCAGCAGCCCACCCAGCGACCACCCGATCAGGTGGTACGGGCCATGCGGGGCCACTCGTCGGATCTCGGCCACGTAGCGAGCCGCGAGCTGTCCGATCGAATCGGCCGGCGCCTCCCCGGTGAGCACCGGGTTCTGCAGCCCGTACAGCGGACGGTCACCGGCCAGGTAGGGCAGCAACGTCGTGTACGACCACGACAGACCGATGGCCGGATGGATCGCGAACATCGGCACCCCGTCGACCTGCTCGCTGCGCGGGCGCAGCGGCAACAGCACCGGCAGCACCGTGTCGGCGGGATCGACTGCGGTAGAACCGGTGTCGATGACCGCGGCCAACTCGGCGGGACTCGACGCGGTGAACAACAGCTGCACGCTGATCTCGCGACCGGTCTGTCGACGCAGGGCCGCGACCACCGTCGTCGCCTGCAACGACGTACCGCCGAGCTCGAAGAAGCCGTCGTCGGCGCCCACGTCGTCGAGGCCGAGCACCTCGGCGAACACTCCCGCCACCGTGGTCTCGGTACCGGGCGCCGGGCTGCGCGAACCGCGGGACCGAAGGTGCGGGGCGGGCAGTGCGGCGCGGTCCACCTTGCCCGTGGGACCCAGCGGGATCTCGTCGAGCACGGTGATCACCACCGGAACCATGTGGCGCGGCAGTCGGTGCGCGGCGAAGTCCCGCACCGCACTCACCGCAGCGGTCGGGTCGGCGGGGATGGGATCGGCGAGCACCACGTAGGCGCACAGCGCGGCGTTGTCGGCACCGGGGTTGACCACCACGGTCACCGCCTGACGCACCGCCGGATGATCGGCGAGCACCTCGTCGATCTCGCCGAGTTCGATCCGGAACCCACGCACCTGCACCTGCCCGTCGGTGCGGCCCACGTACTCCAGCGCATGCTCAGGGGTCCACCGCACCAGGTCGCCGGTGCGGTACATGCGCTCCCCGCCGCCCAGCGGGCTGGCCACGAAGCGTTCGGCGGTGAGGCTGCGACGGCCGTGGTAGCCGCGAGCGAGGTTGTCGCCCAACAGATACAACTCGCCCACCACACCCACCGGGACCGGGTTGAGGCGGGTGTCGAGGACCAGCGCACGCAGCCCGCGGTTGGGTCCACCCATGTCCAGGCGACCCTGCGGTGACAACGGCGCGCTGACCGTCGCGATGACGGTGCCCTCGGTGGGGCCGTAGACGTTGAACATCCGGCGATCGACGCTCCACCGGCGCACCAGGTCGGTGCTGTAGGCCTCGCCGCCCACCGCCAGGGTGCGCAGCTCAGGCAGCGCAGCGGGGTCGAGCCCGGCCAACGCGGCCGGGGTGATGAACGCGTGGGTGACGCCGGTGTCGGACAGGAACTGCTCGAGCGGCTCGCCGCCGAACAGATCGGTGGGCGCCACCACCAGCGTGGATCGACCGGCCAGCGCGAACAACATCTCCAGCACCGACGCATCGAAACTTGGTGAGGCGAAGTGCAACACGCGGGAGTCGACGTCGGGCGCCAACTGCTCGCCGAGTTCGTCGTGCACGCCGGCCAACCCGGCGTGGGTGACCAGCACCCCCTTGGGGCGACCGGTCGAACCCGACGTATAGATGACGTAGGCCAACTGCTCCAACGACATCCGCGGCCGCTCGTACCCCGACAGCGGGGCCGTGGGATGCTCGGCGATCGCCTGACCGAACTCGGGATCATCAGGCACCACCCAGGTCACCGCGTCACCCAGCGCGGCCCGGTGTTCTCCGGTGGTGATGCCGAACCGCACTCCGCTGTCATCGAGCATGTGCGCGATGCGCTCGGGCGGGTAGGTGGGGTCGACCGGCAGGTAGGCCGCACCGGTCTTGGCGATCGCCCACAGCGCGGCGATGGCGTACGCCGAGCGTGGGATGGCCATGGCCACAACGGTTTCGGGGCGGGCACCCTGGCTGATGAGGTAGCGCGCCAGGCGGTTGGTGTGTTGGTCGAGATCGCGGTAGGTGTGTCGCCCGTAGGCGTCGATCACCGCCACGCCGTCGGGGTTGGCGGCCACCGCCTCGGCCACCAGATCGGCCAGGGCGCGGGGCCGGGCGGCAGGCCCACCGGTGACCGGGGTCAACGCCGCCAGCTCCTCGCGCTCACCGATCGCGATGTCGCCCAGGCACAGTCCCTCCGGCGCCACCCCGAGTGCGACGGCCGCGATCCGCGCCAACGTCAGTCGCAACCGACGTGCACACGCCTCGACGGTGGCCCGGTCGTAGAGGTCACACGCGTAGGAGATGGCCAGTCGCGCCGGCTCGGCTGCCGATGCCGCCAGTCCGGTGACGGTGAACTGCAGATCGAATTTCGCGGTCTGCGCATCGATCTCGCTGATCGAGAACTGCGGTGCGGCCCGCTCGCTGGGGGCCAACACCACACCATCGGGCGTGATGGCCCGCGTGAACGGATCGGCGGCCGGCGTGCGCTCGGCCAGACCCGACGCGCCCCAGTCGTGGACAGACAGCGCGATCTGGAACAGCGGATGTCGACCGGCCACCCGGGTGGGGTTCACCGCGCCGACCACGTCGTCGAACGGCACATCCACCCGGTCGAGATCGTCGAGATCGTGCTCGCGCACCGACGCGATCAGATCGGGCACCGACATTTCCGGCGACACCGTGGTGCGCAGCGCTGCGGTGTTGACGAACATGCCCACCATCGAGGCCAGCTCGGGGTGCGACCGCCCGGCCACCGGGGTGCCGACCACCAGATCGTCGCCGACCCCCATGCGGTAGAGCAGCGTGACCAGCGCGGCATGCACCAGCATGAACGCCGTGGCACCGGTGGCGGTGGCCGCGGCCTCCACGGCCGCGCGCAGGTCGTCGCCGAGCTCGATCTCGACGTTGTCGGCGGCACCCGTGCGCTGCTGCGGACGCGGACGATCGGTGGGCAGCATCGTCTCACCGGGCACCCCCGCCAGACGCCGGCGCCAGTACTCGATCTGCGCCGACCCCAGGCTCTCGGGATCGGCGAGGTCACCCACCCGGTCGACCTGCCACAGCGAGAAGTCGACATAGTCGAGCAACGGTTCGCCCAGGTTGGGCGACACCCCGCGGCTGCGCGAGGCGTAGGCCGCCGACAGGTCGGAGACCACGATCGGCAGCGACCAGCCATCGGCTGAGATGTGGTGGGCGACAATGAGAATGTGGTTCTCGAGTCCGCCATCGCCGGTGGTCGAGCGCACCACCAACACCCGGATGGGTGCCTCGATCCGCAGATCGGTGCCCACCCGGGCGGCCGCGGTCAGCAGCGCCGGGACGTCCTCGGGGGTCCGATCGAGCACCCCGAACTGGGTGTCCACCACGGCGTGGGCGTCGGGCAGCGGCTGCTGCACCGGTTCGCCGTCGATCTCGGGGTAGAGGGTGCGCAACACCTCGTGGCGGGTGATGACGTCGACCAGCGCCGCGCGCAGCGCCTCCACGTCCAGCGGGCCCTGCACGCGCAGCACGAAGGGCAGGTTGTAGGCGGGCGAGGTGGGATCGGCCCGGTTGAGGAACCACAGGCGACGCTGCGCCGGTGACAGCGGGATCCGCGCGGGCCGGGTGCGTCGCATCAGCACTGTCGGGGCGCCGGACACCTCGCCGTTGGCGATGGCGGTGTCGACCACCGCGGCCAGGTCGGCGATGCTGGGGTGGTCGAAGGCGGTCCGCACCCGCAACGAGGTGCAGAAGGCAGCGTTGACCGCGGCGATGAGCTGGGTGGCCACCAGCGACGTCCCGCCGAGATCGAAGAAGCTCTGCTCTGCCGACAGCGTCGAGGCATCTCGGCCCAGGGTCTGGGCGAACAGGGTGGCCATCGCGCGCTCGGTGGGGGTGCCGGCGAAGCGTTCGCCGGCTGCGGGCACCTCGGGTTGCGGCAGAGCCGAACGATCCACCTTGCCGCTGGCGGTCATCGGGATCTCGTCGATCAGCACCAGCGCACCGGGCACCATGTGCCGCGGCAGCCGCGCTCCCGCGAACCGACGGACGTCGTCGACGTCGACCTCGACGCCGTCGGGGGTCTGGATCCAGGCCGCCAACCCGGCCGCGTCACCGGTGCCGTGGACGTCGACGATGGCGGTGACGACGCCGGGATGGGCCTCCAACGCCGCGACCACCTCACCGAGCTCCACTCGGAAGCCACGGACCTTGACCTGATCATCGCTGCGTCCCACGTAGTACAGGGCACCGGCGCGGTCGTACCGGACGATGTCACCGGTCCGGTAGAACACCCCGCCCGGCTCGAACGGGTCGGCCACGAACCGGGTGGCCGTCAGATCCGGGCGACCGAGGTATCCGCGGGCCACGCCGGGACCGGCCACGTACAGCTCACCGGGGGTGTTGGCGGGCACCGGGCGCAGGTCGGCGTCGAGGACGTAGAGCGAGGTTCCCGGAACCGGGGTCCCGATGGTGACCGCAGAGTCGGGAACCAACGGCGCCATCGTCACCGCCACGGTGGTCTCGGTGGGCCCGTAGGCGTTGAGCAGCAACCGACCCGGCGCGAAGCGGGCGATCAGATCGGTGCTGGGGGCCTCCCCGCCCACGGCGACGGTCTGGAGGTCGGGCAGGTCGGCGGCGTCGACGGTCGCCAGGGCGGCCGGGGTGACGAAGGCGTGGGTGACCCGCTCGGCACGCAACAGCTCGCCGAGTTCCTCGCCGCCGTAGACGGTGGGGGGCGCGATGATCATCGTGGCGCCGCCGGCGAAGGCCAGCAGCAGCTCCAACACCGAGGCGTCGAAGCTGGGCGAGGCGAAGTGCAGGACCCGCGAATCCGGGGTCACCCGATAGCGGCGCCGCTGATCTTCAGCCAGCGAGCTGAGACCACGATGGCTGACCGCCACACCCTTGGGGACACCGGTCGAGCCCGACGTGTAGATCAGGTACGCCAGTCCGGCCGGTCGGACCGCACCCGCGCCCCGATGGATGGGGTCGCCTGCGAACGTCGAAACCACCTGCGCGAAGGCCGAATCGGGGTCGAGGTCCACCCAGCCCACCGAGTCGGGCAGGGATTCGCGGTGGCGGTTGAGGGTGAGTCCGACGGTGGCCTTTGAGTCCTCGATCATGTGCGCGATGCGCTCGGCCGGGTAGGCCGGGTCGATCGGCAGGAAGGCCGCACCGCTCTTGGTGATGGCCCACAACGCCACGATCGACGCAACCGAACGCTCGAGCGCGATCGCCACGATGTCGTCGCCACCCACGCCGCGGCCGATGAGCAGCCGCGCCCAGCGGTTGGACAGCGTGTCGAGGTCGCGGTAGGTGAGTTCGGTGCCCGAGGCCACATCGACCAGCGCAGTCCGATCGGGGTCGACTTCGGCTGCAGCACTGAGGATCTCGGCCAGGGTACGAACCGGCTCGGCCACCTGCGCGGCGGCCAGCGGCACCGCTGAGGACTGCTCGGCCTCGGTCAGCAGCTCGATGTCGGCGACATCGACCGACGGGTCCTCGGCCACCTGGTCGACGATCGCCACGAACCGACGGGCGAGGTCGGCCACGGTCTCGTGATCGAACAGGTCGGCCGCGTAGGTGAACCGCAGCGCCGAGCCGGTCACACGCAGCTCCAGATCGAACCGTGCTGCGCCGGTTTCGATCTCGCGGGCAGCCACTGCGACGTCACCGAGATCCACCAGCTCCGGCGGGGTCTCGGCGAAGGCCAACGCCACCCCGAACAACGGGTGGGCACCGGAGGCCCGGTCGGGGTTGACCAGTTCGACGAGCTGATCGAAGGGGGCGTCCGACCGCGACAAGGCTTCGATGTCGATCTCCCGGACCGCGGTCACCAGGTCGCCGAAGCCGATGTGGCGCGGCACCGGGGTGCGCAGCACCACCGAGTTGACGAACATGCCCACCAGCTCGGCCAACTCGGTGTGTGGGCGCCCGGCCACCGGGGTACCGATGACGATGTCGGCGACGCCGCCGTCGACCTGCACCTCGGGGTCGCTCGACATGCGAGCGAGCAGGGTGGCCAGCACGGCGTGCATCACCATGAACAAACTGGTGTCGCGCTCGCGGGCGATCTCGCGCAGCGACTGCAGTTGCTCGTCGGTCAGCTCCACATCGACCACCCCGCCGGCCCCGGTCGGCTCGGTCGGGCGGGGACGGTCGGTCGGCAACGCCGGTCGCAGCGGCAGGTCGGCCAGCGTGTGTGACCACCAGTCCAGCAGTTCGTGCAGCCGCGAGCCGGGAATGTCTGCCGCACCGAGCATCTCGCTCTGCCAGTCGGCGTAGTCGCGGTAGCGCAACGGAAGTGGCTCGGGCGCCGCCGCGTCGGGACGGATCCGGCGCAGGTAGGCCGCGGCGAGGTCGCGCGCCAGCGGCCCCAACGACCACCCGTCGGCGGCGATGTGATGGACGGCCACGGTCAACTCGTGGTGGTCGTCGGCGACCCGCAGCAGTCGGGCCCGCATCGGCGGGGTGTCGCGTAGGTCGTAGGCGCCGCGGGCCAACTCCTCGTGCAACGCCTGCACACCGCCACCGTCGGCGGCATCGATGACGGTCAGCGCGGTGGGTACGGCATCGGTCGGCAGCACCTCCAGCTGCGCTCGACCGGCCACGTCGGGGTAGATCGTCCGCAGCGGTTCGTGCCGCTCCACCAGATCGGCCAGCGCGCCCGAAAGGGCCTCGACGTCGAGTGCCCCACGCAACTCCACGACGAATGCGATGGTGTAGGAACCTGATTCGGGTTCGAGGCGGTTGAGGAACCACAACCGCTGTTGGGCCGGGGTGGGGTGACCGTCGATCCCCACCTCGGGCCGGTCGGCGCGGCGGGCCAACACGGGTAGATCGGTCTCGACCCGCGACAGCGGCGTCGAGGACTCGAGTGGAGCGCGCAACCGCTCGGCCAGTGCGGCCACGGTCGGGCTGTCGAAGAGCACCCGGACCGGGATGCGTTCGCCGACGATGTTCTCCAACGCCGCGACGAGTTGCGTGCCGAGCAGCGAGTTGCCGCCGATGTCGAAGAAGTTGTCGGCCCGACCGATGGATTCCGGCGTCAGGTGCAGGGTGTCGGCGAAGATGGCGGCCACGCGGCGCTCGGCGTCGTCGCGCGGTGGCACCACGGGGGCCGAGGAGACGGTCGGTTCGGGCAACGCCCGCAGGTCGAGCTTGCCCGAGGTGGTCATCGGCATCCTGTCGAGAACGGTCAGTGATTGCGGGATCATGTGCGAGGGAAGGCGATCGGAGAGCCGATCGCGGATCTCCTCGAGGTCGACCTCGGCGCCGCGCTGCGCAGAGGTGACATAGGAGACCAGGACGTCGTTGCCGTCAGGTCCGGGCCGGGTGGTGGTGACAGCCTCACCGACTGTGGGCAGGTCGGCCAGCGCGGCGTCGATCTCGCCGAGTTCGATACGGAAACCACGGATCTTGACCTGGGTGTCGGCGCGGCCCACGTAGTCCAGCTCGCCGGCGGAGTTCCAGCGCACCAGGTCGCCGGTGCGATACATCCGATCGCCGGGGTCGCCGAAGGGGTTGGCCACGAAGACACCCGAGGTGCGTCGACGGCGACCGTGGTAGCCGCGCGCCAACTGCGGTCCGGTCAGGTACAACTCGCCGATGGTGCCCGGCGGGACCGGCATCAGGCGCTCGTCGAGCACCAGCACACCCATCCCGTGCACCGGGCCACCGATGCTGATCGGGGCGCCGGGCTTGAGCTCGGAGATGGTGGCGACGATGGTGGCCTCGGTGGGGCCGTAGGCGTTGTACACGCGATGATCACGCGCCCACGGACCCAGGATGGCAGGGTTGGGGGCCTCGCCGCCGACGATGACCACCTCGAGGTCGGGCAGTCCGGTGGCCACGGTGCCCAGCACGGACGGGGTGACGAAGGTGTGGGTGATGCACTCGGCGCGCAGGATGTCCTCGAGTTCGCGGCCCCCGAGCACGTCGGGCGGCGCGATGACCATGGTGGCCGATGCACCGACCGCCAACAGGATCTCCAGCATCGAGGCGTCGAAGCTGGGCGAGGCGAACTGCAGTGTGCGACTGCGTGGTCCGGCGGTGAACCGGACCAGCTGCTCGGCGGCGAAGTTGACCAGGCCGCGGTGGCTGATGACCACCCCCTTGGGCACACCGCTGGTTCCCGAGGTGTAGATCAGGTACGCCGGATTGTCCACCGACACCGGGATCACCAGCTCCGAGGCGTCGATGGCAGCTGCCGACACCTGCGCGGTCGCCTCGGCGTATTCGGGGCCACCCACCTCCAGGGTGGGGACGCCGGCGGTGGGCACCGTCGACGACGGCAGGACAAGACACAGGCAGGCCTCGGAGTCGGTCAGCATCCGCTCGATGCGTTCGGCCGGGTAGCGGGGGTCCACCGGCACCCACGCTGCGCCGGTCTTGGTGATGGCCCACAGTGCGGTCACCCACTCGATCGAGCGCGGCATGGCGATGGCCACGTACTGCTCGACCCCGATGCCACGTTCGATCAGTAGGCGCGCCAACACGTTCGAGCGTTCGTCGAGTTCCCGGTAGGAGACGTCCACGCCGTCATAACGGACCGCGACCGCCGCCGGGTCGACGGCAACGGCGTCGGCGAACAACTCGGCCAACGTGACCGGACGTCGCGGGGCCTGACCGGTCGCGGGCACCATCGAGGCGCGCTCGTGACGCTGGAGCATGGGGATGTCGCCGATGGCCAGCGACGGGCGCTCGGCCAGACCGCGCGCCAGCCGCCGCAACCGAACCGCGAGATCGGACACGGTGGACGCGTCGAACAGATCGGTGGCGTATCCGATCGCGATTCTCAGCCCAGCCGGTTGGCCGCTCTCGGTGAACGATTCGGTGGCGGTGAACTGCATGTCGAACTTGATGGTGTGGGTGGGGACCTCACTCGCGGTCACCTGCAGCCCACCCAGCTGCAGCTGCACCCCGGTCTCGGCGTCGAGGGCCACGCTCACCTGGAACAGCGGATGCCGGTTCTCCGCGCGCGCCGGGTTGATCTCGTCGACGATGCGCTCGAACGGTACGTCGGCCATGTCCAGGGCAGCGAGATCGATGGCGCGGCAGCGCTCGACGACGGCCCGGAACGAGTCGTGCTTGCTGACCGGTACCCGCAGCACCACGGTGTTGACGAACATTCCGACCAACGGGTCGAGCGCCAGATCACCACGACCGGCGACCGGGGTGCCGAGCACGATGTCGTCCTCGCTGGCCAGTCGACGCAACGTGATCGCGATCAGGGCATGTACGACCATGAACATCCCGGCATCACCCTCGGCGGCGATGTCGCGCAGTCGGGTGTGGGTGGTGGCGTTGAGCGTGACCTCGGTGACCGCGCCGGCCAGGGTGGGCTCACTGGGGCGGGCCCGATCGAAGGGCAGCTCGACCTCAGCCGGGATGTCGTCGAGTTGTTCACGCCACCAGGCGATCTGGCGCGCGGCCGGGGACGCGGGGTCGCCCTCGTCACCCAGACGATCGCGCTGCCAGAGGGTGTAGTCGGCGTACTGCACCGGCAGCGGGGCGAACGCGGGCGCCTCGCCGGAGATGCGGGCTTCGTAGGCGACGGCGAGGTCGGCGGCCAGCGGACGCAGCGACCACCCGTCGGCCACGATGTGATGCAGGACGACGAGCAGGACGTGACTGCCGTCGGCCTCCGGCCGCAGCCGGGCCCGCACACCGAACTCGCGGGTGAGATCGAAACCACGCGAGGCGAACTCGAGATCGTCGACGGGAACCGGGCGGTGACCGTTCGTCTCGGCCGCGCCGGTGCCGTTCGTCTCGGCCGGGCCGGGAACCACCTCCAGACCCGGGAACTGTGCCGCGGGGCAGATCTCCTGCCGCGGTCCGTCGGCGTCGCTGGGGAACAGGGTGCGCAACGATTCGTGGCGCTCGACGAGGTCGGCGAACGCAGCCACCATGGCTGCGCGGTCGAGGTTGCCCTCGAGATGCAGGCGGAACGGCAGGTTGTAGGCACCGGAGGTGGGGTCGGCATGGTTGAGGAACCACACGCGCTGCTGTGCCGGCGAGAGCGGGATGCGCTCGGGTCGCCGATCAGCCCGGCGCAGGGCCGAGCCGGTCGCCGACACGTCGGAGTCGCCGAGCCCCTGCGCGCGCAGCAGCCGCACGAGCTGGCGGGGTGTGGGGTGGTCGAAGACGGTGCGGATCGCGATCGGGTGGTCGAGGACCGCGCCGAGTCGAGCCGCCATCCGGGTCGCCGAGAGGGAGTTGCCGCCGGCGTCGAAGAACGAGGTGGTCATCGGGATGGACGTCACCCCGAGCACGGCGGCGAAGGTGGCGGCCACGGCCTGCTCCAACGCCCCGACCGGGGCCACCCCACCGTCGTCGACCGGGGTGAAGTCGGGGGCGGGCAGCGCTGCGCGGTCGAGTTTGCCGTTGCTGGTGGTGGGGAAGGCGTCGAGCACCACCACCGCAGCGGGCACCATGAACGCCGGCAGCGAACGCGAGAGGATCCCCCGCACGCCCGCAGAGGTCAGCTCCACACCGATCTCGCCGACCACGTAACCGGCGAGCAGCTGCTCGCCGTCGGTGCCGGTCCGGGCCATCGCCACGGCCTCACGCACACCCTCGACCGCAGCCAACGCGGTCTCGATCTCACCGAGCTCGATTCGCTGACCGCGGATCTTGACCTGGAAGTCGCTGCGCCCCATGTAGATCAGCTCGCCGGCGGGATTCCACCGCACCAGGTCACCGGTGCGGTACATCCGGGCCCCAGCAGAGTCGAAGGGGTTGGCCACGAAACGGTCGGCGGTCAGGTCGGGGCGGGCGAGATAACCGCGCGCCAATTGCACACCGGCGAGGTACAACTCGCCCACGGTGCCCTCGGGTACCGGACGTAGCCGGCGGTCCAGGACGTAAACGCGGGTGTTCCACACCGGGCGGCCGATCGGGATCACCGCTGCTGCGCCGTCGGCGTCGTCGTGGTGGGTGACGTCGATGGCGGCCTCGGTGGGCCCGTAGAGGTTGTGGACCGGCGCCCCCGTCAGCGCGGTGAACCTCGCCACGGTGCCCGGGGCCAACGCTTCACCGCTGGTGAACACCATCCGCAGACCGGTGAGTTCGTCGGCAACCTCGGGCGAGGCGGCGACGGTGGCTGCGAACGCCGCCATCATCGACGGCACGAAGTGCAGCACCGACACCCCGTACTCGGCGATGACCTGCTGCAGGTACCAGGGGTCTCGGTGTCCGTCGGGGGTGGCCACCGCCAGCGTGGCACCGGTTGCCAACGGCCAGAAGAACTCCCACACCGACACGTCGAAGGTGGCGGGGGTCTTCTGCAGCACCACGTCGCGCCCGTCGATCGGGTAGTGGTTCTGCATCCAGATCAGCCGGTTGACCACCGCGCCATGAGAAACCGCGACACCCTTGGGTTTTCCGGTGGAACCGGAGGTGAACAGCACGTAGGCGGTGTTCGACGGCCGCAGCGGCGCCAGCCGGTCGATCTCCTCGATCGGACGGTCGGAGAACTCGGCCACCTCACCGGTGTCGAACACGTCGATGATCTCGCCGTCGAACTCGGGCGCACCGGCGTGGACGATCTCGGCCGCGGCCGCATCGGCGACCAGCACCACCTCTGGCCGCGCGGTCGCGATGAGATGCCCCACTCGATCGGCCGGATCGGCGGGGTCGATGGGCATGAAGGCGGCGCCGGAATGCAGGACCGCCACCAACGCCACCACCTGTTCGAGGCTGCGTGGGATCATCACCCCGACAGTCACCTCGGGCTCCACTCCGGCGGCGATCAACCTGCGCGCCAACCGATGTGCCGCCCGATGCAGTTCGTCGTAGGTCATCGACGCGGCACCACCGGGCAGGCCTGCCTCGGCGTCATGCGCGGCGACGAGCGCGGTGTCACCGTTGCCGAGGTTGCGACCCTCGATCAGCAGGTCCACCAGGGTGCGTTCGGGCAGCAGGTGATCGGTGTGGTTCCACGCCGAGAGCAGCCGCGTGAGCTCGGCGGAGGTGACGGTGTCCAGCGACGCCAGCGTGGTGTCGGTCCCGCAGCTGACGAATCGGCCGAGGTAGTCGACGAACCGCGCGAGATGCTTGGCCAGGGTCGCCTGGTCGTACATCGTGGGGTTGCCCTCGAGGTCGATCCGCAGCACGTCGTCGACGCCCTGATAGACGTTGAGCGAGATGTCCTCGACCGGTCCGGTGGAGAGCACCTGGATGTCGGCCATGGTGTCGCCGAACGGGAACTGCGAGAAGAACATCATCACGTTGACCATCGGGCCGAAGAAGCCCCGACGGGCCAGGCCGCCACCCTCGGCGAAGAACTCCCGGCTGATGTCCTCGTGGCGATACCGCTGGTGTTTCAGCGATGCGCGGATGGTGGCGTCGACGGCTGCGACCACCTGCCCGACGGTGGCGTCGGACGGGGTGTCCATGGTCAGCGGCACCACGTTGGACACCAGGCCCGCGGCCTGCCGGAGTTGCGGGGTGACACGCCCGGACACCGGTAGCGACAGCACCATGTCGTCGCGGCCCCCGAGGGCGGCCAGGTAGGTGCCGAAGGCGGCGGTGACCACCGACGCCAACCGCACACCCGCGGCGTCGGCCAGCGACCGCACGGCGGCCGACACGTCGGTGGCGACGGTCATCGACTCGGTGATCGACGACGCCGAAGCCGCACCCTCCAGCTCGGACAGACTGAACAGCTCGGGACGCCGGGCCAGGCGCTGCGCCCAGAACGCATGATCGGCGGCGAAGTCCTCCGACGCCCGGTAGGCGCGGTCGTACTCGGCGATCTCGGCGGTGCTCAGCATCGGCAGCGGCGGCGGTTGCACCCCCGCGCGCAGCGCACCGTAGACGGCTCCGACGCGGGCGAACATCATGGTCGCGGCGTAGCCGTCCATCACCAGGTGGTTGGCGCAGAAGTACAGCAGATGGTGATCGTCACCGAGGGTGATGATGAAGCTCTCCACCAGGATCTCGCCGCTGTCGAGGTCGACGGGGGTGGATCGGTGTCGATCCATGAACTGCCCGGCGAAATCTCGAGGGTGGGAACGATCACTGAAATCCAGGACGGTGACGATCACCTCGTGGCTGTGGTCGACGGCGATCATCAGATCGTCGGCGCCACTGAACACACTGGTCAGGGCGCCTTCGGTCTCGGCGGCGGTCTGCCGAACGGCGGCGATCATGGCCTCGACGTCGAGGTCGGCGTGGAACTCCAGGCAGGCCGAGATGGACATGGGCGCGTCCGGCGCGATCTGGTGGGCAAACCACACTCCACGCTGCGCCGCAGTCATCGGGATCAGGATCTTCGATCCATGCTCACCGGAATGGTCGCTCGACACGCTTGTTCACCCCCCTCTCGTCTCCTGGCGCCTGGGTCAACCGACCGTCATTCGACGCCGACTCCGCTCTGGATTGGCTGTAGCAAAGAAAACTCGGTCATTTGGATTTCGGACATCGATCATGGCCGACCCGCCGATCCGAAACGGCCTCTGGATGCGGTGTTCCCCCCACTGCCCCAACAACTTTCGTTGCCCAAACCAACCGTCGAACCGGCGGCCGGACGCGTGGGTTCATGATCCACGATCGACGGCGCGAACAACGTCGAAATCCGACATACCGGACCGCCGGATCCCGACCGTTCTCGCCGTTGGCGCATCTGCACATTGGTATCGCAAAGATGCGCGGCCGCGTTACGTGGCCCCGCCGACAACAGCGTCCCTCGTGACATGTTTCCCCCGAAACGAGTCGTCCCCCGAGCTCGTCAGCCCCCCGGCTGCGAGCGTGCACATCATTACATCACATCGATGCTTGAACTTCGTGAACTGTACGTCCGCTCAGTGCGCGAAGTGACGCGCCCCAGCGAGATACAGCGTGATCCCGGCATCGGCAGCCGCCGCGATCACCTCATTGTCCCGGATGGATCCGCCCGGTGCCACCACGGCGCGCACGCCGGCTGCGGTGAGCACCTGTAGGCCGTCGGGAAACGGGAAGAACGCATCGGAGGCACCAACACTCCCGCGGGCGCGCTCCCCCGCCCGTCGCACCGCCAGCTGCGCCGAATCGACCCGATTCACCTGACCCATCCCCACCCCGACCGATGCGCCGTCGGCGGCGAGCAGGATGGCGTTGGACTTCACCGACCGGCACGCACGCCAAGCGAACTCGAGGTCGGCGAGCGTGGCGGCGTCGGCGGCGGGACCGGCCGCGAGCTGCCACCCGGCCGGGTCGTCACCCTGGGCGTCGATGGCATCGCGCTGCTGCAGCAACCATCCACCGGAGATCTGTCGCAGCTCACTGCTCACCCGAGACGGCGGCTCGGCCAACAGGATTCGGATGTTCTTCTTGCGCTCCAGCACCCCCAGCGCACCGTCGGCGAAGCCCGGGGCCACGATCACCTCGGTGAAGATCTCGGCCACCTGCTCGGCCATCTCCACGCTCACCTCGGTGTTGGTGGCGATCACCCCGCCGTAGGCACTCACCGGATCACACTCGTGCGCCTTGCGGTGGGCGGCGGCGACGTCGTCGGCCACTGCGATGCCACATGGGTTGGCGTGCTTGATGATCGCCACCGCCGGCCGGTCGAAGTCGTAGGCCGCCCGCCACGCCGCGTCGGTGTCGGTGTAGTTGTTGTAGCTCATCTCCTTGCCGTGCAGCTGCTGCGCCCGCGCCAGCCCGCCCGAGGCGGCGTCGGTGTCGACGTAGAGCGCGGCGCTCTGATGCGGGTTCTCGCCGTACCGCAGCGGGGCCGCCAGGGTCGCGGTGCGACCCAGCCATCCCGCCGGCTCGCCGTCGCCGGCCTGAGCCGCAGCCAGCCACCCGGCCACCGCCACGTCGTATTCGGCGGTGTGCGCGAATGCCTTGGCTGCCAACGTGGTTCGCTCCGCCAGGGTGAAGCCGCCAGCCGCCACCGCAGCGATCACCGCTGGATAGTCAGCCGGGTCCACGATCACCCCGACCGAGGGATGGTTCTTGGCCGCTGCCCGCACCATCGAGGGACCGCCGATGTCGATCTGCTCCACACAGTCGTCGAACCCCGCTCCCGAGGCGACCGTGGCAGCGAAGGGATAGAGATTGCCGACCACCAGGTCGAACGGCTCGACGCCCAACTCAACCAACTGATCTCGGTGCGATGGCTTACGCGAGTCGGCCAGGATGCCCGCGTGCACCCGCGGATGCAGGGTCTTGACCCGCCCGTCGAGGCACTCGGGGAACCCGGTCACCTCCGACACCTCCACCACCGTCGCTCCGGCCCCGGCGATGGTCTTGGCGGTGGACCCGGTGGACACGATCTGCACCCCGGCCGCCGACAGCGCGGCGGCCAACTCGACCAGACCGGACTTGTCGTACACGCTGATCAGTACGCGGCGGATGGGGATGCGGGTGGACTCACTCACGGAAACGGGCCTTTCGTCCTTGGCAGACAACACCTTTGGTGACACATGCGGATACCACCTGAACCAGCAGCACACGCTCGACGGACTTGATGCGCTCATGCAGGGTGACCTCGTCGTCGTCATCGGAGACCACCACGGGCGCCTGCGCGAGGATGGGGCCGGTGTCCACGCCGTCGTCGACGAGGTGGACCGTCGCCCCGGTCACCTTCACCCCGTGCGCGAGGGCATCGGCCACCGCGCTCGCCCCCGGGAACGACGGCAGCAGCGCCGGATGGGAGTTGATGATCGAGCCGCCGAAGCGGGCGAGGAACGCCGGTCCGAGGATCTTCATGTAACCCGCCGTCACGATCAGGCTCGGCGCACACGACCCCACCACATCGGTCAGGGCCCGATCGAAGGCGGGCCGGTCGGCGAAATCTGACAGCGGGATCACGTGGGTCGCTACGCCGGCGCGCTCGGCGACACCCCTCGCCGGGCACTCACGGTCGACCACGACTGCCACGACCCGCGCCCCGAACTCCGGTGCGGCGGTGGCGGCGAGCAGCGCGGCGAGCAGTGTGCCCGACCCGGACGCCAACACGACCAGGGTGGCGCTGGCCTCGGGCGACGCGTTCAACAACCGGCTCCTCGCGGGTGGGGATGAGTACGGTCTCAACCCTAGTGGGCATGGCGATCGGTGCGATCGGTGCCCCGGCGCGCCGGAGATCAGTAGGCGCGGCCGAACACCTCAGATGCTGGTGCCCGCACGGTCGATGGCGGCGCACGGTCCTCCAGACGCGGACCCGGCGCGGGCTCGGTGGGCACAGCGCCTGCAGCCACCGGCGGTTCGTCCTCGGCGTCGCCGTCGGTCGGGATGTCGTCGGCAGGGATGTCGTCGGCAGGGATGTCGTCGGCAGGGATGTCATCGGTCGGGATGTCGGCAGCGGGATTCTCGGCGGCGGCTGGGATCTCGACCGGCTCGGGGGTGGCGGCAGCGACGTCACCGTCGGGCTCACCGCGTTCGGTGGTGCTCCCGGTGCGGCTCCGACGGGTGGCGGGCATCAAGCCGTGCACCAGCACCACCAGCATTCCCACCACTGCGAACCAGGCGAAGGTGTAGACGCCCGCGGCAGGCACTGCGACACCCGCCGAACCGAGCTCGCCGAGTGACCCACCGGCCAACCACGACAGCACCACCACAACGGTCGCGGCCACTGCGGCGGTGACGGCCACGGTCCGGGTGGCGCGGGTGGGATCTACGTGCCGGGCCGACCGACCGACGATGATGGCGACCACCCCGGTGAGCAGCATCAGCGCCGCTCCCGGGCCACCGCTGACGGGCAACACGGCCAGGATCGGCAGCGGCGGCACGGCGCCGCCGTGCGCGGAGAAGAGGTCCCCGCCGGCCGCGCCGACGTGGACCTGCGCCCCGACCAGCAGGCCCGCGGCGCCGATGACGACGTTGGGGAGGTAGAGGATCGACAGCAGGGTGAGCCCCAGAGCACCGGCCACCCCGCCACCGGACTCGATCACCGCACCGACACCGTCGATGTTGATCATCAGCCGCACCAGGACCACGGCGGCGGCCACGCCGAACAGTCCGGCCAGCCCGCAGCCGGCGCTGCGCACCGCGGTCGGCGCCCAGTCGGGAAGCCCGAGGCGCTGCGCGATCGCCCGGCCACGGCCACGCGCCACCCCGATGACCGCACCCAGCCCGTGCACCGCTGCCGTGCACGCCAGCGCAAGGGCCACGTTGGGTGCCCGTACGGTGACCGCCGACGACCCGTCCATCACCAACGCCGAGGCCAACACGGTCAACACCAGCGGGCCACCCACTGCCGCGCCCACCACGGCGCGCAACTCGTCGGGGGTGCGCCCCCGCGCGGCGCTCGCGGTCATCCGGGCCACCGCGGCGACCACCGCGATGGTCGGGGCCAGCGGAAGGACCCCGATGGTCACCTCCGACACCGACAGCGGTACCTGATGAACCGCGAGCCAGATGGCACCGATGGCCGCGGTGAGCCCGGTCAGGTCGCCGTCGGCGGTGACCAGGGTGAGCAGCGCGACCACCGCGACCAGTAGGAACACCGCAACCGGCACCCCGAAGGCGACCACCACCAGCTCGCGCGTCGAGCTGACGGTGCGCGCGGCAGCGGAGCGCTGCACGCGTCGCAGCTCGCGCAGGCGGGTGGAAAGGGACTCATCGGTCGACACAGCCATTGTCCATCGAGGGTGACATCTGCGGCGCGTGCCCGGAATCAGGCGCGCCGCACCACCGCCGTGTTGTGACCGACCGGGCCAGTTGTGACCGACCGCGAGTCGTGACCGGCAGCAACGACGAACCCCGCCACCTGACGGTGACGGGGCTCAGTCGAATGCTCGATCCGGCTACTGTCCGGACTTCTTCTCCTGGCTGGGGAACGCCGTGGTGGCGTCGTACGCCGAGGGGGCTGAGGACTGCTCGCCTGCGGTGGGCAGCCCTGCGGCACCGGCCGACTCCGCCGACGCGCTGGGTGCGGCCGGGGTCGGGGTCGGGGTGGACGGTGTGGGAGCGGCGGCCGGGGTCGGGGTGGCCGGTGTCTGATATCCGGACTGCTGGTAGCCGGCGTGCTGCTGGTAGCTCTCCGCCGATCCGTAGGACGCCGACGAGCCGTACCCCTGCCCGTAGGCGGCGGCCGAACCGGCGGCATCAGCCTGCTGGCCGGCCTGTCCGTAGCCGTAGGCCGCTGACTGGTTCTGCGCAGCGGCAGCATCGGTGGTGCTCGGGTAGGCGGTCGCGGTAGCGGCCGCAGAAGTGGAGTCTGCGGTCGGCGTCGCAGTCGCGCCGTCGGCCGGCGCAGTCTTGAGGACACCGCCGTCGACCAGCAGCCAGGTGATCGCGACCGCAGTCTGGATGAGGGCGAATACCAGCACAAGGATGAGGCCGATCCCCGCGCTGGCCGCACCGGGCACCGTCACCAGCAGGAAGGCCGACACCAGCAGACCCGTGACCGAGAGACCGGCGACGATCGGGCTGTAGGTGGACGAGGTGAACTTGGGCAGCAATGTCGCGAGCGCGATGAGACCGGCCGCAGCCAGGACCACCACCGCCGAGCTGCCGCTCGTGTTGAAGACCGATTGGCCGTCGGCGCCACCGTATTCCGCAGCGCCGTCGTACTTCCACCCGGTGACGAAACCGAGGAACAGGTTGATCAGGCCGAGTGCGCCGACGCCGTAGGTGAGATAGGTGGTGATCTCGGCAGGTAGGCCCTGGCGAGGCGGCTTGGGCGCGGGTGCGGGCTGCCCGTAGCCCTGCTGGCCATACCCCTGCTGCGGGTAGCCGCCGTACTGCTGGCCGTACCCCTGCTGGGGGGCGGCCTGCTGGCCGTAGCCCTGCTGACCATAGCCCTGAGCGGCCTGCTGCTGACCGTAGCCCTGCTCGCCGTACCCCTGCTGGCCGTACCCCTGCTGCGGGGCGGCCTGCTGACCCTGGCCTGGCTGCGCGTAGCCGTGCTGGCCCGATCCGTACTGGCCGTAGCCGGCCTGACCCTGCTGCGGGTAGGAGCCATAGCCCTGTTGCGCCTGCTCCGACCCGCCCTCGCCACCGGGCGAGTAGGAAGGTCCGCCGGACTGATACGTCATCGTGTCTCCTCACGGTGTAAGCGCTGGCAGTCGCCGATCTCACGTCCCTGACGTCCGACCGGCAATCTCAGTTGTCCACGCTAACCTACCTGCGACCTCTGGCAACCCCCCACGCCCGGCGTGGGGGGGTTGCCACGGGCCGATCAGCTGTACCAGGTGGGTTCGGGCAGCTCACCGACGAGAAGGTGGCGGCCCACCTCGCGCCGCTTGTAGGCCACCGGGTCGTGCAGCGAGTGAGTGCGGACGTTGCGGAAGAACAGATCCAGCCCCACCGACGAGGCGGTGGCGCGCGCGCCAGTCACCTCGAAGATCCGGGTGGTGATGTCCAGCGCCACGTCGGTCGCCTGGGCTTTGACCGCCGCCACCCGCACCTCGTGCACGCCGCGTTCCTCGGCGGTCACGTCCCAGGCGTTGTCGTGGATGATCTGCTGCTCGGCCGCCACGGCGTCGGCGAGCGCCTCGACCGCCCACAACTTGCTCAGCAGGTCGCCGTAGGTGTCGATCACGTACGGCTCGTCGGTCGCGCGCTCGTGGCCGCCGTGCAGCCAGGGCCGCGTGGTGGATCGGGTGTAGTCCACCGCGGTCTCCAGCGCGCCGCGGGCGATGCCGAGGTAGAAGTTGACGAACACCAACTGGATGATCGGGACGTTGAGGGTGTTGTAGACGCGCGGGGTGAAGACCTTGTCGACGTATCCCGCGGCCGACGCCCAGTCGGTGGTGACGTTGTCGATGGTGACGCTGCCGCTTTGGGTGAGGCGCTGGCCGAGGTTGTCCCAGTCGTCGTGGAAGACGAGTCCGTCGCTGTTGCTCGGGACGATGGCGAAGATGTGCTTGTCGGTGCCCTCCAACACCCCTTCGAGCACGGTGACGTCGGAGATCCCCGATCCGGTGGAGAACGACTTGCGCCCGTTGTAGCTGATGGTGTCGCCGTTGTCGGTGATGACCACGTCGGCATCACGCGGGTTGACCGCCCCGCCGAAGAACCACTTGTTCTGTGTGGCCGCGGTTTCCACCGCCTCGATCTGCTCGCGGGTACCCACCAGGCGCGCCGCCCAGAACCACAGCAGGTGATAACCCAGCAGCTGGCCGATGGAGCCGTCGCCGGTCGCGACCGCGCGGATCACCTGGTAGGCGGTGACCCAGTTCTGTCCGCCGCCGCCGTGCTCCACCGGCCCGAGCAGGGTGACCAGGCCGGATTGTTTGAGCAGGTCGACCTCGGCGTGCGGTGCGGCGCCGGCCCGATCGCGTTCCACCGCATCGGCGGCGAGGATCGCGGCCACCTCGTGGGCGCGTGCGATCCAGCCGGCGGCGTCGGTGGGTGTGGTGGTGGCCCAGTCGGACCGGTCGACGGTGAGTGTGGAATTGAGTGTGGATGTCATGGCGGTCATGTCACCAGGGGTGCGGGGCCGTGTGACCCCTTGGGACCGCGATGGTTTCAACTCTGGGGTCGGCTCACCACGAGTGGTCGGCGCCGCGGGCGGCGTACCAGTCGATCAGCGAGGCGTCGTCGACCGAGCGGGGATCCAGGGACACGTCCGTGCGGCCGGCCAGGATGCCGGTGATCGGCACCTCCAGCTTCTTACCGGTCCGGGTGTGCGGGATACCGGGCGCGAGGATCACCTCGTCGGGCACATGCCGCGGCGACAGCCGCGCCCGGATGTCGGTTCGGATGCGCGACACCAGGTCTGGATCAAGCGTCGCATCGTCGTGTCGGGCGGCGGCGGCGGGGACGAGGGTGACGAACAACGGCATCCAGTAGGCGCCGTCGGGGCCGTCCACCCCGACCACGAACGCCTCGGCGATCTCGTCGATGGCCTCGACCACCTCGTAGATGTCGGCCGACCCCATCCGAATACCGTTGCGGTTCAACGTCGCATCGCTGCGTCCGTGGATGATCACCGAGCCGCGGTCGGTCAGGGTCACCCAGTCGCCGTGGCGCCACACATTGGGCACCACACCACGGCCGGTCCACTCGTGATCGAAGTAGGCACTGCGGTATCGCGTGCCGTCGCCATCGCGCCAGAACGACACCGGCATCGAGGGCATCGGGGTGGTGATGACCATCTCGCCCACCTCGCCGACGAGGTCGCGACCCTGCGGCGACCAGCTGTGCAGGTCGACACCGAGATAGCGCACCGACAACTCGCCGGGCACCACCGGCACGCCCACCGACCCGCCGGCGAACGCGGTCGACACGTCGGTGCCACCGCTGATCGAGGAGACGGTCACCCCGACATGGTCGGTCACCCACTCGAACAGATCGGGGACCAGCGTGGAGCCGGTGCTGCCGACGGTGGTCAACGCGGCGAGGTCACGCGTGGCGCCCGGGGTGAGGCCGGCTTTGCGGGAGGCCTGCAGGTGCCCGGGGCTGGTACCGAAGTAGGTGACCCGCTCGGATTCCACGATCTCCCACAACCGGTCGGCACTCGGGTGCAGCGGATGTCCGCTGTAGCTGACAATTGTTGCGCCACAGAGCAATCCACTGGTGCGGTAGTTCCACATCATCCAGCTCAGCGCGGTGTGCCAGAAGAAGCGGTCCGCGCGCCCCAACCCCGCGTGCAGGGTCATCGACTTGACCAACTCCAGGGTCACCCCGCCGTGGCCGTGCACGATGCCCTTGGGCTTGCCGGTGGTGCCGGAGGAGAACATCACCCACAGCGGATGGTCGAAGGCCACCGCCACCGGCTCCGGGGCCACCGGGGTGGCGACGATGTCGGCCATGGCCAGCACCGTGCGCCCGGCCAGGTCGCCGGAGAAATCCGGCCCGCCGGGCTCGGCGATGGTGATCACCGTGCTCACCGAGTCGATGGCGGCAGCGAGTTCGGTTGCGTCCCCACGCTTGTCCACCCAGGAACCGTTGAACCGATAACCGTTGGCCACCACCAGCACGGTGGGGTCGAGCTGTCCCAGTCGGGCGGCGGCCCCATCGGGGGCGTAGTCGGCACCGCACGCCGACCACAGGGCGCCCAGGCTCGCAGTCGCCAGGAAGGCCGTCACGGCATCGGCGACGTCGGGCAGGTAGGCGACGACCACGTCGCCGGCGCTCACCCCGGCCGCGCGCAGAGCCGCAGCGGTGGCACCGACGCGCCCGGGCAACTCACCCCAGGTGATGACCGTCCGGGTCCCGGTCTCGTCGACGGCGATGATGGCGGGGCGCTGCGGGTCTCGATCACCGTGGTGCGCAGCATGATCGAGGATCAGGTCGACGTAGTTGAGCTCCACCCCCCGAAACCAGCGGGTGCCGGGCATGTCGCGACTGGCCAACACGTCGGTGTCGGCGTCGCCGAGCGGGGTGGCGGCGCGGTTACGGATCCCGGAGTGCTCCCACACCGCACGCCAGAACGCGGCCGGGTCGTCGACCGACCACCGCCAGACACTGTCGTAGTCCGGGCCCACCCCGTCGGGCAGCGACGCCGCGAAGTCGGTGAAGGCCGCCAGCCGGCGGGCGTCGGTCTCGGCTCGCCGATCCACGTCGTTGTTCACAATCCCAGCATCTCCGTCGCTTGTTCCCGCATGGCCACCTTGCGCACCTTACCGGTGACCGTCATCGGGAACTCGTCGACCACGTGCACGTACTTCGGGATCTTGTGCCGCGCGATCTGGCCGGTCGCGAACTCGCGCAACGATTCTGCAGTCAGTTCCGCTGATCCCTCACGCAGGCGCACCCACGCCATCAGCTCCTCGCCGTAGCGTTCGTCGGGCACCCCGATCACCTGGGCGTCGAGGATGTCGGGGTGGGTGTAGAGGAACTCCTCGATCTCGCGCGGATAGATGTTCTCCCCGCCGCGGATGACCATGTCCTTGATGCGCCCGGTGATACAGACGTAGCCCTCGTCGTCGATGACGGCGAGGGCGCCGGTGTGCATCCAACCGTCGTCGTCGAGCACGGCTGCGGTCTTCTCCGGCTCGCCCCAATAGCCGGCCATGACGCTGTATCCCCGGGTGCACAGTTCACCGGTGTCACCGCGACGAACAGTGGCACCGTCGGCGTCGACGACCTTGATCTCCAGGTGTGGACCCACTCGTCCCACGGTGGCGACCCGGCGGTGCAGGGGATCGTCGACCCGGGTCTGGGTGGACACCGGCGAGGTCTCGGTCATCCCGTAGCAGATGGACACCTCGGGCATGTGCATCCGCGAGACCACCTGGCGCATAACGTGTTCCGGGCATGGCGAGCCGGCCATGATCCCGGTCCGCAGGCTGCTCAGGTCGTAGTTCGCAGCGTCGACGCGATCGAGCAGGGCGAGTTCGGCGATGAACATCGTGGGCACCCCGTAGAGGCTGGTGCAGCGTTCGTCACTGACCGCGGCCAGCGTGGCCGCCGGATCGAAAGCGGGTGCGGGGATCACCATCGCGGCCCCACACGAGGTGGCCGCAAGGTTGCCCATCACCATCCCGAAGCAGTGATAGAACGGCACCGGCAGACAGATCCGGTCGGTCTCGGTGTAGCCGAGCAACGACCCCACGACGTAGCCGTTGTTGCCGATGTTGGCGTGGGTGAGGGTGGCACCCTTGGGGAAACCCGTTGTACCCGAGGTGTACTGGATGTTGATCGGGTCGTCGTGGTGCAGACCGGCGGCGATGTCGGCCACCTGCTGCAGTTCCTCGGCGGTCGGCGTCGCGGTCAGCTGCGCCCAGTCGGGGGAATCGAACACGATCACCTCGCGCAGGGCCGGACACGCCGCACGCGCGGTGTCGAGCATCGCGGCGTAGTCGGAGTCCTTGAACGACGGCGCTGCCACCGCCACGCTCGCCCCGGACTGGTTGAGTGCGTACTCCAGCTCGGCTTGCCGGTAGGCGGGGTTGAGGGTGACCAACACGACGCCGATCTCGGCGGTCGCGTACTGCACCAGTACCCACTCGTGGCGGTTGGGCGACCACAGACCCAGTCGGTCACCGGGTCGCAGGCCACCGCGCAGCAGGCCGGCAGCCAGCCCACGCACCGCGGTGTGGAACTCGGCGTAGGTGAGCCGAACGCCCGACGCGCGGTCGACGAGGGCGTCGCGCTGCGGCACCCGGGCGGCGGTGGCGGCCAGTACAGCGCCGATGGTGTCGGTGAGCAGCGGCGGGGAGTCGGGTCCACGGGTGTGCGCGGCAACGGCGGCATCGACGGTTGTCATGACGTCCATCATGACCGCCCCGAGGCGCTTGTGACAGCTGGATCACAGTGCGCGGCAGATGTGCTCCACGTCTCAGCAGACGCTAGGGTTGAGGACACAAATCCACATCGTTTCGCGCCACCCACCACCCCCGGGGGCCCGAACCCAGAGAAGTCCAGGTGACCCCATGACCCTCGCCCCCGATCGACCCGCCTCGAATCGTCAGAGTTCGGAGCCGTTCTCACTCGACGACCGCTACACCCGTACCGACGGCTCGATCTATCTGTCGGGCATCGCCGCGCTGGTCCGCATGGTCGCCGACCGCGCCCGCCTCGATCGGGCCGCCGGGTTGCGCACCGGGTCGTTCATATCCGGGTACGAGGGGTCACCGCTGGCCGGTTACGACCTCGAGATCGCTCGACGGCGACGCCACCTCGACGGTCTCGACGTGGTGCACCGCCCCGCCCTCAACGAGGAACTCGCCGCCACCGCCATCATGGGTTCGCAGGTGGCGGCCCGCGTGGCCCACCTGGCCCCCGACGCCGACGGCCATCCGCGCGACGGTGTGGTCGGTTACTGGTACGGCAAGGCACCCGGACTCGACCGCGCCACCGACGCCCTGCGCCACGCCAACCTCATCGGCACACATCATCGCGGCGGCGCGGTGGCGCTCGTCGGCGACGACCCGGGCGCCAAGAGCTCGACGGTTCCGTGTGCATCGGAGATGTCGCTGGCCGACCTGTATCTGCCCACGCTGTACCCGGCCGAGTCCCAGGACATCCTCGACTTCGGCGTACACGCGGCGCTGATGTCACGGGTGTCGGGACTGTGGACGGCGTTGAAGATCTCCGCGCACGTCGCCGACGGCGCCTCCACCGCGGTCCTCGCCCCCGATCGGATCTCACCGGTCTACGGCGACCTCGGAACCAGCCCACACATCCCGAGCGGAAAACTGTTGGGCGCCAACCTGATGGAGCTCGAACAGAATCAGCTGACCATACGCAAGCCGCGGGCATTGGAATACGCGCGGCTCAACGGCCTCAACCGCATCGTGGTGCGCAGCGGCGACGACCGCATCGGCATCGTCGCCGCGGGCAAGACCTACCTCGATGTTCGCGAGGGGCTGCGGCTGATCGGCATCTCCGATGCCGACCTCAGGGCGCTGGGAATCCGAATCCTCAAGCTGGGCATGGTCTACCCCTTCGAACGCTCCATCCTCGATCAGTTCGTCGACGGTCTCGACGAGGTGATTGTCGTGGAGGAGAAGCGCGACTTCATCGAGACGATGATGCGCGAGATCCTGTTCGACCGGGCCCGGGCGGGAACCATCGGCCGGATCGTGGGCAAAGAACACGAGGACGGCTCCACGTTGTTCTCCCGATTCGGTGAGCTGGACGTAGACGCGGTGACCGTGGGCCTGGCGCAACGACTCTCACGACATCCCGGGATGGACGCGGCCCGCACCTGGCTCGATCGACGCAATCGCCGTCGGGTCCGTATCGATCTCCCGCTGGCCGTGCGCAGCCCGTTCTTCTGCTCCGGATGCCCACACAACAGCGCCACCAAGGTCTCCCCCGACACCCTGGTCGGCGCCGGGATCGGTTGCCATGCAATGGTGTTGCTGATGGACCCAGCGCAGGTCGGCGACATCACCGGAGTCACCCAGATGGGCGGCGAGGGCACCCAGTGGCTGGGGATGGCGCCCTTCGTCGACGAGAAACACTTCGTGCAGAACCTCGGCGACGGGACGTTCATGCATTCGGGCTCGCTGGCGCTGCGCGCGTCGGTGGCCGCCGGATCGAACGTGACCTACAAACTGCTCTACAACGGCACCGTCGCCATGACCGGCGGACAAGACGCGGTGGGTGCACGCGGCCTACCCGAACTGGCCGCGCTGCTGCAGGCCGAAGGGGTGGCGCGCATCGTGATCACCAGCGACGATCCGAAACGAACTGCCGCCCTTGGTCTTCCCAGCGGTGTGCAGGTTCGCCACCGTGACGACACCCTCGCGGTGCAACGTGAGCTGGCCGCGGTCGCCGGCGTCACCGTCCTCATCCACGACCAGCACTGTGCCGCCGAGAAGCGCCGTAAGCGCAAGCGGGGCGACTACCCGGTGGCCACCCAGCGCGTGATGATCAACGAACGCATCTGCGAGGGCTGCGGCGACTGCGGCGAGAAGTCGAGCTGCCTGTCGGTGCATCCGGTGGCCACCGAGTTCGGCCGCAAGACCCGCATCGACCAGAGTTCCTGCAATGTGGATCTGTCGTGCCTCAACGGCGACTGCCCGTCGTTCGTCACCGTCACACCCGGTCAGACGCCTGATCGGACCGGCACCGCTCGTGCGGTGGTGGCCGATCTGGCCGCCGACGCGATACCGGCCCCACGATCGACGGCTCTGTTGCCCAACGGCTTCCGGCTACGTGTCACCGGCATCGGCGGCACCGGTGTGGTGACGGTCAATCAGATCCTGGCCACCGCCGCAGTCATCGACGGTCACGACGCCCGCACCGTCGACATGACCGGCCTGGCTCAGAAGGGCGGGGCGGTGGTCAGCGATCTGAAGGTCACCGCCGGCCCGACCGGGCACCGGGTGGAGCAGGCCGCCAAGATCGCCACTGGCGACTGCGACCTGTACCTGGCCTGCGATCCGCTGGTGGCCACCGACCCGGTGCACCTGAAGGTGGCCACCGCCGACCGCACCGTCGCGGTGGTCTCGACCAGCGAGATCCCGACCGGGGCGATGGTGGTCGACACCTCGGTGGGATTTCCCGCCGCCACCGCCATCCATCAGCGGATCGACGAAAACAGTTCGCGCGCAGTGTATCTGGATCCGGCGCAGCTGAGCACCGCACTGTTCGGTGACGAGCAGTCGGCCAACATGATGATGGTGGGTGCCGCGGTGCAGACGGGGTCGATGCCCATCTCGGTGTCGGCCATCGAACAGGCCATCGAGGTCAACGGGGTGGCCGTGGACGCCAACATCCAGGCGTTCCGACGCGGACGTCAGGTGGTGGCCGACCCGGAGTCGTTGCGGGCTGCGATCGCCGCGCTTCACCCGGCCGACACCACCTGCGAGCCATCGGCCGTCGCGGTCAGCATGGTCGATCGGCTCGGCGGGCTGCCTGAGGAGCTGCGCGATGCCCTCCTGGTGCGCACCGACGAGCTGATCGCCTACCAGGATCAGCGATACGCACGCCGCTACGTCGATGACGTCGCGCGGGTCCTTGACGCCGAGAGAGTATGTGGCACATCGAGTCTGAGTTTGGCTGTGGCCCGTAATCTGTTCAAGCTGATGGCCTACAAAGACGAGTACGAGGTAGCTCGCCTGACGTGCGATCCCGCGTTCTCAGCGCAGGTGGCCGAGCAGTTCGGCGACGACGCGAAGGTCGCGGTGCGGCTGCATCCGCCGACCCTGCGGGCGATGGGCATGCGCAACAAGCTGTCACTGGGCGGCTGGGCGCGCCCGGCGCTCGTGGGCCTGGCGCGGGCGAAGAGGTTGCGGGGCACCCGGTTCGACCCCTTCGGTCGAGCGCAGGTGCGTCGCACCGAACGCGACCTGATCGTCGAATACCGCGGCGTGGTGGACGGGCTGATCGAGGCGCTGGCGTCCGGGGCCATCGATCGTGACCGCCTCGAGGCCGCGGTGGCACTGGCTGAGCTGCCTGACATGGTCCGGGGGTACGAGTCGATCAAGATGGCGAACGTCGAGCGCTATCGTGACGAACTGTCACGGAAGCGAGATGCGTTGGGGGTCTGAGCCCTATCGCACCGGATGGGTGGTGAACACCTGCCCGGTGTCTCGGTGGGTCCAGGTGATCGAGCGGTGACACGAGAAAAGCCTGTCGATGCCTAAGACAACTCTGCCCACGCAAAGACAACGCACCCCGACACGTCAGCCGACGTAGCCACTTCCGTTCCAGCGCAATATCTTCGAGGTGATGGTACCGGCGGCGCAGGCCGGGTTGCAGTCGTTGCTCGACGCCATGATCGGGTACTGACCCGATGCGTCTGGACCCTGCAGCACCGCGTAGTAGTACCGCAATGGCCCCCGGCATAGCCGGTTGCGACCCGGTGACCTTTCTGCCGGTGCACGCGGCAGGGGCGCCCTCGGTCGGTGGGCGGTCAGGCAAACCGCCCAGTACCGCCGGGGTGTCGGATCTCGGGGTGTCAGGGGCGGTTCCGGCGTCGGTCCCAGCAGAGGATGGCTGGGCGGTGTGCCGTAGCGTCGCGGTCATGCCGTCATCTGCGGGACCCGCCCCGGTCGCCACCGGCGTCACCGACGCCGCACTGGCCGGTGTGCGGCGCTGGAACATCGGGTTGACCGTTGTGCACGCCGCCCAAGCAGCGGCCGTGCTGCTGCTGGCCAACGGTTTCGCCATCACCGTCACCTCCACGTTCCCGGTCGGACCGCCCGGTACCGCAACACCTGCGCCGCAGCGTCTGGTCGATGTGGCCATCGGTCCGGCCATCGCGGTGTTCCTCGCGCTGGCCGCCGTCGACCACCTCGTCACCGCGACCGTGGGTCGCAGCGTCTACGACAACGATCTACGCCGCGGGATCAACCGGTTCCGCTGGATCGAGTACTCGCTGAGCGCCTCGATCATGATCGTGATGATCGGCTTCTACTTCGGCGTCACCAACATCGACGCGGTGATCGCCGTGTTCGGCGCGAACGTCGCGATGATCCTGTTCGGTTGGCTTCAGGAACGCGCGAACCCGCCCGGTCGCGATCGCACCACGATGCTGCCCTTCTGGTTCGGGACCATCGCCGGTGCCGTGCCGTGGATCGTCATCGTGGTGAACTTCGTCGGCGCCGGCAGCGGTGTGCCCGGGTTCGTCATCGGCATCTTCGTGTCACTGCTGATCTTCTTTTCCACCTTCGCAGTCAACCAGTGGTTGCAGTACCGCGAGATCGGCCCGTGGCGCAGTTACGCCTTCGGGGAGAAGACCTATCTCGTGCTCAGCCTGGTCTCGAAATCGTTGCTGGCGTGGCAGATCTTCGGTGGTTCGCTCGCGGGCTGAGCCCACCCACCGCCGAGGTGTCGTGCGAGAACTGGCACCAACCGCCGCCCGAGCGCGTCCTTAGTGGCGGTGCCGTGACCAACCGATGACACTTCGCGACACAAACGACATCTGGCGCCCGTAACGTCGAAGACGCAAACATCGTTGCCGGTCCGGGCGGTGGGACGAGGTACGAACGGCCCGTCTGTCCACCGGTAAGCCCCCTGACGTACCGACAGGGGAATACCAACAGCACATCGTTGTTCAAAGTATGTAGTTTTGCTAACCAATTTACCCTTTTCCGATCGTCGAGGTGCCTCATGGAACAGACGTCAACCCTTGCTCGCTGGCGTGCGAAGTTCAGCCAGTTGCCTGGCAACCTTCAGGTCATCACGCTGCAGATGTGGATGCCGCTGCTGTTCGTCACGATGTTCGCGTCGGTGTACCTCGCGGCGTTCCACGCGCCGAAGTTCCAAGACGCGCCGGTCACGATTGTCAACTCTCCGGCGGCGTCGCAGTTCACGGCCCAACTGAGCAAGGCGTCGCCGGGAACCTTCGACTTCCAGTTCGAGACCACCGCCGATGAAGCCGTCGGCAAGGTGCGCGATGGCTCCGCCGCCGCCGCTGTCGAACTCCCCACTGCTCGGGGCGACAAGGCCGAGATCACCATCGCCAGCGGCCACCAGTACCA
Organism: Williamsia sp. CHRR-6; assembly: GCF_018474015.1. Classification (GTDB taxonomy): domain Bacteria; phylum Actinomycetota; class Actinomycetes; order Mycobacteriales; family Mycobacteriaceae; genus Williamsia_A. The sequence goes on along the minus strand of NZ_JAHCSG010000002.1, from coordinate 274,422 downwards.
GGCAGCCCGGCAGCTCAAACTCACCTTCCAGACCGCGTTCGACCGCGCCGGGCAGCCCTACGCGATCACCGACCTCGCACCGCTGCCCAAGAACGACGCCTACGGGATGTCCTCGATGTATCTGATGCTCACCTGGTGTGTGGGCGGCTACATCTCGGCCATGATGGTCGGCATGTTCGGCAACGGACTGCGCCACCGCCTGCGGGTCGCCATCATCGCGTGCATGGCCGTGGTCTCGTCACTGATCGCCATCATCATCGCCGGCCCGATCCTCGGGATCTTCCACGGCGCCGAGGTCTGGAAGCTGATCGGCATCTCCATTCCGTGGGTCTTCACCGTCGGGCTCACGGTGAACGGTCTGGCCTACTTCTTTGGTCGCTTCATAGCCGCGCCCGCCATGGCCATCTTCGTATTCCTGTCGATTCCGTCATCCGGGGCCGCCTACCCGGTGTGGATGATGCCCGGCTTCTTCCAAGACCTGCATCCGTTCGTCGTCGGCGGCGGCATCACCGAGCAGATCAAACAGATCGTCTACGGCGTCGGCCAGCCGATGTGGAAGGGCTGGGTGATGATGGGCTGCTACCTGGCGTTCGCGATCATCGCCTCGGTGGTGGGCAAACGGTGGCGCGAGGCCAAGGACCTCAGTCGAATGCTCAACGGCACGTCGACGATGATGGCTGTCGCCCAGGCGAAGATGAACGCAGACGCCGTGGCTCGACGCGAGGCCACACTCGCCCGATTCGGCCTCGCCGACCCGGCCGACAAGGACCCCAACACTGCCCTGGCCGAAGCCGAAACCGAGTCGGACACTTTGTATCTCGACTCCGAGATGGACGGTCGCCCCGCGTCCGGCCGCTTCGTTCCGCGCCGGTCACCGACGCCGTCGACATCCTCGCGGCCCAGCGCGTCGAGCTCAGCCGCAACCGCGGTGCTCAGCGCGGGCGCACACGAGTGGACGCAGGCCGATCGCACCGACAGCGGCGAGATCCCGGTGGCCGACGAGGACACCCCCGCATCGATGCCGAGCCGACCGATCGTCACCGCCGAGCTCGAGCGCAACGTCGAGCGCATGATCCGTCGTCCCCGGACACACCCCGAGGACTGATCGCACCGCTTCCGACGCGATGCGTCGGCCAGCCGTCCGTGGTCGCTACAGACCACCCGCGTTACCGAGCGCCCCGGAGATCACTCCGGGGCGTTCGACGTCTGCTCGATCGCTACAGGCTCTGGTAGATCTCGCGGGCCAATGCTGCGGTCTCCGACGGGGTCTTGCCCACCTTCACCCCCGCAGCTTCAAGTGCATCCTTCTTGGCCTGCGCGGTGCCTGAGCTGCCGGACACGATGGCGCCGGCGTGGCCCATCGTCTTGCCCTCCGGCGCAGTGAACCCCGCGACGTAGCCGACCACCGGCTTGGAGACGTTGGCCTTGATGTAGTCGGCGGCACGCTCCTCGGCGTCGCCGCCGATCTCACCGATCATCACGATGACCTTGGTGGCCGGGTCAGCCTCGAACGCCGCGATGGCGTCGATGTGGGTGGTACCGATGACCGGGTCGCCGCCGATGCCGATGGCGGTCGAGAAACCGATATCGCGCAGCTCGTACATCATCTGATAGGTCAGCGTGCCCGACTTGGACACCAGCCCGATCGGGCCGGTGCCTGCGATGTTGGCCGGGGTGATGCCCACCAGCGACTCGCCGGGAGTGATGATGCCCGGGCAGTTGGGGCCGATGATCCGGGTCTTCTCACCCTTGGACTTGTTGTAGGCCCAGGCGTACGCGCTGTCCTGTACCGGGATTCCCTCGGTGATGACGACCAGCAGCGGAATCTCGGCGTCGATGGCCTCGATGATGGCGTCCTTGGCGAACTTCGGCGGCACGAACGCGATGGACACGTCGGCGCCGGTCTTCTCGATGGCCTCGGCCACGGTGCCGAACACCGGCAGCTGAACGCCGCCGTCATGCGAGACGGTGGTCCCGGCCTTGCGGGCGTTGACACCACCGACCACCTGGGTGCCGGCTTTGAGCATCAGAGCGGTGTGCTTGGTGCCCTCACCGCCGGTGATGCCCTGGACGATGACCTTGGAGTCCTTGTTGAGAAAAATAGACATGAGTCAGCAGTCCTTTACTTGCTCGCCAGTTCGGCGGCCTTGTCGGCGCCTTCGTCCATGGTGTTAGCCAGCGTCACCAGCGGGTGCGCGGCCTCGGCGAGGATCGCCCGACCCTCGTCGACCTTGTTGCCGTCCAGGCGCACCACCAGCGGCTTGGTCGCACTGTCGCCCAGCACCTTCAGCGCACCTACGATCCCGTTGGCCACCGCGTCACACGCGGTGATGCCACCGAAGACGTTGACGAACACGCTCTTGACCTGGCTGTCGCCCAGGATCACGTCGAGGCCGGCAGCCATCACCTCAGCCGAGGCGCCACCACCGATGTCGAGGAAGTTGGCGGGTTTGACCCCACCGTGGTTCTCGCCTGCGTAGGCGACCACGTCGAGGGTCGACATGACCAGACCCGCACCGTTGCCGATGATGCCCACCTCGCCGTCGAGCTTGACGTAGTTGAGGTCGTTCTCCTTGGCCTTGAGCTCCAGGGGATCGGTGGCGTCACGATCCTCGAACTCTGCGTGCCCGGGCTGACGGAAATCGGCGTTGGCGTCCAGGGACACCTTGCCGTCCAACGCCAGGATCTGATCGTCGGGCGTGCGCACCAGCGGGTTCACCTCGACCAGCAGTGCGTCCTCGGAGATGAACACCTCCCACAGCTTCTGGATGGTCACCGCGGCCGCGTCGAGGACCTCCGCGGGCAGCTTGCCTGCCTCAGCGATGTGACGCGCGAACGCGAGGTCCACACCGGTCACCGCATCGACCGGGATCCGGGCCAACGCGTCGGGGTTCTCCTCGGCGGTCACCTCGATCTCCACGCCACCCTCGACCGAGCACATGGCCAGGTAGGTGCGGTTGGTGCGGTCGAGCAGGAAGGAGATGTAGTACTCCTCGGCGATCTCGCTGGCCTCGGCCACCAACAACTTCTTGACCACGTGGCCCTTGATGTCGAGGCCCAGGATGGCCTCAGCGTTGGCGGTGGCCTCGGCGACGTCCTTCGAATACTTGACGCCACCCGCCTTCCCGCGGCCGCCCACCTTCACCTGGGCCTTGACCATCACCGGCTTGCCGATTTCCTCGGCGATGGCGCTCGCCCCGGCGACCGTGTCGGTGACACGTCCGGCCGAGGTGGGTACCTGGTGCTTGGCGAAGAGTTCCTTCGCCTGGTATTCGAAGAGATCCATTCAGCTCACCATCTCGTAGGTTTGCCTGCGGTGTCTGTGTGCGGTCGCAAGCTCCGGGTCGACCTTATATCTGCAGGATTGACCGTCGAGACGGCCCGACACCCGCGCGAGAGACGTCGCCCGTCCGAGCGATCGCTCCGGAGCTGCGCAGGTTCACTGATCGTCACTTTCTCGTGACCAATTCGACAGTGATGCGAATCACAGAAGTGGCGACATCTCTCCAACCGGTTGCACACACTGCGATCGTTTCGTTACCGTCGTCACCAGCCACAGATCACGGCGTGGCCAACCTCCGATAACGGATGGTTAACCAGAGACTCGGCGGGCTTTCACCACGGCCTGTCAGCGCGTGGCGACATCCGGGGTGTCGCGCCAGATGCGAATCGAAGGGTGCGATCTTGTCGGTACGAGGCAACGCTGTCGGGTCCGGACCGCTGCTCGCCACGCACGATCACGAGACCGACGAGTACCGATCTGAGGTCACCTCGGTCATCACCCGGGAATGGGACGCGCCCAACCCCGAGCGAGACCTCTTCGAGCGCGATCAGCCCGCTCGGGAGCGAACCCGACGTCGCGGCCCGCGGACCGCCGAGGTCACCCAAGACATTCTCATCGCCGAGTGCGAGTTCGACGAGACCGCACATCACCACCCGTTCGCCGTCTCCGGCGCCGTTCTCGACGACTACCGCCGCGACCCCGACGCACTGCTGCCCTCGGTGGCGCCGCGGCCGGTCAAGACCGGCGGGCGCCATCGCATCGCAGCCCCTCCGGGTGCCCTCAAGGGCCGTGCCGCCCTGATCGCCATGGCCGCAGGCGCCGCGGTGGTCGCGGTGACCGGCCAGATCGACACCACCCCGGCCACCGACCAGACGGTCGAGCCCGCCAAGCAGGAGGTCAACCCGGCCGCCGCGGTTGCCCCCACCGACCCGTCGATCAATGGCGACGCAGGCCTGGCCGACAGCCCGGCACCGGCCGACATGTCTGCCTTCACCGGTGGGCTGCAGACCGGCGCCAAGATGGCCGCCGACGCCAAGGCCGCCGACCGCGCCTCACGCATCCCGCTCTTCGCCTCGCCGGTCGCCCTGGGCGAGTACCAGTTCACCTCGTGCTTCTGCAATCGCTGGGGCACCTTCCACGGCGGTATCGACTTCGCCGCCCCACTGGGCACCCCCATCCACGCCGCCACCGACGGCATCGTGAAGGAAGCCGGACCCGCGTCGGGCTACGGCAACTGGGTGCAAATCGAGGCAGCCGACGGCACCGTCACCATGTACGGCCACATGGCCTCCAGCGGGGTGCTGGTCTCCAAGGGCGACCGGGTCACCGCTGGGCAGACCATCGCGCAGGTCGGCAACGAGGGATACTCCACCGGCCCGCACTGCCATTTCGAGGTGTGGAAGAACGGCACCACCAAGATCGACCCGATGCCGTGGCTGGCCCAGCGCGGCGTCCAGGTGTCGGCCTACACCGGCTGACCACCGGCCGTCACTGGTGGTAGTCCACGCTCGCTAGAGCTTGTCGACCGGAAGCCCACCCAGCGACATCAGCGTGATCCGACCGGCACTGCCGAAGTCGAACGTCACCCGCTCGGTGGCACCCGAGCCCTCCTTGGCCACCACCTTGCCCAACCCGTACTTGGCGTGGTTGACCCGATCACCGACGTCGACCGACACCTGCCGGTTGCGGCCACGGGTGGGATCGCTGGAGTACGACGAGCGGCCCCGCATCCCCGATGACGCCTCACCACGGTGTGCCGGACCGGAATCGTCCGAGCGGTACGACCCGCCGCCGAAGAACCCGCCGGAACTGCCGAACGACCGCTCCCGCCGCCGCGGCTCGGTGCGCCGCCAGTCGATGAGGTGCTGTGGAATCTCCTGCAGGAAGCGCGATTCCGGGTTGGACACCGGCTGTCCCCACGCCGAACGCACCATCGAACGCGTGAGGTAGAGGCGCTTGCGCGCACGGGTGATGCCGACGTAGGCCAGCCGACGCTCCTCGCTCAGCTCCGCCGGATCGCCCAACGCCCGCAGGTGAGGGAACTGCCCGTCCTCCCAGCCGGTCACGAAGACCACCGGGAACTCCAGACCCTTGGCGGTGTGCAGCGTCATCATGGTCACCATGCCGGCATCGGAATCGGGTACCTGGTCGGCGTCGGCCACCAGCGACACCCGCTCCAGGAAGGCGGCCAGTGATCCGGGCTCGGGTTCGCCGTCGGCCGGATCGGGGCGGTCGGCCTCATCGATCGACGCGGCCTCGACACTGAACTCCCTTGCCACCGAGATCAATTCGTTGACATTGTCCAGCCGAGCCCCATCCTGCGGGTCCGACGATCCCTCAAGCTCGTCGCGGTAGCCGGATCGAGATGCGATGGCCTCCACCAGATCACCGATGTCGGCGGCGGCCTGCCCGGCGTCGGCGGCGGCGGTGTCGGCATCGGGACCGTCGGCGGCACCGAACGCCACCAGGAAATCGTTGCGCAGCCCCTCGATCAGCTCGACAAAACCGGAGATCTGTTTCACCGCACGGGTGTTGAGCAACGGCACCGCGCCGTCGGCGGCATCGATGAGGGCCTGATAGAAGCTGACCCCGGAGTTCTCCGAGTACACCGCCACGCACGCCTGCGCCCGGTCGCCGATACCACGCTTGGGGGTGTTGACGATGCGGCGCAGGCTCACGGTGTCGTCGGGGTTGGCCACCACCCGCAGGTAGGCCACGATGTCACGCACCTCTTTTCGCTCGTAGAAGCGCACCCCACCCACCACCTTGTAGGCGATGCCGAGCCGGATGAACACGTCTTCCAACGCCCGCGAGCCGGTGTTGGTGCGGTAGAAGACGGCCACGTCGGAGTAGTTGAACTCGCCGGTGTCGGCGAGTGCGTCGATCTCGCCGGCGATGAACGACGCCTCGTCGTGCTCGTTGTCGGCCACGTACCCGACGATCAGGTCACCGTCTCCGGAATCGGTCCACAACTTCTTCTCACGACGGTTGGCGTTGCGCGCGATCACCGCGTTGGCGGCCGACAGGATGGTTTGGGTGGAGCGGTAATTCTGTTCCAGCAGTACGGTTTCGGTGTTGGGGAAGTCCCGCTCGAACTCTTCGATGTTGCGGATGGTGGCGCCCCGGAACGCGTAGATCGACTGATCGGCGTCGCCGACCACGCACAGTTCCGACGGGCTGACCGCGCCCTCACCGGTGCCCACCAACTCACGCACCAGCACGTACTGGGCGTGGTTGGTGTCCTGGTATTCGTCGACCATCACGTGGCGGAACCGACGTCGGTAGTACTCGGCCACCTCCGGATGCGCCTGCAACAGCGTGACGGTCTCGCCGATCAGATCGTCGAAGTCGAAGGCATTGGCTGCGGCCAGCCGACGCTGGTACTGGGTGTAGATGTCGGCGAGGGTGACGACGGTGTCGTCATCACCCTCGGCGGCCTGCACAGCGGCCTGCGCTGGGGTGATCAGCTCGTTCTTCAGGTTGGAGATGTGTACCCCCACCCCACGCGGGCTGAACTTCTTGGGGTCGAGGTCGAGATCACGGATGATCATGGCCAACAAGCGTTTCGAGTCGTCGGCGTCGTAGATGGAGAAGTTGGAGTTGCGGCTGGCGATGAGGGCGGCCTGGGCACGCAGGATGCGCACGCAGGTGGAGTGGAAGGTCGACACCCACATCCGCGATGCCCGCGGGCCGACGAGGCCGATGACCCGCTCGCGCATCTCCGCGGCGGCCTTGTTGGTGAAGGTGATCGCCAGGATCTCCCCAGGCGACACGTCGCGCTCGGCGAGCAGGAACGCGATACGACGGGTGAGCACCGCTGTCTTACCCGACCCGGCACCGGCCACGATCAACAGCGGACCGCCGGAGTGCATGACGGCGGCTCGTTGCTGGGGGTTGAGTCCGTCGAGGAGTTCACGACCGCGGGCGGTCAGGGATTCACCGTCGCGGGCGGTCAGGGATTCACCGTCGCGGGCGGTCAGGGATTCACCGTCGCGGGCGGTCAGGGATTCACCGTCGCGGGCGGTCGGTTCAACAGTGGGTTCGAGGTCGAAAGGCAACGTCATCGTGTATCGACGTTACCCCGACGGTCGGACAGGGTCGGCTCTCCTCACCGGGGGTGGCCGATCGTCGGCCGTCGGTCGTCGGTGCGGTTACGATTCTTCGCGATGCGAACGGGTCGCACACCTGGGCGCGTGACCACGACACGGGGCTGATCGAGGTAGCGAGGACGGCAGATGAAGGACACCTATCGGCGGCCGGTCACGTCGGCGACGATCGCGTCGGTGGCGTTGGTGGTGGTGGCGGTGATCGCACTGCTCCCCAACGGGACCGACGGGTCGGCCCGAGCCACTGCGGCGTTTCAAGCCACCGAGGCCCTTGACCGCGCGGGTGCGGCAATCACGTCGGCGCCCGGGGTGCGCTACACCGGCGCGATCACCGTTCGCACCGATCCCCCAGCCGCCGATCCGTCCGCGCGCATCACCGTCCGGTTGTCGGTGACCGACCTTGTGGTCACGGCATCGGGTGACGTGCGCGGACAACTGGGTGCGCAGAGCTCGGCGCCGGCGGACTATCTGCAGGTCGGTGCAGCCGCGATAGCGCGAGGGCCACAACCGTTCTGGCGCGGCGTGATCACCGATCCGGCCCTCACCGCCACCCCGGACGGCCAGACCTGGGGTGCACCCGATCCCCGCGTGGTGCCCGACCTCGGTGCGCTGCTGCGCCCGGCGAGTCTCATCAGCGGGCTGGCCGGTGTGCGAGCCGGCGCGAGTCCGGCGGCACGCCGCGGCGACGTGACCCCGGATACGCGGCGGGCGGCCACCTCCGACCCCGCGGTGACACGGTCTGGGTCCAACGGCCTGGTCGTCGGTGGCCCGATGGGCCCGTTGCGCGTGGGGCTGGACCGCGATGGCACCCGCATCACCTCGCTCAGCGGTCGGCTCGACGAGCGGATCAGCGTCGAGTTGACGATGCAGACGGTGGGGGTGGACGAGGTGAAGGCTCTCTACCGGGCGGCCACCGAGTCCGCAGGCAACCTGGCCCATGCGGTGGCGCCGTACGCGTCGGTGTCGTTGGCGCGCAGCAGCGCTCGCCCGGTACCGGGTCCGTGCGGTCCGCCCAACTGCGACCTCGAGGTGACGGTGGTGGCCGATGGTCCGGCTGCCCCCGGGCCGTTGACGGTGGTGGCCACCACCACCATCACCGCGGGGCAGGGGCCGCGGCAGGTCGGGCGGCCCTGCGTGCGCAGCATCGCCGCGGCCCGCAACAGCACCACCCGACTGCGGTGCACGGTCACCTTCTTGCCGCCAGGTCCCATCGGATACCGGCCCACATTCGCCGCACAGGTCTTCGCCGACACCGCGCCCGCGGCGATCACCGCCGCCATCACCGCGAATCAGGCGATGTGCACCAGCCCCGCGCCGGGGCGCTACAGCCGCGTGGGGACCAGGGCCGAGTCGGCGGCCAGCGACTACGGAACCCAGATCACCGGGTTGGCCCGCGACTACGGCTTCCGCGTGGGCGAGGTGGTGTTCGACGGTCGCGCCGCCGACGGCGTGTTGCTGGTGACCCGCGGTCCCGGGTACGCCACCCACGTCGAGCGCAGCGGCGCCTTCGATCCCACCTGGCCGGGTACCGCTGCCCTGACCGTGGCGGCCACGGCGTCGGTCGCCGGGGCGAAGGGGGCGCCGCTACGCTGGGTCTTCGCTGAGCCGCCCGCCGCCGATGCATTCGCAAAGCTGTTGGCGGCCAACAAGATCACCGGCATCGACGTCGTGACCGTGCCCGTTCAGGCACCCTGATCCCACCCCGACAAGCTGAGCCGGTTCACCCGGCCGGCACCACCAGCCCCACCTCGCCGCCGGCGAGATGGACCTGCGTCGACTGCGCGGTGACCTGCAGGGTGCTCCCGGTGCCCCGGATCTGTACCCAAACCTGCCCCAGCCCGGCACTCACCGGGACCCGTACCGGTGGCCCCGACCCCAGCGACACCACCAGCGCACCGGCCCGGGTGGCGCAGTAGGGCAGGCGGGCGGTCCAGGTGTAGGTGATCATCGGCCCCGACAACATGATCACGCGAGGTGGCCCCGCGCCGATCTCCGGCCGCGCGCAGTCCCCGAGCCCGGCGGCGAAGGTGCGCAGCGGGAAGACGACCGCGTCGCGGGTGCGTCCACGCTCGTCGATCAACCGCAGCCGATCGGTGTAGGGCGCGAACGCCGATCGGTGGGCCAGCGGTCCGACGACCCGACTGAGCTGGTTGTCGGGGTAGACCACCGGCAGCAGCACGCTCAGTGGGACGGCCTGGTCGAACAGCGGCGAGGTGGGGTGTGCGGTGACCGAGGCACGCACGTTGCGCAGATACTCGCCGGTGGGGTTGTCGCGCCACTGCCGGACGAAGGCGACGGTGGACACGATCGAAGCCACCACCACGGCACTCACCACGGCTGCGGCGATCAGCCGATCACGTTGTGGTCCGCTTGATCTCAACCCCGGCGATCCCGAGCTGCTCCGACGTGGCGCGGCCACCGCCAGCGCGGCCGCCAACGCCAGCACCACGGCGGTGTCGGGCAGATACCGCAGTGTCTGCGACAACTCCAGTGCCGTCTGTGCGCTGCTGCGCGACCAGCTCACCGCGGCCTGCGCGGCGATCACGTAGGTGCCGGCCGCGACGATGATCGCCCCCGCACCGCGTCGGCGACGCACCGTCGCCACCACGACGGTGATCATGGCTGCCCACCCCGCGAGCACCACCGGCAGCGACGGCACCACGAACGGCGGGCTGGGATTCCACCGCTGCCAATCCCATTGGGCGCCGATGAGACTGGGCATCACCCCGTCAGAGACTGCGCGCCACAGTAGTTTGATGGTTTGGCGCACCGTGTGGTCTCCGGCGGTGCCGGGCACCCACGCCACATATCCCGCCGCCCAGGCCCCGCAGATCGCGAACAGCGCGACCAGCAGCCATCGGACACGCTGGCGCGCCGGGTCGGATCGGAGAGGGCGCCCGCGCGCCAGCAGCAGCACCGTCACCGCGACCACCGGTGCGATGACGACGGACTTCTCGAAGAACAGCAGTGCCACCACGGTCACCCCGAGGGACCGGATGAGCAGCACCGACGGGCGGGGAACGTCGCCGCGCGTGAGTCGGATCGCATCACCGACCACCCAGGCCAGCGCGGCACACAACGGCAACGCGTTGAGTCCGGCCGCCCACCACGCGGCGGCGGGCACCGTCATCGGGGTGAACAGGGCCAACGCGATCACCGCGAGACCACCCGGTCGGGGGCCGGTGATCAACCACACCATCCGCACCAGCGCCATCGACGCCAGCAGCTGACCGACGAGCAGTGTCGCCGCCGCCACCGACCAGCGCAGCGGGGCCACGTCGGTGGCCACCGCGATCACCAGCTTCGCCGCGGGCATCAGGTGTCCGTCGTGCCCGGCGAACAGACCGTCACGGTGCGTACGAGCGATGAGGATCAGGTCGTCCCAGTAGAAGTTGCCCGTACCGAGGGTGAGCGCGCGCAGCGCGAGTTGGCCCACGATGAGCGCCGCGACGCCGATCCACCAGCGCGACAGCAGTCGGCGCGCAGGGGTGGACCGGTGCCCGACCGCCGGAGCGCAGACGTCGACGGTGGGTGCGGCCATGGCTCTTGCCTACCACCTCTGCCCTCCGAACTCGCGTGGCAAGATCGCAGCGTGGACTCTCCCGACAGCACTCCCGCGCACAGCATCCCCGCGGATCTGCAGGCCCTGCACCTGTCCCCCGACGTCGACGACCTGCCGGACGAGATCGAACAGCTGCGGTTGGAGATCGATCGGCTCGATGCGATCATCCTCGGCGCGATCAAGCGGCGCAGCGCGGTGTCGAAGAAGGTGGGTCGCGCTCGGATGGCCTCGGGTGGACCGCGACTGGTGCACAGCCGCGAGGTCAAGGTGCTCGAGCGTTTCTCCGAGCTGGGTCAGGAAGGCCACACGTTGGCGATGTTGTTGCTGCGTCTGGGCCGCGGGCCGCTCGGTCGCTGACGCGTCGGCGGTTCGCATCACCCAGGCCCCTCGCGGCGTTCGGTCGGTCGGTCTGCGAACGCGAGAACCCCGCCCACTAAGCTGGGTCGCAGTGTTTCACCGTCACGGGTGGCGACCCTCACGCCCGACGACGTTCACGGCGACGACTGTGCTCGGGAAGGCCGACCATGACCATCGACTCGCGTGACCACGACATCACCGCCGCACACGCCTGGCAGGAACTGTCGGCTCACCACCCGCACGTCTTCGCGATGCATCTGCGCGAGATCTTCGCCGTGGACCCCGACCGGGGGGCAGAGCTGACCATCGACGTGGGCGATCTGCACATCGACTACTCCAAGCATCGCGTGCTGCGGGAGACGCTGGAGCTGCTGTTGCAGCTGGCCCGTGAGGTCGACCTCGAGGGCAAGCGCGACGCCATGTTCTGGGGCGAGCACATCAACACCTCCGAGGATCGCGCGGTGTTGCACACCGGCCTGCGGCTGCCGTCGGAGGCCACGCTGAAGGTGGACGGTCAGGACGTGGTGGCCGACGTGCACGCGGTGTTGGACCGGATGGGAGAGTTCACCGACCGGCTGCGCAGCGGGGCGTGGACCGGGCACACCGGCAAAGCAATCCGCACCGTGGTCAACATCGGTATCGGCGGTTCGGATCTCGGTCCGGCCATGGTGTACCAGGCGCTGCGTCACTACGTCGACACCGGCATCAGCTGCCGATTCGTCTCCAACGTCGACCCCGCCGACCTGGTGGGCACCCTGGGCGAGTTGGACGCCGAGACAACGCTTTTCGTCGTCGCCTCCAAGACGTTCACCACGCTGGAGACGCTGACCAACGCGACCGCCGCGCGCCGCTGGCTGCTGCGCTCACTGGGCGCGGGCGAGGAGGCGGTGGCCAAACACTTCGTCGCGGTGAGCACCAACGCCGAGAAGGTGGCCGAGTTCGGCATCGACACCGACAACATGTTCGGGTTCTGGGACTGGGTGGGCGGGCGCTACTCGGTGGACTCGGCGATCGGGCTGTCGGTGATGGCCGCGGTCGGCAAGGAGGCGTTCGCCGACTTCCTGCACGGATTCAACCTGGTGGACAAGCACTTCCGGACCGCGCCGCTGCACCAGAACGCACCGGTGATCCTGGGCCTGATCGGGCTCTGGTACAACAACTTCTTCGACGTCGACTCGCGCGTGGTGCTGCCCTACTCCGACGACATGGCCCGGTTCGCCGCCTATCTGCAGCAGCTCACCATGGAGTCCAACGGCAAGTCGGTCGACATCCACGGACACCACGTCACCGTCGACACCGGCCAGGTCTTCTGGGGTGAACCCGGCACCAACGGACAGCATGCGTTCTATCAGCTGCTGCATCAGGGCACCCGGATGGTGCCCGCCGACTTCATCGGATTCGCCACGCCCACCGACGATCTGCCCACGGCCGACGACGGATCGGGCTCGATGCACGACCTGTTGATGAGCAACTTCTTCGCCCAGACCAAGGTGTTGGCCTTCGGCAAGACCGCTGACGAGGTGGCCGCCGACGGCGTGGACCCACACGTGGTGGCGCACAAGGTGATGCCGGGCAACCGGCCCTCGACCTCGATCCTGGCACCGAAGCTCACGCCGTCGGTGCTCGGGCAGCTCATCGCCCTCTACGAGCATCAGGTGTTCGTCGAGGGTGCGATCTGGGGGATCAACTCGTTCGATCAGTGGGGGGTCGAGCTGGGCAAGGCCCAGGCCAAGGAGCTCCTCGGTGTCATCGAGTCCGCGCAAGCCCCTGCTGCACAGGAGGATTCGTCCACAGACCGCCTCGTCCGCTGGTATCGCGAACACCGCGGACGCGCAGTCTGACGCGGTGAGGACAGCGGTACGTCGCTTCGACGTCCTCGACGACATCTTCTATCGCGGCCACCACGGTCGCGGCGCGGCGGAGGTGATGCAGGGCATCTGGCGGTTCGACTCGACCGTCAGCGCCGCCGAAGTGGCGTTCCTGCATGCGTTTCTGGCTGCTGGTCCGCTGAACCGACGGGTCCGTTCACCCCGGATTCCCTGGGCTCGGCGGTACTTCACCACCGGCGGCGCGGTGGCGCCGGTGTACGCCGAACCCGAACCGATCGCGGTCGATGAGGTGGTGGCGTGGGCTGACCGACGGGCCGCGGCGCCATTGGACGTGGACAACGGTCCGGCGTGGGAGTTGTCGGTGGCCCGGGTGGCTGATGGCAGCTCGGTCATCACCCTGACGTGTTCGCATCTGGTGTCCGACGGTCTGGGCATGATCAGTGCGGCGAGAGACGCGTTGGGACCCGACGGTTCGGCGGGCAGCGAGGCTGCCCGGGTGCGCTGGCGCGATGACCTCGCCGACGCCGTCGCGCTGTGGGTTCGGGTGATCTGCGGGGTGGTGGCCAGCCTGGCGCGTGGCTGCGTGGACCGCCAGGTACGGGCGGAGTTGTTCGCCGCGCTACGCGGCCGTCACGACGCTGCCGACCAGCCGGTCGGTGCGCCCCGGCATCGGGTGCCCGGGGTGCGGCCAACCGCGGTGCTCAGCGTGGGGGCCGACGACTGGGCGCAACGGGTGCTCACCGCCGACGCTACGTCCACGGCGCTGACCGCCGCGATCGTGGCCGACATGGTGGCTCGGATCCGGTCGGCCGGCGGGCACGGTGGGTGCGGCGCCCCGGTCGACATCACCGTTCCGGTGGCGCCGGCGCTGCACTCCTCGATCGGTTCACCGGGCATGCTGCGGATGGCTGAGGTGCAGATCATGCCCACCGTCGACCGCGCCGGCTCGGTGCGTGAGGTGGCCGACACCCTGCGCGCGGGGTATCAAGATCTCGACGGCGACCACGGCGGCAACATGGGTCTCGGTCCGCCCGGCGGGATGCCTGCGGAGTTGCTGCAACTGCTCGGTGACCGGTGGGCGCACGCGATCGTTCCGGTCCCCGGCGCGCGCGAGGCGCTGGTGTCACCGCTGGGTGACATGGGACCGATGTTCGACTCGATCGCCGGTCACACATCCACCGGCATGGCGGTCCGGTCGGTGACGGTCACCGCACCTGCGACACCCGGCCACGGTGCGGGCGAACAGGATTCGACCGTGACGCTGCGGTGCTGGACGGCGATCGCCGCGGGCCGGTTCACCCTGACTTTCGACGCGGCGCCGTGGGCGGCGAGCGACGCTCATGCACTGCGTCGCCTGGCACAGACGACGCTGGCCGACTGGGGACTCACCGCGCAAGCCTGGTGAGCGCGGTCGTCAGGCGGTACCGCGAGCCCCGGGACGGATGGTGGTCGGGCGCACGACCGGCGCCGGACTGGGGGCGCCGTAGTTGTGCCCGCGAGTACGCACCGTGTTGCCACCGGCTCGTTTCGCCTCGTACATCGCGGCATCGGCGAGGTCGGTGAACAGCACCGTCGACATCAGCGACTTGTTGGTCGGGATGACACCGGTGAAGTGCACGACACCGACACTGGCGGTGACCGGCGGATCGCTGACGGTGGAAATGGTGAGCAGCACGGTGTTGGCCAACCGGACGGGGTCGTTGAAGCGCAGGCTGTCGGCGATCACGAACTCGTCGCCACCGATGCGGGCCACCACACCCCCCACCCCGACGGCCACCCGCAGCCGTGCGGCTATCTCGGCCAACACCCGATCGCCGTAGCGGTGCCCGTAGTGGTCGTTGATCTCCTTGAAGTTGTCCAGATCGGCAACCATCACCGCCAAACCGTGCGAGTTCTGCCGGTCCATCGCGGTGAGCCGCTCCAGTGCCCGCTCGAGTCCGCGTCGGTTCAACACGCCGGTCAGCGTGTCCATCTCCGAGGCCGCCGCATCCGAGGCCAGCACCTCCAACATGAACTGCGTGGCAACCGGGATCGCGATCCCCACCGCTGCGGCCTGGATGATGCCGATGACGACGGTCGACAGCGATGCGGTGTCCGCACGCATCAGAAGCACCGACAGCAGGCATGCCACCACCAGCGAGAACCCGATGTGGACGGCCAGCATCCGCGCCCCGTGGAAGAACGCGATGTACCCGCTCACCAGCCCGAACACTGCACATCCGGCAACTGCACCCACGTGGTGGATCTGGGCCAGACAGCCCAGCAGAATCGACAGGTCGGCCACGACGACCCAGCTGCGCGATCGGGTGGCGCTGGGCCACGGCAGCAGCAGCCACATCACGGTCATGCCCACGCCGATGACCCCGGAGGCCAGCGCGGCATACCGTTGCAGCACGTTCTCCGGGCCGCCGGCGTCGAGCAGGATCACCCACGGCACCAACGACGCCGTACCGCAGGTGATGCCCAGCAGGATGCGGGTGGGCTCGACGAGCTGGCGATCGGACAGGTAGCTGCTGAACCACTCGAACTGATCTTTTCGATTCCACCAGTGCGAGATGGCCCAGCCCAGTTGCCCGAGGCCTACAGCGAAACGCGTCATCGTGACACCAACGATCAACTCCCCCAATGCGGCGGTTGGTTGCACCCTATGTCCGATTCCGCCCCCCGGCGGGTTCGACCCACGATGTGAAGATCGTGATCTGAGACGGTGCAGCGCCGCGATCGATCTCTATGCTATCTCAAACTATCTTTCGGACCACCGGAGCGGGCAGCAAGCGCAGCGCGGTGCCGACCAGGGTCCACGGCCACCACGGCACCGACGCTCGGGCCGGTTCGCGCTCGATCGCCGCGACAAGGGCGGCCACACCACGGTCGCGGTCGACCTTCAGCTTCGTCTGCACGCCGGCGTTGATCGCGGTCTCGATGTAGCCCGGCAGCAGGATGGTCACCCGGATCGGCGAGTGCGCCAACTCGGTCTGCAGGCTCTGCCCCAGGGAGATGAGGCCCGCCTTGGACGCCGAGTAGGCCGCCTGGGCCTTGGGCAGTCCACGGACTCCGGCGATCGAGGCCACCAGCACCAGGTGGCCGGACTGTTGAGCTCGAAAGATCGCCATGGCCGCCTCGATCTGGGCCAACGCTCCGACGAGGTTGGTCGTCACGGTGTCGATGTTGTGGTGCAGTCCGCCGGTGCCCAGCACCGCACCGGCACCGGATCCGGCGTTGACGATCACTCGGTCGAGGCCGCCGAGACCAGCGGCCAGGTCGTCGAACACCGGGGCCACGGTGTCGACGTCGGTCACGTCGAGCGCGCTGGTGACCACCTGCTGCGCCGAGGCACCGAGTTCGGTGGCCAGTGCGTCGAGCCGATCCACCCGGCGGGCACACAGGGCCAGCGCCCGACCCTCTCGGGCGTACGTGCGGGCCATGCCCTCACCGAGACCGGAACTGGCACCGGTGATCAGGATCCGCTGTCGAGTCATGCGCCGAGCGTACCGACGGCCGCCGGACTCATTTGAGCAGCCGCGACATCCGCCGGTCAGCCAACACCTTGCCGCCAGTCTGGCACGTCGGGCAGTACTGGAACGACCGGTCGGCAAAGGACACCTCGCGCACGGTGTCACCGCACACCGGGCACGGCATCCCGGTGCGGGCATGTACCCGCATCCCAGATCGCTTCTCGCCCTTCATGGTTGCGATCTCCTGCGCGGACTGCCGGGTGATCGCGTCGAGCAGTACCGAGCGGATGGCCGCGTGCAATCGATCGACCTGGGTGGCGGAGAGTCCCTTGGCCGGGGCGAACGGGGACAGCTGCGCGGTGTGCAGGATCTCGTCGCTGTAGGCGTTGCCCACACCGGCGATGGTGCGCTGATCGGTCAGGACGGTCTTGATGCGCGCGCCGGTGGCGCCCAGGATCGCACCGAACGCCTCGCGGTCCAGCTCCAGCACGTCGGGGCCCAGGGTGGCGATGCGGTCCACCTCGCTCACGTCGCGAACGATCCAGACGGCCAGCCGTTTCTGAGTACCGGCCTCGGTCACGTCGAACCCCTCGCCGGGCAGACCGCAGTGCACCCGCAGCGCGATGGGACCTTTGCCGCCGGGGCGTGGCGGGGTCTGCGACAGGTTCGACGACCAGCGCAGCCACCCGGCCCGCGACAGGTGGATCACCATCGCGATGGTCGGCGGTTCGGCCGCCGAATCGGGTCCCGGCTCGGTGGTGATGACCAGGTACTTGCCCACCCGGCCGACGCTGGTGATCACCCGCCCGGCCAGGGCGGAGTACGGCGGGTCGGCGGTCTTGAGCACGGCCAGCGACGCCACGTCGACACGACGGATGGGCAATCCGGCGGCACGGCCGTCGACGTGGTCGGCGATCGCCTGCACCTCGGGCAGTTCGGGCATGGCCTCTAGTCTGCTCTATGTGTACCGGGATCTGGGCTGGTCGGGCTCATCGACGATGACCGATGTCGACCTGGCCGCGGCCATCGCGGTCGGGGCCGGACGCATCCTGGTCGCGGCCCGACACGACGCCCTGCTCACCGGACGCCGGCTCGGTGATCTCGGCGACTCGCTGGCCCAGGACTGGATCGCCGGGGTGCTGGCCGCACACCGCCCCAAGGATGCGGTGCTGTCGGAGGAGGCCACCGACAGCCGCGCCCGGCTCGATGCCCAGCGGGTGTGGATCATCGATCCACTCGACGGCACCCGCGAGTATGCGGCCGGGACCGCGGACTGGGCCGTACACGTGGCGCTCACCGTCAACGGGCAGCCCACCGACTGCGCGGTGTCGTTGCCTGAGCGCGGTGAGGTGTTCCGCACCGACACCGTCGACACCCCGGCCCACGCGGCCGGGGCCCTGGTCATGTCCCGGTTCGGTGGCTCGTATGAGTCGATGTGGGTGGCGGCGCGGCTGGGCCTGCGGGCGATCGTGATGGGTTCGGCCGGTGCCAAGGCGATGGCGGTGGTGCGTGGCGACGCCGACGCCTACATCCACGGCAGCGGTCAGTACGAGTGGGACAACTGCGCACCGGTCGGGGTGGCGCGGGCGGCAGGCCTGCATTGCAGTCGACTTGACGGGTCGCCGCTGCGCTACAACCGACCCAGCCCGTACATGTCGGACTTCCTCATCTGCCGTCCCGAGCTGGCCGAGCCGATCCTGCGTTCGCTGGCCGAGATCGTCTGAGCACGCGGGCTCGGACACTCAGGCCGGACGCCAGGTCGACGACAGCTCGACCGCACGGGCCCAGGTCGCGACCTGCCGGTCCCGTTCGTCGGCGGGCATCTGCGGTGACCAGCGGGCCGCGGCCTGCCAGTTGCGGCGCAGTTGTGCGGGGTCGGTCCAGAACCCGGCGGTGAGGCCGGCCCCGTAGGCCGCGCCGAGCGCCACGGCCTCGGCCATCCGGGGACGCACCACCGGCAGCCCGCAGATGTCGGCGATCATCTGCATCAACAGGTTGTTGGCGGTCATCCCGCCGTCGACGACGAGCTCGGTCAGGCGGGTCGCGGCGTCGGCGGCAGCCAAGTCGTCGTTGACCGCGGCGATCATGGCCTGAGCCCCGAAGGCGTTGGTCTCCAACGCCGCTCGCGCGAGGTGGCCACGGGTGACGTAGGCGGTGAGACCGACGATGAGTCCGCGACTGCCCGAGACCCAGTGTGGCGCATGCAGACCCGAGAACGCGGGCACGATGTAACAGCCGCCGTTGTCCTCGACGGTGCCCGCGAGGGTCTCGATCGCGGCTGCGGTCTCGATCAGCCCGACGTTCTCCTTCAGCCACTCGACCAGTGCGCCGGCGGTCGGGTTCGAGCCCTCCAGCGCGTAACAGAGGGGTTCGCCGTCGATCTGGTAGGCGACTGTGGTGATCAGACCGTTGCGCGAACGCACCAGCTCGGCACCGGTGTTGAACAGCAGGAAGCCACCGGTGCCAAGGGTGTACTTCGATTCACCGCTGTCCAACGCGGTCTGCCCCACCAACGCCGCCTGCTGGTCTCCGATCATCGCGGTGATCGCGACCCCGGGCACCGGGTCGGTGCTCACCCCGACTTCGGTCAGCGAGGGACCGATCTCGGGCAACATTTGTTCGGGGATGTCGAACGCCGCCAACAACTCCGGGTCCCAACGGCCGGTCTCGATGTTCATCAGCATGGTGCGGCCTGCGTTGGTGGGGTCGGTGACGTGCAGGCCGCCGTGGGGCCCTCCGGTCAGGTTCCACACCAGCCAGCTGTCCATGGTGCCGAACAGGACACGGCCCGCCCGTGCCCCCTCGCGCGCCCCGGGGACCGTGTCGAGGAGCCAGCGCAATCGCGGCGCAGAGACGTAGTTCGACAGCGGTGCACCACTGCGGCGGTGGAGTTCGTCGGCATGGCCGTGCGACCGGAGGTACTCGACGAGATCGGACGTGCGGGTGTCTTCCCAGACGATCGCCCGGTGCAGCGGGGTCCCGGTCTCGCGGTCCCAGATCACCGTCGTCTCACGCTGATTGGTGATCCCCAGCCCGACGATCTGTTCGGCCGTCGCGCCCGCCGACCGCAGCGCCTCGGGGATCAGCAGGCGCACCAGTGACCAGATCTCGGTGGCGTCGTGTTCGACCCAGCCCGGCCGGGGAAAGTACTGGCGGTGTCTGCGCTGGGCGACCGACACCAGCACTCCCCCGCGGTCGTAGACGATGCAGCGGGTCGAGGTGGTGCCCTGGTCGATCGCGGCGACATAGCGGGTGCTCATCGGTTCCCTCCGGGTACGGCGAGGCCGTGTCCGAGTTCGCGCGAGATGGACCGCGCCGCGGCGATCACGTTGTCCACGAGAGCGGTTCGTGGCATCTCGCCGCGACCACAGATGTCGTCGACCGCGCCCATCACGCCGACCGCGGCCATCACCGTGCCGCCCGCGTCGCGGATGGGTGCGGCCACGGTGGCCTGGTCGTGGACGAGGTCGCCGATCGCGACCGCCCACCCCGTGTCGCGCACGCGGGCGAGTTCACCGGCGAGGACTCCCGCGTCGACGATGGTGCGGTGGGTGTGCGCCGCCAGCGGCGACCGCGACACCGATCGCGCGAGGTGGGCGTCGTAGGCCAGGTGCACGCGCCCGAGTGCACCGGCGTGAGCGGGCACCGTCGCCCCGGTCATCAGGGGTCGGGCGCCGGCTCCGCGGGTGGCGAGCACGTCGTGCACCACCCGCACCACGCCGCCACGCACCACCGTCACCTGCGTGGCCAGCGTCGACCGCGACGCCAGCGCGTCGGTCCAATTGAGGGCACGCGAGCGGATCTCGTTGACGTCCCACAGGTTTCGGCGCGGCCCGAACGGGTCGTCGGCCAGGCGGTATCGACCGGTGTCGGCGTCCTGATCCAGCATCCCGCCGGCCACCAAGGTTCGGACCAGACCGTGGGCGGTGGACTTCACGACGCCGACGGCGGCGGCGATCTCGGCCAGGGTCATCGGCTCGTCACGTGCGGCCAACAGGTGCATCACCGCGGTGGCACGTTCGACCGACTGGATGAGACCCGGCACCGAGCCACGTTAACTCGCGTGCGCCGTTCGACAATGCCGAACGGCAGAACTACTCATCGGTCGTGAGCGTGCCTAAGGTCGAGGACACGGTGAGACACAGATCACCGATCACGTGTTCTTCCAACGGCGGAAAAGGACCCATGACCAGCTACGTAGGCGCCATCGACCAGGGCACGACAAGTACCCGATTCATGATCTTCGATCACTCCGGCGCCGAGGTCGCGCGCCACCAGCTCGAGCACGAACAGGTGATGCCGCAGGCCGGCTGGGTCGAACACGATCCGATCGAGATCTGGGAGCGGACCTCGTCGGTGCTGCAGAACGGGCTGCGCAAAGCCGACCTCACCGCCGCCGACCTCGCGGCGCTGGGCATCACCAACCAGCGTGAGACCACCGTCGTGTGGAACAAGACCACCGGTCGGCCCTACTACAACGCCATCGTCTGGCAGGACACCCGCACCGACAAGATCGCCTCGGCACTCGAGCGCTCCGGCGCGGGCGACATCATCCGCACCAAGGCGGGCATCCCGCCGGCCACCTACTTCGCCGCAGGCAAGGCGCAGTGGATCCTCGAGAACGTCGACGGGGTGCGCGCCGACGCCGAAGCGGGCGAGGCATTGTTCGGCACCATCGACACCTGGGTGATCTGGAACCTGACCGGCGGCGTCGACGGCGGTGTGCACGTCACCGACGTCACCAACGCCAGCCGCACCATGCTGATGAACCTCGAGACCCTCGACTGGGACGACGAGCTCATCGCGCTGTTCGACATCCCCAAGGCCATGCTGCCGACGATCGTGCCGTCGTCGCCGAGCGAGCCCTACGGCCACACCACCCGCACCGGACCGCTGGCCGGTGAGGTCCCCATCGCCAGCGCGCTGGGCGATCAGCAGGCCGCGATGGTGGGCCAGGTGTGCTTTGCCCCCGGCCAAGCCAAGAACACCTACGGCACAGGAAACTTCCTACTGCTCAACACCGGGGAGAAGCTGGTGCGGTCCAAGAACGGGCTGTTGACCACCGTCTGCTACCAGTTCGGTGACCAGGCACCGGTCTACGCGCTGGAGGGGTCGATCGCGGTCACCGGTTCGGCCGTGCAGTGGCTGCGCGACCAGCTGGGCATCATCTCCGGTGCGGCACAGAGCGAATCGCTGGCCCGCGAGGTTCCCGACAACGGCGGCGTCTACTTCGTGCCCGCGTTCTCCGGCCTCTTCGCCCCCTACTGGCGCTCGGATGCCCGCGGCGCGATCGTGGGGCTGTCCCGCTTCAACAACAACGCCCACATCGCCCGGGCCACACTGGAATCCATCTGTTATCAGAGCCGCGACGTCGCCGACGCGATGGAGAAGGACTCCGGGGTGAAGCTGGAGGTGCTGCGCGTCGACGGCGGCGTCACCGCCAACTCGCTGTGCATGCAGATCCAGTCCGACGTGCTCGGCATCCCGGTGAGCCGACCGGTGGTGGCCGAGACCACCGCGCTGGGCGCCGCCTACGCGGCCGGGCTGTCGGTCGGGTTCTGGTCGAACACAGACGAACTCGAGACGCACTGGAAAGAGGACTCCCGCTGGGCGCCGCACTGGACCGAGGACGAACGCGCCGACTACTACGGCCGCTGGCGCAAAGCGGTCACCCGCACCCTCGACTGGGTCGACGTGTGATCTCCACGCTTACGCCACCGTCACATCTGATCGTCAGGAGAACCTTCGCATGACCTTGCCACCCATCGCCCTCAACCCCGAATCACGCCGCGCCGCACTGACATCCATGGCCGCCACCGAGCTCGACGTCCTCGTCATCGGAGGTGGTGTCGTTGGTGGCGGCGCTGCCCTCGACGCCGCCACCCGCGGTCTGCGCGTGGGCCTGGTGGAGGCCATCGACTACGGTGCGGGCACTTCCAGCCGCAGCTCCAAGCTCTTTCACGGCGGCCTGCGCTACCTCAAGCAGCTCAACTTCTCCCTCGTCTTCGAGGCGCTACGCGAGCGCAAACTGATGCTCACCACCGTCGCGCCGCATCTGGTGCGTCCGGTGGAGTTCATCTTCCCGCTCGTCACCCCCGCATACGACCGCGCCTACGCCGGCGCCGGCATCGGCTTCTACGACATCCTCGGCGCGGGACGCGGTGTGCCCCATCACCTTCGGCACATCGGCAAGAAGAAGACGTTCTCGATCTTTCCCGGCGCCAAACGCGGAACCATCCGCGGCGGCGTGCTGTTCTACGAGGGTCAGGTCGACGACGCGCGGCACACGATGATGTTGGCGCGCACCGCGGCGAGCTACGGCGCCCTATGCGCCTCCAGCGCACGGGTCACCAGCTACCTGCGTGAGGGTGATCGCGTCGTCGGCGCCCGCATCGAGGACCTCGAGTCCGGCGAGCAGATCGACGTCCGCGCCAAGCACGTGGTCAACGCGGCGGGCGTGTGGACCGACGAACTGCAGGAGATGGTGGGCGGCGCCAGCGGACTGCGCGTGAAGGCGTCCAAAGGCGTGCACATCGTGGTTCCCCGCGACCGCATCGACTCCGAGGTCGGCCTCATCACCGAGACCGAGAAGAGCCTGCTGTTCGTGATCCCGTGCCCGTGGAGCGAGGACTTCTGGATCATCGGCACCACCGACACCGAGTGGAACCTCGATCTCGCCCATCCCGCGGCGAGCAGTGCCGATCTCGACTACATCCTCGCCGAGGTCAACGTGATGCTTCAGACGCCGCTGGTGCGCGACGACATCGTCGGCGTGTACGCGGGCTTGCGTCCACTGCTGGCCGGGGAATCCGACGAGACCAGCAAGCTCTCGCGTGAGCACGCCGTGGTCCCCGCCGCACCAGGTCTCACCGTGATCGCCGGGGGCAAATACACCACCTACCGGGTGATGGCGGCCGACGCGATCGACGCCGCCGTGCAGGGACAGCGTGGCGTGGAACCCTCACGCACGGCGAGCATCGCGCTCGCCGGCGCCGACGGGTACGAGGAACTGTGGGCCGCGCGGGTGCGTCTGGCCGACGAGCACGGTCTACCCGTGACGACCGTCGAGCACCTCCTACACCGTTACGGCAGCATGATCTCGGAGATCTTCGCGATCATCGACGCCGAGCCGGAACTGGCTGCCCCACTTGCCGAATCAGACAACCGGTACCTCGGCGCCGAGATCCGGTACGCGGCCACCCACGAGGGCGCCCTGCACCTGGTGGACATCCTCGCCCGCCGCACCCACATGTCCATCGAGACCCTCGACCGCGGAACCTCGGCGGCGGTCGCCGTCGCCGACATCGTGGCCGGGCCACTCGGCTGGAACGCCGCGCAGCGGGATCGCGAGATCGCGAACTATCGTGCGCGCGTCGCGGCCGAGATCGAGTCGCAACGCCAGCCCGACGACGCGACCGCCGACGCCGCCCGGATGGGCGCACCTGGTGTCCGCGGTTCGGCTCTCGTCGCGGACGTGTCGGCATGAGCGCGCTGAGCGACGGCCAGATCTGGCTGTGGGAGATCATCGGCACCGCGGTGCTGATCCTCCTGGGCACCGGTGTCGTCGCGGGCAACAACCTGGTGAAGTCGGGCTTCCACAACAGCGGCGGTCTGTTCATCAACTTCGGTTGGGGCCTGGCGGTGTTCGCGGGCGCGTCCATCGCCTGGAAGTCGGGGGCACATCTCAACCCGGCGGTGACCCTCGGGTTGGCGATCGCGGACAAGACTCCGTGGTCGCAGGTCCCGATCTACATCAGCGCGCAGATGATCGGTGCGTTCATCGGGGCCATGCTCTGTTATCTGGCCTACAAGAAGAACTTCGACGCCGATCCGCACCCTGAGGACACCCGCGGCATCTTCTGTACGGGCCCGCAGGTGAAGAACTACTTCTGGAACACCGTCACCGAGGTGATCGGCACGTTCGTGCTGGTGTTCTGGATCCTGCGGTCGCCGGCGATCAGCGGAACCGGAGACACCCTGAACCTGGGCAACTCCGGACTTGGTTACGCCGGAGTCGCTTTCGTGGTGCTCGTGATCGGCAACAGCCTGGGCGGCCCCACCGGGTACGCCATCAACCCGGCCCGCGATCTGGCTCCACGTATCGCCTATGCGCTGATGCCCATCAAGGGCAAGGGCGGCCTCGAGTGGAACTATGCGTGGGTCCCGGTGGTCGGGCCGCTCATCGGTGGCGCACTGGCGGGCGGGCTGTTCCTGCTCACTCAGAACGTCTGAGCATTCGCCCGAGATCGGCTGGGCCGACGCATCATCGACGTTTACGCAGCAGGTAGATGTCCATGATCCAGCCGTGTTCGGCACGGGCTCGGGCGCGACGCTCGGCGATCTGCTCGCCTACCTGGGCCACTGTGCCCGCGATCAGGATCTCGTGGTCCATGCCCAGGTAGGCGCCCCACCAGATGTGATCGTCGGGGTCTGCGGTGCGGCGGAAGGTGCAGTCGGCGTCGAGCATCACGATCTGGTTGGTGTCGGCACCGGGCGGGGTGTCGGCCAGTCGGCGCCCGGTGGTGATGGTGATGGGTTCACCGATCCGGTTGGCCGAGATGCCATGGGCCGCAGTCAGAGCCGAGGCGCTGGTGACTCCCGGGATCACCTGCAACGCCAGGGCCACCTCGCCGCCGGCGGCGATGGCCTCGGCGATGCGCAGGGTGGAGTCGTAGAGCGCCGGGTCGCCCCAGACCAGGATGGCACCCACCCCGCCCTCGGGTAGCTCGGTGCGTAACGCTGCCGAGATCCGTTGGGCCCGTGCGTCATGCCAGCGCAACACCTCGGCGTCGTAATCCACCGGCTGCCGATCTCGCGGCGGGTCGGCGATCTCGACCACCCGATAGGCGCCCACGCCCAGGTGCTCGTCGCAGATCTGGCGTCGCACGGCCACCAGCGAATCCTTTTCCGCCCCTTTGTCCAGGACGAAGAAGGCGTCCACGCCGGCCATCGCGTCGAGGGCCTGGAGGGTGACCTGCCGCGGATCACCCGCCCCGATACCGATGATGCGTAGGGTGCGGGTCACTTTGGGACGGAACGCAATCCGTGGAAGCGGGCCGTCACGGCCAGCATGGCTGCACGCGGCAGCAGCCGACGCAACGCGAACACCACGGGCGCCTTGTTGCCCAACGCATAGAGCGGTTTGGGGTGCTGCGCCAACGCCGCTCGCACGATCAGCTGGGCCATCGGCTCGACCGGTACCCCGTTGTCCTCGTTGCGTCGCGTGGCCGCGGCCACGGTCTCATAGTCGACTCGGTAGGCGGTGTCATCGGCCACCGAGTACACGCGCCGGTCACCGATGCCGGTCGCGATGGTGCCCGGCTCCACCGTCACCATCCCGATCCCGAAAGGCGAGAGCTCGCGGCGGGTGGCGTCGGCGTAGGTCTTGATCGCCGACTTGGTGGCGGCATAGGTGGATCGGAACGGGATGGGGAACGACGCCAACATCGAACCGACCATCACCACCGTGCCGCGGCGGCGCTCTCGCATACCCGGCAACAGCGCCTTGGTCAGGGCGATGGGCCCGAACACGTTGGCCGCGAACACCATCTCGACGGTGTCCATCGAGGTGTCCTCCAGCGGGCCCATGTGGCTGGTCCCGGCGTTGTTGATCAGGATGTCCACCGCGCCCGCCTGAGCCGCGCACCGCACGATGCTGTCCGGGTCGTTGTGGTCGAGGGCGAGGTAGCGCACCCCGGGCACCGGGTGGGCGACGGTCTCAGGGTTGCGGCTGGTCCCGATGACGGTGACTCCGGCGGCGACGAGCAACCGCGCCACCTCCGCCCCGATCCCGCTGGAGGCCCCGGTGACCAGGGCGACGGTCGCGGTGTCGAGCGGTAGCGGTGCAGATGCGTTCACGCGCCCCACTCTAGGACAGTCGGTACCGGGTGTGACCTGCGCGGTGAGCGTTGGACATCCACCGCAGGCGCGGCTACGAATGGAGGTCATGACCACTGTCTACGACTTCACCGCGACCGACATCGACGGCAACGAGGTGAGCCTTGCGCAGTACCGGGGCAAGCCGCTGCTGATCGTGAACACGGCGTCTCAGTGCGGTTTCACCCCGCAGTACACCGGCCTGGAGCAGCTCAACAAGGAGTACGGCGACAAAGGCCTGGTGGTCCTCGGCTTCCCCTGCGACCAGTTCGGCCACCAGGAGCCCGGCGACGAGGAAGAGATCAAGAACTTCTGCAGTCTGCGCTACGACGTCAGCTTCCCGATGTACTCAAAGGTCGACGTCAACGGCAAGAACGCACATCCGCTGTTCGCCTGGTTGCGTTCACAGAAGTCGACCATCCTGGGCAACCGCATCAAGTGGAACTTCACCAAGTTCCTCGTCGACAAGGACGGCAACGTGGTGGACCGCTTCCCGCCCACCACCAAACCCGAGTCGCTGCGCAGCAAGATCGAAGCGCTGCTGTAAGGCTGCGGCAGCAGCCGATGTCAGAGCCCTCGGGTAGACAGTGCTGTCATGGCTGAGCGCTTCCCCGACGACTGTCCCACCCTCACTCGCAACGGCCAGACCGTCGGCTTTGCGCCCGCCCCCAACGGCATGGCGATGCTGGTGTGGTGGCGCGACACCACCGACCACACCACCGACAGCGAGATCATCGGCGTGGTCACCAGCTACACCGACGGGGTACGGGCAGCGTTACGCGCCATCGCCGGCGACGGGATGGATCCCGACGACGAGGAGGTGACGGTCGAGGCCACCCGCCTAGAACGCGACTTCGTCGCCATCGACTGGATGGGCCTGGGTTTCTGACCCGTCGACCGTGCCGAAATTCCCCGTCGACCGTGCCGAAATGCCGGCCGGTGAGCCTCGGTCATGGCTGACATGCCCGAATGTGAGTGCCCTCGGCAGGATTCGAACCTGCGACCTACCCTTTAGGAGAGGGTTGCTCTATCCCCTGAGCTACGAAGGCGGATGCGCATCAGCACGCGCACGCCGAGGAGTCTACCGTCCAGCGCATCGACACCTGCGCTCGCGATCACGACCGGCACGCGATGTCTCCCCCAAACTTCGCCCACTGTTTCCGGCACCAGTGCGGTGCTACGGACTCCCGCTCTGCTGACCCGAACCCAGCGTGGACTCCCGAACGACCAGCGTCGGGGGGAACATCAGCTGCCGCGGCTGGTAAGAGTCCGCGTCTCGATGTCGTCGTAACCGATCAACGCGAACTCACCCGCCAGGGGGACGGTGCGATCGCTGCGGAACGTGATGGGGATGTGGCTCATCCAGAAGTCGTTGCGGCACTGGGCGGCCCATCATCAGCGCGATCTCGAGCTGTTGCTGGCGCAGTCCGAAGTTGATTCCGTGGTGCTAGATTCACGTGCAGCCGCATACGCGCGCGATCAAAGATGCCAGCCGACTCAGCGGTCGGCCGGTCGAGGTGGTGCACGTCGTCGGCGGCGGATCGACTGCTGTGTCAGTTGACCGCAGATGCGACGCGAGTGCCCGTGATCGCCGGACCGGTGGAGGCATCTGCGGTGGGCAACGTGGTGACGCAGGCACGCCGCGCCGGAGCAATCCCCGACGATGTGGCGGCGGCGCGCGCACTCATCGGCCACTGACATCCACCCGTCACATATGTCCCTCGCGTACAGCGAGATCCAGCCTGACGCCACGGTGCCATCATCCGTCGCACGCGATCATCGCCGCGATCTCACGGTCGGTGGGGGTGAAGACGTCGAACACCCCGATCGCCCGTAGCGCCGGCGCGAGTCGGACCAGCTCAGCCCTGATCGCTGCGTGTTCGGCAGATTCGGCTGGACACCTGCGCAGTGCCTGGGCGTTGCGTACGAACGCGGCCACCGTGCCCGTCCGAATACGCTGACCATCACAGATGGCTGAGCTGGCACCGAGCGGGAGTACGTCTGCGGGGCGAACCACCCCTGATTGAGCCGGCATGTCTTCCTTTCTGGCAATTGCGTGCACGATGCACGCTAAAACCACGCTAGCCGATACGCGCGCACGGTGCACGCTTATTGATAGGCTCGACGAATGGCGACACCGACAGCAGGTCAACGCGTGGAGGCGGCGCTGGTCACATTGCTCGCGCGATCGACTCGGGAACAGCTCTATGCACCGGCGCTCGCACCGGTCGCCGACATCGTCGACACGGTGCGTTATCCCGTTCTGAGCGCGGTCGCACGGTTCGGGCCGATCAGCGCCGCCGACATCGCCATCCATGTCGGTACAGATCGGACGGTTGCGAGTAGACATGCCGCGGCGCTGGAGACTGCCGGATTGCTCACCCGCGACGTCGATCCCGCCGACGCCCGCGCCTGGTTGCTACAACTGACCCCGCGCGGCCGCAGCGTGATCCGGGGCATCCGGTCACGGATGGCCGCGACCATCGAGGCGTCGATGGCCGATTGGCCCGACGGGGTGGCCGACGCCTTCGTCGACGGGCTGGAGCGCTTCAGTAGAGCCCTCACCGAGTAACGCTGATCCAATCTTCCGCCCAGTCGACGGGGATTTCCGCCCAACCGACGCCGGTTTTCCGCCCAGTCGACGGGGATTTCCGCCCAGTCGACGCCGGTTTTCCGCCCAGTCGACGGGTTGGGTGGGTGACTCGTTCACTCGCGCGTCGCCGAGCATTCATCAACGCAACGTCGGCACGGGGGGCGCTGTGCGAAGATCGGCCGCATGCCCGGATTCCATGCACTCCAGACCCCCACCGCCCCGTTCGGCGAAGGCGAAGCTCCCACCACCGTGCGTGACATCGGAACCCTGACCGTGACTTCCGGTTTCGTGACTGCTTGCGATCCGTTCGCGGCTCTGGGCGAGGGCGATCGGTTCGCCGTCCCGATCGGACAGCACCCGGTGCGGGTCACCATCGCCGACGTCTCCGACGAGAAGGACGGTAGTCACCTGCGTGAGGCCTACCTCAGCCTCATCCTCTCCGAAGCCGAGATCGTACGCGTGGAGCCCGCCGTGCCCGACGGCGTCGAGGACACCTCCGGCGAAAATCTGTACTGCGTGGGGGTCGACGCGGGCACCGTGGCCTTCGTCGACTCCGAAGCCGCCACCACTGCAGTGGATTCCGACACCGACTGGCAGGAGGTGTTCGAAGAGGGTGACGACGCCTGGTTCGACCTGATGGACTCCCCCGACCACTACTTCGAGGGGGTCGCCAACATCGCACTGCCGACCGCAAACAACGGCGAGAACGTGACCCTGGCCCACTCCGGTTGGGGCGACGGACTGTTCCCGGTCATCGCCAGCTTCGCCGAGAACGGCACCCTGACCGGACTGCACATCGATCTCGAGGTCCTCGGCGAGTACTCCGAAGACGACGACAACGACGAAGACGACGAAGACGAAGCGGATGCCGAGGCCGGTCGCTCCGACGTGGCCTGACGCCGACCGTTGCATGCGCACACGACCCCGTGACGCACCACGCCTGTCACGACCAGATCAGCCAGGCGTACCGTTGAACGATCGACGCCGACCAAGATTCCAAGAAGAAGATCGACAAGCCGCTTGATCGTGGGATCGTCTGGGCTTTCGAGAACAGCCACCACACCACCGGCGGTCCCGGCATCACCCCTGAGCTGGTGGCCAAGAAGTTCGGCGCCTCCTTCGGCGGTCGCATCATCGCCGCCGTGGCCGACTTGATGGATCAGACAGGCCATCTCGAAGACGAGATCGACTGGGAGACCACCAATCTCGCTTCAGCGCAGCGATTCATGGAACGTCGGCTGCAAGAGGTCAACCCCGGGCTCACCCAGCCGGCCGCCAACTGGATCGCCCGGTATTTCAGCTACCAGGTGCGCTGAGGCGACCTGCAGGATCGGATCCGAGGACGCCGGACCCGGCATGGTGATCGCAACCCCGATCGCAGCTGCGGTCGCCACCGTCAGCACCACCGCAGCGATGGCGAACGCAAGGGTGAACGACGACCCCAACACCGGTGCCACCACCAGCGGTCCCAGCATCTGACCCACCCCGTACACCGCGGTCAGGATGGCTGCGGTGCGCGCGACGGGCAGTTGCGCACCGACTGTCATCGCCACCGACACGATCCCGATGAAGGTCCCACCGAACAGGGCGGCCGCGACCATCGCCGCCACCGGCGACGGCGACACCGCAGGCAACACCGCCGCCACCACCTGCACTCCCAGTGCGGCCCCCAACGTCCGGTGCGCCCCCAACCGCTGCGACACCCACGACCAGAACAGCACCGCGGGCACGGCGAACACCCCGACCACGATCCACGCAAGCGGGCCGGCGCCATCGGCGCCCGAGCCGCGTGCCTCCCCGGATATGGCGGCGACCAAGAAGGTGCCGATGACGATGTATCCCAGGCCCTCCAGGAAATACGTGACCAGCAGCAACCGCCACGCCACCGCATGTGATCTCGTGCCACCATGCTGTGGCGCAACAACTCTCGCGCCTTCGGGACGTATCCGCAGCATCGCCACCGGCGTCAACACCAGCGCAGTGATGACCGCGGCCAGCACCCACATCTCCCGCCAAGTCAACACTGGGCCGGCCACCGACGCGACCACACCGCTGATGACTATCCCGACACCCACCCCGGAGAACGCCAGGCTCGACGACGCACCGCGCCGCCGCGCTGCGGCCACCGTCGACAGACACCCCACGAAGATGACCGCACTGGCCACCCCGGCCACCAGCCGCGCCACCGCGAACGCCGCCACGCCACTGACCATTGCCATGGCCAGCTCGCTGGCCACCAACGCCACCGCCCACACACGCAGGTGCGCAGAGGTGTTGATCCCCGGGCGGATCGACAACGCCACCGCACCCAGCAGATACCCGGCGTAGTTGGCGGTGGCGATCATCGCCCCCTGCGAGTGATCGATGGCACCGGCGTCGGTCATCAACGGCAGCAGTGGGGTGAAGGCGAATCGCCCGACGCCCATCGCGGCGACCAGTCCGGCAGCCCCCGCCCAGGCGACCCGCTGTTCGCGAGCAAGAAGTGGATTCACCGGATCGACGCTAACCAGCCTGGACGGGGAACAGAAATGCCGACTGAACATCGACTATGCTCAGCAAGCATGAATCTCGAGTTGCGGCATCTACGGGCCTTCGTCGCCCTGGCCGAGCATCGCAACTACACCCGCGCCGCCGCCGACCTGCACATCGGGCAACCTGCGCTCACCCGCACCATCCAACAGCTCGAACGCCTCCTCGACGCCACCCTGGTCCAGCGCACCTCCCGTTCGGTGACCCTCACCGAGTCCGGCGCCGCGCTGGCCGAGCACAGCCGACGCATCCTCGGCGACCTCGACACGGTCACCACCCAGCTCAAAGCCACTGCGGCCCTGCGCATCGGGTTCGCATGGTTGCTGCCGGAATGGTTCGGTCCCGCCGCCCGCACCCTCACCGATCGCGGCCTGCGCACCGAGATCCGCCGCTGCGACGACCCCACCGACGCGGTGGCCACCGGCGAGGTGGACATCGCCATCACCCGACAACCGTTGCGCCCCATGGCCGAACTCTCGGCCACCCTGGCCACCACCGAACGCCGGATGCTGGCCGTGGCCGCCGACTCAGAGCTGGCCACCCGACCCGATCTGCACTGGGATGATCTCGCCGGCGAACCGGTGGTGGTCAACGTGCGCTCGGGTACCACCCGGGCCGACTCCTGGGAGCACCCGGACCCGAGGAGAACCATCGTGCAGTGCAACAACTTCGACGAATGGATCGAGCTGATCGCGGCCGGCCGCGGGATCGGCGCCACGCCCGAGGTGGCCCGAGACCGAATGCGCCACCCGCAGGTGGCCTACCGCGACATCGATGGAATACCTACGGCCCCAGTACATCTGGTGTGGCGCACGCACAGTGCCCGCCTACGCTCCATCGAGGCCTTCGTCGAGGCCGCGCGGGCAGCGATCGCCGACCTCGCCCCAAGCGTCTAGACTTCGGTTTCCCGCGTGATTCGCTAGCGCTGCGAACAACTTTCGGTTCGCTGCGTATGCCGCCGACGCGTCGATCGGCCACGTTTCATGGGCGTCACATGTCCGAAACGCCCCGGCGACACCACACCCATACCGTCACCTGAGCTTTGCCTCACGAGAATCCTTCCCAACCGGGGGGATCGGATATCCAGGAGTGACCCATGAGTGGCAGCCTTTCCCGCCGTCAGGCCATCGACGCGGTGACCAAGTTCAAGGTCGCGGCGACCGCGACCGACGTCCCGCTGGCCGACCTGTTCGGCATCAATGTCTTCAGCAAGTCGGTCATGAAGGCCCGGCTGCCCAAGAACGTCTACAAGAAGGTTGCCGCCACCATCGACGAGGGCGCGCCGCTCGATCCCGCCGTCGCCGACGCCGTGGCCAACGCCATGAAGGACTGGGCCATCGAGAAGGGCGCCTCACACTACGCGCACGTCTTCTATCCGCTCACCGGTTTCACCGCCGAGAAGCACGACTCGTTCCTGGAGCCCGACTCCTCCGGCGCGTCGCTGGCCGAGTTCGCGGGCAAGACACTGCTGCAGGGCGAGCCCGACGCCTCGAGCTTCCCCAACGGCGGCCTGCGCGGCACATTCGAGGCGCGCGGCTACACCGGCTGGGACGTGACCAGCCCCGCGTACATCCTGGAGAACCCCAACGGCAACACCCTGTGCATTCCCACCGTCTTCATCTCGTGGACCGGTGAAGCCCTGGACAAGAAGACCCCGTTGCTGCGCAGCCAGCAGGCGATGAGCAAGCAGGCCATGCGGCTGCTGAAGCTGTTCGGCCACAACGACGTCGACACCGTGGTGTCCTACGCCGGTGCCGAGCAGGAGTACTTCCTCATCGACGAGCACTTCTTTTACGCGCGCCCCGACATCATGACCAGCGCGCGCACCCTGTTCGGCGCCAAGCCGTCCAAGGGTCAGGAGTTCGACGACCACTACTTCGGCGCCATCCCCGATCGGGTGCTGGCGTACATGATCGATCTGGACCGGGAGTTGTTCAAGTACGGCATCCCGTCCAAGACCCGACACAACGAGGTTGCCCCCGGCCAGTTCGAGCTGGCCCCGGTTTTCGAGCGCTCGGTGCTGGCCCACGATCACCAACAGCTGATGATGACGCTGATGAAGAAGGTGGCCGAACGCCACGGCATGACCTGTCTGCTGCACGAGAAGCCGTTCGCCGGCGTCAACGGCTCGGGCAAGCACGTCAACTTCTCCCTCGGCAACGGCAACCAGGGCAACCTGCTCAACCCCGGCGACACCCCACACGAGAACGTGCAGTTCCTGGTGTTCTGCGCGGCGATCATCCGCGGCGTCCACAAGTATGGGGGCCTGCTGCGCGCGTCGGTCGCCTCGGCCAGCAACGATCACCGCCTCGGGGCCAACGAGGCACCGCCGGCGATCATCTCGATCTTCCTCGGCGAGCAGTTGATGGATGTCTTCGATCAGATCGCCAAGGGCGGCGCCACCGGATCCAAGCAGGCCGGAGTTCTCGAACTCGGTGTCGACTCACTGCCCCCGATGAAAGCCGATCCGGGCGACCGCAACCGCACCAGCCCGTTTGCGTTCACCGGCAACCGCTTCGAGTTCCGAGCACCCGGTTCCAACCAGTCGATCTCGGACCCGATGGTGGCCATCAACACCATCCTGGCCGACTCGATCGACTACCTGGCCACCGAGTTGGAGAAGGCCACCGCCGACGGCACCGAGTTCAACGCGGCCGTGCAGAAGGTGTTGCAGCAGGTCATCCTCGACCACGGTGCGGTCATCTTCAACGGCGACGGCTATGCGCAGGCCTGGCAGGACGAGGCCGCCGCGCGCGGGCTGCTGAACCTGCGGACCACCGTCGACGCCATCCCGTTCATGGCCGAGAAGGAGAACGAAGAACTCTTCGAGCGCTACGGCGTGCTCTCAGCGCGTGAACTCGAGGCCCGCAAGGACGTCATCCTCGAGCAGTACGCGCTGTGCCTGCTGGTGGAGGCCAAGGAGACCGCCGAGATCGCGACCACGATGATCCTGCCCGCGGCCCTGCGCTACCAGGGTGAACTGGCCGGCATCGCCGCCAATCTCACAGCGGCCGGCATCGACTCGCCCACGCCGCTGCTGGGCGAGCTGACCGAGACCATCGGCGCGCTCACCTCCGCGCTGGCGACCCTGAACGCCGGGATCAGCGGATTCCACGGCGAGGGCGAGTTGGAGGAGGCCACGTACGGTCTGGAGACCCTGATACCAGCCATGGCTGCGGTGCGCGCGGCCGCCGACACCCTGGAGGGACAGGTCGCCGACGACCTGTGGCCGCTGCCCACCTACAACGAGATGCTGACCATCCTGTAGAGCAATCGACTCGGTCGACTCGATCACCGGCGGCGGGCAGGGATTCCTGCTCGCCGCCGGTGTGGTGGTGAGCCATGTCGGAATTATTGCCGCCGTTGCAGACTTGAGCCCACCATGACCCTTGTCGATTCGAGCCCCGAGACCACACCCCGCACCATCGCACGTGTCGCCCTCGGTTCGTTCATGACCTTCGCCGGCATCAGCCACCTCACCTTCGCGCGCGAGGAGTTCTCCGCGCAGGTACCCGACTTCGTCCCGCTGCCCACCGACGTAACCGTGCTGGCCTCGGGTGGGGTGGAGATCGCACTGGGTACCTCGCTGATCTTCCTGAAGAACCGGCGCGCGATCGTGGGCCTGCTGCTGGCCGCCTTCTTCGTCGCCATCTTCCCGGGCAACATCGCCCAGTGGGTACACCACCGCGACGCGTTCGGGCTCACCAGCGACCGGGCCCGGTTCATCCGGTTGTTCTTTCAGCCGGTGCTGATCGCGTGGGCGCTGTGGTCTAGCGGCGCCTGGTCTGCGCTGCGCGCCGCGCGCTGACGGCCCGCGGATCGATGGCGGGAATAGCGCCCGCCACCACCGAGGCAACCGAACTCGCCTCGCCACCAACGGTTTCCATCGTGCCATCGAGGTTCCAGCGGGCTTGGGCTCCGGTCCGGTACATACGGCCGCCAGGACGGAACGGATCGGCCACGAAGCGTTCTGCGGTGTGGGCGCGTCGATCGGTGTAGCCGCGCGCCAGGTGCGGGCTGGCCACGTACAGGTCACCGGCCACGCCGCCGGGCACCGACCGGAGCGAGGAGTCCAAGATGTAGACCGCCGTGTTCCACGTGGGCCGGACACGCCCACTGGCGGCCACGTGCACCGCGCCACCAGACATCTCGGCCACTCCATGAGTGGCGCCGGCAGGATCGGCCACGCACTCGGCCGTCGGTTCGGTGAAGATCACCCCGGCCCCGGCCGCCAACGGCGCGATGATCTGCCAGGTCCAACAGGCCGCACCAGCATCGACCCCGATCACGGTGTCGGCGCCGGCAACCAGAGGGGCACCGAGGGTCTGGATCCGATGCGCCAAGGCCGCGTGACTGAGACCGGCGGTCCCGTAGGCGCCGTCGAACACGAACGCCAGATTCTGCAGCCGCAGCGGCGCCGACAGTTCCCCCGCCACCACCGGGTCGTCGGGGAACTCGCTGAGCTCCACGGGATCGATGGAGACCACGTCCACCCACGGTGGAAGCACATCGGCGCGAACATCGAGCAATCGGTCGATGACGGCGTCGATCGGGTTGCTCGGGACCCCGGACGGCGCTGTGGCCTGGCCACCGTCGGGGTCCAGTGCCGAACCCGCGGGAAGGCAATCCGAGACCAGCACGGTCACCCCGGCCGCCCGTACGGCCGCGACGATCACCTCCGGCGCCGAGCCGGCAGCGATGGGGACCACCACGCCTCCAGCCCGCAACACCGCCAGCACCGCGACCGTGCCGGCCACGGGGTCGGCGACCAACACACCGACAAGCGTCTCGGGGCCGATACCTGAGCACAGCAGCCGCCGGGTCAGCTGGTTGACGTGGCAGTCCAGCTCGCCGTGGGTGAGCTCACGCGGGTAGAGATGACCTCGAGCAGGACCGGGACGCCGATCGGCCACGGCCAAACGGTCGTCGTCTCGGGTCAGGCCCACCGAGATCAGGTCCTCGAGGGTCGCGGGCACCATCAGCTCATCGGTCGCGTTGATCGCATCGACCATGGCGGTGTGCTCGGCGGCGTGTGCGGACGCGATCGTGTGC
This sequence comes from Williamsia sp. CHRR-6, assembly GCF_018474015.1. GTDB lineage: Bacteria > Actinomycetota > Actinomycetes > Mycobacteriales > Mycobacteriaceae > Williamsia_A. The sequence goes on along the minus strand of NZ_JAHCSG010000002.1, from coordinate 237,780 downwards.
AGCGCAGCGTCCGGGTCGGCGTCGAGAAAACGCGCCAGGTACGCGGTGAACTGGTCTGCGCCGCCCACTCGGTCGACGTCCACGCCGCAGACGATGCCGTCGACCACGACAACGACCACGGTGGGCACGACACTGGGGTCGGCGGTGGCGTTGCCGCTGAGCAACCGCATCTGCGCCGAGACCGCAGCCAGCGCATCAGCCACCGTCACACAGGTCTCGGTGGACAGTTCCACATCGGTCTTCACACCACTGCACGTCTGCACGCGGACCCTGACCACCGGCGCATCGGTCCCGCCGACCATCCAGGCCGCGAACGCGGTGGCGACGAAGTCGACGGGGTCGATTCGAACCGATTGCGCGATCGCGAACACGGCGGCGGCGGTGCGATCCGGCAGCTCCCGGACCTCGGCACTGGTGCCGGATGCGGTGAACTCGGCACGCAATTGCGCAGCGACGACGCTCGGGTCGAGACGCGGTTTGTGGGCGTCCGGCGCCATGGACACCTCTCCTCACTGTCGGCCGATCTGTGACGCGATCGGCAACTGTGTCGACGCAGCAAAACACCTGAACACGGCCGGTCGATACAAGGTAGTTCGGAGACCAAAGTAAGCCGGATTGGTCGGGAACACGATATGGAAATCCTCCCAGCGACACGCCAGAGCCGCTGGGATCGTTCATGTCATCGCTGCTCAGGGCGCGATCGTTACCTCGGTCAACGCCCGGCGGCGGCCACGCGGATCTGGATGGCGTCGACGAAGACCGACGGGATCTCTGACGGGTCCTTGGTGATGAAGCTGGCTCCCGCCCGTCCGGCGTCGGCGATCTTCTGCAGAGCATCGGCGTCGACATCGGCCGAGATGCCGATGGTGATGATGTCGATGGGCCGCGCGGGGTCCTGCAACGACTTCAACTCGGCCAGCAGCTTGTTCAACCCGATGCTGGCGGGGTCCTCGTCGCGGCCGTCGGTGAGGATGATGACGCTGTTGGAGTAGTTCGGATCGTAGGTGTCCTGCACCTTCTTGAACGCGGCCAGCGTGGTGTTGTACAGCCCGGTGCCGCCACCGATGTAGCGTTCGAATCCGTTCGCTTGGCTGTTGAGGAACTCGCGTTGGGTGCGGCCGTCGGGACGTACCGAGTCCTCCCGCGCGATCGGGGCCACCTCCACCCACGGCTGCCCGGGGCCCCCCTTGTCGATGGAGAAGAACCACATCCCCAACGCAGTGTTGTTGGGGAACAACTTGTTTCCGGTCAGCGCGGCCTGAACCAGCAGTTCGGCTCGGGTCTTGCCACCCACTTTCTCGTTCATCGACCCCGACACGTCCATGACCACCAGGGTGCGGATCGGCTCGCCGAGCACGGTCCACTGGCGCAGGGTCTTGGTCTCGAGGTCGGCGTCCTTGAGCGCGAGCCGAGGCGGCTGTCCCACTCCGCCCGAGGGCAGCGGCGCCGAGGTGGGTCCGCGGAAACCGGCCGCGTTGAGCCGCTCGATTCCGCTCGCGGCGGCCGCCCGCTTGGCGAAGACCTCGGCGGCGGTGCGGGCGGCATCACGCTTGGCCGCGCTCGCGGTGACCACCATCGGATAGTCCAGATAGGTGGTGCCTTCCGGCGGCACCTCGGCCTTGAGTTTCGAGGAGGGATGCGCCGCCACGTAGCTGCGCAGCACCTGCTCGGTGGTGACGATCGGGGTGGTGCCCTGATCGGCGGCCAGCACGCGAGCGTCCTCGCTGTCGTCGGCGCCACGCAGGTTGCCCTGCTGCACCGCCAAGATGGTCATCGCGTCCAACAGGTCCTTGCGGGTCAGCGTGCCCTTCTCCACCGCCGACAGCGATCCGACGATCGGGGTACTGCCCACGCTGGACTCCACCGGACTGCCGATTCGCAGACCGGGCAGCTTCATCACCTGCAACCAGCTCTCGACCTTGGGCAGATCGGTGCCGGCCACGACCACGGGGCTCGACGCGATGGATTTGACGACGATGTCGGTGGGCAGCCCGGCCCGCTTGGTCACCGAATCGGCGCGATCAGTCGAGTCGGCCACCCACAGGTCGGGGGCTTGATCGCCGCGGGTCAACTGCCCGGCGATGTTGGCGCCAGAGATGGCGACCACCGAGTAGTCGTAGCAGGTGTCCGAGGAGATGTCGGTGGCCAACGACTTGAGCGGTTCGGTCATGGCGGGGTCGGACGCGATGGCGATGGAGGTACGTGTGGAGCAGTCGGGGCCCGAGCTGTCGAACACCGTCTTCCACACCACGCCGCCCGCCACCAGCACAACCACCACCAGCAACGCCGCGAAGATCGCGCCGCGGCGCGGTTTCCGTTGGCGGTAGGAGGCACCCGCGAACGAGCCTGTCGGAGGTCCACTCGAAGGCTCACCGGCAGCGTGATGGCGTCCCATGAAATCAGTACCCGTCTGTCTTGTTTGTCCGGATCGTAGCGGAGTCGTCTAGGCGTCGAACAATTCGCGGAAGCGCCGCAGGGAGTCGTCGAGGTCCGAGCGCAGCATCTTCGCCGCCACCCGCCCCGCGGGACCCATCAGCGGCAATCCACCCATGTCGACATCGAACTCGACCTGCGAACCCGAGCCCTCCGGACGCACCTTGAGAGCCAGCTTTATCTTCACGCCACCCTTGCCGTTGCCGATCAGGGTCACCGTCCGGGGAGGGTCGAAGACGTCGATGACCCACTGCACCCGAACCCGGGTGCCTTTCACCGACACCACCGAGACCACCTCGAGCCCCTTCTCGAGTTCGCCTGGAGCAGGAACCGCACTGCGCCAACCATCGTGGATGGTCAACCACTCGTCGAAGCGGGTCAGGTCCGACACGTGGTTCCACGCCTCGTCTGGGGTCTGCGTCAACGTGACGCTGTCTTTCACCGAAGCCATGTCGACGAGATTAGGCGACCGCACACGTCGATCGCGCCGGTCTCCCCGCAAACCTGTCCCCGATCCAGCCGACGGCGGCCGGACCCTGACCGAGGTTCGAATGTCCCCGACCACGCACCAACGCCGAGTCGATCACGTCGCCCTGGGCGCAGGCCCGTCGAACCGCTGCGGTGGTCCAGGCCGAGGTGATGATCTCGTCGGCGTCGCCGTAGGCCACGAACAGCGGCCCACCCGCCCGTCGCGTCGGCAACGCCTGCGCGGCCAACATGTCGTGCAGGGTCCGCAACGCCGCTGGAGAGGTGATGGCCGCATCGCCGGGACGAAACGCGCTCAGCGCAGCCGCCTTGTCCGCGAAGCTGTTGGGGCCGCACGTGGTCAGCTTCGCGGCGTTCGCCGCCAGGCCACCGCGGACGTAGTCGCCCACCCGCAGGTCGGGATACACCGCGCGCAATCCGTCGACCAGCACCGGGATGAACGCCAACTGGAACAACGTGTAGCCCGGCGCCACATACGGTCTCGCGTCGTAGCCGGCGGCGATCGGCGAGATGTCAGCGGCCGGCGCCAGCGCAGCGGCACCGACGAACCGCAGGCCCGACCCGTAGTCGGCGGCCCGGTCGGCGGCGGCCCAGGCGGCCTGTCCGCCCTGCGACACCCCAAGCGCGGCCCATCGGTCTCCGGCGGCCGGAGCCACCACCCGCGCCGCACGGACCATGTCGATCATGTTGTAGGCGACGGTGGCCGCGTTGATGTAGGGATGAGGCTGCGTCGCGTCCGCGCTGCCCCCGATACCCCTGGGCAACAAAGCATCTGGACGACCCAGCCCCTGATAGTCCGAGGCGGCGACCACGTAGCCTGCGTCGAGCAGAGAGGCCACCTGGCCGTCGTAGCCGAGCAGATCGGGGTGCACCGACGGGCCGCAGTCCGGTGCAGTGCCGGTGGTCCCGTGACCATAGGTGACGATCGGCCAGCCACCGGGCGGCGCAGACCCGGGCGGCACGGCCACGATCCCCGAGACCGCGGTACCGAAGCTGCCCGACGGGTCACCGGGGGCGTACCCGGCGGTCGAGCGATAGACGATGCGGGTGATGGTGGCCCCGTCGGCGACCGCGCGCGCCAACGTGCCACCCGCCTGTGGCGTGAACGCTGTACGCGCCAACACCTGACCGCGCTCGGCCGGGCTGGGCGCAGGGGGCAACGCGGCCCCCGAGGGTGAACCCGGAACTGACGAATCCGGGGCCGAAGAGTTCGCGGCGGCCGACCCTGCCGTCGAACGTCCGGCACCGGAATCCGACGACGCGCACCCGGCCAACAGTCCCGCCCCCAGCACACCTGAAAGCAGGACCGCGCCGACCATCAGAAAGATGGCCGGCGCGGTGCGGTGTATGCGGGCGATCGTGTGCTACTTCTGGCCGTCGAGCTTCTTGGCGGCGTCCTTGAGCGCCTCGGCACCCTTGTCCACATGGCTGGAGTACTTGCCCTTGGTCGCCTTGTCCACGGCGTCAGCACCCTTGTCGATGATGCCCGGGTTCTTGCTGATGGCCGATTTCGCCTTGTTGATCAGATCCTTGAAGTTCATGGCAAACCCCTCCTGGAGACGTTCTGACGTGCGGGCCGTTAGTGTATCTCCCTCCTCACACCCAATTTCGCCTCGCGGATCTCACCCGATCAGCGCCGACTGCCCACCCGATGCCACCAGTTCGCGTGCTCGATTCCGCGACCGGTGCGTGCCACCACATCGATCCGGGTGCCGGGTGCCGGGGTCGCGGTGGCCACGCCCGAGCGTTCGGCGGCGGCCAGCGTCCGCCGAATCGGTTCGTCCCAGGGATGTAGGGCCAGGTTGAAGGTGGCCCAGTGGATGGGTACCAGCAGCGAGTCGGCCACCGAGTCACCGGCGAGCAGTCGGTGCAACGCCACCGCCTCCTCGGGGTTGACGTGGATGTCGGGCCACAGGTCGCCGTAGGCACCGATGGGGACCAACGTCAGCTCGTAGGCGCCGCGGGCCGCGGCCTCGGCGTAACCCTCGGTGAAGCCGGTGTCACCGGTGAAAAACGCGCTGCGGGTAGCACCCCGGATCCCCCAGCTGGCGTACTGGGTGAGGTTGCGAACCAATCCCCGACCCGAGAAGTGGCGCGCTGGAACACAATCGAACTCCAGGTCGGCCACCGTGACTTGCTGGCCCCAGTCGGCGTCGGTGATCCGATCGGCCGCGACACCCCAGTACTGCAGATGAGCTCCCACCCCGATCGGGACCACGAACCGAACCTGCGGCTGGCCTCGGGCGATCTCGACGACGGTCTGCATGTCGAGGTGGTCGTAGTGGTCGTGACTGATCAGCACCACATCCAGCGGCGGCAGTTGGGCGACGGTGCACGGCGCACCGTGCAGCCGCGACGGCCCGATGTCCTGCGAGGGCGAGCACCGACGGCTCAGCACCGGGTCGGTGAGCACACGCCTGCCATCGATCTCGATCAGCGCGGTGGCGTGCCCGAGCCAGGTCACCGCCAACTCCCCGGGTTCGTCGATGCGCTGCAGGCCGAACACGGGCACCGGCCCGGCCGGACGTCCGCGTCGCCGTTGGGAGATCATCGCCCCGGCGTCACCGCGCGACGGGTCCACCGGGGTCGCCGGTTCACGGTTGGCGAACGCACCGTCCACGCGGTGCACCGAGTGGGCGACGTGCGGTTCGATGGCTTGCGCCGACGCCCCGAACGCCCGACCGGTGGCCAGCCCGGCCGCAGCCAGCGACGAGGTGACCGCGCCCACGGCGCCGACCGCAGCAGATCCCAGTGCCGACCGGATCACGATGCCCTCGCCACGCTGTCCGCGATCGGGGTGTCGCCGCCGGTGAACTCGATCATCCGGCCGACGGTGGAACCCTCGGCGAGCACCGCGACGATGACCGCAGCCACGTCGGCTCGAGCAACGGTGACGCCACGCTGCGCCCCGTCCTGGCGGGTGCGGATTCGCCCGGTCGCAGGATCGTCGGACAGCGTGCTCGGCGCCACGATTGTCCACGCCAGATCCGACGCCCGCAGGTATTGGTCGGCGTGGGCCTTGGCCTCGGCGTAGGCGTAAAACGAGTTGTCTTGTGGCACACGGTGATCCACCGAAGAACCGAAGTAGGACACCATCACGAATCGATCTACCGAGGCCGCCGATGCGGCGTCGATCGATCGCATGGCGGCCTCGCGATCCACCGCGAAGGTGCGCTCGGGGTTGCCGCCGCCGGCACCGGCGGAGAACACCACGGCGTCGTGGCCGGTGATGATGTCGGCAATCGCACTGCTCGAGCAGTGTTCGATGTCAGCGATCACCGGCGTGCCGCCCACCGCGGACACGTCGTCGCCGTGATCAGGGTTGCGGATCAGCGAGGTCACCTGGTGACCAGCCGTGGTGAGCAGCCGCGTCGTCTCCAGTGCGATCTTGCCGTGGCCGCCGATGATGGCGAAGCGTGACATGCGCGGAATCTCCATCTCCGTGGGCCACGCGGGTGGCCGACGATCGGCGTCAGCTGCGCCGGGACGTGACGACGCGCACTGTCAACCGTAGCAATTGCCCGCGACCCGTACCGTTCCGCTCGCGCGACCACGGCCCCGGATCTGCGACGGGTCACCCATCGACAAGAGGCGCGCAGATGAACACCCCTGTCTGACAGCGTCTCCGGCGCGCTGTGGGGCGTCACGCTGCCGATAGACCGTGAACCCGGCCGTCGACCCGCACAATTCGCGCCTACGCCGCGCTCGCGCGGGGTCGAAACGGATACCCGCCTAGGAGGATCCGAAGTTGAACAGCCCGGTCAGCGGGATGGCGCGGGTGAAGGTCAGCTTGTCGAATTCCTTGCCGTACTCGTCGATGGCCGAGATGACCATCGTGCTCTGGGTGAGCCCTGGGATGCCCGGGGTCACGTCGATGCTGACGAACGAGTAGTTGCGGAATCGCACCCGCGACCATTCGATGGCCTCGGTCTGCTTCTTGCCGTCGGGGGTCCACACATAGCTGTTGACGGAGGTGTCGTTGGCCACGTTGCCGCGGTAGCTCTCGGACTCGCCGGGCTGGAAGCCGTAGCGGGGCCGACCGCCGCCACCGACGGTGTAGTACACGGTGCCGTCGGTCTTGCTCGACACCGTCGCGCCGTCGGGAGCAGGCTTGCGCGGCTGGTTGTTCCGGATGGGATCGGTGCGTTCGAAGATGTGGTTGTGCGCCTGGAACACCGCGTCCACCTGGTACTGGTCGAACAGCTTGGTCCACGCCGCGCGCACACCGCCGTCACTGGCGTGGGAGTCGGTGGTGGAGTACGCACAGTGGTGGAAGAACGCGACGATGAAGTCGATGTTCGGGTCGGCGCGGTACTGCGCCAACGTGGTCTGCACCCACGAGTTCTGCTTGCCACCGCTGTAGCCGGTGTTGGCGGTGATCTCGTAGGAGACATCGTTGGCGTCGAGGGAGAGCACCGCCACGTTGCCGTAGACGATCGAGTACACCGACGGACAGCCCGCCGGGCCGTTGCTGGGCAGATCGAGTCGTTTGGCATGCCCGCCATAGCCGTTGGGGCTGTAGATGGCCTCCATGTCGTGGTTGCCGGTGGCGAACATCCACGGCGCGACCGACGCACTCTTCTCGATCGCCGAGAGGTAGCCGTCCCACACGAACGGGTTGTACTTGTCAAAGCCGCTGGGCGCGCTGCCGCTGGGCACGAATTGGTTGGGCTTGCCACCGCCGGAGGGGTCGGCGTAGGCGATGTCGCCGGCCAGGATGTGGAAGGCGGGCTTACGCGCGGCAATCGCGTTGACGACGTTCTGTGTGTGTTTGACCGTCGGGTCGTTGTCGGGCTTGTAGTACAGGTTGTCGTAGTCGCCGGCCTTGAGACCTGCGGGCTGCGTGGGGGTTTCGTCCACTCCCTGATCGCCCATCATGGTGAATCGGAACCCTGCGGTACGTCCGCGCGGCAGGGCGGGCGCGGTGCTGCGCACATCGGTGCTCGCGCCCCCTTCGACCCGCCAGCGGTAGTAGTGCGGCAACGCCGGCGGCAGACCGTTGACCGCGGCGTGCACGTAGAACTGCTCGGCACCGAGGATGCCGCCGGTGCTGATGGGCACCTGCGAGACCAGGTTGCGCACCTCGGCCACGGTGGTGGCGCCCAACGCCGGGGTGGGACCGTGGTCGAGGAACACTTTGGTGGCGCCGGGGTTTCGGGACAGCTGCGCGGAGAACCGCAGCTGGGTGGACGCGTCGTTGCCGAAGGCGACGTGGCGGCCGCCGACCGCGATCGGGGCGTCGGCGGCGTAGGCGATACCCGACCAAGCCAGGTTGCCCATGCCCGCCGCGGCGGCCACCGCGGCGCTGCCGTAGAGGAAGTTGCGCCGGGTGACCGCATGCTTGCGCAGGTTCGACTGATGCCAGTCGTACTGCTCGGCGGTGGTCATCGAGGCGGCCACAGAACGCGGGATCCCGGTGTCAACGGTTTCGCCGGCCGGGTTGGCGCGAGATTCATTCACGGTCATGCATTCACCTCACGGCATCTGCGGGCCGGGCTGGTGCCCGGCGGATGGCCGACAGATGAACAACCGGCGAAGACTAGTTGTATCGGCAAAGTAGTTTTTACTCTGGCCGCGCTCATGACCCGAAGTCGATGCCTCCCAGGAGCGGCACCCGACGCTCGAAGGTCAACTCGTCGAACTCTTTTCCGTATTCGTCCACACCGACCACGGTCATCCGGCTGGGGATCACGCCGGGGATGCCGGGCGTGACGTCCACGCGCACGAACGAATACGAGCGAAACCGCACCCGCGACCACTCGACTGTTTCAGGGGTCTTGGAACCATCGGCGGCCCAGACGTAGCTGTTGGGTACCGAGGTGTCACTCAGGGCGTTACCGCGGTAGCTCTCCTTGACCCCATCGGGGAACGCGTAGCGGGAGTTTCCGCCACCGCCGACGGTGTAGTACACGGTGCCGTCGGTCTTGCTCGACACCGTCGAGCGGTCGGGAGCGGCCTTGCGCGGCTTGCCGTTTCGGATCGGGTCGGACCGTTCGAAGACATGGTTGTGGCCCTGGAACACCGCGTCGACGTGGTACTGGTCGAACAGCGGCGTCCAGGCGCTGCGCACGCCGTCGTCGCTGGCGTGATCCTTGGTCGTGGAGTAGGCGCACTCGTGGTAAAACGCCACGATGAAGTCGATGTCGGGGTCGGCGCGCAGCGCGGCCAACGTGGTGGCCAACCACGACTGCTGGGTTCCACCGCTGTAGCCTTTGAGCGCCTTGACCTCGTTGGACACGTCGTTGGCGTCGAGGGAGAGCACCGCAAGGTTGCCGTAGACCACCGAGTAGGTCAGCGGGCACTTGGCCGGACCGTTGGTGGGTTGGGCCAACCGGATCTCGTGTGCCCCATATCCGTTGGGGCTGTACAGGCTTTCGATGTCGTGGTTGCCGCTGGCGAAGAACCACGGCGTGGTGGCTGCCGACGGTTCGATCTCGGCGAAGTAGCCGTCCCACATGTAGGGGTTGTAGCGCCCGGATCCCGACGGGGTGGACCCGCCGCTGGGGGTGAAGACCAACGGGGTCCCGCGACCGGCGATGTCGGCATAGGAGATGTCGCCACCGAGGATGTGGAAATCGGGCTGGGACAACGCGATCTGGCGCACCACGTTCTTCGCGTGCGGGATGCCGGGCAGGTCGTCGGGGTCGGTGGTCTGGTTGTCGTACTCCCCCGGCTTGAGACCCGGCGGCTGGGTGGGCGTGTCGTCGATCCCCTGATCGGCCATCATGGTGAACCGGAACGAGCCGAAACGTCCACGGGGAAAGGCGGTCTGGGCAGTGGCCAGCGGGGTGGTGGCTTGGGTCGGGTTGGCGCCGTCCGCGACACGCCACCGGTAGTGGTAGGAGGTGTGTGGGGTCAGGCCACTCACCTTCGCATGCACGTAGAACTGTTCGGCGGCCAACACACCGCCGTCAGAGCGCGGCACCTGGCTGATCAGGTTGCGGACCTCCACCGCCGCGGTGGCCCCCAGCAGCGGAGTCGGCCCGTAGTCGAGGAAAACCTTTGCCGCACCCGGGTTTCGCGACAGCTGCGCGGAGAAGGTGAGCTGGGTGGCGGGGTCGTTGCCGTAGGACAGGTGTCGTCCCCCGATCGCCAGCGGGGCGTCGGCGGCGTAGGCGATGCCCGTCCAGGCCGCGTTGCCCACCCCGGCGGCGGCGGCCGCAGCCGCACTTCCGGCCAGGAAGTTGCGGCGCGACACCGGTCGCGCCCGCAGGTGGCCACGGTGCCAGTCATGTTGCTCGGCTGCGGTCATCTGCTCGGCGTGCGACACCGGGATGCCTGCGTTGGGGGTGAGCCCGTCGGGGTTGAGAACCATGCGTGACATGCAACGCGTGTAGGTGAACGCCACGGAAACGGGAAGTTGACCACCGAGTGTCCAGCACCCCAACAATGGCCTGCCGACAATGCCTTTTCAGGCAACCGCCTTCTTCGGCGGCCACGGGATGAAGTAGCTGGTGCGCTGCTGGTACTCGGGGTATCCCGGTCGGGTTGCCATGTGCTTTTCCAGCAGCCGCGCACCGGTGGCGAAGACCAGGAAGTAGGTCATGGCGATCGGTGAGGCGATGGTGGCCACCGTCGGCCAGAAGGTGAGACAGACCAGGAAGATCCCCCACCACACGCAGGCGTCGCCGAAGTAGTTCGGGTGACGCGTGTATCGCCACAGGCCACGATCCATCACCGGCGGGCGGTGTGGATCGGCCTTGTACCGGTCCATCTGCCAGTCCCCGACCGCCTCGAAGGTGAGCCCCACTGCCCAGACGATGCTGCCGATCACCGCGAACACCCACAGCTCGCCGTGCGCTGCGGCCGACACCTGCACCGGCAGCGACACAAACCACAGCGCCGGCGCCTGTGTCAGGTAGATCTTGGTTATCGCCGCCCACGTCCGATTACCGGGCGCCTTGTCCAGCAACGCGGTGTAGCGGGGGTCCTCACCCTTGCCCCAGGTACGTCGTAACAGCGATCCCGAGAGCCGCAGCCCCCAGACCGCGACGAGCGCGAACACCAGCAGTCGGCGCCACAGGTCACCGTTGCCGACCGCCGCCGACACCGCGGCGATCACCACGAACCCCGACCCCCAGGTCACGTCGACCACGTTGTGGCGGCCGATGCGGAATCCGATGACTGCGGTGATCCCCAGAAACACCAGCGTGGCGGCCAGGCTGGCCCCGACCACCACGCCGAATCGAGCCCAGTCGAAGTCGATTGCGCCAGAGTTCATCTCAGAAGTCCCGCACCGGCGGCATGGATGAGCGGCCGCGGCCGTCGGGGCGCACCGACAAGATCTGATCGACACCCATGCGCCCGTCCCGAAACGCCATCCCGCCACCGACGAGATACAGCCGCCACACCCGCGCCGTCTCCTCCCCCACCATCGAGACCACGTCGTCCCATCGGCTCTCGAACGTCTCGTACCAGGCGTCGACGGTGCGGACATAGTGCTCACGCAGCGCGTGCACGTCGCGTACCTCCAGACCGGACTGCTCGATCATCGCCACAGTCTCGCCCACCGGGCGCATGAACATGTCGGGGGCGATGAACTGCTCGATGAACGGGCCACCACCGGGGTTGTCGCCGTGTTTGCGCGACATCTGCTGGATCAGCACCCTTCCCCCCTCGATCACGTTGTCGTGCAGTGCTTTCGTGTAAGTGGGGTAGTTCTCCTGACCGACGTGTTCGCCCATCTCGATGGAGGCGACGGCATCGAAGGGGCCGTCGGGGATCTGCCGGTAGTCCTGGATCCGGATCTCCACACGGTCGCCGAGTCCACGTTCGGCGATGCGGGCGTCGATGAACGCCTTCTGCTCCTTCGAGATGGTGACGCCGGTGACCTGCGCGCCGTACTCGGCCGCGGCGAACAGGCTCAGCGAGCCCCACCCGCAGCCCACGTCGAGGAACCGCATCCCCGGACGTGCGTCGAGTCCGATCTTGCGGCACACCAGATCCAGCTTGTCGCGCTGAGCGTGCTCCAGGGTGTAGTCCGGGGCGTCGGAGGTCCAGTAGGCGCTGGAGTAGGCCATGTTCGGGTCGAGGACCAGCGCGTAGAAGTCGTTGGACAGGTCGTAGTGGTGACTGATGGCGGCCCGATCACGCGCCAGGGTGTGCAACTTGCCCTTGACCACCGCCTGGCTCGCCGGGGCGGGCAGCGGACGACCGATGGCTCCGAGCTTGGCCACGGTACGCACCAGATGGGCCACCCGCGCCGGCGTGATCTTAATGCGCTCCAGGTTGCGCTCACCGATCACCCGCCACACGTGGGTCAGCGCCTCGTTCAGGTCGCCGTCCACCTCGATCTCGCCGGTCACGTAGGCCTGCGCGGCTCCCAGTTCGCCTGGGCTCCACAGCAATCGGCGGAGTGCGTCAGGGCTGCGCAGGGTGACGCGCGGCGCGTCGGCCGGCCCGGCGGTGCTGCCGTCCCAGGCCGTGAGGTGCACCGGGATCTCACCACCGACATACGGCGCCAGGAGCTCGGCTACCGTACTCGCGGCCCCGGTCCGGGTGGGTGCAGAGGTCGTCTGGGTCATCGGTACTTCTCCTCGACTCATGGATTCGGCTGACGGTCGGCCGCAGGTGGTTCGTCAGCGACCCCTCGGTGGATCCGCGTCCTGGAAGACTGTGACTGCGATCACTGTCCCACAGCCACGCACAGTTGGTTTAGCGCCCAGTCGACGCCGGTTTCCGCCCAGTCGACGCACGGCTCACGGTTGGTCGGGAGTGAACACCACCGGATCGGCCGACAGGTCGATGTTTCCGACGAGCAGGTCAGGATCTTGCGTGGTGGAGGTGGAGTTGTCTCTCTTGCGGAAGGTGGCCGACCAGGTCACGTTGGTGAAGATGCGAATCTTGCCTTCCTCGGTGACGTCAAAGCGCGGCTTCAGCGATTCCAGCGTCACCGGTGGCGCCGTCCAGGCCACGGTGCCATCGACTGCGTCGTAGGCGAACACCTGTTGGCCACAGCCTGGCTTGTCCTTGGCGGCGTCGGTCTGCTTGCTGGTCGCACAGTTGTTCAGGTAGGCCTGCACCGCACCCAACACCGCTGCACCACCGGTCTCGCTGAGCTTGGGGTCGAGGCTGTATGCCGATGCGAAATCGCCGGGCTTGATCGGGTACTCAAATGTCGAGGTGTCCACGGCGTAGTTGGGATTTCCTGAACCCCAGTCGATCGGACCGGGGAACACCGAGATCGTCGACTGCTTCGACACGTCGACGCCGAAAGCGGTCAACGACGGCACGTCGACACGTCCGAGATCGATGTCGATTGCGCCTCGGTCGATCTGCCAGGTCCCATCGACCTTCTTCAACAGCAGTTGTCCCTGCACATCGCGGTCGCCCATCCGATAGGACACCTTGGCCGTCCCCGTGTTGCCGTACTCGGAGCTCGTGAGCACCGTCGCGTTCGAGATCGGGGCCTCTTGGCGCTGCTTCTTGAGCACGGCATCGGTCAGCAGCAGCTGCGAGGCCGGCGGCTCGACATACTTCAGTGCCGTTTTCGCGTCCCCATCGGAGATCGCCTTGAGGTAGGCCGTCGTGGCCGCCTTCGCCGACCCACCGCCCCCGTCCCGTCCGCCGCCACCGCTGAACAGCACGACACCACCGACGATGGCGAGCACAGCCACCACCGCGACGGCCACACCACCGATGATCAGCGGCTTGTTGTTCGACTTGTTCGACGGCGGAGCCGGAGGGCTGCCCACGGGGGCGCCGAAGGTGGGGAACCCCGGCGGCAGCGGTACCGAGCCGGGAGGCACCTGTCCCCCGGGTGGCGGTGCAACCGCAGACCATTCCGCGGGTGCAGGTGGCGCGGGCGACTGCGGTGCCGAGTAGTAGGGGCCCGACGACGCTGCGGAGTCGGGATACTGCTGGCTCCCGTAGGCCGGCTGCTGATCAGGTGTCGCACCCCAGGTGTTGGGCGCCGTGTACGGGTTGGTCGGGGCCGGGTAGCCACCGCCGGGCGCCGGGTAGGGGGGAGCTGCGGCGGGCTCCTCTGAGGGCACCGGCCCCGGGGTGTAGCCGCCGTACCCGCCGGCCGGAGGTTGAGGGGGAAACGGTCCCTGGTTCGTCATCTGTTGCTTCCTCGTCGGTACGCCCGTTGTGCAAACGGTGGGGATGGTGCGGGAGGTCGGCGCCGGTCGGTGGGTCCACAGATGAGAGTCGCACCGACCGGAAATGTTCCCGTCCAGGCGTACATCACAGCAGACTTGGTGCAGACAGTACCGAGCACGCCCAGAACCAGCCTCACTGCTGCGGTCGGACGAACGGGAAACTCAAGGTCGGTCGGATGGACACCCCGGCCAGCATCATCACCAGCCGGTCCACCCCCAGGCCCAGACCGCCCGTCGGTGGCATCGCGTAGCCCAGGGCGTGCAGGAAGTCCTCGTCCAGGCTCATCGCCTCGGGGTCGCCGCCTGCGGCCTGCATCGACTGGGCGGTCAACCGATCACGTTGGTCGACGGGATCGGTCAGCTCCGAATAGGCGGTGCCCAGTTCGGCCCCGAAGCCGACGAGGTCCCACTGTTCGGTCAGCCGGGGGTCGTCACGATGGCGCCGTGCCAACGGCGAGACCTCCACCGGGAAGTCGCAGTAGAAGGTGGGGAAGCGAGTCTGCTTCTCCACCAACGCCTCATAGAGTTCCATCACCAGCTTGCCCGCCGACATCCCCGCCGCCACCTCCACACCGTGGGCGCGAGCGACGCCTGCCACCTGGGCGGCGGGCGTGCCTGCGGTGATGGTGGTACCGGTGGCCCGCGACACCGCGGCGTGCACGGTGACGATCGGCCAGTCACCGTCAAGGCGTACGGCGGTGCGCTGTCCGGATTCATCGGGCTGCCAGGCCACCGGCTCGCCGTTGATCGCGACCGCCATCGCGAGGATCAACTCGCGGGTCAGCACCCGCATCGAGTTGTAGTCGCCGTAGGCCTGGTAGGCCTCCAATGCGGTGAACTCGGGGTTGTGGGTGGCGTCGGCGCCCTCGTTGCGGAAGTTGCGGTTGATCTCGAAGATCGCCCCCATCCCACTCACGCACAGCCGTTTGAGGTAGAGCTCGGGGGCGATGCGCAGGAACAGCTCCTGGTCGTAGGCATTGATGTGGGTCTTGAACGGTCGTGCCGCGGCTCCGCCGTGCACGGTCTGCAGCATCGGGGTCTCCACCTCGAGGAAGTCGTGCGCGAACAACGTGTCCCGCAGTGCCCGCACACCCCGCGAGCGACGTTCCAACAGTTCGACCGCGGCGGGGTTGGTGATCAGGTCCAGCGGCCGGTCCCGTACCCGGACGTCGTCACCGATCTCGGCGCTCAAGGGCGGCAACGGATTCAGGCATTTGCCTGCCATCGCCCACGACGCCACGGCCACCGACAGCTCACCGCTGCGCGACCCGACCACCTCGCCGGTGACGCTGATGAGATCGCCCAGATCGACGCTGCGACGCAGTCGTTCGTGTTCGCCGGGCCGGGCGATCGCCGACTCGCTGAGCACCTGGATCCGGGCGCCGGCGTCCTCGATCACCGCAAACCACACGCCCCCGAGATCGCGCAGGACCCGCACACGACCCGAGATGGACACCTGCACTCCAGTTCTCGACCCGGCGGCGACGCCTCGCTGCTCGGCGAGCACGTCGGCCACCCGGTGCGTTCGCGCGACGGCAACCGGGTAGGCCTGCACCCCCGACTCGGAGATCGCGGCCAGCTTGCGTCGGCGCATCCGCTGTTGGTCGTTGAGTCGCGGCGGTGGGACCCGCGCGAGCAACAGATCGCGTTCCAGGGTGGCTGCGGCGGCGAGGAAGTCGGGGTCGGTGCGCCGAGGCTGCTCGTCGGGAGTCTTGTTGCCCACCAAAAACTTCGGGCCCAGATGCGGCAGAAACCCCTCGGCCACACCAAGAGCCACAGCCGCCCGCATCACCGTCAACGACGGGTGGTAGCACATCACCCGGGGCACCCACTCGGGGCGATACTTCTGGTTGGACCGGTACAGCGACTCCAACTGGTAGAAGCGAGACGCGAATCCCAGCACGGCGTCGAGCAGCCGGGTCATCGGGCCCGCACCCTCACGTTCGGCGCCGGAGAACACCGACCGGAACACCGCGAAATTCAACGACACCCGGCGGATCCCCAGATCGGGTGCGGCCTCGATCAGGCGCGCCACCAGGTATTCGTTCACCCCGTTCTCCGCGCTGCGGTCCCGACGCATCAGGTCCAACGACACCCCCCGCACACCCCACGGCACGAAGGAGAGGAAGGCTCTGATGGTCCCGTGGGCATCGAGGGCGGTGATCAGCAGGCACCGCCCGTCCGACGGGTCGCCGACGCGGTTGAGCGCCATGGAGAACCCGCGTTCTACCTCCTCACCACGCCAGGCATCGGCCAGCCGTTCGATCTCGTCGAGTTCCTCCGGTGACAGCTCACCGTGGCGGCGGATCACCGTGGTGTAGCCGGCCGCGGTCACCCGATTGACCGCCTGGCGAACGGGTTTCATCGCCGCGCCCCGCAGGGTGAAGTCGTCGACGTCGATGATCGCCTCGTCGCCGATGGCCAACACCCGCAGACCGGCCGCCCGGTACACCTTGGCCCCGGCCTCGCTTGCCGCGAGAACCGCACCCAGCAGACTGTGGTCGCGGCAGTTGCGCATCCACGCCTGGACCGCGGCCGGCCACGACTGCACCGCCCCGATGGGGTCGGCCGAGGCCACACTCACGCTGCCCACCACCCGAAAGGTGACTGCGGCCTTGCCATCCGGGGAGAACACCACCGACTTGTCCCGGCGCGTGGCGAAGTAGCCCAGTGAGTCGTCCTCGCCGTAGCGCAACAGCAGTTCGCGTACGGCCAGTTCCTCATCGGCGTCGACGAAGTCGTTGTCCCGGTTGGCCCGATACAGCGCCAGGATGGCCAGCAGCAGGGCCAGGGCCGACATCCACCCGGCCAGAACATAGATCAGATGGTGCCCGGAGTGGTTCTCCAGCAACGCATCCCCGACCTGCGCCTGGTCACCGAGGGTGGAACGCAGGGCCCACTCCAGCTCCTCATCCCAGCCTTGCAGACGGTGCGGGAACAGGATGGTCAGAGCCAACGTCACCGCGAAGGAGATGCCCAGCCCGCCCAACAGCACCACCAACGCCACCCGTACCGATCGCGGGGCGAGGTGCGCCACGAACGCGCGGCGCGAGTAGGCGAACACCAGCAGGGTCACCACGCCGACGGCGAGAGCGAACCACAACATGGCCGCGGTGAGCGATATCCCGTTGCGACCGTGCAACTTCCCGTCCGGACTGGTGTAGCTGCTGATCAGCAGCAGCACGTCGTCGACGACAGAGATGCCCATGACCACCAGCAACGCCGAATGCGCGGCACGGAACCGCCGACGCACCGCCCCACCGAACGCGAACACCAGCAACACGATGAAGATGCTGGGGTCGGCCGGGATGTTGAACAGAGAGATCAGGTCCAGCACGTGGTCGGTGAACTGCAGATGCCGGAACGGGATGGCCAGCAGCGAGACAATCGCCGAGATGTAGAGCAGGCGTCCGGCCCACGTGGCGATCTGCTCGGCCACCGCGTCGTTGCGCCACCACCGGCGCGGCCGTGGGCTCCCACGGTGTGGCGTGCTGCGGTGCGGCGACGGTGTGGATCGCCGGTCGTCGACAGAGGTGGCTGCGGACATGAAAAACGACACTAACAGCACAGACAGCTGCATTCGGGGTGCTCGGTCCACGCCGCGACCGGTCCCCGCGCGCCGGGTCGGGCAGCGCTCCCGGATGCCCGACCCGGCGCGGCACCCTAGGCTTGGTACCCGCGCAGCCGCGCATTCGTGAGGTCGACCGTCATGCCGGCCCGTCATCAGGAGGTCGGTGTGTCCCCGAAGTCGTCTGACGCCACCGGAACGCCGAGCGAACGGCGAGCCGAGATCGAGCTCGAGCGCAACGTCCCCGAGACGCTGGGGTACGCGTTCAAACGACTCTTCCTGGGCAAACCGATGATCAGCGATCAGCTGAAGAACGAGCGGCTGTCCAATCCGGTGGCCATGGGAGTCCTGGCGCCCGACGCCATCTCCTCGACCGCCTACGGCACCGAGCTGATCCTGGTGGAGTTGCTCCCCTACGCCGGCCTGGCCGCGTTCTCGCTGCTGCTGCCCATCACCGGGGTCATCTTGGTGATCCTGGTCCTGGTGGCCGCGTCGTATCGACAGGTGGTGATGACCTACACCCGCGCAGGCGGGTCATATGTGGTGGCGCGCGACAACTTCGGGCCTCGGGTGGCTCAGATCGCCGCGGCCGCACTGCTCATCGACTATGTGGTCACCGTCGCGGTGCAGGCCTCGGCCGGCACGGTGGCGGTGGTGTCGGCCATCCGACCGCTGGGCCCCTACAGCCTCGAGATCACCATCGGCGTGGTCGTGATCATGGCGTGGGTCAACTTGCGCGGCTTGCGCGAAGCCGGGCGACCGTTCGCCATTCCCACCTACTTCTTCACCGCCATGGTGTTGGCGCTTATCGTCGTGGGCGTCATCCGCGACCTCCTCGGCAACCTCACGATGTTCGATCCCGGCTCGATGGCGGGGACGGTCGAGGTGCACCAGGGAGACGGATTGATCGCGGGGGCAAGCCTGCTGATCATCCTGCGCGCCTTCGCCAACGGCGGCTCGTCGCTGACCGGCGTGGAAGCGATCTCCAACACCGTCGGCACGTTCCGCAAACCCGAGGGCCCCAACGCGCGGCTGGTGTTGACCATCATGGCGTGTGTACTGGGAATCCTGCTGACCGGTGTGGCCTGGCTGGCCTATCGCACCCACGCCCTGCCCTACACCGACGGCTACCCGTCGCTGCTGAGTGAGATCGCCAAAAAAGTGTTCGGCGACAGCATCATCGGGCATCTGCTGTACTACGCCCTGCAGATCGCCACCGCTGCCATCCTCTTCACCGGCGCCAACACCAGCTTCAACGGGTTCCCTGCCCTGGCGAACTTCGTCGCCGCCGACCGCTTTCTGCCACGGCAACTCAGTAGACGCGGACACCGGTTGGTGTTCTCCAACGGCATCATGGTGCTCGCCGTCAGCTCCATCCTGCTGCTGTTGTTCACCGGGGGCTCGGTCAACGCGCTGGTGCCGTTCTACGCGATCGGGGTGTTCACCGGGTTCGCCATGGCCGGCTACGGTATGACCAAACACCATCTGACACATCGGGAAACGCGCTGGCGGGGCAAACTGGTCATCAACCTCAGCGCGGGCATCGTGTCGACCGTGGTCGTTGGCATCTTCGCCATCGCCAAGTTCACCGAGGGCGCGTGGTTGGTGGTGGTCGTGTTCCCACTCCTGGTCACCGTGCTGATCCGCCTCAACCGCGAGTACAGCGCCGAGGCCGCCATCCTGGACAACTTCCGCACCAACCGACCCGAGCGTGTCAACTACGCCCAGCACGACGCCATCATCCTGGTGAACTCGCTGGATCTGGCCGTATTGGAGGCGGTGCGATACGGCGTCGGGTTACGCGCCGACCGTCTCGTGGCCATCCACCTGATGACCGACGAAGCCCAGGCCCGAACGCTGCAACACCGCTGGGATCACTTCGGGCTGACGGTGCCGCTGAAGATCGTCGACTGCCCCGATCGCCGTATCACTCGAGGCGTGCAACGGCTGGTGGTCGAGGCACTCGAATCCACAGCCCGCTCACACGTGACCGTGCTGTTGCCACGACGCACCTACGCACCGTTTCTGGGTCGACTGCTCCACGACCGCACCGCCGACAAGATCGCACGCGCGGTCAGCGCCATCCCGCACGCGGCGGCCACCATCGTCCCCTTCGACGTGCAGGCGCAGATCCGAAAAGCATTCCCCGACATGGCCGAAGAACGCCTGGCGCGCAAGGTCGAACGGCTGCAGTCCCGGATCGTCAACCCCGAGGCACCAGACTCCCTCGACACCGACAGCACCCCGCCGGCCGTCCTGGCCATCGACGGCCTGATGTCGGGATACCTCAGCTCCGTCGAGGGGCGCGTCACCGAGATCTCCGAGGACACCTACCACGACGTTGCGATCCTGGTGGTCGAGGTGGCCGACGACAGTGGTGCGCTGGCCCTTCGGTTCACCCCACGTAAAGCGGCGAGCAACGCGCAACTGCGCGCCGGACAGCTGGTCCGCGCGGTGGGCAAGGCACGTCAGGCCAGAGGCGGTGAGATGATCATGGTCGATCCCGATGTCGAGGTGGTCACCGACGATTCCGCCGACACCGACTGAACCTCAGCGCGATTCACCCCGACTGTGTTCAGACCCCGACTGTGTTCAGACCCCGGTTGGGCAGGTGGAGGTGATGGCGGCGTTGATCGCCGCAGTGGCCTGCTGCTCCAACGGATCCCGGGTGGGGTCGGGACCCGATGCTGTCCACGCCAGCGTCAGCTGGCGGCTGCCGTCCGGTGAGGAGAACGACACCGAGCGGTAGCCGTAGCCGTTACCCCGTTGCCCGAACAGCAGTTTCGATCCGGTGCCGCAGGTGTCCCGGGCGGCCACCACCCCGAGGCCGTACCCGGACTCGGGTTTCTCCTGCATGAGCGCCACCAGGGCCGGCGGCACGATCTTGCCGGTGAACAGCGCCCGGTAGAAGCGGTTGACATCAGCCACCGTCGACACCAACGCACCGGCGCCACCGAAGAAGCTGGGCGTGAACGAGGTGGCGTCCTTGTAGTCGGTGCCGTTGACCAGATACCCGTGCAGCGCTCCTGGCGGCATCGCGGCGTCGGCCGGGTATCGGGTGGCGGTCATCCCGGCCGGCCCGAAGATGCGTCGCTGCAACGAATCAGCCAGCACACCGCCGTCGAGCGTGCGGATCACCTCGCCGAGCACCACATAGTTGGTGTCGGAGTAGACGTAACTGGAGCCCGGGTTCTGGGTCCACGGCTGGGTCAACGCCGCGGCGACCAGGTCGGCGTCGGTGCGTTCCACCCCGCTGTTGGCCAGGATGGAATCGACGTTGGGCGGTGCCATCGTGGCGGTGTAGTTGGGCAGCCCACTGGTCTGTTCCAGCAGCTGCTCGATGGTGACCGCCCGGGGAAGCAGTCCCGGGACCACCGTGTTGACGTCGGTGTCGAGTGTGAGCCGTTTCTCGGCGACCAGGTCCAGGATCACCGCGGCCACCATCGACTTGGTGATCCCGGAGATACGAAACGGTGCCTCGCCGGTCGCCACGGCGGGGTTGCCGCGGGTGAGCACCCCGGCCGAGCCCGTCCAGCGGCGATCGCCACTGACCACCTCGACCACCGCCGCCGGCGCGCCCGCCGCGACCAGCGCGTCGAGCGCTTGTTGCAGCGCTGCGGTGGTGAGCGTCGCCGTGGCCGACGGCTCAGGTGTCGAGCGCGGCGACGTGGACGAACATCCCGCCACCAACGCAGTTGTCACGATCATCACGGCAGGCAGCAGCCACCGGATCCCCCCAGAAATCCCCATGCCGGTCATCCTAACCGTGAATTCGCGATTGCCCATCTGCAACTAACTGGGCGATATGGGATTATTAAGCGTTTTGTCGGATTCTCATGCGATAGTTGCACTCGGATTCATCCGATCTCGATCGGGCAGACGCGGGGAGGGTCGAGTCGATGAGAATCGTGTCCACAGCGCGCGCAGCCGGGACGAGCACTGCCCTTCGCGTGCTCAGCATCGCGGTCGCCGTGTCGGTGGCGACGGTCGTGACCGAAGGCCCGGTGTCTGGCCCGGAGGTCAGACTGACCGCAGCCGACTCCGCGACCGGCCCCGCAGCCACGGTCTACGTGATGGGCGGCAACACCAATCCGACCGGGACCGCGATGGACCGATTACTCGGCGGATACTTCTCGACCGCACCGGGTACCCCCTACGCCGGCTATCGCTACACCCCGCTGACCTGGCCCGCCGACATCCCGTTCACCAGCGGCAACATCGGTGGGTGGACCCCGTTCGACGCCGCCACGCGCATCGGGTCACTCACCCTGATCGATGCACTGTCCACAACCGCAGCAGGCACGACCATCCTGGTGGTCGGGTATTCCTCGAGCGCCGCCGTGGTGACCAAGACGGTGCGCGCGTTGGCCGCAGGCGCCGCAGCCGGGCAGCCGGTGCGCTCGCCTGAGGATCTCTCGTTCCTGGTGTTGGGAAATCCCAACCGCCCCAACGGCGGCGTGATGGCTCGCCTGCCCGGCATCTACCTGCCACTGGTCGGCATCACCTTCGACGGCGCCACCCCACCCAGCCCGTACCCGACCACCGACGTGGCGTTGCAGTACGACGGGATCGCCGACTTCCCCGTCGACGTGACCAATCTGCTCGCCGTGACCAACGCGATACTGGGGATGGGGTTCTTGCACCCGGACTACCGCCGCTACGACATCACCGACCCGCGCACCCTCATCACCGACGTCAGGATCGGCACCACCCGTTTCCTCACCGTGCGCGCCGACCGACTACCGCTGCTGATGCCGTTCTACCTCTTCGGTTTTCCCACCGCGGTGCTCGATGCCCTCGACCCGATCCTGCGTGCTGCGATCGAGGTGGGCTATGACCGCACCGCCGGCCCGGGCACCGCGACCACCGCGCGCATCGGGTCCCCGCTCTCGTCCGCCAAGATCGCCGCGATGTTCGCCGAGGCGTCCGCACGCAGCGCGGCGGTCTGGGCGGCGGCGACCGCGCCGAGGTCGGTGACAGGTCCGGCGTCGACCGCGACGCCGACCACAGCACCTGCGGCCGCAACACAGGTGGCACCTCCAGCTGCCCCTGCGCCGCCGACCGCCCAATCTGGTTCTGGATCAACCGATCCCACTGGCCCCGAACCCACTGGTCCCGCACTCGACCCGTCGACGACCCCGGCGCCCGCCGGTACCGTGCCGACGGCCCCGACGTCAGAACCGACGACGTCGGTCCCGGCCGCTGCGGCCATCGAGCCGGGATCCAGCGCACCCACCGCGACCGAGGTGTCGAGCCCACCTGGGTCCGACTGAGGCCACCGAGCCGAGGATCAGCCGTGGGCGAGTAGCGCCGTGGGGGTCAGGCGAGCCAGGATCCAGGCGTAGACGCGGTCGTCGTTGAGCAGTGTGAAATGGTTCGCCGCCGACACCGCGAGACCGTCCTCATCACGAAAACCTATGTGGCGCCGCTTGTTACGCCCCGAGGCGCTCGGGGTCAGCACCAGACCATCGCCGATGAACCGCCCGATCGGATGGCGCGGATCGACGGTGACGGTGGCCGAGACGAAGCAGTGATCCACACCGGCCAGCAGCGGGATCTCGCGTACCGCAGCCACCTCCAGTGAGTCCAGGTCACGGCCGCTCCAGTCCTCGTCCACCAGCGAACCGTGGAAGAGATCGCGCACCCCAGCGCTGCGCCGACGCAGCAACCGGGCGAACGGTCGCAACTCGGGCAGCAGATCCAGTGCGGCACTGAGGTAGTGGACCGACCGCGCCAACGGCGCACCCAGGTGCGGGGTGCCCAGGCTGACCACCTGGCGCACCCGCTGCACCCACGCGGCCCCGTCCAGCGAGCCACGATGACACGCACTGCGCGCCACCAATCCGCCCATCGAGTGGCCGATCACGGCGATCTCGGTGACCGGCACCGGCCACTCGGCCACCAGGCGGTCCATCAGCACCGCCAGATCATGTCCGTTGCGGGAGATGTGCCGTCCGGTGTTGTAGCGGATCTCCACGCCGGTGGCGCCGAGATCGTCGGCGAACCGCTGGGCGTAGGTGGGTCGGCCGCCGAGGGTCCACGCGGCCTCGGTCTCCATCAGGCCATGCAAGAACACCACCAGTCGACCCGAAGCCTGCGGGAAGGCTGCGGCCAGCGCCGCGCGATCGGGGTCGACGGCCACCCCGGCCACCCGCACCGACATCGGCGCGGCCAGCGGGCTGTCCTTCTCGTCGAGGTGATCGCCGATGAGCCCGTTGACCGCAGCGATGGTCATCGCACCCTTGGTGGTCTGCGACGGCGGCCGGCCCCATCCGTCGGCGGTCTCGCCCGCGATGTCGGCGGCGGTCTCGCAGACCGTGGTGATGATGGCGTAGGTGCCGCCGGCGATCGCGTCGTGCATCACCTGAGCCGGGGCAACGAGATCGCCCAGCCCCATCCGCAGCCCGGCGAACACGCGCGAGGAGATGGCGGAGTGCACATCGGCCACCCCCGCGGTGGCACCGGCGATCTCGGAGAAGGCCAGTCGACTCAGTGCGCGCACCTCGGCGCGCCGCTGATCATCGGTGGCGGCAGAGGTGCGGTTCTCGTCGCTGTCATTCACACGTTGAGTGTACGACTGTTCACTCAAGTGTTCCGAGCGAATGTGATGTAGTCGAACTCAGCCGAGGTATTCGCCGAACCAGTCCAAGACCTGCTGGTAGATCTGGGCGGCCGCCTGAGCGTTGTAGCGCTGGCCGGTGTCGTTGAAGAATGCGTGGTCGACTCCGGGCACGGTGACGACGGTGTTGGTCATCCCGGCCGCCTTCAGTGCAGCCTCGGCGGCGGGCATGGACGCGTTGACCCGCTTGTCCAGCGCAGCGTAGACGGCGAGCACCGCAGCCTGTTTCGAGCCGGCGAAGTCGGCCTTGTCGGGCAGCGGACCGTAGAACGGGACCGCCGCCGACAGCTGCGGCTCGCCCGAGGCGAGCAACGTCCACACCAGTCCGCCGCCGAAGCAGAAGCCGATCGCACCGATCTTCTTGTCGGGTACGCGCTTGCGTAGTTCGGCCACACCCGCCTTCATGTCGGCGGTGAACCGATCCGGCGAGGCCTTGGCCAGGGCGGCGGTCGCCTGTGCGGGGTCGGAGAAGGTGGCAGTGCCCCCCTCCTCACTGAGCAGGTCGATGGCCAGGGCCGAATACCCGGCCCCAGCCAGCCGCCCGGCCACGCTACGGATGTGGTCGGTGAGGCCCTTGTTCTCGTGCAACACGATCACCGCACCCTTGGCCGAGGCGGCCGGTGCCCACGCACCCTGCAGCGGACCGCGTGGACCGGTGAAGGTGATGGCTTCGGTGGCCACCGCCGTCGACATCCCCGGTGCCGAGGCCGTCCCCGATCCCGCGGCCGCCGACGCCGGGGTCGAACTCGACGAACTCGACGACGATCCCGAATCGCTTCCGCAGGCCGCGATCAACGCCGACGCCGATGCAGCCGAGAGCCCGATCAGCCCCAGCCGGCGCATAGCCTCCCGACGCGAGAGCAGACCCTCCACATGGTCGGTGGCGATTTCCTCGGCGATGTACTGCTTGAGTTCGGTCATCACCCCACTATGCCCAATTCAGCGGGCCACAGGTGGCAAAACCTACGATCGACCACCAATCAGGTTGTTGTGCCGCCCATTTGGATCTCCCGCAATCGGTTGACGGCCGCCACCGCGGCCCCCAGCGTCGCCCGGTCCTCGCTCGACAAGCCCTGCAGGGACTGCTCGATCAGCTCGGCGCCGCGTCGCCGCCGGGCCAGGACGTAGTCGATTCCCTTGTCGGTCAGCGACACCTGTTGTGCACGCCGATCGGCCGGATCGGGGCGCCGCTGCACGTAGCCCGACCGTTCGAGCCCAGCGATCATCGCGGTCATGGACGGCTGGGCCACCCCCTGGACACTCGCGAGCGCCGTGATGCGCTGTGAGCCGAGCCGTTCGATCATCGACAACGTCGAGATCGCGGTGAGACTGAGATCGCGCGGCATCTGCCGCACCACCTCGACGGTCAACCCGTAGAGCGCCTGCGCGATCGCGGCATCGCGGGGAACGGTCACCGGCTCAGCATAGGGCGACGATGCGACGCACAAGCCCGAAACGGGCGGGCCCGCGCCCGCCCGACACCTGGCCTCACCGCTGCATCCGTCTGGCGGCGATGGCACCGATGGCATCCAGCGCCGGGTTGCCCTCGTCGAAGTAGGCAGAATGCACGGCCACCCCGAACTGCGACGACTGATCCCACGGTGGATCGCCTGGGAGCGCGGGGAATTCGACACCCCCCACCCTCGCCCCCGGCTGGGGACCCAAGACATAAGGGGCGGCCAATCGGATCGGGTCCAATGCTGCGGTGGACCACCAGACATGCTGCGCCACCGTGTTCCCTGAGGCCCCGAGCAGCCGCAGATCGGCCACCGAGTGCGCGCCACCCAGACCCGGACTGGCCAACAGCACCACGTCGTCGGCCTCCACACCCGAGTCGATCGAGGCCGCCATCCCGATCACCGTGGTCCCGTAGCTGTGTCCGATCACCGTCAGGTGTGGCGGATGCCCGCCCACCGCGGCCGAACGCAGACCGGACTGAAAGTCCTGCAGCCCCAACGCACCCGACCGAGCCGGCCCCGGGTCGACCGCGGCGAGCACCGATGGTGGTGCGGCGTAGTCCTGCCAGATCACCACTGCCACCTCGCCGTCGGCAGCACCGGCGGTGCGAGCGGCGGCGGCTATGCGGTCGGCGCGGCCGAGGTTGGCGTCGATGTCGCCGAGGGTGGTGGCGGTGCCCGGCACCACGGTGGCCACGTGGGCGGCGCCGTCGGTGTCCCCGGTGCCGACGGCCACCCGGCCGTCGGCCCGCAGCACCAGCAGAGCTCGTCCCGGGCGAGCGGCAAGAGCGTTCGCGAGCGTGCCGAGCTGATCGCGCCACCGCCGGGCCGCCGGGGAGGGACCCGCGCGCACCGCAGCGTCGGCATCGATCATCATCTCCCCCAACCTGATCCGATTGATGTGGTCACGATCGGCGGCGGGCAGTCCAGCCCGGTTGCCCAACTCGGGGAACTTCGCGACCAACAGCGCCTTCTCTGGTGCGGTGAGTCGCGACCAGAAATCGGCGAGCATGGCCGGCCAGGGCGGCAGCTGGGCCTCGCCGACGAGGATGCGGTTCACCCACTGCGACGCGACGACGCCCACCCCCGCCGCGTGTGCGGTCTCGCGCACCCGACCCAGCGACTCACCCACCTCACGCGCCAACTCGTGATCGGCCGCACCGACCGCTGCCATCGCCAGGTGCACGCGCTGCTCATGCAGGCGAGCCGATCCGGCGGCGATGGATGCAGCCGAGCGCGGTCCGGCGTCGGCGGGTATGTCGGTGGGGAACCCGCCGCGCGGCAGCTGCGGAGGTGACACCCCGCCCGAGTCGTCGACGAGATACCCTGCAGCTGAGATGGATTCAACCGCGTTGACGGTCAATCGGGTGGCGTGCTCGAGGGTGGGCAGCTGACGACGGATCGCTTCGGCGACGTCGAGCAGGCCGAAGCCGAGCCGCTGCCCCAACACGCGTTCGGTGTCGGCACGTGCCTGCATCGTGCGTGCGGTGATCCCCTGCCACTGCCCCATCGCGGTGTCGACGTCGCGATGCACGCGGTTGATCACCCCGTCCAGATCATCGACGAGCTGATCGATCGCTGCCGCGAGATCGGCCAGATGGTGCAGGTTGCGACTCCACGCGAGCACCTGCCCGATTGTGGGTTCAGCCATGCTCGTTGCGCTCGAGCACCTGGTGGATGCGCCGGGCGTAGTCCTCGTCGGCCAAGGTGATCGTCTGTGCCGCAGCAGTATTGGCCTGCGCCAATGCATCGATACGGTGGGCGATGTCCGACAGCGCGGCGGCGGCCACCTCGGCCAGCGGCCCGGCGGCCTGGGCCGCTTGCGATCCGGGTAGCCCTGCGGCCACGGTGCCGACGTCGATCGCCTCGCGCAAGGCTCGCAGCTGATGTGCCGCGCCACGCTGGCGCGCGGCCAACTCGGCCACCACAACCGGGTCGATGATGAGGATCTCAGTCACGAGCGCCAGGCTATGGCCGCCACCGCGATCCACCACACACACACCGAAAGGCCCTGTGGATCAACGGTAGCTGTGGAACCTGCCGGTGCCTGCGAGTGCGATACACCTTGAGACCGGCGCGAGCGCACCGCATGAACTCCTCACAGCGAGGCGTGCGCCACGCTGATCGTGGTCAAGACCTCACGCAAGGCTTCCACCAGATGCGTCAACTCCGCAGTGCCGGCCACCAGCGGCGGCGCCAGGCTGATCACGGGGTCACCGGCATCGATCGACACGCGCAACATCACACCGAGTCGCTCGAGCGGCCACGCGAGCATCGCGTCGCCGTACAGCTCGTTGCGCTCCGGCGGCGTGAGCAGCCGCCCGTCGACGGTGTGTGCGCTCGGTTCGATCGCGTAGAAGTAGCCGCAGCCCCGAACTTCCCGGACGGTCGGGAGGTCGGCGAGGGTGTCGAGCTGAGCTCGAAACGCTCCCTCCGTCGCCCGCACCCGCGCCCGGGATGCAGAACATGGATCACGTCGACGGTTTCGCCGCCATCAGAAACGCCTATCGCGCCTGAGCGCGGAGATGATCAGGCTGCGGTCAGCTTCTTCGCCGCGGTGCGCACCAGCGCGGTGAACGACGCGACGTCGGGGGCCGAGCCGTCGGTGGCAAACTTACGCGCGGTCACCTGCACCGTGGTCGATCCCTTGCGCAGCAACGCCACCAGCGTCGCATTGCTGCTGGTCTGCCCGGCGACGGCACTGCGCAGGGACTGCTTGGCCACGAAGGATTCATCGACTCCGGCCGGGGTGATCGGCAGCGGGGTGTAAGTGACCGTCACATCGACGGCCTGCCCGTCGGTGGTCACCCGCGCGCGGTGGGTGGCGCATGCGCCGGAGTTGTAGGTCTTGTACTGGCGCACCAGCGAGGTGCCGGTGGTGGCCACGGTGGTGACCAGCTCGCCGGTGTCGGTGTTGGAGAAGAAGCTGGTCGCGTAGCTGCCCTCGGCCGGCGGCGTCGCCCCACGCAGATCGGGTTGGCATCGCGCCGGGGTGATGACGGTGTTCTTGGCGTCGCCGAATGCCGAGCGAACCGCCTGCGCCCGCTGATCGGCGGGCACGCTCATCGAGGTGAACCCGCCGGGCAGGTCCGAAGCCGTCAGTAGGTACTTGTCCAGCGCCGACGAACCACCGGAATCAGCTGTGCCGCTGGACGTCTGGGCTGCTGACGTAGAGGCCGCCGACGTTGGATCAGCTGCCGATCCAGACGAATCCGACGAGCACCCGGCGAGCAGACCCGCCGCCGACAGCATCACCGATGTCGTCACGACGACCGACACGCAACTGCGCTTCATTCTTCTCCTGAGATCCCGTTACCTGCGCGCAACGCCCGACGGCCCGCACGCGCCCCAGCCCGGCCAACACCGGAAACAGACGAGCGACACACTAACCGGCACACCCGACGATCCGTGGTCACTTCGGTGAACACCTCCGACTCACTCTTGACTGGATCCAGAAAAGTGGTCATAGTCGGGTGGTGACCTCAACCGCCGACTTTCCTCAGATGCTGCGTGCCGCGGCCCTGCGGGTGACGCGGCCACGGGTGGCGGTTCTCGGAGCGGTGTACGCCCATGCGCACGCCGACACCGAGACGATCTTCACCCGGGTGCGCGATGAGCTACCCGAGGTGTCCCGGCAAGCCGTCTACGACGTGCTCGGCGCTCTCACCACTGCCGGGCTGGTGCGACGGATCCAACCCTCGGGTTCGGTCGCACGCTACGAATCCCGCGTCGGGGACAACCACCACCACATCGTCTGCCGCACCTGCGGGACCATCGCCGACGTCGACTGTGCGCTCGGCGAGGCCCCCTGTCTGCACGCGGCCGACACCCAAGGCTTCGAGATCGACGAGGCCGAGGTCATCTACTGGGGAGTCTGTTCCTCATGTTCGACAGCCCAAGCGGTGCAGTCACATCCGTGACCGCACCGGTGAAGAAGCAACTCTCGAAAGGATTGTCGTGACTGAAACCCACGAGACCGAGACCGCCGCACGGTGTCCCGTCGTCCACGGTGAGCGCAAGTACCCGGTGGAGGGTGCCGGCAACCAGGACTGGTGGCCCAAGGCCCTCAACCTCGGGATCCTGAAGAAGAACCCGTCCGTCGGCAACCCGATGGACGACGATTTCGACTACGCTGCAGCGTTCTCCTCGCTGGATCTCGCCGAGGTCAAGTCCGACATCGCTGCGGTGATGACCGACTCCAAGGACTGGTGGCCGGCGGACTGGGGCAACTATGGACCGTTCTTCATCCGGATGGCCTGGCATGCCGCCGGTACCTACCGGGTGACCGACGGTCGCGGTGGCGCCGGCGCGGGCATGCAGCGCTTCGCGCCGCTCAACAGCTGGCCCGACAACGCCAACCTCGACAAGGCGCGGCGCCTGCTGTGGCCGGTGAAGAAGAAGTACGGCAAGAACCTTTCGTGGGCCGACCTGATCGTGCTGACCGGCAACGTGGCCCTGGAGACCATGGGCTTTGAGACCTTCGGTTTCGCCGGCGGTCGTGAGGACGTGTGGGAGCCCGACGAGGACGTCTACTGGGGTCCCGAGCGCACCTGGCTGGGCGACGAGCGCTACAGCGGCAACCGCGAGCTCGAGTACGAGCTGGCTGCGGTCCAGATGGGTCTGATCTACGTCAACCCGCAGGGCCCCAACGGCAACCCCGATCCGCAGCTCTCGGCCAACGACATCCGCGAGACGTTCAAGCGGATGGCCATGAACGACGTGGAGACCGCTGCCCTGGTGGTCGGTGGTCACACCTTCGGCAAGGTGCACGGCGCCGGTCCGGACAGCACCGTGGGCGCCGAGCCCGAGGGCGCCCCGATCGAGCAGATGGGTCTGGGCTGGAAGAACAGCCTGGGCACCGGCAAGGGTGAATACACCATCACCTCCGGCATCGAGGGCACCTGGACCCCCAACCCCACCCAGTGGGACAACGGTTACCTGGAAACCCTCTACGGCTTCGAATGGGAGGTGCACCAGGGACCCGGCGGCGCGTGGCAGTGGCGGCCCAAGGACGGCGCCGGCGCCGACCTCATCCCCGATGCGCACGTCGAGGGCAAGAAGAACCCGCCGATGATGCTCACCTCCGACATCGCGATGCGCGTCGACCCCATCTACAAGGAGATCACCAGCCGTTGGCTGGAGAACCCCGCCGAGCTGGCCGACGAGTTCGCCAAGGCCTGGTTCAAGCTGACCCACCGCGACATGGGCCCCAAGGCGCGTTACCTGGGATCCGAGGTGCCCGCCGAAACCCTGCTGTGGCAGGACCCGGTTCCCGAGGTGACCGGTGCGCTGATCAACGAGGCCGACGTGGCCGAGCAGAAGAAGCAGATCCTCGCCTCCGGGCTGACCGTCTCACAGTTGGTGTCGACCGCGTGGAAGGCGGCGTCGTCGTTCCGCGGTTCGGACAAGCGTGGCGGCGCCAACGGCGGCCGCATCCGCTTGCAGCCGCAGGCTGGTTGGGAGATCAACGAGCCTGACGAGCTGGCTCAGGTCATCCGCGTCCTCGAGGGCATCGCCGAGAACTTCACCGGATCGGATGGGGCCAAGGTCTCGTTCGCCGATCTCGTGGTGCTCGGTGGCGCGGCCGGCATCGAGAAGGCCGCTGCGGACGCCGGTCACAGCGTGACCGTGCCGTTCACGCCGGGTCGCACCGACGCCACCCAGGATCAGACCGACATCGAGTCGTTCTCCTACCTCGAGCCGCGCGCCGACGGGTTCCGCAACTACGTGGGCAAGGGCGAGGAGTTGCCGGCCGAGTTCCTGTTGGTGGACAAGGCGAACCTGCTCACCGTCAGTGCACCGGAGATGACCGTGCTGGTCGGCGGCCTGCGGGTGCTGGGCGCCAACCACGGTGGGTCCACCCACGGCGTGCTCACCGACAAGCCGGGCACGCTGACCAACGACTTCTTCGTCAACATCTTGGACATGGAGACCGAGTGGTCGTCGGTGGAAGGTGAGAACACCACCTACGTCGGCAAGGATCGCGCGACCGGCGCCGAGAAGTGGACCGGCACTCGCGCCGATCTGGTGTTCGGCTCCAACTCCGAGCTGCGCGCATTGGCCGAGGTGTACGCGGCCGACGACGCGAAGGAGAAGTTCGTCGCCGACTTCGTCGCGGCATGGACCAAGGTGATGGACGCCGATCGGTTCGACTTGAGCTGATCTGCGCCTGACAGACGACGAACACCCCCCGACGGCCAGTCGGGGGGTGTCGCATATGTGCCTCAGGGTTGTTGTCGCGCAGGCTATCTCCCCGCGTGACGGCTCACGTCAGCTGCTGCCGAAGATTCCAGAGCCACCCGGACGGCGCGAGAGCCCACCGTCGAACACCAGCAGGAAGCCACCGAACGGGGCAGTGTCGATGGTGAAGCGATTGCCCCGCACCTCCTCGTGGACCAGGGAGCTGTCGGTGCTCGAGACATCACGGAACAGCGTGGCCCGCGCGCCGCGGCCGATCTTGAGGGCTCGCAGGTCGGCAGCCAACGGCAGCGACGCACCGGAGGCACGCCGATACCCGGGCGCCGACGTCGACAAGCCCGGCGAGATGGATGTGGTGACACCGTTGATGCCCGCCACCCACCAGACGCGACCCTTTCGGCGGGCCACGATCACCTGGCGCGCGGGATCGACAGTGAGGAAACGGGTTTCGTCCCAGTCGCACGGCACCGACGACAGTGCAGTACGTACCTGCTCATCCTGCCCGAGGTACTTGTCGGGAGCATCGGCGAACCCGTTGAATCCCGATTGGAAGATGACCGCCAGCGCCAATTCGTGGGCGGCAGAGGTATAGCGATCAGCGCCTGGTTTCAGTGCCGAGGTGAACAGTGTGGTCCCGTAGTCAAAGGGGCCCACCGCATTACGGACCACTGCGCTGATGGTGTTCTGCTCGGCCATCTGATCGGTGTAGGGCTTGGTGTTGTTGTAGTACTCGCTGGCGATGCCCGCTTCCACTCCAAGCAGATGCGGGTAGGTGCGGTCCCACCCGCGCGGGATGGTGGTGTTGTGCAGCACCACGTGCAGCTTGAACTTCGCAGCATCGATCAGCAGATCACGTTGCAGGGCCAGCAATTGTTGCTTGTCGCTCTGCCAGCCGTCGACCTTGACGCCGGCGATCCCCAGCGCCGCCAGACGGGCGAAGGTGGCCAGCCGAGTGGCCGGGTCGGCCAGCTTGTCGCGCGGAGTGTTGCCGGACGCGTCGTTGTTGGTACCTGCGGAGTTGTACCACAGGAACAGCCGCACGCCCCGCAGCTTCGCCTCCAACGCAAGGCGTTCCAACGGCACCGACGCACCTGTGGCGTCGGTCATCTGGTCCCACTTGACGTCGATCAGCGAGTACGGCCAGCCGAGCTTTTTCGACAGATCCAGCCAGGTGATCAGTTTCTCCAGGCTGGTCGGACTGCTGTTGTCGGTCAACCATGAGAACGAGGCCGACCCAGGCGTGACCCACGAGAAGTCGCCGATGGCGTTGGGTTCAGCGAGGTCAGTGGCCAGGGTGGTCTCGGCGACGGTGGCCGCATCGCGCGCGATGGCGATGAAGCGCCATGGACTGTCCCAGGCACCCGACACCCGCGGCGCCCCGGGGCCGAACGTGCCCAACGCCTCATCGTCGGTCGGAAACGCCACCGCGAACGTGGCGGTGCGCGCGGAGGGATCTCTCACAGGCTGCTTCAGATGACACGCCGGGTAGCTACCCAGAGCGCCGGATTCGCTTGCCAGCAACCAATACTGAGTGCCATCGGCGGCTGCACTGCGCAGCAGGATGGGGAAGGTTGCCCCACCGGAAGCGGTGAGCGCACTGGTGACGGTGCTGCCGAGAGTGGGGATCCCGTGGTGGTTGCGGTCGAGGTAGAAGTCCTGATACTTCGGCGACGCGGGAGTGTACGGCTCGGTGAACTGTGCGCCACCGTCGGCCGGGATGCGGGCGGTGATCCCGGTCAGGTCTCTGGTGACGGTGTGCGTTGCGCCGTCACGCGGATCAGCGAAGCGGTAACGCACCGCCACGCCCTGGGCAGAGGCCCACAACGCGACGGTCATCGTGCGCCCGGATGCGGAGGCGAGCGCCACCTCGCGTTGGGTGGCCACCCCACGCACCCGCGCGACCTTGCCCTGCGCCAGCGGGTAGTCATACGAAATCCGTTGCCGACGGCCACGATCGGTGATGGTCAGGCCGGTGGAGAAGTCGGCGTCGTCGAGCACGATGCCCAGTGGGCAGACGCCGGTGATGTCCACACCGTCAACCGAGGCAACGTAGCCGGGCGTGCCAGCAGGATCGATGATAAGCGTGATCCGCATCCGCCCACCCGGCGCGGTGGCGCCCACCGAGGTCGGCGACCGACGTTGAGGGGCGCCAACCGCCGAACCGGTGCCGGCCTGCCACACAACCGGCGCTGCGATTGCAGCCAGCGCCGTCGCGCGCAGTACAGTCCGTCGACCTACCGATGGTGACCACTCGTTTTCCTGCACACCACTCCCCGTTCCGGGTGTCCGCGGCAGGCACCCGGGGCCACAAGCTACAAGGCGATGAGGTTTCGGGGAACCCGCAATCGCCAACCGTGTTGTGAATATTTGGGTTCGCGCCCGGAATTGTGTATTTTGCCCGATTCTGGACCGGTTTCAGAAGAGCCGGTTAGTCTCTCGCGCGATGGTGAAACCCCGACCAGTGGAATTCTGGCGGCAGGTGATGCCACTTTCGAGGACCGTGCAGGAGAAGTCATACGCCTGCAGGGTCTGCCCGTACCCCAGCACCCGGGCCGGCGTACCGTCGGCCGGCGCGAACTGAACGTCGCTGACACACAGGAACTCTGGTGCGGCGCCCACGTTTACCCTGATGCCGTGGCCCCAGCTGAGGCGGCACGAGGACGGCTTCGGGGGAATCGGCGAGGTGTCGCCCTGGCATCCCGCCCCATTCGACGCCCCCGGCGTCGACGGCGCCAGGATGCCGCAGCTGAACAGCCCGCTCGGACTGATGAAGTAGTAGCGGTCGCCGACGGCGTAGGTCGATGGGTCCACCGTGCCCGGCGATGTGGGCGTCGGCGCGGGAGGCGACGGTTGTGGGGTGAGAGGTGGACGCTGATCCCCGGCAGGCCCACCGTCACCGAGGTCACCACCGCCACCAGCAGTGTTCGTCGCCGGGTTGGTCGTGGGGGTGCTCACCGGACTGCTGATCACGGTTTGGGTGAGCCGACTGGTCGCCGGCGAGCGGGACACCGAATCCGATCCGCATCCGGCCACCAGCACCACCGGCGCCCAGATGGCGAGGATCGCCGCAGCCCGCGCTGCCATACCGTGACGTGCCGACGAATTGGCACCATCGGGTGCGTACATGACCCGAGACTAGGCCGTGGCCGCGACCTCGGCTGGCACTCAGGCGACGATGAGACTCTCATTCACCGCGCAGCCTACCTGCCTACGCATCACCGCGACCGAGACCCGACGACCATCGCGCTGGACTGGTCCTCCCACGTCAGGGCTGGTTTTTCGATGATTGTCATACCTGTGTCGTAGCGTGCGGGGTATGGCTGGTGGGGGGTGGTCGGGGGTGTCGCGGGAGGCGATGGGGTTGCTTGCTGATCCCACCGCCGCCCCGGATGCGGCCCTGTTGACTGAGATGCGGCATGCGACGGCCGGGCAAGCGTTTTTGGAGTGGCTACGGCTGTCGCGGGCGGCGGAGTTGCATGCCCGTCGGGTTGCTCCGACCGCGGAGTCTGATACCCGCCGGTTTGACGGGTTCGTGCAATGCGCCACCTCAATCGCGGCGGTCCACAACATGTCCCAGGCCGCCGGGGAACGCCTGTTGGACACCGCAGTCACCATGGCGTCGCGGTTGCCGAAGGTGGGGGAGTGTTTGCGGGATGGGCTGATTTCGGGCCGGGATCTCCGGACCATCATCACCCGCACCGACCTGGTCACCGACCCCGACACCCAGGCGTTGATCGACACCGACATCGCCGCCACCCTGCACCGGCGGGGCTCATGGTCGACGGCCCGGCTACGGGACATGGTCGATCGGATCGTCTACCGCTACGACTCCTACGCCGTGCGGGAACGCCGCAAAAAAGCACTATCCGAACGTGGCTTCTGGTGTGATCCCCGCCCCGACGGCATGGCCGAACTCTCCGCGACCATGACCGCCGAAGCAGCCGTCGCGCTGGCCCGCCGCATCGACGCCCTCGCCCGCGCCGTCTGTAGCCGCGACGACCGCACCCTGGCGGCGCGGCGTAGTGACGCCTTGTTCTGCCTCACCATGGGAGTCCCCTGGGAATGCAGCTGCCACCAGCCTGACTGTGCCGCACCGGTCGTCCCCGATGCTGAGGCCGTCACCCGCCGGGACGTGCCCGCGACCGCGACATCGCTGATCGTGCATGTGGTGTG
This sequence comes from Williamsia sp. CHRR-6, assembly GCF_018474015.1. Classification (GTDB taxonomy): domain Bacteria; phylum Actinomycetota; class Actinomycetes; order Mycobacteriales; family Mycobacteriaceae; genus Williamsia_A. The sequence goes on along the minus strand of NZ_JAHCSG010000002.1, from coordinate 201,744 downwards.
CGACCTAGAAACCGCCGCCGGCGACGGGGAAACACCGGCATTCATCGACGGCTACGGCGTCATCTCCGCCCCCCACCTCACCGACCTACTGACCCGCCCTGGAACGTCGATCCGGCCCGTCGGCGGATCCGACACACCACTCCCGCCACACCTACCGTCAGACCCCTACCGGCCCTCGACCGCCCTGGACACCATCCTGCGGACCCGTGACCTGTACTGCACCTGGCCCGGCTGCGACCAGCGGGCCTGGACCGCCGACCTCGACCACGTCACCGAATACGACCACCAAGACCCCGCCGCCGGTGGCCACACCTGCTACACCGACATGAACACCAAATGCCGCTTCCACCACGGCATCAAAACATTCACCACATTCCTCGACGATCAAACCGTCACCCACGGCATCACCACACAAACCATCACCACCCCCGAAGGGATCACCCTGGCCGGACCCGCCTTCACCGGCGACGACATGTTCCCCGGCCTCGCCGACATCACCTTCACCGAACCCGCCCACGCCCCACCCGCCCCACCAACCGCGGCCACACCAGACGAACCCACCAGACGACAACCACGCCTGGCAGACAAACACGCCCGCCGCCGCACCGAACGCCACCACAACCGCACCACCGCAGGCGCCGACGACCCACCACCCTTCTGACGGCCCGATTGCTGCGCATCACTCATGACCGGAGTTAGATCGTCGTATGCGCACACTCTTCAGCGGCGGGACCCTGTACACCGGTCACACCGAGGCCCCCGCTCCCGGCGACATCCTGGTTGAGGACGGTCGGATCACCGCGGTGGGTTCAGGTCTCGACGCCGACGAGGTGATCGACTGCACCGGCCGCTGGATCTCACCGGGCTTCTTCGACGCCCACGTTCACGTCGCCTTCGACAGCCCGAGCATGACGTCCAATCTCGAGTCACCGTTCAGCCTGCAGTTCTATCGGGCGGCGGCAAACCTCAAGCGCACCTTGGACATCGGGGTCACCTCAGTCCGGGACGCCGCTGGGGCCGACCTGGGGATCAAGACCGCGGTGGACACCGGACTGATCCCGGGACCGCGGATGCAGATCTCGATCAGCCTGCTGTCGCAAACCGGCGGTCACGGAGACTCGCACACCGCATGCGGGGTGGACGTGCCGTTGATGGTGCCCCATCCCGGACGTCCTCGCGGAGTGGTCGACGGTGTCGACGAAGTACGTAGGATGGTGCGCACCCTGATCCGCGAGGGCGCCGACGTCATCAAGGTGGCCACGACCGGTGGGGTGCTCTCCCCGCGAGATGACCCGCGCCACGCCCACTTTCGTGATGCGGAGATCGCGGTGATGGTCGAGGAGGCTGCGGCTGCGGGGCTGGCGGTGATGGCGCATGCCCAGGGCACCGAGGGCGTTAAAGCCGCCATCCGCAACGGGGTGCGTTCCATCGAACACGGCATCTTCCTCGACGACGAGGCGATCGAGATGATGCTCGATCGCGGCACCTGGCTGGTGCCCACCCTGCACGCGCCGCGGTCACTGCTGGCCGCGATCGACGCCGGGGTGCCCTACCCGCCGGCCGTGGTGGACAAGGCGCACATGGTTTTCGAGGCGCACCGCGACAGCGTGCGCCGAGCCCACGAGGCGGGTGTGGCGATCGCGATGGGCACCGATTGCGGTGTGGGCCCACACGGCACCAACCTCGACGAGCTCGCGTTCATGACCGAATGCGGGATGTCGGACCTCGACGCCCTACACGCCACCACCGGCAGTGCCGCAGCCCTGCTCGGCGTCGCCGACGACCGAGGCCTCATCGCACCCGGACAACGCGCCGACCTGGTGGTGCTCGACGGCACCCCTGGCGAGGTCACGGATCTGACCCCGCGAGTGCGCGGCGTGTATCAGGACGGCAGGCTGGTCTCCGACGGTCCCCAACCTGCCGCCTGAGTCGGGACTCGGCGCCGCGTGACCGTCGCCGAGCAGGTGACCGGGATTGTCCGCAGCCCATCGCGGTGGCCACGTTCTGCCAGCGCAGGGTGTTATCGGACCGATAGCCAGTATTCGGTGGCAAACCGATGAAGAACCAGAAGCTGGCGACGCTGGTCACCTGTGCCCCAGCCACGCCCGACGGCACCCCGACAGCAATCCGCCCGCCGACCAGGACGGCCGGCGGGCGGAGTTGTCAGAGCGCGAGATCAGACCACGGTGGCCTTCAAGAACTCCACCGTGCGACCCCAGGCCAACGCGGCCTGCTCGGCGTCGTAGGTTCCGGCCTTGTCCTCATTGTTGTGGAAGGCGTGTCCGGCCGGGTAGTAGAAGAACTCCACCTGCGCGCCGGACTCGTCGCGGATCTGCTTCTCCTGCGCATGCGCCTGTTCGACCGGGTAGAAGCCGTCGTCGTTGGCGTAGTGGCCCTGCACCTTTGCCGTCAGTCCCGCATAGGTGTTGGGCACACCCGGGCCGACACCGTAGAACGGGACGGCCGCCGAGACCTTGTCGCCGGCCTCCACCGCGAGTAGCAGCACGAACCCGCCACCCATGCAGAACCCGACTGTGCCCACGGTCTTCGAAGTCACCGCATCATGGGCGAGGAGGAAATCGACCGCGCCGGACAGGTCTTTGGCCGACTGCTCCACCGGAAGGGTGGTCATGTACTGCCCGGCGGTGTCGGCATCGTGGGCCACCCGACCGCCGTAGAGGTCGGGTGCCAGCGCCACGAAACCTTCGGCGGCCAAGCGGTCACAGATGTCGGCGATGTGGTCGTCGAGACCCCACCACTCTTGGATGACCACGACGCCCGGGCCCGAACCGCTCTCGGGAACCGCGAGGTAACCATGGGCCTGATGGCCGTTGCTGGCGAACGTGACGTTTTGACGTGGGTTGGTTTCAGTCATGGTCACCAGCCTACGAGATGAAAGAGAACGCGCAGCTCAGAGCGCTGCTACGCGCCTGATCACAACGGAGCGAGCTTGATCTTCTTCGACCCGTTGGATGGGAGCACGCAGTAGGCGCGGATCTTCAACCCTGCCGAGGCACGAGCCACGGTCCCCGGGTTCTTTCCGTACTTGGCCTTGTAGGCCGACTCGGTGGCTTTGCGTTGGTTGCTGTCGGACGCCTTCGCGAAGTTCGAACACGTCATGTTCGCGTTCGCCTTCGGCTTGCTGGAACATCCGGTGGCCAGCAACGACAGGCTCACCACCACGCTCCCCACCACCATCACGGCTCGAGGTCTCATCACGATTTTCCCAGCACCTTCCCGCCAGCCGTCTGAACGTACGGGAGAAATTATCACAGGCACACCGCCACGTGGATCGATCAGCGCGGTGTGGCCGTGTCGGTGAGCACCCGCCCATGCTCGGTGGTGATGGTGCGAGCGCTGTATCGGCCGCGGTCGTCGACTCCGCGCCAGGTTGTCCTCGACGACCCGTCCGAGGCGCTGGTCTTGCCCGCCGCGCGGGCCAACACCCCGCGCGAGTCGAGGGTCAGCTCGCCCGCTCTGCGTGCCCGCGGACCGCCGAGCGTCACCGCGTCGCTTGCGTAGTCCAGGCCCATCGACACGGTCGCGGTCAGCGAGAAGTTCTGGTCATCGGTGTAGTCGGCGGTGTTCACATCCACCGTCAGCGGATAGGTTTCCCGCAGGGTCTGCTCGGCCACCACCCGCGCGCCGCTGGTCGAGCGCGACCGGTAACGGGTCACGTCACGCTGTTCGAGTTGTTGGCTGGCACCGTTGCCCGAGATGGTGCCGACCTGCCGCCAATCCCGGGACTCAGCGACGGTGGTGTAGACGGTTCCTGCCGAGGACCGCACCCAGCCGACGGTCTGCCAGTTACGCCCAACGGCCACTTGATATCTCACCGCTGCACCGGCCGCCGGTCGCGTCGTCACACGCGGGGCGGCATCAGGCACCGAACTCGACACCAGCGATCCCGACGTCTGGGTCGATGAGGCATCGACGGTTCCGAACAGCGTCGCCACCACCTGCCATCGATCGTTGAGTTGTGGAAGTCGCACCGACACAGTGTGTTGCGCGCCGTCGACCAGCCGGCCGACGAACGGTGTGATGTCGACGGTCTCCGGCCGCAGATCCAGGGTGTTGATGGCGAGCACCGGTCGCCACAGGGTGGGAACGATTCCGCCAGAGTAGATGTGCGGGAACGTGTTCACCGCTGCCGCCGGGGTGTTGTCGATCGACAGGATCGCCTCCCGATACGACGTGGCACCACAGAGACCAGCCTTGGGGAACGCCGAGACCACCGCGTCGGGCACCGCGCTGAACCACTGTTCATCGCAGCCATTGCCCTTCAGCGTTGTCTCTACCGACGCCGAGGTGAGGTTGCGGGGCAGGGCCACCGACGCGGTCGCCGACGATGCCGCAGGCGTCAGATCGGCAAAGGTCAACGGTTTCACGACGTCGGGAACCGACGGTGCCGGGTTCGCGGCATCGGCCCGGAAGAACGTGAGAGTGACTGTCTGCGAATAGTTTCCGGTGTAGACGTCGGTGGTGTAGTTTTCGATCCCACCCTCGTAGGACTGCGCCGATCGGAACAACGCCGAGTAGCGGGTGACGTCTTTGCTGAAACGGAAGGTGGTCGGTACCGCGCCTGCGGGCTCCTGGGTGGTGCCGAACCAAATGGTCACACCTGCCACCTTCAGGTCACCCACCCGGTCGAACTGGCGACCCGAGACCGTCGTGGAACTGTCGAGGATCACCTTGGCCCATGGGCCCGGGCATGCGGCAGGCGGCGTGAAGGTCCCGCGGTACCGCTGGTTGCTGCCGTCGGGCGCGTTGGACAAGAAGTTGTGCGCCAACGTGACTGAGCACGATGCACTCGTTGGACGCGTGGTATCGGGTGCGGGCGTGACGGGATCGTCACTGCCGCTCTCGATGTAGCCCGACGGCGCCGGAGCAGGGTCGGCGATCGCGGCGGGAGCCCACCCCACCGCCCCACTGGCGAGCAGCACCGCGAGCGCCGACATCGCCACCAGACCCGAGCCGGAGCGCCGCAACCGGAGTCGAGCGGGGACCAAGATACGACCGACCATGCGCATGGGAGCTCAAGCTACCCAGGATCGGGGTCCACCGCCGATCGAATCGGTCGCCGATCATGACGCTTCCGACTCTGTCGCACATGGGAATTGGCTCGTACCGGACCATCCGGACACCACGACCCACCTCAGCCGCCGCCGGTCGAGCCGCCTTGCGCCCACAATGACCCGAACCTGTCCGAACTGCGTAGTTCTTGTCGTCTTTGAGTAGTTTGCCTCCCTAAAGTATTTCGGGAGTGTTAATTCTCTCAGACATTCACGAATGCGTTCATCTGCATAGGCTTCCCAAGCCGTTACTTACGGCAAACATCCCTTCACGAGAGGTTCGTCCTACATGACCAACAGGTCCACCAGTGTTCGCGTCCTGAGCATCGCCGCTGCCGTCGGTGCCGTACTGAGCGTCATCGGGTCCGGGATGGCGGCTGCCGCCCCGCCCGAGGGCAGCACCGGCCCCACCGCCGGTCCCACCGACGCAAAACACATCAAGCTTCATCTGATCGACGGCACGCAGAAGATCCAGTCGCGCAAGTCAGCCCGATCGGCCCCGGCTGCGCTCACCTCCACCGTGGCGTCCTACTCGACGACCAACATCGACGCCAACACCGGAAAGTCCTACCCCGCACGCTTTGTCGGCGGTAGCCCCTCCGCCAACGCCACCACCACCATCACCGTCAACCTGGTGCCGATGAACTTCGTGCTGCAGAACGCCAACGGCACGTCGACCACCATCAACGCCAGCGCAGCAGCCACCGCAACCGCGGGCAGCCCCATGTTCACCAACACCGCCACCAAGCCCGCCGGCGAGGTCACCCAGTACCTCGACGCCTACGTCCGGGCCAACGCGGGCAAGGTGGGCTCGAACTATCACCTGCTGCTCAACCCGGTGGTGAAAGCGCCTGTGACGGTGACGGTTCCCTACGGGCAGTGGAGCACTGTCGGCAGCGAGTACGGGGTCCTCGACACCACCATCCAAAATGCCGTCACCACCAACGGCATCAGCGGGGCCTACTCGGCCACCGGGCTGACGATGTTCGTCGCGCCGAACGTCTACGGCGACGACGGCACCTTCCAGGGAAGCGGTTTCGGCGGGTACCACGATCAGCGCGGCAACTACACGTTCGGCTACGCCAACATCGAAGCCAACAACACCAACCTGCAGGCGTTTTCGCACGAGGTCGCCGAGTGGGCGATGGACCCGTTCGTCGGCGGCACCCAATACAACGTGGTGCCGGGTAGTTCAGTGGCCGGATACGGGTGCCTGACCAACCTCGAGGTGGGCGACCCGGTGTACACCTCGACCTACACCCAGGTCGTCGGTTCCACCACCTGGAAGCTCGAGGACGAGGTCTATGTGCCGTGGTTCTTCCATACCTCACCCTCGCCGAGCTACCAGGGCAAGTACTCGATGCTCGGCCTGACCAGCCCGGCCACGAGCTGCTGACCGCGACCGACCTGCATTACGCGGTCGGCCGCGCTCGTGCGTTGCGCACCAGGGCAATTCGATCAGATCAGACAAACCACGCAGATCATCCAGATCTGTTCGGCCACAATCATGTTTCCGGTCGCGCCAGGTTCTTAGCGGTACTAAAGTACAACCTGTTCGCCCCCCGGTGAACAGTGGCGACACGGCCCCGGTTGCCTACCCCCCACACGTAAGTCCCCTCACGACAACCGGGTTCGGCCACTCGACAGAGATTGAGGAGTTCCCATGAAGGTGTTTGCCGGCATCAAGAACGCCGTTCGTCGCGAGAAGAGCCTGAAGGCCTACGCCTGGTACATCTGGTACTGACCGCGTGCACCCTTGGCCCCACCATTTGGGGCCAAGGGTGTTTCGGTAGAACAACCCTCAGCGCCACCGGCGCATCTGACCCGAACACGCACAGTGCAGGAGATCGCATGTCGGACATGACCGGTGTCCACCGCGCGCGAACGACACAACTGCCTGCTCGCCTCCGACGACTCCTCGCCGACCACCGTGACGACCCGGTGTTCCGCTTGGAACCGGCGACGGTCGGTGTCACCGATCCGACGCTGATGGACGCCATCCTCACCTCGCGCACGGCCACCGACATCGAGCGGCCCACCTTTCGACCGCTGCGCGGCCGATCCATCCCTCGGCACGAAGCCACTTTCCTCATGCGGGAGGTGGGCAAAGACGTTCGTGCCGCGCTCGACACCCCGATCGACGGGGTCGATCTCACCGGCCGCTGGCCAGACGTCGTGCACGAGCACCTCCGCAACACCGTGTTCGGCCACGACCCGCAGCGGATGACCGTGATGGTCAACCGCGAGCTCGAACGCACACCGGTGCTCACCTGGCTGACCATCGCGGCCGCGGCCACACCGCGGCTGCCCAGCGGTGACCGCGAACTGTCCGCGCTGGCCACAGCCGTCTCCACCCACGGCTCCACGTATGCGGGGCGACGCCACGCGCTAGGCCTCTACCGTCGCCTGGCCGCACCGGTCTGTTTCACTGTGGCCGCCGTGGTCACCAACGCCGTGTGGTTGGGATCGCCGTTCGACGACTCGGTGCCGAACTCGCACATCATCGCCGAATCCCTACGGCTGCTCCCGGTTTCATGGAACATCCTGCGACTGGCCTCAGCCGGGTTCACCGCCGTCGATCCCAGCATCAGATCTGACGACGACGTCTTGCTGCTGCCGTTCCTCAGCCATCGCAGCAGCCAGAACTTCGCCGATCCCGACCAGTGGCAGCCGCAACGCTGGAACGATCTCGACGTCGACACACATCCGGGCTATCTGCCCTTCGGGCACCTCTCAGAACGATGCTGGGGTCGACACATGGTGTTGCCCTTGGCTTCCCGCATCCTCGACGTGGTGCGTGAACAAGGTCTGCGCATTGCCGAGGAACAGCACAGCGCTTCCGTGCCGCTCGCCGGGATGCTCGGCGTCACCCGGGTCGAGGTGACCCGAACCTGACCTTCCGGTCGTCGAAGAAGAACGAACACCCGACCGATCCGCTGGGTGGTGTGCCCGGCCCGGGGGTTGCCCCAGGGCTCGGGTGATCGGCCGGGTGTCGTCGTCACCGGCTACCCGGCGTTCTTGCGCGCGATCTCGACGCCCCTGTCGCCGTACAACTCCCGAAGCTGCGGTGCCACGGTGTTGTCGAAGGTGACCCGATCGAGCTGCTTGTGCAGGTCGGCCACCGCCCGCTCTTGCCGCGGGGTACGCGGGATCAGGGTCACCGAGCCCCGTCCCCGCGCATCGAGCTGGTTACCCGATTCGTAGGTGGTGGTCTCGCCCGGCAGTGGCTTGGCCTGACACACCGTCACCTTCTTGCTCGGCAGCTTGCCGGTGAGGAAGAAGTCGATGATCGGACGGTCGAAACACTCGGTTCCATAAGGGAACAACCCATGCGTGCCCTCGTTGTCGATGGCGAGGAGTTTTGCGCCCGGTAGGCCCTTGACACTGGCCAGACCCGACTCGTAACCCACCTGCGCATCGAACTCCGACTGCCCGAAGAGCACCTTGGGAAAGTTCTTCGGGGCAACAGGATTGAGGTTCGAAGTGGGGAAGAACGCACAGAACGGCGGATTCTCCACCAGGTCGACCTGGGTGTCGAAGGGGGCGGTGGTCGTCAGCCGGGCGGCCAGCGACTCGTAGTAGGCGGTGCCCTGGGTCCATTGCCCGTCTCCGCAGCGGATGAAGTTCTGCGAATCGGTGAAGTCGAATGTCTGCGGCTCGTCGGGATTCTGCCCCACCAATGGTGCCGCGGCCGCACTCACCGTGGCGGCGGTTTCCTTGGCCACCGCCGGTGCGTCGGGGTCGACCTTCACCGCATCCAAGGAACTGATCAGCGCCGCAGCGGTCCCCCCGGTGGCCGAAGGCGCGGCAATCGGCTGCTCGCCCATCTGCACCAACGTGGTGAAAACGTTTGCCGCAGACTGAAAGAACTTGTTGTTGGCCAGCCCGGCGAGCCCGTTGTCGAAAGCCCACATCGTCTTCACCACGCCTCGATCGAGCTTGGCGGTAGCGGCGAAGTACCGCTTGACGATGTCCTCGCGAATGGTGCCGAGCTTGTAGAGGTCGTCGTGACGCGAGATGTAGTTGGCCAGATGCAGCGCGAACGAACGATCGCGGGCCAGGTACTGGAACTCCTGGGTGCTCTGCAGCGTCGGCTTGGTCACGTCGGCCGCCGAATCGAGGTACATGTGGTTGACCTTGCTGGGGAACAGACTTGCGTAGGTGGTGCCCAGCCACGTCCCGTAGGAGTACCCGATGTAGTCCATCTTCGGCTCCTTGAGCAGGCCGCGGATGAAGTCCATGTCGTAGGCCGTCTGCTGGGAGTTGATGGTCTTGACGTCCTCGTTGGCCGCACAGATCGGTGCCACGATCCGGTACAGCTCCTTCAACGAGCCGGGCTCGGTGGTGGTCACCCGGCACGTGGCGGGATCGGACTGCCCCACCCCGCGCGGATCAAAGCCCAGATAGTTGTAGTAGGGCTTGAGATCTGGGGTCCCCTCCTGCAGTGAGATCGGCAGGTCGATTCCCCCACTCCCCGGACCGCCGGGGTTGGTGAAGATCGTGCCCTTGTGGCGCGGGTTGTCTGTGCTGATGTTGAACGCGTACGAGATCTTGATGTTCCAGATCTTGCCGTTGGTCGGCTTCTTCCAGTCCCGGGGCACCTGCACCGTGGCGCACTTGATGTTGGCCAGGCTGGGCGGCAGAGGCGTTCCGGGCGGGATGTCAAAACACTCGCCCCACACCACCTTCTGCTTGGACAACGTGCCTGCCAACTTCATCGTGTCGGGTTCGGTGGATGCCGGTGCGGCAGTGGCCGGGGCCGGGAGCACCGCGACGACCAGCGGGGTGAGAAGACCAATGGCTCCAACGAGGAGCCGACGAGAGGGACCAGACATGCAATGCGCCTTTCCGGGGTGCCCCCACACGCACGACCACGACACCCGAAGACGCCACCGCGTGGCGCACGCGTGTCGACACCCCCGACTTGCCGATACAACGTAGGAATCCGGAGACTAGCGCAGATCCGCTGTGGCGACGCGGAAAACGACTCACGTCTGGTCGTGAAAGGTCTCGACGGTGGCACCGATCTCCCCGAGGCGTTCGGCGAGCTGTTGGTGACCCCGGTTGATCACATAGATGTTGCGCAACACCGATGTTCCTTTCGTGGCCAACATCGCCAGCAGGATCACCACGGCCGGACGTAGCGCAGGCGGACACATCACCTCCGCGGGCGACCACGACGTGGGGCCCTCGATGGAGACCCGATGCGGATCGAGTAGCTGCACTGCCGCACCCAGACGGGTGAGTTCCACCAGGTAGATCGCCCGATTCTCGTACACCCAGTCATGGATCAGGGTGCGGCCCTGGGCAATCGCGGCGATCAGGGCAAAGAACGGGAGGTTGTCTATGTTCAACCCGGGAAACGGCATCGGGTGGATCTTGTCGAACGGAGCAGCAAGTGGACCCGGGTGCACCGTGACGTCGGCCAGCCGGGTGACACCGTTGGCCGAGCGATACTCGGTCGAGACGTCCATCTGCAGCCCCATCTGCTCGAGGATGGCCAGCTCGATCTCCATGAACTCCATGGGAATTCGGGTGACGGTGAGAGTCGAGTGGGTGACCACGCCTGCGGTCAGCAGGCTCATCGCCTCGATGGGGTCCTCCGAGGGCTGGTAGTCGACATCGGCATCGATCGTGGCCAGCCCATGCACCGTCAGAGTGGTGGTACCGACACCCTCGATCCGCACCCCGAGTTGTCGCAGAAAGCAACAGAGGTCTTGGACCATGTAGTTCGAGCTGGCGTTGCGGATCACCGTCGTTCCCGGGCGATGAATCGCGCCTACACACGCGACGACCGTCCGTGCGACAGTGGTCGCGTGACATCGACAATCCAGTACGACGATCATCCCGAGACCGTGATCGAGGTGTACCGCCCGACGACCCCCGCACGGTGGGCAGCGGTACTCATCCACGGTGGTTACTGGCGATCGAGGTGGACCTATGACCTCATGGTCCCGATGTCGATGTGGTTGCAGGACAACGGCGTCAGCGCCTACAACGTCGAATACCGGCGACCCGATGCCCACGGGTGGGCGACCACGACCGCCGACGTCGCGTCCGCATTGACCGCATGCGTCGAGGCCATCGGGCCCGACATCCCGATCGTGGTGCTCGGACACTCCGCCGGAGGCCAGTTGGCGTTGCGCGCCTGCGCCGACGTGGGCGGTGGGTTGCTGGCAGTGTCATTGGCTGGCGTGGTGGACCTCGAGTCGGCGACGTCGCACGAACTGGGCAACGGCGCGGTCGCCGCCGCACTGGGACACATTTGGCGGGCCGACGATCCCGGCGACATCGCGTCGTCACCGCGCCATCGTCTGCCGCTGGGGGTACCTCAGCTGGTGGCCTGCGGGCACGACGACGACCCGAACCTTGTGCAGATCAGCCACGACTACGCCGCCGCCGCGTTCGCTGCGGGCGATGAGGTGACCGAGGTGTTCGCCCCCGGCGATCACTTCGACATCATCACCCCGTCGTCGGATCTGTGGGCCGCAGTGGTCACCGCTGTCGAAATGCGCGTGCAGGTCTGACGGCCCCTCTGCTACTCTGTAGTCATTCTGACCACAGACGCCGGGAGGTTGCCGATGAACGTTCTCGATTGGCTGCAGGCACCTGCGTTCACCTCGTTCGGCGCCCCCACCTCCCGAATCGAGCTGATCGGGTTCATCACCGGCGCGCTGTGCGTCTATCTCGTTGCGCGCCAGAATGTCTGGAACTGGCCGATCGGTATCGCCAACAACATCGCGTTCGTGGCCCTGTTCCTCACCGCGGGCCTCTACGCCGACTCGGGGCTGCAGATCGTCTACGTGGCCCTGGGTGTGTGGGGCTGGTATCGCTGGACCGCACGGCGCGAGGCGGCCCCGCACTCAGTGACCGGCACCAGCCCGACCGAATGGTTCTGGCTGATCGCGGCCGGGGTGAGCGCCACGGCGGTGTTGACCTACCTCCTGACCGTGGGCACCGAGTCGACGGTTCCGTTCTTCGACGCCGTCACCACCGCATTGTCGCTGGTCGCCACCTGGGGCCAAGCCCGCAAGCGCTGGGAGTCGTGGGTGCTGTGGATCATCGCCGACGTCATCTACGTCCCGCTGTACCTGTACAAGGGACTCACCCTCACCGCGCTGCTCTACCTCGGGTTCATCGTGCTGTGCGTGATCGGACTCCGAGAATGGCGGCGCGACATGGCCGCCGGCGTCGCAGCGGCCACGCCGTCGGTCGCCACCGTCTGAGCGTCGATGTACGCACACGCCCTGGTCATCGGCAAGTTCTACCCACCGCACGCCGGGCACCACGCGCTGATCCGCCATGCCGCCGGCGTCGCGGGTCGGGTCACGGTGGTGGCGATGGCCGCCTCGGTGGAGTCCATCCCCATCGACAATCGCGTCTCCTGGTTGGCGCAAGCGCATCGTCACGACACGACCGTGACGGTGACGGGCGTGGTCTGCGATGCACCCATCGACATGGGATCGCAGCCGGTGTGGGCGGCCCAGGTCGCAGCGATGCGCGCGGGGATCGCACAGGTCACCACTGACCCGGTCGACGTCGTGGTCAGCAGCGAGAGCTACGGCGGGCAGCTGGCGCAGTGGTTCGACGCCGCACACGTGACGTTCGACCCCGAACGGACCGCCTGGCCCGTGTCGGGTCGAGCGTGTCGGGCCGACCTCGTCGGTCACTGGCCACTGTTGGAGCCGGGCACCCGCGCGGGCCTGACCACCCGCGTGGTGGTGTTGGGTTCGGAGTCGACAGGGACCACCACGGTGAGTTCGGCACTGGCACAGCACTATCGCGAACGCGGCGGGGTCTGGGCGCAGACCAGGTGGGTGCCTGAACACGGACGCCAGGTCACCATCGACAAACTCACCCGAGCCCAGGCCGTCAACGCAGACGCCACGATGCATGATCTCACCTGGGAAGGACCGGATTTCGCCCAGATCGCTCACGCTCAACAGGTGGCTGAAGACACTGCAGCGGCCGAGGGATCACCGCTGTTGGTCTGCGACACAGACGCATTCGCGACCACGGTATGGGAACGCCGCTACCTTGGGCCGGCTAGCCGATGGGCACGTGATCGCCTGGTCGCGTCCCCGTCGGTCTACCTGGTGACCGATCACGTCGGAGTTCGGTTCGTACAGGACGGGATTCGCGACGGCGAACACATCCGAGCAGCAATGACCGGCTGGTTCACCGACGCGCTCACCCGCTCGGCGCGACCGTGGGTTCTGCTGACCGGCTCGGTGCAGGAGCGGCTCGAGCTGGCGATCCGGGTCACCGACATGGCACTGGACCGGCGCGCCACCTTCGCCGATCCTCTCGAGATGCGATGAGCACCAACGAGTTTCCACCTTTCGCGGTCACCGTGGACCTTCTCGTCGCCACCGTGCGCGACAACGCACTGTCGGTACTGCTCATCACCCGCGGTGTCGAACCGTTCCTCGGCGCGCCCGCGCTACCCGGAGGGTTCGTCCACATCAACGAGTCGGCTGAACAGGCCGCGCACCGTGAACTCCTGGAGGAGACCGGGCTGGCCCATTTCGCCGGACACCTCGAACAGCTGGGCACCTATTCGACCCCTGATCGCGATCCCCGTATGCGGGTGGTCTCGGTGGCCTATGTCGCCCTGGCGCCACACCTGCCCGATCCGCAGGCCGGCACCGATGCGGCACAGGCGATGTGGTGTCGGGCCGACGACCTGCCCGCGCTGGCGTTCGACCACGATCAGGTCGTTGCCGACGGGCTGGAACGCATCCGCGCGAAACTCGAATACACCACGTTGGCGGTGACCTTCGTGTCCGAACAGTTCACGATCCGGGATCTACAGACGGTGTACGAGGTGGTGTGGGGGATCACCCTGGACCGCGCCAACTTTCGACGCAAGGTGCTCGGCACGCCGGGATTTGTCGTCGCGGTCGACGGCATCACCGTACCCACCGGCCCCCGAGGCAAACCGGCTCAGGTCTACCGCAGGGGACCGGCCACCGTTCTGCGGCCACCCATCCTGCGACCGATCTGATGCCTGGGTGCGCGCGCGGGTACCCGCAACTGTCGATCACTCCACGTTCTTGCGCGCGATCTCCACGCCCTTGTCGCCGAACTTCTGCCGCACCTGCGGTGCAATCGTGGTGTCGAAGATCGCCAGGTCGAGCTGTTTACGCAGAGCCGACAGAGCTTCGGTTTGGCTGGGAGTCCTCGGCAGGAGAGTCACCGAACCCCGTCCCCGCGCATCGAGCTGGTTACCCGATTCGTAGGTGGTGGTCTCGCCCGGCAGTGGCTTGGCCTGACACACCGTCACCTTCTTGCTCGGCAGCTTGCCGGTGAGGAAGAAGTCGATGATCGGACGGTCGAAACACTCGGTTCCATAAGGGAACAACCCATGCGTGCCCTCGTTGTCGATGGCGAGGAGTTTTGCGCCCGGTAGGCCCTTGACACTGGCCAGACCCGACTCGTAACCCACCTGCGCATCGAACTCCGACTGCCCGAAGAGCACCTTGGGAAAGTTCTTCGGGGCAACAGGATTGAGGTTCGAAGTGGGGAAGAACGCACAGAACGGCGGATTCTCCACCAATCCGATCTGAGTGTTCAGCGGCGCCAGGGTTCGCATCCGCGTGGCCAAGCTCGCGTAGTAGCCCGCGCCCTGGGTCCACTGCCCGTCCCCGCACCGGATGAAGTTCTGCGAATCGGTGAAATCGAAGGTCTTGGGCTCATCCGGTGCCGTCCCGACCAGCGGTGCAGCGGCCGCGCTCGCATCTGCGGCAGTCTGTTTGACCGAGGGCGGGGTCTCAGGATCGGCCTTGACCGCATCCAGCGAGGCGATCAGCGCCTGCGCGGTGTCCGAGCTCGACCCGGTGGCCGCGGGGGCCGGTTGCTCGCCCATCCGGACCAGCGTGGCCACCGTGTTGGCGGAGACCTTGATGAAGTTGTTGTTGGCCAACCCCGACAGCCCGCCATCAAGGGTCCACATCGTCTTCACCACAGCAGGATCCAGCTTGGCGGTGGCCGCAAAGTATCGCTTGACGATGTCCTCGCGAATGGTGCCGAGCTTGTAGAGGTCGTCGTGACGCGAGATGTAGTTGGCCAGATGCAGCGCGAACGAACGATCCCGCGCGACGTACTGGAACTCCTGGGTGCTCTGCAGCGTCGGCTTGGTCACGTCGGCCGCCGAGTCGAGGTACATGTGCTCGACCTTGCTCGGGAACAGGCTCGCGTAGGTCGAACCCAGCCAGGTGCCGTACGAGTAGCCGATGTAGTTCATCTTCGGCTCCTTGAGCAGGCCGCGGATGAAGTCCATGTCGTAGGCCGTCTGCTGGGAGTTGATGGTCTTGACGTCCTCGTTTGCCGCGCAGATCGGTGCCACGATCTTGTTGAGGGCCTCGATCGAGCCGGGCTCCGTGGTGGTCACGCGGCAGGTCGCCGGATCTGATTCCCCGACGCCGCGCGGATCCATACCAAGGAAGTTGTAGTACGGCTTGAGGTCAACGGTTCCTTCTTGCAGCATGATGGGCAGCTGAATTCCCGCACTTCCCGGCCCGCCGGGGTTGGTGAAGATCGTGCCCTTGTGCCGCGGGTCATCAGTGCTGATGTTGGAAACGTAGGAGATCTTGACGTTCCAGATCTTGCCGTTGCCCGGGTTCTTCCAGTCGCGCGGCACCTGCACCTTGGTACACGTGACGCCGGCGAGCTTGGGCGGCGGTGGCGTACCCGGCGGCAGGTCGAAACACGGCCCCCACACCAGTTTTTGCTTGGCCAACGCGCCGGCAAGCTTCATGGTGTCGGGCTCGGGAGCAGCCGGAGCGGCCGTGGCCGGAGCCGGTAGCAACGCCGCGACGACAACCGGCGTCACGACTCCAAGTAGGCCGACGGCGAGTCGACGAGACGAGTAGGACATCACATACGCCTTTCCGGGCGCCCGCACGCACACCGGACACCCGGATGTGCACGGTGCCGACGCCCCCCAAGATCTTCAGCCGACAACGTCGGCTCGACTCTGGACTCTAGCGGAAGAATGCCGAAACACTTTGCCGCTACTCGTTTTTGCCGTTTTGTCGGATTTCTTCACGCTGCGCCGACTGACCCTCCGACCTCGACCCTGACCCCAGGGACTCTTGAAACCTGGCTGACTGGGGCGCACGATCATCCGATGAGTGACTTCAACTCCACGATCATCGCCGAGTTCCGGAACAACGGTGGACACGTCGCCACCGCCGGGTTCGGCGACAACCTGGTGGTGCTGCACACCATCGGCACCAAGAGCGGCCAACTGCGCCTCAACCCGCTCTACAGCGTCACCGACGCCGATGGACACCACCTGGTGGTCGGTTCGGCGGCCGGTTCGCCCAAGCACCCGGCCTGGGTACACAATCTGCGCGCGCACCCCCGCATCGAGGTCGAGGTGCCTCACGACGGTGCCGTGGCCACCATGACGGTCGACGCCGTCGAGGTGGACGAGGCGGACTGGGAGACCGAATGGGCGCGATTCACTGCTGCCTCACCAGGTTTCGTCGAATACACCGCGACCGCCGAGGGCCGACGGTTCCCGATCTTCCGACTTGTCCCGGTGGCGTGACCTAGCCGGCGATCTCGGCTGCGATCGCCGCCACCCCGCGCGCCACCTCGTCGAAGGTGGTGCTCAGCGGGCTCAGGCCCAGCCGGATCCCGTGGGGACGACGGAAATCGGGGATGATGCCCTGGGTCCACAACCGCGCGGTGATCACCTGGAAGTCGGGATGGTCAATGGTGATGTGACCGCCGCGGCGCCGGGAATCGCGCGGACTGGAGACCGTGACACCGCGCGGCGCGAGGTCGGAGTCGACGAGGTCGAGCGCAAATGAAGTGAGCGCCAACGACTTCGCCCGGATCGCCGGCACACCCACCTCGGCGACGAGATCGAGCATGTCCATCATCGGCAGCATCCCGAACACCGGCGGGGTGCCACTGATCATCCGCTGCACGCCGGCGGCGGGCACATAGCCCTGACCCATCTCGAACGGCGCCGCAGCACCCATCCACCCCCAGATGGGCTGGACGATGTGGCCCAGAAGTCGTTGCGCCACATAGGCAAAAGCGGGCGAGCCCGGACCACCGTTGAGGTACTTGTAGGTGCAGCCCACCGCGAGATCGACACCCCAGTCCTCGAGTTCGATGGGTACCGACCCCGCCGAGTGGCACACATCCAACAACAGCAGCGCCCCACGGTCGCGAACCAGCGCGGCAACGGCCGGGGCGTCCAACAGAAAGCCCGAGCGATAGTCGACGTGGGTGACCACCACCACCGCCGTCGACTCACCGACCACGTCGTCGAGCAGATCGACGGTGACCCCCGACCCGAAGTCCGGCTCCACCCACCGCACCACCGCGCCGGTCTCGGCCGCGATGCCTTCCACCAGATATCGGTCGGTGGGAAAGTTGCTGCGGTCGATGACGATCTCGGTGCGACCGGGGTGTAGGGCCAGTGCTGCCCGCACCAACTTGTAGATCCACACCGTGGTCGACTCCCCCACCACCGTCTGGCCCGGCCCGGCACCGAGGGTCAGCGAGGCGATGCGGTCACCGAGGGTGCGCGGCAGGTCGAACCACCGTTCGTCCCAGCCACGGATGAGCCGCCCACCCCACTCGTCGGTGACGAAGTCGCGTACTCGGTCGGCAGTCACCCGCAGCGGTCGGCCCAGCGAGTTGCCGTCTAGGTAGGCCTGCACGTCTCCACCGGTGACGAACCGATCCACGTATCCGGCGAGCGGATCGGCGGCGTCGAGGTCGCACGCTGGCATCGAGGTGGTCACTCCCCCACGCTGCCACACCTGCCCGAGGTGGGGTCACAGTTTGTCGGCCGCCTCGGTGAGCACCGTGCGCGCCAACTCCCGGAACTGGTCGAACTGTCCGTGGGTGCCGTACTTCGCGCGCAGGGAGGCATGGCGGCTGTGACCGGCTGCCGCGGCCACCGTGGTGGACTCGGCGATGTAGCCGGGCAACACGTGGGCGATGGTGGGATCGCGACGCAGGCGGTGCACGGTGTCGCGGTGCAACGCTGAGGCGGCCCGGTATTTGGTGATGACCACACCCAGTTCGACGATGGGCCGGTCGATCTCGTCGCAGAAGCGCCGCACGTAGCGCTGCACCTGTGGGATGCCATAGGTGGACAACACATCCGGGATGGTCGGGATGAGATAGCCGTCGGCCATCGCCAGCCCGTTGAGCGTGATGGGGCCCATCGTGGGTGGGCAGTCGATGAGGATGAAGTCGTACTCACCGGCGATGGGCGCCACCGCATCCCGCAGCACCCCGACCGCGGCGCCGGTGTCGTCGCGTCGCACCCGCAACGCACTGAGCTCCTCGGTCACCTCGATGAGGTCGAGCGAAGACGGGATGAGATCGATGCCGCCCAGCCCGGTCACGGTGGACACGTTGTGCACCAGCGTGTCGGCCAACGAGAACTCGGCCGTGCCATCGACGGCGTCGGCGAACAGGGTGGCCAGGGTGTGCCCGGCGGCGTTGAGCCGCAGCCAGGCATCTTCGCCGATCATCATCGTGGTCAGGTTGATCTGCGAGTCGAGGTCGATGAGCAGCACTCGCCTGCCGAACTCCCCGGCCAACAGGTCGGCGAGTCCGGCGGTCACCGTCGTCTTGCCGACGCCTCCCTTGAGGCTGATCGTCGCGATCACCGCGGGCATGCAGTGAGCCTAAGGACTGCACCGTCACCCGTGTGGGACCTCAGCTCGGGTCGCCGACCTTCTTGCGCCACGCCGTGTAGGAGCGGACCGGGGCGCGGGTGGGCACCACCAGCCACGGCCAGGGATGCACCTCGACGGGATGTACCCGCGCGGCGATGCGCCCGAAGCCTGGCACCGGTGCCCAGGTGGTGGCCAGCGAACGTCCGGCCAACTCGTCGGACACCACGCCGCGGCGCACCTCGACGGCCCGACGCTGCGCCAGGTCGCCGAGACATTCGGCCAGGAACACCAATCGCTTGCCCGACAACCTCAGTCGTGCCAACAGTGGTTCGTCGAAAACGAACACCGCGGGGCGATCGGGGTCAGCGTCCATCGCCGGATCGGTGTCGCCGAGGGACTCTGCGGTCAACCAGACTGCTTCGGCCACATCGCCATCGGGCGTCTCAAGTGGGCCGGTGGGGATGTCGTCGGCGGCCAGGTACGGCCCGTCCACCGCAGGACCCATCTGATCCGACGGCCAGTCCTCGATCGGGCACTGCGAGGCCAGCTCGCATCGGCGACACAGCTCCGGCGACCGCTTGGTCACCTGCCAGCGGCTGAATCCATACGGTTTGCCCGACCCGGTGCCCACCGTCCACTGCCAGCCCAACCGGTTGGCCGCGCGTGACCCGTCGAGCAGGTGTGCGAACATCTCGTCCTCACCGTCGCGCCAGGTGGCCCCAGCCCGCACCGCCCACTGCGAGGCCGCCCACATGCGGGTCTGGTTCACCAGCCACCCGTTCGAATGCAGTTCGTCGACAACAAGATCCATACAGGCCATCTCGCGCGGCCACGGGTCGGCGCCCCACGATCCCGCGGGTACCCGAGGCTGTTCGTAGCGCAGCGCGTGACCCGTCTCAACCCCTACGCGGGCGTAGAGGTGCCGGGCATACTCCTGCCACATCAACTCGTCGCGATACTTGGTCCGGTCGCGGTAGGGGGCGTCGCCCACGGCCTCCCACACCGTCGGCAACGACAACAAACCGTGGCGGATGTAGGGCGACATGCGGCTGGCCCCGCGACGACGTACCGGCAGCACCTCGTTGCGATCGCGGGCGTATCCGGTGATGTCGAGAGCGGCCAGCGCGGTGTCGGCAGCGGTCTGTCCGCCGGTGAACGCCCCGGCCGACACCCCGTCGGCACCCTCGCGGGTGAGGTCACCGAGATGCTCGGCGACCCACGCGATCACCTCCGAGTGGTCGTCGATCTGCGGCGCGGGCGGTGTGGGCAGCTGCATGCCTCCACAGTAGGCGCGCCCGGCGTCACCCCCACCGGCTCAGTCGAGACGGCGTCAGACGACGCGCTTCTCCGGGCTCTGGGTGAGCGCCGGATCGCTGATGACCGCGTCGCCGAGGGCGGCGTCGATCGCGGCGAGGACGTCGGCGTCGAGGGTGACCTCGGAGGCCTTGATGTTCTCGGTGATCTGTTCGGGACGCGACGCCCCGACCAGCGCGGCGGCGATGTTGTCGTTGGCCAGCACCCACGCGATGGCCAACTGCGACATGGTGATTCCCAGCCCGTCGGCGATGGGCGCGAGTTGCTGTACACGAGTGAGGATCTCGTCGCTCATCCACCGCTTGATCATCGCCTCGCCACCCTTGGTGTCGGTGGCGCGCGACCCGGCCGGCGGCTGCTCGCCTGGCTTGTACTTGCCGGTCAACACACCCTGGGCGATGGGCGACCACACGATCTGGGAGATGCCCAGCTCCTTGGAGGTGGGGATCACCCTGTCTTCGATGACCCGCCACAGCGCCGAGTACTGCGGCTGGTTGGAGATGATGGAGAAACCGGCCTGACGCGCCAACGCCTGTCCGGCGCGCAGTTGATCGGCGGTCCACTCCGACACCCCGATGTAGAGCGCCTTACCCGCGCGCACCACGTCGGCGAACGCCGAGATGGTCTCCTCCAGCGGCGTCTCGTAGTCGTAGCGATGCGCCTGATACAGGTCGACGTAGTCGGTACCGAGCCGGGTGAGCGAGGCGTTGATGCCCTCCATGATGTGCTTGCGCGAGAGCCCGGTGTCGTTGGGGCCCTTGGGTCCCACCGGCCAGTAGACCTTGGTGAAGATCTCCAGCGACTCGCGCCGAAGCCCGGCCAACGCGGCACCGAGCACCGATTCGGCCGCGCCGTTCGCGTAGACGTCAGCGGTGTCGAAGGTGGTGATCCCGGCGTCCAGCGCGGCCTTGACACATGCTGTGGCAGTGTCGTTCTCGACCTGCGAACCGTGAGTCAACCAGTTGCCGTAGGTGATCTCCGAGATCTTCAGACCGCTGTTGCCGAGGTACCGATACGCCATTGTCTCGCCTTCCGTTCCGGGTGGTTCGCGGCCGCCCCCGGGGGTGGTGCGGGCGGCCCGACCCGAGGGTAGGCGTGTGATCCGGCTCGCGCCAGAATCTCTAGCCGACGCCGACCGCGGCGGGGTCGGCCCCCGCCTCCGGACTGTCCGGCTCCCCGATCGGTCCCACGAACTGGCTGTTGTAGAGCCGGTGATAGGCACCCTGGGCGGCCAGCAGCTGATCATGGTTGCCCTGCTCCACGATTGCGCCGTTTTCCATCACCAGGATCACGTCGGCATCGCGGATGGTCGAAAGCCGATGGGCGATCACGAAACTGGTGCGGTCGGCCCGCAGCGTGGCCATCGCCTTCTGGATCAGCAACTCGGTCCGGGTGTCCACCGAACTCGTCGCCTCGTCGAGGATGAGGATGGTCGGCTTGGCCAGGAACGCCCGAGCGATGGTGATGAGCTGCTTCTCCCCCGCACTCACCCCGCCACCTTCCTCGTCGATCACCGTGTCGTAGCCGTCGGGCAGGATCGACACGAAATGGTCGACGTGGCCGGCACGGGCCGCCTCGAGGATCTCCTCCTCGGTGGCCTCGGGATCGCCGTAGGCGATGTTGTCGCGGATGGTCCCACCGAACAGCCACGAGTCCTGCAACACCATCCCGGTACGTTCCCGCAGCTGGGCGCGCGGCATCTCGCGCGTCTCGGTCCCGTCGACGGTGATGGCCCCGGAATCGATGTCGTAGAACCGCATCAACAGGTTCACCACCGTCGTCTTACCGGCGCCGGTGGGTCCGACGATGGCGATCATCGCACCCGGATGGGCCGCGAGATCGAGTCCGTCGATCAGGGGTCGGTCCGGCCGGTAGCGGAACGACACATCGTCGAACACCACCTCGCCGGGCCCGTCGATCACCGAGGTGCCGGTGGGATCGGGGGTTTCGACGTCCTCGTCGAGGATCTCGAAGATGCGCTCGGCTGAGGCCACCCCGCTCTGCATCAGGTTGAACATCGCCCCGATCTGGGTGAGCGGTTGGGTGAACTGCCGCGAGTACTGGATGAACGCCTGCACGTCACCAAGGCTCAACGAACCCGAGGCCACCCGCAGCCCACCGACCACCGCAATGGCCACATAGTTGAGGTTCCCGAGGAACATGATGGCGGGCATGATGATCCCGGAGATGAACTGGGCCCGCCAACTCGATTGGTACAGAGCCTCATTGCGAGTGTCGAAGCGTTGCTGGACATCGGCCTGACGCCCGAAGACCTTGATCACCTCGTGTCCGGTGAACGCTTCTTCCACCTCGGCGTCGAGCTGACCGGTGCTCTTCCACTGCGACAGGAAGTGCGGTTTGGAACGCTTGGCCACCATGGTGGTGACCACCACCGCCACGGGCACCGTGGCCAGCGCGATCAACGACAGCAGCGGCGAGATGACGAGCATCATGACCAGGATGCCGATGATCATGAACACCGAGTTGAGGAGCTGCTGCAGGGTCTGTTGCATCGACTGCGACAGGTTGTCGATGTCGTTGGTCACCCGACTGAGCAACTCTCCACGCGGCGTGGTGTCGAAGTAGCGCAATGGAAGTCGGTGGATCTTGTCCTCGACCTCACGGCGCAGTGAACGCACCGTGGCCTGCACCACCACGTTGAGCAGCAGGCTCATCAACCAGGCCAGCAGGGCGGCCACCAGATAGAGGATGAGCACCGTGATCATGGTGTGGGTGAGCGCCGGGAAATCCACGCCCGAGCCGGGCCGCACATCCATCGACGACACCATGTCGGCGTAGGTGCCGTTGCCGCCCTCGCGGAGCCGCTGCACCGCCTCCTGCTTGCTCACCCCCTCGGGCAACGTCTTACCGATCACCCCGGCGAAGATGATGTCGGTGGCGTGACCGAGGATCTTGGGTGCCAGCGCGGTGAGCACCACCGACCCGATCGCCGAGGCGGCCACCACGATCAGCGCGATCCGGTGCACGCCCAACCGGCGCAGCAGCCGCGCCACCGACGGGGTGAACGACTTCGCCCGCTGTCCGGGCGGACCCGCCCCCATCGGCCCGGTCATCACGAGACCTCCACCGACAGTTGCGATTCGACGATCTCGGCGTAGGTGCGACACCCCGAGGCCAACAGCTCCTCGTGGGTGCCCACCCCCACCACCCGGCCGTGCTCGAGGACCACGATCGAGTCGGCCTCGATGATCGTCGACACCCGCTGGGCCACGATGATCACACAGGCCTGCGCGGTCACCGGCGCCAACGCGGCGCGCAGCTGGGCGTCGGTGGTGAGGTCGAGGGCGGAGAAGGAGTCGTCGAACAGGTAGATGTCGGGACGGCGGATCACCGCGCGCGCGATGGCCAACCGTTGCCGCTGCCCACCGGAGACGGTGGTGCCCCCCTGTGCCACCGGGGTGTCGAGGCCATCGGGCATGGCGCGCACGAAGTCGGCCGCCTGGGCGATGGTCAACGCATCCCAGATCTCGTCGTCGGTGGCGTCGGGCTTACCGTGCTGCAGATTGGTTCTGATGGTGCCAGAGAACAGGTACGGCTTCTGCGGCACCAGTCCGATCACCCGCCGTAGCTCGTCGAGATCGAGCTGACGTACGTCGGTGTCGCCGACCGACACCGTCCCCTCGGTCACGTCGATCAACCGCGGGATGAGGCCGAGCAGGGTGGTCTTACCTGATCCGGTGGAACCGACGATGGCGGTGGTGGTGCCCGGTCGGGCGGTGAACGACACGTCGGCCAGCACCGGCGATTGCGCTCCGGGGTAACGGAACTCGACGCCTGCGAACTCCACCTTCGCCGCCGGCGCCGCGAACCCGATCGGGGCGGCAGCCGGGATCACCGACGTCTCGGTGTCGAGGACCTCGGTGATCCGTTCGGCGCAGACGGCGGCGCGCGGCGCCATCATGGCCAGGAACGAGGCCATCATCACCGCCATCAGGATCTGCATCACGTAGTTCATCAGCGCGGTCAGTGCCCCGATCTCCACGCTGCCACCGGAGATGAGGTAGCCGCCGATCCAGATGATGGCCACGATGGTGAGGTTGGTGATGACGGTGACCACCGGGAACATCAGTGCGACCAGGCGTCCCACCCGCAACGACGCCTCGGTCAGGTCGTCGTTGGCAACCCCGAAGCGAGTGCGCTCATAGGGCTCACGGACGAAAGCGCGCACCACTCGGATACCGGTGATCTGTTCGCGCAGAACACGATTGACATTGTCGATGCGGGTCTGCATGGCGCGGAACTGCGGCACCATCCGCGCGATGATCAGCGCCATCGCCCCGCCGAGGACCGGTACGGCCACCACCAGCACCCAGGCCAGGGTGCCGCCCACCCGCAGACCCATCACGATGCCGCCCACACACATGATGGGCGCGGTCACCAGGATGGTCGCCGCCATCACGCCCAGCATCTGCACCTGCTGCACGTCGTTGGTGGTGCGGGTGATCAACGACGGCGCCCCGAAGGTCCCCATCTCACGGGCCGAGAACGTACCGACGCGGGTCATCAGGTCGCGGCGGATGTCGCGTCCGGCGCCCAACGCCGCCCGCGCGCCGAACCACGCCGAGGCGATGCTGCACACCACCTGCACCAGCGAGACCGCCAGCATCCACATCCCTCGGTCGGTGATGTAGTCGGTGTCGCCGCGGGCGATTCCCTTGTCGATGATCTCGGCGTTGAGGGTGGGCAGGTAGAGCATCGCGATGGTCGAGATGACCTGAAGGAAGACGATCGCCACCAGCTCGGTGCGATAGCGCTGCAGGTAGGTCCGGAGTAGACGAACGAGCACGTGGGCTCTACTTTCGGCGAGCTGATGAGACGGGCTAACAGTACCAATCGGGCGGTCGACCGGGCGCTGCGAGATTGAGAATTCGCACAGCATGACGAACAATCGGCGGCGGGTCGGGGGACAGACACACACGACAACGTTAGGAACCCATGCGCATCAGAGAGCGACTCGTGGCGGCGATCGTGACCACGGTATCCGTGGCCGTCGTGGCATCTTCGCAGTTCGCCGGGGCGGCGAGCGCAGACAACACATACGGAGAGTTCCTGGTCGGCGGCAAGATCGAGGAGGCGTATCTCGCCACCGGTGGCGCCGCGACCTGGGGAAACCCGACCGGACCCGAGCTGTCGGCGGGACTGGGCGGCCGCTTCCAGCGGTTCGAGAAGGACACATCGTTCTACTGGAAAGCCTCGGTCGCCGGTGGCACCGCACACCAGGTGGGCGGTGCGATCCTACGCAAGTGGGGCACCAAGCGCTGGGAGCGCGGGCCGCTGGGCTACCCGCTGACCGACGAACAGGACGCCGCAGGCAAGGGCAAGCGCCAGCAGTTCCAGGGCGGAAACGTCTACTACTCCAAGAACAACGGCACCTTCGTGGTGTGGGGCATGCTGCTCGGTGTGTGGGCGCGCAAGGGCGGACCCGGCGGCTTCTTCGGGATGCCGGTCAGCGACGAGTACCGCGTGGGCAAGAAATGGGCGCAGGACTTCTCCGGCGGCACCCTGTTCTGGCCCTGATCAGCGCGTCACCTGAGCTGTTCGGCACGCTCGACGGGTAATATCGGCACGCTCGACGGGTGATATCGGCACGGTCGACGTTCAGGCGCCGAAGCGGGCAGTCCGGGTCATGATGGCCTGCGTGCGATCGGTCTGCGCGCAGGCCTGCGCCAAGGCACTGACCACGGCATCGGCCATCGCGGCACAGAACTGCTCGGGTGCAGACGAGTCCGGTGCTTCTGCGACCACCAGGTCGACGAAACCGTTCTCCCGCAGCGTGTCGGCGCGGATGCCCTGCGCGGCAGCCATCTGCGCGGCGTGGTCGACGTCGCGGTGCACGATGATGCTCGCCCCCTCGGGCGGCAGCGGCGACAGCCACGCATGTTCGGCGGCCACCAGCCGATCGGCCGGGAGCAACGCCAACGCCGCCCCCCCGGCCCCCTCACCGAGTAGCACCGACACCGTGGGCACCGGCAATGCGATCAGATCGGCCAGGCAGCGGGCGATCTCTGCGGCCAGGCCCCCTTCCTCGGCGGCCGCCGACAGTTCGGCGCCGGGGGTGTCCACCACGGTCACCAGCGGCAGGTTCAGCTCGGCGGCCAGGGACATGCCCCGCCGAGCCACCCGCAGCGCTGCCGGACCCAGCCACGAGCCTGGACGTTGTCGCCGCCGGTCCTGACCGATCACCACCACACCGCGCCCGCCGATGGTGGCCAGGGCGACGACCATGGCCCGGTCACTTTCCCCTTCCCCGGTGCCGTTGAGGTACACGACGGGAGATGCGATCTGCGTCAACAGATCCCGAATTCCCGGCCGCCGCGGGTCGCGTGAGCGCAGCACCGAGGACCACACCTCGCCCCTGGAGGCGAACGCCGATGGTGTCGCGACCGCCGCCGGGGCCACGGGCCGGTCGTGGTCGACGACGGCCAGCACCGCGTCGACGAACTCGGCCAGGTTGTCCGGCGGGGTGACGATGTCGATGATCCCCTGCGCCCGCAGGTTTTCCGCACGCTGGACACCCTCAGCGAACGGCTCACCGTAGAGGCCCTCGTACACCCGGGGGCCCAGGAAGCCGATCAGCGCGTCGGGTTGGGCCAGGGTGACGTGACCGAGCGAACCCCACGACGCCAGTACCCCACCGGTGGTCGGATGACGCAGATACACCAGGTAGGGCAACCGTGCGGCCTTGTGGTCGACCACGGCGGCGGTGATCGCGACCATCTGCAGAAAGGCGGCGGTGCCCTCCTGCATGCGGGTGCCGCCCGATGCCGGTAACGCCACCAACGGCAACCGCGCTGCGGTGGCCCGTCGGATCGCGGCCACGATGCGGTGGCCGGCGGCGCGGCCGATGGAACCGGCGAGGAAACCGAACTCGCTCACCACGATCGCCACCGGCCGCCCGGCGATGGTGGCAGCGCCGGTGAGCACCGACTCATCGACCCCGGCCGCTGTGCGCGCGGCCGCCAGCTCGGCGGCGTATTCGGCGCTGATCACCGCGGGCATCTGCGGTGGCCCGTCCCAGGACCGCCAACTCTCGGCGTCGATCAGCAGGGCGAGGATGTCACGCGCGGTGCGTCGGGTCACGCTCTCATCGTCGCAGCCGTCGCCTCACTTCTGTGCAGGCAACACGTGTTCGCCGGTCTTGTCGCAGGACAACGCCAGCGAGGAGATGTACTGCTTCTCCCCGTTCGGTCCCGGCTTGGCCGAGGCGATCATGTCGGGACGCTCGAACTCGATGCCGGTGACGCAGCACATCAGCAGCGCGTCTGAGGGG
Organism: Williamsia sp. CHRR-6; assembly: GCF_018474015.1. Lineage (GTDB taxonomy): Bacteria > Actinomycetota > Actinomycetes > Mycobacteriales > Mycobacteriaceae > Williamsia_A. Next base: position 174,409 of record NZ_JAHCSG010000002.1, on the reverse strand, counting down.
TTGCCGTGTTCGTCGAGCATCGGAAGATCGATCCCGTCGTCGGTGCGCCGCAGGTAGTACCGACCTCGCGTGGCGATCGCGATCACCGGTGGCAACACCAGCGCGAGCACCGCAGCCACGATCGGCGAGTAGGGCTGGATGGCGTCGCCGAAAACGTGGAAGTAAGTCATGATCGACAATCCGCCGGCCAACACCACGCTGCCGAATCCGACCGGGTTGACGCTGTAGAGCATTCCGCGTCGGAACTCCGGCTGCTTGGGCGACAACCCCAGCAGATATTTGTTGATCGCGATGTCAGAAGCCACCGCCACGATCCAGGCGATGCCGCAGTTGGCGTAGAAGTTCAGCAGATCCGACAGGAAGCTGAACATGTCGGCCTCCATCAACACCAGTGCGATGAGGACGTTGAACCCGAGGAACACCAGCCGCCCGGGGTAGGTCTTGGTGACGCGGGTGAAGCTGTTGGTCCAGGCCAGCGACCCTGAGTAGGCGTTGGTGACGTTGATCTTGATCTGACTGATGACCACGAGGATCACCGCCAGCGTCAGCGCCAACCAGTGCGGCATGAAGTCGTCGTAGATGGCCAGGAACTGTTCGACCGGCTGGTTGGCCACGCCGGCCTGCGCCGTGAAGTTGAGGATCAGGTAGACCGCCAGGAACAGCCCGACGACCTGCTTGATGGCGCCGAAGAACACCCACCCCGGGCCCGCGACGATGACCGCGGTCCACCACCGACGCTTGTTCTCAGGCGTTTTCGGCGGCATGAACCTCAGATAGTCGATCTGTTCGGCGATCTGGGCGATCAGCGACAGACAGACACCTGCCGCCAACATGATCCCGGCGAAGTTGACGTTGTTTCCGCCTGTCGCATCGGTGCCGCCGCTGTAGGCCAAGAAGTCTCCGACGGTCTCGGGGTGGCGCAACAGCAGGTATGTGAACGGCAACACCATCATCACCAGCCACAGCGGGGTGGTCCACACCTGCAGCTTGGCCAGCGTGTTCATGCCGTAGATGACCAGTGGGATGACCATCACCGAGGAGATGAGGTAGCCCGCCCACAGGGGGATCCCCAACCCGAGCTTGAGGCCCTGGGCCATGATCGAGCCCTCGAGCGCGAAGAAGATGAAGGTGAACGAGGCGAAGATGATGTTGGTCAGGACCGAGCCGTAGTATCCGAAACCGCTTCCGCGGGTGATCAAGTCGAGGTCGATGTTGTAGCGAGCCGCGTAGTAGGCCAACGGATAACCCGACAGCACGATGACCACGGCGAAGACGAGGATGCCCCACAGGGCGTTGCCGGTGCCGTTGGCGATGCCGATGTTGGCGCCGATGGCGAAGTCGGCGAGGTAGGCGATGCCGCCCAGCGCAGAGGTGGCCACCACGGCCGGGCCCCAACGGCGATAGCTGCGCGGAGCAAACCGAAGGGTGTAGTCCTCCAACGTTTCCCGGGTCGCCGCGGCTGCCATCGCATTGGCGCCTGAGGCCGGTGCGGTGGCGCTGACGGGGGGATCGGCGACGGTGTCCGACGACATGTGCACTCCTCGGTGAAAGGATCGGGAATGCCAGAAACCTAGAGACGTCGTGTATCAGTGGGTGCGCGTTCGTGTTTCACGCAGGAAAACTCAGACACTCGCCGCCGGGACGGGTGCCTGCGTCACCGACCGGTGAACCGCGGTGGGCGCTTCTCGATCCTGGCCGCCCGGGCCTCGGCGACGTCCGAGCTACGCCAGGCGGCTCGCATGGCCTCGGTGTGTGCTGGGGCGGGCTCGTCGCGGGCGCCGTCGCCGGTGAACACCAGTTTGTAGTGGGCGAGGGTGAGCGGGGCCAGTTCGGCGATGCTCGCCGCCCACTCCTGGGCCACCGCCAGATCGCCGATGCGATTCGCGAAACCCACCGACAATGCGTGTTCGGCGGTAAGCGGGTCGCACCCGATGAGCATGCCGCGGGCAATTCCCGCCCCCACCAGAGAGATCAGACGTCGAATAGTCCATTCATCCACGGCCACACCGATCTTGGCCGCCGGTATCCCGCAGGTCGCACCGGGTGCCATGACGCGCAGATCGGCGACCATCGCCAACTGCAGGCCTGCGCCCAGCGCACTGCCGTTCAACGCCGCGATCACCGGAACCGGGACCGCCTCGATCCGCTGCAGCGCCGACACCAGCGTGGTCAGGAACTCGGGGTCGTACACCGGGCCCGACAGGTCCGCGCCCGCGCAGAACACCGGCCCCTGACCGGTGAGCACGATGGCGCGCGCCCCCGCGTCGACGGCAGACTCCACGGCGGCCACCAACCCGTGGACCATGTCGTGATCGAGTGCGTTGCGCTTCTCGGCGCGGCGCAATTCGATCGTGGTCACCGGCCCGTCTGACGTGCTGTCGATCATGCGCGTCAGCCTAACGCTGCAGTATGTGTTCTAGTGTTGTTGCACTATTCGAACATATGATCTACAATGAGAGTACAGCGCGCGGGGAGGGGGTGCACGTGTCGACTTCGTTGATCGCCAAATATGCTGCGCTGCAGACTCTTCTGGGCGAGATCGCCGACGAATCATCCGACGCGTGCACCGAGTCGCAGGTGGCCGAGCTGGCCATCATGCATGAGCGCCTCACTCGCCGGATGGGCTCCATCGGCCTGCATCGCATCGCCGAGGTGTCTGAGCGCGAGGCGTATCGAACCGTGCAGTGCCGCAACCTCATCGAGTTCGTCGCCGATCGACTCCGGGTCGCAACCCCGAAAAGGCGGCTCCGCGAGGTGTCGGAACTGTCGACCATGCGGTCCATGACGGGTGAGCAGCTACCCCCGCGTTGCCCCGACACCGCTGCGGCGATGGCCGATGGCGACCTGTCGCATGAGCACGTCAGCGCGGTGCTCGATGTCCTCGCCAAGATCCCCGGCGCCACCCAACCGGACGTGCGTGAGCGCGCCGAAGCGCAACTCGCCGACATCGCACGCCGCTTCAGCCCCCGCGAGATCACCCGCGCCGGCGTACGCATCCTCGCCCACCTCGACCCAGACGGCGAGCCGCCGTCGGACCGTGATCGCGCCCGCAACCGCAGCCTGGGTCTGGGGGCCCAGGATTCGCTGCTGATGTCCAAACTCACCGGCCACCTCGACCCCGTGACCCGCGCACTTTTCGACGTCGTCCTCGCCGCATGGGCCGCACCCGGCATGAACAACCCCGACGACGAACACTCTCCCCACGGGGGCCGGGACGACGACAGCATCGACCCCGCACTGCTGCGCGAGGCGGCTGACCGCGACTGTCGATCGCAATCCCAGCGCAACCACGACGCACTCAAAGCGCTTCTGCAGTCAGCGGTCGACGGTGGGCTGCTCGGCCGCTCCCACCGCGGACTCCCGCCGCACATCATCGTGTCGGTCACCGACGAGCAACTGCGCGAGCGAGCCGGAGTCGCCCACACTGCTACCGGATCCGACCTGCCGATGGCCGACGTCATCGCGCTGGCCGCCACCGCACAGATGCACCTGTCGGTGTTCGAAGACATGACCGGCGAACCCCTGTTCTACGGACGCGCAAAACGACTCGCGACGCAGGCCCAACGATTCGTCCTGTTCTCCCACTACGGCGGCTGCGGCAAGGCCGGCTGCCCCACGCCCTTTGCGCACGTCGAGATCCACCACGCCGAAAGCGATTGGGCCTACGGCGGAGTCACCGACGTCACCGATCTCGCACCCGCCTGCGGACCCCACAACCGTGCCGTCGGCACCGGGCCCGGACAGTTCCAAACCGTGAAAATCGAGTACGGACCCGACCGCGGACGCTACGGCTGGATACCAAATGGCTCGAGCGACCCGCCCCGCGCCAACCACCTGCACCGGCCAGAACAGATCCTGGCCGCTGACATCCCATCGGCGACGGTTCGCACCGCAGCCGAACGCAGACTCAGGTTCCTCGCCACTGAAGCCAGCACCGTCGCTGCGGCCCACCGGCACGCGGTGCTCACTGAGTAGTGTTCTCGCGTGCCCATCGACACCGTTCTCAACTGCGTGGTGATCGGCGGCGGTCAAGCCGGGCTGTCGGCGGGCTATTTCTTGCAACGTCGCGGGCTCGACGGCCGGTTCGTCATCCTCGATCACGCACCCGCCCCCGGCGGGGCGTGGCAGTTCCGTTGGCCCACGCTCACTCTCGCAGGCGCCAACCACGTCCACGACCTCCCGGGGTGGGGACTCACCGACGCACTCGGCGTCGAATGTGATGCGTGGCCGGCCGCCACTGCCGTCGCCGACTACTTCCGGCGATACGAGGAACGCTTCGCGCTGCCCGTCCGCCGACCCGTTCACGTGCGATCGGTGCGCCGAACCAATCCAGACCACTTCGTCATCGCTGCGGTGTCCGCTGATGGCCCGTGCACCATCCACGCCCGAACCATCATCAACGCCACCGGCACCTGGGACCGGCCGTTCATCCCGCACGTATCGGGGATCGACACCTTCACCGGTCGCCAGCTGCACACCCACGACTACGCCGACCCTCACGATTTCGACGGTGAACGGGTCCTGGTGGTGGGCGCGGGGATCTCGGCGGTGCAGTTGCTCATCGAGATCGCCCGCACCGCAAGCGATGTCACCACATACTGGTGCAGCCGCCGAAAACCAGAGTTCGCCGACGAACCATTCACACCCGACGCGGGCCGTCAGGCGGTGGCGCTGGTGGAACAGCGGGTGCGGGCCGGGCTGCCGCCCGCATCCGTCGTCTCGGTGACGGGCCTGCACCGCACCCCGGCGATCGCGGCGGCGCAGGCCGACGGCATCCTGACCTGGATGCCCATGTTCGACGTGATCACCCCCGACGGCGTCGCCTGGCGCGATGGCACCCGGGCCGACCTAGCCCTGGACACCATCTTCTGGAACACCGGATTCCGCAGTGCCCTGGACCATCTCGCGCCGCTGCGACTACGTGCTCCCGGCGGCGGGATCACCATGACCGGACGGCTGGCCACCGTTGTCGCCGCACAGCCTGCCGTGCAGTTGCTGGGGTACGGGCCGTCAGCCTCGACCATCGGCGCCAACCGGGCCGGCCGCGAGGCGGCGACGGTGGTCGCCGAGCTGCTCGGCGACGACCACTCCCCGTCATGAACCGCCCGCCGCCCACCGGGGACCTCGGCCTTGCCGAACAGTTCATCGTGCTCACCATCGATCCCGTTCGGCAGCAGCCCTACATCGGCGACATTCACCTGCCGCTGCCGATTGCGTGCTGCCTCATGTTGGATCTGGCCATCCGCCAACGCATCTGGATCGACCACCGCGAATCCGGGGGTTTCTTCCACCGCGGCGTGATCAGGGTCGCCGACCCGAGCCCGACGGGCAACGTTCACCTCGACATGGTCATCGCGACGATGATGGGCTCGCCACCCAAGCCAGCTCACTCCTGGATCCGTCGCATCGACTCCTACGGTCCACGGGTGCTTGCCGACACACGTGCGCACGCTCTGGCGGCCGGTCACCTCGTCCCCGGCGTCTCGCGGCAGTTGGGGTTCACCAGGCCTGGCTGGTCGGTGCCCCCCGGATCTCCGATCCACCACCTGGCGGCCACTGTCGACCGGGCACTGGCCGGCGGCCCGCAGTTCGCCTCGACGACAGCCTTGATCGCGATGTTCACCGAGTTCGGACTGCTGCGGCTGCGGTTCCCGCGGGCCCTGCGGCCGGTCAGCTCCACCCGCTTTCATCTGTTTCCAGCACTGGAAGAGATGGCCACCCAGGTCATGTCCGTGCTTCGGAGCGACTCAGTGCTCATCCGGCGGCTACACAACATTTCCGACTAAAAACTTGACATAGTGTTGGGTTTTCCCAACACTATGTCACGTGAGCCCAGTCAGACGTGGTCCGCAGCGACCGATCTACAACCGGATTGCCGTCTTGCGCGCCGAACGTCAGATGACGCGAGCGCAACTCGCCGACCTCGTCGAGATCAACGTGCAGTCGGTCGGCGCGCTCGAACGGGGCGACAACTACCCCAGCCTCGACCTGGCCATGCGGATCTGCGAGGTCTTCGAGTTGCCGATCGAGGCCGTCTTCAGCCGCGACGAGTTCGGGGCCATGTCCGCCGAGCTGTATGCCAACCGGAATGGAGCAACGTCATGACCGACCCGCACTCGGCGATCCCCGAACACGTCAAACCTGAGCTGTGGCGCCGCTACGAGGATTGGCGGGTCCGCCGCTACGAGAGGGCGGTCGCGAAGAACGCACACCGGTGGCCGAGCCTGCGCAACCAGCGCACATTTCGCCGCCTCGTCGGGCTCGCCGGCACCTGGGTGGTCATCATGCTCCTCGGCGCGACGCTGGCGGTGTTCGGCAGCACCTGGTTTTTCGTGCCGTGGGTGGCGGGGCTGGCCGGGGTGGCCGCCACCCTGCACCTGGTGCGGACCGTGACCGGGTCGGTGATCGATGCACCAGTTGGCGCCTTGGACGAGATTCAGCTGGCCCAACGCAATTCGGCTCGATCGCTCGGCTACTGGGCCATCTTCTCGCTGATCTTCTTCCCGTACCTCATGTTGATCTGGATGGGCTCGACGATGGACTACGTGCGTGGTGACACCGTTTACGGGGTCGGGGTCCTGCTGGTGAGCCTGGTGGTCGCCGCTGCGGCACTGCCTCCCCTGCTGGTCGCGTGGTGGACCAACGACCCCGACCCCGAAGACCGGCCCGACGTCATCGTCGTTGATGAACCACCGAGCCCTCCAGCGGCAGCCCCGTCAGTGGCCGAGTCACCACCGGCATCGCCACAGACCGCACCACTACACAGTGAATCATCAACTCCCGCAAGCACTGTCCGGACCAGCGACCTCGATCCGCCACGACCCGCGCCATGGTGATCTGCCACGGCGCCACAACCCCGAACCGTACCCGCGACCAAGGAGCAGCCATGAGCGACCCCCTCATCATCGAATCCCTACACAAACGCTATGGCGATCTGATCGCGCTGCAGGACATGAGCTTTCGAGTGGAGACCGGCGAGATCTTCGGTTTCGTCGGCAGCAACGGCGCAGGCAAGTCGACCACCATGCGGATCATCCTCGGCGTGCTTGCCGCCGACTCGGGTCGAGTTCTACTGGGAGAGAAACTGATCGACGGCGACATCCGGCGCCAGATCGGGTACATGCCCGAGGAGCGTGGGCTGTACCCGAAGATGAGCGTCGGCTCGCAGCTGCGCTATCTGGCTGAGCTGCATGGACTCTCGGCCGCAGCGGCCCGTCACTCCGTGCACTATTGGGTGGATCGGCTGGGGCTGGCCGCGCGGATCGACGACAACGTGGCTGATCTGTCCCTGGGCAACCAGCAACGCGCCCAGTTGGCCGCCGCCCTGGTCCACGACCCCTCGGTGCTGGTGCTCGACGAGCCGTTCTCCGGGCTGGACCCCGTTGCGGTGGACGTGATGGCAGATGTGTTGGTGGAGAAGGCCGGACACGGCATCCCGGTGCTGTTCTCCAGCCATCAACTCGACCTGGTCCAACGGCTCTGCGACCGGGTTGGCATCATCGCCGCCGGCCAGATGAAGGCCATCGGCACCGTCACCGAACTGCGCTCGCGTGGACCAGCCACCCTGCAGGTCAGCGGCCCCGACACCGCCACCCGCTGGGCCGATCACCTGCCGGGCGTGCTGGAGGTGACCTACCGCGACGACGACACGCTGCTCACCCTGGCCCCCGACGCCGACGACCAGCAGATCCTGTCCGCAGCCCTGGCCGCAGGCCCGGTCCGGCAGTTCGCCACCTCCACCCCCCATCTGACCGAACTCTTCCGAGAGGTTGTCTCCGCATGAGCACCACCACCCCAACCCAGAATGCTGCTCCAGCAACAGAATCCGATCGACCCCAGACAGTGACCGCACCCAGCGCCTGGCGGTCGATCAGTCTGGTGGCCCGACGCGAGATCACCACCCGGGCACGCACCCGATCCTTCCTCGTCACCATCGCGCTGCTGTTGGTACTCATCGTGGGCGGGCTGATCGCTGCGTCGGTGTTCATCGGTCCCGACAAGCCGGAGAAGATCGGCGTGGTCGGCAACCCTGCACTCTCACAACCCATCACCGCCATCGCCAAGGCAGGCGGGACGAAGGTGACCATCGTCCCGATCGCTGATGCGGCCGCCGCGCGCGCCCAGGTGGCCGACGGCAAGGTCGCGCTCGCCCTGGCACCAGGAGGCAACGGGGGCAGCGCGTTTCAACTGATCAGCAAGGACGAACCGGACGCTACGCTCGCCGCGATAGTGCGATCAGCGGTGTCACAGACCGCGTTGACCCAGGCTCTGGGTGAGCGCGGCGTGGACGCGAACGCGGTGGCCACCGCTGCCGCGCAACGCTCCACGGTGACCGAGGTACGCGTCAAGAAGCAGAACAAGGACGAGGGTCAACGCCTGGTCATCGCGTTCGCCGGTGCGGGTCTGTTGTCGATGGCGATCATGATCGGTGGTGCACTCGTGGCCTCGGGTGTGGTCGAGGAGAAGACCTCACGCATCGTGGAACTGCTGCTGGCCACCATCAAGCCTCTGCACCTGATGTGGGGCAAGATTCTCGGCGTGGGCGCAATCGCCCTGCTGCAGGTGCTGGTGCTCGGCGGGGCGGCGCTGATCACCGGCGCGGCCACCGGACTGTTGACCTTGCCCAGTACCGCGATATCGGTGTTCGCCGTTGGCATCGTGTGGTTCCTCCTCGGCTTCATCTTCTTCGCCACCCTGTACGCGGCTACCGGCGCGCTGGTCTCGCGTCAGGAGGAACTGGGTTCGGCCTCGGCCCCGCTGACCGTGTTGTCGCTGGGCATGCTCTACTCCGTCATCTTCGGATTCGATGCGCTGGACACCACGTTCCTGAAAACCCTCAGTTGGATCCCGCCGTTCTCAGCCACCCTGATGCCGATGCGCATCGCCACCGGCAACACCTACCCACTGCAGGTCGTCGGCACGCTGGTGATCATGGTGATCGCCTGCCTGGTCACAGCCTGGGTGGCGGCGCGGGTCTACCAGCGCTCGGTGCTGCGCACCGGGTCGCGGGTCAAGTGGACCCACGCACTGCGCTGAGGAGAAGTCCGCGTAACACGCGCGTAACACAGAAGCAACGCGCGCAGCCTAGCGTCAGCCACCATGGCTGAAGCTGCCTCAACCCCCTCGCGACCAGCGGGAACAGGTGTCGACATCACCGGGCTGACCAAGACGTTCGGGTCTCGACGCTCGACGGTCACCGCGCTCGACGATGTCACGTTGCAGACCCCCGAGGGCTCCTTCCTGTCACTGTTGGGGCCCTCGGGCTGCGGCAAGTCGACGGTGCTGCGCATCCTGGCCGGTCTGGAGACGGCCACCTCCGGCAGCGCGCTGATGAACGGTCGCTCACCCAAGGACCTACAGCGCGATCACGGTCTGGGCATCGCCTTTCAAGACTCCGCTCTACTGCCGTGGCGCAGCGTGGAATCGAACATCAAACTGCCGTTGCAGGTGGCCCGGATGCCGGTGGATGATGACCTGATCGCCGAGCTGATCGAGTTGGTGGGGCTCACCGGGTTCGAGAAAGCCAAACCCGCCACGCTGTCCGGCGGTATGCGCCAACGGGTCTCGATCGCCCGCGCGTTGGTGGTGCGGCCCACCGCACTGCTGCTCGACGAACCGTTCGGCGCCCTCGACGACATGACCCGCCAACGCCTCAACATCGAGCTGTTGCGCATCTGGACCGAGAAACCCGCCACCACCCTGATGGTCACCCACGGCATCGCCGAGGCAGTGTTCCTCTCCGATGAGGTGGCCGTGATGAGTCCCCGACCGGGCCGCATCATCGAGGTGCTGCCCATCGACCTACCCCGACCCCGGGTCCCGGAGATGATGCGCACCCCGGAGTTCCACGCGCTGAACGATCACCTGAGCGGACTGTTGTTCGGCCGCAAGGCACCTGGAATCGACGCCACCGGGATCGCCACCACTGGGATCGGCACAACGGGGGCGGATCTCACCGGAGCCGAGGCATGAGCACGGCGACGCTGACCGAGGTCCCCGCCCCCGGAACCGCCTGGTCTGGGGTGCGTGCAGCCGGAAACCGTTACGGCGCAGGCGCGATCGGCCTTGCGGCAGTTCTCGCCCTGTGGACTGCGGCCGGGGTCTTCGAATGGTTCAAGGGCACCATCCCCACCCCGCTGCGGGTGCTGAGCGCCATCGGCGATCAGGGCATCGGTTTCTACACCACCAACGCCCGACCCACGGTGGAGGCGGCCCTCACCGGATTCCTCTGGGGCAACGGTCTGGCCATCGTCGTGGCTCTCGTCGTGGTCATCGTGCCGACGCTGGAAGGTGTCGCCACCCAGCTGGCCATCATCTCCTACTGCACGCCGCTGATCGCGGTGGCGCCGATCGTGCAGGTGGCGTTCACCGAGGTCAAGACCTCCATCGTGTTCCTCGCCGCCATCTCGGTCTTCTTCACCACCATGATCGGCACGCTCACCGGGCTGCGTTCACCACATCAGGCCAGCCTCGATCTCGTTCGCGTCTACGGTGGTGGCGCCTTCGCCCAACTGTGGCGAGTCCGCATTGTCGCGGGACTACCCGCCATCTTCGGTGCCCTCAAGATCGCCGCTCCCGCAGCTGTTCTCGGCGCCATCCTGGGCGAGTTCCTCGCCGCCCCCCAAACCGGGTTGGGGCCGGCGCTCATCCTGGCCCAGCAGCGCGCCGCCATCCCCGAGGTGTGGGCGATTGCCCTGATCACCGGCGCGTTGGCTGGCATCGGCTACGCCATCATGGCGGTCATCTCCGCCGTGGCCACCCGGTGGTTCACCGGGGTCGGGTCGGGTGCGCGATGAGCGGCACCTCGATGGTCGGCACCATCGCACGCTTCCTGGGCTCGCTGCTGCTGTCGTTCGTCTTGATCCTGGCTTTGTGGTGGCTTTTCCTCGCCGCGTTCCCGTCCACCGACTTCATCGGCCGCAGCCCGGTGGAGGTCTATCAGGCCCTGTTCACCGATTCCACCGCGGAGACGTTCCGCTCGGACATCTTCCACAACCTCGGGATCACATTGCAGGACACGGGAATCGGCTTCGCCACCGGAATGATCGCGGCGGTGGTGGTGGCTGCGGTGTTCGTGATGTTCCGACCCGCCGCCCAGACGTTCATGCCGTTGGCCATGCTGCTGCGGTCGGTGCCGTTGGTGGCGATGACCCCCCTGATCACCATCATCGTGGGGCGTGGACCGGCCTGCGTGGCGGTGATGGGAGGCATCATCGTGTTCTTCCCGGCGCTGGTGATGATCATGACCGGGCTGAACAATGCGCCCCGCCAGATCGACGACGTCATCACCGCCTACGGAGGCACCCCGGCCACCTCGATGCTGATGGCAAAGCTGCCCTCGGCGGTGCCGTCACTGTTCGCTGCGGCCAAGGTGTCGGTGCCTGGGGCGATGATCGGTGCCACGGTGGCCGAATGGTTGGGCACCAACCAGGGTTTGGGGTCCACGCTGCAGCAGGCGCTGCCCGCCGCGAAATATGACGAGCTGTGGGCGTCGGTGGCTGTGATCACCGTCAGCTCCATCCTGCTCTACGCCGCGGTCGGGGTGATCGAGAAGATCGTGCTGTCTGCGATGGGCAGTCAGGCCACCTGAACGCCCCATCTCCCGCATGCGCTGCGCATCGAACCGTTCTGCCCCACAATCACATCCACACCCTGAACTCACGCCACCCACCACGTCCGTTTCATCCCATTCGACCCCAGCACCACCGACCACCCAGGAGCACCCATGTCCGCCACGTTCGATCGCCGCTCGTTCCTCCGATACTCCGTCGCCGCCGGTGGCGTGGTGGGGGCCTCCAGTCTGCTCGCCGCCTGTGGATCGGACTCGTCGTCGAGTTCTGATGCGATCAAGGTGCAGTTGTCATGGATCAAGAACATCGAGTTCGCCGGTGAGTACTTCGCTTTGGAGAAGGGCTATTACAAGGCGGCCGGCATCACCCCCGACCCGGTGCTGCTGACCGGCGGTGGCGCCGGCACCGGCGTGGAGACAGGTCTGACGGCGAAAAAGGTGTGGATCGGGATGACCGCGCCGCAGCTGACCGCGCCGGTGATCCTGCAGGGCGCCAAGCTCAAGACGGTGGCGGCGACCTACCAGAAGAACCCGTTCTGCATCATGTCCTCGGCCAAGAGCCCGATCGCCACCCCCGCCGACATGAAGGGCCGCAAGATCGGTGTGCAGGCCTCCAACGAGAACGTGTTCAAGGCGCTGCTGACCGCCAACGGACTCAAGGACAGCGACGTCGAGAAGATCACCGTGCAGTACGACCCGACGCCGCTGACCAAGGGCGAGGTGGACGGCTGGGTGGCCTACAGCACCAACGAGCCGATCACCTTGGCCGCCCAGGGATTCCCCACCGAGACCCTGTTGTTCGCCGATCACAACCTGCCGCTGGTGGCTGAGACGCTGGTGGTGCGTCAAGAGACGATCGACAAAGAGCGCGACAAGCTCAAGAAGTTCCTCAAGGCCGAGATCCAGGGGTGGAAGGACGCGGTGGCCAACCCCCGGATGTCTGCCGAGCTGGCCGCCAACAAGTACGGCAAGGACCAGAAGCTCAAGGTTGAGGACCAGGAGAAGGAAGCGATCGCCCAGAACGATCTGGTGGTCTCGGCCGACACCAAGGTCAACGGGCTGCTGACGATGACCGACCAGTTGATCGAGGAGAACATCGCGGCGCTGGCCAAGGCTGGATACACGCTCAAGGGTGCCGACATCTTCGACCTGTCGGTGCTCAAGGAGGTCTACGAGGAGAACCCCGACCTGAAGGCCTGATCATGTCGTGGCCCCAGCCGGATGGGGTTGGGTAACGTCGGGGCAATGTTCCGGTCGTTCGAGTATTTCCGCCCCGGCGCCGACCGCACCGCGACCACGGTGAGCTACCGCGGCATGTCGATGTTGTTCTGGGGTATCGGGGTGGCCCTGGTGATCGCGCTGATCGGCGCTGCGGTGGGCGTCTACAGCGTGTTCAGCAGCCTGTGGTTGCTGCCCGTCGGGATCGTGGTGACGGTCCTGGCGCTGGCCGGGGTGGTGTGGCTGGTGCTGCGAACCTACCGCCACTACGTGCGTCGCCTCACCGCCCGCGACGACGCCCGCCGCGGCATGGCCGGGACCCTGGACATGATCTCCCACCGGCACATCCGGAAGGTGAACTCGGGGCTGCGAACCTCGGTTTATGAGGCCCAAGATCACGCGCGGGCGATAGCCGGATCGCGGGCGGCCCGGGAGGGTCTGCTGGGCGAGGTGGACCTCGATGCCGACATGTACCAGATCTGTCGACTGGCGGTGGAGATCGATGGTCTCGAACGCGGCGATCTGCGTATCAGCACGGTGCTCGCCCCCGGAGTAGCGGGAAGTCCGCTGGCGGATCGGCGTGAGAAGTTCACCCGTCGCACCGCGGCGATGCGCCGGGCGGCAGAGGCCGTCGAGCAGCTCGACGCCGTGCTCGTGGTCGACACCCCCGCTGCCCGGCGCGGTCGGGGCGAACTCGGCCAGGGATCACAGTCGGCGGCCGAATCGGTGTTGGCGCGGGTGCAGGCCTACCGCGAGCCGGCCGAGTAGCGACGTCACCGGGCGTCGTCACTGCCGAACAGCTCAGTCGAACCCGTCGGCGAGGTGGTCGCTGATCACTGCTAGATTGCGCGAATACCGCTGGGCGGCAGCGGGTCCCCGCTCGGCGGTGATGGCCGCGATCAGACCCTCCAACACGATGGCGTGCGGGATGCGGGAGGTGATGGCCACCTCGTCGCGGAAACTGAAGTCGGCCATCCCGACCACCAGGGTGACGTCGGAGGCGTGTGCCAGCGCCGACCGCGAGAACGACGTCACGCCGATGACGGTCGCTCCCCCATGCCGGGCCAGCTCGGCGGCGCGCAGGCTGGGTCGGGTGGCTCCGCTGCCGCTGATCACCACCACCGCGTCACCGGCGCCCAACGTCCCGGCGGTGATCTGCTGGGTGATCACATCGGCTGGGGCCATTGCCCGCACCCCACGTGACATGAGGCGGGTCGCGAAATCCAGCGCCAGCGAATAGGACAACCCGTTGCCCACCACCACCACCGTGGACGCCGTGCTCAGCAGGGTGACCGCTGCGGTGATCGCGTCGTCGTCGAGCAGCGCCGACATCCCGGCCATCGAGGTGGCCGCATGATCGAAAAGTGCGTGCACGGTGGCCGCCGGACCGGCCGGGGGCGGCACCGCCGGGGTGATCGTGTCGGCATCACGGGCCAGCAGCACCCGAAGTTGTTGGTAGCCGCGAAGTCCGAAACTCTGACAGGTACGCACCACGGTGGCCCGCGACGCTCCGGCCTGCTCGGCCACCTGCTGGGCCGACATGTCGATGACGCGCGAGGCCGACTCCAACATAACAGTCGCCACCGCCCGTTCGGCCGGCAGCAGCGACGGCAACAGCGCCCGGATATGGGCGATGAGTTCGCCTGGGGCCCAATGCCGGTCGGCAGTCACCTCGGCCATGGCGCCTCACCCACGGGCGCTCCATCGGCCGGTGATGATGCGCTGGCGCAGCCGCCCCGACACCTGATCGATGATCACCGTGACCACGACGACCACGATGAACAGGGTGCCCACGGTCGACCACAGTCGGTACTGGACGTTCTGGGTGAGCATCGAGCCGATGCCACCGGCTCCGATGAGTCCGAGGATGGCCGAGGCCCGCACGTTGATCTCGAACCGGTAGAGCCAGAACGCCAACATCTCCGGCGACACCGACGGCCAGATGGCCCACCGGATGACACCGATGCGCCCGGCCCCACAGGCCCGAGCGGCCTCGATGGGGCCGGGGTCGGCGCCCTCGATCGCCTCGTATCCCCACTTGGACAGGGTGCCCACCGAACCCACCGCGATGGCCAGGGCGCCGGTGAACGGGGTGAGCCCGGTGACCGAGAGGATGATGATGGCGATGACCACCTCCGGTACCGCCCGCAACAACGCGAAGATCACCCGCAATGGCGCCCGAACCCACAGCGGGACAATCGAATTGGCGGCGAGGAAACCGAGCGGAAACGAGATGACCACCCCGATCACGGTGCCCAGCCAAGCCATCTCGACCGATTCTCCGGTGGCGCGGATCGCCTTGCCCACCGCGTCGACGTCCGGCGGTATGAACATCAGGCCGAGGTAGTGGACCAGATCTGCGGGGAAGGTGGTGAGCCGACTCCAGCGGATGTCGATGCCGGTCACCGAGATGACCAGCACCGCAACGACCATCGTCCACCCGAGGGCGCGCATCCAGTTGCGAGGCCGGGTGGGGCGGGGTGCGGTCTGCGCCGCGACCGGCGTGGTCAGGGTAGTCATCGGGTCAACCGCTTTCGCAACGCGCCGGAGGTGGTCTCGATGACGACCACGACCACCAGGATCTCCAGGATGATCAACGAGAGTTGGTGGTAGCGGTAGTAGTTGCGCACATCGTCGATCAGTGCGCCCAGTCCACCGGCCCCGACCAGACCCAGCACCGTGGAGGCACGGACGTTGAGCTCCAGGACGTAGAGGGTTTGCGCAGTGTAGGCGGGCACGATCTGTGGCCACAAGGCCGCGCGGTTGGCCTTGGTGCGGGTGGCCCCGGCGGCCAGCGCCGCCTCCAAACCCCCTGTGTCGGTGGCATCGAGCGCCTCGGACACCAGCTTCACCAGGATGCCCACGTTGAACAGGATCAACGCCATGATGCCGGGCAGCGCACCGGTTCCCACCACCGAGACCAACACCGCCGCCGACATCAGGTCGGGGATGGCACGAATCACGTTCATCACGCTGCGGACCGCGAGCAGCACCGGACCGTTGGGGTTGGAGACCCGAGATGCCAAGAAGATCAACGGGATCGACACCGCTGCGCTGATGGCGGTGGCGATGATCGCCATGTGGAGGGTCTCCAGCAACGGGTCGACGGTGTCGGGGAAGAACCAGTAGTCCGGGGCCAGCAGGTCGCTGATCTTGTCTGCGCCGTTACGCCAGTTGTCGATGATGTCGGCGATGTTGCCGTCCACGCCGTTCCACGCCAGCACAGTCAACGCGACGACCACCGCGACCACCAGCCAGCCACGCCACGCGGTACGCGGCTTGGTGGGTCGGTTTGAGGTGGTCGACGAGACCAGCGTGCGGGTGCTCACAGTTGCGCCCGAGCCTCGAGCACATCATCACCGGTCAGTGATCGGCCGTAGATCCGCTCGAAGACTGTCTCGTCGGCGTCGGCGCCGGTGCCGTCGAACACCACCTCGCCGCCCCGCAGGCCGATCAGCCGAGATCCGTACTCCCGGGCGAGATCCAGGAAATGCAGGTTGACGATCACGGTGATGGACAGGTCGGTGTTGATGCGGCGCAGGTCCCGCATCACCGTGTGCGAGGTGGGCGGATCGAGGGAGGCCACCGGCTCGTCGGCCAACATCACCCGGGGTTGCTGGGCCAACGCGCGGGCAATGGCCACACGCTGCTTCTGTCCGCCCGACAACGACGACGCCCGCTGATACGCCTTTTCCACGATGCCTACCCGTTCAAGGGCCTGCATCGCCAACTCGACATCGGCGGCGGCGAACGACCCAGTGAGGCTGCGCCACAACGGAGTTGAATGCAGCCGACCCATCAGCACGTTGTCGATCACGGTGCTGCGCTCAGACAGGTTGAACCCCTGAAAAATCATCCCGATCTGTGAACGCAGGTCACGCAGACCCGAGGAACCGAGCTGATCGACGCGGCGGCCCGCCACGGTGATGGCACCGGAGGTGATGGGCACCAGTCCGTTGAGCACCCGGATCAGGGTCGATTTGCCCGCACCGGACAGACCCACCACGGCCACCATCTGCCCGGCCGGGATGCGTAGGCTCACGTGGCTCAACGCCTGATGCCCGTTGGGGTAGGTCACGCTGACGTCGTCGAGCTCGATGTCGGCGGGCACCACCGACGCGGTCAGATCGGGGCGGGCGGGATCGGTGCTGGTGGCCATGATCAGTTGGCCCCCACCAGGTTTGCTTCCTGCTGGGCGGCCGCAAGGGCGGCGGGGTCGGCCTTGGCCAAGCCGGTGATCTGGTAGATGGCGTTCAGTGCCGCCACACCTTCCGGCGTCGCGGCGTAGTCGAGCAACGCCTTGGTGATGCGGTCCTGCCATTCCTTGGACAATCCACCCGAGAGCGCCACCCCGTCGTTGGGGATCTCCTTGGTGAGGGCGAACACCACCAGCTTGGCCTTGACGTCTGGGGTGTCGGCCACCACGGTGCTGCGGGCGTCCCAGTAGGACACGCCCACCTCGGCGTCACCCTTCTCCACCGCCAGCACCGACGCGGGGTGCGAACCGACCTGGGTGAGATCGAGATCGGACTTCACCGAGATGCCGTCAGCCTTCCACGCCGCCGCCGGGAACACGTAGCCCGCAGACGAACCCGATTCCAGCATCACCACTTTCGCACCCTTGGCCTTGGCGATGGAGTCCAGGCCGGCCGGCCCGTTACCCGAGGCGGTGCCGTTGCAGAACAGCAGACCACTGGAGTCGGGGGCAGGCTTGTCCGAGCAGTACTTGTCGGGCTTGTTGGTGAAGAATTGGGCGGCGTAGGTGGACTTGCCTTTTCGCACCGACTGCAGGGCGGGCACCGCGCCGTAGCGCTGGCAGGCCTGCACCATCTGCAGCGGGGGCAGCAGGCCGATCTGGGCCTGGTTGGCCCCGATCGCCTCGACGGCAGCCTGGTAGTCCTGGGTGATCACACCTTTGACGGTGATGCCCAGGCTCGTGGTCAGCGCCGCCTCCAGCGGCTTGACGGTGTCGACGAGCTTCTTGGAGTCGCCCGAGGGCACCAGCGCCAGCGTCAACTCCTTGGGGGCCGACGCCGACGAGCTCGACTTGCCGGTGCACGGAGCCGATGCGTCCGTCGACTTCGAAGAATCGCTGTCGCGTGCACCACATCCGGCGGCCAGCCCACCGACGAGCAGGGCGGCCGCCAGCACCGAGGTGGTGCGAGCCAGACGACGGCGATGGGGATGTCGGATGTTCATGGGGTTCCTCGTATGTCGTGTCGTGAAGCGGGACGGGTCGGGGGGTGAAGGCTCAGTGGGCAGCGGGGTGGCGGGTGCGGGCGTGCGCTGGGTCGACCAGCCAGGCGTCGAGGTCGGGCAGCAGCTCACCCAGGGTGGCTGCGCGCCAGGAGGGTGTCCCGTCGCCGAGCCCGAAGCGGTCGACATAGGCGGTGGCGCAGCCCTTCTCGTGGGCCGGGGCCAGGTCGTTGACCCAGATGTCGCCGATCGAGACCAACGGCCCATCGGCCACGTGTGCATCGATCACGCGGTGCAGTCCACTCGGCTTGCCTGCATCGGTGACGATCTCATCGAAGGCGCCGTCGAGGCCCAGCCGCGACAGTGTCTGCACCACACCGATTCCGGGAGCGTTGGTCACCAACACGGCCCGGAACCGGCGTTCGGCCAGCCACGTCGAGAGCCCGGTCGGGGCGGTGACATCCAACGCACCGGCAGCGAGCAGCGATCGACTGCGCCGATAGCAGTCGTCGCGCTGGGCGGGGGTGAGCAACCCGTCAGACAACGCCGCCACCGCGCTGTAACCGTCGATGTGGTCGGCGGCCTCGGTTCCGTCGAGGAACCGCGACAGTGCATCGGCGATGGGCCCGAACTTCTCATCGCCGATCAGCGACCCCACCTGCTCGGCGTACGCCCACACCGGGGCGTCACCGACGCAGACCGTGCCGTCGAAGTCCAACAGGACAGTGGTGCTCACGAGCGATGAACATACCGATCCATGAACGCAATGACCACAGTTCCCGGAGTTGATGAAACACTTGTTCACAGGGAGTTCACCCGACACCCGTCGAGTGGGCGGTAAACCCCGTCCACTGGGCGGAAACCCCCGTCGAGTGGGCGGTAAACCCCGTCGAGTGGGCGGTAAACCCCGTCGAGTGGGCGGAAACTTGCCACGCCGTCGGGGTGCGCACCCAGCGGGCTGGGCTTCTCCTGCGTCGGCTGGGCCACAGCGCACTTCGTGCTTTCGACCCACCGACATACACACCCGGCAGCGACCCACCCGACATCCACACAGATGCTGGGTAGCGTGTGGCGCATGGGACAAGCGGCACAGGGTGTTTCAGAGCTGGGCTACGCGATGGTGGCGTTCCCGCCGCAAGGTTCACGGGCGGTGTCGCCGGTGTCGGCGTGGGTGCTGCGCGAGACCGTTGGTATCCCAACCGATTCGGGCTCGCACGCCGCAGCCGTGACACTGCTGCGCCAGGAGCACCCGGCGATCGGACTGAGTGCGGCGATCTGGATGAACAGCACCTGTGGCGTGGCCCGGATCAACGCGCTGGCCGACGGCGACACGGTGACCGTGTCCACCGAGCTCCCGCACGACCTCGACATCGCGCGCTGGGTGTCGGCGACCACCGGCGGCTCGTTCGACGCGCTGCCGGTGCAGCCGTCCGCCATCGCCGGCACCCTTGCCCTGGCGGCGACATCGACGCTCACCCTGGCAAGCTGGGTCACTCCCCCGTCGGTGGTCTCATCCCGATCCCTCACCTCGACCTGGGGTGTGCAGAACGTGTTGCGCACCAACGGTGCTCAATGCGGACTGGCCTGGGATCCGTTGCTGGGCGTGATCGGGGTGGTCATCGATGCTGCCGACGGCGTGGTCATGGCCTCAGTCATCGCCGATCCCGAGATCGACCCGGTTCATGTCCAGGCCGCCGCGGTCCGAACCGCGGCGCGGTTCATCGCACATGAGGCAGTGCTTCTGCCGGGAGTGCCCAGCCAGATCCGACGCGACTGGTGGCAGGTGATCGACGTTGATCCCGACGTCGACGACGCCGAGAACACTGCCGTTCTCCCTGCATGGTCGGTGGCGACGAGTACCGAGTTGGTCAACGGCGAACTGGGGTTCTTCGAGGCGATGTGGACCGGACTCGGGGGCGAACTCTCCGACGACAACGCCGCCGCCGATGCCCAACAGTGGTGCGCGATGAGCTACCACGCCCACGGCATGTGGGGTGTGAGCGTCAGTGCCGCCCACGTTGGGACCCGTGTGTGGGGGAACGCCATGTTGGCAGCGCTCCGACTGCCCGATCCCCCACCTCCACCGCCCACCGGGCCGATCGTCAGGCTGCCGGTGGAACTGCGGTTCACCCACCCCTTCGCGGTTGCCGCGGTGTCGGTTTCGCAGAACCACCAGTCGCCATGGCATCTGACGCCGCTGCTGTGCGCGTGGGTCGCCGAAGCGGTGGAGGCCGACGGCTAGTTGGCGCCGGTGACGGTGAGAAAGATCAGCGCCACGTTGAGGATCACCACCACCGTCGCAATGGCTGCGGCCACCACCCGCAAGGTGCGTGAATCGGCGAATTCGCCCATCAGAGAACGGTTTGCGGTGAGGCGACCAAGTGGGATGATGGCAAACGGGATCCCGAAGCTGAGCACCACCTGACTGATGACCAAGGCGTTGGTGGGTTCCACGCCGCTGGCCAGCACGATCAGTGCCGGGATCAACGTGGCGGTCCGGCGCGCCAACAGCGGCACCCGAAACTTCAACAGCCCCTGCATGATCGAGGCGCCGGCGTAGCAGCCGACCGCCGTAGAGGCCAACCCCGAGGCCAGCAGTCCGATCGCGAACACGGCCGCGATCACCGGACCCATCGCGTCGCTGACCGCCTGGTGCGCGCCGTCGATGCTGTCGGTGCCGTCTTTGCCCTGCAGGTTCTGCGCGGCCAACAGCAGCAGCGCGATGTTGACCGCACCGGCGATCATCAACGCGGTCACCACATCCCAGCGGGTGATGCGCACCAGTCGCCGCCGACGGTCGATGTCCTCGCTGTACCCGTGCCGGTCGACGACCAGCGCCGAGTGCAGGTAGATGGCGTGCGGCATCACCGTTGCACCCAACATGCTGGCGGCCAACAACACGGTGTCACTGCCCTGCAGCCGTGGTACCAGTCCACCCAACACGTCGCCGGCCGACGGCGGGTTGACCACCAGACCGGCCAGAAAGCCGATGACGATGATCAGCAGCAACCCGCCGATGATCGACTCGAAGGTGCGTTGAGAATTGCGGGACTGAAAACCCAAGAGCCCCATGGAAACCACGCCGACGATCATCCCGCCGAGCAACAGCGGCAGATCGAACAGCAGCTGCAGGGCGATGGCTCCACCGATCACCTCGGCGATGTCGGTGGCCGCGGCCACCACCTCGGCCTGCACCCAGAACCCCAGCCGCCGCTTGGTCGACAGCCGCTCACCCAGCAGGCCCGGCAGCGTCTTGCCGGTGACGATGCCCAGCTTGGCCGACTGGTACTGGATGACCACCGCCATCGCACAGGCCATCACCAACACCCACACCAGCAGGAAGCCGTAACGGGCGCCCGCGGTGACGTTGGCGGCCACGTTGCCCGGGTCGACGTAGGCGATGGCGGCGACGAACGCGGGCCCGAGCAACGTGATCCCGGCGACGCGTCGCACGGGTGGCGTGTTCAACACTGGTGCGGCCATCGCACCAATGTGGCACACGGCGCGACCAGTTTCAAACCGACGAAGAAAAAGTTTCGGTCACCCTAAATCTGCTGTTCATACCCGTTATTTCTTACTCAACACCTGGTATCGACGCAGCGCTTCGGCGCGTTCGACACCATGGTCGACGATCGGCGCGGGGTAGTCGTCTGGGCGACCTGACTTCAGCTCGTGCACGGCCTTGCCCGCGACGCCGGCGAGTTCGGGCACCCAGCGCCGCACATAGTCGCCGGCGGGATCGAACTTGATGCCCTGCGTGGTGGGGTTGAACACCCGGAAGTACGGCGCGGCGTCGGTGCCACACCCGGCGGTCCACTGCCACCCGTGCGCGTTGCTGGCCAGGTCACCGTCGATCAACTGATCGAGGAACCACCGCGCACCCCACTGCCACGGCAAGTGCAGGTCCTTGACGAGAAACGACGCCACGATCATCCGCACGCGGTTGTGCATGAAGCCCGAATCCCGTAGCTGCCGCATCCCGGCGTCGACGATCGGATATCCCGTGCGACCCGCACACCAGGCGTCGAAGTGGTTGCGCGCCAACGCCCCGGTCTCCACCTCGATGTCGTCGAAGGTGCGGTTGAAGTTCTGCCAAGCACTGTGTGGCCACTGGGCCAACACCGAGGCGTAGAAGTCGCGAAAACCCAACTCGCGCAGATATGCCGTGGCCCCGTCGGCGGTCGGTGAGTGCTCTTCGAGCCTGGTGAGGTCGGCCAACATGGTGCGCGGGTGAATGTTGCCGAACTTGAGGTACGCCGACATCCGGCTGCTCGCGTCCAAGTCGGGACGGTTGCGGGCGTCGTCGTAGTCGGACACGTTGTGTTGGGCATATCCGTCGGTGCCCTCGAGGAACTGCGCCCACCGCGCCATGGCCGCATCCTCGCCCGCCGGAATAGACAGCGGTGTGCCGGGATCGGGGATGTCGACTCGCTGCAGCCCCGAATCAGCCACGCCCACAACGTCATCAGGGTGTATCCAGGCGGCGGAATCGACCCCGGTGTCGGCGGGGGCGCGCCACCCGTGTTCACGCCAGGCCCGGAAGAACGGGGTGAACACCTTGTACGGACCCCCGTCACCCTTGGTCACCCGCCCCGGTGCGACAGCGAATGATGTTCCCACTGAACACAACTCGATATCGCCTAGCGCCGTGGCCACCTCGGCGTCGCGGGCGATGCCGTAGGGGCTGTGGTCGCCGGTGATGTGCACCGAGCGGGCTCCGGCCGCCGCAGCGATCCGCGGGATCTGCTCGGCCGGCCGGCCGCGCACCACCAACAACCGCCCGTCGAGCTTGGCATCGATCTCACGCAGCGAGTCGAACAGGAACTGCGCGCGACGATCTCCCGAGGTGGCCAGCAGATGATCGTCGAGGACGAAGCAGGCCAGCACCCGATCGCTCGCCTGGGCCGCCTCCATCAGGGGCGGCAGATCCGACAGGCGCAGATCGCGGCGGAACCAGAGCACGGCAGCAGGCGAGGTGATCACCCCATCCATGGAACCACGGCCCACAGCCACCGCCGACGCGGCGCGGGCACAATGTGGGGCATGACCGACGGTGGCGGCAACACGGGCGTGGTCGATGGCGGTGCGATCAGCGTGTTGGTGGTCGACGACGACCCCGACGTCCTGCACTCGTTGCAGCGCGGCCTGCGGTTGGCCGGATTCGAGGTGGCCACCGCAACCGGCGGCGCGCAGGCGTTGCGCGCGATGCGGGATCGTCGGCCCGAGCTGCTGGTTCTCGACATCAACATGCCCGGCCTCGACGGCGTGGGTGTGGTGACGGCGCTACGGGCCCTCGGCGACGACATCCCGGTGTGTGTGCTCTCGGCGCGCGCCAGCGTCGACGACCGGATCACCGGGCTGGAGGCCGGCGCTGATGACTATCTGACCAAACCGTTCGACCTGGGCGAGCTGGTGGCCCGGTTACGTGCGCTGTTGCGCCGACGCTCCCCTGCCGCACCCGCACCGGTCGAGTCCGGTGCGATCGGCGCCGAACGGGTCGTCGAACACGTCCGCATCGACCTCGGGGCGCGTCTGGTGCTCAGCGACGGACATCCGGTCGACCTGACCCGGCGCGAGTTCGAACTGTTGGCGACGCTGGCCGAACACCCCGGCCTGGTGCTCAGCCGCACGCAGCTGCTGAGCCAGGTGTGGGGCTATGACTTCGTGGCCGATACCAACGTGGTGGACGTGTTCATCGGGTACCTGCGCCGCAAGTTGGAGGCGCACGGGCAGCCACGCATCATCCAGACCGTGCGTGGGGTGGGGTTCGTGTTGCGGCGGTCGTCGTGAATCGGCGCCCGACCCGACCCTCTGGTTCGGCGTCGCTGCGAACCCGAGTCACCCTTGCCGCAGCGGCGGTCACCGTGGTGATCGTCGCGTCGGTGGGCGCGATCGTGTGGACCCAGGTGGCCACCAGCGCGTACCGGGAACTCGACGCCCGCGTCGACACTCTCTCCGCCGCAGCACAACCCAGTATCTCCAACCCGAACGCCACCACCGTGGCCGACAGCGTGGCCGACGGGGTGTTGGCGACGGTACGAGTAGGCGGTGTGCCCGTCTTCTCCAGCCCCACCCAGATCCCGGTGCAGGAGACGGGCCGTCGTGACCTGTCCATCAACGGCGTGCGTTACCGGGTGAAAACCGTGTCAGTGCTGGACAAGTCGATCCTCAACGGACTGGCCGCAGCCTCGGTCGCGGTCCCGCTGAAGCCCACCACCGACCGCATCAACGGCCAGCGCAACGCGCTACTGCTGATCGGACTCGCCGCCGTGGGCGCCACCGCCCTGTTGGCGTGGCTGGCCAGCGGCGTGGCCATCCGACCACTGCGGCGCCTAGCCCACCACACCGAAGCCCTGGCCGTCGATGCACCCGCCGACGATCCCGAACGCATTGCCCTGCAGTCGATTCGCGGCGCCCGCGAGGCCGAGGACCTGGCCGGGGCGATGACGTCACTGCTGGCGCGTATCGATGCCGAACGCGAGCGCACCCGCGAGGCCCTGGCCACCGCGCGTGACTTCGCATCGGTCTCGGCGCACGAGCTACGGACCCCGCTGACCGCGATGCGCACCGACCTCGAGGTGTTGGACACCTATGCCCCCGACGAGGCGGCCCGCCGGGAGATCGTCGCCGACCTGCGCCGCGCGCATGCCCGTGTGTTGGAGACGCTGTCGTCGCTGGAGAACCTGGCCCAGGGCGATCTCGGTGGCCAGCACCGCGCGCACGCCGATGTGGTGGATCTGCTCGAACGGGTGGTCACCGACAGCGCCGCCCGCCATCGAGATGTGGACGTGAGACTGGCCGGCGCGCAATCGGTTCCCGGTCGGATCAACGAGGCCGGGCTGCGGATGGCGGTGGAGAACGCGGTGACCAACGCCGTGCGCCACGGCCGGGCCCGCCGCGTGGTGGTGGCCGCACACCCACGCGGACCGTCGCCCACCGACGGGGTGGAGATTTGGGTGGACGACGACGGCGTGGGCGTGGCCCCAGCCGATCGGGAGCGAGTGTTCGCGCGCTTCGAACGTGGCACCTCCGGCGAGTCCGGCTCCGGCCTGGGCCTGGCTCTCATCGCCCAACAAGCCCGATTGCACGGTGGCACAGCTCATCTCACCGACAGCCCGATGGGCGGGACCCGGCTGGTGTTGACCCTCGGCGGCTGAACGCTGCCCTGGGCCGCGGATGGCTCGTGACCTTGGTCCTCACGATCAGGGATGTTCGACAGGCGCGCTCCCCGCGGTGACCAGCCTGTACTGGAGGTCGTTCGGAGTTCACCGAGCACGACCCGGGGAGATCCATGAAGGTGTTGGTGGTGGTGGCCAGTCGGCACGGTGCCACGTTCGAGTTGGCCCAGCTGGTGACCTCATGTCTGGACAGCGCGCTGACACGGACAGGGATCCGAGCGCACGTCGAACTCGCCGACGCCGACGAGGTGACCTCACTGCTGGATGTGGACGCAGTGGTCCTCGGCAGCGCGGTGTACTTCGGGCACTGGCTGTCCTCGGCACACCACTTCGTCGACAAACATCGATCCGAACTCGCACTGCGTCCGCTGTGGTTGTTCTCCAGTGGTCCCATCGACGACCCGCGCGCCATCGAGGTCGCCACACCTGCCGATTCCCTGGGTGCCCGCAGCCACCACGTGTTCGGTGGTCGCCTCCATGCATCGGATCTGTCGTGGTCCGAACGCACGGTGGTCCGCGCACTGGGGGTCTCCGACGTCGACCTGCGTCAGCTCGGCGACGTGACCGATTGGACGACACACATCGCGGCCACGCTGGCGCACGAGTTTCCAGCAACAACACCGAGCGGTCGGCACTCCGTCGCCCCCGGTGTCACCGATGAGGAGTTACTGCCATGACAACCCACGTCAACCAACCGATCGTCGTGTGCGTCGACGAATCCGAGGCCGCCACCACGGCGGTCCGCTGGGCCGCCGACGAAGCGCTGCGTCGGCATTGCGACCTGCGGGTGCTGACTGCGGTGGACGAGAGCACACCGGCCATGTCGGGGTGGCCGATCCCACCCGAGTACTTCGCATCGATGCGTGAGGCAGCCGAACATCGCCTCGAGCGCTGCGCTGCGGTGGCCCGCGAGGTGATGGTCGGCGGATCGGCCGACCGCACACCGACGGTGACCAAGCGGATGGTGCGCGGGCCGGTGCGTTCAGGCCTCATCGAACAGTCCCGCGACGCCCAGCTGATGGTCATGGGTTCGCGGCATCCAGGCAGGCTGGCCCGCATCAGTTCGCTGACCACCGTCATGGCGTCACACGCGCACTGCCCGGTGGCCTTCGTCGACACCGAGGCCACCGCCACCGGCACGGCCCGCCCGGTGGTGGTGGGTGTCGACAGCTCCCCCATCAGCATCCAAGCGCTCGATGTGGCGTTCGCCGAAGCCGACCGCCGGGGTGTGGGCCTCACCGCGATCCACGCCTGGGAGGTGCCGTCGATCGACACCGATCCGATGTTCCCGGTCATCGACCTGATCGGGCACCGCCAGGCCGAGCAGGCGGTGCTCGCCGAGTGCATGGCCGGCTACCGCCAGGACTACCCCGATCTGTCGGTCACCACGGTGATCGAAGAGGGACATGCCGTGGATGTACTGGCTGCGGCCAGCCACGGCGCATCCCTGCTGGTGGTCGGCAGCCGGGGACGCGGCGGTTTCACCGGGATGCTGCTGGGGTCGACGAGTGCCGAGTTGCTCGGCATGGCGCGCTGCCCACTGATGATCGTGCGGCCGCCCGAGGTCGACTCGGCTCACGGACCACGTCGAGCGATGGCCTCGGTGTTCGCGAAACTGCACGGCTGACGCTTCAGTCACGACCAGGGAGCAGACCCGGTCTCCGAGCGGTCGGGGCTCGGAGACCGGGTCGCCTACTGCGCCGCATCCGGCTATGTGGTGGCCACGATGACCACAACGCCGCACACCAGGTCGTCGCAGGCGTAGGACACAGTTCGGGTGTCCGGTGCGATTTTCGTGTCCTGAACCGAGCGGAAGTTCCGACCGACGTACGCGGGCAGATGCTCGCGCACAAGGGGGTCGAGGGACTGCGGGTCGGCGGTTGGGCCACGGTCCTGTGGGCGAGTCGTTGCCTGCTGAACCCGCACCTCGAAGCCGCTGCCTGCGAGGAAGCTCCTGAGCTGTTCAGGTGTCAGTTCAGCGGCCATCCGCCACAACGGTTCTCGCGTTCCCACCACAGTGGCCCAGCGCAGCGACCCGGCAGGCAACGACGCGAACTGGCCGCGCGTCAGCCCATCGTCTGCGATCTGTTGCTGCGTTGGCCCATCGCGGCTGTGAACGCACCGAGCCCGCCGAATACGACCACAAGCACCGACAGTGCCCCCGCGACGATCAGCCAGGGCCGCCGAGCCGCCCAACGCTGCCGCCTGCGCATCGGATCGGCCGCATGTGCCGCCATCTCGCGTTCCACATCCAGCGCCGGCATCGGCGGCACACCCGGAACGGTCGATCTCACGGGAAAGAGTGTATCTGCGGTGCACGGGCTGCAAACGGAAGTGTTGAACCCGCCGTTCACAGTGATTCGCGTCGCTGGTCACTCAGCTTCACAAGATCTCGATGTACACCAGTAGACCGCACTTCTGTGCACCGCAGGCGAAATTGATGTGCCGGTATGCGTGCCCTGCTTGATTGTTGATCCCCCGGAAGTCCTCGGCACGATAGCCAGGAAGGTGTCGCCGCAACTGTGCGCGGAGCCAGTCCATTGGCATGAACCCTGCGAGCGGGTCCAACAGGCCTACCGAGACAGGTTGAGCCGCCGAATCATTCGCGCGCGAACTACTCAGAAACCCACTGAGCCTGTCCCGGTGGATCTCAGCCACCACTACGTAGCTCGGGTCGCGGCCTCCCCCTTTGGATGCACTGGCGATATCGGCTGCGGTCAGATCAGGCATGGCGCCATACTCTGCAGCCTGTTCAACCAGCTCCGTTTGGCTCGGACCGTCAACTACTCCACAGGCGGCGGCTGATGCCAGTACCACCACAGCAGCGGGGACCGATATGAAGTTCACTGCGCGAACTGGTCTTCGCCGATTTCCTGCAGCCGTCACGCCTTTCACGGAGCCGTATCGACAGGGATGGCGCGAATGACCCTGAACAGATACCCATCTTGAGTTGCAGGTTCCCAGTCAAAGCGGACGGCCTGACGGGGCGCGAGTCCTTCAATGCGGGAGTGACTGTTCTCTTCTCCCAATTCAATTGCTGTGTAGAAGGGCCAGCATCCGCCGGGCGCATCACAAGAGTCGATGACGCCCCAACCCTTGGTCACCCTCCACTTGCGGA
Organism: Williamsia sp. CHRR-6; assembly: GCF_018474015.1. Lineage (GTDB taxonomy): Bacteria > Actinomycetota > Actinomycetes > Mycobacteriales > Mycobacteriaceae > Williamsia_A. The sequence continues at coordinate 146,130 of NZ_JAHCSG010000002.1, read as the reverse complement.
CCACACCATGACTAGACATTCAGCGCACCTCTCGTGTCGGGCTGGGGTTGTAGACACCGTAACCCTCGTTCGGTCCGGAGGTCCATGTGAAGATCCCGTCGATGACGACCTAACGAGGGCAGCTACCCCTATCGATCGGGTGAATTCACCTCTCGGGCAGCACGCTATTCGCGAGCACGCCGTGCCCCAAGCCAGGGAAATTTCGCCAGCCAAGGGCCTGGCTCAAGTTTGATGAGCATCGGGTAGGCTTCCTTCATGATTACAGTATGGGTGGCGCTCGAGAATGAAGCACCCGGAATGGACGCTGACATTGGCGATTGCGTCGAGCTGGTGTGCCAGTGGGGCAGCGCTCGCAATGTTCCCGAGGAGATGTTGTCGACGGTTCCGGGTGCAACGATGACGCCGATCGCTGGTGGTGTTCACCTCGCGTCCACCGTCACCGATCGATTCGAGGCGGTCGCAATTACGGGGCTACAGAAAAATCAAGTCGCAGATTTATTTCCGGGCCTGGCTTTCCAAGATAGATATCTCCCAGAATTCTCTCCAGTGGTTCCCACCATGTCCGGGGTGGTGATCGAGCGGCGCACAGTATGGAGCCGACAGCGTGGATACACCAGTGGTCCCCGGCTGCTCGTCCAGCCGCCCGGAGCCCAGCCGCCTACCAACTACTGTGCGCCACAGGCCATGATCCGCGTCGATGTGACATGACTAAGGGGAGTCGGCGGACTACCGACCACTTCTGACGTTGTATGACAGCATTGTATCTGGGCAGTATTCGGTTACCGTTTCATGGGTTGGATCAAAACAATATGAAGTGCCTCTACCAAACTGCGTATTGTCGGGAGCATATTGCGCGGACCCCAATCAGTGACCGCCATGAAACCGATGATGTCGATATCGGCGATATGAAACTTTTTAGCGTAAAAATAGCGGGTGCCGGAGGGTTGGTTTCGCCGGGTCTGATGGACCGGCACAGAGTCTTGCAAAAGTAACTCCACAGCGTGGTCCTCGACATGATGATCGACTCTGTAGTGCTGCTGGCCGAAGCGGCCTGCGGCACAACCACGTAGATTGTTCCAGTTGCCCGCCCGATCCTTGAAACGTGTCACGCAGTTATAGACGGCGGCACCGGATCAGCGCCCGCTACACCCACCCCCACCGACAACCCCACACACACCACCACACAGACCGCAGACCGCGATTCACGCCAACCACTTTCAGTCGTACCCCCAACCAATCCCCGCAGCGAACCGTACACACCACCAGGGGCCACCACCGGACAAAGACCGCAATGTCGGTAAAGGGCGATTTACCCAGCACGCCAGCCGCGCCAGGTCAATCGACCTGTGAAACCGCGCAATTGGACGCCACGCGCGTTCGGCTGACGCCGCACTGCACGGGGGCCGCGCAGGCACGAGTACGAAAACGACCCGATCTCCGAGCCGCCAGGGCTCGCAGACCGGGTCGTTCTCACGGTCAGATCAGGCAGCTCCGTCGGCTCAGCCGACACCCTGCAGGTCGATGACGAACACCAGGGTCTTGCCAGACAGTCGATGCCCGGAACCCTTGGGGCCGTAGGCCAACTCGGGCGGAACGGTCAGCTGTCGGCGACCGCCCACCTTCATGCCGGGGATGCCCTGCTGCCAGCCTGCGATCAGGTTGTCCAACGGGAAGTTGGCGGATTGTCCACGGTCCCACGACGAGTCGAACTGCTCGCCGGTCTCGAACTCGACACCCACGTAGTGCACGTCGACGATCCCGTGCGCCAGCGCCTCAGGACCGTCACCGACGATGACGTCCTTGATCACCAGCTCGGTGGGCGCAGGGCCCTCCTGGAACTCGACCTCTGGCTTGCTCATCCACGATCTCCCATGTCGACAAAGTTGCGTTCGGTGTAGCCGGTGTAGATCTGACGCGGGCGACCGATCTTGGTGGTCGGGTCGGCGTTCATCTCCTGCCAGTGCGCAATCCACCCGGGCAACCGGCCCAGGGCGAACAACACCGTGAACATACGCGTCGGGAAACCCATCGCGCGGTAGATCAGGCCGGTGTAGAAGTCGACGTTCGGGTATAGCTTGCGCTCGATGAAGTACTCGTCGTTCAGGGCGACCTCTTCAAGACCCTTGGCGATGTCGAGCAGATCGTCGGTGACCCCGAGAGTGGTCAGGATGCGGTCTGCGGTCGCCTTGACGATGGCTGCACGCGGATCGTAGTTCTTGTAGACGCGGTGCCCGAAGCCCATCAGCTTCACACCGTCTTCTTTGTTCTTCACCCGGTTCATGAAGGACTTGGTGTCGCCGCCGTCGGCCTTGATCTTGTCCAGCATCTCCAGCACCGCCTGGTTGGCCCCGCCGTGCAGCGGACCCCACAGTGCGTTGATGCCACCGGAGATGGAGGTGAACAGGTTGGCCTGCGACGAACCGACCAGCCGCACCGTCGAGGTCGAACAGTTCTGCTCGTGGTCGGCGTGCAGGATGAACAGCATGTCCAGCGCCTTGGCGACCTCGGGATCGATGTCGTAGGGCTCGGCGGGGAAACCGAAGGTCATCCGCAGGAAGTTCTCCACCAGGCTCAGCGAGTTGTCCGGGTAGAGGAACGGCTGCCCGACCGACTTCTTGTACGCATACGCCGCGATGGTGGGCAGTTTAGCCAGCAGGCGGATGGTCGAGAGTTCAACCTGCGCAGGGTCTTTGGGGTCCAACGAATCCTGGTAGTACGCCGAGAGAGCGTTGACCGCACTGGAGAGCACCGGCATCGGGTGCGCGTTGCGGGGAAAGCCGTCGAAGAATCGCTTGAGGTCTTCGTGCAGCAGGGTGTGCCGCTGGATCTTGGTGGTGAACTCGGCCAGCTCACTCGGGGTGGGCAGCTCACCATAGATCAAGAGGTAGCTGACCTCGATGAACGTCGACTTCTCCGCCAGCTGATCGATCGGATAGCCGCGGTATCGCAGGATGCCGGCGTCGCCGTCGATGTAGGTGATGGCCGACTTCGTCGACGCGGTGTTGACGAAACCGCCGTCGAAGGTGGTCATCCCGGTGGTGGCCAGGAACTTGCCCAACGCCACACCGGAACTCCCTTCGGTGGCGTCGACGATGGGGAGGTCGAGCTCGCCTCCGGGATAGGTGAAGGTGGTGGAACGGGGATCTGCCCCGTTCGACACTGTTTCGGCGGACACGCGGGCCCCTTCTCGACTGGCTGGATGACCTGGTGGGCCGGATCCAGATGTGCTGTTGCCTTTGCCCAACCTAGCTGTTGGCGAGCTCGCGTGCCCACGGAGGGTCGGCGCCCGCACGCGAAACGGTCACCGCCGCCGCACGCGCCGCGAAGGTCAACGCAGCACCCCACAGATCGGGTTCGAGATCGCGGATCTGACGTTGCCCCAGCGCGTCGTGGACGCCCAGCCAGTGCAGCAACGCGCCCACCACGGTGTCTCCGGCACCGATCGTGTCGACGGTGCTCACCTGCGGTGCCGCCACAGTCGTCTCGCCGCGGGCGGTGGTGACCGACAAGCCGCCGGCACCACGCGTGAGCACCACCGCGCCCACCCCGGCCGCCAGCCAATCCGCCGGCGTGGATCCGTATGGGCCCTGGGCCAACCAGTCCGCGTCGTCATCGGAGACCTTGATCACATCGATCGCCGGGAGCCAGGTTGTCAGGCGCGCACGGTAGGCGTCAGGGTCGGCGATCATCACCGGCCGGATGTTGGGGTCGACCATGATCAACCGACCGTGCGCGTGATGGGTGTGCATCATCTGCTCGTACACCGACGCCCCGGGTTCGAGTACCAACGACAGGGTGCCGAAACACAGGGCTGCCACCGTTCCCGGTAGCGGCCCCGGATCGGTGACCAGACGGTCTGCGGTGCCCTCGACGTAGAAGCTGTAGCTGGCCGCACCCCCGGCCCCGATGGAGGCCAACGCCAACGACGTTGGGGCGGGATCACGTTGCAGCACAGACAGATCCACACCGGCCGCACGCAGGGCGGCGATGATCTCGGCACCGAATCGGTCGGTGGAGACCCGCGAGCAGAACGACACCGCCGAGCCGAGTCGGCCCAACGCCACCGAGACGTTGAACGGACCCCCACCGAGTGCGGGCACCAGCGGCGGGAGCGGCGAGCCGATCGAGGCGAGGCGCTCATCGAGGACGAGGTCGACCAGCGCCTCGCCGCAGACCACGACCTCCTTCACGCGGGCGTCTCCGGTCCGAATCGCTCGAATTGCACCAATCCCCATGTGCCGGTCCATGATTGACCCGGCTCCATCGTGATCAGATCGTGACCGGTGGCCAGCGCGTCGGGGGGCGCGGTCATCGGTTCGATGGCCAGTGCGCGACCCCGGCCGGGAAATTCCTGCCCCTTCGCGGGGTCGGCGGTGAACACCTGAACCCAGCCGAAGTTGAGATCGGTCCACAGCTCGGTGGTCGCGCCATCGGGTGCGCTCACCCGGTGCCGAAAGCGACCGTCAGTGGCGGTCAGGTCGGTGAGCGGGGTGTCCAACCAGGTGCCCGCCAGCGCGCGCGGGGTGCGAAAGTCGAACTCGGTGCCCGCCACCGACACCGGATCACCCTGGGGCAGTTGCCGTTGGGCGTCCACGGGCTGCATCGAGGCCGCGGGCAGATGCACCAGGCAGTCGTCGATCGGGGCATCGCCGCAGCGCACGAAGGCGTGATGTCCCAGCGCGAACGGTGCCGCACCGTCGCCGACGTTGCTGGCGGTCAGGGTGACGGTGAGGCCGGTGTCAGCGGCCAGCTGATAGTGCACTCCGAGGGTGAGGTCGAACGGCCAGCCCGGGTGGCGCCCCACGTCGACGGTGAACGCGACGGCGTCGGTGGCCACGTCGACGACGGCGAAGTCGACTGTGCGCACGAAACCGTGGATGGCGTTTCCGCGGGCCGGTTCAGTCAGCTCAAGGTGGTGCTCGACCCCGGCGAAGGTGAAGCGGCCGTCGGCCACCCGATTGGGCCACGGTGCCAGGACCAGCCCGGCCGACATCGGAGGTTTGGTGCCCTCGGGCACCTCCCAGGTCTCGGTCAGCAGGCGGTCGCCGAACCGGAGCTCACGAAGCGCCGCGCCGCGCCCGACGAGGATCGCGCTGTAATCGCCTGCAGTAATCCGGTACTCGGCCACCTTGCGAGTCTGACACACGCCGACGATGCCGGACGTAGCGTTGTGGGCATGCGTGAACTCCCGGCCGGACACGACGCAGTGCTGCTCGATTTCAGCGATCACGAGGTGCCGTGGCGTGGCGCGGTGCGGGCAGCGCAGCGGCTACGCGCGGCGATGGCGGCCGGGGCCCTGCCGGCGGTGATCGACGTGATCCCGGCAGCACAGACCGTGCTGGTGCAGGCCGAGAGTGGGGCTGGGCTCGATCGGCTCGGGGTGCGCCGCGCGCTGCGTGACACACCCGCCGAGGACGCGGACGGGTTCGAGGTGGGCCAGACGGTGAGCATCGCCGTCGCCTATGAAGGAGCCGACCTACCGGAGGTGGCGCAGGCCATCGGATGCAGTGTCAACGACGTGATCTCCGCCCATTCGCAGCTCACCTGGAGGGTCCAATTCGTCGGTTTCGCACCCGGATTCGGATATCTGGTCCCCGACACCAGCCCGCCGACCGGCTCGGCGGCGGCGGCACTGTGCAGCCTGGGGCGCCGTGCCACCGCGCGCCCGTCGGTACCTGCCGGCTCGGTTGCGGTGGCCGCCGGCTACAGCGCAGTGTACCCGCGGGAGAGTCCTGGTGGGTGGAACCTGTTGGGACATAGGGTGATCCGCACAGGCGATGAGCCACTGTGGGATGTGACCGCGCAACCGCCCGCCCTGCTGGGACCCGGCCGCACCGTGCGATTCGAACCGTGTTGACACGCAGCCTGACGATCATCGCAGCGGGCGGGTCGACCACTGTGCAGGACCTGGGCCGTTCGGGTCGGGCACATCTGGGCGTACCACCATCCGGGGCCGCCGACCGGGGGGCGTTCGCGTTGGCCAATCGTCTGGTGGGCAACGTCATCGGCGCTGCCGTCATCGAGATGACCATGGGCGCACTGGCATTCACCGCCAACGCTGAGGTGTTCGTCGTGGTGACCGGCGCCCCGGCTCAGGTTCACCGCGACGGCACACCGATGGGACACTGCGCCGGTTTCGCGGTGCCAGCCGGCTCCTCGATCACAGTCGACCCGCCTACATCGGGGGTACGCAGCTACCTCGCGGTGCGCGGCGGTATCGGTGTGCAGCCGGTGTTGGGGTCACGATCCACCGACACCCTCTCCGGGTTGGGCCCGCCGGCGGTGACGGCGGGCGTGGTGCTCCCGATCGGCGATGACGCCGGGGCGTGGCCTGCCGTCACAGTCGCACCGCCCACTCCCCCACCTGCCCTCCACGCGCCCGTGTCGCTACGGTGTGAGCCCGGTCCACGCGCCGACGCCCTACTCGACCCCGCCGCCCTGACCGCCGGTCGATGGCTGGTCGCCGCAGCAAGCGACCGGATCGGGGTGCGGCTCGACCCCGCCCCCGGCAGCACCGTGCCTCGGCTTCGCCCTGGCAGCGACACCGTCGCCTCCGAGGGAATCGCGCTGGGGTCGGTGCAGATGCCTCCGGGCGGACAACCCGTGATCTTTCTAGCCGATCATCCCGTGACGGGCGGCTACCCGGTGGTCGCCGTGCTCACCGCCCGTTCGCTCGACCTCGCCGCCCAACTACGGCCCGGTACCGAGGTGCGCTTGCACACCTGACACAGGTGCATCCACCGTGCCGAAACGAGGCGTCCACCGTGCCGAAGTAAGGCATCCACCGTGCCGAAGTAAGGCATCCACCGTGTCCAAATCGAACTTCGCCTTGTTCGGCACTGTCGACACGCTGTTTCGGCACTGTCGACGCGTTATTTCGGCACGTTCGACGCGTTATTTCGGCACTGTCGACGCGTTATTTCGGCACGTTCGACACGCTGTTTCGGCACTGTCGACGCGTTATTTCGGCACTGTCGACGCGTTATTTCGGCACGTTCGACGCCGTCGGGGTCAACGACTACGTGACCCGGATCGGCGGGTGGGACCCAGTGTCAGCAGACCGAAGACCCCGGCCGCCACCACCCCGATCACGGCGAGCACGGCATGCCCGGTGTGCGCCCACCACAGCAGCGGACCCACCGCACCGACACCGATGACGACCAGGACCGACAGCGGCCGGTACCCGGTGTCGAACCGGGTGCCCGGCGGCAGGATGAGCAGCGCACCCACCAGCAGCAGCGATCCGATGATGTCGCTGGGTCGATGCGCACCCACCTCCATCAACCCCTGACCGACCACCGTGAGCCACATGGCGCCACCGATGGCGATCACCGGACTCAGCGGCCGGGGCGCGGCACGCACCACTGCAGCCACACAGCCCGCCGCCGCGGCGGTGTGACCGCTGGGGAACGTGTTGAAGCCCGCACGCACGATCTCGATCAGCTCGGGACGCGGCAGGATGACCGTACGCAGCAGTCGCGCCGCCACCACCCCGACGACGGGCAGGATCAACAGGGCCAGGATGGAGGCACCTCGGCGCGCGATCAGACCCAGGACGATCACCGCCGATCCGCCCACCGCCCACAGTCGAGGATCGGTGACGGTATAGAAACCGAAGCGGTGCAACACCATTCGCCACGAATCGGAGCCCAGCATGCCGTCGAAGGCGCGCTGGTCCAGGGTCTGGCCTCGCGTGGTCCACACCGCGACCAGATACACCACGACACCGGCGAGCAGCAGCAGAGCCGAGACGACGACACGCGCGTGTGTTTCCTTCATCGCCTGCCCCTCTCCGCCTGAGCGTTCAGCGTTGCACCAAGCGATAGCGTACGAAGGCGGGGACGAGGAATGCCGACACGACGGTCAAGATCACCACGGCCACGCCACCGCCGGCGGTGGTGGCAGCAACTCCTGCCACCGCCGCAGCACCGCCGTGGGCCACGTCGGCGATCCGCGGGCCGCCCGCCACCACCACGGTGAACACCCCCTGCAGGCGGCCGCGCACATCGTCGCTGGCCGCCGTCTGCAGCATCGACTGCCGAAACGACGCCGACGCCATGTCGGCGGCACCACCGACCATCAGCGCCACCACCACGATGGGCAGCACCGGGATCGCCTCGCCGTCGGCGAAGAACAGTGCGAACCCGGCCACCGCCACCGACGCACCCCAGATGACGATGCAGACGATGACCGCCAATCCCTGCCGCTGCACCTGCGACACCCAGCCGGAGAACACCCCACCGATCACCGCACCCGCCGGGATGGCGGCGAACAGCAACGCGAACGCCAACCCACCGTTGTCGGGTCCACCGAAGTTCTCGTGGGCCATCTGCGGGAACAAGGCCCGCGGCATGCCGAAGATCATCGCGATCAGGTCGACGACGAACGACATCAGCAGCACCGGTTGTCCACTGAGGTAACGGAATCCGTCGATCACCGAGCGCAAGCCGGCCGTCGAGGGGCCGTCGGCGCTCGGTTCGGGCTTGAGCGAGGGCAGCAACACCACCGCCCACAGCGTGGCGAACAGGAACAAGGTGTCGGCCAGGTACAGCCACGAATAACCCAACTGCGGCAACAAGATCCCGCCCACCAACGGACCGCCGATCGAGCCAGCCTGAAAGACGGTGAAGTTCAACGAGTTCGCCGCAGGCAGATCCTTGGTGGCCACGATTTTGGGGATGATGGCTGAGCGGGTGGGCGAGTTGACCGCGAAAAACGCCTGCTGCACCGCGAACAGGCACAGGATCAACCACACGTTGTTCACACCGGCGGCCGCCTGCAACCAGAACAGTGCGCTGGTACCGATCAGGCCCAGAGTCGAGACGATCAACAACATGCGGCGGTCGAACACGTCTGCCAGCGCCCCGCCCCACAGCCCGAACACCACCAGCGGCACCAGACCGAACAATCCCGCCAGCCCCACATAGGCTGAGCTGCCGGTGATCTCGTAGAGCTGGGCAGGCACGGTGACCGCAGTCAGCTGCGCCCCGATGACGGTGATGATCTGGGTGATCCACAGGCGCCGGAAGTGCGGGCTGCGTAGTGGTGTGGTGTCGGCGAAGATGCTCGCCATCAGCACGCCATCGCCCGGAGCGTGGCCGCTGTCACGGCTGGAATCTGCCGATGTCCCAGCCCCGATCGTTCCGGGTGGCGCGAATTCGATTGTGCAACCGGTTCGCTCGCCCCTGCCAGAACTCCACCACGGTCGGCTCGATGCGGAAGCCTCCCCACGTCTCGGGCACCTCGACCGGATCGGTGCCGTCCTCACCACCGAAGCGCTGGGCCACCCGCTGCGCCTGGGCGAGCAGCTCCGCGCGCGAGGCGATCGGTCGGGACTGATCGGAGGCGTGCGCACCCAGCTGCGACCCGCGCGGGCGAGTGGCCCAGTAGGCGGCGGTCTCCTCACGACTGATTCGCACCACCGGCCCCCGAAAGTGCACCTGCCGCTCCACCGCGATCCACGGGAAGGTGGCCGATGCCACCGGTCGCGCGGCGAGGTGGGTGCCCTTGTCCGAGCCGTAGCCGGTGTAGAAGACGATCCCGCGCTCGTCGACGCCCTTGCACAACACGGTCCGGGTCGAGGGCATCCCGTCGGCGTCCACGGTGGCCACCACCATGGCGTTGGGTTCGGGAATCGCAGCAGACACCCCGTCGGCCAGCCACCGGGTGAACAGGTCCAACCAGGGTGGGTCGCCGGTCAACCAGTCGGCCTCGAGATCATCGTCCCCAGTGCGTCCGTACCCCACCCGCAGGCCCGCGACGTCGACAGATTCACCGTTCACGTTGTTACAAGGTACGCCCCCGTCCGCAATTCGTACTCACCGGTAAGGACTGGCGGGACGAGCGTTAGAGTCCGTGGGTACGGGCGCACGCGGACGCGGCACCGACGACAACTGCAGTGTGCCGACGAAGGAGTCGACGAACCATGACCGAGTCAGCAACCACCGGCGCGCCCGCCGACTTCGTCGAGGGGCTCGAAGGCGTCACCGCGTTCACCACCCAGATCGCCGAGCCGGACAAGGCGGGCGGCAACCTGCGCTATCGCGGCGTCGACATCGAGGACCTCGTGGAGAACCGGGTGACGTTCTCCGACGTGTGGGCGTTGTTGGTCGACGGCCGTTTCGGCGACGGACTGCCGCCCGCCGAACCCTTCCCGCTGCCCATCCACACCGGCGATGTGCGCGTGGACGTTCAGGCCGGATTGGCCATGTTGGCACCCATCTGGGGCTACCGTCCCCTGCTCGACATCGACGACGCCACCGCCCGCAACAACCTCGCACGCGCCTCGGTGATGGCGCTGTCCTATGTCGCGCAATCGGCCCGAGGTATCCACCAGCCGGCGGTGCCGCAGTCGGTGATCGACGAATGTGACACCGTCACTTCGCGTTTCATGACCCGCTGGAAGGGCGAACCCGATCCGGCGCACACCCGGGCCATCGACGCCTACTGGGTGAGCGCGGCCGAACACGGCATGAACGCCTCCACCTTCACCGCCCGCGTGATCGCCTCGACCGGTGCCGATGTGGCCGCGTCGCTGTCGGGGGCGATCGGCGCGATGTCGGGGCCGCTGCACGGGGGCGCCCCGGCTCGAGTGCTGCCGATGATCGAAGAGGTCGAACGCGACGGTGACGCCCGCGCCCTGGTCAAGGGCATCCTCGACCGCAAGGAGAAGCTGATGGGCTTCGGGCACCGGGTGTACCGGGCCGAGGACCCGCGCGCCCGCGTGCTGCGCCGCACGGCCCAAGAGCTGGGCGTTCCCCGATTCGAGGTGGCCTCAGCGTTGGAGCAGGCCGCGTTGACCGAGCTGCGCGAACGCCGCCCCGACCGGGCCATCGAGACCAACGTCGAGTTCTGGGCTGCGGTCATCCTCGACTTCGCCGAGGTGCCGCCGCACATGATGCCTGCGATGTTCACCTGTGGTCGGACAGCCGGATGGTGTGCGCACATCATGGAGCAGAAACGTCTGGGCAAGCTGGTGCGGCCGGCAGCGCTCTACGTCGGCCCCGGCCCGCGTCGCCCGGAGGACGTCGACGGTTGGGCGCAGATCGCACGCTGAGCGACGGCCGGTACAGTCGGCAACAGATGTCGTAATTCTGTACGGCGAGTGCGCCCGGCTGCGCTGACCGATCTGGGGCGACCCGTGAGTGAACCCCCACCCCCCGTCACCCGAGCACACTGGCCCATCCTGGCCCAGCGAGCAGGTTCCCGCCCAGCGGACCATAGTTCCCGCTGGGCGAATCCTGGTCACGGACCGGTCTTCTCCGGATACCCCGGACCCGGCGCGCGCGTGCCACCAGCCGAGCCATGCCGGATCGGCCGCCGTTCTACTTCGAGAAGTCGGGCGGCGCCTGGTCCTTGTGTCCCCAGCGCCGAATCTGCCTTCGGAGGGTGAGCCCCGAAACGCGTAGTTTCACTAAGCGCAGCAAGCGGTTTCACTCATCCCCCGACTCGCTCGTGTGACCGATGGTCTCAAGCACGAGCTCACGGACGGGGCATCCGGACAACGCACCACAGCGCGGCTCGTACACACGAGAACGGAAAGCCCACGATGTCCACACCAACACCCAACAGCCCTACCGAAACCAACAGCCCAACGTCGAACAAGCGCGTCGGACTGATCTTCGCGGCCGTCGCACTGCTCGCCGTCGTCGCCGTCGTCGTCGTCGTGGTGATCTCGACATCCGGGAAGAAGACACCCCGCTCCGATCGCGACCAGGTGGCCGCGGCGTCCGGCACATTCATCGCCGCACTCGTCGCCCGCGACACCACACGCGCCGTATCGGTGGTCTGTGACGCAGACAAGAAGGACGTGAAGGATTCGATAGCCAGCCTCGGACCCAAGTCCGCCGAAACCGACAGCCTGATAAAGGCGTCGATGATCTCGGCGTCCCAAGTCACCGTCAGCGGCTCAGTGGCACGGGCGAAGACGCAGTTCGAGACCACCTACTTCCGCAAGGTGGGCGGCACGTGGCTCATCTGCCCCAGCGCGGAAGCCGAATTCCCCAAGTAGGCCCCAGCGGTCCACCCGCACACTCAGGTGTGCGGGTGGGTCAGCGGGCGTGCGGCTCCACGAGGAACGCCTTACCCGACCCCTGCACGCGGGTGAGCACCACGGTCGCCGCCTGCGAACCGGTGAGCTTGAGCTTGGCGATCACATCCTCCGGCGACTGCTGCACACCGCGCTTCTTGATCGTCAACGGCCCGATGTCGCGCTCCTGCAAAGCAACCCGCATCTGCTTGGTGCGAAACGGGATCTCGTCGACGACGGTGAACCCGTGGGCGAACGGGGTGGCCACCTGCTCGTCGGTGCTGATCCATGCGATCTGCTTGTCCGGAAGCCAACCGCCGATCTGCTCGGCCAGGTCGGCGACGAGTCCCGCACGGATCACCGCGTCGTCGGGCTCGTAGAGGAATCGTCCCACCGGTCCGTCGTCGGGAATCACCCCTGAGCCGGTCATCGTCTCCCCCGACGGCAACAGGGTGGCCCGCAACAACCCGTCGCCCGTCGACGAACTGACCGGGGCCAGGCCCTTGCCCCACAGGCAGCATTCGACGAGATCGCCGCCGTCGGAAATCCATTCGGCCCGTACCCCTTCGGGGATGTCGTCGTGGGCCACGCCCGGCATCACCTTGGCCAGACCGCGTCCGCTGAGCTGCTCGGTGACGAAATCCCACGACGGCACCAGACCGTTGAGACGGAAGATGCGCCCGCGCGCCGACCGACGCGCCGGGTCGCAGAACACCACCTCGTCGTCGGCGACGTCTGCCTTGGTCGCGTCGCCGGCCTCCACGGTGCCGCTCAGACCCAGAGCCTCGAGGTTGGCCTGGGCGATCTGCGCACGCACCGGATCGATGTCCACGCCCCGCACCGACATCCCCGCGCGGGCGAACGCCACGAGATCGGCTCCGATTCCGCAGCCGAGGTCGACCACCGTGGTGGCACCGAGGGCGCGCAACCGCTGCGCCCGATAGTCCGCCACCCGTCCACGGGTGGCCTGTTCCAACCCATCGTGGGTGAAATACATTCGGGCAGCGTCGGTTCCGAACTTGCGGACCGCCAACCCGCGCAGATGGTTCTGCGTCACCGCCGCAGCCACCAGAGCCGGGTCATGGTATCGGCGCAGCCGTGAACCCAACGCATAATCCGACTCCACCCCGGCGCGCTCGCTCACCTGCGTCAGCAGAGTCTGACCGGTCGGGGTCAGCAAGCGACGAAAAGTCTCCACATCCACCCGGGCATCCTGTCACTTCGCGACTATCGTCGTCTCACATCGGGAGGGATGTGACATGCCCAATGCAACGTTCGTGGAGATGGCATTGCCGGCGGTGCGACTCGCACAGAAGTCTGTGCGTGTGCACACGATGGGCGAGGTGGGACCCACGGTGGGACCGCTGTTCGACGAGGTGAACCGGCTGATCGACTCCGCTGGGCTCACCCGCCGCGGGCCGGGTGTCGCCCATTACCTCGACACCGGCGACGGGGTGATCGTGGCCGCGGGCGAACAGGTCGACACCACCCCGCCTGGCCTCGACGAGGTGGTGCTGCCCGCGGTGGCTCGCGCGGTGACCATCGAGTACGAAGGGGCCGAGCTGTCCGGGATCGCCGCGGCGTGGCAGTCGTTGGTCCTGCAGGTGCAGCGTCTGGCGGCCACCCCCACCGGCCCGTGCCGGGAGGTGTACCACACCCCCGGGGTCGACGGACGCTGGCGCGTGGAACTGCAACAGCCCGTGCTCGATTGAGCGCACCGCCGACTGTAAGCCACTGACATCGTCCGAATACGAGCTGATCGTGGACACCTCGTCCACGCCCAGGCGCCAGGCGGACGATGTCGGCGTGTTCAGCCGGGGATGTCGCGGCGGGCGAAGCGGTGATCGGCCACCACGACGACCACCACCGCGACGACCAGCAACACCACCACAGCCAGTGTGTCGATGGTCCCGTCGGGACGAATATGACTGTGCGGAGCGATGTCTCGCACCCACTGGGGCAGCTGCAGTACCGATCCGAGCTGGCCGACGACGGTGTCGGCGATGACGACGACCCACATCCAGCCGACCGCGCGGGCACTGTGGGCGTAAAAGGCCACCGCCAGCGCCGCGATCACCAGCGTTCCCGGCACCTGCGCCACCGCACGGACCAGCACCGAGCTGGTGGCGATGTCGGCGGACCCGGGAGACAGCGTGTGGCCGAACACGATTCCCACCCCGGCCGCGAGCAGTATCAGCGTGCAAGCGCCTGCAGCCAAGGCAGCCGAGGTCAGCAGATGCCTGCGCCGCGACACCGCAGTGGACAGGATCAGCTCGGTACGACCGGCGTTCTCGTCCGACCGTGAACGCAGCATCACGATGAGTGCCGCGACGCCGGCGAGGATCGCGATGATGCCCAACACGGTGCCCACCAACGCGTTGACGATCGTGTCGGCACCGCCGAGTCGTTTGATGACATCGGCCAACGGACCACTGTCGTCGATCAAATCGGTGGCCGACCCCAGCACCGTGCCCAGCAGGATGGCGTACGCGAAGGCACCGCCGACCCATGGCGCCATCTGACGGCCGACGCTGCGCACCGCGAACACCGGATACGAGCGCAGCACCGTCGAACCGGCAGGTCCAGGCCGTGTCGGGAACGCACCCTGGCCGAGGTCGCGGCGCGCCGAAACCCGCGCGGCCACCAGCATCCCGATCACCATCAATGCCGCGGCCAACACCATCGGAAGCGCGCGGCGCTCGGTGAACGGCTGCACCGCCTGCGCCCACCCCACCGGCGACACCCACCGCAGCCAGGACATCCCCGACTCCATGTCTCCGAGCCCACGCAACACGTATCCGCCCACGATCACCCCGACCGCGGCCAGCGACGCATCGCGCGCCCCGACCAACAGTTCGTTGGACATCGTCGCCAGGCCCACTGCACCCAGCCCGACGATGAGGTACTGCCCGGTGACGGCGGCGGCTGCGGCGCCGGGTGCACCGAGTGCCGCGGTCACCACGCCCACACCGGCAGCGATGATCGCCGCCGTGCCCGCCGCCCAGATCACTGCGGCGTACAGCGGCGCGCAACGGCCCACCGCACCCGCTCGCAACAACTCGGTCTGCCCGGCCTGCTCGGGTGCGCGCAGGTTGCGGGTCACCGTCAACGCCACCACCACCCCGACCACCACCATCAGGAACAGCCCGATGCGCCAGGATGCGATGCCTGCCGTGGAGTCGATGGTGTCCAACGGCCCCAACAACAACCGGAACGCCGCAGTGGAACGGGATTGTTGCTGCAGCGCAACTCGATCCGCCTGCTTGGAGTACAGCGAGGCGATGGAGGCCCCGGTGATGGCCAGCAGGCCCACACAGACCACGACCGCGGCCGGTGTCCGGATGCGTTCGCGTCGGGCGATCAGCCGTAACAGGACCCCGACGCCGGCCGTCGTGGTCATCCGCCGCGGGTGTAGTGCGCCAGGAACAGTTCTTCCAGGGTGGGTGGGGTGACCGACAATCGCCGCACCGACAACCCGCTCAACGCTTCGATCACCGCGGGCAGCTGGTCGTCGACCACCCCGAAGCTGACCGTGCTGATCTCGGGAGTGGTTGTGACCGAATCGAATTCGGTGACACCGGGGATATCGCGGAGTCGGTCGGCAGAGCCGAGGACGTCCACCGACACCCGCGACCGGGCAAGGTGGCGGAGGGCCTGCAGGGAACCCGCCTCCACGGTTCGCCCGGCGCGGATGATGGTCACCGCATCACACAGGCGGCTCACCTCACCGAGAATGTGACTCGACAGCAGCACCGACGTTCCCGCAGCGGCTGCCTCACGCACGCAATCGCCGAAAATGTTCTCCATCAACGGATCCAGGCCCGATGTGGGTTCGTCGAAGATGAACAGTCGAGGGCGCACCGCGAACGCCGCGACCAGCACCACCTTCTGTCGATTGCCCTTGGAGTAGGCCGATACTCGGGTGGTGGGGTCGAGCTCGAAACGGTCGATCAGCTCGGCGCGTCTGGTCGTCGACACTGTGACCCCGCGCAAAGACAGCAGCAGGTCGATGCATTCGCCGCCGGTCAGCTCAGGCCACAGATTGACCTCGCCGGGCACGTAAGCGATGTCGCGATGCAGCCGCACGGCGTCCTCGACGGGGTGGCCACCGAGGAGTCGCACGGTGCCGGCATCCCAGCGGTAGGTTCCCAGCAGCACCCGGATGGTCGTCGACTTACCGGCGCCGTTGGGGCCGAGAAACCCTGTGACCGAACCGCGCGGGATGCTCAGGTCCAACCCGTCGAGCACCTTCTTGCTGCCGAACGATTTCGTGAGACCCGAGATCTCGACGACCAGTTCGTCCCCACTCCCCATGTGGTGCCTTTCTTGTCTGCCCCAAACTACGACCGATGACCCCGGTTGGTCGACCTTCCGCCCAGCGGACGGGGCTTTCCGCCCAGCGGACGGGATTTTCCGCCCAACCGATCGGGGTTTTCCGCCCAGCGGACGGGGATTTCCGCCCAGCGGACGGGGTTTTCCGCCCAGTGGGCGGGGTTTTCCGCCCAGTGGGCGGGTGCGGGGACGGTGTGGGCCAGGTCGCTCTCTAGGATTCACCTATGAGCGACAACGCTGCGATCACCATCCCCGCCGACCTGCTGCCCGCCGACGGACGTTTCGGTTGCGGCCCCTCCAAGGTGCGTCCCGAACAGCTACAACACCTCGTCGACGTCGGCGCCTCGGTGTTCGGGACCAGCCACCGCCAGGCCCCGGTGAAGAACGTGGTCGGATCCATCCGGGCCGGACTGCGTGAGTTCTTCTCGCTACCTGACGGCTACGAGGTGGTGCTGTCCAACGGCGGCTCGACCGCCTTCTGGGACGCGGCCGCGTTCGGCCTCATCGAGCAGAAGTCACTGCACTTGACCTACGGCGAGTTCTCCTCGAAGTTCGCCTCGGTGGCCAAGGGCGCCCCGTTCATCGACGCGCCCACCGTCATCTCCACCGATCCGGGCACCGCGCCGAGCCCCGCCGACATCACCGAGCAGCAGGCCGCCGACGTCGACGTGATCGCCTGGGCCCACAACGAGACCTCCACCGGCGTGGCCGTGCCGGTCACCCGCCTGCCGCAGTTCGGTGACGCGTTGGTCACCATCGACGCCACATCCGGCGCAGGTGGTCTGCCGGTGAACGCCGCCGACGCCGACGTCTACTACTTCGCCCCGCAGAAGAGCTTCGCCTCCGACGGCGGCATCTGGTTGGCCCTGATGAGCCCGTCCGCGCTGGAGCGCATCGCACGCATCGGTGCCACCGACCGCTGGATCCCCGACTTCCTGTCGCTGACCACCGCGGTGGACAACAGCAGCAAGGACCAGACCTACAACACCCCCGCCGTCGGCTCGCTGTTGCTGCTGGCCAACCAGCTCGAGTGGATGAACGGTCAGGGTGGGCTGGACTGGGCCACCTCGCGCACCGCCGACAGCTCCAGCCGGCTCTACGGTTGGGCCGACGCCAGCGAGTTCGCCACCCCGTTCGCGGCTCCGCAGCATCGTAGCCAGGTGGTGGGCACCATCGACTTCGACGAGTCGGTGGACGCCGCCGCGGTGGCGAAAACGTTGCGCGCCAACGGGGTGCTCGACACCGAGCCGTACCGCAAGCTCGGTCGCAACCAGCTGCGTATCGGCATGTTCCCGGCCATCGAGCCCGACGACATCACCGCCCTCACCGCATGCATCGACTATGTGGTCGGAGCACTCTGACCCACCCGCAAGGGCCTTCCTGAGCTGCGATTTCACCGTCGACCCCCCGGTGTGTCACCGAGGTGCACCGCGTCGGCTGCACTAGTCTGAGCGGATTGATGCGATCCCGCACTCACTCGAGGAGGAGGGGCAGATGCGCGAACTTCGCGTGATCGGTGTGGATGCCGACGGCGGGTGCGTGATCTGCCAAGACGTCTCCTCCGGGGAGAAGTTCAGCCTCCCCGCCGACGACCGCCTGCGCGCCGCTGCCCGCGGCGACATCTCCCGGCTCGGTCAGATCGAGATCGAGATGGAGAGTGCGCTGCGGCCCCGCGAGATCCAGGCCCGCATCCGCGCCGGTGCATCGGTGGCCCAGGTGGCCGCGGCGGCCGGCGTGCCGCAGGACAAGGTGGCCCGCTTCGCCCACCCGGTACTGCTCGAGCGCGATCGGGCCGCCGAGATGGCCGCCCAAGCCCACCCGTTACGTCACGACGGACCCGCCCTGTCCACCCTGGGAGAGGTGGTGGCCGCCGCGCTGGGCGCCCGCGGGCACAACCCCGACGACACCACGTGGGACGCCTGGAAAGGCGAGGACAACCGCTGGGTGGTGCAGGTCAACTGGCGGGCGGGGCGGTCGGAAAACCATGCCCACTGGCGCTACCTGCCCGGCTCCAGCGGCGGCATCGTCGAACCGCTCGACGAGTCGGCCGACGAGTTGACCGACCCCGACCTGAGTCGTCCTCTGCGCGGCATCGGGTCGGTGGTGTCGCTGACGCCAACCCCACACACCGAGACGGTGACCGTCGACGCCGACCGGGTGATCGGCGCCCAACGCGCTCGCCGCCACCACGAGCCCGAGCAGTTCGAACTCGTCGACCAGCACGCCGAGCCGGTGGTCGAGCGCGAGCCCGACGTCGATCCGTTCGAGATCGGCAGTGCGGAACCAGAATTCGACCAAGACGCGACCGTCGACGAGCACCACCGCGATCCGACGCCTCCCTACGAGGCCCCCACCGAGCCGATCGCCCACACCCCCGAACCCGGATTGCCCACCACCGCACCGGCATCGGAGACCACGACACCCGCTCGCCGACGCAAGGCAGGACGCAAGCCTGCGGTACCGGCATGGGAAGATGTGCTTCTCGGTGTCCGCAGCAACGGTCACCAGTAGTCCGAATCGAAAGGGGCCGACGGTGTCACCGACCGCTTCGATGCTCTGGCTGGTCGACAGTGATGATCTCATCGCCGATCTACGTCTCGGCGTGGTTAACGATCATGAATCTGCGGACGCTCTGGCGCACAAGATCTTTCCCGAGAACGTTCTGATCCCGCGCGGCGACACCACCTTGGATCGAGCAGCCGCGGCCGGCGTCGACGAGATCTTCGTCGGGGTGTACGGACGCCTGGCCGTGGTGGCCGGCGGCGGGTTGGCCGCGCGGTTGCCCTCCACCGTCGCCTCCGAGGTGGTGGCCGTACGCCCGACCGCGGTGGCGCACCTGATCCACGCCGAGTTCGATTCCGCGCTGGGCGCATTCGCACAATGGGATCAAGGCAAGCTGCGCCGATCGTTCTCGGCCACCCCGGTCGACATCCTTGAGGACATCGGCCTGCCGTTCGTCTTCGAGCGCGAGTTCTGGGCCGGAGAACACCCATTGCGATACGCCGACGGGGTCCCGTTCGATCCACAGGCGTTGCCATTCCACCCCATCGAGTTCGCCGACCACGTATCCCGCCGGTGGCTCGGCTTCCGGTTGACCCAACCGTGGGATCCCGCCGACATCACCCCCGACCGGTTCCCGTTGCGCGGCTGGGCGATCCGACCGCAGGGCTACGAGCCCACCGCAGCCGACACCGCACCCCCGAGCACCACAGCCACAGCCGCCACAGCCGACATCGCACCCCAAGCCGACACCGCGAGCCCACCCGAAGCCCCCCAGGCCGCCCCGACCAAGGGACTGGGTCGCTGGTTCGGATTCGGTAAACGCTGAACCCGATCAGCGCTCCCGCGCGGTAGCCGATCAGCGCTCCCGCGCGGTAGCCGATCAGCGCTCCCGCGCGGTAGCCGATCAGCGCTCCCGCGCGGTCGCCCGCTCGTAGAACGCGATCGCCGCCGCGGTCGCCACGTTCAACGAATCAGTACCCCGCGACATCGGGATGCGGGCCCGGATGTCCGACGCCCGCATGGCCGTCTCGGTCAGACCCGGCCCCTCCGCCCCCACCAGGAACGCCACCTTGGCACCGGTGACCGCCGCCGACAGCGGCACCGCCGCCGGATCCGGTGTGAGTGAGACGATCTGAAACCCGTCCTCTCGCAGCATCGACAGGTCGCCCGGCCACTGCGTAGCGGTGGCAAACGGCACCAGCAATGCATGCCCCATCGACACCCGCACGCACCGCCGGTACAGCGGGTCGGCACAGCCCGCACCGAACACCACCGCGTCCACCCCCAGTCCCGCGGCGTTGCGGAACACGCTGCCGATGTTCTCGTGGTCGTTGACGCCTTCGAGCACAGCGATGGTGCGGGCATCGGCAGCCACCGTGGCGGCGTCGAGGGGCTGCGGGCGCCGAGCCACAGCCAACACCCCACGGTTGAGGTGGAACCCGACCACCGTCGCCATCACCTCGGCGCTGGCGCGGTAGAACGGCACCCCCGCCACCGACGGATCAGCCAGCGCCGCACCGAGTTCCCGTAGCCGCTTGTCCACCCCGAGAAAGGCATGCGGGGTGAAGCGCGAGGCGATCATCCGCTGCACCACCAACACTCCCTCGGCGATGACCAACCCCCTGCCGGGCGTGCCGCCAGGCAGGATCGGCAGGTCGGGTCGACGGTCAACGGAGTTGAGGTCACGGAAATCGTCGACGCGCCGATCATCGGGGTCGGTGACGTCGACGACCTGCACCACGCTCATGGGCGACCGCCGGCTGGAGAAGGTGTCCCACGGCGGTCGGCGGCCACGCCCAACGCACCGGCGACCACCGCCATCACCACCACCGCGGCGGCGAAGACCTCACTGGCCGTGCGGATCCCGATCGCATTCGACAACACCCCCTCGGCCACCACCGGCAGGCTGATGCCCACATAGATCACCACGAAGTAGGCCGAGGTGACTGCAGCCTTCGTGGCTGCGGGCGCAGCGGCGGCGATCCCGGCCAGCCCGCGCGCGAACGCGATCCCCTGGCCCATCCCGCTGATCGCCGCGGCAGCGGCCAACACCTCCCACCGGCCGATGTGCACGGTCGCCACCAACAACCCCATCCCGACGACGAACAGCGCGATGGCCACGGCATCGGCGGGGCGGGCGTCGAGCCGCCGACCGAGGTTCTGTCCCACGATGGAACCGGCGAACACCGCGAAGACGAGGAACGCCACCCCGATCACCGAGTGGACACCCACCACCGTCGCCGCCAACGTCGGGGTGACGGCGGTGATGAGTCCCAGCACCGCGAACCCGGCGAAGCCCAGGATCGCGGCACGCACGAACACCGGACGCACCTCGGCGGGAACCGACAGCGGCATGACGGTCAACCGGACCGGGGTGTCGCGGTCGCGCGGTCGGGTCTCGGGCACCGCGAACACGATGAGCGCGGCGATCACCATCAGCCCCAGATGTACTGCGTAGGGGGTGCGGGTGGGCGTGGGAAACCAGGTGATGAGCATCGCAGCAGTGACCGGACCCAGACCCAGACCACCGATGTTGGCCATCGACGCCATCAGCGGCGCCCGAGCGGCCAGGTGGCGTGGAGCCATCTCGATGATCGCCACCGATGCGGTGCCCACGAACACCCCGGCCGACAGCCCCGACACCAACCGCCCCACCAGCAGCATCGCGGTGTCGTCGGCCAGCAGGAACACCACGTCGCTTGCGATGGCGCATCCGATCCCGCCGAGTAGCAGCGGCCGCCGACCGAGCACATCCGACCAGGTGCCCAACGCCAGCAGCGCGACCAACACCCCCACGGCGTAGGTGGCGTAGATGATGGTGACGGTGAGCAGCGAGAACCCGAACTCGCGTTGGTAGGTGGCGTAGACCGCCGTGGGCATGGTGGTGCCGAGCATGATCATCGCCAGCACCACCATCAACCCGGCGGTCGACGCCGTCCTCGGTAACACCATGTGCAGTGCAAGTCTGCGCACGGCCACATTTATGCCCCCGACGCCGCCTCGGTCAGCGGTTCTTCCACTGCGGAGGCCGCTTCTCACCGAAGGCGCTGAGCCCTTCCATGGTGTCCTCGGCGATCATCAACTCATCGAGGGCGCCACTGCGGTGGGTGACCGCG
This sequence comes from Williamsia sp. CHRR-6, assembly GCF_018474015.1. Classification (GTDB taxonomy): domain Bacteria; phylum Actinomycetota; class Actinomycetes; order Mycobacteriales; family Mycobacteriaceae; genus Williamsia_A. The sequence goes on along the minus strand of NZ_JAHCSG010000002.1, from coordinate 124,152 downwards.
GCGATCGTGTCGGCGATGCCCTCGGTCTCGTTCATCAGCTGCAACGACACCCGCACCGACGTCGGCGACCCGGCCATGATCTCGGCGGCCAGCTCACGAGCCCCGGCCAGTGCCTGCCCCGCCGGGGTCACCTTGTTGACCAACCCACGTTCGAGTGCCTCCTGCGCACCGAGGCGACGTCCGGTGAGGATCATCTCGGTGGCCGTCTTCACCGGCAGCTGACGTGGCAGCCGCACCACGCCTCCGGCAGCGGCGACCAGACCGACACGCACCTCACTGAGGGCCAGCTTCGCCTCGGAGTCGACGACCACCAGGTGACAGGCCATCGCGGTCTCCAACCCACCGCCCATCGCGTACCCGTTGACTGCGGCGATGACCGGTTTGGTCATGCCCGCGCGGCTGGTGAGACCAGCGAATCCGCTGCGCGGGAAGTACGACTGTTTGCCGCTGGCGGTGTAGATCAGGTCGTTGCCGGCGCAGAACGCCTTGTCGCCTGCACCGGTGATGATGGCCACCCACAGATCCGGATCGGCGAAGTAGGCGTCGAAGATCTCCTCGAGTTCCTCGTGGGCCGGCGGGTGCAAGGCGTTGCGCGCCTGCGGCCGGTTGATGGTCACCTCCAGCAGGTGACCGTCGCGGGCCACCTCGACGAACTCGTAGCTGTCGCGGAACCCGGGGGCACGCACCGGGCGCAACTCCCGCATCCGATCGGCGGTGAGCGTGACCCGATTGCCGAAACCGAAGGCACGCACGAAGATCGGCTGCCCGATCGGCTCGTCGGCGGTGGCCAGGAACTCCACCAGCTCGTCGTCGTCCTCGAGCCCGTTGGCCACGAAACGCTCGTCGGTCGCCTCCAGCCGCCCCACCACGATGGCTTTGCGTCTGCCGTCGCGGGCGTGGGTGATGGTGTAGGTCTCGATGGTGGCCGGGCCGTCGGGGAACGCGGCGTTGTCCACCGCCGGCCACGCATCGATCTCCGCCTGGATCTCGGCGCTGCGATCGCGGCGGTATTCGGTGGGGGTGGTGGCGTACACCCCCACCGAGTATTTGCTGAGCTGGCCGCCGTTGGCCCCGACGAACCCGTGGGAACCGGGGTTGGCCCGACACCGCTGCACCGTCTCGGCGATCGCATGCATCGAGTAGTTGTTCCCGGCGCCGCCGAAGAACGGCAGCCCGCCGGTGACGGTCAGACCACGCGGGTCGTCGGCCGCCAGACCCAGCCCATCGGCCACGTTCGACACCGCGATCGGGAAGCAGGAGTACAGGTCGAAGGTGGCCACGTCATCGACGGTGATGCCCGCGACCTCAAGCGCGTGCTCGGCCGCCATCACCGCCGAGGGCGCGCGGCTGAGGTCGGCGCGGTCGAGGAGGTCACGCTCGCGCAGGTCGGCATGTCCGTGCAGAAACACCCAGCGGTCCTCGGCGATGCCGAGTCGACGCGCGGCGGCCACCGAGGTGAGCAGCACGGCGGCACCCTGGTTCACCTGATCCCGAGCCACCAGGAACCGCGGGTAGGGCTCGGCGATCCAGCGGTTTCGTTCGGTGACGGTGACCAGTTCCTCGGCGGTCATGGTTCGTGGTGCAGACGAGTGCGGGTTGTTCGCGGCCACCGCGGTGAACGGCTCGAACAGCTTGCCCATCGACGCGGCGTAGTCGGCACGCGACTCCTTGAGTCGCGCGCGGCGCGCGTTCTCGAACAATGCGTACTGCGAGGGCGCGCCCATCAGGCCGTGCGAGAGTTGTTGCGAAGAGGTCAAACCCGTGAGCCCGTAACCGCGGTCCTCCAGGGTGCCCTCGACGGTTTCGCTGAAATCGGGCCGTTGGTCGGCCTTGGCGAAGTGGCGGACCGAGGAGATGGCCTCTGACCCGGTCAACAACACCACCTCGTTGTCTCCGTCGGCGATACGACGGGCGAACTCGTTGACCAGATGCTGGGGCCCCTGACCGCCGACCACCTCGAGAACGGCGTGCTCGGGCTGAACACCCAGCCGCGCCGCCACCGATCGCGGCACGTTGTTGCTCGTGCCCAGTGGTGCGTGCGCGCGGGGCGTGGAGTGCTCGAACTGTCGCACTCCGACGATGGTGTCGATAGCCGCGGCGATCGTCGCGGCGTCGACACCGGTGTCGTGCAGGGCGGCACGAGCTGCGTGGGCGGACAGATCGACCGGCGAGAGCCCCGTGAAGTCGGGGTCGCCGAGGCGTTCAGAGGCCTGGCCGACTCCGACCAGGATCGGGGTGGTGGGGGGCACGGGAGAGGTCATCGGGGTCACCTTCTGTTCGGGACGGTTGCATCGGTCGGTTGGGGCAGCGTCTCCTGGAGCGCTCCGAGCTCGATGAGCTCGTCGAGTCGCTGATCGGAGTATCCGAGCACCTGCGAGAGGATCTCGCGGGTGTGTTGACCAGCCAGCGGGGCCGGTTCAAGCGGGGTCGGTGGCATCGATTCGAACACGGCGGGCTGGTTCTCAGTCGGCTCCGACCCCGACATCAGGGGGTGGGTCATGGTGCGAAAGAACTTGCGGTCACGCAGATGTGGATCGTCGAGCAGGTCCAGCGGCCGCGCCATCCGGCCCGCGGGCACCCCCGCTGACTGCAGGATCTGGGCCGCGTCCTGCGGGCTGCGCGTACCGGTCCACCGTGCCACCGCGGCGTCGATCTCGGTGCGGCGGGCCAGCCGGCCCTCGACGGTGCCCAGGTCGGGATCGTCGGCCCACTCGGGCCGACCGATCGTCTGGGCCAACGCGGCGAAGTCGGCGGTGTCGCGGCTGGTGATGACCACCCACTCGTCGTCACCGGCGCAGGGGTACACCCCGCGTCCGGCGTCGGCGTCCAACGAATTGCCCGGTGCCCGTAGCGATCCCGGCGACAGCCAGTCGCGTCCGAGGTGCGCCGCCATCTGGCTCAGCACCACCTCGGCCTGTGCGACGCTGACGGTGCCTCCGTGCCCGGTCGCGCGTCGGCGGAGCAGCAGCGCCAGCACGGCCACCGCACCCACCCGCCCGGCGGTGTGATCGGGATAGATGGTGCTGGCATCACTGAACCCGTCTCCCCCGTCGGCAACCTCGACACCGTCGGAGCCTTCGGAGCCGTCGGCGGCCGGGTAGCTCCACAGCATCGACAGCCCTGTCTCGGCCCGCACCAGTGGGCCGTAGCCCATGCGCCGACTCCAGGGGCCGGTGGGCCCGAACGCCGAGCTGTCGGCCATCACGATGCCCGGATTGATCTGGGAGAGAACGTCATACCCGATGCCGAGGGATTCCATGGTGCCCGGCTTGAAGTTCGACAACACCACATCGGCAGTCGCCGCGAGTTCCTTGAACACCGCGATGCCCTCCGGGCTGCGCAGGTTGATCCCCAGACCCAGCTTGTTGCGGCAGCCCCAGGCGAACGACCACGTCATCGGATCGCCCTTGATCGACTGCCGATTGCCGTCGGGGAAGGCGGTGTTCTCCACCTTGATGACCTGAGCACCCATGTCGGCCATCAGCCGACCGGTCTCGGCGCCCACCACGATGACGCCGAGGTCGAGCACGCGAAGTCCGGCCAGTGGCAACTGATCTCGGTCGAGGCGACCGGGTTCGGCGGGCCCGGTCGCACGCGGCGTCGCCAGCTCGGATCGAATCTGGGCTCCGTGCTGGTCCGGGGTGGGTGCAGCGGTGCGGGTGCCCGCCCGGACCCCGTCTATCTCGACGAGACCGTCGGGGACGCGGGCGGTTCGGCCGTCGACGTCGACCCAGGTGAAAGCGCCACGCTCGTCGTACTGTTCGATCTCGAAGACGTCGTGGGGTTCGAGCATCGCCGCGGCGGGCACTCCGTGGCGACGACCCTGCTCGACGATCTCGGCCCGCGAACGATCGGCGAACATCGCGCCGATGGCGGCGTGAATCTTGTCGATCACCTTGAACCGCTTGGGAATCGCGGCAAGACCGGGATCGGAGAACTCTTCGGGTTCACCCATCCAGGTGAACATGCCCTGCCATTGCCGCGGCGAGAGGATGCACAGCCGGACGTACCCGTCGCGACAGGCGAAGACGGGGTACCGGTTACGCGCATCGGGGCGACCGCGCGGCCCCTCCACGGCTGTACGGCCACCGGTCGCCGACCCGCCCACTCCCCACGCCGGATCGAGGGCCTGGGTGGCGGCCTCCATCATCGAGAAGTCCACGATCTGGCCGCTACCGGTGTCGAGTCGACGCAGGTACGCCAGCAGCGCACACCAGGCGGCCTGCACCGCTGCCGACTCGGTGGCCAACTCCACCGGCGGAAGCAGCGGCGGCCGACCGGGCAGGCCCGAGCGCGACAGTTCGCCGTTGAGCGCCAACAGGACCGGCTCGGTGGCCACCCAGTCCCGATACGGCCCAGTCTGACCGAAATCGGTGACCGAGACGATCACCAGCGAGTCGAAACGCCCCCGAAGCACCTCCGGGCGTACCGGGTTGCTCGCATGTTGGGCGGGCCGGGAATCCTCGAACACGATGTCGGCTCGGGCGGCCAGGGCGAAGAATTCATCCAGGTCGGCACCCGGTCGGTCGAGATCGAGCGCGATCACCCGCTTGTTGGCCTGTCGGACCGCGTAGGTCAGTGAGTGCGAGCCGACCAGCACGCCGTCGGTGCGAGCCGGGCTGCCTGCCCGTGGTTCCACTCGGATCACATCGGCCCCGAGGTCGGCGAGCAGTCGGGTCGCCGACGCGCCGGGACCGTTGCACAGGTCCAGGACGGTCAAAGAGTCGAGCGGTAAGTGCGTGGTGTCGGCCATCGTCCCTCCAGAGTTCACAGTCGACCCGCGACCCGCGGGGTGTACGGGCCCGGTGCCGGCGGATGGTTGCCGTGTTTCCACCGTGCCTCGACGGAATCGGATTGCCCATCGCAAGTTCCGGCAGCCCTACCTGCTCGAGCGCGCAATGTAGTAGTTGTGTTCGGTATGGACCTGCATCAGCTGCGGTGCTTCGACGCGGTGGCCGAGGAACTGCATTTCGGCCGGGCAGCCTCACGACTGCACCTCACGCCGTCGCCGGTCAGCCGGACGGTCAAAGAGCTCGAACGCGAACTGGGCACCGAGTTGTTCATCCGCGGGTACCACAGCGTGGAGCTGACCAGTGCGGGCACCGCGTTGCGCCCGCACGTGCAGTCGATCCTGGCCGCCGTGGACGCGCTGCCCTCGAAAATCGACCCCGACGCCATCAACTCGGCACGAGTGGTACGCAGCGGCAACATCTTCCGAGCCCCGATCGGGATGGTCGACGATCTGGAGGAGGTGGTCGCATCGGCGGCGGGCGGTCGGCCGGTCCAGGGTGCGGTCGGGTCGTCGGTGGAGCTGATCGACATGGTCGAACGCGGTGCCCTCGACATCGCCATGGTCCACCTGCCCCACGATCGTCCGGGCCTGGAGAGCCTGGTGGCCGCGCTCTACACGTTTCAGGTGGCCATGCGTTCCGATGACGAACTCGCCGCCGCCGACGAGGTGGAACTGTCCGACCTCGCCGCGCGCACCCTCATCATGGGTCCAGACGATCCGCAGCCGGTCGCGATGGGCAAGTTGATGGCTGACCTCGCCGCCGCCGGCGTGACCACCGTGCATCGGGTGCCGGATCAGGATTCGGCCCGGGTGGCCGGTCACGTGCGCCAGATGCGGGGGGTCACCCTGACGGTACAGGGTCGGGCCGGCAGCTGGGCCCGCGGGCCGTATGACCATCCCGGTTTCGCGGTGCGACCGATCCGTGGCGGGCGGCTGGTCTTCGAGCTGGGTCTGGTGTGGCGGCGCATCGAGGCCGAGCGCGATCCGGTGGTCGCCGAGCTCGTGGTTGCGGCGAGGTCACGGTGGCCGATACCGGAACGTTACTGAAACTGCAGGTCAGAACCTAGTTTCACCAGTTCAGAACATTGCACTTCGCGCAACGCACCAATGGTGGAGGTTGCCACGTCGGTTCGTTGAAGCCCTTCCTGAGCCCTGGGCATCCTGGGTGCACAGACCAAACATCACCGACGCACCAGAACAGGGGCCTCTCATGACGACTTCCGAGCTCACCCGAACCACTGTCGAGGCAGTCGAACTGAAGGAGCTGTTCGACCGACAGCGCGCCGCCTTCCTCGCCGAGGGGCCCCCCAGCGCCGAGGTCCGCCGCAACCGGCTGGATCGACTGGCACTCGCCCTGTCCGGGGCGTCTGACGACCTGGTGGCCGCCCTCGACGCCGACTTCGGCCAGCGCCCCGAGCAGTTCAGCCTGGTGGTGGAGATCCTCAGCGTGCTCGCCGCCATCCAGCACGCTCGGGACAACCTCGAGGACTGGATGCAGCCGATCCCGGTGGCCGGTTCGGCCGAATCGGGCATACCCACCACGATCGATGTCGACCCCAAGGGCGTCGTCGGTGTGGTGGGCCCGTGGAACTTCCCGGTGCAGCTCGTGGTGCTACCCGCCGCCGAGGCCATCGCGGCGGGCAATCGGGTGATGATCAAGTTCACCGATGTGAACTCCCGCTCGGGTCAGGTTCTCGCCGACGCCATCGCCCGGTACTTCCCGCCGGAGGAGTTGGTCGTGGTCAACGGCGGTATCGACGTCGCGACGGCATTCTCCGCGCTGCCGTTCGACCACCTGTTCTTCACCGGGTCACCGGCGGTGGGCAAGATCGTGATGCGCTCAGCCGCAGACAATCTCACCCCGGTCACGCTGGAGCTGGGTGGCAAGAACCCGGTGGTGGTGGGCACCGACGCCGACATCGCCGAGTCGGCGAAGCGAATCGCTTTGGCGCGCATGATCAACGGCGGCCAGGTGTGTCTGTGCCCCGACTACGTGTTCGTTCCCACCAGCTCTCGAGACGCGTTCGTCGAGGGCCTGCGAGCGACGTTCGCCGAGTACTTCCCGGACTACGCCACCAACCCCAACGTCACCTCGATCATCAACGACCGCAACTACGACCGCGTGACCGGGCTCATCGACGACGCAGTCGCCAAGGGCGCCACCGCCATCGTCGGGGTCGCCGACGAGAAGGCCGCCCGGCTACCCGATCCGCAGACCCGGTTCATCGCCCCCACCATCCTGCTCGGCGTGACCGACGAGATGCAGGTGGCGCACGAGGAGATCTTCGGGCCGGTCCTGGTGGTGTTCACCTACGACGATCTGTCCGAGCCGATCTCCTACATCACCTCGCGGCCTTCGCCGCTCGCCGCCTACTGGTACGGCGACGACTCGGCCGAATTCGCCGAGTTCCGCCGCAAGACGACATCAGGTGGCATGTCGCGCAACGACTTTGCAGTACACCTCAGTGTCCCTGACGTGCCCTTCGGCGGCATCGGTCAGAGCGGCATGGGCAGCTATCACGGCAAGCCCGGGTTCGACACGTTCAGTCATCGGCGGGCGGTGTCGGCCTCCGAGCTGCCGGTGCCCACCGCGGTCAGCCTGCACCCCGGCGGCTACGACGCGAAAACCATCGCCGGTCTGCGCGCCGCCATCGCGGGCGCCCACGCCGATGCCACCGCCCGCATCGACCACCCCACCACCACGACACCGTTGGAGAAGAAGTCATGAAAACCGTTGCCGCCGTGAGCACTGGAGCACACACCCCGTTCTCCATCGAAGACGTCGACCTCGACGACCCCCGGCCGGATGAGCTGCTGATCCGAATCGAGTCGGTGGGCATCTGTCACACCGATCTGGCCATCAAGAGCGTCTGGCCCGAAGGTGTTCCGATCGTGTTGGGTCATGAGGGCGCCGGGATCGTCGAACAGGTCGGCTCCGACATCGACGACGTGCGGGTGGGCGAACGGGTGGTGGTGAGTTTCTCATCCTGTGGCCGATGCGAGCCGTGTGTGCGCGGACTACGCAACTACTGCAGAAACTTTCAGGCCGCCAACGCCTCGGGCAAACGACTCGACGGCACCGCCACCATCACCGAGCACGGCAAGCCGGTGGCGGGTGCGTTCTTCGGTCAGTCCAGTTTTGCCGGCTACATCCTCACCCGTCGCAGCAACGCGGTGGTCGTCGACCCTCGTTGCGATCTGTCGCTGGTCGCATCCTTCGGCTGCGGCATCCAGACCGGCGCGGGTGCGGTACTCAACGTCCTGCGACCCGAGGAACAGTCCAGCCTGGTGGTTTTCGGCGCCGGCGCCGTCGGGATGGCTGCGGTGATGGCCGCCGCCAACCTGGGGGTAGGGCAGATCATCGCCGTCGACGTCACCGAGTCGCGCCGCGAGACAGCACTTCAGGTCGGGGCCACACACGCTCTCGACGGCCGCGACGTGCAGGTGGTCGACAAGCTCAAAGAGATCACCGCAGGTGGGGCGTCGCACGCCTTCGACACCACCGGTATCCCGGCGGTGATCCGCAACGCCGCCCTGTCCCTGGGCACCCTGGGCACCCTGGTGGTGGTGGGCACCGGGCCCGACCTCACCGTGGACGCGCAGGATCTCATCAACGGCGGCAAAACAATTCGCGGGTGCATCGAGGGCGACGCCAATCCTCAGGAGTTCATCCCACAGCTGGTGCAATGGCAGCTCGAGGGCAAGTTCCCGATGGAGAAGCTGGTCCGTACTTTCCCGTTCAGCAAGATCAACGAGGCCATCGAGGCCTCCGAGAGCGGCGGGGTCATCAAGGCGGTCCTCACCTTCGACGAGTGAGGTCGTCGCCCACGGCAGGTGCGCCCGGTCCGGCCGATGTGCAACGGTGGAGTTCATGACCGCATCCGATCTCGTCCTCCGCCGGGCCACCGACGACGACTGGCCCGACATCATCGCCGCCGACGCGCGTGCGTTCATGTTCGCCGAGCCGCTCGACGACGCCGCCCAGGCTGATCTGCGCGACAAGCTCCGTAACGACGACGTGGTGGTGGTCTACGACGAATCTGGCTCCCACGCACCGGTTCTCGCCGGGGTGGCGATGTTCTACCGGATGGCGCTGACGGTGCCCGGCGGCACCCGTGTCGATCTGCCCGGCCTGTCGTGGGTCTCGGTGGCGGCCACCCACCGTCGGCGCGGCATCCTGCGGATGATGCTCTGCGAGCTGTTCGACCAGTGGGAGCAGGAAAACTCCGCGTTCTCGATCCTCACCGCGAGCGAGGCCACCATCTATGAGCGGTTCGGATACGGTCCGGCCACCTCGGCCCAGCGGGTGCGGGTCGATCTACGTCGGGCTCGGCTGCGCACGCCCGCCCCGATCCACTCTCCCGTCCGCTACGCCGACGCCGACCTCATCGAGTCGGTGGTCCCGACGCTGCATGATCGTTGGGCGGCTTCACACCCCGGGGCCATCCTGCGATCGCCCGTGTGGTGGAACATGATCTTCGCCGACCGAAAGGTGCGCCGCGACGGCCGCAGCACGCTGCACTACCTGCTGCACCCCGACGGCTACGCCAGCTATCGCATCGCGCGCGAGGACGGCCGTCCGCTGGTGGAGGTGTCGGAGTTCTTCCCCATCACCGACACCGCCCACACCGATCTGTGGCAGGTATTGCTGAACCTCGACCTGGTGACCCGGGTGGAGGCCTCGATCCCCACCGATGATCCGTTGCCGCTCAAGCTGACCGATCTGCGTGCCCCCACCGTCACCGCGATCGACGACACGATGTGGCTGCGTGTCCTCGACGTCCCGGCCGCGTTGAGCGCGCGCACCTACCCCGGCGATCTCGACGTGGTGCTGGAGGTGAGTGACGAATTCCGTTCCCGGGGTGGTCGATTCAGCCTTATCGTGCGTGACGGGGCCGCGACGGTGGCCGCCACCGACGCCGATCCCACTGTGCGGATGGACATCTCGGTGTTGAGCAGCATCTACCTCGGCGGGTTCGGGGCCGGTCAGTTCGCGGCGGCCGGGCGGCTCTGGGCGGCCGACCCGCAGACACTCGATGCGCTGGACCGGGCGTTTCGCACCGACCGGACTCCGTTCTGCGGCACCTTCTTCTGAGTTCGCTCGGCGGGCGTCAAGCGCTGACGGGCACCTCGGTGGGCGCGGTGCTCCCCGGTGCCCCGATGTGCCTTCGCCGCACCAGGAGTGCGCACGCGACGCCCGCGGCCACGCTCACCAGCCCGCCCACCAACAGCGGTGCGCGCGGGCTGGTCACCTCGGCCAACCAACCCAACAGGGGGCTGCCCACGGGGGTGCCACCCAGGAAGCACAGCATGTAGATGCCCATCACGCGACCGCGCATCGACGAATCCACGGACAGCTGAACGATGTTCATCGCTGCGGTGGTGAACAACAGCGACACGATGCCGGCGGGGATCAACATGGCCGCCACCAGCCAGAAGGTGGGCATGAGTCCCACCGCGGTCTCCAGCACCCCGAAGGCGACCGCGGCCAGGAAGAAGGTGCGCAGGGTGGCCGGGCCGCGGCGCCGGGCCGCCAGCGTGGCCCCGGCCAGGGTGCCCACCGCCAACATCGTGGACAAGAACCCGTACCCGCCGGCCGATCCGGCGAAGGTGTTCTTGGTCAACAGGGCCAACGAGAGCGGGAAGTTCAGGCCGAACGTGGAAACCACGAAGACGGTGGCGAACAGGGCGATCAGCTGCGGGCGCTCGCGCACGTAGGACAGCCCGGCCCGTACCGAGCGCGACCCGACCGAACGGGCGCTGCGCTGCAGCTGCGAGTCGTTCATCATCAGCAGCCCGGTGAGCACCGCGACGAACGTGGCGACATTGATCAGAAAGACCGGCCCGGTGCCGACCAGGGTGATCAGCACGCCTGCGATCGCGGGACCGATGATGCGGGCGAGGTTGAACGTCATCGAGTTCAGCGCCACCGCGTTGGGCAGTTGCTCGGGGCCGACCATCTCGACGGTGAACGATTGTCGGATCGGGGCATCGATCGCGGAGATGACCCCCAGCGCCAGCGAGATGGCGTACACCTGCCCCAGGGTGGCCGCACCGAGGGTGTCGGACAGCCCAAGGATCAAGGCGCACAGAGCCATTCCTACCTGGGTGGCGATCAGCAGGCGGCGCTTGTCGAATCGATCGGCCAGCGCCCCGGCCGGCATGGAGAAGACTGCGGTGGGACCGAACTGCAGGGCCATCACGATCCCGATGGCCACCCCGCTGTTGCCCGAGAGGTGCAGGACCAACCAGTCCTGGGCGATCCGCTGCATCCAGGTACCCACCAGCGAGACGACCTGGCCCGACGCCCAGAGACGGTAGTTGCGCACCGACAGCGAGGAGAACATCGTCGGTAGCGGCATGAGCCTATGTTACCGCTGCTAAACACATCTGTTTCGACAGCCCGCGGGGATGCCCGCGACACGCCCCACGCGCCGTCGTAGATCAGTCGGTGCTGGCCACCAGGTGGGTCATGATCTCCACCGCGTCCCGCAGCGTGCCGAGCTGGTCGGGCTCCAGCTTCTCCAGCTGCGAACGCAGCCAGGCTTCCCGGGCGTTGGCCTCATCGGTGATCACCTCACGCCCCAACTCCGACAACGTGACGATCACCTGACGGCCGTCGGTCGGATGGGGATCGCGTTTGACCATCCCGAGGTCGGCCAAAGACGCGATGACGCGGGTCATCGACGGGGGTTGGACGCGCTCCTGGGCGGCCATCGCACCCGGCGTCATCGGGCCCTCCCGCGACAGGGTGGACAACGCCGACAACTGGGTCAGCGACACAGTCGACGTGGGTCGACGCCCGCGAAGGTGCCGCGCCAGGCGCACCACCGCAAGGGCCAGATCGCTGGCCAGCTTGTCGTCTTTGGCATTCACATCGACAACAATATGTCACCGCATCCCGAATGCGGCGCAAACTACATAGGTGGCGCACCGTACCCGCGCGATCGCGAATCGTTCACACCGATCGAGTCATCCGCAATGTAGTGCGGCGATGCCGTCGTCGGGATTGCTGCGTTCGGCGCGACCCTTGAGCGATGCGCAGCACCTCCCTAGGCTGAGGCCATGTCAGACACGCCCGATCCGACCATCCCGCCACTGCCGCGATGGCTGGGGGCGCCGGAGAACGTGGTCTACGTCGGGATGGCGGCCTGGCTGATCGCAACCGTCGTCGTGGCGGTCACCGGATGGGGCTCAACGACGACTCTGGTGAGCTGTCTCATCGGCCTCGCGGTCGGCGTGTTCGGAACCGGGGTCTTCCTGGTGCAGCGCCGGTCCAGTCGGCGCGGCGACCGCGCGGCTCAACGCGGACTGGACGGCTAGCACCACCGCGATCCACACGGCCCCCACCAGCCAACCGGCCAGCACATCAGACGCCCAGTGCACACCGAGATACACACGGCTGCAACCGATCAGGATGCTCGCCAGGGGCGCGATCAGCAGAACCACCGCATGCTCGCGCACCCAGCGAGAGTTCCGGTGGGCGGCCACCGCGATCAGCCCCAGGATCACCATCGACACCATCGCATGACCGGATGGGAACGAGTAGGTGGTGATGTTCTCCAACCGCACCCGCGCGGGTGGGCGATCGCGACCGAACAGATGCTTGAGCCCGATCATCACCAGCCACCCCGCGGCCGAGCCACCCACCACCAGGACCGCATCCGACCGCTGCCCACGCGTCCACAGCCACGCACCCACCAGGGTCGCGAGCACCGCCAACGCCAGCGTCCCGCCGACCTCGCTGGCGACGTGCGCGGGCCCGCGCAACCAGTCGACGCGGTGCGAGACCACCCAGTCGGTGATGTCCCGGTCGATGCCGAAGGGCTGCAACTGCATCGTCGTCCTCGTCTCTGTCTCTCGGCACCTGCCGTTCCCACGATACGGACCGCGCGATGGGCTCGGCGGGGCTCGTGGTCAGTCAGCGAGCGCGGCAACGGCGATGGCGGACTCGTCCAGGCTCCCCAGGATCAGGGTGCCGTCTCGTTCGATCACCCCGGTGACCAGCGCGAACTCGGTCCCCGCGCGTTGCCGGTCGTGCACGATCGCACCGGTGGTCGAATCGATGGCCAGCACCCAGGCGGTGCGGGCGGGTGCCGGGGTGAAGGCTTCGGGCAGGGCCCAGACAAGCCGTCGCAACCATGGGGGGCGCGGCAGCAACGCGTCGAGCATCGGGTTGCGCGGTGCGGCCAGGGTCACCCAGATCAGCCCGTCGCTGCCGAGGCTGATGTTGTCGGGGAACCCGGGCAGGTTGTCGACCAATGTCGTCCAGCGACCCGCGTCGGGTCCGGTGAGTTGGAACCGGCTGATCCGGTAGCCGGCGGTCTCAGCCACGATCAGCGCGTCGCGGGACGGGGTGAAGGCCACCCCGTTGGCGAAGTCGAGGCCATCACGCAGCACTGACACCGTGCCGTCAGGGGTACGTCGCCACAGGCGGCCGGTACCCGAGTGCTCGAGCAGATCACCCATCCACTGCTCGATGTCCCAGCGCCGGGTGGAGGTGGTGAAGTAGACGGTGCCATCAGGATGGGCGACCACGTTGCTGGCGAAGTTGAGAGTCTCGCCGCCGAGGTGGCCGAGCATCACCTCGCACGCAGCGCCCGGCTCGATCCGGGCAAGCCGCAACAGACCTCGGAATGCGTCGCAGATCAACAGCGAGGAGTCGGTACACACCTCCAGGCCCAGGGGCCGCCCGCCGGTGTGGGTGATGGTCTGCACCGCACCGGATCCAAGGTCGACGGCCAGGATCCGTCCGTCGCGGATCCCGGTGATCACCCGCCCGTCGGGGGCCTCGACGACATCCTCTGGTCCGGGCCCGGGCAGTTCGATGCGGCGCAGTGGCGGCATCGGGATCTCGCTGTCGCGACGGCGAACTCGCGGCGGCGCAGGCGGTGGCCGCCACCGTCGTGGTCGCATCCAGTCACTCATCGCTCGAACTCACCACCTAGGTGTCGCACCCCGGCGGAGTCGACCCACCAGCGCACCCGGTGCACGGTCGTGACACCGGCGCGGGTGACCGACACCTCGAGTCGATCGTGCACCCGAACCAGACCAGCACCCGTCGCGACGCCCCGATCGATGGCGTCGAGCACGGCCGCCGCCGAGTCGTTTGCAGACACTGCGGCCCCCGACGAGACGACCTCGCAGTCGAGTTCGTCTGTGGCCGAGGGGATGTCGAGGATGTCGGCGAGATCTCGGGCCGAGGACGCCTCGACCGGCACCCCGGCGACGACGAGATCAGCGGACGGGAGCACCTGGGCGATCCAGGGGGCATCACACACCAGCGCGGTCTCGGCAACCGCGCCCGAGACGGTGCGCACCCCCACGGGCGGGTCCAGATCGGCCAGGTCGAACACGCCCCGACGGTACGCCGTCACCAGCGCGGCGTGTGCACCTGCGGCCACCCCGGGTGCCACGTCGCGATCCGGGTCGCCCAGGTTGGCCAGCATGATGCTCGCCTGTGCGATCGACTCGACCTGGGTACCGGCCAACGCCGCAGCGAACGCCGCGGCGTCGGGGTGGTCCACCACGTCGACGACACCGGCGAGTGCGTCGTCATCGGGTGAGCGCAGACAGCCCAGCCGGTGGCCGTCGAGTTCGGCGTAGGTGCGCAGCCACCACGCGGTGTAGCCCGCCCGATCGGCCAGCGTCGCCGCGGCACGCGGGTCAGCCACCAGCATCGTCAGCGCGGCCGACCACCGCTGCGGGTCGACGAGGTCGAGGTCGCGCACCGCCACCAGCCGCTGCGGCTCGTCGGACAGCCACTGCCACCACTGCTCTTCGTCGGCCAGATCGTGGTCTGGGCCCACCGGGAACTCGTCGACCAGGACGGTGAACCCGACGCCGACGCCCACCCGTGCCAGCACCTGCGCTCCGTGACGGCGCACCACCTCCGGCGCCACGAACCCGAACGGGTGGTCCTCGATCAACACCTGCGCCAGGGGGCCGTCTGCGATCAGCAGCTCATCGGCCGGGCGGTACCCGCCGTCGGTGTCAGGCAGCAGCAGCCCACCCAGCCAGCTGGGCGTGTCGGCGTCGGGATCGGCGGCCACCAGACCGATCACTGCCTCGGGGTCGACGTCGTCGAGGCTCGCCCGCAACGCCGGGTCGGCCAGCATCTCGGTGACGCTCATCGGCCGCGCACCCAGTCGCTCGACCAGTGGATGCTCGGCGTCGGGGTGCACCATCGGTAGCCAGGAGATCGGTTGCGGCACAGTGTGATCGCGACCGAGCTGGGCAAGCACCAGGCCACGCGCACCCATCGCCATCCGGCCCTCAGCTCGGGGCACCGGGATGGTGGCGATCTCGGCGACCGCATGGTCGTCGGGCACCATCGGGGTCAGGGCCTCGTACAGCTGCGCCCACCACCGCGGCTCGCGGAGCACACCGGTCAGTCGATCGCAGAGCTGCGCCAGGGTCACCTCCTGCACTCCCACTGCCCGCAGCGCACGAATCTGACTGCGGGAGCACAGATCTGGGATCACCAGTCCGTCGATCACCTCGCCCAGCACGGCGGCCAGCGCGTCATCGATGTCGACGATGGCCACCGCCCGACCCGGCCGCACGTCGGCGCCGTCAACGCACGGTATCCACGCCCCCTCGGTGAGATCGGCCAGGACCGCGGTGCGTAGCCGGTCGTCGACCGGTGAGGCCGCGAACCCCGGCCTCGGTACGGCAGCGAGTCGGCGTGCGGGATGCAGCGCCCGCGCCAGCCGGTGGTACCCGATCGCTGCGGTGGCGATGTCGGCGTCGGGGTGCAGGCCGCGCCGGTCCGGGGTGAGGGACACGTCGGCGATGCACAGCGCGGGCAGGGTGAGCGCCACATCGGTCCGGGTGGGTGCCCGCAGCAGCGAATCATGCAGGGGCATCGGGTGATCGGGGGTACCCGGCATCAGCCAGCGCGCATGCTCACCGGTCGTCTGCACCCAGTTCTGCGAGCCGACGCCCACCAGCTCGTGGCCGTCGCGGGCTGCGATCGCGCGCTCGGATCGGTGGCCGTGCACGGTGATCGCGGTCAACGCGGTCAGTTCGAGCAGCAGTTCCCCGACGATCGCCGACACCTCGGCCAGCAGCGTCTCACCGTCGATCCCGGGCCGCAGCGACAAGACCACATCGGTGTCGAACCCGTCCGCCGGGGCGGTGTCGTCGGGCCACGGCAGGCGACGCAACGGGATCTCATCCGGCACCGGAATCTCGTTGGCGACCAACGCCTCTCGGGTCCTGCGGCGACTGAACACCACACCACCGGAGGTGGACCGGATCGCCACCTCATCGGCCACGGCCGACACCGCGGTGAACCCCACCCCGAATCGGCCGACCGTACCGCGATCAGCCTTGCTCGACGCACGCAGCGCCGCAAGCGAACTCACGCCGGCAGCGGTCAACGGGGCTCCGGTATTGGCCACGTGCAGGGCCTGCCCCGAACACCAGATGGCCAGGTGTCCACCGGTGTCGGGGGCGGCATCGGCGGCGTTGGCGGCGAGCTCGGTGAACAACCGGTCTCGATAGCCGATGTGGACCAGCTCGGCTTCGGCGGCGGCGTCCTCGGCGATCCGGGTGGACGACAACCGCCAGGCCTCCAGCACGCCATGGCGGATGGCCGCGGTCCCGAACGGGTCGGGCCCCGACGCGCTCACGCTGCGATCAGACGGTGACGTCGGACGCCTGGGCCGGTTCGCTGTCCTCGGCCGGTGCGTCGACACGCGACTCGGTGTCGGTTGCGGTGGTCTCGAGCTCGGCAGCCTCGGGGGTCTCGGATTCGGGGGTCTCGGGATCGGTGTCGGTCGCGACCTCGGCAGCAGGCGCGGCCGCCTGGTGCTCGGTGGACGCGGCCGGTCGGGCCACCACCTCGATGGCGCCGTCATCGTAGGCGTCGTACGCCGGTGAACCCTCCCCGCTGGGGGCCACCACATCCGAGTGCGCCCCGCAGCCGTAGGAGGAGGCCACCACGCGGCCATCGGCGGCGAACTCGTTGGCGCACACCCCGAAAGCGACCCGCAGACCACCAGCCAGCGGCAGATAGAACCCACACGACCCGCAGGCGAGTTTGCTGGCCGCGGCCATGTCGGCGTCCGGCCCGAAGTCTCCGTCGAACCAGCGCTGCGCGGCGAGGTCACGTCCCTCACGACTGAGCAGCCGCTTGCGACCCAGACCCAGCTCGAGAGCGACCTCGGAGACCTGGTCGTACTCGTCGGCGTCGAGGTAGCTGGTGTCGATGTGGTTGGGCACCAGCCGGATGTCGTCGGCAGGGGCGGCCAACACGTCTCCGGGGCCCAGGTCGCCTGGAGCGATTCGCTCCGCCCACGGCACCCAGGTGGGGGCGACGACGGCGTCGGCGCCGGGAAGCAGGGCGATCTCACTGACGGTGATGGTGGGCTCGATGCCCGGCGCCACGGGGCTGGTGGCCAGGACCGCGCACCAGACCCAGCCGCGATAACCCGCGATGTCGGCCTCGAAATAGTGCGAGACCGTGTAATCACCCTCGACGTCGGCACGCAGATGTCCGCCCACGGCGCTGGGCGCCGAATCGCTGCCGCTGTCGGCCTCGACGGCCGCGCGCGCGAACTCCACCGCCTCGACCAATCGGGCCTCGACGTCGGCAGAGACGGGCTGAATCTCGGTGTCCACGCCTACAGTGTGCCGTACGACGCGCCACGCTGGCGTTACGGGTTGGTGACCTTGATGTCATGGGGAACAATCGAGACCATGCACCGACCCAACGATCGCCGCCCGCCGGGTCCGCCCGAGCGCGGTGGTCGAGACCAGGGTCGTCCGGACGAGCATCCGGGAAATGTCAACTACCCGGTCGACCGCTCCTACCGCCCGACCCGCCCCGTCCCCGCCCCACCGCACACCTCGCGCAATCCTCACCTCGGCCCGTTGCCGCGCGAGCGGGCCGCCCCCCATCGCGTCCCCGCGTCTGCCCCACCCCCGCCCAGCCCGCCTGTCGCACCCACCGATGTGTTCCGGTCGGCCCCGCACCCCGATCCTGCGGCTGTCCCGAAGAAGCTGACCGTCACCCGCGTGGCGGCGCTGCGGGCCCGCGAGCTCAGCGCCCGAGGCGCGGCGTCGATCCATCGGGCGGCCACCGCCGACGGTGCCGACAAGTCCGGGCTGACCGCGCTCACGGTGCCGGTGGTGGTCAACTTCGCCGTCGACGCCGCGATGACCGTGGCCCTGGCCAACACGTTGTTCTTCGCCGCCGCCAGTGCCGAGTCCAAGGGCAAGGTGGCGCTGTACCTGCTGCTGACCATCGCACCGTTCGCGTTCATCGCCCCGCTCATCGGACCGGCCCTGGACCGGCTGCAGCGAGGCCGACGGATCGCCATGGCCACCACGTTCGGGCTACGAGTCCTGTTGGCCATCATCATCATCGTCAACTCCAGCTGGGACCCCCGCAGCGATCAGCTGGTCTACGACCCGTGGGTGCTCTACCCCGCTGCGCTGGGAATGTTGGTGCTGTCCAAGTCTTTCGGCGTGCTCAAGTCGGCGGTCACCCCGCGCGTCCTGCCACCGACCATCGACCTGGTGCGGGTGAACTCGCGGCTGACCACCTTCGGCCTGCTGGGTGGCACCATCGCCGGCGGCGCGGTGGCCGCACTGTTCGAAACCGTCCTGGGTCGTTTTCTGCCCCTGCACATCCCGGGCGCGATGCTGTTCCTGGCCGTCATCGCCGGGTTCGGCGCCATGATGTGTATGCGCATCCCGTCCTGGGTGGAGTCGACAGCGGGCGAGATCCCCGCGACGCTGTCCTATCACGGCGAGCCGGCCGTCGAGCCCGGTCAGATCCGTTCGCGGACAAAGACTTTCACCGCCACGGCGCTGGCCACCATGCGACAGCCGTTGGGGCGGACCGTGCTGACCGGCCTCTGGGGCAACGGGACCATCCGCATCCTCACCGGATTCCTCACTCTCTACATCGCCTTCTACGCCAAGTCCAACCCCTCGGGACAGTCCGGTGGGATGCAGCTGCTGCTCCTGGGATCCGTCGGTGCCGCAGCGGGAATCGGCAACTTCGCCGGTAATGCTCTAGGCACGCGGATGGAGTTGAAGAACCCGCAGCGCATCGTGGTGCTGGTGACCGTCGGCAGCTTCGCGGTGGCTCTGCTCGCCGCGATCTTCGGTTCGGTGGTGGTGGCCGCGTTCGCCGCGTTGATCGCCTCGGGCACCAGCGCCATCGGCAAGGTGTGTCTGGACGCGTCCATCCAGGACGACCTGCCCGACGAGTCACGCGCGTCGGCGTTCGGTCGGTCGGAATCGGTGCTGCAGTTGTGTTGGGTGGCCGGCGCCGCCATGGGCGTGTTGCTGCCGCCCACCCTGTGGATCGGCTTCACCGTGGTGACGGTGGTGATGGCGTTCGGTCTGGCCCAGACCCTGGCCACCAATGCTGCGACCACCCTGGTACCCGGCTTCGGCGGCAACCGGCCCGCGAAAGCGATGCCCACAGGCGGCATTCCCCGACTCGACCCCGACGCCCCCGACGCCGCCGGCGGACGCCCGGTGGCCACCGACAACGGAAAGTAGTCACCGTGCCAACCCTCACCTCCGGCGAGAAGAAGTTCCTGGCCATCGCGACAGTGGTCGGGGTGCTGTTCGTCGCCGTGGTCGGCGGAACCGTCGCCTACCTCAGCGCCGGTGAGAAGAAGGACAAATACCCCTACATCCAGGCGACCAGCGGGAAAGCCACCGTGGCCGTGCCGCCCACGAAGTTCTGCGACGTCACCGACATCACCATCTGTCCCATCGAGGACCGGCAGCCGACCCGTTTCCCGGTACAGGTCGACAGCAACCTGCTGCTGTCACTGTCGCGTGGGTTGTTCGACGCACCGTGGAGCTACGTGGTCGAGTACCTCACCCCGAACGGCTTCGTCACCGAGGTGTCGCGGCTACAGAAGAGCGGCACCCGCTATGCCCTCACCCTGCAATCGCGCCCGGACAAGATCTTGAGCACGGTCGAGATCCAGTTGCCCTCGGCCGCGGTCGATCCCAGCGGGCAGCAGTTGGCGCGCGCGTACTGGGGTCTGGACACCCTGCCGAAGCCGGTTGCCGATCAACTGAAGTGACCGCCGCGTAGCCCTGATGTGACACCCTGACCACGGGGGCCGATGGCCGGGGGAGGCGTGACCGATGGAGGGATGACCCGCGTGGCGCGACCGACGATGAACGACGTCGCCCGACTCGCCGGCGTCAGCCTCAAGACGGTGTCGCGCGTGGTCAACGGTGAGGGCTACATCGCCAGCGCCACCGCCGCACGCGTCGAGGCCGCCATCGCCCAGATCGGCTACCGCCGCAACGAGATCGCGCGTCGGATGCGTCCCGGCCAGGAATCCACCGACCTGGGTCTGCTGATCGGCGACCTACGCAACCCGTTCTTCGGCGGGGTGGCCGCCGCGGTGATCGCCGCCGCCCACGCCGGCGGCTACGGGGTGATGATCGCCAGCGTCGACGAAGACCCGACCGCCGAGCGGCACGCCGTCGAAGGACTGATCAGCCGACAGGTCGCCGGGCTGTTGTTGGTGGCCGGCGGCGAGGACTTCGGGTTCCTGGCCGACGAGATCGGGCTGGGCACACCGGTGGTGTTCCTCGACCGTCCCGCGGCCGGCCTGGAGGCCGACGAGGTGGTGTTGGCCAACGAGGCCGGGGCGCGCGAGGGCACCGAACACCTTCTCGCCGGCGGCTTCACGCGCATCGCGATCATCGTGGCCGCCAGTCGCCACTCCACCGGCGAACGTCTGCGGGGCTACCGCAACGCGATCTCCGCGGCGCTGGGCGAGGTGGACGAATCACTGATCGTGCAGTTGGACAAGGGATCTGCCGAGGAAGCCGAGGCCGCTGCCCGCACCCTGCTCGCCGCACCCAACCCGCCCGACGCGGTGTTCGCCACCACCGGATTCGTCACGCTGGGTCTGCTGCGCGCCCTCGACGGTCGCACCGACATCGGGATCGTCGGCTTCGACGATCTGCCCCTGGCCGACATGCTCCCGGTACCCGTGACGGTGCTCAGCAGCGAACCCACCGAGCTGGGAACCCTGGGCGTACGAACGTTGTTCGACCGGATCGACGGCGACACCACGCCACCGCGGCACCACGAGATCCAACCGCGGCTGGTGGTGCGCAGTAGTGGTAGGCCGCGTTCGCCTTGAACATCAGCCGAAGGTGAGGGCTCCGGTCATGGCGCCCAACACGTTCTGCGCCGACATCGTCGAACGATCGAACGTGGCCACCCGCTGCCCGAGTCGCAACACCTCGATCCGGTCGGCCACCTCGAACACGAACGGGATGTTGTGGCTGATCAGAACGACCGAGATACCCGACGCGCGAACGGATTCGATCAGCGCACCCACCCGCTCGGTCTGCACCACACCCAACGCCGCAGTCGGCTCGTCCATCAGCACCACCCGATGGGCCCACCGCACCGCGCGTCCCACGGCCACACCCTGGCGCTGACCACCTGACATGGTGGCCACCTGCACGGTGGTGTCCTGGATACCGACGCCCAGGGAGGCGAACGCCTCGTCGGCCTCGCGCCGCATCCGCCGCTTGTCCAACACCCCCAACCGGCCCAGGATGCCCGGCCGCATCAGCTCGCGGCCGAGGAACAGGTTGGCGCTGGGGTCGAGGTCGGGAGCCAGGGCGAGGTCTTGGTACACCGTCTCGATGCCGTGGGCACGCGCGTCGCGCGGACTGGACAACGACACCGGTCGACCGTCGATCAGGATCTGACCGGAGTCGGGCGAGATGACCCCCGAGATCGACTTGATCATGGTGGACTTACCGGCCCCGTTGTCACCGACGAGCGCAACCACCTCGTTGCGGTTGACCGTGAGGTCAGCTCCCCGCAGGGCCTGCACTGTCCCGTAGGTCTTGGTGATCCCGCGGACCTCGAGAACGGGGACATCCCCGTGCGCCGCTTGTCCGGGCGCCGCTTGTCCGGGCGCCGCTGTCGGGTCAACTGCCTGGCCCATGGCCTGCTCCTGTCTGGTCGCGCCGCCGCCGCCGATGACGTCGGATGACAACGTTGCCATGATCCTGACGTGCGCACCGCGTCGCGTCAACGGGCGGCCGCGAGCAGCCGGTCGCCGTCGGGCGTTGACCGCAGATGTGAGGTCGGATACATTTTCGCATGGAAATGTGACAACGCTGTCATATGGTGGTCACGCCACCGGGACTGGGGAGCAATGAGCGAGCAGGTCGACCAGACGACGGCGCACGACGACCCGAACGCCGAACCGGACACCGACCCAGGCTCCGCACCCGACACCGCGCGCACTCGCCAGCAGTCAGTCGCTCGCTGGCTCCGCCAGCAGTCAGTCGCTCGCTGGCTGCGCCAGCAGTCAGTCGCTCGCTGGCTCCGCCAGCAGTGGGCTCTGGGGGTCCTCGTCATCCTCATCGCCGTCTTCGGCATCACCCACCCCAACGCGTTCCTCTCCGGCGACAACCTCACGAGCATCGCGGTCAACGCATCGGGCTACCTCATCGTGGCCATCGGAATGACCTTCGTCATCACCATCGCCGGCATCGACCTCGGCGTCGGATCGGTGCTGGTCTTCGCCGGGGTGCTCAGCGTCAAGGCCATGGTCGCCATCGGCGGCAGCGGCATAGCCACCATGGCCGTCGGACTCGTCGTCGCGCTCATCGCCGGTGCCGCCTGGGGCCTCATCGGCGGGCTCGTCATCACCCGCACCGCAGTGCAACCCCTCATCGCCACCCTTGGCACCCTCTTCGCCGCACTGGGATTGGCGCAGGTCATCACCGGCGGCGTCGACCTGACCGGAGTCCCCGCCGGGCTGGTCAGCGGGCTGGGATTCGGCACGGTGCTCGGTGTTCCGTACACGGTGCTGCTCGGGCTCGCGGTGGCCGCGGTCGGCGGATTCGTGATGAACCAGACCAGGTTCGGGCGCCACACCAGCGCCATCGGATCCAACGAAGAAGCCGCTCGCCGTGCCGCCATCAACGTCTCACGCCACGTCACCTCCATCTACGTGCTGTGCGGGATGCTGGCCGGCCTCGCCGGATTCGTCTCGCTGGCACGGTTTTCCACCACCACCATCAACGGCCACCAGACCGACATGCTGCAGGCGGTGCTGGCGGTGGTCATCGGCGGCACCAGCCTCAGCGGCGGCGTCGCCCGGATGGCCGGCACCGTGATCGGCGTCTGCATCCCAGCCACCCTGCAGTCGGGATTCGTGATCGTGGGCATCCAACCGTTCTGGCAGAACGTCGCCATGGGCCTGGCCCTGGTGGTCGTCGTCGCCATCGACCAACGTCGTCGCCTGGCCCTCAACACCCGATGAACAAAGGAAAGATCATGAGACGCACCACCATTGCCCTGACCATGGTGTCGGTAACTGCACTCGCGCTCACCGGCTGCAGTTCCGACTCCGGTTCCACGGGCAAACCCAAGGTCACCTTCATCCAGGGCGTGTCCAACGATCCCTTCTATCAGAGCATGGCGTGCGGGGCGAAGGCCGAAGCCGCCAAGATCGGGGTGGACCTCAACGTCCAGGGCGCCAACAACTGGGACGTGAGCCTGCAGACCCCCATCGTGCAGAGCGCGATCGCCGCCAAACCCCGGGTGTTGTTCATCGCCCCCAACGACGCCACCGGCATGGTGGCACCGCTGCGCACCGCAAAGGCGGCCGGCATCAAGGTCGCCACCGTCGACACCACCATCAAAGACACCGGGCTGCTCTCCTACCGGATCGCCACCGACAACGTGGCCGCCGGAGCTGCGGCCGCCGACGCCCTGGCCAAGCTGATCGGCGAGAAGGGCGACGTGTTACTGGTCGGCGAACAGCCCGGCGTGACCACCGCAGTGCAGCGCGCACAGGGCTTCCGCGACCAACTCAAGAAGTATCCGAACATCACCTACGTGGGCAATGTCTTCACCAACACCGGTGGTGTGTCCGGGATCTCGGCTCTGGTGTCATCCAAGATCGCCGCCACCCCCAACCTCGCCGGGGTGTTCGCGCTGGCCACCGACCAGAGCCAGGGCACCAACAACGCGGTTCGCGCCGCCGGAAAATCCGGCGCGATCAAGGTGATCGGCTTCGACGCCGGCGCCACGCAGGTCGATCAACTCAAGCAGGGTGTGGTGCAGGCACTGGTGGCCCAGATGCCCACCGAAATAGGACGTCTCGCCGTCCAACAGGCCAAGGCCATCGTCGACGGCAAGAAGCCCGCCGAGGTGACCGGCACCGGGACCACGATCATCACCGCCGACAACGTCGGCAACCCCGAGACTGCCAAGTACCTCTACTCCTCCACCTGCTGAGACGGCATGCATGACGACAGGATCAGCACCGAAGGACGCCTGACCCGATTCGTCCGCGACCACCTCGACCCGAACCTCTACCGGCACCGGCTGCCGTTGGCGGTCTCGGCGTGGGAGGTCGACGGCGAACCCGTTGCGGTGACCGACGCAGTGCACCAACAGTTCTCACCCTTCTGCATCGGCGATCGCTGGGGCGCACCCTGGACCACCACCTGGTTTCGGTTCACCGCCACCATCCCCGCCCACTGGGATCTCGGGGTCGGGCCGTTGGAGGCGGTCATCGATCTGGGCTTCGACACCGTCAACCCGGGCTTTCAGTCCGAAGGCCTGGCGTTCGACCTCGACGGACGGCCCATCAAGGGCGTGTCCCCGATGAACCGGTACGTGCCGCTGGCGGGAAACCCGGGCGACCCGGTGGCGTTCCTGCTCGAGGCCGCCGGAAACCCTGACATCGCCAAGGAATTCGACTTCCTGCCCACATCGCTGGGTGATCCGGCCACCGCCGGTCACGAACCCCGCTACCGGCTGGCCACCGCCGATCTCGCCGTGCTCGACACCACGGTCTGGGAGCTGCGTCAAGACATCGCAGTGCTCGACGGCCTGATGCGTCAGCTGCCCACCGACCGACCCCGACGCGCGGTCATCATGCGCGCGCTGGAACAGATGCTCGACACCCTCGACCCCGACGACATCGCCGGTACCGCCGCAGCCGCGCGCGATGTGGTGGCCCCGGCGCTGCACGCACCCGCCGACGCCAGCGCACACCGGCTCTACGCGGTGGGCCACGCCCACATCGACTCGGCGTGGTTGTGGCCGGTCCGCGAGACCATCCGCAAATGTGCGCGCACCTTCTCCAACGTGTTGGCGCTGATGGACGACGACCCCGACTTCGTGTTCGCGTGTTCGTCGGCCCAGCAGCTCACCTGGATCAAGGAGCGTTATCCCGCGCTCTTCGAACGGATCCGAGCGAAAGTCGCCGACGGACAGTTCGTCCCGGTGGGCGGCATGTGGGTGGAGTCGGACACCAACATGGTCGGCGGTGAGGCGATGGCCCGACAACTGTTGGTGGGCAAGACCTTCTTCCTCGACGAGTTCGGGGTGGAATGCGAGGAGGTGTGGTTGCCCGACTCGTTCGGCTACTCGGCGTCGCTACCGGGCATCTTCCGCGCCGCCGGTGCGCGCTGGTTCCTCACCCAGAAGATCTCCTGGAACACCACCAATCGCATGCCGCACCACACGTTCTGGTGGGAGGGCATCGACGGCAGCCGCATCTTCACCCACTTTCCACCGGTCGACAAGTACAACTCCGACCTCGGGGCCGCCGATCTGGCCCACGCCCAACGCAACTACGCCGAACACGGTCACGGCTCGATGTCATTGGTGCCCTACGGCTGGGGCGACGGCGGCGGTGGACCGACCCGGGAGATGACCGCGGTCGCGGCGCGCACCCGATCGCTGGAGGGGTCACCCAGCGTCCGAACCGCCTCCCCGCACACGTTCTTCCTCGATGCCCAGGCCGAGTATCCCGACCCCCCGGTGTGGTTGGGCGAGATGTACCTGGAGTCCCACCGCGGCACCTACACCTCACAGTCACGCACCAAGCAGGGCAACCGGCGCAGCGAACACCTGCTGCGCGAGGCCGAGCTGTGGTGCACCACCGCGATGGTCGTCCTCGGTGCGCCTTATCCCCACGAGCGACTGGACCGGATCTGGAAACTGGTTCTGCTGCAACAGTTCCACGACATCTTGCCCGGCTCGTCGATCGCCTGGGTACACCGGGAGGCCGAACGCAACTACGCCGCGATCACCGCCGAACTCGACGAGTTGATCACCACCACCCTGGCGCAGTTGGTGGGCTCGGGCGAGGTGGCACTGCAGGCCAACGCCGCCGCCCACCCCCGCGACGGGGTGGCTGCCGGCGCCATCGGCATCGCTGCCCCGCACCCTGAAGGCACCACCACGGTGACCGAACACGGCGACGATCTGGTGATCGACAACGGTGCGCTGCGGCTGGTGGTGGACCGGCGCGGCCTGATCACCTCCTGGTTCGACATCGGTGCCGCCCGCGAGGTGATCGCGCCCGGACAGGTGGGCAACCTACTGCAGGTCCACCGCGACACCCCCAACGAATGGGACGCCTGGGACATCGACGCCCACTATCGGCGCACGGTCACCGACCTCACCGATCTGGACTCGATGGAGGTGGTACACAACGACATCGGGGTGACACTGCGCCTGTGTCGTAGCTTCGGCGCGAGCACCATCGAGCAGGACGTGGTGATCACCACCGGCACCACCGAGGTCGGGATTCTCACCACCGTCGACTGGCACGAACGACAGAAACTGCTCAAACTCGGGTTCGCGTTCGACGTGGCATGCGAGCGATTCGCCTCCGAGGTCGGGTTCGGTCACGTCTTTCGGCCCACCCACGCCAACACCTCCTGGGACGCCGCGAAATTCGAGACCTGCGCTCAGCGCTGGATCCACCTCGGCGAGCCGGGTTTCGGCGTGGCCATCGCCAACGATTCGACGTACGGTCATGACGTGACCCGGTGCCAGACCACGACGACGGCTCGGGTGTCCCTGCTGCGTGCACCCCTGTATCCCGACCCCGACGCCGATCAGGGCACGCACCGGTTCGGGTTGTCGATCACATCCGGGGCCGAGATCGTCGACGCGGTGCGCAGCGGGTATGCGATCAACCTTCGGCAACGCAGGATTTCCGGTGCGCGCGTGGTCGATCCGCTGATCTCGGTGGACAACCCGGGGGTGGTCGTCGAGGCGGTGAAGGCGGCCGCCGACGGCAGCGGCGACGTGGTGGTGCGGTGCTACGAGTCGCTCGGTGCCCGGGCGCGGGCACAGATCAGCGCCGGGTTTGGTCTTACGCAGGCCGTACGTACTGATCTGTTGGAGCGTCCACTGCCCGAGGCCGCGGTGGAGATCTCGCCGGAGCGTTCGATGTCATTGACGTTGCGGCCCTTCGAGATCGTGACGCTGCGTCTGCGGCGATCCTGAGAGAACCGGCCGTGACCGAAGCGGTACTCGCCGTCGATCTGGGCGGCACCAAGGTCGAAGCCGGTCTGGTCACCGCGGATGGGGCGGTGCTCACCGACAGTCGTCGCCGAGGTGCCACCGGCGCCCGGGCGAGCGCGCACGAGCTGGCCGCGGTGATCGGCGACACCGTGCGTGCCGCGCGCACGAGCCACCCGCAGGTGGACGTGATCGGGGTGGGGATCGCCGCACCCGGCCCGGTGAACGAGATCGACGGACAGGTGGTGCCGATCAATCTGCCTGTGCTGGAGGGGTTTGCGCTGCGCACTGTGATCGCCCGCGCCGCGGGGGCCGACGAATCCGAGGTGGAGTTCCGGCGTGACGGGGTGGCCGTGGCGTTGGGTGAACACTGGCTGGGCGCGGCCCGCGGAGCAGATCATGCGCTGGTGCTGGTCATCTCCACCGGCATCGGCGGCGGACTGATCGTCAACGGGACACCGTTGGGCGGCAACGCCGGACACATCGGTCAGATGGAGATCTCCGGAGTCACCGGCGCAGACTGTCTGGGCCGCACCACGATGCTCGAATCGGTCGCCTCGGGTCCCAACACTGTGGCGTGGGCTGTGGAGCAGGGGTTCTCCGGTGCCACCGGTGAGGATCTCGCCGTGGCCTACGCCGCCGGTGACCCGATCGCGCAGGCCGCGGTGGTGCGCTGCGCCAACGCCGTCGGCCAGGCCATCGGCAGCGCGATCGCGTTGGTCCCAGTCCAGGTGGTGGCCATCGGAGGCGGATTCACCAGGGTGAGCACCGATCTGGTCGACCTGATCGCCGCCGAGGTGGCCCGCCATCCGCTGCCGTATGTCGCCGAGGTACCGGTGGTGGGGGCCGGGTTGGGCGCGGACGCACCACTGATCGGGGCGGCGGCACTGATCTATCGACGCCAGACCCTGCCCCCACGCCGGTGACGATGCTCGGCGTGCGGGGGGGTCAGTTCTCCAGTTCGCGGGCCACCGCGCGCACCACTTCGGAGATGCGCTGGGCGGTCTTGCGGTCGGGGTAGCGCCCCTTGCGCAGGTCCGGTTGCACCTTGGCCTCGAGCAAGGTGATCAGGTCGGCCACCATGCCGTGCAACTCGTCGGGACTGTGCTTTTTGGCGTTCTCCTTGGCGGCCTCACGCACATTCTTGGCCACACTCGGGGCCGGGTCGAGCACCTTCACCGACAGCGCCTGCGGTCCGCGGCGCCCTGCGGCCATGCCGAACTCGACCCGCTGGCCGGGTTTGAGACCGTCCACACCGGCGGGAAGCGCACTCGATCGGACGTAGACGTCCTCGCCGTCCTCCTGAGACAGGAAGCCGAAGCCCTTCTCGGTGTCGTACCACTTCACTTTGCCGGTAGGCACTGCCGTCACCCTTTCACAACGAAAAGCGCCCCGAAGACGGACCGTGTTGACCATCCCAGGACGCGCTACGGCAGCATTCTACAGCTCAGATGTCGATGGATTGACCTGTACTCGACGCAGCTCACACACTCGGCTGGGCGGCGGCTGACCCGCTGATCTACCGTCGTCGTATGCAGCAACAGCGCAGCGACCGCCTGCTCCGCGCGGCGATCGCCTTCTTCGTGGTCGGACTGGTCTCGATCGCCATCATGTTCATCGTCCCGGCCGTCACCGGTGGCGACGAACGAGCCCCGATCGTGGTCTCGCTGCTCACCAACTGCGCCCCGATCGGATTCGTGCTCGGACTGATCTACGCCCTTCGCTCGGGTCGGCGCCAACGATGAGCACCCCGGCCACCCTGACCCCCGTCGCCGACGGCTCGGCACTCCGCAACGCCTACAGCTGTTTTCCCACCGGAGTCGTCGCGGTGTGCGCGGTGATCAACGGGGTGCCGGTGGGCATCGCGGCGAGCTCGTTTGCCACCGTCTCCCTCGATCCGCCCCTGGTGTCGCTGTGTGTGCAGCACACCTCCTCCACCTGGCCACGACTGCGCGCCGCCACCGCGATCGGGGTCAGTGTGTTCGCCGCCGGGCAGGATCGCCTGTGCACGCAGCTCGCCGGACCGGCCCCGCAACGCTTCGACGGCATCGACCCGGTGATCGACGATCACGGCGCGGTGTTCATCCCCGGCGCTGCGGCGATGTTGTCGTGCCGCCTGTACAACGAGTTCCCCACCGGCGACCACAATCTGGTGCTGCTGGAGATCTCAGCTCTGCGCGCCGACCCCGCGATCGAACCCCTGGTCTTCCACGCCAGCACGTTCCGCGCGCTGGAGGTCCGTGGCTGAGGGTCCCCGCGGCTAGGCTGGTGTCATGACCGTCACCGGCCTGGGCATTCCCGGCCTCGCCTCGAGCACCACGTCAGTGGCCGGTATGCCCGAGACCGGACCGATGGTCGACACCTTCGGCCGGGTCACCCGAGATCTGCGGGTGTCGCTGACCGACCGGTGCAATCTGCGCTGCACCTACTGCATGCCGGCGCAGGGGCTGGACTGGCTCGACGATGCTGCCGTGCTCACCACCGACGAGATGATCCGCCTGATCGGCATCGGGGTCAGCGCGCTCGGTATCCGTGCGGTGCGATTCACCGGCGGAGAACCCTTGCTACGCAAGGACATCACCCAGATCATCGCTGCGGCCGCCGCACTGCACCCGCGCCCGGAGCTGGCGTTGACCACCAATGGTCTCGGCCTGGACAAGCACGCCGGTGCGTTGGCCGCCGCTGGGCTGAACCGGGTGAACGTGTCCCTGGACACCCTTGACCGAGACCGTTTCGCCGCCATCACCCGACGCGACCGGATAGCTGACGTCCTGCTCGGGTTGGACGCGGCCGCCGAGGCAGGCCTGACCCCGGTGAAAGTGAATGCGGTGCTCGCCCCCGACGGTGGACTCGACGATGCGGTGGCCCTGCTGCGGATGTGCCTGGACCGGGGGTTCGCGCTGCGGATCATCGAACAGATGCCACTCGACGCAGATCACCGATGGTCGCGCGCGGACATGATCACCGCCGATCAGGTGTACGCCCGCCTGTCGGCCGAGTTCGATCTGCGCCCCGACTCCGTCCCACGCGGTGCCGCTCCGGCTCAGACGTGGGTGGTGGGCGGTCACACCGCACCGGGTCGCGACGGGACGCACGTTCCGGCGCGCGTGGGGATCATCGCCTCGGTCACCCGGCCGTTCTGCGGCGACTGCGACCGCACCCGGCTCACCGCCGACGGGCAGCTGCGCACCTGTCTGTTCTCCAGCACCGAGACCGATCTGCGGGCGCTGCTGCGCAGCGGTGTCGACGACGACACCATCGCGCAGGCCTGGCGGCGGGCGACCTGGGGCAAGCTGCCGGGCCACGCCATCAACGATCCATCCTTTCTCCAACCGACACGACCGATGTCGGCCATCGGTGGCTGATCACACCGCGGGTCCGGCACCCGAGACCCACGCCGTGACCGTCCGCTATTTCGCCGCAGCCCGCGCGGCCGCCGGACGCGGCGAGCAATCCCTGACCGTGCCTGCAACGGCCACCATCGGCGACCTGGAGGCTCAGATCGGCATGGACAACCCCGCGCTGGCTCGGGTGCTACAGCGATGTACCTATCTACGCGACGCGGTTGCCGTGCGCGATCGTGCCGTGCCGGTGGCCCCGTGCACCACCATCGACGTCCTGCCGCCGTTCGCGGGCGGCTGACGAACCCGCTACGGTGGGCGCGATCACATCGACGAGAAATGGTCTGGCAGACCACAATTGGTGAACAGCCCTGGTACGGCGACGTCTCACGACGGGCGCTCCGCCGAGAACCCCAGGACATGACCGCTCAGACGTACAGTCTTGATGTGTCCTTCGTCACAATAACTTCTCAGTAACAGAACGGCGACGGCTCGGCAGTCGCGCGCGTGGCCTGGGATGACTCCGGTTATGGCGGCGAGATCGTGACATCGACGCGGGAATAGTTCGTCAACCAAAGGTATGACTTCGTCCGGCACAGCACGTAGCGTCTGGCTCGGCCGTCCAAACGGTCAACGACACAACACACGCTCTGCCCGCCGCGCCAAACCTCGTTCCGTGGACAGAGCAAACCAGAAACACACTTCAGGAACGAGGGCGGGGGACCCACATCTCCCAGGAGAACCGGGGACTGGTTCACAGACCATCCCCTTGGGGTGAAGCTCCGCACTGCGGAGCCGGGCGACCTCTCAGCCCGAACCCGACAGCTCACTTCGTCGGCGCGTGGAGAGAGGAATTGGCATATTCATGTCCGGACGTCATCGTCAACAGTCGCCCATCGTTCGTACCGCCGCCAAGGTGGCCCTGACCTCCGCCGTCATCGGCGGTGGCGCCAGCATCCTCATGGGTGCGGGCAACGCCTCGGCCGCGACCGACGACCAGTGGAACCAGGTCGCACAGTGTGAGTCGGGTGGCAACTGGGCCATCAACACCGGAAACGGTTACCAGGGTGGACTTCAGTTCAGCCCCGGCACCTGGGCTGGCCACGGCGGAACCCAGTTCGCGCCCACCGCCGACCAGGCCACCAAAGAGCAGCAGATCATGATCGCCGAGCGCGTGCTGGCCACTCAGGGCAAGGGTGCCTGGCCGGTCTGTGGCGTGGGGCTCGGCGCCGCCACCCCGCGCACCGTCACCGATGTGCCCAAGCAGGTCAAGGCCGCCCCCAAGGCAAAGCCCGCACCCGCTCCCGCACGGGTGTCGGAGCCGCTGAACTCGCTGCAGACCGCAGGCAACGCCACCACCACCGCCGAGGTCAAGGCTCAGGTCGACGCGTCGATCGCCAACGCTGCCCAGTCCGGCCGCCCGGTGAACCCGGCCATCGTGGCCTTCTGGAACCAGGCCAAGGGCGCGCTGAACCTGACCCCCGGTCAGATCGCGCTGTTCAACCAGAACAAGGGCCTCATCCCCCTGCCGTGACTCTCACACTCGGCGCCTGACGCCGTGAGGGTCTCCTGAACGAAGGGCCCCGCACGAGGACATCGATCCCGTGCGGGGCCCTTTTCCACTTCGCTCTCCGTTCTTGCCCCACCGAGCGATAACTCAGGGCCGGCGGGAACTCAGGCCGAGCCCACCCATTCGTCGGTGCCGTCGGCGAAGATCTGGTGCTTCCATACCGGCAGGGCCTCTTTGATGGCATCGACCAGGTGCGCGCAGGTGTCAAACGCCGCACGACGATGATCGGCGGCCACGGCGACCACCAGCGCGGCGTCACCGATCACCAGGTCGCCCACCCGATGCGACACCGCCACCGCCCGCACACCCTCGGCACCTGCGGCCACCTCCGCGGCCACCGTCGCCACCACGTCAGCGGCGGTGGGGTGGGCGCTGTAGTGCAGGGCCGACACGCCACGACCGCCGTCGTGGTTGCGGACCGCGCCGACGAAGCTGACGATCGCCCCGGCCGTCCCACCGGCCGCCTCGACGACGGCATCGCGATGGCGGGCCTCATCCACGACATCCTCGGTCACCACCGCGCACGCGACCACCGCTGCACCCATCAGTGGTCACCTCCGGCGATCTGGTCGAGGGCGTGGGCCAGGACCGGCGCCAAAACGGTCAAGCCGTCGCGCACGCCGCCAGTCGATCCGGGCAGATTGACGATGAGGGTGCGCCCGGCAATGCCTGCGGTGCCGCGCGAGAGGACCGCCGTGGGCACCCGATCACCGCCCGCGGCCCGAATAGCATCCGCCAGACCCGGGATCTGCTTGTCGATCACCGCACGCGTCTGTTCAGGGGTCTCGTCGGAGGGGCTCAGCCCGGTGCCGCCGGTGGTGATCACCAACGACACTCCCGCGGTCACCGCAGCGCGCAGCTGCATCCCCACCGGGTCGCCGTCGGCCACAACGCTCACCTCGTCGACGGTGATGCCCTGTGCAGCAAGCCATTCGACGATGATGGGTCCGGTCCGGTCGGGGTATACCCCGGCGGCCGCCCGGGTGGAGGACACGACGACACGAGCGGTGAACGGGGTGGAACGCAGGTCAGTCACGGGTCCAGTGTCCACGCTTGCCGCCGATCTTCTCCACCAGCCGCACCTCGGTCATGGTGGCGAGCGGATCGAGCGCCTTGACCATGTCGTGCAGGGTGAGACCGGCGATCGCGACGGCGGTCAACGCCTCCATCTCCACCCCGGTGCGGTCGGTGGTGACGGCGGTAGCCCGTACCCCGATGGAGGTGGCGGCGATGTCGAAATCGACCGACACCGACGACAGGGCCACCTGATGGCACAGCGGGATGAGATCGGGAGTTCGCTTGGCGCCCATGATCGCCGCGATCCGGGCGGTGGCCAGGGCGTCGCCTTTGGCGAGCTGCCCGTCTGACAACGCAGCGATCGCCTCGGTGGTGG
Source organism: Williamsia sp. CHRR-6 (assembly GCF_018474015.1). Taxonomy (GTDB): domain Bacteria; phylum Actinomycetota; class Actinomycetes; order Mycobacteriales; family Mycobacteriaceae; genus Williamsia_A. The sequence goes on along the minus strand of NZ_JAHCSG010000002.1, from coordinate 90,753 downwards.
TGAGGAACGTACCGGCGGCCACCGCAATCCGCTTGGAGGCAGCCTTGTTTCCGACATCGACCATGCGGGCCGCGCCCGAGGCGTCGATGTGGGTCAGCCCGGGCTCAGCGTTGGAGAGTGATCCGGGATCGGACACCGATCAGCGGTTGATGTCGGTCTTGGCGTGGGTGTAGGGCAGCGACTCCACCGGCAACGGGAACTCCGTCTCGCCGAAGGGAGACAGCGCACCGGAGATGCTGGCAGCGAACTCCGACACCGCGTGCTCGTGGTCACCCTCTGCCGACGTGGGCCATCCGTTGTCGACGTAGCGACGCTTGTCCTGCTTCTTCTTTTCAGCCACGTGCTCATTCTGCCATGACGCCAGGTCCCTATCATCGACCAGATGAGCTCTGCACCCCATGTCGGAGCCGGATCCCCTGGGCGTCGCAGTCTCGCCGAGGACCTGGCGTCGCGCACCGACGCCGAACTGATCGAGCTGTTCACCACCCGACCCGATCTGGCTGCTCCCCCACCGGCCGGGGTGTCGGTGTTGGCCCAGCGGGCGGCGGCGGCCGCGTCGATCAACCTGGCGGCTGAGGCGATCGACCTCCTCGGCGTCGCCGTCCTCGAGGTGATCCTCGACGAAGCCGGTCTCGACACCACCTCCACCGACGCGGTCCTGGCCGCATTGACCGGGCGCGCCGAGCCCGCCGAGATCCGGGCCCGCATCGACCAGTTACGTAAGCGCGCGATCGTCTGGGGTCCCGACGACGCACTGTCGGTGGCCCCGCACGGCGGTGCCGCCCTGCCCACCCGCGCCCACCACCTGAACGGGCCGTTGGCTGCCCGCACCCTGGCCGAGATCACCGAACTGCTGGATTCGGTGTCCGAACGCGAGCGTGAGCTGCTGACCACGCTGGCCACCGGATCACCGCTGGGGCGCACCCGCGATGCCGATCCCAGCGCCCCCGCCGACCGGCCGGTGCCCCGGATGATCGGGTTGGGCCTGTTGGCCCGGGTGGACGATCAGACCGTCGAGCTGCCGCCGGTGGTGGGTGCGCTGCTGCGTGGCGAGACCACCGGCGAGCCAGGCGATCTGCGTGAGCCAACCCTGTCGAGCGCCACCGGCCGGCGACGTTTCACCGCCGGTGACGTGGAGGCCGCGGCTGGGGGCGAGGCGCTGGAGTTGCTGCGCCACCTCGCCGACACCATCGAGGCGCTGGGGCGCACGCCTGCGCTGCAACTGCGCGCGGGCGGGCTGGGGGTGCGTGAGCTGCGCAAGCTGGTCAAGGTGACCGGGCTGCCGGCGGCGCGACAGAGCTTCGTGCTGGAGCTGGCGGTGGCGGCACGCCTGGTGGACAACAACTTTCCCGATCCACCGCTGGAGTCCGGCGAGAACGCCTGGACACCGACCGTCACCGCCGACCAATGGCTGCATCAGGTACCCGAACGTCGCTGGCACAGCGTGGCCGAGAGCTGGCTGACGCTGCCGCGACGGCCGTGGCAGGTGGGCGAAGCCGGGATCGACGGTGCCACCATCCCCACCCTCGCCGGCGAATTGCACGACACCGCCGCCATCGTGGAGCGTCGGATAATCCTGGGCGCCATGGCATCTGGAAAGCCTGGGGTACCGGTCGACCTCGACGAGTTGGGCGTGTTGACGACGTGGCGACATCCTCGCTGGCAGCGCCGGCTGACGCGGACGTTGATCGAGGCCACCCTCGACGAGGCGCGCGCCCTGGGGGTGGTGGCGCACGGTGCACTGAGTGCGGTGGGGCGTGAACTCATTGCGGCCGAGGCCATCTCACGTGGTATCGACGCGGACACCGCCGACGCACGGGACAAGTCGGTGCTAGCCGCGATGGCTCGCGCGCTGCCCGAACCGATCGACTTCTTCCTTACCCAGGCCGATCTGACCGTCACCGCGCCCGGACCGTTGGTGGCCGAGCTCAGCGCCGAACTGAGCCTGGTGGCGGATCTGGAATCAGGCGGGGCGGCCTCGGTGTACCGCATCACCGACGAGTCGATCCGCCGCGCGCTCGACACCGGCCGCACCGGCACCGAGCTGATCGGTTTCTTCACCGCGCACTCGAAAACCCCGGTGCCACAGTCGTTGGAGTACCTCATCGACGATGTCGCGCGGCGCCACGGGCAACTTCGGGTGGGGGTGGCGACGGCGTTCATCCGCTGTGAGGACGCCACCACCCTGGCCGCGGTGCTGTCGAACCCGGTGGCCGAGACTCTGGCGTTGCGTGCCCTGGCTCCGACCGTCGCGGTGTCGCAGGCCCCGCTGAAAACGGTGCTCGACGAGTTGCGGGCGGCCGGTTTCGCCCCGGCCGGCGAGGACAGCTCAGGCGACCTGGTGGATCTGCGCGAGCGAGGCGCCCGCGTTCCGGCGCCGCGAACCACCCGACGACCCGCGCACCGACCGCCCACCCCCAGCGCCGAGCAACTCGGCGAGGTGGTCGACCGGATGCGGGCACACGACGTGGCCACCGCAGCTCGCTCGTCGAGCAGCGTGCGCAGCGGTGGCGGCGAGAGCGCCACCGCCCTGCTGAACCTGGCCCGCAAGGCCGACCGACGCGTCCGTATCGGCTACGTCGACGCCCACGGTTCGGCCAGCACGCACGTGGTGGTGCCGCGCCAGGTGGGCGCCGGGCAGTTGATCGCCGCACCCCACGCCACCGCGGGGCCGTTCGACGAATCCCACTTCGCCCTGCACCGCATCACCTCGGTGGAGTTGCTGGTCGACGACCTCTGAGCGTTCACCGCCACCGGGACGTGGACAATGGGTGGGTGACCGATGGCCCGCTGATCGTCCAGTCCGACAAGACCCTGCTCCTCGAGGTCGACCACGCCGACGCGCCCGCCGCCCGCGCGGCGATCGCCCCCTTCGCCGAACTCGAACGTGCCCCCGAGCACGTGCACACCTATCGCATCACCCCGTTGGCGCTGTGGAACGCTCGGGCCGCCGGTCACGACGCCGAGCAGGTGGTCGATGCCCTGGTGAAGTTCTCCCGCTACGCGGTGCCACAGCCGCTGCTGATGGACATCGTCGACACCATGGGCAAGTTCGGGCGGCTGCAGTTGGTCAAGAGCCCGGTGCACGGTCTGACGCTGGTGAGCCTCGACCGCGCGGTGCTCGAGGAGATCATGCGCAACAAGAAGGTGGCCCCGATGCTGGGTGCCCGGATCGACGACGACACCGTGATCGTGCACCCCTCCGAGCGGGGTCGACTCAAGCAGGTGCTGCTCAAAGTGGGGTGGCCGGCTGAAGATCTCGCCGGTTACGTCGACGGTGAGGCCCACCCCATCGAGCTGGCCCAGACCGATTGGGCGTTGCGCGACTACCAGCAGATGGCCGCCGACTCGTTCTGGGCGGGCGGCTCGGGTGTGGTGGTGCTGCCCTGTGGCGCGGGCAAGACCATGGTCGGTGCCGCGGCGATGGCCAAAGCCGGTGCCACCACTTTGATCCTGGTGACCAACACCGTGGCCGGGCGACAGTGGAAGCGTGAACTGGTGGCACGCACGTCGCTGACCGAGGAAGAGATCGGCGAGTACTCGGGTGAACGCAAGGAGATCCGGCCCGTCACCATCGCGACATACCAGGTGATGACACGAAAGTCCAAGGGCGAGTATCGAAACCTCGAACTCTTCGACTCCCGCGACTGGGGTCTGATCATCTACGACGAGGTGCATCTGTTGCCCGCGCCGGTGTTTCGGATGACCGCCGACCTACAGTCGCGTCGGCGCCTCGGGTTGACCGCCACCCTGGTTCGTGAGGACGGTCGCGAGGGTGACGTGTTCAGCCTCATCGGCCCGAAACGCTATGACGCACCGTGGAAAGACATCGAGGCCCAGGGCTGGATCGCGCCGGCCGAATGCATCGAGGTGCGGGTGACGTTGACCGACGAGGAACGTCTGCAGTACGCGGTGGCCGAGGCCGACGAGAAGTACAAGCTGTGTTCCACCGCCCACACCAAGGTGAACGTGGTCAAGTCGATCCTGGCGCGCCACAACGGTTCTCCCACGCTCATCATCGGCGCCTACATCGATCAACTCGAAGAGCTCGGGACCGCCCTGGATGCACCGGTCATCCAGGGCTCCACCAAGAACAAGGACCGCGAAGCCCTGTTCGAACAGTTCCGCACCGGCGAGATCGCCACGCTGGTGGTCAGCAAGGTGGCCAACTTCTCCATCGACCTCCCCGAGGCGTCGGTGGCGGTGCAGGTGTCGGGGACATTCGGCTCCCGCCAGGAGGAGGCGCAACGGCTGGGCCGCTTGCTGCGGCCGAAAAAGGATGGCGGACAAGCACACTTCTACTCGGTGGTCTCGCGCGACACCCTCGACGCCGACTACGCCGCGCATCGGCAGCGCTTTCTCGCCGAGCAGGGGTACGCCTACCGGATCACCGACGCCGACGACCTGCTCGGACCCGCGGTCTGATCAGGCCGGAACGCCGGTGGCCGACTGCAGGCAGTAGCCGATGGGTCTGGGGAGGGCGAACCCGACGCCTCCGGAACCCTCGGGGCAGTCAGGCGTGGTGTCACCGTCGACCCGCTTGGTCACCTTCGCCACGGTGCCACCGGGCTCGGTCGACGCCGCCCCACACGGCCGATCCACGAACGACGAGTCGTCGCCGAACTGGTAGCACCTGCCCTCTTTCATGTTGGGCGCCAAGCACAACGACCCCTGACCCATACCGAGGGTCACCTTGTCGTAGCGACCGCCCGAGCAGTAGGCGAAGGTCGAATCGCTGGACGAGGCCACGTAGTAGCTGAACTTCTCGTCGGCGCAGTCGACGGTCTTGACGGTCACGTTGTTGTCCGCGCCCGACTTCTCCGTCACGCGGACGCAGTCACCGACCTGCACGTCGTCGGCGGAGGTCACCGAGTCCCGGGTGATCATCACGAACGCCACGATGAGCCCGATGACCAGGGCGACGATCACGACGCCGATCACCGCCAGCGCCTTGTATCCGCGTCGGCGCGGCGGCGGGGGCGGCGCGAACTGCCCGTACGGCGCGGGCGGGAACTGACCGGCCCCATAGGGAATCGGTGCATGCGGTCCCGCACCGTACTGGGGTGACCCGGTCGGACCACCGGGAAACGCCGGACCCATGGGAGTCCCGGCCTGCCCACGCGGATCGCCGGGGTACGGGAATTGCGGATAGCTCATCCGCCGACCCTATCGTCCGAGGAGTCGGTGCGGCTCGGCGTGCCGCGGCTGCTACCCGCCGCTGATGGCGTCCACGCAGTAGGTGAGCGGGTCGGGCTTGGTGAAGGTCAACGGTTCACTGCCACCGCAGTCCTCGCTGGCGCGGCTGCGGCTCTTGACCTCGATGACCAGGCTGCCTGCCGAAGCAGCCCCGCAGCTCACCTCGTCGATCCGCCCGAAGTCGCCCTTGTCGGCCCCGGTCGGTAGGCGATAACACTTACCCACCTGCAGGTTCAGTCGCAGACAGAGTCGTCCCCGGTCGCCGAAGGTGACCGCCGAGGCGAGGGTGTCGGTGCACGAGGCCGAGGAACTCTCGAACTTCTCGGCCACGGTGTAGGAGAACGTCGACGACGAACAACTCACCTTCTCTGGTTTCACCTTGTCGCCCACGGGTTTGACCGTCACACAGTCCTTCACGTTCACGTCGTCGGCGGCGGTCACGTTGTCCTTGGTCAGCGCGACCACGGCGATCACCGACCCGACGACGACGGCGGCTACCACGCCCAGGATGACCAACAGCGGCCACAACTTGCGCTTCTTGGGCAGCGGGGTGCCCAACGGCGGTGGCGGATAGGGGCCGGGAGCACCAGGAGCGGGCGGGTAGGGACTCTGACCGTACGGTGGCGGGCCCCCGGCCGGTGGCGGCGCCGGATAGGGGCTCGGTCCGTGGCCGGGCTGCGGAAAGGGCGGTGGAAATCCGAACTGCGGTGCCGGATGATCGGGGTCGGGCCGGGCCGGGTCGTTCGGATAGGTCATGCCAGCTCCAGTCTGTCGGCCGATCGCACCACTCTACGGCGTCGGGTCGGGTGTGACAGCCTGGAAACCATGCCGACCGTATCCCGACTCACCCCCTACGCGACCACCATCTTCGCCGAGATGTCGCAGCTGGCGGTGACCCACGGTGCCATCAACCTCGGGCAGGGGTTCCCCGACACCGACGGACCCGCGTCGATGTTGGCCGCGGCCTGCTCGCAGATCACCGGGGGCAACAACCAGTACCCACCCGGCCCGGGGGTGCCGTTGCTGCGGCAGGCGGTGGCCGATCACCAATCACGTTGTCACGGATTGGATTACGACCCCGACACCGAGGTGCTGATCACCGTCGGCGCCACCGAGGCCATCGCCGGCTCGCTGGTGGGGCTGGTGGAGCCGGGTGCAGAGGTGGTGGTGATCGAGCCGTATTACGACGCCTATGCCGCGGCCACCGCGATGGCCGGTGGTGTGCGGCGCACGGTGCCGCTGGTCGCCGACGGCGACACCTTCACCCTGGACCGCGATGCCCTGGCCGCCACCGTGTCCGACCGCACCGCGGTGCTGGTGCTCAACAGTCCACACAACCCCACCGGGACGGTGCTGAGCGCCGACGATCTGCAGGCCATCGCCTCGGTCTGCATCGCCCACGACGTGATCGTGCTCAGCGACGAGGTCTACGAGCACCAGGTGTTCGACGGCCGCCCGCATCGCAGCATCGCCACCCTGCCCGGCATGCGCGAGCGAACCCTTCGGATCTCCAGTGCAGCAAAGACTTTCAATGTCACCGGCTGGAAGGTGGGCTGGGTCAGTGGTCCGGCGGAGCTGGTGGCGGCGACCCGGACCGCCAAGCAGTTCATGTCGTTCGTGGGCAGCGGCCCGTTCCAGCCGGCCGTCACGCACGCACTGAACACCCAGATGCCCTGGGTGCACCAGGCGCGCGAAGACCTGGCGCGCAAGCGTGACCTGATCTCAGAGGCGTTGCGCAACATCGGTTTCGGGGTTCATCACACCGCCGGGACATTCTTCGTCTGCGCCGACCCGCGCCCGCTGGGGTACCGCGACGGCGAACAACTCTGTCGCGATCTGCCCCAGCGGGTCGGGGTGGCTGCAGTGCCGGTGAGTGCGTTCGTCGACAACGCCGAACCGTGGTCGCACCTCGTGCGTTTCGCCTTCGCCAAACGCGACGAGGTGCTGACCGAGGCGGTGGCACGTCTACAAACCCTCACCGACTGATCTGGCCGCCGCTACTCCGGCCGCAGGGGACCCACGATCACCGTGGGGGTGCCACTGGTGTCGGAGCCGGACCCGCCGTAGCTTCCGCTGGGCAGGTCGATGCCACCAGCGGACCCCCCGCCGCCACGACCCTCACCGCCGCCTCCGCCGCCGCCTGCTGGTGGGGCGGGCGCGGGCTGGGTTGGCGCCGGCTTCTTCTGGGTTGGCGCCGGCTTCGTGGGTGCGGGAGTCGTCGGCGGCTTCTGGCCGTACGTCCGCAGGTACACCTCGCGCCACTGGTCGCCGTAGAGCATCTCCAGCGTGACTATGTACAGAACGCTGCCGGCCGCGTAAGCCGTGTCGCTGATCTCCTGTGGCGATCCCGGTGCCGCCGGCGGGCAGGATTCGTCGTACATCCGGCTGCACCCCGGCGGTTGAGCGGATGCGGGGACCGCGATTCCCGCTGCGGCGACCGACACCCCGATGGCCACCGTGGCGACCCGAATTGTCGACTTCATCGTGTGCTTCGTCATCTGATTCTCCTGTAGGTCAGGTTGTCCAGTCGACGTACCGTGCCCCGGCAGCACATCTGCGATGCTTATCGCGCGATAACCCTAAATCGATCCATATGGTGACGTCAACGAATCATATTTCGAACTGATGTTCCCACAGTGGGTTAGGATCGTGGCATGCACACGCCTGGTCTGCAGGGGTCGCTGTTCGAGGAGACGCCCACCACCGACGCACCGATCATCGGCGACCTGGGCCCCCGGGTGCACCGGCGAGAGTTGGCCGAGGGTGCATGGGTGGATGTGATGCCGGGCTGGATTCGCAACGCCGACACCATCGTCGAGGAACTGCGGGACACCCTGGATTGGTAGCACGAGCAACGCGCGATGTACCGCCGGGTGCTCGACGTCCCCCGCCTGGTCAGCTTCCACGATGGGATCGCACCCCACCCACTGGTGCGGTCGGCCTGCGATGCGCTCAACGAGCACTACCGCCGGGAACTTCCCGAGGGGTTCACCACCACCGGGTTGTGTCTGTACCGCGACGGCCGCGACAGTGTGGCCTGGCACGGCGACCGGTTCGGTCGCGGCGCCACCGACGACACTCTGGTGGCCATCGTGTCGTTCGGCGCCACCCGTCCGCTCCTGTTACGGCCGCGTGGTGGCGGACCGTCGATGAAATTCACTGTCGCCCATGGAGATCTGCTCGTCATGGGCGGATCGTGCCAACGCACCTGGGACCACTCGATACCCAAACGCACCGGCGTGGGCCCCCGGATCAGCGTCCAATTCCGCCCGCGGGGCGTGCGCTGAGGTCGGTTCGACCCGGGGGCCTCGCGGTCAGTTCGTGGGATCGAGGATCTGCAGGCAGTAGGTCAACGGGGCGGGCTCGTCGAAGGTGAGTGCGATCGCCTGATCGCAGGCGGCGCCGTCGGCGTCCTGTCGGTCGGTGACCGACACCACCTGCTTGCCCTCCGCAGGAACCGCTGCCCCGCAGTCGACTTCACGAGTATCGACGATGCTGCCGCCGGTCCCGGGGAATTGGTAGCACTTGCCCACCCGCATGTTGGGCACCAGACACAGCGAACCCTTGCCCTTTTGCGTCAGGTTCGAGTACTGGTCGTTGCCGCAATCGCTTTGGCCTACATCGAGTTGCTTGGCCACGATGAAGGAGAACGTCTCGGCCTCGCAGTCGGCCTTCTTCGGCTTGGCTGACGCCGATGACCCACCGATGGTGAGGCAGTCACCGGCGGCCGCCTTGTCGATGTTGTTCTCCACCGAACCACCGGACGACACCAGGCCGACGACAACGATGGCCACCACCAGCGCGGCGACCACGCCCAAGACGATGAACAGCGGGCGCTTGGACTTCTTCGTCGGCGACGGCCCGTAGGGACTGGCCCCGGCCGGGAACTGAGGGGCAGCCGGCGGCGTGGGTGTACTCATGTTGGGGGCTCCGATCACTCACGGGCGAAATGTCGGGTTTACCCTATATGCACCGTTCCCAGAACGTGCACGTGGTCAGAAGTCGAAGGTGACCTTCGTCAGATCCTCCGACGCCGACCACAACGATCCCGCCACCGCTTCATCGCGAGCGCGGGCTATCGGGTTGACCTGCTTGGGCGACCCGCGCAGCCCTCCGATCCCGCTGGGCCCGTAGTAGGCACCTGACGCTGCAGCCGGCGAGGTGGCGGCGTAGAGCTGCGGCAACGCACCCGCAGCCGCCGACTGGGCGAACAGGTCGCCCACCTTCATCATCACGTCCTGCCAGCTCTGGGTGTGCGATTGCAAACCGGTGGAGGCGTATCCGGGGTGGGCGATCATCGAGGCGACCGGAGATCCGGAACGACCGAGCCGGCGGGCGAGCTCGAGGCCGAACATCAGGTTGGCCAGCTTCGACTGGCCGTATGCGCCCCACCGGTCATACCGCCGCCGCTGGAAGTTGAGGTCGTCGAGTTGGATCGCACCGATCGATGCCATGGTCGAGGACACCGTGACCACGCGCTGGGTGATCTTGGGCAGCAGCAACCCGGTCAACGCGAAGTGGCCGAGATGGTTGGTACCGAACTGCATCTCGAATCCGTCGGCGGTACGCATCTCGGGCACAGCCATGACGCCGGCGTTGTTGACCAACACGTCGATCGAGTCGATCGAGGCGGCCAACGCACGCACCGACCCCAGGTCGGCGAGGTCGAGCGGAACCACTGAGGCGTTCGCACCGATGGCTGCGGCGATCGGCTCGGCCTTGCTCACCGTGCGACAGGCCATGATCACCGTTGCACCCTTGGCGCCCAACGCTCGTGCAGTCTGCTCGCCCAGACCACTGTTGGCCCCGGTGATCAACACGGTGCGTCCGGTCTGATCGGGGATGTCGTTCGTCGTCCATTTCGCCATGGACCGATTCTACGGATGGCTTCCGCCCAGCCGACGCGAGTTTCCGCCCAGCCGACGCGGGTTTCCGCCCAGCCGACGCGAGTTTCCGCCCAACCGACGCGGGTTTCCGCCCAACCGACGCGGGTAGCGTGAGTGCGTGCCGATCACCATCGACGACGTCACGGCCGCGGCGGACATCCTCGACGGGGTGGCCCACCGCACCCCGGTGATCACCTCACGTCTGCTCGACGAGGCGGCCGGCGCCCAGTTGTTCTGCAAGTGCGAGAACCTGCAACGCATGGGGGCGTTCAAGTTTCGTGGTGCCTACACCGCCATCAGCCGCCTCGGGCCGCAACGGGCACGGGGTGTGGTGGCGTTCTCGTCGGGCAATCACGCCCAAGCCGTCGCGCTGGCCGCGTCGCTGTTCGACATCCCCGCGACCATCGTCATGCCCCACGACGCCCCGGCGGCGAAGGTGGCGGCCACCCGCGGCTACGGCGCACAGATCGTCGGCTACGACCGCTACACGCAGGATCGCCAGCAGGTGGCGGCCGCACTCGCCCACCGCACCGGGGCCGCGGTGCTGCCACCCTTCGATCATCCCGACGTCATCGCCGGGCAGGGCACCGCAACCCTCGAACTCCTCAGTGACACCGACGATCTCGATGCGATCCTGATCCCGCTGGGCGGCGGTGGACTGCTGGCGGGTGGCCTGGTGGCCGCGGCCGCGCGGGCCCCAGGAGTAGCGGTATACGGGGTGGAACCGGCGGCCGGCGACGACGGTCGGCGGTCGCTGCGCGCCGGCCGCATCGTGACCATAGCGCCGCCACGCACCATCGCCGACGGCGCACAGACCACCGCGTTGGGCACCCACACCTTCGAAATCATCGCCGAGTACGTCACCGACATCCTGACCGCCACCGACGAGCAGCTGTTGGCCGCAATGGGTCTGGTGGCCACCCGCACCAAAATGGTGGTCGAGCCGACGGGTGCGCTGGGAGTGGCTGCAGCCCTGAACAACCGGGATCTGTTCGCCGGTCGGCGGGTCGGGGTGATCATCTCCGGCGGCAACGTCGACCTCGATCGTTTCGCCGCCGCCGCGCCGCTATCGGCGGATGCGTAACAGGGAGAACGGGCGTCGGATCAATCCGTCGACGAGGTCCACCAGATCACCGATCGCCGAACTGTACTGCGTCGCATCGTCGTCGCCGTCGACGGCGGGGGCGAAGATCTCGGTCTCGGCGCTGCGACCGCGCAGCGTGATGGTGCCCAGCGACACCCACTCCCAGTACTCGTCGGTGCCGCCGCGCTCGCCCTGCGCGTCGGCCGCATCGAGAGCGGTGAGTTCCGGCGCCTGCTCGATCATGGCGGCACCGCTGGCCAACACCGTCGATGCCGTGCGTTTGGCCACCTCGGCCAGGCGCGCACATTCGTTGACCGGGTCGCCGATCACGGTGTATTCGTAGCGGGTCTCGGCGCCGATGTGGCCGGCGAACACGGTTCCCGCCGACACCCCGATCCCGCAGCGCAGCGGGGCCAACTCGGCAAGTTCGTGGTCGAGTTCGCGAGCGGCTCGCAGCGCTGCGGTCGATGCGTCGGCCAGCGGGGTCGGCGCACCGAACACCGCGAGTGCGGCGTCACCCTCGAACTTGTTGATGAATCCGCCGTGGCGACCGATCACGTCGGCGACGATGGTGAAGAACCGGTTGAGCATCTCGGCCACCGCACGCGGATCGGTGCTCTCGGCCAGTCGCGTGGATCCCTCGATGTCGACGAACAGCACACCGACGTCGGTGATGGTGCCGTGCATTCCGTCGTCGTCGCGCAGCGCCAGTGCGGCAACCTCGTGGCCCACGTGGCGACCGAACAGATCGCGTAGTCGTTCCCGCTCGGCGAGACCGTCGACCATCTCGTTGAACCCGTGCTGCAGGATGCCGAGGTCGGACGAGTCGTAGACCTCGACCTGGGCGGAGTAGTCACCGGCTCCGATGGCCTCCACGGCACGTCGCAGACCACGGACCGGGTCGGTGATGGAGGTGCTGATGAGCGCGACAGCGCGCAGCCCGCTGGCCAGGCAGACCACCGCGAGCACGACGGTGGTGATGTCGACGGCGGTGCTGCTGGCGGGCAACCAGCCCACACCACGGCCGATGTTGACCAACAGCATGCCCACCAGCGGTACGCCGGAACACACGATCCACAGAACGAACAGTCGCTCACGCACACCCAGAAGGGTGCGGCGTGGGGGTGCATCCGCCATGGCCGCGGCCACCAGCGGACGACCCGCCCGTTCGAGCACCATGTAGGCCACCGACCCCGACGACGCGCCGGCCAGGGCGAAGGCTGCGGCGATGATCGACAGGTCGCGCACGCTCACCCCGCCGGTGGCCACCGCATAGGTGATGACCCCGGTGACCCAGGCGATGGCGGTGGCGAGCACTCCGAGCACCGGGATCCGCTGCACCGCGCGGCGGCGGTCGACGTCAGCGGGGGTGCCGCTGATGAACCAGAGGATCTGCGGGCGCAGCAACGCGATCCCGGCGGCCACGTTGGCCACGGCACCGACGACCAGGGCGGCGACGAGGGCTGCGGTGTTGCGCAGCGGTCCACTCGCAGTCGACAGATCACCGCCGCTGGTGACCAGGGCCAGCAGCACCATCGTCTCGATGCCGACCAACACGTTGGCGGTGACGATACCGAGCGTGGCGATGGCCAGCAGTCGTCGAGCGATCGCCCGGCGGGCGTCGAGGTCCACGGCTGGGGCGGCCGGCCGCGGTGGGGCGAAGCCGCTGAGGTGGTAGTAGACGTCGATGCCGGGCAGCGTGCTCGGGGACAGCAGTCGGTCGACGGTGCTGCGGCGCAGGGTCGCTGTTGCGCGTCCGCCCATGCCGTCCACCCCCTCTTCGCTCCGGTCACACACCCCGATAAACGCAACATTGTTTGCGTAAGCGTACCCAACGCAACACTATGTGCGTTAGGCTCCCGGTCGTGTCCAGCCCCGCCAAGCCGCATCGACGCGGCAAAGCGGTTCGTGACGGGGTGCTGGCTGCCGCCGTGAACGAGCTGCTCAACGCCGGTTTCGACGGCGTCACCATCGCTTCGGTGGCCGAGTCCGCCGGTGTTCATGTGACGTCGGTCTATCGCCGGTGGAAGACCAAGGAACAGCTGATCACCGACGCGGTGCTGACGCAGCTCGACCCCACCAACGTCGCAATCCCCGACACCGGCGATCTGCGGGGCGATCTGCTGCTCCTGGCGGGCAACCTGCGTGATGCGGTCGACTCGCCGCAGAGTCGGGCACTGCTGCGGATCGCGGCGCTGCCCTTGGAGGTCGACCGCCTAGAGGAGGCGCGCCAACGCATCCTCGACGGTCGTACCCGCGCGGCCCTGGCCGTGGTGGAACGTGCGATCGAGCGCGGCGAGGTGGCCGACGATGTGGATGCTGCGGTGGCCCTCGACGCGCTGTACGCGCCGATCCTGGCGCGCATGCTGATCCGACGCGACCAGGTCGACGAGAGCTATCTGGTGGCTCTCGTCGACCTGGTGTTCCGGGGGATCTCACGCCGATAGGGGCGTACTCACTACCGCAACAGATACCGGCTGGCCTGCAGATAGGTCTCTCGCTCGCGTTCGACCCGCGCCTGCCGCCGCTGTGCGACCAAGCGACGCTTACGGGAAACGTCTGCGGCAGCGCGCTTTTCGCGCCGCACCCGATCGGGGCGACGAAGAAGTGCCGACGGGACCAGCGCGGTGAACTGGCCCGAGATGTGGACTGCCATGGTGTCTACCTCCAATCGGTGTGTGGTGGAACCACTTTCACCGATGAAGCTAGAGCACAGTGCACACCGCCGTCACCTGATTTATTGCGCCGGAGAATGATTGGCGCCCATCAGGTGACGGCGGATAACGTGCCGTGTGACCTGCGTCCTCGACGCGGGGTCAGGCGGCCTTGACGGCCTCGATCTCCAGGTTCAGGGTGATCTTGTCACCCACCACCGCGCCCCCGGTTTCCAGCGGCATCTCGATATCGATGCCGAAGTCCTTGCGGTTCAACACGGTCGAGGCCTCGAAGCCCGCCACCTCACCCTGGCCCATACCCGGGTTGACGCCGTTGAACTCCAGGGTTAGCTCGACGGACTTGGTCACTCCCTTGAGGGTGAAATCGCCGGTCAGCACGTAGTCGTCGCCGTCGGCGACCACCGAGGTGGAGGTGAAGGTGGCCTTCGGGTGGTTCTCGGTGTCGAAAAAGTCCGCCGAGCGGATGTGGCCGTCGCGCTGCTCGTTCTTGGTGTTGATCGAGGCGACGTCGATCTCGGCGGTCACCGACGGGGTGCCGTCCTCGGCGATGGTGATGGCACCGGAGAAGGTGTCGAAGGTGCCGCGCACCTTGCTCACCACCAGGTGGCGCACAGTGAATCCGACGGTCGAGTGCACCGGGTCGATGTTCCAGGTGCCGGGGGCCAGCTCGGTGGTGGTGATGGACGTTCCCATGAGGTCTCCTCGGTCGTGTGGGTGGTGACCACCATTAAATCGGACTGCGGTCCGTATCTATTCCGGATCGGCTGAATTCTCTGCGAACAACGCAAGAACGCTGGTCACCGCCACGCGAATACCGGTTGCTCGTAGCCGTCCACTCGCGTATGCCGACCGTGGACCACCACCTCGGCGAACTGGTGGATCACTGCGGCCGTGGGCGCGTGCACCAACGATCCGACCAGCGGCAGCTGGATGACCGGCCGCGGAGACTCGGGGATGGAGACGAACTGCGGCGGCACGGCGATCTCGGCCAACGAGACGAAGAACAACGTCCCCACCTCGTCTGGGTTGGGCACCGGGGTGGCACCTGCGCCCACCCAGCAGACGACCGGGGTGATCACGTACCCCGACCGCGTGGGGTAGTCGTCAAGACGTCCGAGCACCGCCGAACGCGGCACCACGATGCCGATCTCCTCGGCGAGCTCACGCAGCGCGGCGTCGACGTGGTCCTCGCCAGGGTCGAGCCGACCACCGGGCAGCGCGAACTGCCCCGAATGGGTGCGCATCGACTCTGCCCGCAGCATCAGCCAGATGCCGAACCGGCCGTCGACCTGCGCCACCGCCAGGGCCACCGCGGCCCGACGCGCCCCCGGCACCTCGGCGGTAGCGAATCGGAAGTCATGTAGCGCAGCGGTGATCGCCGCTCGTACCCCGACCGGATCGGTGGAGTCGATGCTCACACCGCGCGATCCCGGCCGACCCAATGCCCTGCGCGCAGTTCGCGTTTGAGGATCTTGCCGCTGGGGTTGCGCGGCAGGGCGGCGACCACGTCGACCGTGCGAGGGCACTTGTAGCCGGCCAGTCGTTCGCGGCAGAACGCGATGATGCCCTCGACGTCGACGTCACCGGGCGCCACCACCACGGCCTTCACCGATTCACCCCACGTGTCGTCGGGCACCCCGATGATCGCCGCATCGCTCACGTCGGGGTGATCGAGCAGTACCCGTTCGACCTCGGGGCCGTACACGTTCTCCCCGCCGGTGATGATCATGTCCTTGATCCGGTCGTCGACGAAGACGTACCCGTCGGCATCCACGCGCCCGATGTCCCCGGTCCGCACCCACCCCTGCGCCGTGACGGTCTCTGCGGTGGCGTCCGGACGATTGAGGTACCCGGTCATCGATTGCGCACTGCGACACCAGATCTCACCCTGCTCACCGGCGGCCACCGGCTCGGCGGTGACCGGGTCGACCACCATCACCTCCATCCCCGCCACGGGTTGGCCCACCGAGAGCAGCAGGTGCTCGCGGGCGGGATCGCGGTGGTCGGCAGGCAGCAGGGTGGTCGCCACCCCCGACACCTCGGTCTGTCCGTAGACCTGCACGAAGTCGAGATCGGGGCACGCGTCGAGTGCTCGCCGCAACAGCGGCAGCGGCATCGGAGCCGCGCCGTAGCCGAGCGTCTTCAGCCGCGAGAGCGCACCCATCGCCGGCGGACCGGCGGCCAGGAAGCCGGCGATGACCGGCGGCACGAAGAACGTGTGCGTGGCCCCGCTCATCAAGGCGCCCACCAACGCAGGCGCAGCGGGTTCCCGGGTCATGATGGTGGCCACCCCGGCGCGGATCCCGAAGAAGGAGTAACAGATCCCGCCCAAGTGGAACAGCGGCATGGCCACGAGGCTGATGTCACCGGCGTTGAACGGGAAGCAGTCGGCCACGTTGACCGTGTGGGCCACCAACGCGCGCTGGCTGAGCACCACACCCTTGGGTCTACCCGTGGTGCCCGAGGAGTAGATGATCAGGGCCGCATCATCCTCGACCACGGCCGCGTCCCGATCGCTCGGGGCGGCAGCGGCGAGGAACGACTCGTAGTCGTCGCCGGTCGGTGCGTCGGCGGCTCCCGGGGTGGCCAGCACCACCAGCCGTTCCAGGCCCGGGATCTGATCACGCAGTCGGGCAACCTCATCGGCGAACTCGGCTCCCACCACCAGCAGACGGGTCCCCGAGTCGACGAGGACGTGACGCAGTTCGTCGCCGGCCTGTCGCCAGTTGACGACGGTGACCGCCGCCCCGATCGCGGCCGCTGCGAACGTGGTCTCCAGGCAGGCCGGGTGGTTCTTGTCGAGGAAACCGATCACGTCGCCGCGCGTGATGCCCGCCGCGCGCAGTGCCCCGGTCAGTGACCGGATGCGGTGGTTCCACTGCGACCAGGTCCAGGTCTGCTCGCCGTAGGTGATGGCCACGGCGTCGGGGGTGTCGCGCGCCCACCGGGGCACGTAGTCACACAGCAGCTCAGCGTGGGTGGGGGTGGCCTCGATCGTCATCGTCGACGTCTCCTGCAACTGTGTGGAACACCGGTCGGGTGGCCTCGAGCGTAATCTGGATCACACCACCGTGCCATGGCCTGACGAACCGAGTCGCCGCAGCGCTCACCGCAACGTCGCGTGGGCGAACTCGGCGACGCCGGTGTCGAAGCGGGTCTGCGCTGAGAATCCGAGCAGCCGACGTGCCGCTGAGGGATCGGCCACCACATGGCGCACGTCGCCCGCACGACCACCCCCGACCACCTGCGGTGGCGGTCCGTCCATGGCTGCGCTGAGCATCGTGGCGAACTCGCCCACCGAGTGCGGATCGCCGGAGGCCACGTTGCAAGCGGTCACCTCGGGAACACCTGCTCGGCCACCGATCACCCGCTCGAGCGCCAGCCGATTCGCGCGGGCCACATCGTCGACGTGGACGAAGTCGCGCATCTGGCGACCGTCCTCGAAGACCTGTGGCGCCCGGCCGACCTCCAGGGCCGACCGGAAGATGCTGGCCACCCCGGCGTACGGGGTGTCGCGCGGCATCCCAGGACCGTAGACGTTGTGGTAGCGCAGCGAGATGAGCCGACCACCGGTCGTATGCGCCCACGATCGGCCGAAGTGCTCGGTCGCCACCTTCGATGCGGCGTAGCTGTTGCGCGGATCCATCGGGGCGTCCTCGTCAACGGTCAGCCACTGCAACGGCTCACCACAACGCGGACACGGCGGGTCGAACACGTTGTTGCGCAGTGCGTGCGCGGTTCGGGCCACAGCGGGCTGAGCCCCGTGTCGCACGCATCGATAACGTCCTTCGCCGTAGACCACCATCGACGATGCCTGCACCAGCGCTGGGGTCTCGCGACGAGCCATGGCGGCCACCAGCGTGGCAGTTCCCACCACGTTGTGCGAGGCGTATTCCGGCGCGTCGGCGGCGTCGACCCCGAGCCCGACCATCGCGGCCTGATGGCACACCGCGTCCACCCCGTCGAGCAGGTCGTGGAGCAGATCCTGATCGCGGATGTCCCCGCCGATCACCCCCGCCGGCGGCGCCGCATCACGGCCGTGGGCACAGGGCAACATCAGGTCCACACCGCGCACCTCGTGACCGGCCGCACGTAACTCCCTGTCGATGGCAGCTCCGATGAATCCGGCTGCACCGGTGAGCAATACCCGCATCGTGTACTCCTATGGTCGGGTCGTTGGTGACACTTCGGTGCGGCGCGAGCCCCGCTGTCGCACCAATGCCCACACCCCCGCCGATGCCCAGATCACCGCGACGGTGACGGCAACTCCGAGGGGATAGTTCCGGTCGAGCAGGGTGGGGTTGTCTGGCCGCAGCCCGGGCCGGGTGAGAAACGGTGCGGCCACCGCGATCAGGGCCGCCGAGCCCACCAGGGCCACGATCAACGGCGTGCGCAGCCAGGGGGCGGCGAACCGGTGCAGAACCCAGCCGACGACCGCGACGGTAGGCATCAACACCAGGTCCGAGAGCACCGGTGGGACGAGGAACCAGAGGCCGAAGGTGATCACGTCGGCGCGTCGGGGCAACGCGTCGAGCAACGCCGACACCCCCACCCACGCCAGTCCCGCCGCGAGCAGCGCCAGGGCACCACGAATCCACATCATGTCCGCACCTCGATGCGCGAGAGCCACTTGGTCTGCAGCACACCGGGACGTCCCGGGGCGATCAATCGAGCGGGATAGCCGTGGTCGATGTCGAGCTCATCACCGTTGAGTCGCAGGGCGATCAGCGTCAGCGGATCCTCCGCCACCGCACGGGGAACCGCGGCCCGCCCGTAGAGGCCACGTTCGAGTGAGACGACCTCGGAGTCGGCCGGGTCGATTCCCGCCGCCGCCAACACCTCGGCGAAGGACACGCCCGTCCACTCTGCGTTGCGTGACCAGCCCTCGACACAGGCCAACGGCAGGGTGGCGGTGCGCTGTGGGAGTGCCTGCAGGGCAGCGAGATCGAACTCTCGTTGACCGGTCGGACCGGTGACCACGAGGCGCCATCGCTGCGAGCGAGCGGCCGCGGTCACCCCGGCGGCGACCGCGGTTCGGTTGACCGGTAGCCCCTGCGGTCCGCGACCCGACCGCTGTGCGGCCACCGAGACCGGTGCGAACAGCGGGATGCGGTCACCGATGGTGGCCACGGTGACCACACCCGCTGCCCCGCCTGCGAGCACCAACACCCCCCGCCGGGTCAGCTGCGAATTCGATCCCTGCGACGACGGCGATACCGAGCGGCCGGGCGATTGTTGTTCTACCGGATCATTGTTCGCGCCATCGTGGTCGGGCTCCGATGACAATGCCCGCCGGATCACCGGAAGCTTCACCGCGATGTGCACGACGATGGCCGCCACGGCCAGCCACCCGACCGCGTAGTGCACGGTGGGAAAGAAGAAGCTCCAGGGGTAGTACTCGGCCACGTTGAGCAATCCGGTGATCAGCTCGAAGCTCGCCGACGCGATGAGCAGCAGGATGGAGGCCCGTTCGACAGCGGCCACCGGGCCGCCGATGAGGGGTCGCTTCCAGAACTTCGGGGTCACCACCCACAGCTTCATCACCAGCAGCGGGATGGCCGCGATTCCGGTCGCCACGTGCAGGCCCTGGCTGAGCCGGTAGATCCACACCGGTCGCGTGGGCAGGGTGAGCCACTCCACCGGGTGTTGATGCAGATGGCTGAACAATCCGGTGAGGAAGCACACGGTGAAGGCGATCCCGAGCAGAAGTCCCAGCCGGGCGGCGAGCCGCTCCTCGTGCAGCGGCGAGGTGTAGTCCTGCGGTCGCGGCAGGCGTGGCGTGATCATTCCGCTCCCCGGTGGCCTCGACTGCAGGCACGCACCAGCGTCACCTGCCAACGGCTGCCGTGCACGCCGGTCGCCACCACGTGCAGCCCCGCGGCGTGGGCCACGGCCTCGACCGCGTCGACGCCGACATGGCTCCACCGGAACGGATCGGAGAGTTCGCCTGCGGCGCTGAGCCGCATGGTGACCGTACGTAATCCGGTTCCCGGCGCCTCGACGTCGGCGACGATGGTTCCACGTGGGGACACCAGCGACGCACATCTCGACAGCAACCGGACCGGGTCGGCTCCGATCCCGATGTTGCCGTCGGCCAGCAGCAGGTGATCCCAGCGGTGCCAGCCCGCGGTCATGGCGAAGACGTCGCGTCGCATGGCCATCGCGCCGCGCGCTCGGGTCAGCGCAACCGCCCGGGCCGAGATGTCGATTCCCAGTGCAGGCACTCCACGCGCGGTGAGCGCGGCGGTGAGCCGACCCGGGCCGCACCCCACGTCGAGGGTCGGTCCGGTGCAGGCCTGCACCATGGGGGCATCGGAGGCGTCGGCGTCGGCCAACCAGGTCCGCACCGGCAGCGACCGGCCGTCCTGATCGCTCAACTCGCCTGTGCGCAAGGCGATGTCGTAGATCGCTGCGGCGGGTGTCATGTCGAGACCACCGCATCCCGGGCCAGCAGCGCGGTGGCGAGCCGCCCGAACCGCGTGGTCGGCGCCGCGGCGGCGACCACCGCGGCGTCGGCGCAGGTGTCCACGTCGGTGAGCCGGGGCAGATCGACCACGTGCAGACCCTGTGTCAACAGCATGTCGCGGGTCAGCGATCCGGTGTGGTCGGTGGACATCTCGATCGTGCGCAGACCGTCGACGTGCCGGGCATCGCGCACCGCGAGCCCCCACCAACCGCCGTCGTCGGCCATCCCGAGAGCAGCGGTTCCCGATGTGGCGATCGCGTCCAACGCAGATCCCAGCAGTTGCGCGGTCACCTGAGGGGTGTCCATACCGATCTGCACCACACGGTGGTCGGCGCCGCCGGCATCATGATGGGCCGCGACCAGACGTTCCCCGAAGGTATTGCCGCACTGTGGGATCACCACGCAGTCGGCCAGTCGGGTCCGCACCTGCGCGGCGGCCACAGCGGCATCGAGTGCACCCGTCATCGCGACGACGGTGCGTGCCCCCGGTACCGCGAGCGCGGCGTCGAGGGTGTCGAGGAGGGCCATCGCGGCGAGTTCGGCCGCCAGCTGCGGGGTGAGGCCCACGGCAAGCCGGGTCTTCGCTCGGCCGGGGATCGGCGCCTTGGCGACCACCAGCACGGTGGCGGTCACGACGCACCCACCCGGGTGCGTCGGTGTCGGACCAGGGTCGTCGCGAAATCGGTTGCCGCGATGCATGTTCCGCGCGCCGAACCGCTTATCTTCGATCGCGTCCCGGCCGGCCGGGCCCGATAGGTCACCGGCACCTCCACGACATCGAGGCCGGCGTCGGTCGCCTTCAGGATGGTCTCCAGCGGATACCCGCACCGCCGGTCGAGGACCCCCAGACCCAGCCAGACCGACCGCCGGGCCACCCGCATCGGCGCGATGTCATGCACCCGGGTCCCGGTGCCCACCGAGATGACCGCAGCCAGCGCTGAGGTGCCGACACGGGCGTGCCACGGCCACACCCGCGGACCGGTGGGTCGGCGTCGCCCGCACACCACGTCGGCGTCGCCGCTGACGATCAGGGCCACCAGTGCCGGGAGGTCGGCGGGGTCCAGGGTGGCGTCGGCGTCGATGATCGCCACCAGATCGGCGGTGGCACTGGATATCCCACGGTGCACCGCAGATCCGTAGCCAGGTCGTGGTTCCTCGACGACCACCGCGCCCAGGGCCGCGGCCACCGCGACACTGGCGTCGGTGCTGCCGTTGTCGACGACGATGGCGCGGTACCCCTCCGGCAGCCGCGAGAGCACCCATGGCAGTGCCCTCGCCTCGTTCAGGCACGGCATGACCACGTCGACGATCGTCGGTGGACGTGATGTGTGATCGGTCATGTCCACGACGCTAGGAAGCAGATCTTGCCGATCCGGTGGGTAGATCCTTACCGAAGTATTTCGTCGGACCCGCAATTCTTACGGCCCGGACAACCTTCGGTCCGGGCCCTGACCGCAGCGTCGCCGGCAGCATACGGTCGCGGCCATGACCGATCTACTCACCCGTCCCCACCGGCCGGCCGGTCGCGATCGACGCGGCCGCGCGCGCCGGATCCCCGACCTGGTGTGGGTGAGCGCGGCACTGCTGCTGGTGGCCTCGGCCACCGCGGTCGGGCGGTACCGGCAACTACACGGGGAGGTCCTGTTCGTCCCCGCCCCACCGTTGTTCGCGCATCTCGATCCACACACCGGCCCGGGCACGGTGCCCGCGATCGCGCTGGCTGTCGCCGCCGTCGTCTATGCCCCCACGCTGGCACGGCGGTTGCCGTGGCGCCCGCTGCTGGCGGTCGGCTGGGCGGCGGCCACGGTGTGGACGTTCGCACTGGCCTCGATCGACCTGACCCGGCGACCACTCGGCGCCCCCCTGACCGACCGCAACGAGTACCTCTACGAGATCCCCCGCGCCGCCGACGTCAGCGAGTTCCTGCGGACCTTCACCGACCACATCCTCGATTTCCGGCCCGACAGCTGGACAACCCACGTGTCGAGCCATCCACCGCTGGCCACCCTGTTCTTCGTCGCGCTCGACCGGGTGGGGTTGGGTGGTGGGACGATGGCGGCGGTAGCAGTGATCGCGGTGGGATCACTGGCCGCAGTCGCGGTACCGGTCACCATGCGTGCGTTGGCGGCCCCGGCTGCGGCGCGCGCGGTGTGGCCGTTCGTGGTGTTCTTCCCCGGCGCGGTCTGGGTGGGTGCGTCTGCCGACGGGATGTTCATGGGGGTGTCGGCAACCGGCGTAGCGGTCGTCGCGGTGGGGGTCGCCCATCGGGGTCGACTCGGGATGCCGATCGCCGCGGTCGGGGGCGCCCTGCTGGGGGTCACCGTGTACCTGTCGTACGGGTTGGCGACGTTTGGCGTGCTGGTCGCGATGGTGGCGCTGCTCAGCGGGTTGCGCATGTGGCCGCGCGGGCCGGGCGCTCGGGCGGCCTGGCTGATGCGGTGGGGCGCGGCCACCGTCGGCGCCGGGGTGGTGGCGGTGGCCATGACCGCGTCGGGGTTCTCGTGGATCGAAGGCCTGCGACTGTTGCACACCCGCTACTACCAGGGCGTCGCCTCGATGCGGCCCTACGACTACTTCGTGTGGGCCAACCTGGCCGCACTGTGTCTGTCCGCCGGTCCGGCGTGTGCGGTCGCCGTCGCCCGGTCGGTGCGGGTGATGCGCACTCGCGCTCGCCATCTCACAGCAGGCGGTGGGAGTTGGGCCGCACTGGTACCCGCTGCCCTCACCCTGGCCGCACTCTCCTGCGTCCTGATCGCCGATGCCTCCGGGTTGTCGAAGGCCGAGACCGAGCGGATCTGGTTGCCGTTCGGGGTGTGGCTGCTGTCTGCGCTGGCCCTGGTGCCCTCCCGAGGTGCACGATGGGTACTCGCCGTGCAGGTGGGTACCGCGCTCGTCGTCAACCACCTGTTGCTGACCCACTGGTGAGTCGATCCGAAGGAGCTCTGATGACCGCCGTCGACGGCGCACCACCCACCCCGGCGACACCCGCCACGTCGACCGTGTTGGTGGTCGACGACGACGACACCGTTCGGGAGGTGGTGCGGCGCTATCTGACGCGCGCAGGCCACAGCGTGGTGGAGGCGGTCGACGGCCCAGGCGCGGTGGCCGCGATGCATCGTCACGGTCCCGATGCGGTGGTACTCGACGTGATGCTGCCCGGGATCGACGGTCTCGACGTGTGCCGACACATTCGCCGCACCAGTGCGGTGCCGATCATCATGCTGACCGCCCTCGGGGAAGAGTCCGACCGGGTCTCGGGGTTGGAGTTCGGGGCCGACGACTACGTCGTCAAGCCGTTCAGCCCGCGTGAGCTCGCCCTGCGGGTGGGCAAGATCCTGGCTCGCAGCCAACCCCAGGCCACCCTCGCCCACGCCGTCGTCGACGGCGACCTGCGCCTCGACCTCGACGCGCGCACAGTCACCCGGGCCGGGCACGACATCTCGCTCACCTCAAGGGAATTCGATCTCCTCGCGTTCTTCGTCACCCATCCCGGTGCGGTGTTCTCCCGCACCACTCTGATGGAGCGGGTGTGGGACTGGTCCTTCGGCGATCAGTCCACCGTCACCGTGCATGTGCGACGGCTACGCGCGAAGATCGAAACCGACCCGGCCACACCGACACGAATCGTGACCGTCTGGGGCGTGGGCTACCGATTCGATCCGACCGCATGACCGAGTTCATCCACATCCTGCCCTGGGCCGTGTTGGCAGGCGCGGTGGTGGCCGTGGTCGAGGCGCTGCTGCTGCGGGCGGTGCGCGGCCGAAGCCTGGGTGTGGTGCTGGCGGTGATGGTCGCGTTTCCGCTCGTGGCCGTGCTGCTGTTCGTGGTCGCGATCAGCGGCTTCATGTTCACCCAGCAACTGATGTGGACCTTGATCGCCTGCGTTCTCATCGGGGTGGCGGTGGGCCCGGCAGCGGTGGTGCTGGCCCGAGACACCGCGCGGCGTGAACTGGCGATGCAGTCCGACCGGGCCGCCGAGCACGCCGCCGAGACCTCCCGGCGTGAACTCATCGCGTGGATCAGCCATGACCTGCGCACCCCGCTGGCCGGGATCAGGGCCATGGGTGAAGCCCTGGAGGACTCGGTCGTCGACCACCCCGAGGACATGGCGCGTTACGCCCGACGTATCGGCGAGGAGACGCAGCGACTGGCGGCGATGGTCGATGACCTCTTCGAGCTGTCGCGGATCAACTCCGGGACACTGCAGATCGTCTTCGGGGAGGTGGCGGTCGATGAGGTGGTGTGTGCCGCAGTCGAATCCGCACGACCGACCGCACACGCCCGTGGGATCGAGGTGGCGATCAACCCGGCCAGTGATGACACCACTGCCCGGATTCGTGGCTCGGCGCACGAGCTGACCCGGGTCCTGGGCAATCTGTTGACCAACGCCATCCGCCACACCCCCACCGACGGCCGGATCGTCGTCGACGTCCGGCCCGGGTCACACGATGTGGTGGTCGCGGTGCAAGACGCCTGCGGCGGGATCCCTGATGAGGAGTTGCCGTTCGTGTTCGACACGGCGTTTCGTGGGGAACGGGCGCGCTCGCCGGTCGGCGGATCAGGTGCTGGTCTCGGGTTGGCGATCGCACGTGGGCTGGTGGAGGCCCACGGGGGTCACATCAGCGTGGCCAACCGACACCCGGGCTGCCGGTTCGAGGTGAGACTGCCGGTCGGCGTCGTCAGGGTGCATCCCACGGCAACGCGGTGATGGTGGGCCACTGCTGCCGCCAGCGGGCCACCTTCGCCTCGTACACCGCGCGGGTGTCCAGCACCGGGTTGGGGCGCACGATCTTGGCGAACAGGTCGTCGAACCCGTGCGGCGCGTACACCTCGTCGTGGCCGTGCGCGCTGCGTCGGATCCCGAAGCAGCATGTGGTGGAGACGAAATGGTCGATTCCGTCGCGGGTGGACCGTAGGACCGCGGCCGGGATGCCGAACTTCTCGGAGTACCACAGGTGTACGCGCGCTTGGTTTCGCACCTCGATGGTGATGGGCAGATCGGCGCACGCCCGCTGTACCCGGGCGATCACCCGGTCCTCGGCGGCGTAGCTCAGGTCCGCGGCGTCGAAGTAGAACACGTCGTAGTCGGCGATACCGGCCTGCGGCGGAGCACCGTCGAGGTGGTTCCACACGGTCTGGAACACCGCGCCGCCGGTGAGGTACCAGTCGGGTAGGCCCAGCTCGGCCAGCCGGGCGCACACCGCATCGATCTGTGGATTGGTGCCCACCGCAGCCCAGAACCGTTGCTGCGCCTGCTCATCGCTCATGTGCCCGAGGGTATGCGCGCCCGATCAGGCGACGGTCAGCGACCGCTTGGACAGCCCCATCGCAAAGCCATCCACCGAGGTGCGCACCGTCTCCCCCACCCGTGCCGCCCCCAGCGTCACGAACAGCGGCGTGAAGTGTTCGACGGTGGGGTGGGCGTAGGGCAATCCTGGTGCGCGGGATCGAAAGTCGGCGAGTTCGTCGACGTCGCCCCGGGCCAACGCGGCCGCAGCCCAGTCATCGAACTCCACCGACCAGGCGGGCACCTCGTCGGGCCGATGCCAGTTGAGGTAGGGCAGTCCGTGGGTCATGAAGCCCGATCCGATCACCAGCACACCCTCATCGCGCAGCGACTGGAGCCGAGAACCCAACTCCAGCAGTCGAATCGGATCGTCGGTGGGCAGGCTCAACTGCAGCACCGGGATGTCGGCGTCGGGGAACATCACCTTCAGCGGCAACCAGGCGCCGTGGTCGAGGCCGCGTTCGGTGTGCTCGTGCACATCGATGGTCTGTGGTAGGGCTGCGCGCACCAGATCGGCCAATGCGTGGGCGGGCGGGGTGTCATAACGCATCCGGTAGTACATCGGGTGGAACCCGCCGAAGTCGTAGACCAGCTCGGTGGGGGCCGATGCGGTGATGCCGATGCTCGTCGATTCCCAATGCGCACTCACGATCAACACCGCTCGCGGGGTGGGAATGCCCGCAGCCCAGTCGTACAGCTCGGCCATCCAGGCGGCGTCTTCGAAGGTGGGCGGCGCGCCATGGCTGAGATACAGCGCAGGCAACGGTCCCGAATCCGGGGTCCACGCCGTACTTGGCTGCCGGGTGGAGAGGTCGACGTGGCGGCGTAGGTGCGCGGCGAACGGGTGGTCGGCGGAGATCTGGGCGTCGGCGATCGCCGTGCTGGTCGCGGTGGAGCGGGTCATCGTCATCCCTTGTTGTGTGTCGCGATGGACACTACAACTCAATGACTTCACGGGGCAAGTTATTCCGAGAATGTCCACGCAGCTCAGAGGCGTTGGGCGTCCTACAGCGCAGGCGTTGCCAGGCGCGTCTCACACGCCACGCGCGGCACGCACGAAGGCGCGGACACGGCCGTGATCTTTCACCCCCGGCTCGGATTCGACCCCGCTGGACACGTCGACGCCCCACGGCGCGACCGTCGTGATGGCTTCGGCGACGTTGGCGGGGTCGAGGCCACCGGCCAACAGCCACTTCCCCTCGGGGCGTTCGATCAATTCAGCCAGGTCCCAGCGTTGCCCCGACCCCGCGTGCGGGGAGTCGAGCAGCAGCACCTCCTCGCCGTGGGCGCCGACGGTGAGATCAGGGTCATGGGCAGTGGAGGTGGCCCGCCAGATTCGTCCGATGGCACCGAGCACCGCCGCGCTCTGCACTGCGTCGTAGCCGTGCAGCTGCACCACGTCGACGCCGGCGGCCGTCGCTGCGTCGATCACCGTCGCCACCGGCAGACCCTTGACCACCAGCACCGTGGTGGCACGCGAATCGGCGTGGGCCACCAGACCAGCAGCTGTGTCGAGGTCGACATCACGCGGGCTGCCCGGGCTCATCACGACGCCGATGGCGTCGGCGCCGGCGGCCACCGCGGCATCCACGTCACCAGCCGTTCGCAGACCACACACTTTGATGAACATCGGCGCCGAGGCTACCCGGCCACCGGCGGACGAGACATCGGCCGCGGACGGAGCGCCGAGGCCCGATTCCGTGCCGTAACCTGACGGCCATGTCTGCATCCAGCGCCGCGCACGGCACTCCGGGCACCAGCCCGCGATGGCTGTCAGACGACGAGCGCAGCGCCTGGATGGCATTGATCGGCGTGGTGGTCCGCCTACCCGCCCAGCTGGATCGTCAGCTGCAGCGAGACGCCGGTATCACCCACTTCGAGTTCAGCGTGTTGGCCACCCTGTCCAACGCGAGCGAGCGCACGCTACGGATGAGCGAACTCGCCGAGTTGACCGAGGCCCAGCTTCCCCGGCTCTCGCAGGTCGCCTCGCGGATGGAGAAACGCGGGTGGCTGGTGCGGCGACCCGACCCCACCGACGGCCGCTACACGTTGGCCGAGCTGACCGATGACGGGTTCGCGGTGCTCGAGCGCAGTGCGCCAGGACACGTGGAGATGGTGCGGCGCACGGTGTTCGACGCATTGACCCAGCCGCAGATCCGCCAGCTTCGTGAGATCGGGACTCGCATCACCACCGCCACCGCACAGGTGAAGGCCGACGAGGCCGGGTCGCCGCGCCGATAGCGGCGCGACGCCCGGCGGCGTTCGAGGGGGTCAGCGAAGGACGCGCGAGAGCGCAGGCACCTTGTCGGCCAGGATGGCGTCGAGGCTGAAGCGTCCGGCGCCCACCGCCGCGATCAGCAGCGACGCCACCCCGAGCGCCAGCACGAACTCGTAGCCGCCGTCCTTGACGTAGAGACCACTGTCCATGTGGACCAGCAGGTATGCGCCGAGCATGTTCAACGCCAGAGCGATGCCGGCCAGCGGCGTGAGCAGGCCCAGGATCAGCGCGGCGCCGCCGCCGACCTCGATGACGATCGCGAGCAACGAGGTCACCGCCGGCACGGGCGCGTCGATGGTGGTGAACATGGCCTTGGTGGCGGCGTAGCCGTTGTCGAGCTTCTGCAGGCCATGCGCCAGGAAGATGACACCGATGCCGATGCGGGCGACCAGCACTGCGAGGTCACGGACGACTGAGCTCTGGGCCGAGGCGCCAGACGTGGAGATCGCGTTTCCCAAAGAGGTGTTTACTTCATGCATGAATTGAAAGCTACCGACGGTCCGGGCGCTGCGCAAGCGGATGCACCAGATGTTCACCGAAAATGGTTCAGAATCAGGCAATTTCAGGCATTTCGGGCAGCCCGGCGGCGTTGCCGCCGCTTGAGCGACCGGGTGCGTCGGCGCTCGATGCGTCGGAACCCGCGCGCCACCAGGGTGGCCGCCACACCGTGTACCCCGATGCTGATCACCACGGTTGCCGCCATCACATAGAGGGTGACATCGGCCGCGGTGCCCGCGAGGCCGTTGTAGGCCAACAACCCGAAGACGATGGTGGCGGTACCCCGCGGACCCAGCAACCCCACCACCAACCGGTCGACCATCGCCAGGTCGGTGCCGATCAGCGACAACACCACCGGAGCGATGCGCAGTACCGTCACCGCGAGGAAGCCGTAGAGGAAGATGCGCCACTCGTCATCTACCGCCGGCATGATGGCGACGCTCAGACCCAGCACGAACCACATGCCGTAGGTCGTGACGATCCCGACGTCGTCGACGAGGGTGAGTTCCTCGGGCTCGGCCTTGGACCTGCGCACCGCCCGGTACACCAGACCCGCGGCGAAGGCGGCGACGAACCCGTTGGCCTCCACCTGGGCGGTGAGCTCGTAGGTGAGAACCGGCAGCACCAGGATGCTCACCCGCAACGCCTGCGGCGATCCGAGATCATGTGCTTGCGACAGGTTGGTCAGCAGCGCACCGGCCAGACCCACCGCCGCCCCGATGGCGATCGCCACCGCCGAGGCGGGGATCAGCGATGCCAACGCCTCGCCGGCCGAGTCGGCGTGGGCGTTGTTCGCCCCGGCCAGGATGAGCCCGAACGCGAAGATGGGCGCGATGATGCCGTCGTTGTACCCACTTTCGACGTTGAGGATGTTGCGCAGCCGGGTCGGTATCCGCTTGTCTCGCACGATGGCTGCGGCCGGGGCGAGGTCGGTGGGCATCACCACGCACGCCAGGGCGATCAGCACACCCACCGACAGATCGGGAAACAACAGGATCCCCGTGAACACACCCAGGATCAGCGACACCGGCAGCGCGATCAGCAACAGCCGCAACGCCGGTCCCCGCTCGCCGCCCAACAGTCCACCGCGCACCTCGGTGGCGTCGGCGAACAGGATCAGCGCGAGGATGAGGACGACGATGTGCTCGGCGACCCTGCTGTCGAGCGCGTCCTCCAGATGCCGCTGGGCGGCGAACCCGAGCACCACCCCGACGACCAACATGACCAGCGGCCCGCTGATGTGGGCGCGAGCAAGACGTTCGGCGAAGAACGACCACAGCACCAGAGCCAGCAGGCCGATGATGAGATACAGCTCCACGTCTCGGCGTCTCCCTGTCGCACGGTCATCGTCGTCGGGTCGAGCGTCGCGATCGGGACTCCAGCCATCGAACCCAGACGCAGACCGACTCCGCAGGCTACCCGGCGCTCAGCGGATCAGCTTCTCGCTCTTGAGCCAGTCGTAGGCCACATCGGCGGGATCCTGGCCTTTGATGTCGACCCGACCGTTGAGGTCCTGCATCACGTCGTCGGTCAGACGCTGCGAGATGGCCGCCATGGCTGCGGCGATCTCAGGGTGCGCCCGTAGGGTCTTGTCCCGCACCACCGCGGTACCGCTGTAGGGCAGGAAGAACTTTCGGTCGTCGTCGAGGACCGACAACTTCAGGTTCTTCACCCGGCCGTCGGTGGTGTAGATCATGCCGAAGTTGCACGGCGTGCTCTTGTCGGTGGAGTTGTAGATGACACCGGAGTCCATGCGGGTCACGTTGCCTGCAGGCACCCCGTCGGAGGTGTCGTAGGGGATGCCGTAGGTCTTGAGCATCGGAAGGAATCCGTCTGAGCGGCTGAAGAACTCGTCGTCGACGCAGAAGGTGCGGTCCTTGACCGGCAGCCTGGCCACGTCGGAGAGCGAGCGCACACCGAGTCGCTGGGCGGTGGGGCCCGAGGCGGCGAAGGCGTAGGTGTCGTTGAAGTTGGCCGGGGGTAGCCACACCAGGTTGTGCGATGACTTCTCCAGATCACGCACCTTCTCCCACAGCAGGGTTGGGTCGGCGATCACCTCAGTCCGCTGTTGATATGTCACCCACGCGGTGCCGGTGTACTCCCACAGGATGTCGGCGTCGCCGTTGAGCTGAGCCTGCCTCGACGACGCGGATCCCGGCGCCCCGGTGAGGTCGGTGACCTGCGCACCCGAGGCCGCCAGGTACGTGGCGGTGATCTTGCCCAGGATGACGCCCTCGGTGAACGCCTTGGATGTGACGGTGATCTTCGCACCGTCGAGCGGCGTGGTCCCGTCGGAGCGCTCGGCCGCGGTGAAGGTGCCCGACGAGCTGACCAGACCACATCCGGTGAGCAGGACGACGATTGCGGCAAGGATCGCTGCCGGTGGCGCGAGTCGACCGATCATGTGTTCACTCCTCGTGGCGTCGCGGCCAACTCGACCAGACGACCGAGCCAGTCGATGGTCATGGCCAGCAGTCCGACGATGACGGCCCCCGAGACCAACAGTTTCGGTAGGAACAGGGCCACGCCGGTGGTGATCAGGGTGCCGAGGCTGTTGGCTCCGATGAAGGTGCTCAACGTGGCCGTACCCACCAGGATGACCAGCGCGGTGCGCACGCCGTTGAGGATGATCGGCACCGCCAGCGGGAGTTCCACCTGCACCAGGGTGCGCACCGCGGAGTAGCCGATACCGCGCGATGCCTCGATGATGCGGGCATCCACCTGACCCAACCCGATGATGGTGTTCTGCAGGATGGGCAGCAGGGCGTAGACGACCAGGCCGATGACCGCGGTGCGGAATCCGGTGCCCAACCAGAAGGTGAGCAGCACGATGAGCCCCAGCGCGGGCGCCGCCTGCCCGATGTTGGCCACGTTGATGACGAAGGGCCGTAGCCATTGCACGGTCTTGCGGGTCAACAGGATTCCCAGCGGGATGGCGATCACCACCACGTAGGCGGTGGCCACCAGCGTCAACTTGATGTGGTCGCCGATGGTGGCCCGCAGGGTGGACCAGGCCAGCGACGACTCCTCGGTGCTGGTGAAGGTGGTGGTGTTGTACCAGATGAGATAACCGACGCCGACGATCAAGATGATCAGCGGCTCGAACCACACGTCGGTGGGGATTCGACGCAGGCGGCTCATCACGAACCGCCCTCGGCGTGGTCGACGTAGGTGTCCTGCGCGTCCTCGGGGTGACCGGCGGCCCGCTGGGCGCGGATCACCTCCATCACCGACTCGATGGTCAACGCACCCTGCACCGCTCCCCGACCGTCGGTCACGAGCACCCCCGCCTGGCTGGCCGCCAACATCGCATCCAGGGCGTCGTTGAGGGTGGCCGAGGTGGCCACCGTGGGCAGTCGGTGATCGGTGTAATCGGAGACGGTCGGCTTGCTCAGCACCTCGGTCACCGACGGCCACGCCCGTGGCGTGCCGTCGGCGTTGACCACGACCACCCAGGTGTGTCCGCCGGCGCGGGCCTTGGCGGCCACCTCGGTGGCCGAATCACCCACGCGCGCAGTGACAATGGGCTCGTGGGCCACATCGCGGACCCGTGAGAGCGTCAGATGGGCCAGCGTGGCACCGGCGCCGACGAACTCCTCGACGAACGGGGTGGCCGGGCTGGTGAGGATCTCCTCGGGGGTGGCGTACTGCTCCACGTGCCCGCCCTCGGACAGGATGAGCACCTTGTCGCCGAGCTTGGTGGCCTCCTCGAAATCGTGGGTGACGATGACGATGGTCTTGCCCAGCTTGTGCTGGATGTCGATCAGGCTGTCCTGCAGTCGAACTCGGGTGATCGGGTCCACCGCACCAAACGGCTCGTCCATCAACAGCACAGGCGGGTCGGCGGCCAGCGCCCGGGCCACGCCCACCCGCTGCTGCTGTCCACCGGACATGTCCTTGGGCAGCCGGCGGGCGAAGGTGGCGGCATCGAGACCGACCAGATCCAGCAGATAGTCGGTGCGTTCGGCGATCTTGTTTTTGTCCCACTTGAGCACTCGCGGCAGTGCAGAGATGTTTCGGGCCACCGACCAGTGCGGGAACAGTCCGCCGGACTGGATGACGTAGCCGATCGACTGGCGCAGCTTGTCGGGGTTCTCCGCGGTCACGTCGCGGTCGCCGATGAGGATGCGGCCCTCGGTGGGCTCGATCAGTCGGTTGATCATCTTGAGAGTGGTGGTCTTGCCGCAGCCCGACGGGCCGACGAACGCGACGATCTGGCCGGCGTCGATGGTCAGGTCGAGACGGTTGACCGCGGGGGTCTCCTGGCCGCGGTATCGCTTGACCACGCCGTCGAGCCGGATCGACTCGCCGGTGACGGTGGAGGAGGCAGTGGTCATGAGAGTCCCTTTGCGATCGTGACGCGTCCCAGCAACACCAACGCAGCGTCGAAGACAAGCGCGATGAGGACGATGAGAATTGTTCCGGTGGCGGCCATCTCGAGGGCGTTGGCACCGCCGAGTCGAGAAAGTCCATTGAAGATGAGCGAGCCCAGTCCTGGGCCGAGGACGTAGGCGACGATGGCACCGATCCCGACGATCATCTGGGTGGAGACACGGATCCCGGTGAGGATGACCGGCCAGGCGATGGGCAGTTCGACGGTGAACAGGATGCGCCAGCGCGAGAGGCCGATGCCCTTGGCCGATTCGATCACCGACGCGGGGACGCTGCGCAACCCGACGATGGCGTTACCGATGACCGGTAGCGCGGCGTAGAAGGTGAGCATGATGAACGCAGGCACCACCCCGAGACCGAACGGCACGATGAGCAGCGCCAGCAGAGCCAGCGACGGAATGGTCAGCGCCACACGGCTGGTGGTCAGCGTGAGCGCACTGAACAACGGCAGTCGGTAGACGGCCACCGCGATGGCGACCGCGATCAGCGACCCCACCAGCGTCGTCTGGAAGGCCAGCGACGCATGCTGATAGGTCAGGAAGGCGAGCGTGTGCTCGCGTCCGGAGATGTAATCCCAGAGCTTCACCAACATCCCCTCTGTGGGCGCCGAGAGAGGAATCGTGGTCTACGAGACCCGTCGGCGCAGTCGTGAGCGCAATAGACGCTACCCGGGCACCCAGGTCCACCCGTGCGAGTTCGCGGCGCAGAGCCCCATTCCGACAGGTTCGACACCGGGTGGGCGGATGCTCACCTGCACAGACACCACAAAGGTCACAAAAGGTAACGATCGCGATCAGGCTGGGCCGAACACGTCGACAATCGCGGGTATGGCTGACAATCTGCCCCCGACCTCGCCGTCACGCCACCTCGACATCGCCGCGGTGCGGTTTGCGCGACCGACCGCCCACTACGACGCGGTCCTGGAGTTCTACCGCGACTGCGTCGGGCTGCCTGTGTTGGCCGCCTGGCGCAACCATCGCGGCTACGACGGCATGGTGTTCGGCCTGCCGGGGTCGTCGGTGCAGATGGAACTGCTCCAGCGCACGCCGCCCGAGGACATCCCCGATCCCGATCCAGAGAACCAACTGGTCCTCTATCTGGGCAGCGGTGCGGCGCTCGAGGTGGTGGCCGCGCGCCTGCGTGCGCATGGCCACACACCGGTGCCCGCGGCCAACCCGTACTGGAACGAGCACGGCGCGGTGCTCTTCGCCGACCCCGACGGCTGGATGGTGGTGTTGGCGCCCTGGGTGTTCGGCGAGTGAATCCCCTGGGACCGACGTCGATGAGAAGTGTTCTGGCAACTCAGGTTCTGGGGGCTAGATTGATCTCATGCCTGCTGTACTCGCCGTTCGCCCCATGACGACAGACGATCTCGAGATGGTGCTGCAGATCTACGCCGAGGGCATCGCCACTTCTCAGGCGACATTCGAGACCGAGGTGCCGACGCCGGAGGCGTTCTGCGCGCGGTGGCATGCCGACCATCGCTGGGTGGCCGAGCTCGACGGCGAGGTGGTCGGGTGGGCTGCCCTGGCGCCGGTGTCGACACGCGCCTGCTACCGGGGTGTGGCCGAGGACTCGGTGTACGTGCGCAACGGATTCCGTTCGCGCGGAATCGGTCTCGGCCTGATGCGCCAGCTGGTGATCGCCGCCGACGAGGCCGGCCTGTGGACGTTGCAGACCTCGATCTTCCCCGACAACGAGACCAGCGTGCGCCTGCACCAGGCGGTGGGATATCGCATCGTCGGGTTGCGCGAGAAGATCGCTCAACTGAACAACCGCTGGCGCGACACGGTACTGATGGAGCGACGGACCGAACCGAGTTTCGAACCCATATGAGCGCGTGGGCGATTGCCCTGCTGTGCACGTCGTCGGCCTATCTGGGGTTTCAGGCGGTGGTGCGGTTCGTGGTCTACCCGCAGTTCGCTGCGGTCGGCGCCGACGAGTTCGCCGACTACGAGGCGCGGCATCAGACATTGATCAGCCGGGTGGTGGGCCCACTGTTCGCTGCACAGCTGGTGACCGGTGTGGGCGCGGTGGTGACGGGGCCGCTGATGCCCGCGCTGATCTCGGGCGCCGGGGTGCTGGTGGTGTTGGCGTTGACCGCAGGTGCCGCGGTGCCCGCACATTCCCGCCTGTCGGAGGGGTTCGATGCGCCGACGCATCGGCGACTGCTGCGGATCGACCTGCTGCGGCTGCTCGCCGCCTCGGTGACCGTGGCCGGCGCCATCTGGTTCGCCACCGCGAGCTGAGTGCCCACCACGTCGAGTGGGCGGTAAACACCGTCGAGTGGGCGGAAAACACCGTCGAGTGGGCGGTAACCGGCGTCGAGTGGGCGGTAACCGGCGTCGAGTGGGCCGCGCGGCCGGACCCCGCACCTGGTCCGGCGCGGTCGACGCAGGCAGAATGAGAGGTGGTCAGCTCACGCTCAACAACGAGGTCACATTCCCGGCCATCGGACTGGGTGTCTTCCAGTCGAGCCTGATCAGACGTGCGCCGCCGTGACACATGCCCTGCGGGCCGGATATCGACTGATCGACACCGCCGCGTCCTACGGCAACGAACGAGCCGTCGGTGAAGCAATCGCCGAATCAGGCGTTCCTCGCGACGAGGTGGTCATCGAGACGAAGGTGTGGATCAGCGACTACGGCTTCGATGAGGCGCGGCACGCTTTCGACAAGAGCGCAGGCACGGTCGGGGTTGATCAGATCGACCTGCTGATCCTGCATCAACCGCTGCCCACCGAGTTTGAGAGAACATTTGGCCGCCTACCGTGGGCTGGAGACCTTGCTCTCCGACGGGAAGGTGCGTGCGATCGGGGTGAGCAACTTCATGGTCGATCACCTGACGCAGTGTTGGACGCGGCGAACGTGGTGCCCGCAGTCAATCAGATCGAGGTTTATCCGTATTTCACTCAGCGCGACGTGCAGGAGCTGGGTGCCCAGAACGGCCGACCTGACTGCGATTGATTCCCTCGACACCGGGGTGCGGGGTGGGCCCGAACCCGAGGACATCACGCTGGAGCGGTTTCACCGCGACATCCCCGAGGCCTGATCACCTCGGGGGTGGTCAGCGAGATCCGCGACGCTTGCTGCGGAAGGCGTCGACACCGTTGCGTTTGACGGTGCTGATGGCCGTCCGCCAGGTGGCCCGACGCGGGTCGGGGTCTTTGCCCGCCGCCATCAGGTGCAGTTGGTCGGTATGCCACTGCAGGTCGAGGACCCCCTCGAGGGCACGCACCGTCGGCTTGGTGGCCAACGCCGAGGGAACGGGCAACCCGATGCTGGGCGTGAGGACCTTGTCGAGGGTGCCGGCCACCAGACCCGCCGCCACCGCAGGGTCGACCGCGGTGGGACGCCCCAAACCGACCACATCGCAGGCTCTCGACTCCACCGCATCGGCCATCGCCGCGCGGGTGCGGAATCCGCCGGTGACCGCCAACGGGATGTCGCCGGCCGCCACCCGGATGGTCTGGGCGTAGTCGAGGAAATAGGCTTCGCGGGCGCGGGTGCTCGCCGCCGCCGGTCGGCCCATCATCGCCTGCGATTCGTAACTGCCGCCGCTGATCTCGATCAGGTCGACCCCTTCACCGATGAGATGCTCGACCACCGCGCGTGATTCGTCCTCGCTGAAACCGCCGCGCTGGAAGTCGGCTGAGTTCAACTTGATTCCCACCGCAAACCCCGGGCTCACCACCGCCCGGATGCGCCGCAGCACCTCCAGCAGGAAGCGACGACGCCGCTGCGGGTCGCCGCCCCAGCCGTCGGTGCGCAGATTCGACAGCGGTGAGAGGAACTGCGAGACCAGGTAGCCGTGGGCGGCGTGGATCTGCACGCCGTCGAATCCGGCCGCCTCGGCCACCTGCGCCGCGGTGGCGAATCTCTCGATGATGTCGACGATCTCGGCCTCGGTGAGTTCACGCGGGGCGGGTAGTCCGGGCAACTTCAGCTCCACTGCCGACGGAGCGACCGGCTGGGCGCGAGTGGCATAGGGGTTGGCCTGTCGCCCAGGATGATTGATCTGCATCCAGATCGGTGATCCGCCGTCCTTGGTGGTCTTGGCCCACCGGGTGAGGCTGTCGAGGTCACGATCGTCTTCGATGACGACGTTGCCCGGCTCACCAAGGTGCGCCCGGTCGATGAGCACGTTGCCGGTGACAACGAGCCCGAAACCACCTGCCCCCCAACGCGTGTACAGCCTCTCCAACCGGATGTCGGGCGAGTTCGCCTCGGTGGCCAGGCTTTCGCTCAGCGCCGACTTCATCAACCGGTTGGGCAGCACCTGCCCGCACGGCAGTGACAGCGGGGTGGCCAAGGTGGCATCAGACATGAACGGCCTTTCGTAGACGAGCTCCCACCGACCCTATCGATCGACACTGGAACACCGGGTGACTGATGTCGCTCAGACGGCGAACGGGAGGGCGATGGTGTGGCCGGTGTGCTCGCTCGACCGCCAGGTAGCGCGCGTTGTTCGCCGACAGGTGCACACCGGTGGGGCAGCTGGATGCGCGTGGCGCCCACGGTCTGCACCATCTGCGCGGCGACGGTGTACTGGCGTTCGTCTCCGCCCCGACCAAGGGGCCACGTTGGCCCGATAGGTGTCCAACCCGCCGTCCTGCAACGCGTAGGCGTCGAGCTTGGCGTACAAACCGATACCGCGTCCCTCCTGACGCAGGCAAAAGGAAGCCGCCGACGTCGGTGATCCGTCGCGCCGCCTCACGCAGCCGCGGTCCGCAGTCGCAGCGTTGCGAGCCGAACACGTCACCGGTCAGGCGTTCGCTGTTGCCGATCCACGATGGCGGGGCCCAAGAGCCCACATCCCTGCGTCGAGATCGGGGGCTTGGGCCCAACCGACGCGATCTTCCGCCCACTCGACGCGATCTTCCGCCCACTCGATGCGATCTTCCGCCCAACCGACGGGTTCAGATCCTCCCCCGAAACCAGAAGAACCACCTGTTGCCAGGTGGTTCATGAAGTGGCCAGAGTCGGGATCGAACCGACGACCTTCCGCTTTTCAGGCGGACGCTCGTACCAACTGAGCTACCTGGCCGTACGGCATCTCACGCACCGATGCCGGGCTTGAAACAGCCGCCGGGCCTCGGTGTGAACCGAGAACCAAGCGACCCTGACGGGACTCGAACCCGCGACCTCCGCCGTGACAGGGCGGCGCGCTAACCAACTGCGCCACAGGGCCTTGCAAACCTCTCCGGCCACCTTCGACTTCACAGTCCAGGACGGCCGGGTCAGCGTACCCCCTACGGGATTCGAACCCGCGCTACCGCCTTGAAAGGGCGGCGTCCTAGGCCGCTAAACGAAGGGGGCCAGTCTCCGGTAGGGAGCTGTATGAGCTTAGGACACAGTCCCGAGAAACCTCAAATCCGCCCCCGACCGCCCCGGGGCCACCCTGTCGGATGGCCCCGGGACCGCATCGGATCACGCGTGGATGACCACCGCGTCCTTGTCCGGCTCGGGCAGCTTGCCGCTGGTGATGACAGCGGCAGCCAGCACCGACCCGATCACGAAAATGCCTGCCGCCCAACCGAAGGCGGTGGTGTAGCTGTGCACCGCAGCCATCGCCTCCAAGGCCTGCGGGTTGCCCACCTTGCCGAGGTTGTCGGTGACGTAGGCACTCGCCGCGCTCGAGGCGATGGTGCTCAGCAGCGCGGTTCCCACCGAACCACCGACCTGCTGCATGGTGTTGACCGTCGCCGAGGCGACGCCTGCGTCATCGGCGGTCACCCCGGAGATGGCGGCCTGCATCGACGGCGGCATCGACGCACCGATGCCCACCCCCATGATCAGCAGTCCGGGCAGGATGTCGGTCGCGTAGCTGCTGGTGGTGCTCAATCCGGTGAGATAGAGCATGCCTCCAGCGGCGATCAACATGCCGATCGCGACGATCCAGCGCGGGCCGAAGCGCGGCAGCAGCACCGAGGTGGTCACCGTGGCGGTGACGATCACCAGACCGATCATCGGCAGGAACGCCAGACCGGTCCGGATCGGCGAGAAGTCCAGGTTCTGCTGCAGGTAGTAGGTGAGGAACAGGAAGATCCCGAACATCCCGATACCCGAGACGAATACCACGAGGAACGATCCCCCGCGGGTGCGGTCGAGCACGATGCGAAGCGGCAGCAGGGCGTGGGTGGTGCGCATCTGCAGCACCACGAACACCGCCAGCAGAGCGGCACCGGCCACCAGCCAGGTGATGGTCGCCCAGTCGGCCCAGCCGTTGGTCTCGGCGTTGGAGAAGCCGTAGACGATGGAAAACAGTGCGGCCGAGACCGTGATGGTGCCGGGGAGATCAAGGACCGGACGGCTCTCCGGGGACTGCTTGCCGATGAACAACACGGCTCCGACCAGCGCGATGGCCGCGATCACCAGGTTCACGTACAGGCACCAGCGCCAGTCGGCCCACTCGGTGAGCATCCCGCCCAGCAGCAGACCCAATGCGCCACCGGCCCCGGCGATGGCACCGAAGATGCCGAACGCCTTGCCGCGTTCCTCGGGGTCGGTGAACGTGGTGGTCAGCAGCGACAGCGCGGCCGGCGCCAGCAGCGCACCGAACACGCCCTGACCGGCGCGGGCGATGACCAGCATCTCGAAGTTGACGGCGGCGCCTCCGAGGGCGGACATGCCCGCGAACCCGACGAGACCGACGATGAGGGTGGCCCGCCGTCCGAACAGATCCGACAGGCGGCCGCCGAGCAGCAGCAGGCTTCCGAAGGCCAACGCGTAGGCGGTGACCACCCATTGCCGCGACGAATCGCCGAAGCCGAGGTCGGCCTGGGCGTGCGGCAGGGCGATGTTCACGATGGTCGCGTCGAGCACGACCATCAGCTGGGCGAGAGCCAGTACACCGAGGATGGCCCACCGCAGACGGTGATGCCGATCGTGGCTCGACTCAGTCACCTCGGACTGGTCGGCCTGGGGAGACACAGTGGTCATGACGACCCCGCTTTCTAGGTGGAGAGATGTTCGTGTTTCACGCTCGGGCGCCGTTGCCCTGACGAGGCGCGCGACACCTCGCGGCGAAAATCCGGAGGAGTGGCCTCCGGTTACGCTGCTCAACGCTAGACTAAGCGGAGGACATTCCTCCAGTTGAGAAAGTGTGATCGTGAGCACCGCTGACCAGACGGCCGCCAAACCACTGCGCGCCGACGCCGAACGCAACCGACTTCGCATCATCGATGCTGCTCGGGACCTGTTCGCCGAACGGGGCCTCGACGTGACCCTCGACGACGTGGCCGGACACGCCGGCGTCGGGGTGGGCACGGTCTACCGCCGGTTCGACAACCGCGACCACCTCATCGAAGGCGTCTTCCTGGAACATCTGCGCAACGTCAACGCCCGGGTCGAAGCCGCATTGGCCACCGAGGATCCCTGGCAGGGGATCGTCGAGGTGTTCACCTTCGTCGGCGAATCCGTCGCCACCGACCGCGGCCTGGCCGCCATCGTCATGCGCGTCGACCCCACCGCCCCCGCGATCGAGGCCGCCAAGTCGGAGATGACCGGGCGGGTAGAACAGATGTATGTGCGCGGCATCGAGGCCGGTGTGTTGCGGCCCGGCATCGACCGCACCGACCTGTTCGCGTTCTTCACCATGCTCACCGCAGTCGCCGATGCCACGCAGGCGGTGGCGCCGGGAACCTGGCGGCGCTATCTCGAACTCATCCTCGACAGCATCCGCGCCAACGGGCGTCACCCGCTGACCACTCCCCCGATGAGCGAGGAGCAGGTCCTCGCCGCGCAGGTCGAACGGGTCGGCGGCCATCGCCGCACAACCTGCTGACCACTGTCGAAACCCGTCGCCGACGATCTGTAAACTCGCCACGGCACGGTGGTCGACACCGTGCACGCCCCTTTAGCTCAGTTGGTAGAGCTACGGACTTTTAATCCGCAGGTCCTCGGTTCGAGCCCGAGAGGGGGCACAATCGGGCGGTTTTGCGCCCACCCGACGCAGTTTTGCGCCCACTCGACGCAGTATTGCGCCCACTCGAGGTCAGACGGGGGTGCGGTCGATCAGGTAGCGCGAGGTCAGCGCATCGATGTGACTGCGGGTCTCGTACAACTCCAGGCGCCGGGCCCGGGCGTCGGTCATCAACCGCTCCGAGGTGCGGGCACCGGGCATCCGGGAGCTCGCCTCCAGGGCTTCGACCTGCTGCTCCAGGCGGGTCGCAATGACTTCCAACTGCTCGATGAACACCCTGGCCTGCTCCTGATCGGCCGCGGTGATCACGCGGTTCGTGCTGTCGCGCATGGGTAAGGACTTTAGTTCAACGGCGCGAACAATTCCGCGCGAACACATTCGCCCTCAGGTGGACCGACCCGCCACCCGGTACTCCTGTTTGGGTCGCCCGGTGCTGCCGTACCGCAGCGTCATCGTCAGCCGCCCGTCGGCGACCATGGCCGCGAGGTAGCGCCGCACCGTGGGCGGCGACACCCCCACCGCCTCGGAGACATCCTCGGCGAACATCGGCCGCGCAGCGTCGGTGATGGCGGTGAGGATCGACCGTTCGGTCTGCGACGACTCCACCGTCCGCGGAGCCGTCGGCCGCTCGCCACGTACCGCCGCCAATGCCGAATCCACTTGCGACTGAGTCAGATTCCGCGAGCTGACGATGCGTCGATACTGCGCGTAGCCGGCCAGCCGGCGGGCCAGCTCGGTGTTGTCGAACGGTTTGATGAGGTACGCCATCACCCCCGCGCCCACCGCGTGACGCACCGCGGCTGCACTGTCCTCGGCGGTGACCACGAATGCGTCGCACCGCATCTCGCGGACCAGCTCGATCCCCGAACCATCGGGGAGGTGCACGTCCACCAGGGCCAGGTCGATCTCGGGATGATCACTCAGTGCGCGGCGCGCCTCCACCACCCCACCGACCCGGGCCACTGTGGCAAAGCCCACCATCGCATCGACGATGGAGGCATGCAGGGCAGCCACCCGGAAGTCGTCGTCGACCACGAGCACCTTCAGTCCTGCGTTCACCCGTCACCGCCCCGTCCCTACGCGATAGTTCTCCGTCCCAGAGATCTCAGCACGTCGTGGCTGACGCAACCGAAGAATCTTGAGGACCCGCACGTTCGCGATCTGCGACGCGCATGCCACGCCTTCCCGAACGCAACGCCTTCGTGTACATCCGCTAAGTTCATAGTCTGTCTCCGAGCTCGGGCCCGGCATGCAGCTCAGAACCATGGAGGACGATCCTTGCCGAAGCACACCATTCTGGTCGCCGCCGCCACCGCGCTTGCGCTGGTCGTCGCCGGGTGCAGCAGTAACACCGCTGGAACCCCCACCCCATCCCCGTCATCGGCATCGGCATCGGCATCGGCATCGGTGAACCTCGCCGCGCTGGACACCGGAACGTATGCGACGTCGCCGCGCGCTCCGTTCGGTTTTGTCAGGGGAGCCGACCTCGCTGAGATCGAAAGCCAGCGGATGGCCGAATTCACGACCCTGCCGTTCGAGGTCGACCCGACATTCACCGAACCGTCGCTGCCGTACGGAACTTTTGTCTCCGAGCGTTCGACAAAGAGGTACTTCCAGCTGACACCTGATGAGTCATTGGCGGCCTTGAAAAAGTCAGGCGGGCTCCTGGCCGGGTTCTACGGGACCGCCGGCCCGACGGGAGATGCCAAGACCTCCTTCAGTCACGGTGTCATCCGCTTCACCGACGATGCGGCGGCCGCCCGCGCGGCACAGGCGCTGCACCAGGTGGACCTGGCACAGAAGTCGAAGTTTCGACCGATGATGCTGCCTTCATCGCCTGGAACCCTGGTTTCTGTCACCGAGGCCGCGGGCGTTCAAGGTTTCAACGCGTTCACTGCGTATAAGAGTTATCTGCTTCTCGACGGCTTCTCCGTGCCGACAGCCAACGCAGCTTCCCGGGCTGACGCGTTGGTGCGCAAGAGTCTCGACCTGCAGCGGCCACTCATCGACAGGTTCCCGCAGACGGCGGCCAAGGGTGGGTCAGTTCTCAAAGATCAGAACAAGATCCTCATCTATGCACTCGCGGACCCGGGATCGGTCAACCCGCTCAACGATGCCGTTCTGGGACCACGCGGCTTGTCGTTCTCCTACGGCCCCTCTGACGAGACGTACAAGCAGTTGATCGACGCAGGGATCGATCACGTGGCCAATGGGATGACGATTGTTGCACGGGCTCGCGACGATGCTGCCGCGATTCGATTCGACAAGGAATTCAACACCCCGAACCCACAGACCGAGGAAGTCGTCGCGGCCTCACCGCGTGGCCTGCCGACAGCGCGATGCAGGGTCAACAACAAGTCCCGCGCATCGTGCAGTGTGGTCGTCGGCCGCTACGTAGCCTCGACCGTGCAAGGTGAAACGCTGGAGCTGATGCAACAGCAGATCTCAGCCCAGTACAAGATCCTGCTCGAAGCCGATCAGAACGCGTCCTGAACCACGCCGTCATAGCGGCGCGTGACCTTCGATGACCGTCGGATCGGCCGGACGCAACACCCCGGGGATCCGCGCCACCATGATGGCCCCACCCAACCGGTTCTCCGCGCCGGGCCCGGCGATGGTGCTCTCGGCGTCCTCGGGCGCGCGGCCCGGGTCGCCGATCACCACGTCACCACCGTGGCCACGCGCGGACTGCCGGCTCAGCGCCAACCCCATACCCCGGCCACCGGGCACGGTCGGGTCGGCGTGTGTGGTCACGCCCTCGACGAACACCGACTCGACGTCGGTGCCCCCGATGGCCTCCAGCGCGATCCCGTCGCCGGAATCGGCCACGGTGAC
Source organism: Williamsia sp. CHRR-6 (assembly GCF_018474015.1). GTDB lineage: Bacteria > Actinomycetota > Actinomycetes > Mycobacteriales > Mycobacteriaceae > Williamsia_A. Next base: position 47,233 of record NZ_JAHCSG010000002.1, on the reverse strand, counting down.
AAGCAGATCCGCTCCGACGGCCACCAGTTCCACCTCGACGATCGGCGGGCTGCGGTGGCCCACCCGGGCGGCGTCGACGGCGTTGTCGATGAGGTTGCCCAGGATGGTCACCACATCGATCGGCGAGGCGAGGGTGGCGTCGAGCCAGGTCTGCGGCCCCAGGGTGAGGGTGACGCCGTGCTCGCGTGCGCTGGCGGCCTTGGCGTCGAGGAAGGCGTGCAGATGCGGTTCGGTGACGTTCTCCAGACCCGACAGCACCCCCGCAAAACGTCCGGTCCCGGCGATCTCGTCGAGGTAGTCCAGCGCCGCACTCGCGTGGCCCGCCCGGATCAGCCCGGCCACCACATGCATCCGATTGGCCGACTCGTGGCGTTGCGCCCGCAACGCATCGCTCATCGCCTTGATCGACTCCACCTCGCGGGTCAACCCCTCGACGTCGGTACGGTCGACCACCGACATCACCACGCCCAGGTCGCGGCCGTCGCGTCGCACCCGCCGCGAGCTGGCCAGCACGATGCGATCGCCCACCGCCGCAGCCCGGGGGGTGTCGACCGGGTTGCGCGCGATTTCCATGATTCGCGGGGTCAGACCGATCTCGTCGAGCCGGTCACCCACCGAACCGTTGGGCGCCAACAGTTCTCGAGCCCGGTCATTGATGACGCGCACCACCCCGGCCGCGTCCACGGCAACCACCCCCTCACCCACCGAATGCAGCACCGCCTCCTGCTCGCGCACCAGCTCGGTGAGTTGATCGGGTTCCAGGCCCAGAGTCAGCCGACGCCACCGGCGAGCCAACGCCGCAGAGCCGACCACTCCCACCGCCAGCGCCGCGACCGCGATGCCGATGGTGGTCAGCAGGTCCGATCGCTGATCGTCACGGATGCGCTCGGTGGAGATGCCAACGCTGACCAACCCGACCACCCCACCCCTGGCGTCGAGGACGGGAACCTTGGCGCGCACCGACTCGCCCAGCGTGCCCCGCTCGGTGGTGATGTCCTCGGCGCCGGCCAACGCGCGGGCCGGATCGGTGCTCAGCGGCCTCCCGACCTGGGTCGGATCGGGATGGGCCAGCCGCATCCCGCGCACGTCGGCGATCACGACGAACAGCGCACCGGTCCGTCGGGTGACTGCACTCGCCTGCCTCTGCAACGGCCCGTCGAGCAGCCGCGCCACCGGACGTTCAGAGGCGGGATCGGCACTGTGACCAGCCACCGCATCGCGGACCTGCTGGTCGGCGGCCACCGAGCGGGCGATGGCCAGCGCGCGCTGGGCGTACTCGTCGCGCAGCCGGTCGCCCGACCCGGAGATCAACACCCCGAACCCGACCGCGAGACTCACCGCGATCACCCCGATCTGCAGCAACAACACCTGGGTGCGCAGCCGCAGGCGCGTGCGCCTGCGCCCAACGGGGACCGACGCACGCGACCACAGCATCTGCATCAGAGTAGGGATCGGCTGCAGCGACCGGGACCTGATCGGCCCAGGGGTCGGATCAGAAGGGGATCTGACCCAGCACCACCGCGACGACCAGCATCACCAGCGACACCACCGCCGCCCGCCACAACACCTTGCGGTGATGGTCGGCCAGCGACACCCCGGCCAGCGCCACCAGCAGCAGGATGGCCGGCACCAGCGGGCTCTGCAGATGCACCGGCTGCCCGATGATCGAGGCGCGCGCCACCTCCACCGGATCGACCCCATAGTTGGTGGCCGTCTCCGACAGCACCGGCAGCACCCCGAAGTAGAAGGCGTCGTTGGTCATGAAGAACGTCAGCGGGATCGACAGCACCGCCACCACGATGGCCAGGTGCGGTCCCAGCGACGACGGCAACAGGTCGGTGATGCCCTTGGCCATCGCCTCGACCATCCCGGTGCCCTGGAACACCCCGGTGAGCACCGCGGCCGCCAGCACCATGCCGACCACCGAGACGATGCTGGCCGAGTGCCGGGTGATGGCCTGCGCCTGATCGGCCACCTTCGGGAAGTTGACGGCCAACGCGACCGCGGCGGCGATCATGAACAGCACGGTCAGGGAGATGACGTCCATCCCGAGCACCACCAGCAGCGCCACGGTGAGGGCGGCGTTGAACCACAACAGTTTGGGCCGCAACGTCTCTCGAGCCGGATCAAGGGTGCCGTCGGTGAACGCATCGATACCGTCGGCGTCGTGGGGACCCGATCCGGTTGTGCCCGAACCCGATCCACCTGCGCCTGCTCCCGGTCGACCCGCATCGAATCCACCCGTGCCGGATCCACCCGTGCCTGATCCACCCCTGCCTGATCCACCCGTGCCTGATCCACCCGAGCCGGGACCGTCGACGACAGTGTCACCGCCGGCGGCGACCAGCACACGCTCACCGATGACGATCCGTCCGATACGTCGACGCTCCAGGACACCGAGGTGGTAGCTGAACGCCAACACGATGACCAGACCTGCGATCAGCGACGGGATCATCGGGACGAACACGTCGGACACCGGAACCTTGAGAGCGCTGGCCGCGCGCACCGTCGGGCCACCCCAGGGAAGGATGTTCATGGTGCCGTTGGCCAGACCGGCCACCACGGTCAACACCACCGGGCTGACGCCCAGACGCAGATACAGCGGCAGCAACGCCGACGTAGTGATGATGAACGTCGTCGAGCCGTCGCCGTCGAGTGAGACCACCATCGCCAGCACCGCGGTGCCCACGACCAGCTTGGCCGGATCCTCGTCGACCACCCGCACCACGAAACGCACGATCGGGTCGAACAAGCCGACGTCGATCATGATCCCGAAGAACACGATCGCGAAGAACAGCAGCGCCGCGGTGGGGGCCAGCGACTTGATGCCGTCGGTGATCATGTCGCCGATGCCCAGACCGGCACCCGCGAAGAGTCCGAAAACCACCGGCACCACGATCAGCGCCACCACCGGTGTGGCGCGTTTGGTGATGATGAGGGCCATGAACGAGGCCACCATCAGGAGGCCGAGAGTGACGAGCATGTCGGTTACCGCTTTCCTAGCGCCGACTCACGACCCGCTCGCACGATCAGCCGGGCCCGGTCGGCGATGACCAGAGGGGGTGGGCGCGGTGTTCTGCGCCACACTCGAGGAAGTTTCGGCGGTAATCCAGGTCACAGTCACGCTTGCGAGCTTTAGCAACCCTTTTGCGCATTTCGCGCATCGCTCTCGACGAACTTGGGATGCCCTGCCCGGTCCCGTACTCTGGAGCCTTGATCACGCTTTGATCACGCAGCCGTTGGATGGTCACGAGAACGGCACGGCCGTCGACAAGCCAGAAGAACGGCACGCCGTTCAGAGGGAACGAGGGACATGGCACGCGTACTGACGCAACTGGAACTCCTCAAGGAGCTCTCCCCCGCCGCCGAGGCGAACGTCAACCGGCACCTCGGGGTGGCCAAAGACTGGAATCCGCACGACTACATCCCGTGGGATGAGGGTCGCAACTTCGCCGCCCTCGGCGGACGGGACTGGTCGGAGGAGCAGTCCGAACTCGGTGATGTGGCCAAGGCCGCGATGATCACCAACCTGCTCACCGAGGACAACCTGCCCTCGTACCACCGCGAGATCGCCGACAACTTCTCCACCGATGACGCCTGGGGCCACTGGGTGGGCCGCTGGACCGCCGAGGAGAACCGGCACGGCATCGCGATGCGCGACTACCTGGTGGTCACCCGCGGCGTCGACCCGGTGGCCCTGGAAGAGGCGCGGATGATCCACATGACCAACGGGTTCACCTCCGTCGGCCTCGGTGGCGATCAGTCCGATCGGGTCATCCGCAACGGCGGCGGCATGGGACTGCTGCACACGGTCACCTACGTCACCTTCCAGGAGCTGGCCACCCGGGTGTCGCACCGCAACACCGGTCGCGCCTGCAACGATCCGGTCGCCGACAAGCTGCTGCAGCGGATCGCCGCCGACGAGAACCTGCACATGATCTTCTACCGCAACATCGTGACCGCAGCGATGGAGATCTCGCCGGATCAGACCATGGAGGCGATCACCGACATCGTCACCAACTTCCAGATGCCCGGAAACGGGATGCCCAACTTTCGGCGCCACGGCGTGTTGATGGCCAAGCACGGCATCTACGACCTGCGCCAGCATCACGAAGAGGTGCTGCTGCCGGTGCTGCGCAAGCTCAACGTCTTCGACCGCAGCGACTTCGGTCCGCAGGGTGAGCAGCAGCGCGAGCGGCTTGCGGCGTTCATGGAGAAACTGGCCGACGACACCCTCAAGTTCGAGGAGATGCGCGACCGGGCGTTGGCACGTGAGGCGGCCAAGCGCGAGGCCAAGGCCTCCTGAGGGCGGTTGTGACCACGTTCGCCGACACCCGAACCGAGACTCCGGCTCTGCGGATCGGGTCGATCCCGCTGAGCAGTCCGGTGGTGCTGGCCCCGATGGCCGGGGTGACGAACGTGGCCTTCCGCACGCTGTGCCGCGAGCTGGAACTCGAACGCACCGGCACGGTGTCGGGGCTGTACGTATGCGAGATGGTCACCGCGCGGGCGCTGGTGGAACGGCACGAGGCCACCATGCACATGACCACCTTCGGCCCCACCGAGAACCCGCGGTCGATGCAGCTCTACACCGTGGACCCCGACTACACCTACGCTGCGGCCAAGATGATCGTCGACGAGAACCTGGCCGATCACATCGACATGAACTTCGGGTGCCCGGTACCCAAGGTGACCCGGCGCGGTGGCGGCTCGGCCATCCCCTATAAGCGCCGACTGTTCGCCAAGATCGTGGCGGCCGCGGTGCGCGCGGTGCAGGGCACCGACGTTCCGGTGACGGTCAAGTTCCGCATCGGCATCGACGACGACCATCACACACACCTCGACGCCGGACGCATCGCCGCGGCCGAAGGGGCCAAAGCTGTTGCGCTGCATGCCCGTACCGCATCCCAGCGGTATTCCGGGGCCGCCGACTGGACCGAGATCGCCCGACTCAAAGAGCACGTCACCGACGTGCCGGTGCTGGGCAACGGCGACATCTTCGAACCCGCCGACGCCATCGCCATGATGGATCAGACCGGCTGCGACGGGGTGGTGATCGGCCGTGGCTGCCTCGGTCGCCCGTGGCTGTTCGCCGAGTTGAGCGCGGCCCTGCGTGGATTGCCCGCTCCCGCCCAGCCGAACCTCGGTGAGGTGGCGTCGATCATCGTGCGCCACGGCCGTCTGTTGGCCGACCACCATGGCGAGGACAAGGGCATGCGGGAGATCCGCAAGCATGTGGCCTGGTACCTGCGCGGTTTCCCGGTCGGATCCGATCTGCGTCGAGCCCTGGCGCTGGTCACCACCGTCGATCAGCTGACCGAGCTGGTGGGCGGCCTCGACGCCGACGCCCCGTTCCCCCCCGACGGGCACGGTCCGCGCGGTCGGCAGGGGTCGCCGGCCACGGTCGCGCTGCCCGATGGCTGGCTCGACGACCCCGACGACGAGTACGTGCCCGCCGGCGCCGACGAGATGCACTCGGGAGGCTGACCCGAGCGCGACCCGCTCGGCGGCGTCCACGTGCACGCGTATCAGTACGATCGGCGCAGGCGCGGGCAACAGGTCCACATGACCGCTTCAGATGGCGTGATCGGCTTTGATCCGGTGACGCAGGCACGACCCAGACAGGGGAACGACGGTGAGTGACGACACGACACCCGAATCGGGTGACGGAGGGACCCCTCCGGCGCGTGGCTCGTCGCGCCGCGACCCCGACCGACCGCGCCATTCCGATGCCGAGGCAGTGCCCGGTCCCCGCGAGGACATCCGCCGCCGCCTCGACCAGCCATCCGACGAGGTGCTGCGGGAACCGGCCGACCGCCGACCGTTCAACCAGGGCCGTAACCGCCGGATGACCGTGGCCGAACTGCTGGCCGCGCTGGAAGCCGAGAACTCCGATCGCCCGACCCCTCCGCAGCCGCCGTCATCGACACCTCCACCGTCGTCGACTCCTACGCCACCGGCGTCTGCACGCCAGGGCGCCCGACCGACGGACGAGGAGGTGACCGCGCTGCTGCCGCCGGTCGGCCCCGACCCGACCGTCACCGCGCCCACCACCCGCGTCCCCCCGGTCCTCGATCCCGCCCCCACCGAGTCGGCCGATCCTCCCGTGACCCGCCGGGTGGCCACCGTGCCGCCCGACGACGCGCAGACCCGCAGAGACAGCGCACGCAGACGCCGACGTCGCGTGGCCACTGCATCGGGTCGGGTGGTGGTGGCGCTGGCGTGCGTGCTGGCCCTGACCGGGACCGGTTTTGTCTGGGGTTACCTCAAGTCGTTCAACGGTGACTTCCAGAACGTCAAGGCGGTCAACGCCAACGACAAGAACATCCGCAACAAGGGCGCGCAGAGCGGCGATCAGACCTACCTGATCGTCGGTACCGACACCCGCGCCGGCAAGAACTCGACCGTGGGTGCAGGTACCACCGCCCAGGCCGACGGTGCCCGGTCAGACACCATCATCTTGATCAACGTGCCCGCCAGCCGTGATCGTGTGGTGGCGGTGTCGTTTCCGCGCGACCTGCAGGTGGACCGCCCCGAATGCCGGGCGTGGGACAACAACAGCGGCACCTACAGCGACACCGAGACGGTGCCCGCCGAGACCGGCGCCAAGCTCAACACCGCCTACGGCGACGGCGGACCCGAGTGCGCGGTGAAGGTCATCCAGCAGCTCTCGGGCCTCAACGTCAACCACTTCATCGCGATGGATTTCTTCGGGTTCGAGCAGGTGGTCAACAAGCTCGGCGGCGTGCAGGTGTGTTCACCCACGCCGCTGTACGACTACGAGTTGGGGCAGATCCTGTCCAAACCGGGTCGGCAGGTCCTCAGCGGCAAACGAGCGCTGAACTATGTGCGTGCGCGCACCATCGACACCGAGGGCAACGGCGACTACGGGCGCATCAAACGTCAGCAGCTGTTCCTCTCGGCTCTGCTACGAGGGATGCTGTCGGGCCAGGTGCTGTCCAACCCGGGCAAGCTGACCAACATCGTCTCCACGTTCATCAAGTACAGCTTCGTCGACCAGGTCGACACCGAGAACCTGCTTGACCTGGCGCAGTCGCTGGAGGGCCTGCAGGCCGGGAGGGTCACGTTCCTCACCATCCCCACCTCGGGCACCGCCACCGACGGCAGCAACAACGAGATCCCGCGGATCGACGACATCAATGCGATCTTCGACGCGATCATCAACGACCAGCCGTTGCCCGGCGAGAAGCGCAAGGTCGCACCGCCGAGTTCGTCGAGCAAGTCCAGCAGCGCCGCGCCCACCAGCACCACCCCCGAGGCGCCGAAGTCGGTGCAGTCCACCGCGTTGAGCCCCAGCGACGTGGGTGTGCGTGTGCTCAACGGCACCGGCCAAACCGGTCTGGCGTCGAAGACCTCGACCCTGTTGTCCAACTTGGGTTTCGACGTGCGCGGTGTCGCCGACGCCTCGGAGAACCAGACGCAGACAGTGGTCCGCTACGGTCCGGGCACCCAGGCGCAGGCCGCCACCGTGGCTGCCCTGTTCTCGGGCGCGGTGATCCAGCCCGACCGCACCGTCAAGTCGGGTGTGGAGGTGCTGCTGGGATCGGACTACTCAGGCACCGTGGGCGATGTGCCCACCGAGGGCAGCACGCTGACCGTCACCCAGAACCCGGCATCGAACTCGATCGTACAGTTGCCCAGCGACCTGACGGTCACCAACGCCGCCGACACCACCTGCCAGGGCTGATCCCACATCTTCTGAACATTCGTCCGCGACTCGTTCACCCTGCGTTCACCAGGTGACCACCGACTCCACCCATCGGGTCAGTACGCTCAGCGAATGCGTACCGCGTACCACGATCAGATGGCCGAGCTGAACAACGTCCTGGGCCAGATGTCCGAGTTGGCCGGCGTGGCCATGGAGCGTTCCACCCAGGCTTTGCTGCAGGCCGACCTCGCCGTCGCCGAGTCGGTCATCACCGATCACGAGCAGATCGTGCGTCTGTCGGCGCAGGCCGAGGAGATGGCGTTCGCGCTGCTGGCGCTGCAGGCACCGGTGGCCGGTGATCTGCGGGCCATCGTCAGCGGCTTCCAGATCGTCGCCGACGTGGATCGGATGGGCGCCCTGGCCCTGCACGTGGCCAAAGTGGCGCGGCGACGCCACCCGGCCAAGGCACTGCCCGAAGAGGTGAACGGCTACTTCGCCGAGATGGGCCGTCTGGCCGTGCAGCTGGCGATGAACGCCCGCGAGGTGCTCAACAGCCAGGACCCCGACGATGCGTTGCGCCTGCAGAGTGACGACGACGCCATGGACGATCTGCACCGCCACCTGTTCACGGTGTTGATGGACCGTGATTGGCGCCACGGTGTGGCGGCGGCGGTGGATGTGACCCTGCTGGGCCGCTACTACGAGCGTTTCGCCGACCACGCGGTGCTGATCGGTCGGCGCGTGGTTTTCCAGGCCACCGGCAAGACCCCCGAGCAGTTTCAGGAGTCCGAGGTCTGAGACTCGGGTTCGCCTGGCCCACAACGACATCAGCCCCGACCTGAAGGTCGGGGCTGATGTCGTCGAGCGAGTCGGTGCGAGGTCTAGCCGAACCCGCCGGAGAAGTAGTCCCCCCTCCGACGGTTCGGCCTCCTCAAGATCGTTGCGTGCTCTTAGCCGAACCGGCCGGAGATGTAGTCTTCAGTCGCCTTCTGCTCCGGGTTGGAGAAGATGGTCTCGGTGTCGTTGATCTCGATCAGCTGGCCGGGCTGCCCGATGCCTGCAAGGTTGAAGAAAGCCGTCTTGTCGCTGACTCGCGCAGCCTGCTGCATGTTGTGGGTCACGATGACGATCGTGAAGTCCTTCTTCAGCTCGGTGATGAGGTCTTCGATGGCCAGCGTGGAGATGGGGTCGAGTGCTGAACACGGCTCGTCCATCAGCAACACCTCGGGTGAGACGGCGATGGCGCGGGCGATGCACAGTCGCTGCTGCTGACCGCCCGACAGACCGCCGCCGGGCTTGGTGAGGCGGTCTTTGACCTCTTCCCACAGGTTGGCGCCGCGCAGGCTGCGTTCGGCCACTTCGTCGAGTTCCTTCTTGTTGCGCACGCCCTGCAGCTTGAGCCCGGCCACCACATTGTCGCGAATCGACATGGTGGGGAACGGGTTCGGGCGCTGGAACACCATGCCGATGGTGGAACGCACGCTGACGGGGTCGATGCCGCGTCCGTAGATGTCTTCGCCGTCGAGGAGCACCTTGCCTTCGACGCGGGCACCCGGGGTCACCTCGTGCATGCGGTTGAGGGTGCGCAGCACGGTGGACTTGCCACAGCCCGACGGGCCGATGAAGGCGGTGATGCTGCGCGGCGCCACCTCCAGGGACACGTCCTTGACCGCGTGGAAGGCGCCGTAATAGATGTTCAGGTCTTTGATGTCGAGACGCTTTGCCATGATGTGACTTTCGTTAGAGCGGAATCAGTTTCAGGACGTTTTGGGGGCGAAGAGCTTGGCCACGACCTTGGCACCGAAGTAGACGATGGCCACCAGGATCACCAGGGTCAGGGCAGCACCCCACACCTGAGGGAAGGCGTCGGACCCGTTGTTGTACTGCTGCACCATCATCAGCGGCAGCGACTGCTGGTTGCCCTCGAACGGGTTGTTGTTGATGGCGCGCGTCGAGCCGACCAGGATCAGCACCGGGGCCGATTCACCCATCACGCGCGCGATGGCCAGCATCACGCCGGTGATGATGCCCGACAGGGCGGTGGGCAACACGATGCTGATGATGGTGCGCCACTTGGGAACTCCCAGCGCGTAGGAGGCCTCGCGCAGATCCTGCGGCACGATCTTGAGCATCTCCTCGGTGGAGCGCACCACGATCGGGACCATCAGCAGCACCAACGCCAACGCCACCACGAAACCCGAGCGGGGCAGGTCCAGGGTGGTGCGCCAGACGGCGTAGACGAACAACGCGGCCACGATGGACGGCACACCGGAGAGGATGTCGACCATGAACGTGGTGAACCGCGCCAGCGGCGAGCGGTTGCCGTACTCCACCAGGTAGATGGCCACGAAGATGCCCAGCGGGATGGAGATCACCGCGGCCAGCAGGGTTTGCTGCAGGGTGCCGATGATCGCGTTGAACGCGCCGCCGTGCAGCTCGTCGTACTGCCACCAGTCCAACGAGGTGATCTGCCCGATGCCACGCGAGACCAAGGTGAACAGCAACCACACCAGCGGGGCCAACGCGATGAGGAGCGCGGCGCTCACCAGGATCAAGGCCACGTTGTCGGTGATCTTGCGACCCAGGGTGACCGGCGTGAAGCCGGAGGCATCCCGCTTGACGGGACCGAGGTCGGGACGATCGATGGTCGCGGTCATGTCAGTTTCCCTTCCGGGCGACGACTGCACGAGCCGCTGCGTTGACGACGAAGGTGAGGGCGAACAGCGCCAGGCCGGCCGAGATGTAGGCACCGGTGTTGAGCGGCGAGCTGAACTCGGCGTTGTTCAAAGCGATCTTGGTGGCGAAGGTCTCCCCACTCTCGAGCAGGTTGAAGTTCAGCGGACCGGTCGAGGAGATGATCAGCAGCAGCGCCATCGTCTCACCGAGTGCGCGACCGAGCCCCAGCATCGAACCGGAGATGTAACCGGAGAAACCGAACGGCAGGATGGTGGTCTTCACGACCTCCCACTTGGTGGCACCGAGCGCGAGCGCGGCCTCGCGGTGGCCGACGGGGGTCTGCACGAACACCTCGCGCGTCACCGCGGTGATGATCGGCAGGATCATCACCGCCAGCACGATGCCTGCGGTGAGCAGGGTGCCACCGGTGGACAGGTTGGTCACCTGGCTGGGCGACTTGAAGAACGGCAACCAGCTGAAGTGGTCGACGAGGAAGTTGTTCAGCGGGACCAGCGCGGGCCCGAGCACGAGGATGCCCCACAGGCCGTAGACGATGGAGGGCACCGCGGCCAGCAGGTCCACCAGGTAGGTGATGGGACCCACCAGGCGGCGGGGTGCGTACTGGGTGAGGAAGATCGCGATGCCCAGCGCGATCGGCATGGCGATGATCAGCGCGATGATCGACACGACGCCCGTCGTGTACAGCAGGTTGAGGATGCCGAAGCGCAGGTTGTCGCCGCTGGTCACCCAGTCACCGGTGTAGGTGAAGAAGTTGACGGTGTTCTTGCTCAGCGCCGGGATGGCTTGGACGATGAGGAAGATCGCGATCAACGCGATCAGCACCGACACCAGCACACCCGCGCCCACCGAGAGGCTGCGGAAGATCTGGTCACCGAGTCGGGTGACCGATCCGGCGGTGTCGCTACCGCCTGGGGAGTCGCCGGGCGCGGCACCGGCCTTGCGCAGCTCGACGCCGTCAGGGTTGGTCGAGCCGGTCGACGATGAACTCATGGTTCCTTCGATGTCCTCGCCGGCGCGAACGCCGCCACCGTGCACTTCGGTCATGCGTGATACTCCCCAAGTCTTTCAACCTGTGCCGCGGAGTCGCAACGTGTGCGACTCCGCGGCGTCAGGTGATGGTGTGCAGATCAGCTCAGGGCGTCGATGGTGCCCTTGAGCGTGGTCTTGTAGCTCTCCGGCAGCTCGACGTAGCCGGCGTCGGACAGCCCGTCCTGGCCCTTCTCGAGGATCACGTTGAACGCCGACTTCAGGGTGGCAGCGGTGTTGCCGTCATAGCCCTTGGAGCAGACGATCTCATAGCTGGTCAGCAGCAGCGGCCACGCGCCGGCACCGTTGGAGGCGAACAGCTTGTCGGTGTCGACGACGAGGTCCTTGCTGCCGGGGGTCTTGAAGGTGACGCCCTCGAGCGCCTTGCCTGCCGAGTCGTCGTTGAGCTCCACCGCGCCGGAACCGAAGTCGACCTTGGCCAGACCCAGGTCGTTCTGCTTGGCGTAGCCCCACTCGACGTAGGTGACCGCGCCGGAGGTCTTCTTCACGGTGTCGCCGACACCGGTCGACTTGGCCGCACCCGAGCCGCCCTGGCCCTTGAACAGCTTGTCGTGCTCGTAGGGCCAGTCCGCCTTGGCGGTGTCCTGCAGGAACCGCTGGAAGTTGTCGGTGGTGCCCGAGCTGTCGCTGCGGTGCACCGGGACGATGGCCTTGTCGGGCAGGGAGACACCGGCGTTGACCGCGGCGATGGCCGGGTCGTTCCACTTGGTGATCTTGGAGTCGAAGATCTTGGCGATCAGCGACGGGGTCAGGGTGAGATCGTCGACGCCGTCGAGGTTGTAGGCGATGGACACCGGGCCTGCGACCAGCGGGATGTGCCAGGCGTCGTTGCCGCCGCAGCGATCCTTGGCCTTGGTGATCTCGTCACCCTTGAGGGCCGAGTCCGAACCGGCGAAGTCGACGTCCTTGCTGAGGAACTTCTTGACGCCGTCGCCGGAGCCGCTTCCGGTGTAGTTGAGGACGGTGCCGCCGTTCTTGGTCAGCACGTCCTGGAAGATCTCGATGGCCTTCTGCTGCGCGGTCGAGCCCTCGCCGCTGATGGTGCCGCCGTTGGACACCGCACCAGTCGAGCCGCTGTCGCTCGAGCCGCCGCCGCCGCTGCAGGCGGACAGGGTGAGGGCTGCTGCGGCAGCGATACCGACAGCGATGGTGCCGCTGCGGGTGGTCGAGCTGCGATTGAAGTTCACGCGAGGGTCCTCCGTTGTGTGTTGGTTCGCGACCGAACCGGACGTTTCTAGACGGTCGTGACCTGGCTCAGCGCACACCCGGACCCATGGTGGAGTACGGGCGAATCCGACGCCGTGTCACCGAGAAAACTAGGGTGCGGCGATGGACTACCCGCCGACAAAAGGTGAACGGGAGGTGAATAGATCGCGGTGTCCACGCTGGTCAATGGTGTGTCCTGCTAACCACAGCAGGGGGCGATGTGACCTGTCCGACCCTCGGGTCAGCCGTAGGCGACGTCGACCGAATGCTGGGTGAAACCAAGCCGCTGGTAGGTGTGCAGCGCTGCGGTGTTGTCACCCTCCACGTAGAGCTCCACCTCGGACAGATCACGCGACTGCAGATGGTGCAGCCCCGCCAGGGTGAGCAGACGCCCCAGTCCCCGGCCCTGGGTGCCGGTATCGACGCCGACGATGTAGACCTCGCCGATCGCGGGGACGACCACGCCGCGCTCACCGGTGCCTGCGGGGTGCACTTTGGTCCAGTGGAAGCCCAGCAGCGTGCGCGGATCGGCGCGGTCGAACACCAGAAACACCCCGGCTGGGTCGAACCAGTCGGCGCCCGTGCGCGCGGTGATGTCCGCCGACGACCAGCCGCCCTGCTCGGGGTGCCAGTCGAAGGCTGCGTTGTTGACCCGCAGGATCTCCGCGTCGTCGTCAGACCCGGCGTAGGTCCGCAACAGAAGATCGTCGGGAACCACCAAGGGCGGCAACGGATTCCGCAAACCCAGTGGGCGCCGTAATGACAGCAGCTCACGTGTGGCGGTGAGGTGCAGCGATGCGGCCAGCGCCTGCGCGGCGGGAAGGTTCCCGTGCGCCCAGATCCGCGCCGATCCGGCTGCGGCGTCGAATGCGCGGCGCACCAACGCTTTCCCGTGTCCTCGTCGGCGAACCGAGGGGTCGACTATCGCCTCGATCATCGCCGGATCGTCGTCACGGCCGGCGGTGATGTTGGCGTAGCCGAGCACCGATTCGTCGCCGTCACGCACCACGACATGGGTGACCGAATCGGATCTGATTGCCGCCGTGGACTGTTCGGACAATCCGTCCACACCGTCGACCTCGGCCACCCGCGCGGCCATCGCCGTCACCGTCGCGGCCACGTCCGCAGACAACCGGGTGGCCACCGTCAGCTCAGCCACCGTTGGGGACGGTACTGAAGTCTGGATCGTCGATCTCGGCCTCGAGCAGGTCCTCGACGGTGTCGACCGACCCGTCGGCGTCGTCGCGACCACGGCCACTCGGCCGCACTGCCTTGTATCCGACGTTGCGCACCGTGCCGATCAACGACTCGTGCTCGCTGCCCAGTTTGGCGCGCAGCCGACGCACGTGCACATCCACCGTGCGCGTCCCACCGAAGAAGTCGTACCCCCAGACCTCTTGCAGCAGTTGCGCTCTGGTGAACACCCGTCCCGCGTTCTGCGCCAGGTACTTCAGCAGCTCGAACTCTTTGTAGGTGAGGTCGAGGGGACGGCCGCGCAGCCGCGCGGTGTAGGTGCCCTCATCGATCACCAGCTCCCCCAGCGAGACCCTGCCCCCGGACTCCTCGGTGGTCACCCCCCGGGTGCGGACCACCAGCAGCCGCAACCGGGCGTCGAGCTCCGCGGGACCCGTTGCGGGCAGCAGGAAGTCGTCGAGGCCCCATTCAGCATTGACGGCCACCAGGCCACCCTCGGTGAGAACGGCCACGACCGGGATGGCCGATCCGGTGCTGCCCAGCAACCGACACAGGCCTCGGGCAGCGGCCAGATCGATGCGGGCGTCGACGATGGCGACGTCGGCGTTGCCCGCCTCCATCAGGGAGGACACCTCGGTGGGCAGGACGCGAACTGTGTGAGCCAGCAGTGACAACGACGGCAGAACAGACTCAGGTGTGGGATCGGCTGTCAGCAACAAGAGATCCACAAACCACTCCGATCTCGAGAGTTCATATGTGTACGTTGCCTTACCAACGCGTACGCAGTAGGTGACAGAATAACCGCAGCTGGGCTTCCCGTCGGTGTCGGCCATCGCTCTGGCGGGCGACGCCGAACACCGCGCGCGTCCCCGACTCGTTCCCGAACCGACCGAAGGGGTGCTGATGCGCCGGGTGGTGATCGCGGGTCTGGTCACCGTGCTCGGCCTCACCCTGGCCGCCGTCGGAGCCGACTATGTGGTGGCCATCCGCGCCGAACGCAGCATGGCCCGCGCGCTACTGGCCGCGCCCGGGATGACATTCGAACCCGAGGTCACCATCTCTGGTTTCCCGGTAGCCACCGACGTCCGCGATCGCCGTCTGGCGCAGATCGGGATCACCGCGCGAGGGGTGGCGGTGTGCTCGGCGTGCGATCCCGCCGCCGGGGTGCGCCGCGCCGATCTACGCGCCACCCTCACCGATGTCGGGGTGATGGGTGCGGCTCGACTGATCCAGGCCGACACCACGTTGCGGGTGGCCTCCATCTCGTCCTCGGCCACCATCGACTCGGTGTCGATGGGCCGGTTCCTCGGAGTCGACGACCTGACCGTGACCACGCCGGCACCCGCGGGTGTCCCCGGCGGTGGCGGACCCCAGGACGGACTGCTCAGCCGCACCCGCGGGGTGATGCTGACCGGAACCGTCTCGATTCGCACCTCGCCTGGACAGCCGATCCGCCGGGTGACGGTGAGCGTGACGGTCGACCTGTCGATCGTCGGCGGTCGCCTGCACGTGCAGGCGACCGGTTTCTACACCGGACCGCAGGAGCACAGCGAGGCGACGGTGTCGGCGACCGAGCGGCCGCACGTGCTGGCCGCGTTCACCGCCACCCTCCCGGCGATCGCGTTGCCGTGGGGAGTACGGCCCACCGGGGCCAACAGCTCCGGCAGCGACATCCAGCTGACCGCGCGCACCACAGCCGCACTTCTCACGCCGCGTCAGTTCCGTCCCGCCTGAGAATCGGGCATCCCCACCTGCTGTTGTAGGCTCGCAGCCATGCAGTCGCGCCGTGAGTTCCTGCTCACCCGTCGCCGGGCGATCGATTTCTGTCGAGTCGCCACCTGCTGCTGTCGCTGAACACCGGGCACCTCTGGCCTGCGGACAGCCGGATTCCCTCACCCGATCAGCGGGTCGAGTGGGCCGAATGTTCGGCTCGATGGCACTTCGGAGTCATCCCGCACAGGCAGGTCTGTGCCCGACTATCGACTGCGTCTCACCTCACATCCTCTGCGCCACCGACGATCTCCGGCGCCACCCCTTTGGAAAGGAATCCCCATGGCTCGCTCCGATGTCCTGGTCAGTGCCGACTGGGCTGAGCAGAACCTGACCACCGACAAGGTCGTCTTCGTCGAGGTCGACGAGGACACCAGCGCGTATGACGGCGGCCACATCGCCGGCGCGGTGAAGCTGGACTGGAAGACCGACCTGCAGGATCAGGTCCGTCGCGACTTCGTCAACGCCGAGCAGTTCGGCGACCTGTTGTCGGCTCGCGGCATCGCCAACGACGACACCGTGGTCCTCTACGGCGGCAACAACAACTGGTTTGCCGCCTACGCCTACTGGTACTTCAAGCTCTACGGCCATCAGGACGTGAAGCTGCTCGACGGTGGCCGCAAGAAGTGGGAGCTCGACGGTCGCCCGCTGAGCACCGACGCGGTGACCCGCCCCGCCACCACCTACACCGCTGCGGCCCCGGACCTGTCGATCCGCGCATTCCGTGACGAGGCCATCGACGCAATCGGCAGCAAGAACCTCGTCGACGTCCGCAGCCCGGACGAGTTCAGCGGCAAGATCCTGGCGCCCGCCCATCTCCCCCAGGAGCAGAGCCAGCGTCCCGGCCACATCCCCACCGCCATCAACGTGCCGTGGAGCAAGGCGGCCAACGAGGACGGCACCTTCAAGAGCGACGAGGAGCTGGCCGAGTTGTACGCCGAGGCCGGTCTCGACGGAAGCAAGGACACCATCGCCTACTGCCGCATCGGCGAGCGTTCCAGCCACACCTGGTTCGTGCTGCACGAGCTGCTGGGCCATTCCAACGTCAAGAACTACGACGGCAGCTGGACCGAGTACGGCTCCCTGGTGGGTGCCCCGATCGAATTGGGGGCGTGAGCATGATGTGTGCCGCACCCAAGCAGGGTCAGAAGCTTCCCGCCGGGGTCGACGTCGAGAAGGAGACGGTGCTGACCGGTCAGGTCCTCGACACCGACGGCACCCCGGTGGCGGGCGCGTTCGTGCGTCTGCTCGACTCGACCGGCGAGTTCACCGCCGAGGTGGTGGCCAGCGGGACCGGTGACTACCGGTTCTTCGCCGCTCCCGGCACCTGGACCATCCGGGCGCTGTCGTCGCGGGGCAACGGTGACATCACCGTCTCGCCCGACGGGGCCGGCATCTACGAGAGCGACGTCACCGTCCTCGCCGGCTGAGGCCACCGCGTCCTCGATCGCCCCTGTCCGCCGCGTGCGGGCGGGGGCGATCTTCGTCAACCAGGCCCATGTCGACGCCGAGAGCCACCACCGGTGGTACTCGCGCCCAGGCCCCGTAGAATCGAAGCGTGGTCATCTTCTTCGAAGTTCTACTGGTCTTGGCGTCGCTGGCGATCGTCTGGTTCGGCCTGTACACCCTGTACCGGCTGTTCTACGACAAGTCGTGACCGCTGGCACCGACACACCGAATCCCGCTGGGCGTCGGTGTGTCTGACGTGTCCGCAGCCGGCGACGATGCCGGTGGCGCGCCCGTGCCGACGTCGGCCTCGCGCAACATCAGCACGCTGGCAGGCCTGCCGCTACCCGACGACACCGCCAACCTGCGTCATGGCCCCGATCTGCACCCCGGCCTGCTCGGGTTGCTGCCCCTGATCGGGGTGTGGCGCGGTGAGGGTGAGGGCAACGATCCGGGCACCGGCGACTACCGGTTCGGACAACAGATCACCGTCAGCCACGACGGCCAGAACTACCTGATGTGGGAATCGCGGTCGTGGGTGCTCGCCGACGCCGAGCCGGGTTCGGGGTCTGGCGAGGACTACGTCGGTCCGAGCCTTCGCGAAACCGGCTTCTGGCGCATCGGAGGACCGGATTCCGACGAGACCATCGAGTTGTTGCTCACCCACGCCGAAGGCTGGATCGAACTGTTCTACGGTCGCCCGCTCAACCAAACATCCTGGGAGCTGGCCACCGATGTGGTCATCACATCGGCCTCGGGCAGCGCCGACGGCCGCACCATCGGCGGGGCCAAGCGGCTCTACGGCCTCGTCGACAACGGCGACTTGGCGTACGTGGAAGAGCGAATCGACGACGACGGTGAGTTGACGCCTCGGCTCTCGGCGCGGTTGTCGCGTTTCGCGGGCTGAGATCAGACCGACCTTTCGGTCAAGTCGGACAAGTTCGGCCCGCTTTTGTCGCAGTCGCGTGACCGTTGCGACCGATCGGTGATTAGGTGGACAGATGATCATTGCGGCCGCCAACGTCCCCCGAGAACGCGAGACACTCATCGAGATCTACGGTGAGCAACGACGGAATTTCCTTTGGACACTTAAGGATATCTCTGAGGACGATGCGCGGCGCGTCTCGACGGTGTCGAAGCTGACACTGGGCGGCTTGGTCAAACACCTGACCAATCTGGAGCGGTACTGGATCGCCACCGTGCTCGAGAACGACCCCGACGCCACCTTCGAGATGACCCTGGACACCCTCGACGATGCCTACACGCTGCTCGACGGCGAAAGCCTGGAATTCTGGTTGGGCGAGTACCGCGACCAAGCCCGGCTGACCGATGAGTTCATCGCCACCGTTCCCGACCTCGACGCGCTGATCCACATCCCGCCCGCAGAGTGGGCCACCACCCGACAGCAGCAGACGGTCCGGCGCATCCTGTTCCATTTGTTCCGCGAGACCGCGCAACACAGCGGGCACGCCGACATCATCCGCGAGGCCATCGACGGACAGAACACCACCCACACACTGCGGATCGACGGCCTACGCACCATCGATCACTCCGAAACCATCTGAGGATTGTCGGGGCGGATCGGCGGAAACGTCTGGGGCGGTTCGGTCCTGGCGTGGAGTCGCCCAGAGACGGGACGACCCCCGCACCCGCTCCCGGTGAAGGAGCGAAACCGCCTGGACGGGCGGGGTGCGGGGGTCGGGTGACCACCGTGGATTCGCGTCGGTGACATCGAACCCGAGGGTGACGCCACCTAGCTGATGGCCACCTCACGTATCCATAAGTCAATCAACTTCGGACCACCTCCTTCCTCGTGTACCCACGAAGTTACGCGGGGATCTGATCCTCGGCAACGGATTTTGTCGTGAGCTGGTCCACTGGGTCGGCCCGGGCCGCGTCGAGATCGATCACCACGTCGGCGGCCGTCTCGGCGGGCAGGTGGTGGGCCACCACCACGACCGCACGCTCGCCGGCCACCAGTCCCGAATCGCGGTCCAGCAGCTCTCGGTGCAGCCGGTCGGCGTCGGTGCGATCGAGGTGCTCGCAGGGTTCGTCGAGCAGCACGATCGGTGCCGGGTTGATCACCACCCGCGCCAACAGCAGCCGGCGCCGCTGTCCGGCGCTGATCGCCTCGGTTCCCGCGGCAAGGATCGTGTCGAGGCCGTCGGGCAACCCGGTCAGCCACGGGCCCAGCCCCACCCGCCCCAGCGCGTCAGCGCACTGCGTATCGGTGGCAGATCCGTTGGCCACCAACAGGTTCTCGCGCACCGTGGTGGCGAACACGTGTGCGTCCTCGGCGAAATAGCGCACCACCTCGCCCGCGGCGGCGTTGCCGCCCACCACCTGCACCGTGCCCGCCAGCGGGGGCAACAACCCGGCCAGCGTCAACAGCAACGACGTCTTGCCGCAACCGCTGGCCCCCACCACCGCGATCCGCGCACCCGGTCCGATGGTCTCGATCCCGCAGATCGGTCCGACCGCGTTGTGGGCGCTGTATCCGAATCGCACAGCCGTGGCGTGCAGAGCCGTGTCACCGGTGGCAGTTGGCCGATCGACCGATGAGATGTCTCGCGTTTCAGTGGATCCGACACCCGAACAGTCGATCATCGCGAGCACCCGCGCACCGGCCTGACGGCTCAGCCACAGGTGGCGAGCGGCATCGACCAACCCGCTCGCCGCCTCGAAAGCGCTGAGCGGCAACAGGATCAGCACACCGACCGTGGTGGCGTCGACACGATCGGCCATCCCGACCGCCAGCAGACAGGCAACCAGCACCACGGCACCGACCACGACGGGCACCGCTGCCGCTGCCCATGAGCGAATGGCGTTGCCGCAGTCCGCGGCCCGCACCGCGCGTAGCTGCGCCGCTCGTGCCGCAGCGAGCAGCTCCTCGCGTCGGCCCGCCACCCACATCTCCGGGCCGTGCCACAGCAGCAGGGCTGCCAGTTCGCCTGCGTCGTCTCGGGCACATCGGTCGTCGCGTTCGGCGCGCGCCGCGCCGACCGCGGCCAGGACCGGAGCCAGCACTCCGGCCACCACCCAGCCCAGCGCCACCGCCGAGCCCAGCCACGGTGACACCCACATCCCCACCCCGACGGCGAATGTCGCGGTGACGACCGCCGAGCCCAGTGGGATGAGTCCGCGGATCAGGGCGTCGCCGATCTCCTCGATGTCATCACCGGCCCGCGAGACGATCTCCGAGCGCCGCAGCGTCACCGAGTACGACGGCGACCCGCCGGCCACCGCCGCATAGATGCGACTGCGGGCGGTGGCCATCGCATCCAGAGCCAAATCGTGGGTGGCCAGACGCTCGAGGTAGCGAAACAGCGCACGCGAGATGCCCAGGGCGCGCACCGAGGTGACCGCCACCGACAAGGCCAGCACCGGCGGCATCTGCCAGGCCCGGGTGATCAGCCAGGCCGAGAGCACCGCCAGCGCCAAGGCGCTCAGCGACGACGCCGATCCGAGCGCCACCGACCTCAGCACCGGCCCAGGCGCCACCCCGAGCAACGCCGCCGCGCGCACCGCGGGGTCCGCACGCCAATGGCGTCGTTCAGACATGAGCCACCGCCGAGGTCGTCACGATCGCATCGGCGGCGGCGAGTACCGCCGACCGGTGGCTGACCACGACGATCGTGGCCCCATCCGCTGCGCGTCGGCGCAACGCCTCGATCACCTGCGTCTCCGACCGTTCGTCGAGGTGCGCGGTCGGTTCGTCGAGCAGCAGCACCGACGCAGGAGCGGCCAACACACGCGTCACGGCCAAGCGTTGACGCTGCCCGGCCGACAAACCCACCCCGCCGCAGCCCACGCGGGTGTCGCGGCCCGCAGGCAGCTGCGCCAGCACCGTGTCCAACCCCGTTGCCCGACAGGCACCATCGAGCCGCGCCGGGTCGGGGTGACCGAACAGGGCGAGGTTGCTCGCCACCGTTCCCGGTAGCACCACCGGCGGCTCGGCCAGCCACGCGATCGACCCGATGATGGCCTCGGGGTCGGCCACCGGGTCGAGGTCGCCGATCCGCACCCAACCGGTATCCGGTGCGATCATCCCGGCGATCACCTGCAGCGCAGTCGATTTGCCACTCCCGTTGGCACCGGTGAGGACAGTGATGGCGCCGGGTTCACAGCGCAGCGACAACCCCCGCGGCGCCCAGCCGTCACGGTCACGCACGCCCACCTGGTGCAGCACCACCGCCGCCTGCCGCAGGTTCACGGCGTCGGTGTGCTGCTCGATCCGCCGGATGGGGGCGCGGTCGATGAGATCGAGGACGTCGGCGGCGACGGTGCGCCCGGTCTCGGAGTTGTGGAACTGCGCCCCCACCGAGCGCAGCGGCAGGTACACCTCGGGCGCGAGGATGAGGGCGAGAACACCGTCGTGCAGCGTCATGTCGCCGTGCACCAGGCGAAGTCCGATGCTGACGGCCACCAACGCCACACAGAGGGTGGCCAGCAGCTCGAGGACTGCGCCGGAGAGGAACGCGACCCGCAGTGCACGCATGGTGGTCCGCCGATGGGTCTGCCCCAATGCACGTACCTGCACCACGGGACCATCAGCCCGATGCAGTGCGCGCAGAGTGGGTACCCCGGCCACCAGGTCCAGCAGCTGCGCGGACTGGGCGTTCATGGCCTCCAGTCGCCGCCGGGTCCGATCACGGGTCATCAGCCCGATCAGAACCATGAACAGCGGTATCAACGGCAGCGTGACCACCACGATGATCGCCGATGTGAGGTCGGCCCAGGCGATCACCGCGACGACCGCCGGCGTGACGGTCACGGTGAGCAAAAGCGCCGGGATGAAGGACGACAGGTAGGGCGCCAACGCGTCGAGCCCGCGCCCGGTGACGGTGAGAAGATCGCCCCGCATCCGCGCCAGCTCCCGTGGGCTGGTGCGACGCACGTCGGTCACCGCATCGATGGCCGCGATCCGCAGCTCGGCGATCGTCTGCGCCGACGCCCGCTGCGCGTAACGCGCGTGACCCACGGCGGCCAGGGCGCGGACCGCCAGCGCCACGCCCAGGATAATGAGGTGATCGGATTGGGCAGCAACATCTCTCGATGCCGGATCGGTCACCAGCTCGGCGAGTGTGGCGGCCACCATCAGGGCGCTGACGATGACCGCACCCGCGGTGACGACTCCCATCGCCGCCGTCACCAGGACGTAACGCCGGGCGCTCGCAGACCAGCGCAGCAGCCGCGGATCGATGGGTGGCTGCGACGCCGTCATGATCGCCGAACCCGCAACGACAGTCCGATCGACGGCGGGATGTGAGCGGTGGAGATGCGTTGACGAAAAACCCAATACGTCCAGATCTGATAAGCCAGCACCACCGGCACCATGACCACCGCCGCCCACGTCATCACCGTCAGCGTGTAGTGGCTCGACGCCGCCGCGGCGATGGTGAGGTCGTTGGCGCGCGTGGTGGTCGCGCGAATCACCACCGGCCACAGCGACCCGAAGATCAGCACCACCAACGACAGGATCGACACGCTGGTGGCCGCGAAGGCCACCACTTCCCGGCCCGCCGCCGCAGCCGCAGCGATGACGATCGACGCCGCCACACCGACCGCAAGAACCGTTGCCAGCCAACCCTTCTCGCCGTAGGCGAGGGTCCAGCCACCGAACACCGCGAAGACGATCACCGTGGGTACGGCCCACACACGAGCCGCTCGCATCGCCTCGATGCGCAGATGACCGTCGGTCTTGAGGGTGAGGAACACCAAGCCATGGGTGCCGAACAGCAGCAGGGTGGTCAGCCCTCCCAGCAGGGCATAAGGACTCAGCAAGTCGAAAAACGTTCCGGTGAAACGCTGTCCGGAATCCAGCGGGAGTCCACGCACCAGGTTGGCGAAGGCGACACCCCACAGCAGTGCGGGCAGCCACGATCCCAGTCCGATCCCGACATCACACCACCGACGCCACCGCGGATCGTCGATCTTGCCGCGCCATTCGATCGCGACCACGCGGGTGATCAAACCGACCAGGATGACCAGCAGGGCCAGATACATCGCGCTGAACATCGTCGCGTACCAGATGGGGAACGCCGCGAACATCGCCCCGCCACCGGTCAACAACCACACCTCGTTGCCGTCCCACACCGGTCCGATGGTGTTGATGAGGGTGCGCCGCCGAACGTCACCGTCCTCGGCGGTCTCGTCGCGACCACGACCCAGGAACGGCAACGCCATCCCCACCCCGAAGTCGAAGCCCTCCAACAGGAAGTAGCCGGCGAATAACACGGCGACCACCACGAACCACACTTCTGGAAGTGTCATCACGAATCCCTTCTGAATCCGTTGCAGGACAATGTCAGTAGGCGAACGACAGGGGCGCGGGCCGGTCTGCGTCGGTGTCGTCGCCGTCGTCGCGACCTCGATCCGGGTGCGGGGACGAGTCGTGGGCCAGGGGCCCGTGCACGGTGTAGCGGCGGACGAGGATGAACCACACCACCGCCAGCGCCCCGTACAGCAGCGTGAAGGTGGTCAGCGAGATCATCACCGTCCACACCGACTGGTTCGACACGCCCTGCGCGACGGTGAGGTGGATGCTGGGATCGCCCGTCGGATTGGGCGCGACCATCCACGGTTGGCGCCCCATCTCGGTGAACACCCAGCCCGAGCTGTTGGCCAGGAACGGCGTCGGGATGGCTGCCAACGCAAGCCATCCCAGCCACCGCTGGTCGGGCACCCGCCCGCGCCGCGTGAACCACAGGCCCGCAGCGGCCAGCACCGCCGACCCGATGGCCCAACCGATCATGGCCCGAAACGCCCAGTAGGTGACGAAGAGGTTGGGACGGTAGTTTCCGGGCCCGAATCGCTGCTGGTACTGCTGTTGCAGATCGGTCACACCCGACAGCGTCGCGTTGACGTCGTTGGTGGCCAGGAAGGAGGTGAGGTTGGGCAGCTCGATCACGCGGGTGATCGAGTCGCAGTTGTTCTGGGTACCGATGGTCAGGATGGAGAACGAGGCACCGGTCTCCACGTGGCACAGCGATTCGGCCGAGGCCATCTTCATCGGCTGCTGTTCGAACATCAGCTTGGCCTGAGCGTCCCCGGTGACCGCCAACGCCACCCCCGAGGCCAGCATCACCCACATCGCAAACCGGGTGACCGGACGGTAGAGGGTGCGCGCCTCGGTGTTGAGCTCGCCTGCGAGCACCACGTCGTCGGTCACCCTGGCGCGTCTACGATCTCGGATCATCCACCAGGTCCCGATGCCCGCGACGAAGGTACCGGCGGTGAGGAACGCCCCGGCCACGGTGTGCGGGAACGCGGCCAGGGCGGTGTTGTTGGTCATCACGGCCCAGAAGTCCACCAGCTCAGCGCGTTGGGTGTCCGGATTGAACCGGGCGCCCACCGGGTGCTGCATCCACGAGTTGGCCGCGATGATGAAGAAGGCCGATGCGTTTACCCCGATGGCCACCAGCCAGATGCAGGCCAGATGCACTCGCGCCGGCAAGCGCTGCCACCCGAAGATCCACAAGCCCAGGAAGGTCGACTCCAGGAAGAAGGCGACCAGCCCTTCCAGGGCCAGCGGCGCACCGAAGACGTCCCCGACGTAGCGGCTGTACTCGCTCCAGGCCATGCCGAACTGGAACTCCTGCACGATGCCGGTGGCCACCCCCAGGGCGAAGTTGATCAGGAACAACTTCCCGAAGAACTTGGTGGCGCGATACCACTGCTCATTGCCGGTGACGTGCCACACCGTCTGCATCACCGCGATCATCGGCGCAAGACCGATGGTCAGAGGGACCAGCAGAAAGTGGTAGACCGTCGTGATCCCGAATTGCCAACGCGAGACGTCGAGCGCGTTCATGTGGCGACCTCACTGTGCGAACCCCAGAGCACTACTACATGCCGTAGTAGTCACCACGGATTCAACTCCTCAGCGCCGGTCGACACCATGGGACAAAGGTGTTCGACCCACCACACAAGGTCCCGGGAACTGCACGCCACACAGGGGACGAAAGTCCTCTGTGTGCCTGAGAGATCGAGGTCAGTCCAGCTCGATCGCGCGGTTGATCAGCGCGTTGAACTCCTCGAGGCGGGCGGGCACCGGCATGGGGTATCCGTTGAGGACCGCCACTCGGGCAGCCAGGGTGATGCTGGACACCAGCCAGACCCCGTCGGCGGTCACCAGGTCCGAGCCACGCAGCGCTGCGGCGCGGGTGCGAAACCCTTCTTTCTCGGCGATGGTGAACAGCGCCTGCTGTGTGGTGCCGTGCAGGATCCCGTTCTCGGCGGGCGGGGTGATGAGGGTGTCGCCACGCAGCACCACCACCGTGGCTCGGGGGCTCTCGAGCACCTGACCTTCACTGCTCAGATAGATCACGTCGTCGGCGCCCTCGGTGGCCGCGTGACGCAGCGCGGCCATGTTGGTCGCGTAGCTCAAGGTCTTGGCACCCAACAGTTGCCACGGGGCGCGGGCGGCGAGGTCGACCGAGTATCCGCGGTCGAGGGTGATCACGGTGATCCCCTCGGCCCGGGCGGTGGCCACCCGCTCGGCCACCGGGCCGACGGTCAGATACGCGGTCGCCTCGTTGGATTCTCGACTGATGCCGGTGTCGGCCCGGTCGGAACCTTTGGGCGGGGCGTCGACCGGCGCGCTCTCGCGACCACGCGAGTACACCAGCCGCATCACACCCTCGGCGGACGGGTTCTCCTCTGCCCACACCCGAGCGCCGGTGCGGATGGCCGCGAGCCACCGGTCGAGATCAGGGTCGGGCAGTCCCAACGCCGCGGCGCTGCGGGCCAACCGATGCAGGTGCAGGTTCACGCAGCGGGCGCGTCCGTCGCGCACCAGCAGCGTCTCGAAGACGCCGTCACCGCGCACCGCGGCGAGGTCGTCGGCGTGCAGGAAGGGGACATCGGCGTCGAGAACCGCGCCGTCGTAGGTGACCAAGATCGGATGCGCCATGGCGCTCACCCTATCGGGTACTCGTACCATGGAAGCCGTGACCGCCTCCCCGTCCACCGTGCTGCTGGCCCACCGTGGATCCGGTGCCGTACCCGCCCCCGACGACTCCCCCGATGCAGGCGTCGCCTGGCATTTCGGCGACCCGCTCGGTGAGCAGCGCGCCGCGCTCGACGGTGTGATCGTGGTCGACCGATCCCATCGTGGGGTCATCGAGATCAGCGGCGAGGAGCGGCTGAGCTGGCTGCACACCATCTCCAGCCAACACGTGGCGACGCTGCCCGATCGGCGCAGCGCCGAAGACCTCAGCCTCGACGGCAACGGACGCGTTGAGGATCACTTCATCGTCACCGACATCGACGGCGTCACCTATCTCGACACCGAACATCAACGGGCGCAACCGCTTTTAGATTTTCTGAGCCGAATGGTGTTCTGGGCCAAAGCAACCCCGGTCGCGCGGCCCGACCTCGCCGTGCTCACCCTCGTCGGGCCCGGCGCGGTCTCGGGCCCGCTCGCCGCGCTGTTGGAGATCCCCGAGCACGCGCAGGTCTATCAGGCCGGCTCGCTGCCCGAGCAGCATCACGACGACGAACCGCAGGGGTTCTGGCGCGTGATGCCGCCGCTGGGCGAAGCCGATGCACCGCTGCCGCGCGTCGACGTGATGGTGCCCACCGGCCATCTCACCGATTGGTGGACGCTGCTGACCCAGACCGGCGCGCGCCCCGCGGGCATCTGGGCGTTCGAGGCGCTGCGGGCGGTGGCCGTGATGCCACGGCTGGGTGTGGACACCGACGAGAAGACCATCCCGCACGAGGTGGCCTGGATCGGCGACCCCGACCACCACGGCGCAGTACACCTGGACAAAGGCTGCTACCGCGGGCAGGAGACCGTGGCCCGAGTCCACAACCTCGGCCAACCGCCGCGTCGACTGGTCCTGCTGCAACTCGACGGCAGCGCCGACGCTCGCCCGGTCACCGGCGATCCGATCACCGCAGGCGGACGGAGCGTCGGACGGGTGGGTACCGTCGTCGACCACCACGAATACGGCCCGGTCGCCGTGGCCCTGGTCAAGCGCACCATCCCGGTCGACACCCCGCTGTTGGCCGGGGGGGTGGACGCCCGCATCGACCCCGCATCGGTGCCCACCGACGATCGGGTGCCGGCCGGTCGGGCCGCGATCGAGAAGCTGCGCGGTCGATGACCGGCACCGTGGTCGCGGTCTGTGCGGCCGGCACGCCGGTGACACTGGCCCGAACCGGCGACACCGGAATCGCCAAGACACCGCTCGCCGGCGCCGTCGCGTTCACCACCGAGGGCATCGACGGCGACCTCATCCTCGATCGCACCCACCACGGCGGTCCGGACCAGGCCGTCTACGCCTACAGCGAGGCCGAGGCGAAGCGCTGGTCGCAGGAGATCGGGTTCACACCGGCACCGGGCTGGTTCGGCGAGAACCTGCGCTTGGCGGATGTGGCCGTCTCGGATGCGCTGATCGGGGAACGCTGGCGCATCGGGACCGACGTGGTGGTGGAGGTGTCGATGCCACGCGTTCCGTGCCGCACCTTCGCCGAATGGGCTGAGCGACCACAGTGGGTGAAACGCTTCACCGAGCGGGGCGACGTGGGCACCTACCTGCGGGTTGTCACCGAAGGGGAGGTGCGTGCGGGGGATGCGGTGCAGGTGCTCAGTCGCCCCGACCGTCAGGTGAGCATCCGTGACTTCTTCGCCGGCACCGTGTCCGACGAGT
Source organism: Williamsia sp. CHRR-6 (assembly GCF_018474015.1). GTDB lineage: Bacteria > Actinomycetota > Actinomycetes > Mycobacteriales > Mycobacteriaceae > Williamsia_A. The sequence goes on along the minus strand of NZ_JAHCSG010000002.1, from coordinate 19,546 downwards.
TGCTGACGCAGCTCGCGTCGGCGCCGGAGGTGGCGGCCAAGGTCCGGTCGGAGGCGCAGCGGGCGTTGCGCGTACGCGCTCGCGACCGGTGAGGCGCGCGGGCGTACCCGCCGGTCCACGTTGCGCTCGCCAGCGCGCTAGACTGTAGCCACGACAAGATTTGTAAACTCAGAACGGGGCCGCCAGTCTTGATTGGCCGCCCCGTCATTGTGCGAGGGGGTCCCCCTATGGGCCGCGGCAGAGCAAAAGCAAAGCAGACGAAGGTGGCTCGGGAGCTCAAGTACAGCTCCCCGAACATGGACCTCGACAGCTTGCAGCGTGAACTGGCGAACAGTCCGGACCAGCCACTCGACCGGCCGGACCCCGCCGACGCGTGGGCCGACGAAGAGGAATGGCGTCGAGCCTGACGCTCGAGGTCGTGTGACGGCCTAGAACCGCGGGTGCTCCCCGGCGAGCACCGCGGTTCCCGTCCCAGCCACTCCCTCGCCGCCACTCTCGGCGCTCGCCTTCTTGACCGTCCCCAGCACCCAGCTGTCGAGGTGCCGGGCGGTCAACACTGCCAACGCTCGGTCGGTGTCGGACGGTGAGACGATGGCAACCATGCCCACCCCCATGTTGAAGGTGCGCTCCATCTCGCGGCGTTCGACCCGACCGCGCTGCCCGATCATCGCGAAAATCGGTGCGGGAGTCCAGGTTCCGCGGTCCAGCTCGGCCATCAGGCCCCGCGGCATCACGCGCGCGAGGTTCTCGGCCAGGCCACCACCGGTCACGTGGGCGAAGGTACGTACCTCGGTCTCGGCGATCAGCGCCAAGCAGTCCTTGGCGTAGATGCGGGTCGGTTCCAGCATCTCCTCGCCCAGGGTGCGCCCGAACTCCTCGACGTGACCGCCGAGATCCATGTGTCCCCACTCCAGCAACACCTTGCGTGCCAACGAATATCCGTTGGAGTGCAGCCCAGAGGACCCCATCGCGATGACCACATCGCCGGGCCGCACCCGATCGGGCGAGAGCACGGCGTCGGCTTCGACCACACCCACGCCGGTGGCCGACAGGTCGTAGTGGCTGTCCTCCATCAGGCCGGGATGCTCGGCGGTCTCGCCACCGAGCAGCGCGCACCCGGCTTCGACACACCCGTCGGCGATGCCCGACACCAGTTCGGCGATCAACTCGGGGTTCACCTTGCCGACTGCGATGTAGTCCTGCAGGAACAGCGGTTCGGCCCCACACACCACCAGGTCGTCGACCACCATCGCCACCAGGTCGCGTCCCACCGTGTCATGTTTGCCCATCGCCTGTGCCACAGCGAGTTTGGTGCCCACACCGTCGGTGGACGAGGCGAGGACCGGCTCACGGTAGTCGCCGCGTAGCGAGAACAGGCCGGCGAATCCGCCGATGCCGCCGAGGACTTCGGGGCGCGATGCTCGTTTGGCGTGCGGGCTGAGCAGCCGGACCGCCCGATCGCCTGCGTCGATGTCCACACCGGCGGCGGCGTAGGACGCACCTGCGCTACCGGTCTCCGCACCCTGGCTAGTCACGCGTCATACGGTACTAGAGGGTCCGCCCCGTTCGTGTGTCTGCTCCCGGCGTCGACGCTGCTCCACCGGATCGGGAACAGGTACCGCCGCCAACAGCCGTTTGGTGTAATCAGCGCTGGGCGCGCGCAGGATCGTGGCACCGGTGTCGAGTTCCACCACGGCCCCATCACGCAGCACCGCCACCCGCTGTGACACCTGTTCGACCACCGCGAGGTCGTGGCTGATGAACAGGGCACCGAAATCCCACTGCTGCTGCAGGTCGATGAACAACTCCAGCACCGAGGCCTGCACCGAGACGTCCAGGGCACTGGTCGGCTCGTCGGCCACCAGCAGATCAGGTCCCAGAGCCAACGCCCGCGCCAGGTTGGCGCGCTGACGCTGCCCACCGGACAGTTCGTGGGGGTAGCGGTCCTCGGTGCCTGCGGGCAGGCGCACCGAGTCGAGGAGTTCACGCACCCGTGCGGTTCGGGTGGCGCGGTCACCGTAGGCGTGCACGACCAGTGGTTCGGCGATGCACGTACCCACCGTCATCCGCGGGTTGAGCGCGGTGGCGGGGTCCTGAAAGACGAACCCGAAACGCTTGCGCAGCGGCCGCATGGCCCGCGAGGACAACCCCGCGATGTCGGTGCCGAGCACCACCACGCTGCCCGACGTCGGCTTCTGCAGACCCGCCACGCACCGACCGATCGTCGACTTGCCCGACCCCGATTCGCCGACCAGACCCAGAGTCTCCCCTCGGCGCACGGCCAGTGAGACATCGTCGACGGCGCGAAAGGTGCCGCTGCCCAACCCGAGTGGGAATTCCACGGTCAGCCCGGTCACCTCCAGCACGGTCTCGGCGTCGGCGGCCACCGGCGTGGTGCGGGTCGGTTCACCCAGGTGCGGCACCGCGGCCAGCAGGGTGCGCGTGTACTCCTGCGTGGGCGCGGCGAACAGGTCGTGCACCTCGGCTTGCTCCACCACGACACCGGCGTTCATCACCACCACGCGGTCGGCCATGTCGGCCACCACGCCCATGTTGTGGGTGATCAGCACGATCGCCGCCCCGATCCGCTCTTTGAGATCGCGCAGCAGATCCAGGATCTCGGCCTGCACGGTCACGTCGAGAGCGGTGGTGGGTTCGTCGGCGATGATCACCAGCGGGTCGCAGGCGATGGCCATCGCGATGACCACCCGCTGCTTCTGCCCACCGGAAAGTTCGTGCGGGTAGTAGTCCACGCGCCGCTGCGGCTCGGGCAAGGCCACCATCTGCAGCAGCTCCACCGCGCGGGCCGCGACCTCCTTCTTCGACATCATGGTGCCCGAGATCGGGTGTGCGCGAATGGCTTCGGCGAGATGGGCGCCCACGGTCAACAACGGGTTGAGCACCGCCCCGGGCTCCTGGAACACCATCGCGATGTCCTGGCCGCGGATACCGGTCAGCTCGCGGGCCGACATCGACGTCACCTCACGCTCACCGAGCCGAACCGTTCCGGTCACCTGCGCGGTCTCGGGCAACAGACCGATGGCGGCGCGAGAGCTGACCGATTTCCCCGAACCGGATTCGCCGACCACCGCCAGTACCTCGCCGGCGAAGACCTCGAAGCTCACGTCACGTACGGCGTCGACCACACCGCCGTCGGTGGCGAAGGTGACCGACAGGTTCTGCACCGCAAGTGCGGGAGTGTTCACGATGCGACCTCCGAAGCGTCATCGGTGCCACCGGCGGCCTTGCCCAGCCGGCGGGTGCGCAGCAGCGGGTTGGTGGCCTCGTTGATGCTCTCGCCCACCATCGTGATGCCCAGCACGATCAACACGATCGCCATGCCGGGAAACACGCTGGTCCACCACAATCCGTTGGCCACATCGGGCAGCGCCCGGTTGAGGTCGTAGCCCCATTCCGAGGCGGCAGTCGGTTCGATGCCCAGGCCGAGGAACCCCAACCCGGCCAGGGTGAGGATGGCTTCGGAACAGTTGAGGGTGGCGATCACCGGCAGCGAGGTGGTCACGTTGGGCAGGATGTGGACGAACGCGATGCGTGCGGGACCGGCCCCGGTGACCCGGGCAGCGTCGACGAACGGTTCGGTCTTCACCGACAGCGTGGCGTTGCGGATCACCCGGTAGTACTGCGGGATGAACACCACCGTGATCGACACGGCCGCCGCCATGATGCCGCCGAACCCGCCCTTGAAATGCGGTCCGAGCGACGCGGACACGACGATCGCCAACAGCAGCGACGGAAAGCCGAACATGGCGTCCATGAAGGTGACCACCACCCGGTCGAACCATCCGCCGGCATATCCAGAGACCAGGCCCAGCGCGACGCCGATGAGCACCGAGAGCAGCAAGGCCAACACGATGACGATCAGCGCGGTGCGCGCGCCGTAGACCGTGCGGGAGAACACGTCGAGTTGTCCGACGGTGGTGCCGAACCAATGCGCACCCGACGGTCCGGCCAACGACGGGAAGTCGCCGGACGAATCACGTTGCTGTTTGAACGAATACGGCGCGATGAGCGGCGCGAACACGGCCAGGATGATGAAGATCGCCACCAGCACCAAACCGGAGATCAGGGTGTAGCGCTGTAGACCCGACGTGCTGCGGATGAGAGCCAGCCCCGGGATCTGACTCCGGCTCGGCGGGCGGATGGGCGACGGCTGTGCCGATGGGTCGGCGGCGGGAACGGTCATCGATTCACCTGTCCTAGAACCGGATCCGAGGATCGATGAGCGCCACCACGGCATCGATGACGAAGCTGATCACCGCGATGAGGACCGCGATGAAGGCGATGATGCCCTGCACTGCGATGTAGTCACTGTCCTGTAGGTAGCGCGCCAGCTGGTAGCCCAGACCCTTCCACTCGAAGGTGGTCTCGGTGAGCACGGCACCGCCGAGCATCATCGCGATCTGCAGGCCGATCACGGTGACCACCGGCACCAATGCATTACGGAAAGCGTGTCGGGTCACCACTTTTCGTTCCGACACCCCGCGGGCGCGGGCGGCCTCGACATAGCCCGACCGCAGCGTCTGCAACAGGTTCACCCGCACCAACCGCAGGAAAACGCCTGCGGTGAGCAGACCCAGGGCCAACGCGGGCAGCACGGCGTGTTTGAGGACGTCGATCAGATAGCTCGAGTCGCCGTAGAGGATGGCGTCGATCAGCAGGATGTTGGTCTTCGGCGAGACGTTCTGCAGGGCCAGTTCGGCATCCACACTCGCCCGTCCCGAGGACGGAAGCCAGCCCAGATGGACCGCGAACACCAGCTTGAGCAGGATGCCGATGAAGAACACCGGCGCCGCGTACAGCAGGATGGCCAGGATGCGCAAGGTTACGTCGGAGATCTTGTCACGGTGGGTTGCCGCGAAGCGGCCCAACGGGATTCCCACCACGAAGGCCACAATGAGGGAGTAGCACACCAGCTCCAGCGTTGCCGCACCAGAGGTGACGATCACATGGCTGATGCGTTCGCCGTCGAGGTTGGCCTTGCCCAGATCACCGTGGATCAGGCTGTTCAGATAGCTGAAGTACTGCTCCAGGATCGGCCGGTCCAGCCCGGCGGCCTTGCGACGGGCCGCCAGTTGATCGGGCGGCAGGATGCCACCGAGCTTCGCGGTGATCGGGTCGCCGGCGATCCGCAACACGAAGAACACCACCGTCACCAGGATCCACACCGTCGGGACGACCAGCACCGCGCGAATCAGCAAATAGCGCACCAGGGCACCGCGACGCGACGCGAACACCCCACCCCCATCGGACTTCTCGACAGAGGTGGGGTCGTCGAGCGTGGTCGAGCTGGTGGTTGCCTCGCCCATCACTTCTTCGACAACGTGCCCACGTGCAACGTGAACGACTTGTCGAGGGTGACCCCGTCGATGTTGTTGCGCGACACCGCGATCTGCTTGCCTTGCAACAGCGGCAGCGTCGGGATGTGGCGGTCGGCGACGATGTTCTGGATGTCGGTGATGATGGCCGCCCGCTTGGCCGGGTCGAGCTCACTGCGCTCCTGGCTCAACATCGCACTGATCTCGGGGTTCTCGAACCCCGACTTGAGGAAGTTGTTCTTGTCCAGGAACGGGGTCAGGTAGTTGTCGGCGTCCGGGAAGTCCGGGAACCACCCCAGCTGGTAGACGGGATAGGTGTTCTTCACCCGGTCCTTGCTGTAGGTCTGCCAGTTCGCCGAGCTCAGCGTGATCCGGAACAGTCCGGTCGCCTCGAGCTGCGCCTTGACCTTCGCGTACTCGTCGGCCGAGCTTGACCCGTAGTGGTCGGGGTTGTACCAGAGGTTCACCGAGACCGGCGTGGAGATACCGGCATCGGTCAGGTACTTCTTGGCCGCGGCCGCGTCGGGCTTCTCGCCGTACTTCTTGTAGGCGTCGGTGGCGCCGGGCAAGCCGCCGACGATCATGCTGTAGGCGGGGCTGAAGGTGCCCTGGTAGACGTCCTTGGCGATGGCGTCACGGTCGACCGAGCTGGCAATCGCCTTGCGCACGGCCAACTTCTGCTCCGGGGTGCCGCCCGGCATGGTGTTGAGGTTGAACACCAGGTAGCGCAGCTCGCCGCCGGGACCCTCGTGCACGGTCAGCGCGGAGTTCTTGCGCAGGGCACCCACGTCGGTCGGGGTCAACGAGCGGTAGGCCAGGTCGATCTCACCCTGCTCGATGGCGAGTTTGAGGTTGGTGGCCTGGGTGTAGTACTTCAGCCGCACCTTGTCGGTCTTCGGAGCGCCCAGCAGCCCTTGGTAATTCGGGTTCTTGACGAACTCGACCAGCTTGTTCTTGTCGTAGCTGTCGATGGTGTACTGCCCGCCGAAGGCCTTGCCCTTCACGATCGCGTCGTCGTCGAGAACCTTGTCGGCCGGAAACACCTTGGGGTCGACGATGGGACCGACGTTGGTGCCCAGCAGCTGAGGGAACGTCTGGTCGTTGGGCTCGGTGAGGGTGAAGTTGACGGTGGTGTCGTCGGGCGCATCGGTCGACTTGAGATTGGCCAGCAGCGACGACGGACCGTTGGGATCGTTGATCTTCACGATGCGGTCGAAGGAGTACTTGACCGCCTGCGCGGTCAGCGGATCACCGTTGGCGAAGGTGAGGCCCTTCTTCAGCGTGCAGCTGTAGACGGTGGTCGAGGTGAACGAGCAGGACTGTGCCGCAGACGGTTTCAAGGTGCCCGAGCCCGGCTCGAAGTCCATCAGGAACGGGTAGACCACCTTCATCACGGCCAGCGACCCGTTGTCGTACGAGCCGGCCGGGTCGATGAAGGACACCTGGTCGGTGGTGCCCACGGTGATGGCCGCACCGGAGTCGCTCGACGAACCGCTGTCGGTGCGACCCGAGCCGCACGCAGAGACGACCAGCGACCCCACCGCCACCGTGGTGACGGCGATCAGGCCGACCCTGGTCTGGCGCGAGGCCCGACGCCGAAATGAATTGGCCTGATGGGCAGACATTGTCACCGTTCCTTGATGTCACTCCGGATCTGATCGCCTGATGATAGCCGTGGCCTCCGGCCCCGTGAGTGAATTAGGAGGGCGGGCGGGCCAAAATCACGCACGGGACCTGATCAGGGGCGACGCAGGGCGCTGGCGTTGTCGTTGGTCGCCGACACCACATCAGAACTGGCGGCGTTGGCCAACATGGTCTCCAACACTGCCTTGCCCATCGAGGTCTCGCGCGGCAGATCGATGGGATAGTTGCCGTCAAAGCAGGCCGCACACAGCTGTTCGCGTGGTTGCTCGGTGGCAGCGATCATCTCGTCGATGCTGAGATAGGCCAGCGAGTCGGCGCCGATGGCCTGGCGCACGCCCTCGACCATCCCCTCCTCCGATTCCATACCGTTGGCGATCAACTCGGCCGGAGAGGCGAAGTCGATGCCGTAGAAGCACGGCCACCGCACCGGACTCGACGCGATGCGGACGTGGATCTCGGCCGCACCCGCCTCGCGCAGCATCCGGATGAGAGCACGCTGGGTGTTGCCGCGCACGATCGAATCATCAACCACCACAAGACGTTTGCCGCGGATCACCTCCCGCAGCGGGTTGAGCTTGAGCCGAATCCCCAACTGGCGGATGGTCTGTGAGGGCTGGATGAAGGTGCGTCCCACGTACGCGTTCTTCATCAGGCCCTGCCCGTACGGGATTCCCGACTCCGCGGCGTACCCGGTGGCCGCCGGCGTACCCGATTCGGGCACCGGGATCACCAGGTCGCCGTTGGCCGGGAACTCGCGCGCCAACCGACGACCGATCTCCACCCGTGAGGAGTGCACCGAGCGGCCGTTGATGACCGAGTCGGGGCGCGCGAGGTAGACGTATTCGAAGACACAGGCTTTGGGGGTCGGTTGGGCAAAGCGGGAACTACGCACGCCGTCGGCGTCGATGGCCAGCAGTTCGCCGGGCTCGATGTCGCGGACGAACGACGCACCGACGATGTCGAGTGCCGCCGTCTCCGAGGCCACCACCCAGCCACGATCGAGCCGGCCCAGACACAGCGGCCGGACACCGTGGGCGTCGCGGGCAGCGTAGAGGGTGTGCTCGTCCATGAACGTCAGGCAGAACGCGCCCTTGAGGGTGGGCAGCAGTTCCATCGCGGCCTGCTCGATGGTGCGATCGGCAGCGCCGTGGGCCAACAACGCCCCGACCACGTCGGAGTCAGAGGTGGCTCCGCCGTGCATCCGCGATTCCATCAACCCGGCGGCGCGGGCGATGCTGGCGAGGTCGGCGGTGTTGACCAGGTTGCCGTTGTGACCCAACGCCACTCCGGTCCCGGCCGCGGTGGTCCGAAAGATCGGCTGGGAGTTCTCCCACGTGGTCGATCCGGTGGTGCTGTAGCGGCAGTGCCCGATGGCGACGTGGCCCTGCATCGAAGCCAGCGTCTGTTCGTCGAACACCTGGCTGACCAGACCGAGGTCTTTGAACACCAGCACCTGTGAGCCGTCGCCGACGGCGATCCCTGCGGCCTCCTGGCCACGGTGTTGCAGTGCGTAGAGGCCGTAGTAGGTGAGCTTGGCGACCTCCTCACCGGGGGCCCAGACACCAAAAACCCCGCATTCTTCGCGGGGTTCGTTTTCTGGGGTGTCCAGCGCCGGGTGGTTGAGCGCGGCCGCCGAGGAGCACGGGGCGGGAGCGGCGGAGGCGAGGAGATTCGGGCTGTGGATCGACAGCTCGGTCACGGTGACGCTCCCAAAGTGGACGGCAAGGGCGTGGCTCGAGTCTACGGTCCACCGTGACAGCCCGACGAATCCTCGCCGCCTCGTGTTCGTCACATCGGCAAGGGCGCTCCCCCCGATGCGGTCAGACGCGCAGCCCGGTGAACGGGGCGAATGGCAGGTTGCGGACCACGAACCACCCGATGACAGCGATCAGCACCAACATCGGAGCCCACCGGCGGTCCTGCCAGCGGGGTAAGCGTGCCACCCCGAATCGGGCGAGCACCCATCCGATGTAGGACACCACCAGCAACACCACCGCGACCAGACCAAGAGCGTTGTAGCGCAATGCGGCACCGATGTCGGCGTGCAACAGCGAATAGATCATCCGCATGGAACCACAACCGGGACAGTCGATTCCCAACAGCGCCTTGGTGGGGCACACCGGGATCACCCCGCCAGGTGTGGTCGGGTCGGCCAACCAGATACCCACGCAACTCCCCGCCGCGACCGCCGCCACCCCAGCAGGGGCGGCGAGCGCTCGCAGCGGGGACGCGGCGGCGAGTCGTGCGGTCAATACGACGTCGTGGAGTTGACAGTCGCCGCGATGACGATCACGTAGGCGATGATGCCGAGTACCGAGCCGACCACCCCGATGATCGCCCCCCACATCGCCCACTTCTTGGCTTCCTCAGATGCTCGCGCGGCGCCCATCTGATCGCCTTGGGCCCACAGGGTGTTCACCGAGTTGGACTTGATGATTGACACGATTCCCAGCGGCAAGCAGCACAAGACGGTGCACAGGATGGCCCAGACCAGGTAGTTCTCTGGCGGCAGACCCGCAGGCGAGCCGTACCCGCCCGGATATCCCTGGCCGTACTGGGTAGGTGGACCGTAGGCGGGCTGCCCGTACTGCGGTTGTTCGTAGGCGGGCTGCCCGTACTGCGGTTGTTCGTAGGACGGCTGCCCGTACTGCGGTTGCCCGTACTCGGGCTGGCCGTACTGGGGTTGGGTGTAGTCGGGCGGGCCGGCGGGCGGCTGCTGACCGTACGGGGGTTGCCCGTCCTTCTTGAACGGCTCGGTGGAATCGCCGTACGGATTGCCCATTGGTTCAGACGCCTCACAGTGGTAGGGATGGTGTTCGCGGGCTCACAGTACCCACACTGACGCCTGTCCGGTGCACTGACAGATGTGAATTTTGGGCACCGGAGATCACAGCCGAAGCAATGGGAGCAGACCCGCCACCTCTGCCGCCCGTGACCCCGACGCCGACACCGTCCCATGCGTCACCGCCGTCGACAGGTCCAGCAGCCCGACGACCAACAACAACCACGTCCGCGGATCGGTCTCCACCACGTTGGGTGGGGTACCGCGGGTGTGGCGCGGACCCTCGATGCACTGCACGGCCACGAACGGCGGGATACGGACCTCGACCGAGTTGCCCGGCGCCACCTGCGGAAGGGTCCGCGCGCTGAGCCGTACCGCAGCGGCCAACTCGGCCCGAGCCGGAGCGTCCACCGATTCGTCGTACAACCAGTCGGCCACGGCGAGTACGGCCGCCCGCATCACCGCAGGATCCACCGCCTTGCTCGCCACGGGCCCACTGTAAATCGGGTTGCGCCGCGGACCCGAACCCGGTGAGGTGACATGCGTGACCGTCACCCTGCGCGTGGCCGAACCAGGCGATGAAGCTCGGGTCGCAGTGACCCATGTGCGGTCATGGCGCGCCGGCTATCGAGACCTGATGTCGGCCGAGGCACTGGGCGAGCTGAACACGCAACAGTTTGCCGCCCGCTACACATTCCACGATCAGGCTCCGGTTCGGACCATCCTCGCCGCCGACGAATCCGATTCGGTCGCAGGCTTTGTCAGCGTGTGTGAGGACCGTCGAGAGGAATCCGACCAATCGCGCGGAGAGCTGGCGGCACTCTACGTCGACCCCGATCACTGGGGCAGCGGCGTCGGTGTGGCTTTACACCACGCGGGGTTGCGCCAGTTGCAACACTGGGGTTTTCGCGTCGCGGTGTTGTGGGTGTTCGCGGCCAACATCCGAGCTCGAACCTTCTACGAGCGGCGCGGCTGGGAGCTCACCGGACGCAGTCGGATGTACGACACGCCACGCAGTTCATGCCAGCTCGAGGTGCTGGAGTACCAGACACCCCTGTGTGGTAACCCTTCTGACGAGTGAGGTGCCGGCGACACCGGCCCGTCCGCCGGATGGCGAACAGGCCGGTGGCTGCCTGGCCTGCCCCGGTGTTCTCAGGTTCCCTTGACGTTGAGGATCTGGCGCAGCGTGTGGTCGACCGACACCAACCGATCGGCATCCGCCATCACCACGTCGATGTCCTTGTATGCCTGCGGGATCTCATCGATCCACTGCGCACCGTGCCGGTATTCGATGCCCGCCATCGCCGCGGCAAGATCGGCTTCGGTGAAACGCCGCTTGGCCTCGGCACGCGAGAATCGCCGACCAGCACCATGCGGCGCCGAACACAGTGCGCCCCCATGGCCTTTGCCGGTGACGATGTAGGACCGTGTCCCCATCGAGCCGGGGATGATGCCACGCACGCCCTCGTGCGCGTCGATGGCACCCTTGCGGGTGAGCCACACATCCTTGCCCCCGTGCTTCTCGCGCACGGTGTAGTTGTGGTGGGTGTTGATCCGCTCCGCTTCCATCGTGGCCGGGTCGCCGACGTGACCGACCCAGTGGGCCAACGCCTGTCTGAACCGATCCATCATCTCCGCACGATTGGCCAGGGCGAACGCCTGCGCCCACCGCAGATCCCGCAGGTACACCTCAAGCTCGACGGTGCCGCTGGGCAGGTAGGCAAGGTCGGGGTTGGGCAACTCGATATGCCAACGGCGACACAGCTTCTGCGCAATCGCGATGTGCCGCTGCGCTATCCGGTTACCCACACCGCGCGACCCGGAGTGCAGGAACATCCACACCCGGTTGGTCTCGTCGAGACACAACTCGATGAAGTGGTTCCCACCGCCGAGCGAGCCGAGCTGCTCCCGCCACTTCGGCGAGTGTGACAGGTCCACGTCGTCGTCGATCGCCTGCTGTTCCAGCTCGGCCATCCGGGCTGCGGTGAACACGAACCGATCGGTGGTGCGGTTGTAGTTACCTGGTGAGAGTGGGATGGCCGACTCGATGGAGGAGCGCAGTGCGGCTCGATCGAGATGATCGATATCACTGTGGCACAGGGTTGTTCGTGCTGCGATCATGCCGCAGCCGATGTCGACACCGACCGCCGCGGGAATCACGGCGTCGACGGTGGGGATCACCGTCCCCACGGCTGAACCCTTGCCGTAGTGCGCGTCGGGCATCAACGCGACGTGCGGGTGCACGAATGACAACGCCGCGGTCTCCTTGGCCTGCTCGATCGTCTTGTCGTCGATCGAGGAGGCGAAGTTGAGCAGCTTGAGGTTGTCGATGCGGGTGGTCACGGGAATCTCCTTTGTGGTCAGCACAGGAGTGTGCCGCACGAGAACCACCTGCAGCCAATGATTTAACTGCTCAGCGTGCCGCGTTCTTGATGAACTCCGCCACCCCCGCCGGTTGGCGAGCGCCACCGAAGTACCCGCCGCGTACGTGCCGGCGCCGCTGTGTGTCGTTGGTCGCGCGTGCCGCCGAATGCCACAGGTAGGCGTCATGCAGGATGATGTCACCCGGTTCGGCATACACCGCCACCTCGCCGCGCACCTTCTCGAAACTCAAGGGCATGGCGAACGGCGGTGTGCGCGTGGTCCGTCCGCCCGCAGCCCGCGCCCCGTCCGGCACCACGGCCCCGTTCACGTTCCGATACGGCGCCGGCGTGGCCCAGAGATGGCTACCGGGAACAACTCTGAGGAATCCATTGGCCGGACTGGTGCCGTCGATGTGGATGGTGAATGCTGTCGAGGGCCAGATGTCGAGGCTGGGACTGGCCTGCCAATCCGAATGCCACCCGATGCGGGTGTAGCCAGATTCCCTGCCGGGCCGTGCATCCTGGTAGACCACGCCGAACTGTTCGTGGGCTCGCAACCAGCAGTCGGGACCCAACAACGCGACCATGATGGCCGCCAAGGTCGGATCGGTCACTGCCGAGGCCACCGCCGGCGAGACCTCGTTGACGTACTCGACGTAGTTGGCGAAGCGTTCGGCCTTGGCGGCCTCGTCGAGAAACACCGTTGAGCCGTGGCGCTCATCGAGTTCCCCTGCGATCACTCGGTTTTGCGCATGCACGCATTCGGCTTCGATGAGCGCGAGCTGATCTTCCTCGATCAGTCCACGTACGGTGGCATAGCCGTGCATGTCGTAAAACCAGATCAGCCCGTCGAGGTCATCGGGCGCGAACACGCCGGGCTCAGGTCGCCACATCATGGACCAACGCTAAACCTGCTGCAACGCCTCCGCAGGTTCAGCGCGGCGCGGCCACCCAGCGACGGGTGGCCGGCAGCAGTGCCAGGATCATCGTCGCGATGGGGAAGATCGCGAGAATCACACTGACAGCGCCGCTGCCGGCCAACTGGCCAGCATTGAGCTGATCGTCCGAGATCAGTGTGCGCATAAACGCCATTATCGAGAAGAGAATACTTGCCCCGCAGCCGGCCGCCAGGATCACTGGGCCACGGGCACCACGCCTGAACAGCGCTATGGAGCCCCAACCGAGCAGCACGGCTTCCACGAGGCGCACGACCGCGAAGGCGATCGCCCACACCACGGAGTCGATGGACTCAGAATCGCGCAACGTCAGCACCACGGCGACCACGAACAACACAAAGAATAGGACCGCCACGATCGCACCGAGCACACCCAACACCCCGGCGAAGATCGCAGAGACGCCCGACGGCGTGCGAGGCTGCGGATAACCAGGCTGTGGCGGGTACCCGCCCGGATAACCCGGGTACGAGGGCTGGCCCGAGTACGCCGGTGCGGCCGGGTACGCCGGTGCGGCCGGGGACACGGGTGGACCGGTGAACGGCGGAGGCCCGGGATACCCCGGGCTGCTTGGATACGGCGGCTGGCCCGGATACTGCGGTGGGACACCCGAAGGTGGCGGGTATTGCCCAAAAGGGTGGTTCACGGTGTCGGACGTTAGTACACCAGCGACATCTCAGCCGAACAAAGCGGGCAGGGTCGCCTCATGCACCTCGCGCAACTCGGCGAGAGTGATGGAGAAGTGGTCTTGCACCTCCACCGAATCACTGCCCTGGTCCACCACACCGATACGCGTCCACGGCATCTTTCGGGCATCCAGCATGGCGCAGAACCGGGTCTCCTCGGTCCGCGGCACGGCCACCAGCACCCGGCCAGCCGACTCGGAGAACAGCCACACGAACGGGTCGGCACCTTCGGGAAGGATGATGCGGCAACCGGTTTCACCGGCCAGAGCCGATTCGATCACCGCCTGGATCAACCCGCCCTCGGACAGGTCGTGGGCGGCCGACAGCAGGCCGTCGCGGGAACCGGCGGTGAGGATCTCGGCCAGCAGCCGTTCACGTTCGAGGTCGACCTGCGGCGGCACCCCACCGAGGTGGTCGTGAACGACCTGCGCCCAGATCGATCCATCGAACTCGTCGCGGGTGTCACCCATCAAGATCAGGGTCTCGCCGGGTTCGGTGCCGATGCCGGTCGGCAGCCGCCGATGCACGTCGTCGATCACCCCGAGCACCCCGACCACCGGCGTGGGCAGGATGGGAGTGGACCCGGTCTGGTTGTAGAAGCTCACATTGCCGCCGCACACCGGGATACCCAATTGCGCACAGCCATCAGCCAATCCGCGCACTGCCTGCGAGAACTGCCACATCACGGCCGGGTCTTCCGGTGATCCGAAGTTCAGACAGTTGGTGACTGCCTTCGGGGTGGCGCCGGTGACGGCGACGTTGCGGTAAGCCTCGGCCAGCGCCAACTGAGCACCGGCATACGGGTCGAGAAAGGTGTAGCGACCGGACGCATCGGTGGCCAAAGCGATTCCGCGACCGGATATCTCATCGATGCGGATCACACCGCCGTCGGCGTTCTCGGCCAGCACGGTGTTGCCGCGAACGTAGCGGTCGTACTGCTCGGTGATGAACTTGCGGCTGCACAACGCAGGCGAGGCCAGCATCGTGAGCACCGTGGAACGCAACTCCTCGTCGGTGGCAGGACGCGCCAAATCGACTGTGGTGGCAGCGATCACGGCGTCGTGACTGTCGGGGCGGGCGACCGGCCGCTCGTACACCGGGCCTTCGTGGGCGACGGTGCGCGGCGGCACGTCCACCACGGTCTCGCCGTGCCAGGTGATCTGCAGGTGATCGCCGTCGGTCACCTCACCGATGACGGTGGCCAGCACATCCCATTTGCGGCACACCGCCATGAAGGCGTCCACGTTGTCGGGCGTGACGACAGCGCACATGCGTTCCTGCGATTCGCTGGAGAGCACCTCGGCCGGGGTCATCCCCTCGGCGCGCATCGGTACCTGTTCGAGTTGAATACTCATGCCGCCATCGCCGGCTGACGCCAACTCTGATGTGGCACAGGACAATCCGGCACCACCGAGGTCTTGGATGCCCACCACCAGGCCGGCTGCATACAGCTCCAGGCAGCACTCGATGAGCACCTTCTCGGTGAACGGGTCACCCACCTGCACGGCGGGCAGTTTCTTGCGGCCGGCGCCGGGTGTCCCCGAACCGTCGTCGTCGAAGGTCTCAGACGCCAGCACCGACACCCCACCGATGCCATCGAGTCCGGTGCGGGCGCCGAAGAGGATGATCTTGTTGCCCACCCCGGAGGCGAACGCCAGGTGCAGGTCCTCGGCGCGCAACACGCCTGCGCACAGCGCGTTGACCAACGGGTTGCCCGCGTAGGAGGCGTCGAAGACGGTTTCACCACCGATGTTGGGCAACCCCAACGAGTTTCCGTAGCCACCCACCCCACGCACCACCCCGTCGACCACGCGACGGGTGTCGGGGGCATCCGCGGCACCGAAGCGCAGCTGATCCATCACCGCGATCGGCCGGGCTCCCATGGCCATGATGTCGCGGACGATGCCGCCGACGCCGGTCGCGGCACCCTGATACGGCTCCACATACGACGGGTGGTTGTGCGACTCGACCTTGAAGGTGACGGCCCAGCCGTCGCCGATGTCGACCACACCGGCGTTCTCCCCGATGCCCGCCAGCATGGAGGCGCGCATCTCATCGGTGGTGGTCTCACCGAAGTAGCGCAGGTGCACTTTCGACGACTTGTAGCTGCAGTGCTCAGACCACATCACCGAATACATGGCCAACTCGGCGTCGGTGGGGCGGCGACCCAGGATCTCGCGGATGCGGGCGTACTCGTCGTCTTTGAGTCCCAGCTCGCGGTAGGGCTGTGGGGTGTCGGGAGACTGCGCGGCGTGATCGACGGTATCGACGGAGCGGGGGTCGACGGACAAGGCGTCGGGGTCCTTCCCTGCGGTGGCGAGGGCCGTGCAGACGGCCGAGTCGAGTGTATCGGTCGACCAGAACCACCTCGACGCGCTCAGGTCAACGCGCGGTAGCTCTCGATCAGCGCGTGAACCATCTGCCTGGCGGACCAACAGTTCGGCGCCCCGGCCTCCAACATTGCGATGAGTTGCGTATCCGAATCGGTGAAGCCCGGCACGGTCAGTCGCCGCTTCGGTTCCGGGAATGCTCTGACCGTGCACGCCACACGCACGTCCTCGACCGTCGCCGGCACACCGTCCAACCTGATGTATTGCTTCGTCGACATCGCACCCCGCTGACGTTTCGAGTCCGTGACCAGCCCCATCTTGACCGCTGCCAGCGCAAACTTCGAACCGGTCTCGTTCAAGGTGATGACGCACACTGCAGGGTCGACACGGGGTGCGGTGGGCTCGGCGAAGAGCGGATTGCTGAGCGCAGGCGCAGCCATCGGCATGGTCGGGAGCAGCCGGTTGAGAGCTGTGCACGGGTCGACCCGCGACGCCGGAGTGGTCACGGTCGCTGTCGGCGGCGGCCGCTTGCTCCGGATCTGCGGCAACGACGCCGCGACGATCGCGCGCAGCGGATCGCACGCCGTGGAAGAGTCGTCCACCTCGTAGCCAGAGGCGCCGAACTGGACAAATGACCCCGCGGCAGTGTTGATGCTGATCAGACACCCAAGGCTGTCGGTGGTGACGAAGGCAGGCTGACCGGCGACTTCGGTGTTCATCGTCGTCTCCGGCGCCTCGGTGAACGCGATGCTCACATCATTGATCCCGACTTTGTTCTTCCGGGGGTCGACGTTGAAGTGGCATGTGCTGAGCGCCCTCCCGGCGAAGGGTCCGATGTAGTTGGGCGCACTCAGGACTGAGGTGACCGCGGCCAGGTCGACGTATCCGCACACGTCCACGGCACGCAAGGCGTCGAGGGTGGCGATGTATTGGCGTTCAGGCTCGGAGAGGGTGGTCCGATAGTCGACTGACGGACCCGTCGCCACCTCGTTTGGCGAGTCGGTGCCGCACCCGACCGCCGACACCAGCAGCACAGCCACCGCCACAGCGAGGATTGACCAACGTTTCACCAGACACCTCCGACGGTCTGTTGCGCCGACAAGCCTCTTGAGTGGGCCTAACGACTCTCGCTCAGGCTAAAAGCCGGGGGCGCACAGGCAGTCTCACGGTTGTGTCATCTATGCGATCGTCCGTCGCCGATCCCACGCTGTGGCCGGGATATCCTGGTGGCCGTATCCGTAGTTCCGTGCGGGCGTGACAGCGCGCGCAATCAGACTCCCGGGGGTCGTCTCACGTGACCGATATCCGCCACGCACGCCAACTGTTCGACCTCGGTGTGCTGTCTCTCGGCATCCCGGTGGACGGTCAGCAGTCCGCGCGCGATGAGAACCAGGCGGCGTTGGCCTTCCAGCGGGCCAGCGAGTTCGCCCCCGACATGGCTGATGCGTGGATGGGTCGGCTGGCGTGTGGCGACAACTCCGACTACGTGGTCAGCAATCTGTACCGGACCCGGGGCGCGTTGCACGCAGACCTGCGCCGACTCGGGTTGCCGCCGCGCACGCTGTACGGGTCGTTTTCCACGCTCTACATCCAGTACCCGTTGTCCGACACGCCTGAGGTGATCGCCGCGTACGCCGCGACGCTGATCAACGGAAAGGATTTTGACGGTGCCGAAGAGGTGCTCGACGAGATCCCGGCGGCGTCGGCCAGCCCGATCGTCACCTACGTGCGCGCCACCCTGCACTACTTCACCCAGCGTTGGCCCGACGTGTTGACCATCCTCACCGCGTCCGCGACCTGGGGAGACGAATACATGGTCGCCGGGGCCAACGTGATGGCCGGCGCGGCGTGCGCACAGCTGGGGATGTTCACCGAGGCCAACCGACGTCTGGAGGAGGCCGAGACCGGCCCCATCCCGGCGGCGGCCACCTCCGCGATGTACACCCACGCGCTGGTGCAACGTGAAGAAGGTAAGGAGGACAACGCTGTTGCCCTCTTCGAGCAGGTGTACTCCCGCAACCCCCAGTTCCCCGGGGTGGCCGACGCGATCCGCAACCCCAAGTTCCGACTGGTGGTGGTCGAGCCCGGTCAGATCGCCAAACGCACCAACCGGTGGGATCCAGCGTCGGTGCCCGACGATGCCCCCGCCGCGTCGGAGGAGTCGAGTGCCGCGCAGACCGACGCACTGGCCGCGGCCAAAGCCGAGTTGGACAGGCAGGTGGGGCTGACGTCGGTCAAAACCCAGGTGGCCAAGCTGTCGTCGTCGGTGGCGATGGCGAAAGTGCGTGCAGACAAGGGGCTTTCGAGTACCTCACGGTCGTTGCATTTGGCCTTCACCGGCCCTCCGGGTACCGGTAAGACCACCATCGCGCGCATCATCGCCAAGACGTATTGCGGTCTGGGGCTGTTGAAGACAGACACCATCGTCGAGGCCAGTCGCCGCGACATGGTGGGTGAGCATCTGGGTAGCACCGCGCCCAAGACGTCTGCGTTGATCGATCGCGCGCTCGACGGGGTGCTGTTCATCGACGAGGCGTACACCCTCATCCAGACGGGCCTGTCCGGTGGTGACGCGTTCGGTCGTGAGGCCGTCGACACCTTGCTGGCGCGAATGGAGGACAACCGGGATCGTCTGGTGGTCATCATCGCCGGGTACGACGGGGAGATCGACCGGATGTTGGCGTCGAATGACGGTCTGGCGTCACGTTTTGCCCGCCGCATCAGGTTCGAGTCGTATCAGCCCGAGGAGCTGGCGCAGATCGGTGGGGTGATCGCGAAGTCACGCGATTCCCTGCTGCCGAGCGAGTCGGCGCGCATCTTGGCAGAGGCGTGTCGCCCGCTGTACGACTCGATCGTCACCGACCAGAACGGCGAAAAGGTCCGCCTGATCGACCTGGCCGGTAACGGGCGTTTCATCCGCAACGTGATCGAGGGAGCCGAGGAAGAGCGCGAATTCCGTTTGACCTCAGGCGATCTCGACATCGCCGAACTGGATTCCGAAGCGTTGATGCGCATCGAGCCCAGCGATATCAAGACCGCCATCGATAACATCATCACCGCCATGAACCTCAACGCGCGGATGCGTTAGGTCTACCCGCCTCGCCTGCTCGTTCGCACGACTTGGTTCGGTTCGCACGGTCGGAGCGCGTTCGCACCCCGCATGCACCGTGCGAACCGCCGCACACCGTGCGAACTGCAGCCAACCGTGCGAAACCCCCGGTCCAGGTCCAGTTCGCGTGGCCGGGTCGCGTTCGCACGACTTGGTTCGGTTCGCACGGTCGGAGCGCGTTCGCACCCCGCATGCACCGTGCGAACCGTCGCACAGCGTGCGAACTGCAGCCAACCGTGCGAAACCCCCGGTCCAGGTCCAGTTCGCGTGGCCGGGTCGCGTTCGCACGACTTGGTTCGGTTCGCACGGTCGGAGCGCGTTCGCACCCCGCATGCACCGTGCG
>NZ_JAHCSG010000001.1 GCF_018474015.1 Williamsia sp. CHRR-6 | reverse complement strand
GCGCCTGCCACGTCGACGTCCACCACCGCGGCTGGGACGTCATCATGGGCCACGACCGCCACCCCTGGCTCCGCCCACCCGCATCCATCGACCCCCACCAAACACTCATGCCCTCCTACCACCGCCGCACCATGAACCTCACCAGCATCGCCGCCTAACCGACCCACAACCCCCGGGGCCCCAGCCCCACCACGATGTTTGAGAACTCAACAATGCAGCGACGTGTCGAGTGGGTGGAACAACGCCGTCGAGTGGGAGGCGCTTTTTGCCGCCCACTCGACGGGGTTTTCCGCCCACTCGACGCAGTACACGCACCAGCCACGCATGTGCCAGGGCACACACCCACGCCTGGCTCAGCCAACAGCGCGGCTCACCATCTACTGCGTCGGCTGGACCGAAGCGCACTCCGTGCTTTCGACCCACCCGACAGGGCCCGCAGCGCACTACGTGCTTTCGATCCACCCGACGGGGGCTCGGCTAACCTCGGCGCATGCTTCTTTCCGATCGCGACCTGCGCGCCGAGATCGACAGTGGGCGGCTCTCGCTGCAGCCGTTCGACCCCACGCTGGTGCAGCCGTCAAGCATCGATGTGCGGCTGGACAACCTGTTCCGGGTGTTCAACAACAATCGCTACACCCACATCGACCCGGCGCAGCGGCAGGACGAGCTGACCACACTCATCGAGCCGGCCGAGGGTGACCCGTTCGTCCTCCACCCCGGAGAGTTCGTGCTCGGGTCCACCCTGGAGGTGTGCACCCTGCCAGACGACCTCGCCGGGCGGCTGGAGGGCAAATCGTCGCTTGGCCGTCTGGGGCTGCTGACCCACTCGACCGCAGGCTTCATCGACCCCGGGTTCACCGGTCACATCACACTGGAACTGTCCAATGTGGCCAACCTGCCGATCACCCTGTGGCCAGGCATGAAAATCGGTCAACTCTGTCTCATCCGTCTCTCCAGTCCCGCCGAAAACCCCTACGGCAGTGCGGGAACCGGTTCGAAGTATCAGGGCCAGCGCGGCCCCACACCATCAAAGGCGTACTTGAACTTCCAGAACCGCTGAGGCCACAGCGTCGGCGGTCATCTCGGCGTAACGCGAGAGTCGGGTGACGTTCATCCAGGCGACTGACAGTTCGCCTTTTCGGTTGGGCGCTAGGCGGATTCACCCCGTAGTGTCGCAGCCCATGAAGCTCACCGTCTTCGGTTGCGGTTACCTCGGAGCCACCCACGCCGCCTGTATGGCCGAACTCGGTCATGACGTCCTCGGTGTCGACGTCGACGTAGACAAGGTCGCGATGCTCGCCCGCGGCGAGGTCCCCTTTTACGAGCCAGGACTGCCCGAAGTGCTCGCCCGCAACCTCGAATCGGGCCGCCTTCACTTCACCACCGACTTCGACGAGGCCGCAGCTTTCGCCGACGTCCACTTCCTCGGCGTGGGCACCCCGCAGAAGCGGGGCGAGTACGCCGCCGACCTCAAATACGTGTTCTCCGTCGTCGATGAACTCGCCGCCCGACTCACCGGGTCACACCTGTTGATCGGCAAGTCCACGGTGCCGGTCGGCACCTCGGCCGAGATCATCAAACGCATCGCCGCCACCGGCACCCAGGCCGACATCTCCGTCGCCTGGAACCCAGAGTTCCTGCGCGAGGGCTTCGCCGTCGCCGACACCCTGCGGCCCGACCGCATCGTGCTCGGACTCGATCCCGACGGTGACCCCGACGCGGTCCTCGCGAAGGTCGAGCAGGTCTACGCACCGATTCTCGAGGCCGAAACCCCCTTCCTGCGAACCGATCTCGCGACCGCTGAACTGGTCAAAGTGTCGGCGAATGCCTTCCTCGCCACCAAGATCTCGTTCATCAACGCGATGAGCGAGGTGTGCGAAGCGGCCGGAGCCGACGTGTCGACGCTGGCCGATGCCATCGGCTACGACCAGCGCATCGGACGTCGATTCCTCAACGCGGGCTTGGGATTCGGTGGTGGCTGTCTGCCCAAGGACATCCGTGCCTTCATGGCCCGCGCCGGCGAGCTCGGTGCGTCGCAGGCGCTCACGTTTCTCCGCGAGGTCGACTCGATCAACATGCGCCGCCGCACCGCGATGGTGGAGTTGGCCACCGTGGCGTGCGGCGGCAGTCTGCTGGGGTCCAACATCGCAGTACTCGGCGCCGCGTTCAAGCCCGAAAGCGACGACGTACGCGACTCGCCCGCCCTCAACGTCGCCGGGCAACTGCAGCTCAAGGGTGCCGCCGTCAGTGTGTACGACCCCAAGGCGATGCCCAACTCGCGCAAGCTGTTCCCGACGCTGGACTACACCGAGTCGGCGCGCGAGGCCTGCCATCTCGCCGACGCGGTGCTGGTGCTGACCGAGTGGGCCGAGTTCCTCGAACTCAAACCAGCCGACCTCGAACCGGTCGTGCGCAACAAGGTCATCGTCGACGGACGTCGCTGCCTCGACCCCGCGATGTGGATCGACGCCGGCTGGCAGTATCACGGCCTGGGCGGCACCCCGCGCGTCGTCGCACCCAGCCGCTAGGCGGTCTCTTCCACCTCGTCGTCGGTCGAGCCGGCATCGGCGAGGTAGTCCTTGAGGTTGACCTGCAGGGTGCGGTCCAGCGACCGGTTGAGTGCGTTGTGTGCGGCTTTCGTTGCCACCGAACGCATCTCGGTCAGCAGCACCGCCACCCACTCGGACTCTTCCTCGCTGTCGGGCACCCAACCCTCGCCGCGCCGCGACTCGAACTCCTTGCGCGCCGCGGTGATCAACGTTGAGGTGGCTGCATCCAGCTGAGAGTCCAACTCGCCGAACACCTCCAGCATCGACCGCAGTGACATGCCCAACTCCACCAGACGCCCCATGCCGTAGACGGTGTCTCGGTCGAGTACGCGGTATCCGTCGCCGTCACGGCGGATCAGGCCCAGCCGCGCCATGGCCTCGAAATCCTTGGGATCGATCGAGTTGAGCACCGACTTGAGGGTCTCGGCGGTCACCCGCTCGCGCGAGTTCTTGGCCCACGGCTCGGACAGGATCTCCTCGATGCCCAGCACCTTGGCCAGATCGTCGCCGCGCTGCATCCCCTTGATGAAGTCGGCGATGTGCCTCGCGGTGAAACCTCGTTTGAGCAGGTCGTTGATCAACCTCAGCCGGGTGAGGTGGATGTCGGTGTAGATCGCGATGCGACCACGTTTGGCGGGCCGGGGCAGCAGCCCACGGTCCTGATACCCGCGCACGTTGCGGGTGGTGGTCCCCGCGGCGCGGGCCAGGTCGTCGATCCGGTACTCGGTCATGGTCGAAGTGAATATACAGCGACCGATGGCAGTCTCACCGTCAATTGTGCCATTGACAAGTGGCACCATGTGTGGTGACCTAAAGCACATGAGCAGCTCCCTGCGGTCCCGCGTGTTGGTGTCGACCACCTCGTTGTGGCTGCGACCCCTCGCGGAGCGGGTCCCCGCAACCCCAGCCGGAGTGCGTTTCGCGCGCGGCATGGTGGCCACCGGAATGCGACTGGGCGGCGACCTGCCCCGAGGCACGCAGGTCGATCGCATCCACGGTGCCACTGCCGACGGACGGACCGTTCGTGGTGAGTGGGTGCGTGGACGCACCGTCACCGACCGCACCCGAGTCATCCTCTACGTGCACGGCAGTGCGTATGCGATCTGTTCGGCCGCCACCCATCGCAGCCTGGTGGCGCGGTTGTCGCGGGTGGCCGGCATCGCAGCGTTCACCGTGGACTACCGGTTGGCGCCCGAGCATCGGTTCCCCGCCGCGGCCGATGACGTACGCGCCGCCTACACCTGGCTGTTGGAGAGCGGATACGCACCGGGCAACATCCTGTTGGCGGGTGACTCGGCGGGCGGACACCTCATCGTCGACCTGATCGCCGAGAACGCTCGCGCCGGACTGGCCCAACCCGGCGCCGCGCTGCTGATGTCGCCCTTGTTCGACCTCACCCTGGAATTGGCCGCGAGGCGTGAACGTATTCGCCGCGACCCGATGATCTCCGCCGCCGCGGCCCGACGCCTGGTCGCCCACTACACCGACGGCCACGCCAGCGACAGCCCACGACTCAAGCTTTCGCTGTCACAGGGGATGACGTTGCCGCCCATGCTGATCCAGGCGGGTGGCGCGGAAATGCTGCGCGCCGATGCCCACCACCTCGCCGAGGCTGTGCGGGCCGTGGGTGGGCGCGCCGAACTGCAGATCTGGCCTGGGCAGATGCACGTCTTCCAGGCCTTCGACCGCCTGATTCCTGAGGCACAGCGCGCCGTGCGCGCCGCCGGCCGATTCCTAGCCGAGACCACCATCGACGCCGTGAGACGGAGTGCGTGAATGTCCAAGAACAACAGCAGAACCCAGCAGACCAAGGCCGTGGTGACCGGCGCGGGCAGCGGTATCGGGCGCGCGTTCGCGCTGGAACTCGCGCGCCGCGGCGGTGAGGTGATCTGCGCCGACATCGACGGCGACCGTGCGAAGGAGACCGTGGCGCTCATCGACCGGCTGCCCGCAGGCCGCGCCCACCCGGTGGTGTGCGATGTGGCGCAGACCAGCGAGATCGACGACCTGGCCACCTTCGCCGAGGACACCTTCGGTGGACCGACCACGCTGTTGATCAACAATGCCGGCGTCGGGATCGGTGGCAAGCCGGTCGGCGAAATCGGCGTAGACGACTGGCAGTGGGCATTGGGAATCAACCTGTGGGGCATGGTCTATGGCTCGGAGAGGTTCCTGCCGCAGCTGCGCCTCGCCGGTCGGGCGGGACTGATCAACGTCGCGTCCACGGCGGCGTTCTCGGCCGCACCGACGATGGCCGCCTACAACGTGGGCAAGGCCGGCGTACTGGCCCTGTCGGAGACGATCGCGGCCGAGTCGGCCGGCACCGAGCTGGCCGTCACCGTCCTGTGTCCCACCTTCGTCAAAACCAACGTGGCCGTCGACGGCCGGATCACCGACCAGGCAACGAAACTGGCCGAGACGGTGATGAGATACACCGGTCTGTCGGCAGATCGGGTGGCCAAGGGCACCCTCGATGCCCACGACCGCGGCCAGCTCTACGTGGTCCCGCAGCTCGACGCCAAAGCCATCTGGGCCCTGAAACGACACCTCCCGCGCACCTACACCGCAGGGCTCGGGTTGATGAACCGGCTGCTGCCGTTCTGATCCAAACCACCTCACCCGCACACCCGAGAAGGAGAGATCCATGGCAATCGTGTTGGAAGACATGCTCGAAACCATCAAGGACCGCCAGTGGGCGCTGGCCGACATCGACTGGGACGCCCCCGGTGCGGAGATGATCACCGAGGAGCAGAAACCGAAACTCAAGGCGTTCATGGCCGATCTGGTGTGGATCGAGAACGTGGGTGCGCGTGGTTTCGCGGCGCTGGCCAAGAAGGCCCCCGACGAGACCCTCGCCGAGATCTACCGCTACTTCCACGCCGAGGAGCAAAAGCACGCCAACGCCGAGCTGGCGCTGATGCGCCGGTGGGGGATGCTCGAAGACGACGAGATCCCCGAACCCAACATCAACATCCGGCTGGCCATCGAGTGGCTGGACCGCTACTCCGACTCGATGTCGCTGTCGGTGCTGGGCACCGTCATCCCGATGCTGGAGGTGGCCCTCGACGGAGCACTGTTGAAGTTTCTGCTCGAAGAGGTCAAGGACCCGATCTGTCACGAGGCGTTCCGCAAGATCAACTCCGACGAATCACGCCATCTCGCGGTGGATTTCCATGCCCTGGACATGATCGGCCAGGCGCGGCTGCGCAAATTGTTGATCGAGTCGGTGGGCGCGGTCGCCAGCCCGGCGGTACTCATCGGTGCCCTGATGTACATCCCGCTGCTGAACAAGATGCGCGACAACATCGTCGCGATGGGCCTGCCCGAGGAACGTCTCTACGACGCGATGAAGCGGTTCAAGAAGAACGGCGAACGCGGTGCCGGCAAGCGGCTGCTCAGCTACCAGGTGGTCAAGACTCACGCCGGGTGGGTGATCGACCGCGGCCACCCGTACCACCTGTTCGCCGACGCCATGGTGAAGGTGACCGACCGCTACCCGCGGCGGCTGCTGCGCCCGCAACCCACGTGGTCGAAGGAACTCACCTACGAGCCGGTCGCATGAGCGGCGCCATCACGGTGCACGACACCGCGATCATCGGGGCTGGCTTCGCCGGCCTGGGCGCGGCGATCCGTTTGCAGCGCAATGGGATCGACGACTACGTGATCCTCGAACGCGACACCCGGCCCGGTGGCACCTGGCGTGACAACACCTATCCTGGCGCCGCCTGCGACATCCCGTCGCGGTTGTACTCGTACTCGTTCGCGCCCAACCCGGACTGGTCTCGTACCTATTCCGGCAGCGCGGAGATCCTGTCCTACATCGACGCGATGGTGGCCGAGTTCGATCTGGCTCGGCGAATCCGCTACCGCACGACGGTCACCGGGTTGGTGTTCGACGAGGCCGAAGGCGTCTGGGAGGTGAGTGTCGCCGACGGACCACCGGTCCACGCGCGGACCGTCGTGCTGGCCTCAGGTCCGTTGTCCACCCCTGGCTACCCCGACATCCGCGGCATCGACGACTACACCGGCGTCCGAATGCACAGCGCCGCATGGGATCACGATTACGACTTCACCGGCAAGAAGGTGGGAGTGATCGGCACCGGTGCCAGCGCTGTGCAGATCGTGCCGGAACTGGTGAAGACCGCCGCGCATGTGTCGGTGTTCCAACGCACGCCCGGCTGGGTGCTGCCGCGGTTCAACCCGACGGTCAGTGACCGCACCAAGGCGGTGTATCGCCGCCTACCCGGAGCCCAAAGAGTGGCTCGCGCAACGTGGTTCGCCGGCCATGAGGCAGTGGCTCTGGGGGTGGTGTGGGCATCGCCGGCGACCCGGGTGGTCGAGGCGGTGTCGAAGATCAACATGCGGCGTCAGGTCCCCGACCCGTGGATGCGGCGTCAGCTGACCCCGGACTTCCGGGCCGGCTGCAAGCGACTGCTGATGACCAGCGATTACTACCCGGCGCTGCAGCGGGACAACTGCCGGTTGATCACCTGGCCCATCGCCCGCATCAGTGAGAAGGGTGTGCGCACCGTGGAGGGCATCGAGCATCAGTTCGATGCGTTGGTCTTCGCCACCGGGTTCGAGGTGTCCAAGCAGGGCACCCCCATCCCGGTCGTCGGCCGCGACGGCCGGGTACTGGCCCAGGAGTGGGCGCGAGGGGCCTACGCGTACAAGAGCTTTGCGGTGTCGGGCTATCCGAACCTGTACTTCACGTTCGGGCCCAACTCCGGTCCCGGGCACAGTTCGGCGCTGGTCTACATGGAGGCGCAGATCGAGGCGATCGTGACCGCGATCCACACCGTGCTCGACCGCGACCTCGCCCTGTTGGACGTGCGCGCCGATGTTCAAGCCGACCACAACGCCGACATCCAGCGCAGGTTGCGTGCGACGACCTGGAACTCGGGGTGCCAGAGCTGGTACCTCACGGCCGACGGGTTCAACGCGACCATGTTCCCCGGTTTCGCCGCCCAGTACGTCGCGCAGATGCGCGGGGTCGACCTGAGCAGCGATTTCACCGCCGTGGCACGGCGCAACGCTCCGGTCGCCGCGGTCGCGGGCTGACGACGGTCCGCGACACCTGGGACACGGGCGAATCGGCGCACGAACAGGGCCTCGACGAGCGGCGCCAGACCGTCGGCAGTGCCCCCTGTCGCGGCCACCACTCGGGCCGCTCCCCAGGGCCCTGACGTGCTATGTTGGGCCGTGGTGAGACCGGGGAAGGGTCCACCGTGACCCGGGGGGATCATGACACTGGCCGATCGAGAGCTGCACCTTGGTGCAGTCATGCTCGATTACCGTCTGCTGCGTGAGATCTCCCGTCAGCTGACCGCAGCCGGTGTCTACCGCTGCGCGTCGTTTGTGCTGGTAGAGCTCGACAATCGGGGCCTGCGCACCTCCGTGGTCGATTCGACCACTGGGATCAGCCTTCTTGAACGGGGTGACCGCAAGCTCACGCCGCGACTGTTGGACCTGTCGATGGCCGACTACCTGGTGCAGTCCGGTCGGGTCGGTCGGCCCGAGACGCTCGAGTGGGCCAACGAACTCATCGGTCTGTTTCCCGGCATTCGGGAACGGCTGAACCACTCCGACGGGGCGTTTGCGATGGGCCCCAAGCACGTCGGGCTGTTCCGGGTCTCGCGCCGCGACTACTTCGCCGGGCTGCAGGCACACCTGATGGCCGCTCAGACGCTGTGGCAGTCCACCGCGCTCAACGCCGACCTGCCGGTCGGGGCGATCGTGTTCATGCCCGAGCACACCCGGTGGCCGGGTCTGTACCCGACGCTGTCGCATCTGTCGCCGATTCCCACTGTGGCACTGGCAGATCCGCGTCCGGCACTGACCCGCAAGGCGCGCGGCAAGCATGGTGTCGAGTCCTCGTCCTCGGCAGACGCTGGCTCGACGGCCGACACCGTGGCGTCCGGAGCCGCTGCTGCGGCAGGCGAACGGGAAGCCGGTGAGCATGCTCACCATGCGGCCGAGGAACCGCTGGACGTCAGCGGTGTCACCGGACCGACGCCGGGTACTCCGGCGGGCTACGTCGACAGCATCGAGTCTTTGGTCGAGGCCCCGGCTGCGACGGCACCCGCCGAGCAGGTGCCGGCGCAACCCGTCGAGGCGGTGACCCCCGAACCGACCCCCGAACCGCCCGCTGCTACCCCCGAACCACCGGCTACGGCTGCGGCTGCGCCGGTCGACGCTGACGCCGAGACAGCACCCCAGCAGCCGGTACTTCAGGAATCGACGCTTGAATCGCGCCCGCCGTGGGACATTCCCGCCGCGTCGGCGCGCGCACACCATCGACTGCAGTCATTCGTCATCCCGCCGGACGCCATCCCGGTCGCGGCGCCTGCACCGGCGGCACCAATCCAGGCTGTTCCGGTGCCCGCGCCGCAGCCCGAACCCGTCGCCGACACCGACGAGTCGGAGCCGACGGCGGTGGCGGCCCAGCAACTGTTCACCGGGCACCAGCTGTTCACCGAGGCAGAGACGAGGCAGGCCGCGCACTTGCGCGTCGCCGACGCCGAACCCGACACCCAGTCTGCGGCTGGTCCGCTGCATGCCGCGCCGCATCAGCCCATCGGCCCCATCCTGGGCGCGCACACCCCCATCCCGCCGATCGGGAACTTGCACACGCCGCAGCTGACCAACACCGGTGAGCAGGACGTGTACGCCGACGATGAGTCGGAGACCACCGCCGAGGCCACACCGGAGGAGATCGCGCAGGCCGCCGAGGTGGTGAGCGGGCCGTCGGCCACGACGACGATCAGATATCCATTCGCCGAGCGCCAACCCATCTCCATCCACGATCATCTAGAGGTGACCCGGACTGCGGGTCCTCGGCATTACCCCCCACCGCCGGGGGACTCGGACGTTTCAGAGGAGACCCGTCGCGTGCAGAACCGCCGTCTGTTGATCGGAGCCGCCGCCGTTGCGGTGGCCGCGATCGTCGGCGCCATCGTGCTCACCGTGCCGTGGCTCAGTGGCGGCGACGACACCAACGACTCGACCGGAGGTCCTGGTCCGCTGGTCGCCGCCCAATCCCCGAACACCCCGGTACCCACCGCGTCGGCGCCGCCGCCGGTGTCGCGGGCGCCGCTGGACTTCGGTCCCGCCCGCATCCCGGTGGGCACCTACACGACCACCACCACTACGGCGCCGACGCCGACGGCCGAGAACACCCCCAAGCCGCCGCCGCGTCGCAAACCTGCACCCAAGTGCCGCACGCTGCCCAACCCGATACCCGGGTTGCCGCCGATCGTCATCTCCTGCTGATCGTCACGCGCTGACACCGCGCTCGATGAGCTCGAGCACCGCCTCGAAGATGGCGTCGCGGTCCACGTTCTCGCCGTCGGGGCCGGCCGCTTCGAGTTCCAGGCTCACGGCACCGTGCACGCACGACCAGATCGCGAATGTCTGCTGTTCAGGGTCGTCGGCTCGGATGACCCCGGCGGCTTGGCCGAAGCGGACCAGTTCGGTCAGCTCGCCCAGTGCCTCGGCCCCGGAGTCGCCGATGTCGATGTTCTGACCGGCAAACATCGAGAACATCAGGTGGTACAGCGTCGGATTGGCCAGGGCGAAGCGCCGATAGGCGCGGCCCGCGTCGCGCAGTCGCGTGGCCGCGTCGGGGTCGGTCGAGGCGGCCACGGCAGCACGCAACTGGATGAATCCGTCGACGACCAGCGCCGAGAGCAGGCCGTCTTTGCCGTCGAGGTGGTTGTACACCCCCATCGGGGCCACCCCGGCCTCGGACGCCACCGCCCGCACGGTCAGTCCTTGGACCCCAGACGTCCGCAGCACTCGGTGCCCGGCAGCGATCAGCGAGCGTCGAACGTCTCCGACCGGGGTGCGTTTGGTGGCCACGACCGAAATCTTACAGAACGATGTTCCACAACAGTAGAACGACGTGCTATAACAGTGGAACGTTGTACTACAACCCCGCTGCTGCGAAGGGATTCATCATGCCGACCCTGCTCACTGATCCGCCCGTCGTCCGACATCGCTGGGCTGCTCTGGCGGCGCTGTGCCTGGCCTCGCTGATGGTGATGATGGACAACACCATCGTCAACGTGGCCCTGCCGAGCATCGCTGCCGACCTGGACTCGGGGATCTCCGGCCTGCAGTGGGTGGTAGACGGCTACACCCTGGCGTTTGCGGGATTGCTGATCACCGGTGGCCATCTCGGGGACCGCTTCGGTCGTCGCCGCATGTTGATCACCGGCGTCATCGGCTTCGCGCTCGTGTCGATTCCGGCGGCGCTGTCGAGCAGTCTGGGTGCGTTGGTCGCCACCCGGGTTGGTCTGGGAGTCTGTGCGGCCCTGGTGTTTCCGGCCACGCTTGCGCTGCTGACGGTGGTGTTCACCGACGCGAAGGAGCGGGCTACGGCGTTCGGGGCGTGGGCAGCGACCACTGGGGTCTCGGTGGCCATCGGGCCGGTGCTGGGTGGGTGGTTGATGGAGCACTATTCGTGGGCCTCGGTGTTCTGGATCAACCTGCCCCTGGCTGCTGCGGTGCTGTTGGCGGTGTTCGCCCTGGTGCCCAGCGGTGGTCGCGACCACTCCGGCCGGTTCGACACCCTCGGCCTGGCGCTGTCGATCGCAGCCATGACGTTGCTGGTGTACTCGGTCATCGAAGGCCCCCATCACGGATGGACCGATCCGCGCACCCTTGGCGGCATCGGGCTCGCCCTGGCGTTGGCGGCGCTGTTCGTGCGTCACGAGTTGCGCACTCCCGCTCCGATTCTCGACGTGCGCGTGTTCAGCAACCGGATGTTCTCGGGCGCAGCACTGCAGATCTCGCTGGCGTTCTTCGCGCTGTTCGGGTTCATCTTCCTCATCACCCAGTACTTCCAGGCGGTCAAGGGCTACGGCACCCTGTCGGCTGGGTTGCACACACTGCCGTTCGCCATCGTGATGGCAGTGATGTCCCCGCTGGCCATGGTCCTGACCGGACGGTTCGGGGTGGCGCGGGTGGCGGCCACCGGATCACTGTTGATGGCAACGGGTTTCGCGATGGTTCTGATCACCGACGCGAACTCGTCCTACTGGGGTCTCATCGTGTGGTCGATGAGTTTGATGGCCGCTGGCCTGGGCTTGATCTCCGGTCCATGCACGCATGTGGTGATGAATGCGCTGCCGCCGGCGCAAGCCGGAGCCGGGGCTGCGGTCAACGACACCACCCGTGAGTTCGGCGGCACCATGGGGGTGGCGGTGCTCGGTTCGGTGCTCACCTCCATCTACACCGCCCGCATCGGCGACGCAGCTGTCGTAGATCTGCTACCGGATTCGGCTCGGGCCGCGATGAACTCGTCGGTGATGGGTGCACTGGAGGTGGCTCGCCAGGCCCCCGAACAGTTGCGCGCCCCGATCCTCGACGCCGCTCGGGATGCCTTCGTCGCGGGGCTGCACCAGTCGGTGTGGGCCGCCGTGATCGCCACCGCAGTGGCCGCCCCGATCTGTGCCTGGCTGCTACGGGAACGGAAAATGCCTCTCGCTACTCCGGATGCGACCGATGTGTACGGTTTGCGACATTCATCCGAAGTCTAGGGAGGATGATTTGGAAAGCGCTTGGTGTGTTCGCCCATTCGGTGTTACCGTTGCACGCGTGGAAAAAAATCGTTTAGATTGAAGATCGCTGCCTTAGTGTTCGCTATTTTGGCCTCATTACTCGCTGGCGCGGGGGATGTAAGCGCGAACACCGGCATCCAAGCCGATTTGACGCTCCCTCTCAGCGCACACGATGTGGATGTCCTCAACCAAGCTGCGGACCTCACTGGCGAGCCGCACCTTCCGCTGGGCACCAAGGCGATTACGGTCTACGGTGGCATCGTCGCCGTCGTCGTGAATCCCGTTGATGTACCCGGGATCGCAGGATCCAAGGGAGTATTCGATACTGGCTGGAAATACGTTAAATGCGTTGCTGCCGTGGGCGCAGCGTTCATTCCCTTTAGTCGCGCTTACGCGGCAATTAAGGGTTTGGGCGGTGTGGTCGAAGCTGCAAAGCTTTTGATTAAGGCAGGATCGGTTGCAGAATTCAGGAAAATTGGTGGCAATTTGGCACTCGATATCTTGGGGATTGCGGCTATCCAAAATAACTGCTTCTAAAGGGATATTCTGCGACATGGCACACAAGATTTTCAACACGAACTCGGCACACTCGGACGGCGGTCTGGCTGGGATGGCGGCGTTTATTTATGGTGTTCTCTACGTGGCAATTTCGGTCTTGATGTCCAACAGCATCGGCGTCAACGCATTGTTCTTTCCCCTCGTGGGATGGGCAGTAATCGGGTACGTACTCGGTCGATCATTCCCCAGGCTGTTCGCGCGAGGCCCTGCGGTTGCGGGACTGGCTGTTGCGAGCGCGTTGAGTGCTCTCGTCGTGGCATTCGCTGCCTGAGTCGAGTGTCAGTACCGCAGTCGCAGATCAGGTCCCGCTGCTCGCGACACACACGTCAGCATCCAGCCGGCGTCGCGTTCGGCCTGCGACAACAGCGTGTCGCGATGATCGATGGTGCCGGCGTCCACCTGCAACCGGCAGGTGCCGCAGAATCCCTGCTGGCACGAATACGGCACAGCGGGTCGCACCTTGCGCAGCGCGGCCAGCATCGTCTCGTCGGCGGCCACGTCCACACTCGTGCCGTCGGCCAGCGTCACCGTGAACGGTTTCCCATCGAGAACCGGTGGGGGACTGAACCGCTCGTAGTGCAGCTCGACGTCGGGTCGGGTCAGCAACGCGGTTCGGATCGAGGTGAGCATCGGTGGTGGACCACACGCGTAGACCGCGGTACCGGCCTGCACGCCAGCCAACAGCTCAGTGGCAGTGGGGATCCCGCCGTCGTCATCGGTGCGCACGGTCACCCGCTCGCCGAGTGCGCTCAGCTGATCGATGAACAGCAGCGATGCCGCCGACCGTCCGACGTAGATCATCGACCAGTCGAGATCGAGACGCTGCGCGGTGGCCACCATTGGCAGGATGGGGGTGATCCCGATACCGCCGGCGACGAACCGCAACCGCTGTGCAGCAGAGCCGCGGCCGGGAAGCGCCAGCGGAAATGCGTTGCGCGGTCCCTTGATCGATACCTCGGACCCGACCGGCAGCTTGTGCACCTCGATCGACCCGCCCCCGCCGTCGGGAATACGGCGCACCGCGATCCGATAGTGACTGCGGTCGGTGGGGTCACCGCACAGCGAGTACTCCCGCATCCGCCCTGAGGGCAGCAGCAGATCGAGATGCGCTCCCGGATACCAGGGTCGCAGCGGTGCGCCGTCGAGCGATTCGAACCGCAATGAGACCACGTTCTCGTCGCGGGCCACCACCGTGCGTTCGGTGATCCGCACCCGTGTCACCCCATCGTTGACCGGGGTCTGCTCGGGGAACCGGGTGAACCGCGACGTGGCCTGATACACCCGGCCGGCGATGGCCGCGGCAACCATGCCCGGATCACGCCGGAACTTGCCGTAGAGGTGCGGCGGGGTGGTGTCAGCAGGTGAATCTGTCACGGCTGGTTCACGATCCGGCAGCGCGCGCCGCCGGTGACGACGCGAGGTACGCCACCGCCTGCGCGGTGGAACCGATCTGTTCGGGTCGGAACGACGGTCGGAAGTAGCTGAAGGTGGCGAAGATGATCGACCGCAGCGTGGGCAGCACCCCGGCGCGGGCGCCACGGAAATACTCGGTCCACATCCGGCGGTAGGAATACGTCATGGTCGGATCGCATTTGGCGATGAACCGACTCCCACGATGGATGACCAGCAGCAGGCCGCTGAGAGCGAACAGCATCGCCCGACCGCGCCGCAGATATCCGTCGCCGAAGTACACGGCGACGTCGTGGGCCACGCTGCGGTGCTCCACCTCCTCCGCGCCGTGCCAGGTGAACAGGTCGGCCATCGCCGGGTCGGCGTGGTGCTGCCGCCAGGTGTTGTTCAGGGCGAAGTCTCCCAGGATGGCGGTGTAGTGCTCGATCGCGGCGATCAGCCACAGCCGCTCGACCAGATCGCGCCGGCGCTTGTCCTGCGACCAGGCGTGCTTGGGGGACAGTACTTTACGAAACAGGAACTGCATCTGCCGCTGGAACGGCCGCGGGTCCACCCCGTGGCGATCGAGGAACTCCCACAGCGCCTTGTCGTGGGCCTCGGCGTGGATGGCCTCCTGGCCGATGAACCCGCGCATGGTGGCGGCCAACTCGTCGTCGGCGACGAACGGCAGCGCCTCGTTGTAGGTGGCGACGAACCACCGCTCACCCTCGGGCAGCAGAAGATTGAGCATGCTGATCACGTTGGACGCCATCGGATGCCCCGGAATCCAGTGCAGCGGTGTCTGTTCGAAATCGAAGGCCACGTTGCGGGCGTGTAGTTCCACCGGTCCGGGATCGGTGTCGATCAGCGGAGCGTCGGCGGGCTGGAGCATCTCAGTCATCACGATCTCCTTCACAGGATCTTCATGCGGGCCATCCGCCGGGTGAGCCCGGGGAAGAATCGATACAGCCGATAGCTGACCGCCGACTCGACCGTCACCGGAACCACCGCACGGTTCTCGGTTACGGCGGCGAGAATCTGGGTGGCCACCCGATCCGGGGTGAAGCCGCGCCGCCGATACAGTCCGTCCATCCGGTCCCGTTGGCGCTCTTGCTCTTCGGCGCTGCGGCCGGCGAACTCGGTGGTGCGGGTGATGTTGGTGTGCACCACTCCCGGGCAGATGGCTGAGACCCCGATGCGGTGTTCGGCCAGCTCGGCACCGAGGGATTCGCTGAGCATCAGCACCGCGGCCTTGGTGGCGGCATAGGCGCCCAGCCCGCGCTGAGGCATGTAGGCCGCCTGCGAAGCGAGGTTGACGATGTGTCCACCCGCCCCGCGCGCCACCATCTGACGACCGAATACCCGTGATCCGGTGGCGACGCCCATGAGGTTGATGTCGACCAGTCGGCGGAGCTGGGTGTCGGTGGCGTCGAGAAGTGCTCCAGCCAAACCGATCCCGGCGTTGTTGACCACGATGTCGGCGATCCCGTGCCGCGCTGCAACCGTCTCGGCGAATGCGGTGAGCGCCTCGGTGTCGGCCACGTCGAGGGCGTAGGCGTGCGCGCGGCCGCGGCGGCGGGCGACCTCGGCGGCTGTCTTCTCGGCGGCGGCGAGGTCGATGTCGGCGACCACCACCTCGCTGCCCTGATCGGCGAACAGCAGGGCGGTCTCGCGTCCGATGCCACTGCCGCCGCCGGTGATGACCGTCAGGGTGCGGACGAGCGCGCCGCGTCGGCCCGTCACCCGCGCGCGGGCAATGGTGGGCGAATCATGCTCGGCCACTCGGGATTCGATGAAGTCGCGGGCCAGCTGCGCCAACAACTGCGGACGCGCATAGGGCAACCAGTGTCCGGTCGGCAGATCGCGGCGCCACAGGCGGGCGGCGTAGCGTCCGGTGTCGTCGAAGATCGCCGCGCGCAGGGCGATGTCGCGATGGTTGACGATCTCGAAGACCGGGATGTCGGTGGGGCGCGGGTTCGGGTGGAACAGGCGTGGGCGAATGTTGGCCCGGTAGTAGCGAAGTCCCGAGACGAAGTCGCGACGCAGGGTGGGCCCCACCACGATGTCAGCGGGGTCGGTGCCTTCCACGGCCTGCAGGAATCGTCGCCACACCGCCGGGTGGCCGACGGCGGCGAAGAACACCTTCGGGACCACCGGTAGCTGGAACAACACGGTGTAGGCCGAGGACGCCATCTGCGACAACGCGTTTCGCAACGACCCAGGCGTCGGGTGGGTGAGGCGGTCGCGGCTCCACCGGCCCAGCTGGTCGAGGCTGGGCCCCGACACCGAGGTGAACGACGCGATGTGGTCGTCGGCGCCGGCGGTACACACCGCCTCCCAGGTCTGTACCGAACCCCAGTCGTGGGCCACCACGTGCACGGGGCGCTCGCTGACCGCGCGGGCCACTGCGAAGAGATCGAGAGCCAGCTCGGGCAACGTGTATGCGGCGTCGCCGTCGGGGGCATCGGACGACCCGTAGCCGCGGGTGTCGTAGGCCACCACGTGGAACGACTCGGCCAGGATCGGGGCCACCTGCGTCCAGAGGTGATGGGTGTCGGGCCAGCCGTGCACCAACACCACCGTGGTGGCGGTCGGGTCACCGATGTCGAAGACCGCCAGGCGGACTCCGTCACGGACGACGGACCGCTCGCGCCAGGCGAGGGCAGTCGGGTGCGCTGCGTTCATCCGGTAGACGTTACACCCAGTTACATATAAGTCGCACGGATTCGTTCAGCCGGTGACTTGCGGCTGTACGATCAGCGGTGGGGAACGTCGTGACCACGGGTCACTGGGGGTGTACATGCGTCGCATCGTGATATCGCTGCTGGTCACAGGACTGATCGGCGTATTCGTGGTGGGCTGCTCCGATCCCGGCGTCCCGCCCGAACAGGTCGGCGAGTCCACCGGTTCGGTGGTGGGCTCGCTGGGCACGGTTGCGTTGCCCACGCTCGGCGAACCGGGACAGCTGGTGGTGGCCGCGTTGCGCTGGACCGGACCCGATTCGGTGCGCGCCAGCGGCGGGGTGCGCGCCTGGGCTGCCGTGGGGCCGGTCATCTCGCGCGCAGGTGCCCGGCACGCGCAGGTGATCTACGGCATCTCCGACGGCACCGGCAGGATGCAGATCGACACCGGCAACAGTGCCGACCCGGCCAACCGTGCCATCGAGGTGACCGTGCGCGAGTACTCCGGCGTGGATGTCACCGATCCGATTGTGGCCCAGGCGATGTCGAGCACCGACA
Organism: Williamsia sp. CHRR-6; assembly: GCF_018474015.1. Taxonomy (GTDB): domain Bacteria; phylum Actinomycetota; class Actinomycetes; order Mycobacteriales; family Mycobacteriaceae; genus Williamsia_A. The sequence goes on along the minus strand of NZ_JAHCSG010000001.1, from coordinate 1,318,832 downwards.
CCCGCAGCGCGAAGGCTCGCCCCATTCGTGGGGTGGGCGGTGCGGGGCTGATGGTCACCGTGCGTACCTCGGCGAGCGCACTGCCGCAGATCAGCGAACGCCCGGTGCGCTTGTCTGCGGGTTCCACCTCGCTGACGGTTCCCGACGGTCCAGACGCGGTGGGATGGTCGTTGATCGTGCGTGCGGGCGAGGTCGGTCCCGCTACGCGTGATCCACTGCGACAGCCGTTCTCCTCGAACAGCATCTGGAACACCGCCATCGGCTCGGGCGCGCGCTACGTTCCCGCGCGGCTGCCCGCAGTGCCCGGCGGCGACCAGTACGCCCCGATGCCGCAGAACGACCAGACCAGCATCATCCTCACCCCCACGGCCCCGCTGACCGAGCTGCGCTACAGCAAGGCGGCCTGGACCGGCGCCGATCGGTGCGTGCCCACCGGGTCTGAGGTCTTTTATCGGGTGCCCATGCCCAGCGACTACCGGGTGCCCTCGAGCAGCAACAACGAGGGCGCGAGCTGGCTGATGCCCGACGGTCGCACCATCAACAACAGCGGCCCGTTGGCGCGGTGTCGTACCGGCGGCTACGCGACCAGCGTCGACACCTCCAGTCCTGTCGATCTCTACGGCGACGGCATCTCCACCAGCCTGGGCGGCTCGGGCATCTCGGGGCTGATGGGCGCGCTGCGACGCGGCGAGATGACCCCAGCCACCGCAGGTACCGGAGTGCGCCACGCGCTGCGCATCAACGTCGACACCGACCGGCAGCTGTCGGTGTGCCCGCAGGAGCAGAACTGCTACCGCTGGCCGGCCACCAGCGCCGACCGCGACGCCGACCGGGCCTACGGCCGGCTGGGCACCGACATCCCATCGGCTATGAAAATGGGTGCGCTGCTTGCCATCCCGGCATCGGTCGACATCGATCGGCTGGGCCTGCGCACGGTACCGGGTCGACAACTGGCGTGGACCCTGCAGAACTACGGGGCCTACATCACCGACTCGACCGCCTGCGCGTGCTTCGCCATCGTCTCGGAGAAGGGGCCGCAGGGCAGCTTCGCCGAACAGTTCCGCCGCGACTACGGGTTCTCGTTCGAACAACGCGTTGCCGACAACTCGCCGTGGACGCAAGACCTACAGAAGATCGTCGTCGCACTGGCGGTGGTGGACAACAACGGTCCACAATCGATCGGTGGAGGCGGGATGCCTCGGCAGCCCGCCGCCCCACCAGTCACGCCGGCTCGGTGAGCCGGCGCGGCTTGTGCTGCACGACCACTGAAGTATAGTTAATTTCATTCGGCCTCAGAAATGTTGTGGCCGGATTCGTCGGCTGGGAACCGGCGGCAGCGATCGCGGGGCGGTCGCCTCGGGGGAACGTCAAGGGGGGACCTTGAGCTTTGTGTTGAACGCGCTCGACCGAGTGCGTCGACGGTGGTACGTCGTCGCTGCGGTCCTGGCGGTCTTCGTCGTGGGTGCGGGCATCTCGACGCTCGGCCAGAGCTCCACCTATTCGGCCAAGTCGGCACTGTCGGCGAGTTCGGTGGCATCGGAGAACAGCCCGTACGCGTTGTCGCTGGCCTACATCTACCTGTTCAACGATCCGTCGTTCCAGGGCAACCTGTTCCGCACTGCGCGAGTGCCCGCCGGGGTGAGCGCGATGGCCACCCCGGCCACCGTCGGCAGCATCTTCTACATCACCGCCACCGCCGACACCGGCGCCACCGCCATCTCGGCCTCCAGTGCGCTGGCCACCGCCTTCCGCACGCAGATCAACGCCGCGCTCTCGGCTGCCCGGCAGGACACCATCGACAACGTCACCGCCCCGATGGCCGACCGGATCGCCAAGCAACTCGACGTCCCGCCGGAGGAACGCGTCGCGCTGCAGGATCAGATCAACGTCATCAACTCCAACACCAACGGCACCCTCAACGCGGTGGGCTTGGAGTCCAACGCCACCGAGAACGCCCCCCAGACCACCAACACCTACGGCATCGCGCTGGTGGGTGGCCTGCTGGCCGGGCTCGCCGGTGCCTTTGGCCTCGACCTGATCTCGCGGCGGCTGCGGGCGGCCTACGACGTGACCGCCAAGACATCCTTCGAGGAGTCGGTGGGGATCGGCGACGCCGACGTCGACGACGGCGCGCTGCGGCGTGCCGATCTGCGTCACCTGGCCAACCGGCTCACCAACGGCGTCGATCCGGCTCCCCGGGTCATCGCGGTGGTCCCGGCGCAACCCGGTGCGCGAGGTGGCGCGGCCGAGGTGGCGCTGGCCCTGGTCGACGCGTTGGGCACCCCGATGTCACCGGCCACGCTGGTACGCACCGACACTCATTTTCGGGTCACGTCAGAGGCCGCGGGTGCCACCGGAGCCTGGGGCCCGGGATTCGTCGACCTGCTGGCCGACCCCAACTGTGATCTCGCCCTGCTGGCGCGCGTGCGTGGTCCCGGCGTTCGGGTCATCGAACCCGGTGATCCCTTGATCGACCCGGCTTCAGTAGTCATCCGTCAATCGGTGCGCCGCTTCTTGACCGCAGCCCTGGATTCGTCGGAGTGGGTGGTGTTGCACGCGCCGCTGCTGACCGAATCGCCTGAGGGACAGGTGATCTGCGCGCAGGCCGACATCACGGTGACGGTGGTGGACCCGATCACCGCGACGGTGGATGAGGTGCAGACCACCCGCCGGCTGCTCGCCGAGGTGAAGGCGCCGATCGGGTTGGCGGTCGTCATCGCCGCACCCGATGTGGCCTTGGAGGCAGCGCCCACGCGGCGTTACGGTCCGATCGGGCCACCGACGTCGACCGAGGTGCAGCCGCACGCTGCGGCCCCGATTGCCCAGACCGGTCATCTGCATCAGCAGTACGCCGGTCACGACCGCACCCAGGCCGAGTACACCCAGGCCGAGTACACCCAGGCCGAGTACGCCCAGAACGAGTACGCCCAGGGTGGGTTCGTGCCCGACGATCACATCCATGAAGCGCACATCCATGAGGGCCCCATCCATGAGGCGCACATTCATGAGGGCCCCATCCATGAGGCGCACATCCATGAAGGCTCAATCCACGAGGCGCACATTCATGGGGCCCAGCCGGAGAGCCCGCTGACCAACGGTTTCCTGCCGCCGGAACAGCCGGTGGAGCCGGTAGAACCGGTGGAACCGCTTGAGCCACTTGTCGATCCGTTCCCGCCGGTGCAGGAGTTGCCGCGGGAGGCGGCCTCGGCGCGACCGGTCGAACCGGCCGGACCGGCGCCGTGGTCGTTGGTGGGTCAGACCGGTGATCGGCGATGACATCGCTGCTCCCGGTGCGGGTCGGCGCCGCGCCGCCGCCCCCGCCGTCGGCACCGTCGACCCGGGTGCGTGGTGCACGCGGGCTGTTGTCGCGTCACCCGTTCGCCGCGCCTGCCACCGTGGTGTTGATGATCATCTCGGCCGTGGCCCTGATGTCGGTGGGTTTCTCCTCGATCCTCGCGTTCGCCCCCATCGCAGCGGTCATCGCGTGCGTGGCCGTCTGGCTGGGTCTACGCCATCCGTTGGTAGCGCTCGGCTATTTCCTTGTCGCACTGTTCTTCCGGTTGGCGTTGCCCCGGATCCTGCCGATCGACCTGTTCTTGCCGGCCTTCGCCGGGCTGCTGCTCAGCGTCGTCATCTGGTTGCGCGCCCATCCCCGCCGACTGCCCCGGATCGGCGCTGTCGAGGTGGCCATGCTGGCCTACTTCTTCTGCAACGTGTACTCGGCCATCACGCCGCACGAGTACGGCACCGAGTCCTACCTGTCGAACTCCGAGCAGCTCGACATCACGCGACTGTTGTTGTCCTGCACCGTGATGCCGTTCATGCTCTACTACATCGGCCGTACCGTCTCCGACGATCGTCGCCGCGCCGAAGTGGTGTTGTGGATGGTGGTGGGATTCGCCGCCTTCTCCTCATTCGTCAGCATCGGGCAGTTCCACTTCCCGTCGCTGGTGTGGCCGCAATACATCGTCACCTCGCCCAACTGGGTGGGTCGGGCCAACGGTGTGGCCAATCAGCCGGTGGTCAACGGCATCGGGTTGGTCGTCGGCTTCGCCGTCTGCATGTATCTGCTGAGCCGTCGGCATGCGTCACCGGTCGGACGGTGGATCGCCGGCATCGTCCTGGTGGCCTCGGCATACTCGGTCTTCCTCACCCACACCCGCATCATCTACCTGGCGTTGGTGCTGGTCCTGGTGGTCGGTGCCGCGATCGCCAAGGGGTACCGCAGCGGGTTCGTGCTCGCGGCGGTCCTCGGCGCCGCCCTGGTCATCGCCAACTGGTCGACGTTCACCAGCTCCGATCGCGCCAAAGGTGGTGTCGGGTCCACCAACGAGGTGTTCGACCGCCTCAACACCGCCGCCACCTCGATCTGGGCGTTCGAGCACAAACCGCTGTTCGGGTGGGGGCTGGGCCGGTTCATCCCCATCAACACCCTGCACCACCAGCAGTGGTCCACCTCCACCCCGTGGGACCGCGGGCTGGGGATCGCCTCGCACTTCAACGAATTGGGCATCCTCGCCGAACTCGGCCTCGTGGGTCTGCTGCTGTGGCTGGGTGTGCTGGCCACACTTGCCCACCGGCTGGTGCGGGCGTACCGCTCACCCCGCGAGGGCGATGAAGCCTTCTCCCGGGCGTTGACCGTCTCCGCTGCCCTGGCGCTGATGGTGCTCATCACCGCGGGCACCTCGGTGGATCTACGGCTCTTCGACTTTCCCTCGGTGCTGGTCATGGTGCTGGTCGGGGTGGCGGTCGGACAATCCGAAGGTCCGCCCGCACCCGGCACCTCACCGCCGCCTGCACCCGGGACCGGCAGCACCGGCGGGCTCGATCCCGAGTGGCTCAACGCCCCCGACCCTGAACCCGACACCACCGACCGCGATGCCGATCGCATTGCCGATCACGACCTTTCGACAGAGAGCACACGATGATGACCGACTTCTGGACCCGGCTGACGCGACGCTGGTGGATCATCCCGGCCACCGTGGTGCTCGCCCTCGGGGTGGCGCTGGTGGTGGGCTTGGGCCAAAGCACCACCTACACCAGCAAATCCGCGTTGACCACTTACTCGCAGAACCGAGCGCCCGAGCAGGACGCGGTGCTTATCCAGAGCTACGTGGACTTCTTCAACAACGGGGCCAACCAGACCACGCTGCGCGAGGCGGCCAAGGTGCCCGAGTCGGTCAAGTTCACCGCCATGCCGGTGGCCACCGGCCCGATCATGTTCATCGCGGCCAGCGGGTCAGATCAGCAGCAGGTGCGCACCGCGGCCACCGCCATGGCGATCGCCTTCCGCGACAGCATCAATGCCGGTGTACAACAGACCCGCGACAGCGCTGTCGCTGCGCTGCGCGCGCCGTTCCTGGAGCGGTTGGCGCGTAACGACTTCATCCTGCAGCAGGAGCGAGTCGAGTTGTCCCGCAGCATCGATGCGCTCAACGCCGACAGCAGCGGTCGCCTGCAGAACCTCACCAACGCCAACACCGTCACCAAGTCCACGCCCGACATCTGGACCACCCTGGCCATCGGACTGGTGGTCGGGCTGTTGCTCGGCGGTGCCCTGGCCTGGCTGATCGGTGGAGTGGCCCCGCGGCTGCGCCGCCCCGATCAGCTGGCGGAGGTGTTGGGGGTCAAGGCCTTCGATGTCACCTCGCGCGAGCCGGAAGGGCATCGGCTGCAGATGCGGCACGTGGTCAACGCGTTGGCCTTCGACGACCTGCCCAGCCCGGTGATCATCGCCCTGACCGGAGTGGCCGACACCCCGGCCACCGCGGTGGCCGCCGAGGAACTCGCTCGAATCCGCGCCTCCCAGGGCGCCGACGTGGTGGTCATGCGCACCACCCGAGACGGCGCCGGCTCGGCGCTGGGCGTGGTGGACATGCTGCGCTCGCCTGAGACGGTGAGCCTGGACGACGCCCTGCGTTCCACCGAGCGGACCGGCGGTATCGGGGCAGGCATCTCGCTGCTGGCCCCCGGCCACCCCGGCATCGATCCGTACGACGTGATGACCCGGGTGAATGTGTCAGATCTGTTGCGGCAGTTGAGTCGCCGCTTCTCGGTGATCGTGATCGAGTGCCCGCCGGTGACCGAGGCTGCCGAGGTGCAGCTGCTGTGTTCGTTGGCGCATCGCACGCTGATGGTGGTCGAGGCCGACACCGTGGGCGCGTCGGCGGCCCGGCGGGCCAGCCGATTGCTGGCCCAGTCCGAGGTGCACCCCTATGCGGCGCTGCTGATGGCCGAACGGGTGAAGGCCCCGCTCATGATCTCGTTCGGACGGACTGCCGCGTCTCGGCCATGACCAGCCACAGGGCTACGTCGGCGGTGGAGCCCTCACGCACCACCGCGTCGCCGAGGATGCCCTGACGGGTCATCCCCGACCCGGTGGCTACCGCGGTGGCGAATCCGTCACCAGGATCGGTGATCCCAGCCACCCGATCCAACCCCAGTGTGTCGACGCAGTGCTCGATGACCGCGCGCACCGCAGCAGAGATCTGCTCGGCGGACGGTGGGTGCACTCGGCGGGGATCGTCGAACACCACGACACCGATCTCGGTGATGCTGTGGGCCACGCTCACCCCCAGCAGGCTGATGATCGCGACGGGCGTGCCATCGACCAGCACGAGGAACTCGACGCGCGGAGCGGCATCGTCGAATCGCGAACCGGGGCGCACCGGGCTGATCACCGCCACCGGACGGTTCGTCGTGATACCCCGCAGCGCGGGTCGTAGGCGATCACGTAGTCGCTTGCGCCGCAGCGACACCTCTGGGCGCTCGGTCGAGATGACCAACGGCAGTGACAGTTCGCCGCGTCCGCGCCGCATCCGTCGGATCTTGCCCAGTCGATGCCGGACGATCGACGTCGCCTGCGACGCCGAACGGGGCCGCACCTGCGGACCGACGCCCGGCAGGTCGACGAGTACCGACCGTACCGACAACGGCGCTGCTGTCGGATCAGCCAGCCGAAGTGCCCAGGTACACAAAGCGTTCGAGGCCCGGTGGTCCGGACGCAGCACCCACAGATCGTGATCCTCGAACCGCCCGGTACCCACCGGGGCGAAGTCGGGCAGGGTGAGCTCGCGGGTGAAGCCTGCCGAGGTGCAGAGCCGGGCGACCCGTCCGTTGGACCGAGCCGATGGCGCGACGATACGGCGCAGACCGACGACGTCCATCCCGAAGTCGACCATCAGCCCTGCCGCCAACGCCCCGACCGACCGGCCGGACAGCCCGGCGTCGAGCCAGACCCCCAGTTCGGCCGAACCGTTGACCGGATCGACAGCGGTCAGGTTGCACTGGCCGCGCAGCACGCCATCGACCTCGATGACCAGGGGAACCGAGTGGCCGCGGCGGGCGGCCCGGCGAGTGTCGAGAAGCTCACGCACCCAGGTGTTCTCGGTGTGGCGCTCCTCCCACGTCTTGCCGCTGTACACCCAAAACGGCTCGATGTGTGCGCGGTTGGCCATGCGCACCGACTGCCACTGCACGAAGTCGGACAGCTCTGCGGGCCGCAGCCGGATCTGGTGGCCACTGATCTCGACGGGACCGAGCACGACGCAGCGAAAATCGGGCACGTCGCCCCCCACAGATCCCCGTCGTCTCATCTGTCCCCTCGCCTCGCAACCAGACGTACCACAGCTCGACCCGCCTCGGCGGTGGAATGCGGTGCGGTGACACTCAACACAGCCAGATAGACGACGATGAAGGCGACGGAGTCGAGCATCAGCATGACCACCGACAGGGCGATCGGGTGATCCTGGGCGTGCACGACGTGCCGGTCGAGCAACCACACCGCCACCGTGGCCACCGCGGCCGCAGGCAGGGGCGGGATGACAGCGTGGGCGATCTGCGACCAGGATGCGGCCAGCAGCGGTAACGCCAACCCGATCACCGTGAGCCCCACCACCAGCGCGGTGACCGACATGGCCAGGCCTGCGCCCACCAACCCGAGCCATGCGACCAGCGCGACGAGGCTTCCGATGCCGACGCTGACCTCGACGGCGGTGTACCAGTTGAGGAGTCGGGTGCGGCCAGTCGCCTTGATGACCTCTTCGCTGACACTGATGAAGGCCTTGCCCAGGCCGAGGCCGGCCATCGCCATGACCACCATGCCGCCGTCGCGCCACGGCTCGCCGAACACCACGATCACAGCGGGTTCGCCGAGGGCGATCATCATGCCGCACAACGGCGCTGCCCCGATGGTCACCCACCGCATGGCGCGCAGATACGCCGCCCGCATCCGGGCCTGATCGCCGGCCATCCGGGAGAAGGCCGGGAACAGCGACACCGCGCCGATCTCGATGATGGCGCGCACCGGGATCTGTGAGATGCGTTGGCCGTAGCGGAAGTTACCCAGCGCCGCCGAGGTGAGACCCCGTCCGACGATGAGGGTCTCAGCCGCGTTCTGCAGTCGGGCACCGATCGCCCCGAGCACCAGCGGCAGCCCGTAGCGGGCCAACTCGCGCCAGAGGCGGTAGCTGGCCCGGCCTCGGCCCGGACGCCAGTCGGTGATGGCCCACACCGAGATGACCCACGCGAGGAATGATGCGTAGGAGCCGATGACCAGGCTCCACACGCCGCACCCCAACGCGGCCAGGGTGACTGCGGTACCGGCGTAGGCCACCGAGACGGTGGGTCCCACGATGAGGCGACGCTTCACGCTGAACTCGCGCTGCAGCATCGACTCGGGGACGTTGGTGAGTGAGAAGAGCAGCAGGGAGCCAGAACTCGCGGCTGCGATGAGTCCGGCCGTGGTGCTGTTGAACAGCATGCCGATCACCGGGGCGGCGGCGAGCGCGCCCAACGACGAGATGACACCGCCGAACAGGGTGGCCCAGAACACCGTCTCCGCGGTGTCGGCCACGTCGTGTTCACGCTGCACCAGCCCCGCACGCAAGCCGCCCTCGACGAACTCGGCGAGGAAGGCGGTGATGACGGTGCCGGAGACGAAGATGCCGATTTCGGCCGGACTCAACAGTCGTGCCAACGCGACGGTCTGCACCAGCGTGATCAGTTCGCCGACCACCAGGGCCCCGGCCGACGCTGCGGCCACCCGCCCGATGCGGGTGGACATCGACGGCCCGCTCGCCGCTGAGACCCCGGTGTCCTGCGACGATGGAGTGGTCTGGGTCATCGTCAGGCTCGCTCGCTGACGGCGTCCAGGAGCAAGGAGTGCACTCGGTCGAACGCCGCGCGGCTGGTCGCGATCTGCGCCCGAGCACTGTCCCGCAAGGGTTCACGCACGTTGGGCGCGGCCTCCCAGGCGGCGTTGACCGCTGCGCGCAGTTTGGTCTCCAACTCGGGGTCGTCAAGGCGCACCACGGTCAGACCCAGCCCGAACATGTCGGCGAGGCCGAGGAACTTGTCGTCGTAGTACTCCGTGGAGGTGATGGCCACCACCGGGATGCCCTGCGACAGTGCGAAGACCGCCAGATGGTAGGCACCGGTGACCAGCACCCGGCAGTCGCCGACCCGGCGGGCCACCTCGCGCGGCGCGACAAAGCGGGGTAGCGGTGGCACGACCGAGCGGGCGCCGCGCACCAAGGGAAGCGTGGAACGCCGATCCTGGTTGCGGTATTCGGCGATGATCAGTGGAACCAACGGAGAACCGTTGTGCTCAGCGGCTTCTCGTACCACCTGGCCCACCACGCGCGCAGCTGCGTCGGCCACCGGCGAGTATCCGGCGATGCGTAGACAGATCCCGACACCCGTGCCGAGGTCGGCGCGCGCGATCGTGTGGGCCAGCTCGATCGCGTCGTCACCGGTCACCCGAACCCGCTCCGGGGGCACCCCGAACCGGTCCAGCAGGGCCGGACCGCGACGACGTTCGCGCACCGCGATCATCGACACCCCGGGCAGCACCTGCGAACAGCGGCGAGTCAGATCGTCGTCGGTCAGTGGTCCCACGCCCTGCCCGAGCAGCGCCACCGGGACGTCGTGGGCGCCGGCGTGCTCGACGAGATTGAGCACGCGCAGGGTTTGGGCCCGGTCGGCGTCGGTGAGGTATCCGCCGCCCAGCGCCACCACCATGTCGGCTTCAGCGGCCGCACGCATCGAACCGACATGCGGGCGTGGTGAGGCGAGTTCCTCGGGCACCGGGCGCTGCGGGAACAGGTTGCGCAGCAGCCGCCGGCGCGCACCGCGAGCCTTCTGAGGCAGCCACACCCGGCCGCGCAGGTGGGCCAATGCCACCGGTCCCACCACCCGCGGCCCGAGCACGCGGGCGATCTTCGAGATGAGCTGTGGGCGAGACCATGGGTCGGCGTCGAAGACGGTGATGCCCTCGGCCGCCGGAAAGTACGCCGCGAGCAGCGCCGGTGAGTCGGTGAGCACCCCGATGCGGGCGTGCGGCCACCGGGCCCGCAGACGGTCGACGGTCACCTGCAGCATCGCCAGGTCGCCGTTGTTGCGCAGCCAGTATTCGCTGTTCTCGATCAGTATTCGCATGTCCCCCACGGACCCCGAGTTCACCGGCACTCCCCGCGCCGGAAACGACGGATTCGATATCCCGAATCCATTTCCCCGGCTATACAGTGTCACGGTTGCCCGGCAATCGCCATCGACTGTGATCCACGCCGGGTCTGAAACGGGGGATTTTCGATGACCGAGGCGCAACAGCGTCGGTCGGTGCTGTGGGCGTCGACTTCTCGACACACGCGTGGGGGCGTGTCGAGCGTGGTCAACGCGTTGCTCGACACCGATCTGTCCCGCGAGTGGGACATCACTCACGTGTCCACCCACACCGACGGGTCGGCGTTGCGCAAGGTCGCGGTCTTCGTCGTCGGGGCCGCCCGGTTCGCGTGGTTGCTGGTGGCGCGGCGTCCGGCGCTGGTGCACATCCACATGGCGTCCTACGGCAGTTTCGTGCGTAAGTCGGTCCTGGTGTGGAGTTGCCGTGTGGTGCGGGTGCCGGTGGTGTTGCATGTCCACGGTGCGGAGTTCCACCTGTTCACCGCGCGCGCCCCGGCCGCGGTGCGGCGCTACATCGGCGCCACCGTCGGCGCAGCCCACGTGGTGGTCGCGTTGGGAGCCGACTGGGCGGCGCGGCTGAGCGTCATCGCCCCCGACGTACGGGTGGTCGTGGTACCCAACTCGGTGGCGGCTCGGCCCGCGGTGGAGCAATCCGCGCACGCAGGTGTGGTCGTGCTGTTCCTCGGTCGTCTCGGCGATCGCAAGGGCACCTTCGACGTGCTGCGGGCCTGGCCACAGGTGGTGGCAGGCGCCCCCGCCGGGACCCGCCTGGTGGTGGCAGGCGACGGCGAGGTGGCGCGTGCGCAGGCGTTGGTCTCCCAACTCGGGATCGCCGACTCGGTACAGGTCACCGGGTGGGTCGACCCGGCGGCGGTCACCGACCTGGTCGACTCCGCCCACGTCCTGGTGCTGCCCTCCCATGACGAGGGACAGCCGATGGCCGTGCTGGAGGCGATGGCGGCGGGGTTGGCCGTGGTGACCACCCGGGTGGGCGGAATCCCCGATCTGCTCGACGACGACAGTGCCCGATTCGTCGGCGTCGACGACGTGGAGTCGGTCACCGCAGGCCTGCGCGCCGTGGTGGAGGACGAGGCCCTGCGGACCCGGTTGGGTGCCGCAGCCCATGCGCGGATGGCACGAGACTTCGATCGGTCGGTGGTGTGGCGACAGATCGACGGTCTGTACCGCGAGGTGCTGGCCACGCCGGCCGCTGTGGCGCGATGACACAGCATCGAGCTGAGGTGACGATGCGACCGCTGCGGGTCATGCACGTGGTGCCCGATCTGCGGGTCGGTGGTGCCGAACGGCATGTGGTGACGTTGATGCCCGCGCTGGCCGAGCGTGGCCACCACGCGGCGGTGATCTGCATCGGCGACCGTGGAGCGCTGTTCGACCAACTGGAATGGACCGGGGTGCAGGCTCAGGCGTTGCGGCGCACCAAGAAACAGTTCCCCCTGGCGCTGGTGCAGCTGGTGCTCGCGATGCGCAGGTGGCGGCCCGAGGTGGTGCTCACCCGTGGCTACAACGCCGACATGCTGGGCCGGTTGGCTGCCATCATCGCCCGGGTGCCCACCCGGATCGTGTGGGTGCACCACCACGCCGAGGTCGACGACCGGACGCCGCTGCGTCGACGAGCCGACGCGGTGCTCGACCGCTACACGACCGCCTACTTCGGGGTGGCCCAGACCCAGCGGGCCTTTCTCACCGACGTTCTGGGCTTCGCTGAGGACAAGGTCGTCATCATCCGCAACGGAGTGGACGTCGCGTCGGTGGCACCCACCCGCAGTCGCGCAGAAGTGTTGTCGGGCACAGTGATCGCCGGTCGCAGCCGTGTTGTCGGCACCGTCTCGGCGATGCGTCCGGAGAAAGACCACCCCACCTTCCTCAGAGCGGCCGCCCAACTGGCGGCCACCGGGGTCGACGTCGGGTTCCTGGTGGTGGGCGACGGCCCCGAGCGCCTGCGCACCGAGGCGCTGGCCGCCGAACTGGGCGTGGGCGATCGGGTGCTGTTCACCGGACGGCGTTTCGATGTCGCCGACCTGCTGGCCGCGATGGATGTCTTCGTGTTGAGTTCGGCTGCGGTGGAATGCTTTCCGATGGCGTTGCTGGAAGCGATGGCCGTCGGTGTGCCCGCTGTCTGCACCGACGTCGGCGGGGTGGGGGAGATGATCGTCGACTCCGACTCCGAAACGGGCACCGGTCACCTGGTGCCGGCGCGTGACCCGGATGCGTTGGCGCGCAGCGTGGGTGCGGTACTCGCCGACCCCGAGCGGGCAGCTGCGATGGGCCGGGCGGCTGCGCAGCGGGTGGCCTGGGAGTTCTCGGCGACGGCGATGGTCGAACGCACCGAGCGGGCCCTGGTCGGCGTCACCGGCATCGCTGCGCCCACGAAACCCATCCGGCTCGGCGTGGTGCTGGATCTGACGTTCGTCGGTGGGGCCGAGGCGTTGTTGCTGGCGTTGGTGCGCACCTTCGATCCTCGCGAGGTCACCGTCACCCTGTTCTGCTTGCGGGAGGCCGGACCGCTGGCGGAGGAGTTCGGTGCCGCCGGGGCCACCGTGGTCGTGATGCCGGCGCGCTCGCGGGTGGATCCGCGCCGGGTCGGTGGGCTGGTGGCCGCCCTGCGGACCCACCGCATCGACGCGGTGCTGGTGATGCATCACCACCGGGCCGCGCTGGTGCTGGGTCGGCTGGCGGCCCGGCTGCTGGGGGTGCCCAGCGTGGTGGCCGCACACGACATGGATCTGCAGTCGGTCGGCAAGCGGGTGTTGCCGCCGTCCACCGTGGCGACGCTGTCACTGTCGCAGGCCCTGGTGCTGTTGGCGCCGGCGCAGGGCCGCTACCTGCACGACGTGGAAGGCGTGGGTGCACGCCGCTGGTCGCGAACGCGAGAAGTGGTGATCGGCAACGGAATTGAACTGCCGCCCGCGCCGTCGGCGCAGCGCAGAGCCGACGCGCGCGTGCGTCTGGCCGCAGACATCGCGCTCGAGCCCACTGACGTGGTGATCGGCATGGTGGCGCGTTTGTCGATGCAGAAGGCCCACGAGGTGGCGCTGCGGGCGGTGGCGCGGGTGCTGCCCGATCGGCCCCAAGTGCGGCTGGTGATCATCGGGACCGGTGAGCGGGAGAACGAGTTACGTTCGTTGGCAACCGCTCTCGGGATCGACCATCGGGTGTCGTTCCTGGGCGCCCGGCGCGATGTCGCGGATCTGCTGCCCGCGATGGACCTGGTGTGTCTGTCCTCGGTGCACGAGGGTGTGCCGATGGTGCTCATCGAGGCGATGGCGGCGGGGGTGCCCGTGGTGGCCACCGACTGCGGCGCGGTGGCCGATCTGGTGGGCGACGGCGTGCACGGTCGGATCGTGCCGGTCGGCGATGATCGCGCGTTGGCGACGGCGTTGGTCGAGCTGATCGACGATCCCGACCTGCGGGTGCGGCTCGGTTCGGCCGGACGCGAGCACGCGGTGGCCCACGGGTCGATCGATGCGACCGCCGCGGGATATCTGCGGCTGCTGCGTGAGGTGACCGGTCAGGTCCCGATCACGTAGGCGGTCTTGACCTTTCCGCTGCCGCCGGCCACCAGCGCGTCGAGTTCGACGATCGCCAGCTGCTGGCCCAGCCCGAACATGCGGTCGGTGTTGCGGTGGATGTGGGCGGCCACCGCTGCGCGGTCGTAGTCGGGGCCGGGCACCACCCGAACCTCGAACTGGCCCCGAGCCAGCTGCACGATCTGCGCGCCCAGCACCCCGACGAGGTCGTCGACGACGGTGGAGGGCAACGGGAGTGGCCGTCCGTCGGCTGCGGTGAACACGTCCTCGGCCCGACCGGCGATGGGTCCGATGGTGCGAAATCCCCGCCCGCACGGACAGGTTGGGCTGGGGGCGGGTCCGACCTCGTCGCCGGTGCGATAACGCAGCAACGGAAATCCCCAGTTGTGCAACGGGGTTCCCACGATCTCCCACCGATCCGGGTGGCCCTCGACCGGGATGAGCTCGGTGATGCCGTAGTCCTCGAAGACATGGTCGGTACCGCGTTCGCAGTTGCCGCTCATGGTGACGCGCTCGGTCTGCCCGTAGTGATCGATGATGGGGCCGCCGAACACTGCTCGCATCAGGGCGCGGCTGGGACCACTCATCACCTCCGAAGAGGTGATGATGCCGCGCAACGGCAGGGTGATCCCGTGCCGCTGCATCAGGCCCGCGAGCACCGTCATGCTCGACGGCCAGCCCTCGATGGCCACCGGGTCGAACGCTTCGATCGCCGACATGATCTGCGGGAGGTGCTCGTCGTCGAGATGAAAACTCGACACCATCAACTGGGCGTTGGCTGACATGTCCCGCACGGGGCGCCCGGGTTGGTCGGCGGCGAAGTCGCTGCCGCGCAACACGATCCGCCGCGACGACGCATTCAGCCCGAACCAGCTCCACTGGCGGGCCTGCGCGCACAGTTCGTAGGCCGATGAGCCCGGGGTGCGATATACCCCCACCGGGCGACCGGAGGTGCCACTCGAACTCGCCGACCACATGGTGGCGGCCGGGAAGGTCCGGAACTCCTCGCCGCGCTCCACCAGGTGGTGGCGGTCGATCGGTGGGATGGCCGTCAGATCGTTCAGGGTGCGAATGTCGCGCGGGTCGATCCCGTTCTGCCGGAACAGCTCCCGATAGAACGGCGAACGGGCCGCGGCCCACCGGACCATGGCCCGCAACCGCCGCTCCTGATACGCCACCACCTGCGGTCGCGACGCGTGGTCCATGCGGGCGAGCTCAGCGCGGATGGCCGGCAGCAGCGGATGCAGTCGGCGGATGCGGTGAGCGACGTCGAGTCGCGCTCCCGTCGGCCCCATCGTGGCCCCCCGTTCGTCGGTGGCAGGTGGGGTACGCCCCAGTCAGAGCGCACCCTTTGCGACCATCGTGCCGCATGCGGTGCCGTCTACAGTCCGTGGTGTGGCTCGACTCTCCTGGTATGCCCGACGCCTGCGCACGATGTCGCCCGCCGAGATCGGCTGGCGCGTCACCTCGCAGATCGCCACCCGTGTCCGAGCGCACCGCGCGGTGCCTGGCCTGCACGCGCACGCTGTGGCGGCATCGCTGGCCGACTTCCGCGCGGCCCGACACCGCCCGGTGTTCCTCGACCGGGGTCGCGCGCACGAGATCGCCGCCGCCCACCCCCAGCTCGTCGAGTATGTGCTCGCCGCGGCCGACGACGCCTGTGAGCTGCGGTTCCAGTATTTCGGATACCCCGGGGTGCAGCTGAATCGGCCGATCGACTGGAACCACGACCCGGTGTCGGGTGTGCATTGGCCGGTGGCGCCGGCCGCGGGCATCGATCACCGGACCGCCGACGGCGACCCCAAGTGGATCTGGGAGCTCAACCGGTTGCAGCACCTGCCCCTGCTGGCCCAAGCCTGGCTGTTCACCGGCGACGAAAAGTACACCCGCGCGCTGTTCGACCAACTCGACTCGTGGATGACGGCCAATCCGCCCGGCGTGGGTATCGCGTGGCGAGGGGCGTTCGAGGCCGGCGTGCGGGCGGTGTCGGTGGCGATCGCGGTGGCCGGGGTCCGCGACAGTGAACTGCTCACCGCCGAGCGCTACGCGGCGATCGTGGAGCTGCTGGCCGAATCGGCGACGCGGTGTGAGCGGGAGCGGTCGCGGTTCTCCTCGGCCAACAACCATCTGATCGGCGAGCTGGTCGGGTTGGCCACGGTGGCGACGCTGTTCCCCGATCTGCCCGATGCGCCGCACTGGGAGCGGGTGGCCCGCGCGGAGTTGGTCGGCCAGGCCGACCGGCAGATCCACCCCGACGGTGTGGGCGCCGAACAGGCGGTGGGGTATCAGATCTTCACCGCTGAGCTGTTCGCCGTGGCCATCGCACTGTGGGGGGACCGCGACGGGGTTGCGCCGCCGGAGCTGACCGACGCCGTGCTGCGCGGCGCGCAGTTCCTGGCGCAGGTGGGTGACCCGCAACCGCGGTTCGGTGACGACGACGAGGGGTTCGCGCTGCGCCTGGGTGCTGAGCCACTGCGCTCGGTGGCCGAACATCTCGATCTGGTGGCCGGATTGCGCGGTGCGCCGGCCGATGACCCGACAGTGGTGAGCGCGGCACGGGCCTGGTTCGCGGCCACCCGGCTGGCCCCGCTGTCGTTGCGACGTCCGTCGTCGGCCCAGGTGCACGGTGAGAGTGCCTATTTCGCCGACGGCGGCGTGGTGGTGCTGCGATCAGCCGGGCGCCGGGTGACCGTCGACGTCGGGCCGCTGGGGTTCCTGGCCATCGCCGCGCACGGGCACGCCGACGCGCTGGGCGTCACCGTGGCCCTCGACGGACACGAGGTGATCGGCGATCCGGGCACGGGCAGCTACTACGGACATCCGCAGTGGCGCACCGTGATGCGCGGAACCCAGGCACATGCGACCGTCACTGTGGACGGTTCAGATCAGTCCGAGATGGCCGGTGCGTTCCTGTGGACGCGTCATGCCCGCACCCGGGTGCGGGCGGTTGATCTCGAGCGCGGAGTGGTCGACGCCGAACACGACGGTTACGCGGTGGGTCGGGCTCCGGTGGTGCACCGCCGCTGGGTGGTGGCGCCGCCGCCGGGGTCGGAGTTGTCGTCCTGGGTGCCCCTCGACGCGGTGCTGGTGGTCGATCTGCTGTCCGGTACCGGCCGCCACGATCTGAAACTCACGTGGCCGCTGCCTCCCGAGGTCGACATTCGCAGAACAGCCTCAGACGAAACTGTATTGCGAATTCACGATCGTGACATTGCCCGGATAGCGACATTTGCGACACAACCGATGGCAGAATTCGCGACGCGGGGCGACGAAGCAAGTGGACACGGATTCTGGTCTGATCGTTTGGAATCGCGCACTCCTTCCTGGTGGATGGGAATGTCGGGACAGCAATGCGCGCTGCCCACCGTGATCGCGACTCTGGTCACCCGAGATCCGATATCGGAAACTAGCGATGTTGAGATAGGCTTCCGAGTGGAAGCGCATCATCACGGTGGAGACATTGTGGTGACGCTGTCGCGCGGAGGGGTGCAGCAGCGGGGTGTCATCGACACCAGGCGTGAAGGTCAGGTTCGGGTGGCTGGTCCACCGACCTGACAACGGGGGACTTTTTGCGACTGTGGGGGGAACCACATGACTCTTCTGGTGGGCGACACTGCCCGTGACCCGGAATACCTGGGGGCAGGCGTCGGTCCGGCGCCGTCGATCAGCGTCTTCGGTCTCGGCTACGTCGGGTGCGTGTCCGCGGCGTGCTTCGCTGCCCGCGGGCACCGCGTCATCGGGGTGGACGTGAACCCGGCCAAGATGTCGTTCCTGCGGGAGGGCAAGGCGCCGGTCATCGAAGAGCGCATCGGCGAACTCACCAAGAGTGTGGTCGACGACGGCATGCTGACCGTCACCGGCGACGTCCTCGATGCCGTTCTGGGAACCGACATCTCGATGGTCTGCGTGGGTACACCGTCGGCCTCCGGTGGCGGCCTGCTCACCCAGTACCTCGAACGTGCCAGCGCCGACATCGGTCGCGCGTTGGCGGTCAAAGACGGTTTCCATGTGGTGGCCTACCGCAGCACCATGGTCCCGGGCACCTGCGAAGACGTCCTGATCCCCATCCTGGAACGTGAGTCGGGCAAGCGGGCCGGAGTGGACTTCGGGGTGTGCGTCAACCCCGAGTTCCTGCGTGAGGGCAGCAGCGTTCGTGACTTCATGACCCCGCCCAAGACGGTGGTGGGCGAAACCGACGCGCGCAGCGGCGAACTGGTGATGGACCTGTACCAGGGCCTGTCCGGCAAGCGGTTTCGGGTGCCGATCAAGGTTGCCGAGATGACCAAGTACGCCGACAACAGCTTTCACGCGTTGAAGGTGGCTTTCGGCAACGAGATCGGAACCATCTGCGCGCAGCTGGGACTGGACTCGCATGCGGTGATGGACATCTTCCTCTCCGACACCAAACTCAACATCAGCGACGCCTACCTGCGGCCCGGGTTCGCCTTCGGCGGCTCGTGCCTGCCCAAGGACGTCCGCGCGTTGATGCACACCGCCCGCCAGCGCAACCTCGACATCCCGGTGATCGCAAACATCATGGTGTCCAACGAGGCGCAGGTGCGCCGCGTGGTGGAGATGATCGTGGGGATCGGCCGCCGCAAGGTGGGCATCTTTGGACTGTCGTTCAAGTCCGGAACCGACGATCTGCGTGAGAGCCCGCTCGTCGAGCTGGCCGAACGCCTGCTGGGCAAGGGATTCGACGTGCAGGTCCACGACGCCAACGTCGCACTGTCGCACCTGGTGGGGGCCAACCGGGAGTACATCACCGGCCATCTCCCGCACGTGGGGCAGTTGCTCACCGACGACATCGACACCGTGCTGGAGCACGCCGAGATCCTGGTCGCGGCCACCAACGACCCCGAGGTCGTGGAAGCGGTGGACCGGGCTCGCCCCGGCACGATCATCATCGACCTGGTTCGCCTGCCCGGCGCCGAACAGCGCCGCCTGGGCCCTGATTACATCGGCATCGGCTGGTGACACTGCGGCACCCGGGCGTCCCGACGTTCAGTTTTCTGACCACGGCCTACCGCACGGAGCACTACATCGAGGCCACCATCGCCTCGGTGCTGGCCCAGACGTGGATCGACTGGGAACTGGTGATCGTCGACAACGGCAACTCCGAGGAGATGGCCGAGATCGTGGGTCGCTACACCCACGACAGTCGAATCCGATTGGTGCGCCAGGAGAACCAAGGGTACGTCGGTGGGGTGATGGCCGCCGCTGCACAGGCCCGCGGTCGGTACTTCGTGGTCCTCGACAGTGACGACCATCTGCTGCCCGACTTCTGCCTGCGGGTGGCCGAGTTCTTGATCACCAACCCCGAGGTGGCTGCGGTGGGCGTGGACGCCGTGCGTTTCGACGCCGCAGGGGCGGACCTGCCGATCGGGTACCTGCGGTCGGTCGGCATCAAACGCGCACCGAACCCGCTGCACGCTTTGAGCTTCGGCGACGTGGTCGGTGGCTTTGTGCCTTACTACACCGCAGCCATCCGGGCCGACGCGTGGTGGGCGGTGCAGGGTTACGACCCCGGCCTGGACAACGTCGACGAGTCGGTGGTCATCTGGCTGCGGCTCACCCAGCACTACGACGTCCGGGTGTTGCCGGACAAACTGGCCCGCTACCGCATTCGGGACGACTCGATCTCACGTGGGGCCGAGCACGTGGAGGCGTTCGAGGACGCCCTGGAGCGATCGTTCGAATCGGTTCAGCCGCTGGATGACCCACGCCACGCCCAACTGTTGGCCGGGCACCTGCGGGGTATGCGGGCGCACCGCGAGATCCGGCGCGCCCGCTGGGCGCTGCTGTCCGGCGACGACCACTCGGCGCGGTCGGCTGCGCGTGGTGCGTTGCGCCAACGGATCACGCTGCGCTCGGTGCTGCTGCTGCTCGGCGTGTACCTCGTACCGGGTGTGCTGCGATCGATCCACCCGGTGAAGAACCGGATCCAGGACGGGTTGACGCGGTTGCGCGGTCGGTTGTCGCCGATGCGCACCGACCGCCGCCACATCGTGGTGCTGGTGGAGAACCTGTCGGTGCCGATGGATCGTCGGGTGTGGCAGGAGAGCCGCGCGCTGGTGGACGCCGGCTACGACGTGACGGTGATCTGCCCGTTGGGCCGCACCACCGACACCGAGCGTGAGGTGGTCATCGACGGCGTGCGGATCCTGCGGTACCCGCTGCGCGCGGCCACTGGCGGTCCGGCCGGGTATCCGCGGGAGTACGTGATGGCCCTCGCGCACACCCTGCGGCTGTTGCTGAAGGTGCGTTGCAGTCGACGCATCGACGTCCTGCATGCCTGCAACCCGCCGGACTTCTTCTTCCCGCTGGGGTTGCTGTTGCGGCCTTGGGGAGCCCGTTTCGTCTACGACCAGCACGACCTGGTGCCCGAGCTGTTCGAATCCCGTTTCTCGCCGACCAATCGGGTGGGTCCGGCGTTGTTGGCGGTCACCCGGATGTTGGAGCGGCTGACCTACGCCACCGCCGACGGGGTGATCGCCACCAACCACAGCTATCGGCGGGTGGCCATCGAACGCGGCAAGGTCCACCCCGAGTCGGTGACGGTGGTGCGCAGTGCGCCGGACCTGTCGCGTTTCGTGCCCACCCCACCCGATCCCGACCTGCGTCGTGGAAAGCAGTTCATGGCTGCCTATCTCGGTGTGATGGGACCGCAGGACGGGGTGGACTACGCGCTGCGGGCCATCGCCCACCTGCGTTCGTCGGGCCGTGATGACCTGCACACGATCATCATGGGATCGGGCGACGAGTTCGATTCGTTGGTGGCACTGGCGGATTCGCTGGGGATCTCCGACATCGTGGAGTTCACCGGCCGGGTGCCCGACGAGTTCGTCGCGCGCTGCCTGTCGACTGCCGACGTGTGCCTGTCACCGGATCCGTACAACCCGCTCAACGACGTGTCGACCATGAACAAGGTGGTCGAATACATGGCGATGGGCCGCCCGCTCGTGTCCTTCGAGCTGGTGGAGGCGCGGGTGTCGGCCGGGGATGCGGCCATCTACGTACGGTCCAACGATGTCGCGGCATTCGCCGAGGGCATCGAGACGCTGCTCGACGATCCCGAGCGTCGGGAGAAGATGGGTCTGATCGGTCGCGAGCGTGTGGAGAACGAACTGTCCTGGGAGAGTTCGACCATCGCCCTGCTGTCGTTCTACGAACGGGTACTGGCCCGCGGGTGAGGCGTCGGCGAATCGTCATCGCCCTGGTGGTGACGTTGGTGCTGGCCACCGTGGCCGGGATCGTGGGACACCCGGTGTACGTCACCCCCCGCACCGATGAATTGCGCAGGGCCGATGCCATCTTCGTACTCGGTGGGGCCGGTGGCGAGACCCGCTACCGCTACGCGGTCGGCCTGGCCGATCAGGGATTGGCACCAGACCTGGTGATGTCCAACCCGAAGCATTTCCTCGACGACACCGGGTTGTGTCGGCCTCGGCCCGGGGTTCGGGTGGACTGTTTTCAACCCGACCCGTCGACGACTCGCGGTGAGGCGCAGAAGCTTCGGGATCTGGCCCGCCAGCGGGGATGGCGCACGGTGATCGTTGTGACATTTCGGCCCCACATCTCCCGGGCCCGCTACATCGTGGGCCGATGTTTCCCGGGGAGGATCGTGATGGCGCAGAGCCCACAACGGGTCTCACCGTTCTACTGGCCTTACGCATACGTCTACCAGACCGCTGGATTCATCCGGGCCGGATTGCAATCAGGCTGCTGAACTGCGTCAGCGACCCAGCAACGCAACCCAAGCGGTGTGCCCTGACTCGTGCGCGGCGCGTAGCTTTTACTGCGATGTACGCAGGCGACGGGGTGCGGCGGTGGCGCGCAACGCCGGTGCCACGGGGCGGCCACGTAGCAGCCCGTCGACCGAGCCCGCCTCCAGTGCGCGGCGGTACACCCGCAGCGCCTGTTCCACGGCATGCAGGGTGATCTCGAGGTCGGTGTCGGTGTGGGCGGCCGAACACACGAACGACTGTCCGAGCACGCCGTGGTCGATCAGCTCCTGCATGAACAACGTCCGAAACGCCTGTGAGGCAACACCATCGGTATCGGCGGTGGTGAACACCAGGCTGGCCGGGCGACCGATCGCCGAGACGTGTCCACCCACCCCGGCGGCGACGGCGCGCTCGTTGACCCCATCGCGCAGCAGGGTGCCGAACCGGGTCATCGTGGCAATGGGGTTGCTGGTGGCGTAGGTGGCGACCACCGCGCGGAACGCCGCCAGCGACGCCGACTCGGGGCCGTGCGTGGTGGACAGCAGGAACACGCGATGGGCATCGGTGTTCAGCCCACCGAGCTCCATCAGTTCACGTTTACCGGCCAACGCCGCGATCGGGAAGCCGTTGCCCATCGCCTTGCCCCACGTCGACAGGTCGGGCACCACCCCGTACAGCGACTGCGCGCCGTGCTCGGACCACCGGAACCCGGTGATCATCTCGTCGAAGATCAACACTGTGCCATGCCGATCACACAGGGCCCGAAGCGTTTCCAGGAACCCCGGCGTGGGTTCTGCGGTGGACGTCGCCGCCTCCAGGATGACGCACGCCAGGTCGGGACCATGGTCGTCGAACATCGCCTCCACCGACGAGATGTCGTTGAAGTGGAAGCGGTACACCGGATCAGTGGTGCTGGCGGGTATCCCAGCGTTCATCGGGCTCAACCCGATGAACCAGTCGTCGACGGAGAAGAACGGTTGCGTGCAGGCGCCCACGCCCTCGCGGCCGGTGGCTGCCCGGGCCAACCGGATGGCTGCGGTGGTGGCGTCCGACCCGTTCTTGGCGAACTTCACCATGTCGGCGGTCGGCACCAGCTGCAAGAAGTCCTCAGCCGCTTGATGTTCCAGATAGGTCGGCCGGCTGAAGTTGACGCCGCGGGTGATGACGTCGGTCACCGCTGCCACCACCGGGGCAAATCCGTGTCCGAGAGTGACTGCGCGCAAACCGATCCCGTACTCGACGAACTCGTTGCCGTCGACGTCGATCGCACGTGACCCGTGGCCGCGCGCGATGATCGGCGCCATTGCCTCCGGATACTGGTCGGCACCACGGGCGTAGGTGTGAGCCCCGCCGGGCACCATCTCGTGCAGCCGGGCCTGGATCTGGTTGCTTCGGGTGAAGTCGCGTCGCCCAGTGACCGGTGCGGTCACCGGGTGGGTGCTCATGTCGGTCATGCGGACACCTTCTTCGGCTCGGTACACAGCATGGGGGCCAGCGTGGGAAAGCGGCGCGCCACCTCGTCGACCAGGTCGGGCACGGTGACCAACACAGCGTCGGGGGTGGCCGCCACCAGTTCCTCCGGGCTGATGATCGGGATGTCGGTGCCCGGCATTCGGCGACCCTGTTTGCCGGGTGAGGCATCGGCCACCCCGCACAGTAGATGTGAGGTGAGGCGTGCCCCGCTGAACAGTGCCACCGCCCGCGACGCCGCACCGTAGGCGTACACCCGCTGCCCGCGGGCTGATGCATCGACGAGCCAACCCCGCAGGTCGTCCCATTGGGCAGTGCAGATCTGTTGCAGTGCGGCGGTATAGCCCGGGTCGTCGACGCGAGCGTGTTCCTCGCGGGTGAGGATGCGGTGCACCGACTCGTCTGGTTGTGCGCCGGTGGCCGCGTGTGCGGCGGCCAGCAGGATGGTGCCGCCGTAGAGGTCGTATTCCCAGACGCGGGTGACCACCATCGCCTGTCGCGCCAACAATCGCGTGATGGAGGTCAGCGAGTAATACGCAAAATGTCCGTGCCGCAGAGCATTCCACTGGCCCTCGGTGACGATGGTGGTGATGCTGTGGAACTGCAGCAGCAGCACGCCGGTGGGCGCGGTGAGCGCGGCCCGGCGCGCGAACGCCGCTGACTGGTCGGCGTCGTGCATGATACCGAAGCAGTCGAGCACCACGTCGGCGGCGCCGCTACGGGCTGAGTCGATCGGGGTGAAGCCGCGCTCGGTGAGCAGCGGCAGCCAGGTACCGCCGTGCGGGCTGCCGAACTCGGCGACCGTGCCGCCGTGCAGCAATCCCGCTGCCGCCACATCGGAGACGGCTGCCTCGGCCTGATCCCGCAGTGCCTGCGGTTCGATGCCGCGCGGCTCGTCGGTCACCGTGTCGTCGTCCTCCAGCTGCGCCAGACCACACGTCGGGCACACCGCCATTGCCAACGGGTTGGCGTTCTCGGACGGGTCGAACGGTTCGGTGGCCGAGGGGAAATGGTCGGCCGCGGGGACGCGGCCCACGTCGAGCACCGTGACGCAGCCGTCGCTGCCACAGCCTCGGCACCTCATCGCACTGCCACCGGGGTTCCGGGACCCGCCGCAGCGGGGTGCACAATTGGCCGGTGCGTATCGAGACGACCGACCTGGCCGATGTGCTGGTGATGACCCCGCAGCCGTTTCGCGACGAGCGAGGACTGTTCACCCGAACCTTCGACACCGAGGAGTTCGACGCCGCCGTGGGCGTCGTCGGCGCATCGGCGAGCTTCACCCAGGATTCGCAGTCGCGGTCGGTGGCGGGTGTGGTGCGCGGCATGCACGGGCGTCGCGGACGTGGCGAGGCCAAGCTGGTGCGTTGCGCGCACGGCGCCGTCCACGACGTGCTGGTCGACATTCGACCGCACTCGCCCACCTTCGGCGTGCAGCAGGCATTCCTGCTCGACGACAACGACTTTCGTCATCTGTTCGTGCCGCCGGGTTTTCTGCACGGCTTTCAGGCGCTGACGGAAGTGGCCGATGTCTGCTACCGCATCGACCGTCCGCATGATCCCACCGAGGACATCGGCGTGCGTTTCGACGACCCCGAGTTGGCCATCGCCTGGCCGGTCCCGATCACCGTCGTCTCCACGCGCGACCGCACCGCCGCCTCCTGGGCGCAGGTGCGGGCGGAACTGGTGGGCTGAGCACTCAGGCATGCGTTCGCCGATCACACGTGGGTGCGGGTGCGGCGCATGCTCTGGTCCAACACCCCGGCGTCGCGCAGCTTTTGCAGGTGCGGCAGCCGTGTGAAGAGGGTGAAGAAGTCGTCGGCGCTCAGCGCGGCGGCGGTGTAGTGGTCGTAGAGCTCCTGGGCGCCACGCGGCACCGACCATTGCGCGTCATAGCCCAAAGCGGCGCGGATGCGGCTGAAATCGACACGGTAGGAACGGGGATCGGCACCGCTCTCACCGGTGATCAGCAGCTGTGACCCCGGCACCACATCGACCACGGCACCGGCGATCTCGGCAACGGTGAGATTGTTGTCCTCGGTGCCCACGTTGAACGCCACACAGTTGATGGTCTCGATCGGTGCGTCGAGCGCCAGCACGAAGGCCTGCGCGATGTCTTGGGCGTGTACCAGCGGACGCCACGGGGTGCCGTCGGAGAGCACTTTCACCGATCCGGTCAGCACCGCATGCCCGACCAGGTTGTTGAGCACGATGTCAGCGCGCAGTCGCGGAGAGAAGCCGAAAGCTGTTGCGTTGCGCAGGAACACCGGAGTGAAGCTGCTGTCGGCCATCGCTGCCACATCGTCTTCGACCCGCACCTTGCTCTCGGCGTACGGGGTGAGCGGGCGCAGCGGTGCGTCCTCGGTGACCAGGCCGTCACCGGCGGAACCGTAGACCGAGCAGGTGGACGCGTACAGGAACCGCGCCACCCCGGCCTCCTTGGCCAGTCGCGCCAACCGCACCGAGGCGTGGTGGTTGATGTCGTAGGTGATCTGCGGATCCAACGCTCCCAGCGGATCATTCGACAGCGCCGCAAGGTGGATCACCGCGTCGAACCCACGCAGCTGATCGACGGTGACGTCACGCAGGTCGGTGTCGATCGAGGGTGGATCGGTGGGCGCTGGGCCCAGGATGCAGTCGGCGAACAGGCCGGAGTCCAACCCCACCACCTCGTGGCCGGCGGCGGCGACGAGCGGCACCATCACGGTGCCGAGGTAGCCGAGGTGGCCGGTGATCAAAACCTTCATCGTTGTGACTCCTGGGTCGAGACGGGACGTAGGTGCAGCATCGCCTTCTCGGCGACGAACGCTTCGGCATGGGCCGCGTGACATTGGATGCCGCGCAGCCGGGTGAGACCCAGAAAAGCGTCTCGGTCAAACCAGTCGTGATCGAGCTGAGTGATGTAGTGCACGTGTAGAAGTCGTGACTTCTCCTCGGCCACAGCGGTGTCGATCGGGTGGAAGAACGTCGGGGTGGGGGTGTCGGTCTCCCACTTGGCGATCTCGTAACCGAGGATCAGCTGGTCACGGAACTCGGTGGGCAACAGTTCGGCCAGCAGCCGATGATCCTGGTGGGCGTCGTGGCGGTGCGGGCCGAACACGATCTGCGCCGAGCTGCGTAACCGGAAGGCGTGCAGTGCTTCCTTGACCGCCGCCCAATGCGCGGGGGTGCGGCCGTCGGGGAGGTCGCAGACGGTGAGATCGACGCTGGGACCGCAGAACTCGGCCAGCGCGGCCCGCTCCTCGGCTTCGCGGACGGTGCCGCCGCCGGTGAGCACCAGCGCCCGAACGGTCAGCTCGGGGTGGGCTGCGGTCAGGGTCAACAGGGTGCCGCCGAGGCCGATCGCGATGTCGTCGCAGTGCGCGCCGACCACCGCGATTTCGGTGAGTTCGGCTGGGACCAGCCCGATCACGAGACCCGGCCTGTCATGAAACCGACGCGACCGCGCGTACTGGTGGGGCGATCGGGGTGGGCTCGTCACGGCCGTCCCACACCATCCAGGGCCGGTCGCCGCGGTGGTAGCCGTTCTCCAGGTCGGCGCGCTCTTTGAACGTGTCGGCCGGCTTCCAGAAGCCGAGGTGCTTGTAGCCGTACAGCTTTCCCTCCGCGGCCAGCCGCATGCAGGCATCGGCCACCAGGTCGCCGCCGGCCGGGATGAGGTCGAACACCGTCTGAGTCAGCACGAAAAACCCGCCGTTCTCCCAGATGGGGAACTCCGAAACCGGGGTGATGTCGGTGACGGTACCGCTGTCGGTGACGTTGACGCAGTGGAACGACGACTGCGGCGGCACCAACATCATCGACGCCGCCGCGCCCGAGGCGCGCACGGTGTCGATCATGGTGTTCAGCGGCGCGTCGGTCAGCACGTCGGCGTAGTTGGCCAAGAAGTACTCGTCGGTGCCGAGATGCTCACGCACCCGCCGAAGTCGTTCTCCGATCGCCGATTCCAGGCCGGTGTCGACGAAGGTGATGGTCCAGTCGCTGATGTCGCTGCCCAGCAGGTCCACCTTGCCGCCGTGCATCACGAAGTCGTTGGACTCGGCCTCGTCGTAGTTGAGGAAATAGTTCTTGATGTGGCCGGCACCGTAGCCCAGGCAGAGGATGAACTCGGTGTGCCCGAAGTGCGCGTAGTAGCGCATCACGTGCCAGATCAGTGGACGCGGACCGACCATCTGCATGGGTTTGGGGATCACGTCGTCGGAGCTGTTGCGCATCCGCATGCCGTATCCACCGCAGAACAGAACAACTTTCATGACGCGGACCTCTCTGGGGTGACGATCTGCAGGGTGGGAAGTGGGAAGGCCAGCTGCCCGCCCCATTCGGAGATGAAAGACAACTGCTCGGTCAGCTCAGACGCCAGGTTCCACGGCAGCACCAGCACCACGTCGGGCCGGTCCTTGGCGATCTCGTCGGGATGCAGGATGGGAATCCGGGTGCCCGGGGTGTAGCGACCGTGCTTGTACGGATTGCGGTCGACGGTGTAGGGCAGCAGGTCGGTGCGGATCCCGCAGTAGTTGAGCAGTGTGTTGCCCTTGCCGGGTGCGCCGTAGCCGACCACCGTGCGCCCGGAGTCTTTGCACTCCAACAGGAATCGCAACAGGTCGTGGCGCACCTTCTCGGTCTGCGGACGCAACGCCAGGTAGCCGTCCACATGGTGCAGGCCGGCCGCCTCCTCGCGGGCCAACACCTGTGCCACCCGCTCACTGGGGGCCTGCGCGGCGCCCACCGGACGCGCCCACACCCGGATGGATCCGCCGTGGGTGCTCAGTTCTTCGACGTCGACCACTGCGAGGTCGGCGGTGGCCAGCGCCCGGATGGCCGAGAGCACGGTGTAGTACTGGAAGTGCTCGTGGTAGACGGTGTCGAACTGGGCCAGCGTCACCAGGTTCAGCGCGTGGTGCACCTCGATGCTCACCCAGCCGTCGTCGGCCACCAGCCCGCGCAACGCCCGGGTGAATCCCAGCAGGTCGGGGATGTGGGCGTAGACGTTGTTGGCCACCACCAGGTCGGCCGGTCCGTGTTCGGTTCGAACGCGTTGTGCCAGTTGCTCGTCCAGGAACGCGGTTTCGGTGGGCACGCCTCGTTCGCGGGCGGCGGCGCCCACGTTCACGCTGGGTTCGATGCCCAGGCAGCGCACCCCGGCGTCGACGGCGTGGCGCAACAGGTAGCCGTCGTTGCTGGCCACCTCCACCACGAACGAGTCGCCACCCAGGCCCAGGCGTTCGATGGATGCGGTGACGAAATCGCGGGCGTGGGCCACCCAGCTGTCGGAGAACGACGAGAAGTAGGCGTATTCGGTGAAGGTGTCCTCCGGCGTGATCAGCGCCGGGATCTGCAGCAGCAGGCAGTCTTCACACAGCCGCAGGTGCAGCGGGTAGGTCGGCTCGGGCAGATCGAGTTCGTCTGCGGCCAAGAACTTTTCGCATGGTGGCGTGGCGCCGAGGTCGAGAACACTCAGCAGTCGGTCGGATTCGCACAAACGGCAACGCACGCCGTCCCCCTAGAACAATCAGCGCACGGAGACACGACATCACGCACGCAGCGCGTGTGATCGTTCTCCGGCTCCCCCCGGGCTCATCTGTCTCCCCTGTGATGAGCATGGTCCGCTGACGCGGAGCCACGGGCATCATCTTGCCCGATGCGACGCGGATTTACCAGCCGCAGGATGTGATGTAGAAATCCGAAAGATGCGTTCGGCGATCACTGTCGATAGCCGGACAGGAAGTTGCCCAACCGTTCGATGGCGTCGATCAGATCACGGGTCCACGGCAGCGTGACGATGCGCAGGTGATCGGGCCGGGGCCAGTTGAACCCGGTGCCCTGCACCACGAGGATCTTCTCGCGCAGCAGCAGGTCCTGGACCAGCAGTTCGTCGTCGTGGATGTTGAAGTGATCCAGGTCGATCTTGGGGAACGCATACAGCGCGCCCATCGGTTTGACGCAACTGACGCCGGGGATCTGGTTGAGTTTCTCCCAGGTGGCGTTGCGCTGTTCCAGTAGGCGCCCGCCCGGCTTCACCAGGTCGTCGATGCTCTGGTAGCCGCCGAGTGCCACCTGGATTGCGTGTTGGGCGGGCACGTTGGCGCACAACCGGGTGGACGCCAACAGGTTGAGGCCCTCGATGAAGCCGGCGGCGTGGTCCTTGGGGCCGGTGATGGCCACCCACCCGGCGCGGTAGCCGCACACGCGGTACGCCTTGGACAGCCCGTTGAAGGTGAGGCACAGCAGGTCTGGCGCCAGTGAGGCGATGGAGATGTGCTGGGCGTCGTCGTAGATGATCTTGTCGTAGATCTCGTCGGCCAGCAGCAGCAGCGAGTGTTTACGGGCGATGTCGGCGAGCTGGGTGAGCACTTCGCGCGAGTACACCGCTCCGGTGGGGTTGTTGGGGTTGATGACCAGCAGCGCTTTGGTGCGCGGGGTGATCTTCGCCTCGATGTCGGCGATGTCGGGGTTCCAGTCGTTGTCCTCGTCGCACAGGTAGTGCACCGGTTTGCCGCCTGAGAGTGCGGTCATGGCCGTCCACAGCGGGTAGTCCGGTGCCGGGATCAGCACCTCGTCACCGTCGTCGAGCAGCGCCTGCATGGTCATGGTGATCAGCTCGGAGACCCCGTTGCCCAGCAGCACGTCGTTGACGTCGAAGAACGGGAAGTCGGGGATGGTCTCATAGCGGGTGACCACAGCTCGGCGCGCCGAGAGCACGCCCGCAGACTCCGAGTAGCCCTGGGAGTAAGGCAGGGCGTGGATCATGTCGCGCATGATCACGTCGGGCGCCTCGAACCCGAACAGGGCCGGGTTGCCGATGTTGAGTTTGAGGATGCGGTGGCCCTCGGCCTCCAACCGCGCGGCGTGCGCGTGTACCGGGCCACGGATCTCGTAGCAGACGTTGCGCAGCTTGGATGACTGCTCCAACGGCTTGAGGTCGGAGTTGACGGGGGACACGTGCGGTCTGCTCACGGTGTCCATGATCGCACCTGCACGCAATCGGGTTTCCCGGGTGACCGGGGAGACCGCCAGCCGCCTGGTTGGCTGCGGCAGCACACCGGCCGTGCGCGGCTCCGTCGTCGAGAGCTGCTCAGCCCGATCGGCGGTGCAGATCGCTTTCGATACGGCTGATCAGCTCGGAACGCTCATCGGCAGGCAGCTCGGCTGTCCAACCGTTGTCCTCGTGCCACTCGTTCAGAGCGATCTCCAAGCGGCGCTTGAGCTCCTGCTGATATTCGGGCGTCCTTCTCGGATCGCCGTTCGAATGATCGACGATAGGTGGAAACTCCATGTTGTTCACCTGCCGAACGGTGCTCTCGAGCCGAGCTGCGGCCTCGTGGATTTTGGCAAGCTTTTCGGCGAAAAGCCGTTCTACGCCTGGGTTAGACATCTATACCTCACCCGTCAGAATCGAACTGCATCGAGAATCTTATTTGCCGACGCTGCAAGTAATTTGCAGTCACCCTCTTGGTACGTGCCAAATGCATAGTAGCTGACGCCCAGGAAGTAGACGGTTTTTGGATCACGCGCGATAGTGGCGCCGCAACCCGATCTGGCTACCGACACGGCGACGTAGGCGGTCCAACCCTTTCTCACTTCGAACCGTGTGCGGGCGATCCTTGGAAAGATATCGGGTGTCGGTGGCTTCCAAATTCTGTAGGTAACGGACCGGATGCCCGTCGACCATTCGCACTCCCGAAACTCCCTGTCTGTCTTGGGGACCGGAGTGTTGTAGGCGCTCTCGTCGGCACCCAGAACCGACGTCAAGTCCACCGGCTTGAGTAATGTGCAAAGCTGATCTGGAGTAATTGTTTCTGCTGCGTACTTCTTGGAATCTTGCATCTTGTCCGACGCGCAGCCTGATGCCACGAAGAAGATAAGAAGAAGACTGAGAATCACTTTGATCATCGTGCATCATCCCACTGGTTACCGGCGTCATAGGCCGCGTTTGGTCTGTCAGTGATACCGCGCGAGTCTGCCACCGTTGCCAGATCCCTGGCGTTGTCAACTGTCTGCTTCCCCTTGTCGAGGGCATCCTTGTACGGCCCGACTTTCTCGTTGATTCGCTGCTGGATCTGATCTTCTGCCGATTGCTTGACGTATCCGATCGGATCCTTTGCAAAATCAAGAAACTCTTGTACCGCCTCGACAGTCTTGACAGTGTCATCGTAAATCTTCATCGCGGTCGAAACCAGCTCTTGAACCAACTCCTCGACTTTGTAAACCGTGTAGGCCTGTCCAAACACGGGAAACTGTTTGGCCAGCGTCTTGACGGTCCCCTTGACCGAGCCAAAGTCTACGAATTGCTCGAGCGCGCGCTTAACGTATTCCAATACCGCCTTTACCGCCTCGGCGATCTTTTCCGCTGCCAAGTAAAGGCCCTGCTTGAGAAGCCGGCCCGCAGCACCCTCCCACACCAGACCACGCGCGAGGTTGGAAGAATACTCGCCGTAAGCGATCGCGGCAGACCCGTCCCAGGTGGGATCGAGACGCGAAGAAGACGATGTGAGATCGTTCCCCGACGATTCGAGCGCATTGCCGCCCTTCTCGTACGCGTCGCCGATCGTCTTCAGTCCATTCCAGTTCCCAGCGAGGGGCTCGATGGCGCTTTCGATCAAACTGTATTGGGTAATTTCTTTGATCTTGGAATCGACGTCAGCGAGGTACCCCATGGTGGAGTCTATGAGAGACCGGAGGTCATCGGGGTGGCTGGCGGGTGCGGTGGTGTCGACCGTCTGGGGCTGACCGTACGAGATGGCGTTGGGTACTTCGGTCACCTGCGCGGGTCCGTAGTCCTTGGCGGAAATCGTGTGCGCTAGGCCCGCAGCATTCGTCCGATCTTGCACCTGGTAGTTCCAGGCCGCCTGCTCGAGGTGAAATCCGGTCGAGCTCAGCTGCGTGGCCAGGTCAGTGAACCTGGTGGCAGTGTTCTCGCTGAGGACCTGTGCGGGGTTCTTGAGGATCAGCATCAGACCCCGGAAGTCATCCGAGTTCGGTGCCGCTGATGTGCGGACCATGTCGGCTGCGGCTTTGGTGTTGTCGCCCAGGACGCGAACGTAAGCACCTGCCCCGTACAGCTCGCCTGGCGACACTTCGAGCTTTTCACCCATCAGGTAGTGCTCCTTCCATTCTGACCGGGTTGTTGAGACGTGGAACTGGATGGCGCCGCGATCAACCGCGACTCCGGCCGCTTGCTCTGCCTCCTTGGACGTGGACACGGCTCGATCGGTTCCGCGCGGCCGGTCCTGACGAGCGGGGTGGCTGTTGACCGAGGGGTAGACCCGGCCGCTCGGTTGGGCGCGGCGGTACAACGGCGCATGCGCGGCTCTGTATCGGATGCGTCGAAGGCTTTGGATGGTGTGTCACCGTGGCCAGGCTTGCTGGCGCGCGTTGATCTTGCGCTTGCGTGAGCTCGGAAATGCAATGCCTAGACATATTAGGGTGACCGCAAACAAGGCGTTCTCGATGGAGTAGAACACGACATAGTAGTCGCCGAGGTCCGAGTTTGCGAAGAGAGTTAGAGTTGTGAATGAAGAGAAACACAGTAGTTGACTGAAAGTAAATGTGAGGTAGATCGGGGTTCGAGGCTGTGGATGAAATCTCAGCAACGCGAGACACCCCGCGGAGCCTGCCATGGTGCAGACAAAGGGAAGGCACGCCACGGCAATGCTGTTGGTCTGCAGTGCCGCCCAGACTAAGCTGCCGCTCACGAAAATTCTCGAGGAAAACAACAGCATTGTGGCGAAGTGGCCTTTCATCGTGCTTCCCTTCCCTGCGCTACCTGAGTCTCGGGTGGATCGAAAGTGCGAAGTGCGCTTCGGCACAGTCGACGGTTTGGACGGCCAGCTGCCCGATTGGCCGCTGCAGGACACGTGCCCGTGCGCGGGGCTACCGCTTGTCGAGGATCGCGATCGTTTTGGCAAGGCCTTGGGCTGCGGCGTCGATCTGGCTGTCTGTTATCGGTAGGGTCACCCCGTCGGGCGCTTCGGTGCGAATGGCGAGGGTCCATTTGGCAAAGGAGAGCTGTGACCGCGCCTGCAGGTGCACTTCGGACCGGCCGGCGTATCGCACCAGTACTTCGACGCCTGACGCCGTGCGGCGTTGCACCACTGGACCGTCGGTGGTGATCGGGTCTCCAGGGATGGGATTGGATAGCTCCGCCTTCACGGGGTCACCCTCGTAGAAGGACACGTTCAGTACCGACAGTTCGCCGGTGGTGGCAGCGTCGTTCTTCACCGAGCAGGGACTTGCGCCGTCGGCCGGGGCGTCGGGCTGCTGGACGTAATTGAGTGTCGCTGCCGCGGCCAGTGTGCGCGCGTAGTCCGCAGCGGGGGCACATGCCTCGGCGACGGTGGCCCGCGTGGGGGAGTCCTTGTCGTCAGGGGCCGAGTCTTGGCGCAGGCTGCATCCGGCACACAGGATGCCGATGGCCGCCAGCAGCGCAAACGCGTGTCGCCTACTCGTCACGATTTCAATGCCTCCAGGGTCGTGACGAGGGTCGTCGACAGGGCGGTGAGTTGCGTGATGGTCAGCGGGCCGTTGGTGGGAGTCTGCTCGATGTTTCGGCCGAGCGGCTGGTAGGCAAGGATTATCGCGCCGCTCCACACGCGTGTGGTTGCGCTGACAGCAGTGATGTTTCTGCGCAGCTGCGACGCGGCGGACAGATTCGGGTTGTCGATGCGGTCTACCGGTGTCCACCCCGTCGGAAAGACGGGCGACGTCACATCCAGTGGCTTCTTGACCAATGTGATGACTGCGCCTTGAAACTGTCCGGGTTGCCCTGCCATCACCTCACACCGCGCCCGGTCGGTGATGGTGCGGTTCATGTCGCCGTGCGGAAGCGTGTCCACCACGGGTCCGGCGGTTACCTGCACCTGGTCGCGGAGCAGCGTGGTCAACAAGTCACATAGCTTGGACACCAAGCTGGCTTGAGAAGTGTCGGCGGCGGCGTGTGGAAGCGCAACTGACGCTGCAAGAAGGACCCCCGAAACCGTGGCGATGAGTCTATTCCTCATTCTGCAGGCTTCCAACCGGAACCGTCCCCGTCCTTGGTTGTCGCGTCCGAGAACTGGTTGGTTACAGCCTTTGGCCACTTATCTCCAGGGAAGCCATACGGCTGGCTGACCGAGTTCGTGAGTGCATCTGCTGAGATTATCTCAGTAATCGCCACATTTATGAGTTCTTGGACAGTAGTATTTATCATCTTGTAACCAGAAGCGATGGCATTTATGGCGTCTTGTGCACCCCATGGTGACTCAACGACGGTCAGGATCTCCGCGATCGCAGCCGCCCAGTCGGCGATGAGGTCCAAAAGAGCGGACTGAATGGCCATGTACGCTTCGAGGCCTCTTTGGCCAACGGTTGACAGAAAATCTGAGGCAGCGTTGCAGATGCCCTCTGCAGTCTCCATGGCCGTGCCTTGTTTCCCTCGTGAGGACTGATACCTGTCTGCTGCGGAGCCTTCCCAGTAGCCTGAGAGATCGCCATTCTCAAAGTCCGCGTTGCGCGCCTCGCGGACCTTCGACCCTACCGAGTGCCACGATTGAGAGTCGCGGATATAGAGAAGTGGTGCTGCCGATCCGACGATCACCTCTCTCAACTTTTCCAGTAGCTCCTCAATTCCTTTCTGGACTGACTTCTGCTTATCGCGGAGATTGTCGGCCAAATTCCCCGAGAGTAGCCCGCCGATGATTCCGAACCCAAACCCTCCAGCATTAATTACCCGAATGGCCTTGTCGAAAGCATCGTCAGATTCCTCAATTTTATCCGCAAGCTTTTCAAAAGATTCCCTGATCTCCTCGACTACCCGCTCAAACGCCGCCGGATTCACGGTGGCTGCGCCTGTCCCCTTACCGCCCCCCATTTTGGCCTGCCTCCCCGATCCTGTGGGCCCCTGCGGACTCTTCACGCTCGTACGTATCTGCGGCGGCGCGAAGAGTGTGGCCAATTTCTGATACGTTGATCGATCCCTCCGACATTCGTAGCGAAATATAGTCGACCGTAGTCCGGTATTTGTCATACGAGACCTGAAATATTCCAGCCTCGATTCGTGTGCGTTGCAGCTCTTGAGATTTCGTCGATGCTGTGCTCAGGCTTGCGGCAGCTGTATCCCAGGCTGCCGCGGCCTTTCGAAGGCTCTCGATCTGGACCTTAAGATCATCGGACAATGCAATGAATCCTCTCCGTCAGTTTGTGAATGGGGTGAGCTGCTGTGAAATGTGGTGGCAGGCGTCACGAAATTCTTCGGCAATCACCCAGGATTCTGAGCGTGCCGCCCAGTGTAAGTCGAATTGGATGGATCGTATCAGGGAGTTTCGCGCTTTAACGACGACTACTGGGTAGCCGTCTTCGGCTCGCGTAGGCGAGTAGCCCTCGAGGGCCCTGGTTGGCTCCCCGGAGCGGAATGCCGCCAGATTCTTCCAGTCCCCAGACTCGATTACTGGAGCTTCCATCTTCCACAGCGCTTCGCGGTAACAGGCAAGGAATACGGCTGACAGATTGTGGATATCGATTGAGGAAAGCAGTGAGCGTTCAGCCTTGACCCGCACAGGTAAACCGAGTTCGTCGAGCTCCATCTCCACCAGGCCGAGATAATTCGGGTTGATGATCGGTTGCGGTTCCTCGACAGCCTGTGAGGCGGGTGAAGGGCCCCTCCAGTCGTACTCGTCGTCGTCATCGTCATAGGCCGACATTGATGTGGTCTTCCTTCACTGTGGGGGTGTGGCGGATAGTGGTTGCAGAATCTGTGTCAGCACGTCACGGACGCGGTGATTGGCCTCTCACCGGGCGGTCGTCGGTGGTATCGAGGTTGAGGCCGCCGATGACAGTGGGTGCCACATCGGCCACCTCACCGACGATCTCTTCGCCGTTTTCTTTCGAGTGAAGGTACTTGTTGGCTTTGTGGCCCTTGCCGTCTTCGCCGCCTGGGCGTGCGCCGGCGCCCATCGGGGCTGCACCCATCGGTCCTCCGGCAGCTGCCCGAGAGTTGGACATGGCGGCTTGTTCGGCTGCCGCCATCTTCTCGGCTGCACCCATCACGCCGGCGCGGGCCTGCAGCGCGGGTTCCTTGGCGCCTGCCCCGCCGCCGAGACCACCCCCGCCACCGCCTCCCTTGCCACCAAGCGCAGCCTTCGCGGCCTTCTCGGCGGCGGCTTTCTCAGCGGCGGCCAGACCGGCCGCCCGCGTCGCCGCTCCACCCCGACCCGCACCACCGAGACCGGAACCTGCCTTGGACAGTGCTGAATTCGCCCCGCTCACCGGGTCGCCGAGCCCAGACTTCGATGGGCCGGGGGTGGGAGTAGGCGTTGGTGTCGTGGTGCTGGGTGGTGGAGTTCCGGTTCCCGATTTCTGCAGAGTGCCCGTCGGGGTGTTCTTGGTGGATGACGTTCCACCGCCGCCACCCCCACCTCCGCCGCCACCCCCACCGCCGCCACCGCCGTTGGTGAACACCGGGGCAGCAGCCAGCGGGTTGGAGCCGTTGGATCCCTGAGGGGTCATACCGGGCAGCAGCAACGGGGTTCCCAACACAGGGCTTTGCGGGTCGGACAGGTTGACCAGCCCCCCGGAGATTGCTGACACGGCCGGGTTGTAGTGGGCCTCCATGGCCTGCCGGGCCATCTGGTCGAAATTGTCTTTCACCAGCAACTTGGTTTCGGCTGGTGCGGCGGCGATGGCCGTGGTCCTGGTGGCGGCCAGGTTGTCGACTGTCGATTTGGTGCCCGACACGCCCAGGCCCCAGACCAGAATCGATGAACCGTTGTTGAGTGCCTGGTCGGCGATGGCGCCGGTGGTGGTGGTGAACGTCGTGAGGCTGGCCTTCATCTGAGTTGCAAGGTCGCCAGTCCACATCCCAGGCGTGGTGAGGATCGACTGGAAGGCGCCGTTGAACAGGGCTATCGAATCGGTGAGACCCTGTGCGACATCACCCCACTGCGAACTCAACGTGAGCAAGAAATCGCCGTCGGCGGAACTGAGGTGCGCCACGATGTCGTCGAGGGTCAACGCCGCGGACGGCTCCGGGGAGGCATCCAGCGGAAACATGCCGGCCTGCTTGCCGTCGGTACGGCCCACGGGCTTCGGCGCATCCTGGCCCGTCATCATCTTGTACATCTGTTGGCTGACGGTGGTGTTCGGATTGACCGGCGTACCTGCCGGCACTCCACCCGGGAACATCGGAACCGCTGGCTTATGCGGAGCGTTCTGCACAGCCCGCTTGGTTTCATCATCCTGGGCCTGGATCAAACCCCCAGCAGCCTTGATGGCGGCCTCGATCGCTCCGAGAGAGGCCTGTAGTCGATTGATCATCTCGTTGACGACCTGACCCAGCAGCTTCAATCCGTTCGCAATCGCGCTCCCAGAGGGAAACGTTCCGCATCCCTGGATCTTTGCGAGCTGTCCAGCAATTGCTTGAAGCTTGGTGATTGAATCCCTAAATGTGCTTGCTGCCTTAACCAAGGTGGCGGCCGCTTCAGGGTTGAAAGTCACGGATCCGGAGGTGGTCATTTCTATTTCCTCATTTGGGCAGGACGTGTAGGCATATATGGGGCAATCTTACGAGCCGCATCAACGACGCGTTCGCAAGGATTCGATCTATAACCCGGTATTGAGCGAGCTTCGACATCCGCTGTGCCGTAGAATGTTCCCCATGACACTCGGCAATTCTCGTTCCCGCGGCCATCGGGTAGGTCTAGATTCGTATCCTGGTAGAGCACGGCCGTGATTTTGTCGGTAAGCTTCAAACTCGGGTTCAGAATTCTATTATCGGAGTTTCCTATCAACTCCTGGATATTATTGATGTATACGCCTGCGATAAGTCCGAAGGCGGAATCAGGTGCGCCGAAAACGCATGATTGAAGGACGAGTCGGGGTCGATTGAAGGCCTTCTCCTTCGATACCGCCCCCAGCTGTGTTACGACCGAATCGGGTATGAATTTGCATACGTCGGGCAGGTAGTCGATGTAGATGCTTTTGGTGCCGGGGACGGTGGTGACCACGCCGGTCATGTCTTTGGTGGAGTTGAGGTCTTGGGGTGAGTCTTTGGCGATGCCAGGCGGCAGCTTGATGGTCGTCGAGGCCGGCGCAGACGGTGCTACCGATGACGAGGGTGTGGTGTTGGCGGTGCCCGAGGTGTCTGACCCGCAGGCGGCACTGATCAGGCAGGTCACCGCCATGGGCACTATCGCCACGCGGGCGAAT
This sequence comes from Williamsia sp. CHRR-6, assembly GCF_018474015.1. Lineage (GTDB taxonomy): Bacteria > Actinomycetota > Actinomycetes > Mycobacteriales > Mycobacteriaceae > Williamsia_A. Next base: position 1,280,449 of record NZ_JAHCSG010000001.1, on the reverse strand, counting down.
CCTCGGCGGCGGGTGGACGATCGGGCTGTCACACGGTCTCCTCTGATCATGACGCGGCTCTGGCCTTGTGGCGGGTGCGGGTGGCATTGATGACGCGGTTGAGCATCTTGGTGAACTGGGTACGGTCGACGCCCATGGCTGCACCGGGGTCGTCCAAGATCAGCAGGTAGCGGCCGTCGCCGGGGATGTCGCGGTACCGCGCCTCCACTCGGCTGGGCGGGTAGCCGTCAGTGATCGACCCCACTTGGATCCAGATGGTGCCGCACGTGCTGGGAGCCACATCGCTGCGGAACTGGCCACCCGCAGTGCCGGGTGCAGACACCACCGTGGTGAGCAGTGTTTCCCCACCTGCGGTCATCATGTCCACCTGTACAGCGGTGTCCAGTGGCAACCGCCCGGCCCCTGCACCGGGTGGTAGTTGGCCGACCACCGCCGCAGTCCAGGTCGACGTCTCATGTCTGGTGAGGGTGATCTGTCCGCCCCACGCCGCGTCTCCGCTGACAGTTTGGCGGGCGATGTAGCCGTAGTCGCCACCACCCCAGGCCGCGCACAGTCGGAGGTGATGGCTTGGGTCGGCAAGATCTCTCCCATCGTCGATTCCCACAATGAACAGCGAATACGTCGGATGGGTGAGGACAGCCAACGCTTCGCGTTGCCCCGACGTGAGATTTCGCTGCAACGCGGCGATCCGATTGCGTTTGTCTATCTCGTGTCCAGGATCGTCCGCAACGGTCCACAGCAGGCTGGATGGATACGGGGCACCGTGCTCGCCATCCCACAACAATCGGAACTCCCGTGTGCTCAACTGCCATTCGGCTGCCGCGGTCACCGACCCACCCCCGCAGCCGCGAGGCTTTCCCAGCGTGCCACCGCCGCGTTGTACGTTCGCGCTGCAGCGTCCCGACACTTCGCCTGATGCACCTCCAGGACACCGGCACACGCTGCCGCCATCGCGGGTGAGGCCAGCAGCACCTGCGCTGCAGCCCAATCCTGTTCCAGCACAGACAGTTCAGCGTCAAGACGTCGAACGCCTGAACCGATGGCTCCCAGTAGACGCGCACCCAGCGCACTCCGTGCGGCCAGAGATCGGAGATCGGCGACAACCAACTGAGCGTGGACATCGGCAGTCGGACCGGCACCGAATGAACGCTCACCATCGTCGGTGGCAGTGGTGATGTCATCAGTGAGGCGCTGCCACGCGGCCGCAGCGGAGTCGATCGCAGTGGCGTCCACCGAGTCGACAGCGGCACGCAGACTGTCGGCCGTAGCACAACCCACTGCGAAACCGATTCCGGGAACAGTAAACGGACCGACCTGCGCAACCCCAGGGGTCGCAGTGGATGCCAGCCGTGCGCTCAGCGCGCTCAGCTCACAAGCGACACCCCCCCTGCCGTCATCAGAGCGTTGGTGATCCGATCGGCGGCAGGCAGCACACCCAGAGCGACCGTAGACAGCCGCGTAGCGTCATCTGCAAGCGCCAGCAGCTGGCCCGCCAGCCATGCACCGGCCTGCGACCCCGATTCGCCCTGCATGTGCGCGCCATCCCTTCTGCGGGTCCCGACCACTCTCACCTAGGACGGTCGCCAGACCTGGTTGGTTCCGCCGATATCCTAACCAGTCCGAACGATTGTGCGGGGGTCTGGGGAGGGGGTGCTCTCAGCGAGCCCGCACCTCGTCCGCTGGCTGAGGACGGCCGAAGTAGTAGCCCTGGGCGTGGGTGAAACCGATGGCCCGCAGCAGGTCGATCTGCGACTCCTGCTCCACACCCTCGGCGACCGTGTAGATGTCCAGGGTGGACGACAACTGGCACACCGCCTCGACGATGGTCCGCTTGGTCACGTCGATGTCGATGTCGGTGATCAACGATCGGTCGATCTTGGCCACCCGCACCGGCTGATCCACCATGTAGCGCAGCGCGGCGTACCCGGTGCCCAGATCGTCGACACAGATCACACAGCCGATCGCATCGAGTTCAGCGATGGTCTGTGCGGCCGGCGAATCAGCGGCGATCAGGTCGCGCTCGGTGACCTCCACCCACAACGCAGAGCCGGGGACACCGGCGTCGGCCAGGGCCCGGGCCACCAGCTTGGGCAGATCGCGGTCATAGAGCTGCTGCGACGAGAAGTTCACCGACATGAACAGCGCTCGGTCGTCGCTCGCCTGCTGCCATTCACCGAGCTGCCGGATGGCCTCAGCCACTCCCCACCGGCCGATCGGCACGATGAGCGAGGTCTCCTCGGCGGCGTCGAGGAACTCGCCGGGCAGCCGAACCCGACCATCCACCGTCCACCGCAGCAACGACTCGTAACCCACCACGGCCAGCGTGTCCAGGGCGACGATCGGCTGATAGTGCAACGTGAACGCCTCACCGACCGCATTGGCCAGCTCGGCGGCCAACGCGATCTCCTCCCGCAGATCCCCGATCGACAGGTCCGACGCGTAGGCGATGTGGGCACCAGACGTGACGGCGGTGTGCACCCCCGCCAACGCGGCCTGCAACGTGTCGCGGGGATCGTCGGTGAAGCCGTCGCCCGCGCACGCCACCCCGATGTGCGACTCGACGAAATAATCCACGCCGTCGACGGTGACGGTGGCAGCCAGCCGGGCAGCGATGTCGGTGATCACCGTCTGCAAGCTGTCCTCACCCTCGTTGACCAGCAGACAGCCCTTGCCCGACGGGCCGACCAACACAGTGGCACGCCCGATGACGACCTGCGCGATGGCGTCGAGGGCAGCCCCACGGACCTGGATGGACGTACCGAACCCGTAGGCGGCGGCCACCCGATCCGACGACTCGAGACGGATGACGATGACAGCCAACCGGTCGTTGGGGATGTGCGCGGCGTAGCTGCGGAAGTCGTCATCAGAGGCGAACGGGAGCACCGGCCCAACCGTCCCTGGTCTCGCAGCCATGGGCCCCTCCCGTCCTCCGGCGCGTCAGGTCCGCGCGACCACGGACGCCGTCCCCTCGAGGGAAGCGTAACCGTGACCCGTTCCGGACTCAGACCGAGCGCTTCCCGCCGCTGACATTACCGCTGTCCGGGCCGCTTCTTACCCGCTGCGATGCCGAAACCAGAGGATTTCGCAGGGATCGCTTCCGTTACGGCCCGATCGTCGGGGTTGCCGGACTCGCTGGGCGCGGATTCCGTCGGTGCGGCCGCACCATTGGTATCGGCCCCACCGTTGGTTGCCGCCGTGCCGTTCGACTCGGCGTGTCCGTTGGTTGCCGCCGTGCCGTTCGACTCGGCGTGTCCGTTGCTCTGCGCCGTGCCGTTGCTCTGCGCCGCGGCCGGTGCGGGAGCGGCGGCCTGACCGGGACGCTTGATTCCGGCACCCATCCCGAAACCCTTGGCCTTGGCGGGAGCGGGAGTGGCCGACGCCGGAGCCGCCGGGGCTTCAGCCTTCGGTGCTTGCGGCTCAGGCTTGGCCGGCTCAGGCTGGGCTGGTGCGGCCTTGGCGGGTGTGGCGGGGGCGGCAGCTGCCTGACCGGGGCGTTTGATGCCGGCACCCATACCGAACCCAGCCGACTTCGCCGGAGCGGGTGCTGCGGGGGCCGCGCTCGTCGGTGTCTCCGCCTTCGGTGTCTCGGCCTTGGATGTCTCCGCCTTCGGTGTCCCGGCCGTGGATGTCTGGGTGGCCGGAGCTGCGGCTGCAGCCTGCCCGGGACGCTTCATGCCCGAACCCATACCGAACCCGGCCGACTTCGCCGGGGCAGGTGCGGCGGGCGTCTCACTCGTGGGTGTCTCGGTCGCTGGAGTTGCCGCCGCAGCCTGACCGGGGCGCTTCATGCCGGCACCCATGCCCAGACCCACCTTCGGCTTGGGGGCCGCGGCCGGTGCCGCAGCCGCCGGTGCAGCAGCCGCAGGCGCCTCGACGGTCTTCGTGGCCGTCGCGGTCGCAGCGGCGGGAGTGGCCGAGGGTGCCGGACCCAGGAACCGTCCACCACGCTTGACCTCGGCGGCCCCACGGGTCACCGACTCCAGCAGCAGCTGGGCCACGTCCACCACCTCGACCTTGTTCTCCAGGGCGGTGCCGCTGGTCTTGGCCGTGGTGCCGTCGCTGAGCATCACCTTGCAGAACGGGCAGCCGGTCGCGATCTTCTGCGGCTTGTCACCCGAGGAGTCCAGGGTGCTCAAGGCCTCGTCCACCCGGTCGAGGTTGATGCGCTTGCCCAGCGACTCCTCCATCCACATGCGCGCGCCACCGGCACCACAGCACATGGACCGTTCGCCGTGACGCGGCATCTCACTGAGCGCCGAGCCGGATGCGGCCATCAGCTCACGGGGCTCGGTGTAGACCTTGTTGTGACGCCCCAGGAAGCAGGGGTCGTGGTAGGTGACGGTTTCGCTGACCGCAGCCACCGGGATGAGGCGCTTGTCGCGCACCAACCGGTTGAGCAGCTGAGTGTGGTGTACCACCTCGTACTGTGCGCCGAGCTGGCTGTACTCCTTGCCCAACGCGTTGAAGCAGTGCGCACAGGTGACGACGATCTTCTTGCGCTGGGCGGGGGCGGTGGCGAACACCTCGCCGATGGTGTCGATGTTCTGCTGCGCCAGCATCTGGAACAGGAACTCGTTGCCCGAGCGGCGCGCCGAGTCGCCGGTGCACGTCTCGCCCTCGCCCAGGACCAGGAAGTTGACCGCGGCGATGTCGAGCAGCTCGGCAACCGCCTTGGTGGTCTTCTTGGCACGATCCTCATATGCGCCCGCGCAGCCGACCCAGAACAGGTACTCGAAGCCCTCGAAGGTGTCGACGTCCTGGCCGAACACCGGGATGTCGATGTCGATCTCGTCGATCCAGTTGGTGCGGTCCTTGGAGTTCTGGCCCCACGGGTTGCCCTTGTTCTCCAGGTTCTTGAACAGACCCGCCAGCTCGGAGGGGAAGTCGGACTCGATGAGCACCTGGTAGCGACGCATGTCGATGATGTGGTCGACGTGCTCGATGTCGACGGGGCACTGCTCCACGCACGCGCCGCAGTTGGTGCAGCTCCACAGGGTCTCCGGGTCGATCACACCGCCGCCGGGCACACCGTCACTGGGGCCCACCAGCGGCCGAGCCGCCTCGGCGCGGGCTTCGGCTGGAATCTTGGCCAGCTTGGCCTCGTCCGGCTTGCCGTCGGCGTCGACGAGACCCACCTCGTCACCGGCGGCGTCGGTGCGTCCACCGGCCATCAGATACGGGGCCTTGGCGTACCCGTGGTCGCGCAGCGACATGATCAACAGCTTGGGCGACAACGGTTTTCCGGTGTTCCACGCCGGGCACTGGCTTTGGCAGCGACCGCACTCGGTGCACGTGGTGAAGTCCAGCCAGCCCTTCCAGGAGAAGTCCTCGATCTTGCCTGCGCCAAACGCGTCGACATCGGGGTCGGCGTCCTCCATGACCAGGACCTTGCCGCGCGACATCATCGGCTTGGCCGCACCGAGGGCCACCCCGCCGTCGTCCTCACGCTTCAAGTAGATGTTGAAAAACGCCGAGAACCGGTGCCAGGCCACACCCCAGGTGATCTTGCGGCCCACCACGGCCAGCCACACCATGCCTGAGAGCAGCTTGACCGCAGCGAAGATCGACACCATCAGCGGGCTGGCCGGCAGCAGCTTGGCCACCTGCATGGTGAAGAAGTCCGAACCGGCGTGGGCATCGCCGTAGGTGGCGATTTTGCCTGCCTTGACGAACACCATGCCCAGACCCTCGAGCAGCACCACACCCTCGACGAAGTAGGCGGCGGTGAAACCTGACCCGGAGAACCGGGACAACCGTTCGGGGGTGCGTGGGTGGTTGAGCTGACGGATCACGATGAGCACGCTGATGCCGACCACGGTGCCGATGCCGAGGAGCTCGTCGAGCAGGTGCCACACGAACGTGTCGCCGAACAGCGGCCAGTGGAACTTGGGGTTGAAGGTCTGACCGTAGGCCTCGAACCACAGCAGGAAGCCGACGAGGAAGCCCATCATCACCAGCCAGTGCGCCCAGCCGACGGTGCGGAACTTGACCATCCGGGTGTGCGCGACGAACTCGATCATCATCTGCTTGAAGCGCGGGATGACCGGCGTCAGGCGGGTGGTGTCCCGTTGACCTTGGGCGATGGTGCGAATCATCGTCCACACACCCGAGAAGAAGATCGCCCAGCAGAACACACTGATCGTTGCGGCGATCGCACCGATGGTGATGGTGGTGGCGCTCACGGCGTACCAGCCTTTCTCAACGGGGTGCATCGGCATGTCGCACCCGGTCAGTAATGACTTAAACGGTACGACTTACCACCCGCTTCGCGCAGTGAAGGTCAGCCTAACCACACAGGTGGGTGAGCTGTTTCACCCCTGCCGACCCGGCCGGCTCTGCTGCTGAAATCTTCGCGGTAGGCACCGGTCGAGGGAACATTCCCCTCCATCAGGTGCCACGATGGCGTTTTCAGCAACGGCGGACCCGCGGCCGTCCGGTCAGGTATAGCGCGCCAGGGGAGCGGCGCAACAGCTCGGCCAGCCCGAGGGTGCCGATGACGGTCAGCAGATAGACCACCAGTGTCGCCCAGGGGGCACCGAGGTGCTGTTGGAACCACCCGTGGGCAGGCCCGGTCCCGCGCGGCAGGACCAGCAACTGCAGCACCAGCACGTGGGACAGGAAGATCGCGAACGAGCGGTTGGACGCGTAGTCGACGACTGCGTTGAACCGCGGGGTGCGTTCGCGCCGATCCGACCACCACAGTGCTGCGGCATAGATCGACACGATCAGCATGATGATCAGCGGCTGCAGGCAAGGGTTGAGCGCCGAACTGGCGTCGATCGGCTTTGTCCCCGAGTTGATCTCGTAGATGAACGCCCCGACGGCGAAGGCGCCGGCCAGGATGAGCCCGGCGACGATGAGCCCACCGCGTCCTCGGATCATCGCGTCGAAACGATCGCGATGGACTGCGGCCACTGCACCGGCGATGACGAAGAATTGATACGGCAGGAACGTGGCGTAGGCATGCCACCAGTTGGTGGCCAACCAGGTTCCGGCCGGCGGGGTGGTCTGGGTGAACACGTAGAGGGTGACAAGTTGTACTGCCAAGCTGACCGCCACCAGGGCCATGTGGTGATTTCGTGTGGCGCGCAGCAGGATCCGGATCAGCGGGAACAGCAGATAGAACTGCACGATGACGAAGATGAAGTAGAGGTGGAAACCTGCGGTTCCCCACGTCAACGATTCGGACAGCGAGTGCAGCGAGTACGGCAGTGCGCTGGGGCCGTCGGCGGCGATGACCGCGTAGGCCCAGTAGGCCACCGACCACACCAGGTAGGGGATCACCACCAACTTGAGTCGGCGCGCATAGAACGAACGCACCGAGAAGTCGGGCTTGTCGTAGGTGCCGAACATCAGCACGAAGCCGGTGAGGAAGAAGAACGCGTTGCGCGTGAAGTGTCCCCACATGCCCAACCCGTTGGTGAGCACGCTGGTCTGCTCGTCGTTGGTGTTGGTGAGGGTGTGCAGCAGGATGACCATCAGGAAGGTGCTGCCGCGTACGAAGTCGAGCTGATGTAGATGTGCCCGTCGCGTGCGCGTAGTGGTCGTGAGGATGGGCGCTGTGGTGAGGGCGGCTGTCATCGGACCACCTCGGCTGGCGCGAACACGGCCCGGACGCTACCAGCGGAAAGGAAATTACCTGGTGGACGCATGTGATGAGCATGCGTAACCAACCTGGGAGTGTGCTGTGAGCGCACTGTCAGGGCTCTGAGCCCAGACCGTTGGTTCAGCGTGCGCCGAGGATGACGTCGAGGACGTCGCTGAACGCACCTGACCCGACCGTCACCAGTGCGGAGTGACTTCGACCGCGTAGCAACACCAGCGTGACCGGGACGCCGGCGGCCCGTGCCGCGGCGGTGAACGTGGTGGCCTGGGAGGGGCTGACCACGGTGTCGGCGGTTCCGTGCACCACCGTGATCGGGATTCCCGGATCGAGGTTCTGGGCGGGATCGACTGCGCGGTAGCGCTCAGGCACCTGGGTCGGGCTGCCGCCGAAAACTCGGGTCACGCGGCTGTCGCCGGAGTTCGCGGCCACCGTCATGTCCAGCGGTCCGGCCAGCGAGACGACCCGCGCGGGGCGCCAGGTGGGCGCCGGACCCACCGAGCTGCTGTTGCGGGTGGCGGCCCAGACGGCCAGTTGCGCGCCGGCCGAGTGGCCGACCACCACCGCGTCGTCGATGTTCACGGCTGGTTCCTCGCGGCCCAGGGTGGGCACATAGTTCAGTGCGGCCGCCACATCGGAGAAGGTGGTCGGCCAGCCACCGCCCGACCCGATCCGCCGGTACTCGATGGTGAACACCGCCCGGCCTCGTGCGGCCAGCACTCGCGACATCTGCTCCACGGTGTCAGCGCCGAACCGCGCGGTCCACCCGCCACCGTGGATCAGCACCACCAACGGCACCGACCGGGCTCGGTGCTCGCCCGCGGGCAGGTACAGGTCGCCGTAGTCCTGTGTGCGATCGCCGCCCGGCAGGTAGTCGAATCGGCGGACGCTCGGTGCCGGCGCCGGGTCGCGCACCTGGGCCACCGGGCGCGGCGCGTCGGTGCGGTCGGTTCGATGCTGGTGCAGCGCAATCGATCCGACCATCACAGCGGTCACGATCACCACCGTCGAGATGATCACCGTGGTGCGCGTGCGAAGCGGGGTGTTCAGGATCGTCGCGCACCGTGCCACGAATGCCTTCGAGATGGTCATCACCGACAGATGCTAGGGCGTGTGTGGCGATTTGTCGGGATCAGCCGCCGGTGAGGAAGCCCAACAGCGCCGGTGCGGGGTGGGCGGCGGTGCCAACGTTGGCGATCACCAGCACGACGGTGCTCGCGCCCAGCAGTGATGGCACCACTGCCAGCAGCCGGGCGTGGCGCCACACGCGCAGAGCGATCACACCCAGGGCAAGCGCGACCACGGCGGCTGCGATCGCCAACACCAGGTGATAGCGGGCGAAATCGTCGATCAGCACCGACAGCGGCGCCGAAGGGGTGGCTCCGGTCAACTCGGCTCGCAGCCGCACCACCGTGCCGGTCACGGTGGGATCAGACATGGGCAGCATCGACAACAGTGAGGCCAGCGGCGCGAGGGCGCCCTGCACGTTGGCCATCAGCAGTACCGTCGCGACGGCGGCGAACACCGCTGCGGCGATGAGACCGGCACCGCTTGTGCGGGTGGCATCGCCCGCCCGGCGCGCACGCCACAGCATGACCACGATGCCGGCTGCGGCGATCAGTGCCAGCCCGGCACACCCGGCCTTGATCAGGTGATATCGCTGCCAGTAGTCCACCAGATCCGAGAGGTCGGCAGACAGCGTCGATCGGCCGCCAGCGACGTAGCCGGCGATGGCATCGCCGGTGGCCCCGGTCAGTGCGGCGCTGCTGTGCGGGCGCGACCCGGCCAGCAGTCCGGGGGCCACGACGAACGCGACCGCGCACGCGCCACTGAGCGCGGTGAGCGCGGCGATCTGGGCGCGTCGGGTCGGCGTCAGGGTCTCCCACACGCCCGGCAGGGTATCCCCGCAGGCACCCGGTCGGGAACATTCTGGGCCGACCCTCCGTTGACCACTTCGACGGACTTGAGCGAAGCAGACTCAATTGAGTTGACGGACCGCCCGACACTCGGTAATAGTTGAGCGGTACTCGCTGAGGTTTCTCACAGGCAACAGCGACCCGTCGCCGAGGTTGATCGGTGACCCATCAAGGAGGCAACACATGGCTCGTGCAGTCGGAATCGACCTGGGCACCACCAACTCGGTGGTGGCCGTACTCGAAGGTGGCGACCCCACCGTCATCGCCAACGCCGAAGGCTCCCGCACCACCCCGTCGGTGGTCGCGTTCGCGCGCAACGGCGAGGTGCTGGTCGGTCAGCCCGCCAAGAACCAGGCGGTCACCAACGTCGACCGCACCATCCGGTCGGTCAAACGCCACATGGGCGAAGGCAACTGGACCGTCGACATCGACGACAAGAAGTACACCCCGCAGGAGATCAGCGCTCGCACGCTGATGAAGCTCAAGCGTGACGCCGAGGCATATCTGGGCGACGAGGTGACCGAGGCGGTCATCACCGTGCCCGCCTACTTCAACGACGCCCAGCGTCAGGCCACCAAGGAAGCCGGTCAGATCGCCGGCCTCAACGTGCTGCGCATCGTCAACGAGCCGACCGCGGCCGCGCTGGCCTACGGCCTGGACAAGGGTGAGAAGGAGCAGACCATCCTGGTCTTCGACCTCGGTGGCGGTACCTTCGACGTCTCGCTGCTGGAGATCGGCGACGGGGTGGTGGAGGTGCGTGCCACCTCCGGCGACAACAACCTCGGTGGCGACGACTGGGACCAGCGGGTCGTCGACTGGCTGGTGGACAAGTTCAAGGCGCAGAACGGCATCGACCTGACCAAGGACAAGATGGCCCTGCAGCGTCTGCGGGAGGCGGCCGAGAAGGCCAAGATCGAGCTGTCCTCGGGTCAGAGCACCTCGATCAACCTGCCCTACATCACCGTCGACGCCGACAAGAACCCGCTGTTCCTCGACGAGCAGCTCTCGCGCAGCGAGTTCCAGAAGATCACCTCCGATCTGCTCGAGCGCACCCGCGCGCCGTTCCAGGCCGTGGTCAAGGACGCAGGCATCGCCGTCGGCGACATCGATCACGTTGTGCTGGTGGGTGGTTCGACCCGCATGCCCGCAGTCAGCGAGCTGGTCAAGGAGTTGACCGGCGGACAGGAGCCCAACAAGGGCGTCAACCCCGACGAGGTGGTGGCCGTGGGCGCGGCCCTGCAGGCCGGTGTGCTGCGTGGTGAGGTGAAAGACGTTCTGCTGCTTGACGTCACCCCGCTGAGCTTGGGTATCGAGACCAAGGGCGGCGTGATGCACAAGCTGATCGAGCGCAACACCACCATCCCCACCAAGCGCAGCGAGACCTACACCACGGCCGAGGACAACCAGCCGTCGGTGCAGATCCAGGTGTATCAGGGTGAGCGCGAGATCGCCTCGCACAACAAGCTCCTGGGCTCCTTCGAGTTGGCCGGGATCGCTCCCGCGCCGCAGGGTGTCCCGCAGATCGAGGTGACCTTCGACATCGACGCCAACGGCATCGTGCACGTCACCGCCAAGGACAAGGGCACCGGCAAGGAGAACACCATCCGCATCCAGGACGGTTCGGGCCTGAGCAAGGACGAGATCGACCGGATGATCAAGGACGCCGAAGCCCACGCCGACGAGGACCGCAAGCGTCGCGAGGAAGCCGAGACCCGTAACCAGGCCGAGTCGTTGGTGAACCAGACCGAGAAGTTCTTGAAGGAGAACGAGGACAAGGTTCCCGCCGACGCCAAGGAAAAGGTCGAAGGTGCCATCGGTGAGGCCAAGGACGCGCTGAAGGGCACCGATCTGGCCGCCATCAAGTCGGCGGTGGAGAAGTTGTCCACCGAGTCGCAGGCGCTGGGTCAGGCCATCTACGCCAACGCCGCTGCCGAGGGCGGTGCCGAGGGCGCCCCAGGTGCCGCCGGTGCGGCCGACGACGTGGTCGACGCCGAAGTGGTCGACGAGTCCACCCCGGGTGATCAGAAGTGAGCCAAGCCGATCCGGGCGTGCCCGAGGACGTCGCCACGCCCGGCGACACCGAGGAGAATGTGGAGGCGGTGGCCGACACCGCTCACGATGCATCAGTCGAAGCCGACGAGGCTGCGACTGAACGGGATTCAGTCGATCCGGCCGCCGCACAGTCGGCGAAGGAGGCCGAGCTGTTGGCCGATCTGCAACGCCTGCAGGCCGAGTACGCCAACTATCGGCGGCGTGCCGACCGGGAGCGTCTTGGGGCGGTCGAGAGCGGTAAGGCGGCGTTGATCAACGCGCTACTGCCCACCCTCGACGACCTCGACCGGGCCCGCGCGCACGGCGATCTCGAATCGGGACCGCTGCGTGCGGTGGCCGACAAGATCGTCGAGACGCTGTCCGCGCAGGGCGTGTCGTCGTTTGGTGCTCCGGGTGATCCGTTCGACCCCGAGCTGCATGAGGCCGTGCAGAACGACGGCGACGGCGGCACCCCGGTGATCGGCGCGGTGTATCGGCAGGGGTATCGCCTCGGCGACCGTCTGTTGCGTACCGCCATGGTCACCGTCACCGACGGCGCGCCCGGCGGGGGCGACACTGCCGAGGCCACCGCCGGCGAGAACGCGTAGCGGACGCACCGTGTCGGTGCGCCTGACCACACTCGGGCGCACCGACGCGGCTTCTCGCACCTGACTCCCCTAGGCTCAACTAACTCAGTCTCGACCTACCCCGGTCTCGACCCACCCCGGTCTGGACCCACCCAGTCCCGACTCACCCGGTTTCAACTCACCCAAGGAGGTGACGCCCGATGGCTCCCCAGCGTGAATGGCTCGAACAGGATTTCTACGCCGACCTCGGCGTCTCCTCCACTGCTACGCCTGACGAGATCAAAAAGGCCTACCGCAAGCTCGCGCGCGAGTTGCATCCCGACGCCAACCCCGGCGACACCGCCGCCGAGGAGCGCTTCAAGCGGGTGTCCGAGGCGCACAGCGTGCTGTCGGATCCGGCCAAGCGCAAGGAGTACGACGAAACCCGCCGCATGTTCGCCGGTGGCCGATTCCGGGGTGCGCCCAACGGTTTCGGTGGTTCGCCCGGTCGCGGAGACGTCGGTGGCTTCGACGTGGGCGACCTGTTCGGCGGGGCCGGTGGCGGCGACGGCATCGGTGACCTGTTCGGCGGGTTGTTCAACCGCTCGCCACGCACCACCAGCCGTCCCCGGCGTGGCAACGATCTCGAGGCGACCACCACGCTGAGTTTCCGCGATGCCGCACGGGGCACCACCAGCTCGTTGTCGCTGACCAGCCCCGCGCCGTGCACCACCTGTCACGGCAGCGGCGCCAAACCCGGCACCAGCCCACGGGTGTGCCCCAACTGCAACGGCGCCGGTGTGGTCAGCCGCAACCAGGGTGCTTTCGGATTCAGCGAACCGTGCCGGGACTGTCAGGGCACCGGCTCGCGCATCGATGATCCGTGTCCCGACTGCTCAGGCAACGGGGTGTCGGTGCGAACCCGCACCATCAACGTCCGCATCCCGGTGGGGGTGGAGGACGGGCAGCGTATCCGGCTGGCTGGGCAGGGTGAAGCCGGTCTGCGTGGCGCACCCTCGGGCGACCTCTACGTCACCGTCACCGTGCGCCCCGACCCGGTGTTCACCCGGTCGGGCAACGATTTGAAGGTCGAGTTGCCGGTCAGCTTCACCGAGCTGGTGCTGGGTGCCACCGTGTCGGTGCCCACCCTGGAGGGCACCGTCGGGGTCAAGATCCCACCCAACACCTCCGAGGGCCGAACCCTGCGCGTGCGGGGTCGAGGCGTGACCAAACGCGCTGGTGGGGCCGGTGACCTGCTGGTCACCGTACGGGTGAAGGTGCCCACCAACCTCGACCACACGTCGTTGGACCGGTTGCGTGACTACGCCGAGGCCGAGCGCGCCGCCGGGTTCGACCCGAGAGCCGGATGGGGTGCGTGATGACCATCGGCGACAACGACGACACCCCCCGCAGCGACACCCAGCGCAGCGACGAGGTGTTCGTGATCTCGGTGGCCGCCGAGTTGGCGGGGATGCACGCGCAAACCCTGCGGACCTACGACCGGCTGGGTCTGGTGCGTCCGCAGCGGGCGGCCGGTGGGGGACGGCGCTACTCGCGACGCGACGTCGACCTGTTACGCGAGGTGCAGCGGCTCTCCCAAGACGAGGGCGTCAACCTCGAAGGCATCAAACGGATCATCGACCTGACAAATCACGTCGACGCCCTGCAGCAGCGGGTGCGGGAGTTGGAAAACGAACTTGCTGCCGAGCGTGCGGCACGCCGCCGCACCGGTGGCGAGCTGGTCCCCGTGCCCCGGACCAGCGCCCTGGTGGTCTGGCAACCGCGCCGCAAACGCCCCTGAAGTCGAGTGGGTGGAAACCCGTCGTCGAGTGGGTGGAAACCGTCGTCGAGTGGGCGGCGCTTTTTGCCGCCCACTCGACGACGGTTTCCGCCCACTCGACGTAGTAGGCACACGGGGCACGCCTGAGCCGGGGCACACGCAGCAGCCCGCCCATCGACGTCATAAACCACGGGGCAGAGCCTAAGCCGGGGTACACCTCCGGTCAGGGGGTGCGGTCGGGGTCTCCGTAGCCGGCGGCGCGCAGGATGGACAGAAGTTCCGAGCGGGACCGGGCGTCGAGGCGGCGTCGGATGCGGGCAACATGGTGCTCGACGGTTTTGGCCGAGATGTAGAGCACCGCACCGATCTCGCGGTAGGTGAGGCCCAAGACCAGCTGTTGCGCAACCTCGGACTCGCGTTCGGAAAGGTTCAGGCCGGTGGCGCTCGCGGCGGAGCTCGGGGCCGACCCGATCGAGCGCGCCGTCTGTAACAGGCTGGTGGCGTCAGCAGTGTCGTCGACGCGCAGAGCGCCCTCGGCGGCCAGCCGGGCACCGTCGAACGCCAGACCCACGCGTTCGAGACTGCGCGCAGCGGAATCGATCTCGGCGCCGCTCACCGGTGGGTCGGCGTCCACACCCTGCCGTACCCGCAGCCACACCCGCCCGGCCTGGGCCAGAGTCGCCGCATATGAGCTTGCCCCCGCCGCCGCACCCAGCGCGCGAGCGTGGGGGACCAGGTCGTCGGGTCGGTCGGCCAGCAACGCCGCCTGCACGCCGTACCAATGCCAGGCCGCCGCCCACGACGGCGGATCACCGAGGGCGGCCAGCAACGCACCGGCATCGGCCACCAGGTGGCTCATCCGACCGACGTCGTCGCAGCGGATGGCCGCCAACCACAACTCACCCAACGCGAGCAGCGTGAACAGATCCGCCTGCGCCTCGGCGACCACCGGGGCCGCGTCCCGCCACGCCTGCGCCAATGCGCCGGAATCCCCACGGCGCCGGGCGATCCCGACAGTCAATGCGTGCGCCACCAGTGCGTCGCGTTGCACGGTGGCCGTCACCGAGCCTGCGCGTGCGGCGGCCTCGGTGAGGTCACCTGCCGCCATTGCCACCCAGGCGCGCATCAGCTCATTCTGGACAGCTGATGTTTCGCCGTCACCGCCGGAGCGGTCGAGGACTGCGCGCGCTCCGTCGAGGTCCCCACCGTGCAGACACATCGCCACCGCGACCCCGCGCGCCCCCTCCGGGTCCATCGGTGACCCGCCGCGCATCGACACCGCGCGCAGCACCGCGCCCAGGGCCGGCCCGGCTGCGGCATCCACCGAGTCCAGCAGGCCCCGTGCGATCAGCTCGGCGGCAGCGTTTTCCGCAGTCGGTGGGGCCGATCCGGTGGCGGCCAAGAACTCGGTGGCGGCGTGCCGATCGCCGGTGGCGATGGCGGCCACCACGGCACGGGCGGCGTCGGCACCGATCCGATCCACACCCAGCCAGCGGAACAATTGCACTGCCCGCGAACAGTTCCCGCGCCGCATCGCCACCGCAGCGGCGATGTGGACCCCGATGGCCTCCCGCTCGGGAGTACCCGCCTGCATCGCCTCGTCGGCCACCTGTTCGGCGATCTCCAACTCGTCGGCGGCCAGGGCCGCGCTCGCCAACGCGCGATCTACGTCGGTGGCACCGGCGGCTCGAGCAGCCTGCCACAGCAGCACCGCGCGGTGCCCGCGGGCGGCCGCGGCAAACTCGGTCAGCGCCTGCGCCAGCTCGCCGTCGACCATGCCCGCCTCGGCCGCGGCCAACGCGCGGTCGGCGGTCAGGGTGCGGTGGGCGCGTTGCACCGAGATCAGCATCCGGTCCAGCTCGGCGCGCCGAGCTGACCCCAGCACCGCATCGAGTACGGATGCGGCCGCGGGGACCAGCGCGTCGGCGGCGTCGAGGACTCCGCTGCCGCGGGCCTCGTCGATCGCATGTCGGGCGGCGTCGGTGTCGATTGCTGCGGTCTGGGCCACGGTGTCGATGTCCAGTCCGGCGCCGGTGCCGGCGATCACCAAGGCCACCAGCACGGTCGGATCCAGCCGCCGAATGCGGCGGTGCAGGGTGCCGTTGATGGTGCGACGCACCAGGTCATCGAGATCGGTTGCGTCATCGGCACGCTCACCCACCGCGGCGATCACCGCGTCGATCACCTCGCGGTTGCCCGCCACGTCGGTGACGACGGCGGCGGCCGATGCGGCCAGGATCTGATGTCCCGAACGAGCCACCACGCCGCTGGTGGTCAGGGGTGCGACCATCAGCACCCGACCCCGGCCCCGGACGGCTGCGAGTAGATGGTCGAGGGCGGGGTGATGATCGCGCGGCTCGCAGGCCACCGCGACGGTCACCTCGCCGCGCGTCACCGCTGTGGTGGTGGCACGTAAGGTCTCGTCGTCGAGCCGGTGGGCGTCGTCGACCAGCATGACGTCGTCGTCCAGCGCCCGCGCGATGGCCTGCAGCACGATGGATTTGCCACTGCCGCCCACGCCGACGACAGCCACTGCGCTCGGATGGCCTGCGGCGGCGGCCAACTCGACCACCAGAGCCTGCGCATCAGGCATCCCGGCGAGTGCGCTGCGTCGGCTGGGTGGTGAGGTGATGATCGTCTCGCGTTCGGTGGGCACGGTCATCGGATGCGTCAGTTCCCGGTCCCGGTACCCGTTCCGGTCCCGGTGAGCAGCCCGCTGATGCCCTGACCGATCTGTCCTGGGATCTCGGCCAACCCGGGCAGCGCCGGCAAGGTGGGTCGCGGCAGGGTGGGCACGGCAGGTGCGTCCGGAACTGTGGGGACGTTACCGCCGGAATCGCCTCCACCAGAATCGGTTCCGCCCGAGTTGCCGTTGTCACCGGATCCCGGTGAGGTGCCCGACGACCTGGGCGGGATGGTGTTGCGGACCGACGTGGGCACCGAGGCGGCGCCGGGTCGGGGGGAGGCGGCGGCGGGCGCAGGGGCGGGGGTGGCCACCGGTGCGCTCGTGCTCGCCGCGGCGCCCTGCCCGGCTGCGGTGCTCGCCGGTGCCGCGGTGGTGCGCGGGGCCGTCGACGGGGTGGACGCGGTGGGTTCTGCGGCCGGCTCGGTGGTGGTGGTGGGACCGGACTTCTCGGTCAAGGCCGTCCCCACCGACAGGCCACCGGCGGTGAGCACCGCCAGGCCCGCAGCGATACCGCCGATGAGTGTGAGCCGCTTTGCCTTTCCCATCGCGGGCGTGGCCGTGGCAAGTGTCGACCGGGGGGCCGGTGCGATGGCTCGGCTGGTGCTGGGTCGCTGGGTACCCTCCACACCGGTGACCGGGATCGTATCCACAGCGGCTGCAGCGCCGGCGATCTCGTCGGCCAACAGGGCTGCGCCGAACGCCGAGGTGGTCACCGGGTCGGCGTCGACGATCACCGGTACCCGCAGCGTGGCCGAGAGCAGTTCGCTGACCAACGGCACCGAGGCGCCGCCGCCTGCGGCCACCACCGCGGTCACATCCTGCATCGAATGACCCGCTGCGGCAACAGCTTCACTGACCATGGCCACCGACGCCGTCACCTGCTCACGCAGCAGGTCCTCGAGTTCGGCTCGTACCAGCCGGGTCTCGGTGCGCAGGCCCGGCAGCGACACCACGACGGTGGTCTCGGTGTCGGTCGAGAGGTTCTCCTTTGCGCTCGCGCAGCGGGCACGTACCTGCGACAACGCGCTGACCGTGGTCGGGTCGAACGGGTCGATGACATCGACCGCGCCGACTGATTCCAGCACGTGGGCCAGGATCTGCTGATCGAATCCGGCGCCGCTGATGTCCTCGACGTGCAGCGGGCGACCGATGATCGCCGACTCGGCGCCGGTGGCCACCACCGAGATGTCCACAGCGGTGGCGCCGAGGTCGTAGACGACCACGATGTCGTCGCGGCCGGCCGCCGGGGAGTCGGTGGCGGCGATCAGGTCGTCGCGGGTGGCGTAGGCCGCAGCGATGGTCGCGATCGCCTCGGGCACGATGGTGATGTCGACGAGACCGGCCTTGTTCGCCGCGGCCCGCAGGGCATCGATGGCGTAGGGCTGCCAGGTGTTGGGAACGGCTACCACCACAGCGTCACCGCCGAGTTCGGTCTCCAGCATCGTCAGCGCACGGGCGTACACCTCGGCGGCCTGGTGTGAATGACCTCCTGCGTCGATGAGACCCACCGGGTCACCGACGCGCTGGGTGAAGCCGACCAGAGAGGTCGAGGCCGAGGTGGCCGAGCCGCTGCGCGTGGCCAGCTGTGCGGCGACGACGTCAGCGGTGTCGCGCACCACGGCGTCGAACGTGTGCGACGGCGTGCTCGACACCGCCACCGAGGTGGCAGCACCGATCTTGAGCCCGAGTCCAGCGGCCATGGTCGTCGACTCCTACGTAGTGGTGAGCGACAGCGCGGCCCCCCGCCTGCGGTGTCAACGCATACCCCCTGCATGCGTGCGTACATGTTCCTTCGCCATGTCGTATTTCCGACATCGCGCGTTACGTGCGCTCGGCGAGCAGAGGGCAGATCCCCTAACCCCCTAACGGGGCGCGTTCGGCGGTGGGGGAGCGGGCAGGGGGATGGGAGGGGGATCGACCCCGTTGGCCCGGGGCGCGGCGAAACCTAGCGTTTGTGCCAACGGATCCGTTCGGCTGCTCCCCCGGTCGCTCGCGGTCTGCACGACCTGCCCCACGGTCCCTAAGGAGTTCCGATGCCCACCACGAATGCGATCCTCGACTTCATCCTCCGGTTGCTGCGCGATGACAAAGCTGCTGCCGCCTACCTACGCGACCCGCAGGCGGCCCTCGACGCGGCCGGCCTGTCGAACCTGTGTGGCGCCGACATCGCCGCCGCGGCACCGATGGTCGCCGAGTCGGGACTGTTCCCGGCGTCGTCGAAGTTGGTGTCGTTGCTGGGCAACCCCACCCCGGCGGCGACTGTCGTCGGAGTCGGTGGCGGTGCACTCGGCGGTGTGGGCGTCAACGTCGGTGGCGTGGCCGCCGGTGGTGTGGGCGTCAACGTCGGCGGGGTGTCAGCCGGCGGGGTCAACATCGCCCTGGGCGGTCTGGCGTTCGGCGGTCTGGGCCCGATCGCCCTGGGCAACATCAACCTGGGCGGCATCAACTTCGGCAACCTGTCGCTGGGCAACATCAACCTCGGCGGCATCGATCTCGGCGCGATCGGTTTTCCCGCGGTGAACCTCAGCAACCTGGTCAACCTCGGTCTGGGTGGCCTCAACGTGGGCGCTCTCGCCCCCGGCGCCGTCGCGCTGGGTGATCTGGCATTGGGCGCGCAGCTCTCGGCGGTGTTGGCGGCCTCGCTGGCCGGCGCGCTCAACGTCGGCGGCAGCGTTGCGGCTGCACTCGGTGCATCCCTGGGGGCTGCGGTCAACGCGGCCGCCGCACTCAACAGTGCGATCGCCGGGGCCCTGGGTCTCGGTGGTGCCCTCAACGTGGGTGCGGCCATCGCATCGTTGTTCACCGGTGGGCTGGGGTTGAGCGCAGGTCTGGGCGCGCAGCTGGCGGGAACCATCAACGCCGCACTCGCCGCTACCCCAGCACTTGTCGGGACGGTCACCTCGGCCGTCGGCATCGGTGGTGCCCTGTCGACGGCGCTGAGTGCCGGTGGTGCCCTGTCGGGCAACGTCGGTGCCGCCCTGGGCGCTGCGCTGGGCGCGACGGTCGGTGCATCGGGCGCGTTGGCCGGTGATCTGGCTGCGGCCCTGTCCGGCGGTCTGGGTGTGGGTACCGCGCTGTCGAGTGTGCTCGGTGGTGCGCTTGGACTGGGTCTGGGTGCTGGTGTCGTCGGACAGCTCGGGTCGGCGTTGACCGGTGCGCTGGGTGTGACCGGTGGACTGGGCGGCGCGGTGGCCGGGGTGCTGAACCCGACCGTGCTGGCCGGACTGAGCGGCACTCTGAGCACCACACTGGCCGGTGCCCTGGGCACCACGCTGGGGGCTGGTGGCGTGCTGGGCGCCGACCTCGGTACCGCGCTGGGCGCGACACTGGGTGCGGTCACCGATGTGACCGGCCTGCTTGATCTCTCGGCTGCCGCCGGCTTGGGCGCGGGCCTGGCCGGTGCGCTGACCGGTGCGCTGGGTCTGGGTGGCGGTGTGACCGCAGCCCTGGGCGCCGCGCTCGATGCCGCACTCACCGCAGGCGGTGGCCTTGACCTCGCTGCCGTGCTGGCCGGCGGCGGCAACCTCGGACTGGCGCTGGGCACCACCCTCAACGGTGCACTGGCCGCCGGTGGCCCGATCGCGGCCAACCTCGGTGTCGCCCTCGGTGGCGTACTCGGCGGGGCGCTGGGCACCACGGTCGGCGCCGGTGGGGTGCTGGGTGCGCAGCTGTCCGGTCTGCTCGCCGGGGGTGTCGGACTGGGCTCGGCCCTGTCGACGGTCCTGGGCGGGGCGCTCGGACTCGGGGGTGCTCTCGGACTCGGTGGTGTCGGGTCCCTCGGCGGTGCACTGTCGGCGGCTCTCGGCGCCGGTGGCGTGGCCGGTGCCAACCTCTCGGCGCTGCTGGGGACCGGCCTGTCGGCGCAGCTGTCCACCGCGCTGGGCGCCGCGCTCGGTGCCGGCGGCACGGTCGCGGGCAGCCTCGGTGCGGCCCTCGGCGGGGCGCTGTCGGTCGATCCGGCGTTGGGTCTGGGCAGCACGCTCGCGGTCGGACCGCTCGGCGCGGCACTGAACACGCTGCTCGGCGCCGACGTGTCGACGCTGCTGGCGGGCAACGCCGACCTCGGAGGGCTGCTGTCGGGTGCGCTGAGCGCCGGTGGCCCGCTGGCCGCCACCCTCGGAGCAACCCTGGGTGCGGCACTGGGTACCGGACTGACCGGGGCACTGGGCACACAACTCAACGGACTGCTCGCCGGCGGGGTCGGGCTGAACACTGCGTTGTCGACCGTGCTGGGCGGGTCGCTGGGGCTCTCCGGGGCCGCTGATCTCGGGTCGTCGCTGGCGGCGGCACTGCAGGCCGGTGGCCTGTCTGTGACCACCCTGACCACTGCGCTCTCGGGTGGTCTGGCCGGCGGGCTGTCCGGTGCGCTGGGTAGCACCCTGGGCGCCGGCGGCGCCCTGGGCGCGCAGCTGGGTGCCACCTTGGGCACCCTGCTCACCGGGGCGGCCGGTCTGGGCGGTTCGGTTGCCCTGGATCCGGCGCTGAGCCTGGGCGGTGGGCTGGCCACCCAGCTCGCAACCGCTTTGGGCGTCAACGGAATCGGCGTCAACGGGATCGGCGTCACCGCGCTGGGCGCATCGCTGGATGCGGTGCTGGCCGGCGGCGGTGTCGCCGGGGCCACCCTGGGCTCTGTGGTGGCCGGCACCACCGACCTGTCCACCGCGCTGTCGACGGCGCTCGGTGCGGGCGGCACCGTGGGGGCCGGTCTCGGCGCCTCGCTGGGCACCGTGCTGGGCACCGCGCTGGACGGCAGCCTGGGCGCCCAGGTCGCCGGTCTGGTGGCCGGCGGCACCGGTCTGCAGACTGCGCTGTCCACCGCCCTCGGTGGCGCTGTGGGACTCGATCCGGCTGTGTCGCTGGGTACTTCGCTCACCGGTGTGTTGGGCACCGCCCTCGGTGGCTCAGCGGGTGCAGGGCTGGGATCGGCGCTGGACGGCTCGCTGACCGCGGGCCTGTCGAGCACCCTTGGCGCAGCGCTGGGAGCCGGCGGATCCGTCGGCGCGGGCCTCGGTGCCGCACTCGGGTCAGCGTTGGGTGCCTCTGCGGTGATCGACCCGAACGTGTCCATCGGCACCTCGCTGGCCACGTCGCTGGCCACCGGGTTGGGTCTGACCGCCGATGATCCGGCCGCCCTCAACGCCGCCGGGGTCGGTCAGCTGGCCGCTTCCCTGGACTCCGCGCTGGCCGGGTCGGCGGGTGCATCGGCCGGCGCCGGCCTGCAGACCGCACTGTCGAGCGCGCTGGGTGCCGGTGGCACCGCGGCGGCCGGGGTGGGTGCCTCGCTGGGCACCGTCCTCGGGTCGGCTGCGCAGGGTGGTCTGGGCTCCTCGCTTGTCGGTTCGCTGGCCGGTGGCGCCGATCTCGGCACCGCACTCGGCGGCGGGCTGGGCACTGCGCTGAACCTCGACAGCGGACTGGCCGGATCGTTGGGCACCGCCCTCACCGGGGCGCTGGCCGCGCCCGCCGTCACCACGGCTGCCACCACCGGGGCCGCGGCCACGCTCGCTGCTCCGCTCTCGGGTGCCACAGCGTCGTCGCTGGGTGCCGGACTGACCACCGGGCTGGGACTCTCCCCCTCGATCTCTGCCCCTGCCGCCGGAGCGTTGGACCCCACGCTGACCTCCGGTACCGCCCTCGGTGGCACCATCGGCGCTCCCCTCGCCGCTGGTGCCACCGGGTCGGGCCCCCTGATCGGATCGGGACAGGTCGGATCGGGGCAGGTCGACAGCGTGGTGCAGACCGGTCTGGGTCTGGGGTCGGGCATCGACGCGGCCCTGCCCGGCGGTGTTGCCGTCCCGGCGGCATCCACCCCGGCGGCATCCACCCCGGCGGCATCCACCCCGACCGCATCCACCCCGACCGCCGACACCGGGCAGCCGACCCCCCACACCGGGTGGTCGGGGCTCGACGCCAACAGCACCTTCGGCGCCGATGCGCACTCTGCGCTCGGTGGTCTCACCGGCGGGCTGACCAGCGGTCTGACCGGTGGGTTGACCGGGCCTGACGCCTCGGCGCCGGGTCACACCGATGCCGGCGTGACCACCCACCACACCACCGACACCGGGCACGGCCTGGTGCCCTGACCCGGTGGTGTGAACCGCAAGGCTTGTCAGCTGGACCACTCGGTTGCCCCGAACTGCCGAGGCGTGCCAGATCTGACAGCGTCGGCCCCGTACGCTGATCGATGGCGTACGGGGCCGATGCGGTTCGCGGGGTTCACACCGGACACGTTTGCCCCACCGAGAGTCGTCTCGACACACACCGACACGCGAGGTCGCCGACACCCCATGCAGCCCACCCCGACTCACCCCGATCACGTCCCCGGCAGGCCCGCCACGCCGTCGGATCAGCTGGCCGACCTGCTGGCGCAGATGAGCCAGATCGCCTCGGGCGTACACCGCCCCGATCTGGCCGACCGTCTCGACGGGGCACGCACCCGCGTCACCGATCCGCGGCTGCGGATCGTGGTGGTCGGTCAGCTCAAGCAGGGCAAGAGCCAGTTCGTGAACTCGCTGCTCAACCTCGAGGTGTGTTCGGTCGGCGACGACGAGACCACCGCGGTGCCCACCCTGGTGGCTCATGCCCAGGAGGCCGCTGCGCATCTGGTGCTCGATCAGCCCGGCGGGCAGCCCACTCGGGTCTCGGTGCCCATCGAGCAGATCCACGACATCACCCCGGCGAGTCCGTTGGCCGGTGGTCGCGACATCGTGCGGATGGAGATCGGGGTGCCCAACGCGCTGCTCGCCGACGGCCTCGTCGTCGTCGACACCCCCGGCGTCGGGGGTCACGGGAACCCGCATGCGGCAAGCACTCTGGGGCTCATCCCGTCCGCGGATGCGGTGTTTGTGGTGTCCGATGCCAGCCAGGAGTTCACCGAACCCGAGCTGGGTTTCCTCCGGCAGGTGACCACCCTGTGCCCCACGGTGGCCTGTCTGATCACCAAGATCGACCTGTACCCGCACTGGCGGTCGGTGGTGCAGGCCGATCGGGCGCACCTGCAGCGCGCAGGCATCGACGTGGAGTTGCTACCCATCTCCTCGCTGTTACGTTCGCACGCTTTACGTCTCGACGACGCCGCCCTCAACGAGGAGTCGGGTTTCGTCGCCCTGTACGACCATCTACGCGAGCGGGTGGTGGCGCGGGCCGATGTGGCCACGCGCGCTGCAGTCGCGGTCGATCTGCGGTCGGTGTCTGAACATCTCGCGCTCACACTCGGCAGTGAGCTTGCTGCACTGCGTGATCCAGATACCGCTGCGGCTGCGGTCGGCGGATTACAGCAGGCGCAGACCGCAGCCAGCGCCCTGCAGAAGCAGAGTGCGTTGTGGCAGCAGACCCTCAACGACGGCATCACCGATCTGGCCAACGACATCGACCACGACCTGCGTGACCGGTTGCGCGCGGTCACCCGCGAGGCCGAGAAGGCCGTTGACGACGGCGATCCCGGTAAGGACTGGCCGCAACTGTCGGACTGGTTGGCCGAGCAGATCGCGGTGGTGGTGGGCGACAACTTCGTGTGGGCCCACCAGCAATCGGAGTGGTTGGCCCAGCGGGTGGCCGATCATTTCGCCGATCACGCCGAGATCTCGTTGCCCGAGGTCGACATCGCCGACATCGACGGGGTCTTCGACCCGGTCACCGAGCTGTCCGACCTGGAGTCAGGTCGGCTGGGGCTGGGACAGAAGGCGTTGATCGGGATGCGCGGCTCCTACGGTGGCGTGCTCATGTTCGGGCTGATCACCACGTTCGCCGGGATGGCCCTGATCAACCCGATCTCGGTGGGTGCCGGATTGTTGTTGGGCACCAAAGCCTATCGCGAAGAGACCGCCGCCCGGGTGGAGCAGCGTCGCGCCAAGGCGAAGATGGCGATCGCCAAGTTCACCGACGACGTGAGTTTTCAGGTTGGCAAGGAGTCGCGTGACCGGCTGCGGTTCATCCAGCGCACGCTGCGTGATCACTTCGCCGGGGTGGCCGAGCAGACCGCGCTGTCGGTGGGCGAGTCGCTGCGGGCCGCGCAGGAGGCGGCTGCGGTGGCCGGGTCGCAGCGCACCACTCGCATCGCCGAGTTGGAGCAGCAGCTGCGTTCGGTGGCGTCGTTGAGAACTGTTGCCCAACAGCTTGATCCGGCATGAACAGCGTCGAGCGAGCTCGGGGCCTGATCCGCGAGGCGCAGGAGGTGTTCCGCGGTGACGCCGCGACCCATCGCCAGCTCAGTGACTGCCTCGACCGCCTCGACGAGCCGCTGCGGGTGGCACTGGCCGGATCGCTGAAGGCGGGCAAGTCGACACTGCTCAATGCGCTTGTGGGTCAAGACATCGCACCCACCGACGCCACCGAGTGCACGCGGGTGGTCACCTGGTATCGGCGAGGGGCCACCGCCCGCGTCACCGCCGTCTACGACGGTGACCGCACCACCGACATCCCGGTGCTGCGTCCCAACGGTCGGCTCACGTTCGACTTCGGTGGCCTCACCGCGGATCGGGTCGATCGACTCGATGTCACCTGGCCGGCGCGTACCCTGCGCTCGTTCACCATCATCGACACCCCTGGCACGGCGTCGCTGTCGACGGACGTGTCGGCGTTGACCGTTGACATGTTGACCCCGCAAGACGGCGAGTCGGGCGCCGATGCCGTTGTCTACCTGCTGCGTTCGCTCACCAACACCGATACCGCCTTTCTGGCCCGGATCGGGGAGGCGATCGGGCGGGAGTCCGGTCCGCTCGGCGTGGTGGGGGTGGTCTCGCGCGCCGATGAGATCGGGGCGGGGCGGATGGACGCTATGATGTCGGCCGGTGAGGTGGCGGCGCGCTTTGCCGGTGAACTAGAACGCACCGGGTTGTGCCAGGCCGTGGTGCCGGTGGCCGGGTTAGTGGCGTTGGGTGCGCGCACGCTGCGTGAGGTGGAGTACCGGGCGCTGGTGGAGTTGGCTGGGGTGCACCCCGATGAGTTGACCACGGCGATGCTCTCGGCCGACCGGTTCGCCGCGCCGACCACCGGGCTGCCGGTCGATGCGGCGCTGCGTGCGGTGTTGTTGGACCGGTTCGGGATGTTCGGAATCCGATTGGCGGTCACCTTGATTCGGCTCGGCGTCTCCGATTCACCCTCGCTGGCTGCCGAACTCGTCCAACGCAGTGGACTCAGCGAGTTGCGCGAGGTGATCGACGTGCAGTTCGGCCAGCGCGCCGATCAACTCAAGACCCACACCGCGTTGCTCTCGTTGTTGCGGATCATCGGTGGCGCAGGCCGATCCGGTGCGGCCGGGGTGATCGCCACCGAGGTGGACCGCATGCTTGCCGATGTGCACGGGTTCACCGAGCTGCGGTTGCTGGGCCGGCTGCGTTCGGGCGCGCTGCGTCTGCCCGAGGAGTCGCTGGCCGAGATGACCCGCATCATCGGTGGCTTCGGCATCGAGCCCACGCTGCGCCTGGGTCTCGACCCCGACGCCACACCAGCCCAGATCCGTTCGGCCGCCATCGAAGCCGTGCAGGGGTGGCGGGAATGGGCGGCGCATCCGCTGCTGGACCGCACCACCGCGCTGGCCTGCACCGCGGCCGCCCGCAGCGCCGAAGGCATCCTCGCCGACCGTCCCCACCCCTGACGTCGGCTGGGCGGAAACTCGCGTCGGTTGGGCGGAAACCGGCGTCGACTGGGCGGAAATCGGCGTCGGTTGGGCGGAAACCGGCGTCGACTGGGCATCGGCGTTTCCGAGCGCGGTGCCCCTTAGCCAGTACCGCAGGATGTTCCGATCAGTTCCGTCGCCCAGTTCGACAGGGTGACCTCGCTCGCTGCCGGCTTCCCCGCTACACCGACGTCAGCGGACGTCCCAGATCGTCTGCTCCAGGTCGTTGATGACGACATCGCGGGTGGGCGCCCCGCTGAAGGCGAGTCCCGACCGGACACGGTAGAGCGTGTCCTCGAACATCGCCTCACAGATGTCATTGACCCAGTCGAAGGCGTAGGGACCCATGATCGTTCGCATGCCCTCGCAGGTCTCTTTGGACAGCCCCGTCGGCTTGATGTAGTCCTGCTCCTGATTGGGGGTTCCCGCGTAGGGATCTTTGAGATGGATCTTGTACGGAGCAATCCCAGGGCACTCCCCGCCCTTCTTGTAGTTGACGATGATCCAGGTGCGGTACGGGTAGGCGTCTGCGGGCTTGTTGTTCCACATGAACCGCTGACCGTTGTGGCGGGTGGCGTAGTCCGCGTAGACGCATACGCGCCGATTGGTCAACGCCGATGCGTCGCCGGCGTGGAAGACCACGAGGCCGAGCGCTGCTGCGAGCGTCAGAACCAAGGAGGTGGCAACGCGGCTGACGGATCTTGACGAATTCACTATCGTGTCTCCTGAATTCAGATTGGTATTTGGGCCGTGGATGACTGGCCAACGGAAAGTAGCAGGATTCCTGGCCGCATGTTGGTTTGTCGGGAAGTTCCCGAGGGCCGACAAAACCGGCAATTATGAAAAACCGCCCCGGTCATGGTTGGGATTGCCGGGGCCGCCCCCGTCGCGGGACCGATCGGCGGCGCGCCCGGAAGGTTGTACTCTCCGCCGTTCGAGCTCAATCATGTTGCGATGAAACATTGTTCGTGACAGGCGCGGAGGTCGGGAGTGTGTATGAGTCACATCGACCGAATCGATGATCCAGGCGGAGAAATGCCATGACTGAGCCCGCCGGGTGTCGGTGCGGTGAAATCATGACCCGGCTCGACCACGGTCGAAAAATGCTCGATTCGGACTTGATCAACCGATTGTGGATTTCGCGGAGCGGCGTGCACAAAGGAAAATGCCGATTCTTCCGACAAATGGTCTCGGCGATACGGACGGAGAACAATCTCAGGGCCTCTGCGCTGACCCCGCTGCTGAAAACGTCCCCTGGGCGGGGGGCCGAGGGCATATTTCCCTCCACCTGAGGCCACGGGGACGTTTTCAGCAGCGCAGGGTTGGGAACTCCGGCTCAGGGGCAGGAGTCAGCGGCGGATCGGCGCTGCGCGCAACCACGCGGTCACCGCGCCCAGGTGCAGCAGAACTGTGGCCACCACGGCCAACCCCGCCACCACGTAGGGCAGGACCAGGGCGGCGACGTTCACCGCGTCGCGGGCTGGAGCGATCACGGTGCCGAAGCCGATGGCACCCGCCGCGGTCAGCACACCCATCACACTCAACACGGCCCGCCCGGCCATCACACGATCGCGCACCTGGTAGCAGCCGTAGCTGACCACGATCAGCACGATCGCCGCGCCACCGGCTGATGCGACCAGCGAGATGTCGACGGTGTTGCGGATGTCCTGACCCGAGGTGGAGCGATTGTCCTCGGCCAGCGACCGGATCAACTCCGCGCGCACCGCAGCGTGCTTGACGCCCACCAACGCGGCGGTCACCAGCAGGGTGATCAGCGTGAACGCCCAGGTCACTAGGGCTACATCCACGATTCGCGGACGTTCGTCAGATATCGGCTCACGCATCGGCGTGACGGCGATCGCGGGGCGCGGCGGGCGCGGCGGCGTCTGGTCGGACATGGGGCAACTGTAGAGCCACCAGCGATGTCTAACGATCGTTGATCGGTGGTCGCAGCGGGTTATGTAACCTGCGGCGTGGATGTCCCGATATTGTCGTGAACGATCCGGACGCCGGTCCGGACTCCGCTGACCCGAGGTGGCCAACATGACGTGCGGTACCGATCGATGAGCCAGGTGATGGGCGTTTCGGTCACCGACCTTCAGATCGCGTCGGTGATCATGGAGGTGTCCACCGGGAATGTGTTGGCCCGCAACGTCGTCGACCTCGACGACGACAGCCAGGCCACCGTGTTCGATGCGATCAGCCAGCTCGTGGAGTCGGTGCCCTTCGAGGTGGACTCGGTCACCATCGCCTGCGCTCAGCGACGCATGCAGGTCGCCCTGCACAACACCATCACCTCCGGCGAGTCGGGCCAGCCGTCCTGGTTCAAACGGACCATCGTCACCGACACCCCGTTCGCTTTCGCTAATGTCGCTGCGGCACAGTCGGATCAGCGTGGGGTGGTGGTGGTCATCGACCTCGCCTCCGATGCGGTGCCGTTCAACGAACTGTCCATCGCGGCTGTCGACACCGAGGCCGCCACCGTGGTCGGGGCGGTGCAGCTGCCGTCGGGCGGTGTCCGTCAACCGGTGACCGAGATCGGTGGCGCCGCCGCGGTGGCCGCCGCTTTCGATCTGCTCCCGCGCACCGAAGCCGGGCGCAGCGGCGTGTTCGTCGTCGGGCCCGGCGGCGACGTGCCCGGGGTCGGTCCGTCGCTGGAGTACGAGACGCAGCTGCCGGTGCAGATTGCGCCCGAACCGACCTTCTCGGCCGCGCACGGAGCGGCGCTGCACGGGCGTTCCCGCGGTACCGCAGCCGCAGGTCAGAGCCGCTGGCTCATCCTCATCGGTGCCGCGGTGGGTGCCGCGGTCCTCGCGGGCGTGGTCGCTGCAGCCATCTTGCTCGGCGGCAACGAATCCAGCGACGACCCCAATCCGACCGGGGCGTCGGTGAGCGCCACCACCACGACGACGACTGTCGAGCCGACCACCACCACCTCGAGCCGCACGCGCACTCCGACCACCACCACCACCGAGGACCAGCAGGTGGCGCCGCCCCCACCGCCGCCCGCACCGTCGACGGTGACCGTCACGCAGAAGCCGTCGACGCTCACCCAGACCCGAACGGTCACGCCGACGACGACCACTACGAAACCGACGACGACCACAACCACCACGACCACGACGACCACCACGTCGACGACGACCACGAGCCCCAAACCGTAGGTCAGACCGGATCGTGCTGGATGCGGCTCGCGGGCACCCCAGCGATGATCAGCGCGCGCCGTGTGTAGTCGATCATCTCCGGCGAGCCGGCGATGATGGCTTGGTGATCGCTCCAATCCCGCTGGGCCACAGCCACATCGGCCACCCGGCCGATGTGGTGGTCCACTCCTGGTATCGGGGAGAACCCGACCTCGAGCCACCACGGGTTGTGTTCTTCCTCCGACACCGTGGTGACCGTGAGCCACGGGTTGGTGCCGGCCAGCCGGGCGAGTGAGAACCGGTCGTAGAGCTCACCCGGGTAGCGCGTGCCGTAGAAGACGTGGGTGGGAGCGGTGTCGACGCGATAGGCCATGTCGGTCAGCAGCGCCCGCACCGGGGCCAAGCCGGTGCCGCCGGCCACGAACAGGGTGGGCAGCGTGGGATCGATGGCCAACGTGCCGTGGCTCTGGGCGAACGTCCACACGTCACCTGCGGCGGTCTCGGACACGATGGAGGTGGAGACCGAGCCGCCGGGAACGGCTCGTACGTGGAACTCCAACTCGCCCTGCGGATTCGGTGGGATGGATGGCGACAGTGACCGCCACACGCGCGGCCACTGCGGCACCTGGACCTCCAGATACTGCCCGGCCACGTACACCCCCGGCGCCTGCGAGATGAGTCGAACCACGGCGAGATCCCTTGACATGCGGTACTTCTCCACCACCCGGGCGTGCCAGGTGGCCGGCCCGGTAGCGGTCATTGCCGCGCCCCGCATCACCCCGGTCGCCAGCATCATCGCCTGGGTGGTGTCGTCTGCGGTGGAGCCCTTCCAGCGTTCGCCCATCAGCCGGGCGATCTCGGTAAGCAGCGTGTCGAGGAACACCTCGTAGTGCTGCGGCGCCACACCGAACTTGCGGTGGTCGAGTCCGAGCTGGGTGAGCAGCGCGATCAGATCAGGGTGGGCGTCGAGGTCGGGAACAGTCGCCAAGATGTGGTCCAGCACACCGAACAGTGCGGCCCGCTGATGCTCCATGGTGGCGGGAAACAGCTCGCGAAGATCGGGTCGGGTGGCGAACAGCCGCGTGTAGAAGTCGGCAACGAACCCGTCGGGGTCGTGCGCGATCGCCTCGGCGACGGCTCCCAGACCCTCGTCGGCGGTGGCTGCCACGGCTGCTGATCCCCTCCTGGTCGTCGACGTCCTCGCCATACCTTGTGTACGCGATCGATGCGAAAAGTACAGTGACATGATGTCATCGCCCGCCGGTCACGGCCCGCCACCGCGCGCAGCGGTGCCCGGCATCATCGACACGCACACCCATTTCTGGGATTCCGGTGCGTTCGATCGCGACGGGGGCCTGCCGGGCTCGACCACCTATCGTTTGGCGCCGAACGTGATCGCCGATCTGCTGTTCGCCGCACGCGCATCTCGCGCCGACCGCGACGTGATCGTCACACCTCGGCATGTGGTGCGGCCGTATCTGCCCCCCGATCACCGCGCTGACGCCGAAGGGTTGCTCGACGCCGTCGGCGCCACCGTTGATGGGGTAGTCCATGTGGCGTCGTCCTGGACCGGCCATTCCCCGTTGCACGCAGCCACCGAGTCGGCCTGGATCGATTCGTTGAACGAGCTCCCCGGGACGCCGATCGCTGGGTTGGTGGGTTTCGCCGATCCCCGAGACGAGGTGTTCGCGGCCCTGCTGGATGCGCACATCGCCGCGGTGGTGCACGGGCGGTTCAGCGGTATCCGCATCGTCGCCGGGCGCCACCCGGATCCGGAGGTCCGCGATTGGTGTGACGAGGACTCGCTGTATCAGAGTCCGGCGTTTCTGCGTGGCTTCCGCCACCTCGCCGAGCGGGGTCTGATCTTCGAGGCGTGCGTCTACGCCGACCAGACGCCGGACGTGGTGGCGTTGGCTCGTGAGTTCCCCGAGGTGACCATCGTCGTCGACCACCTGGCCTGCCCCGTCGGGATCTTCGGTCCGGTAGGTCGCCACACCGGGCGCAGCGCGGCGGCTCGCGCCTCGATCCGCGCACGCTGGCGTGATCAGGTTGCGGCGCTGGCCGATTGCCCCAACGTCGTCATGAAGATCTCGGGTCTGGGGTTCGCGCTGCTCGGTTACGGCGATCAGGCCGACGGCAACATCGCTGATCAGTCGGTGTTGACCGACATGGTGGGACCGCTCATCGCACGTTGCGTGGAGGTGTTCGGACCCGATCGGATCGTGTTCGGTTCGAATTTTCCCATCGACAAGGCCAACGCCAGCATGGTGATGCTGGTCGGCTCGGTGCTGGACGTGACCGGTTCCCTGGGCGCGGATCTGGTACGGAACATATTGCGCGACAACGCGATACGGGTCTACGGGATCAACACCTGATCGGCGGGACTTCGATCCACGGTGGGTGCAAGTCTGGTGCGGATCCCCCGGTCGCGGCCAGCATGGGAAGTCGACCCACCGAGAGGAATCCATGTCGCGCCCCATCCGTTTCAACGCCTTCGACATGAACTGTGTGGCCCACCAGTCGCCCGGTCTGTGGCGCCATCCGCAGGACCGTTCGTGGGACTACAACACCCTCGACTACTGGGTGAACCTGGCGACGTTGCTGGAGTCCGGCGGGTTCGACGGGTTGTTCATCGCCGATGTGCTGGGCACCTACGACGTCTACGGCGGCACCGACGAAGCGGCCATCCGCCAAGGCGCGCAGATCCCGGTCAACGATCCGTTGCTGCTGGTCTCGGCCATGGCGCACGCCACCGAACACCTCGGCTTCGGCATCACCACCGGAACCGGTTTCGAGCACCCGTACCCGTTCGCGCGGCGCCTGTCGACGCTTGATCATCTGACCCGCGGCCGGATCGGGTGGAACGTGGTCACCGGCTACCTTCCCTCAGCCGCACGCAATTTCGGCGACGCCGATCAGCTGGCCCACGATGCGCGCTACGACCATGCCGACGAGTACCTGGAGGTGCTCTACAAGTTGTGGGAAGGCTCGTGGGAACGCGACGCGGTGACCCGCGACAAGTCCGGCGCCGGGTTCGCCGATCCGGCGAAGGTGCACCACATCGGCCACCGCGGAACGCATTTCACGGTTCCCGGGATCCACCTGTCCGAGCCGTCGCCGCAGGGCACGCCGGTCATCTACCAGGCCGGCGCCTCGCCGCGTGGGGTGCGTTTCGCCGCGCAGAACGCCGAGGCCATCTTCGTCGCCGCACCCACGAAAGATGTTCTGCGGCAAACCGTCACGAACATCCGGGCGGAGTTGGTGGCGGCCGGGCGGCACGCTGATGACGCCCGCATCTATACCCTGCTGACCATCATCACCGACGCCACCGACGAAGCAGCCGCCGCGAAGGCCGCCGAATACCGCAGCTATGCCAGTGCGGAGGGTTCGTTGACGTTCATGTCGGGCTGGATGGGCATCGACCTGTCGGTCTACGACCTCGACGAGCCGATCGGCAACGTGCACAGCAACGCCATCCAGTCGGCGGTGGCCAGTTTCCAGCAGGCCACCGAGGACGGCGGCGAGTGGACCGTCGGTGACATCGCAGCCTTCGGTGGTATCGGCGGTATGGGTCCGGTGCTGGTCGGGTCGGGGGAGACGGTGGCCGCCCTGCTGTCCGAGTGGGTGGACGAGACCGGCGTGGACGGCTTCAACCTGGCCTACGCGATCACCCCCGGCTCATTTCTCGACGTGATCGAGCACGTGATCCCCGCGCTCGAGCGTCGCGGGGCGTATCAGCGCGAATATGTGCCGGGGACGTTGCGGCACAAGCTTTTCGGCGAAGGTGATCTTCTGCCCGACCGTCATCGGGGGGCCGGGTACCGGCCGGGCGCACCGCACTCGACCATCGACGACTCGGTGCGGACCGGCGTGGCGGCGGGCCGCTGATCGGGGCCGACGGGCACCGGTCGGCTCAGCCGATCACCTTGCCGAGCTGGCCCGCGCAGTAGACCGGCACGGCGAGGCGGATGAAGTTGGTGGCCTTGGTGGTGTCGCCGTCGTACTTGTCCTTCACCTCGTCCACGGCGTCGGCCAACGTGGAATCGGCCAGCGTCGTGCATGCTTTCTCGGCTGCGGCGACCGTCTGCTTCTGGTCGCCCAGCGTGAGGCCACTCGCCGACACCGCCGCAGCAAACCCCGCGTCGCGGGTGTTGGCGGCCCCGTCGGCCACACCGGATGCTGCGGCACTGGCCTGTGCGGCCAGGCTGTTGACGGCTTTCGACGCCGCCGCCCCGGGGTTGGAGTCGTTGGAGTCCTTGGAGTCCGAACAGCCGGCGAGCACCAGGGTGGTGGCCGCCAGCAGTCCGATGGCGATCTTCTTCATGGGACGCTCCTGGTAGACGTGAGATGGCGCGATCAGTGTTGCACGCGGCAGCTCAGTTGAGGACGTTGATAGCTCGGGCCAACACCATCGCCAGGGTCACCAGCGCCACCGCCGACTGCCCCATCATGGTCAACTTCGCCCAGCGGCTCAGTGGCATGGTGTCAGTCGGACTGAAAGCGGTTGCGTTGGTGAAGGACACGTAGAGGTAGTCGGTGAAGGTGGGTTCCCAGTCCACGGGGGCGAGGTCGGGAGTCGTCATCTGGGGGAACAGGAAGTCGGGGTGGGCGTGCTCTCCGGCTGCGCGGGCTGCGGGCCCGCCACGATCGAGTTCCCAGTACCAGAGCCCGAAGATGATGATGTTGGTGACGTAGACGGCGCCGCCGGTGGCCAGCAGCTGCACCGGGGTCAACTGGTGGCGCGCGTTGACGATGTCGGCGATCAGCTGGGCCGCCGAGTACGCGTTGGCCAGGCTCGCGACCGCGATGAGCGTCAGTCCCAGGGCTCGGAACGATCGCGAATGACGGTCCTGGCGCAGTGGATTGGCGACGATGAGGGTCACCAGCAGCCCGGCTTCGATGGTCGGCAACAGGTACCGCGACACCAGATGCAGGTGCGCGGGCAGCGCCAGCTGCAGTCCGATCACCGCGACCACCGCCACCGAGGCGGCCCACCGAGGTTCCTCAGCGGTGATGGACCGCCACGTGGGCATCGCCTCGTCTTCGATGCGGCGGGCCAGCGACCGGTGTGGTGGAGGATCGTCGGACATCACCAGATGAGTGTGGCCCAGACCGGGTGCAGACGTCGCTCAGGCGTGCGGCGTGGCGCCTAGTATGGGTGTCGGCGCGTTGTCCGCGGCGCGGGAGTCGACCGAAGGAATTGCGATGGAGTCACTGGCGCGTGGTCAGAACTGTCCGATCGAGGCGTCGGCGCTGGTGGCCTCGGTCGCGGGCGTGATGCCGGGTTCGGTTGATCTCCTGGTGTTCCAGGTCAGTGAGGCCGGGCGCGTGCGTAGCGACGCCGACCTGGTGTTCTTCAACAATCCGACGTCACCCGAGGGTGCGGTGCGGCTGACAGGTCCGGCCGAGGTGTCGGTCGATCTGGGGCAGGTTCCCGCCGATGTGGCCACTTTGCGGCTGGCTGTGACCCTCGACGACTCGGTGCCCGGAAATCTCGCGGGCATCGCGGGCCTGGGTGTTGTTGTGGGTTCGGTGAGCGCACCCGCCGTCGGTTTGACCAGTGAACGTTCTGCCGTACTGGTGGAGATCTACCGTCGCGGCGGCGCGTGGAAGCTGCGCAACGTCTCCGAGGGCTGGGACGGCGGACTGGACCGCCTGGTCACCGAACATGGTGTGAGCGTGGACCAGTCGGCGCCCGCCCCGACACCGCCCGCCCCGACACCGCCCGCCCCGACACCGCCCGCCCCGACACCGCCCGCCCCGACACCGCCCGCCCCGACCCCCACAGCGCCGACACCCTCGGCCGCCCCAGCGATCAATCTGTCGAAGATCACCCTGACCAAGACGAATCCGACCATCTCCCTAGCCAAGTCGGCCAATCGGCCCAGTGGTCACATGCGGGTGAACCTCAACTGGGCGCGCGGAAAATCGGGCGGGCTGTTCCGCAAGGCGTCCAAGCCGGTCGATCTCGACATCGGCTGTCTCTACGAGCTGACCGACGGTTCGAAGGGCATCGTGCAGGCGTTGGGGAACAGGTTCGGATCGTTGGACGCACCGCCGTATGTGTTCCTCGACGGCGACGACCGCACCGGGACCGCGGTGGGCGGGGAGAACCTTCTCATCAACCTCGCCCACCTGGACCAGTTCACGCGACTCCTGGTGTTCGCCCACATCTACGAGGGCATCCCCAACTGGTCGGCCGCTGATGCTGTGGTCACCATGCACCCACCGAACGCAGGCGAGGTGGAGGTCCGTCTCGACAGCCCCGACGACTCGGCCTACTCCTGCGCCATCGCGCTGCTGCAGGTGGTCAACGGCGAGCTGACGGTTACCCGACAGGTCAACTACATCCAGGGCAGCCAGTCAGCCATCGACGCGGCCTACGGATGGGGGCTGAAATGGACGTCGGGCCGCAAATGACGGTGGGGCCGGTGGCGCCGAGACAGCGACCGCCTCGATCCGTACCGTCTCACCCATGACGTACCCGAACGACCCGAACGGCGACCCCGCGCGGCGCTCGCCGTCCCCGTACGGCTCCCCGAACCCGTACGGCTCCCCAAACCCCTACGGCACGCCCCCGCCCGAGTCGCCGTCGACGGCCGGGCCGTACTACAGCGGGCCGGGCGAGTTGTACCCCCAGCCGCAGCCGGGCCAGCAGTACCCGCCGCTGGGGTCATATGTGCCGCCCGGTGCCGCTCCGCCCGAGAACGGCCAGTCCGGTTACCAGCAGCCCGGATACGGTCAGCAGCCCGGACACCAGCAGGCACCCTATCCTTCTCCGCACGGATATGTTCCGCCGCAATATAATTCGACACCACCCGGTCAGGGTGGCGGCAACAACAACACGCTGATCATCATCGGCGCGGTGGTCGCGGTGCTGGCCATCGTCGCCGTGGTGCTCACCGTCGTCCTCGTCAGCGGCGACGACTCCGATTCATCGAATGACGCCTCGTCACCCGCCACAGTCGCCGAGCAGACGACGCCTGACTACTCGACCCCGGACTACTCGACCCCGGACGAAACCCCCGAGGAGTCGTTGCCGACCACGGCTGACACCCCGGACGGCACCATTGCTTTCGCGGTCGGCCCGGTGCTGGAGGTGACCGGGGATTCCTTCGTCGTCGACGACATCGCCCGGGGGCGGACCACGATCAAGATCGTCGCGACGACCAACTTCATATCCAGTGCCGGGACGGCCCGTGTCCCCGTCACGGTCGGTGTTCGGGCGGCGGTGTCGGGCACCAGGGATTCCAGCGGAGCACTGGTCGCCACCACCCTCATCCTCAACAACTAGTCTTCGGCAGATGCGATCTGCGATGCGGTGTGTGGTGGTGACGCTGGCGGCGTCGATGACTCTGACGGTGGCGGGTCACGCCTCGGTCAACGCGGCACCCGATGACCCACTGCGCACCACGCGCATCGCGCAGACGGTGCGCGACCTCGTCGACATCGCTCCGCGGGCCACCGGATCGCCGGGCGGTGCGCAGGCAGCATCGTATGTAGCGCACCGTTTCCGCCAGGCGGGCCTGTCAGACGTGCACTACGAGGAGGTCACCTCCTATGACTGGACACCGTCGAATGCCGCCCTGCGCGTGGGCGACACCCGGTTCGACGTGTTCCCCGTCGCCCATTCGTTCATCGGTGCCGACGCCCGCGCGTCGTACCGCACCACCGGGCGCGGCGGACGTAGCGCGCCGGTCGTCGACATCGGTAAGGGCAGGGTGCAGGGCCGCGATGTGCGCGGCAAGATCGTGCTGTTCGATCTGAACTTCACCCTGCCCACCGCAGCTCTGCTGGCGCTGGCCGAGTACATCCACGACCCCGACAACACCCGCTTCGATCCTGAGGTGATGTTGGCGGCCAACCCGTACGTCACCTCGCTGGAGTCGACGGTGCGAGCCGCGATCGCCGGTGGCGCAGTGGGTTTCGTCGGTGTCCTGGCCGACTACTTCGATTCCAACCGCTATCACAACGAGTACTACCGACGTCTGGCCATCACCATCCCCGGGATGTGGGTGACCGCGCGCGAAGGCGCCCGGTTACGACAAAGCCTGGCCCGCAACGGACATCGTGCGCGGCTCGACCTCACGGTGAACCGGCGGGCGGTGACCGGACGCACCGTGGTCGGCATGCTGCCCGGACGCACCCGCGACACCGTGATGGTGCAGTCGCACCACGATTCGGTGTCGGCCGGGGCAGTGGAGGATGGGACCGGTACTGCGGAGGTGATCGCGCTGGCCGAGCACTATGGCCGCCTTGCTGCGCGGCCCGGCTACCGACCACGGCAGAAGTCACTGATGTTCGTCACCTTCGACACCCACTTCACCGGATACCAGTCCCATCAGGCATTTGTACGCAAGTACATCGAAAATCGTTCCACCCCATGGCGTATCGTCGCCAACGCGACCATCGAACACATCGGCAGACACGCCCGCCGTGCACGCGACGGGCGGCTGATCACCACGAATCTGCCCGAGCCCAAGGGGATCTTCGAGAACTTGAACCTAGATCTCAAGGTCGCGTTGGCGCAGTCGTTGGTGCGCAACAACGTTCGCGCGGCAACCCTACTCAACGCCACCCCGGCGCAGCTGATCGGCGGAATCCCCACCGACGCCTCGTTCGTGTTCGGGGCCGGGGTGCCGATCGTCAGCTTCATCTCCGGACCGCGCTACATGTACGACGATGCCGACACCTTCGACAAGGTCGACGTGTCGCAGCTGGTACCGGTGGCGCGCTTCTACCGCGACACCCTCGACCGGCTGGACCGCGAACCCAGCGCCGGCATCGGGTTGATTCCGGCCCGACGATGACGCGGCCGCTCACGGTCGCGCTGGTCGTCGCCGGTGTCGTTGCGGGGGTGTTGGTTCCGGCCTCGGGGACACCGGCGTCGGCAGTGGTGGCCCCGGTGGTGCTCGCCTCACGGACGGTCACCGCAGGGCCGGTGGTGGTGCCGGGTGCGGCGAGCACCGCCGTGCTGCGGTACTCATCGACGTCGATCACCGCGACGCCCACCACGATGACCGGCTCGTTGGCGCTACCGCGTGGGCCCGTGCCACGCGGTGGCTGGCCGCTGGTGGTGTGGAGCCACATGACCGTCGGCGCCGCAGATCGGTGTGCGCCGTCCACCGCGCGTGTCGGCGACCCCGAACTGGTTCGGATGACCACCGGCGACCCGATCGTCGCGCGCCTGCTGGCTGCCGGATTCGCTGTTGCCCGGCCCGATTTCGAGGGCATCGGTGGTCCGGGTCGGCATCCCTACCTGATCGGCCGGTCGCTGGCCCGCTCGGTCATCGACATGGCGGTCGCGGTGCGCGGGGCCGATCGGCGGATTGGGCGAGATGTGGTGCTGGCCGGGCACTCCGAGGGTGCGGTCGCTGCGCTGTTCGCTGCGGCAGCGCCGGTGGAACAGTGGCGGGGGATGCGGGTTCGCGGGGTGGCGGCCATCACCCCGCCTACCGAGATGGCGGCCATCGTGCGGGCCGTCAGCACCGTGGGGGTGCGCGCCGGCGCGGCCACCGGCGATCTGGTGGGTCTGGCGGCGCTCATCGTCACCGGCGCGGCCACGGTCGATCCCGCCTTCGCCGCGCTGGTCACCGGCGGCGGACTGAGTGCCCGAGCCACGCGGCTGCTGCCGGCGGTGGACACCCGGTGTTTCGGCGAGCTGGGATCACCGAGGGTGTTCGGGGCGTTGGCCCCCAGTGAGTTGCTGGGTCCCCGCGGCGCGACCGCGTTGACCCGGCTGACCCGCATCGTCGACGCCAACGACGTTGCCCACCTCAATATCCCGACGTCGATACCCATCCGGGTGGATGCTGGTGCCTTCGATGCGGTGGCCCCACTGCCGTTTCTCGACGCCCTCGTTCGTCGTTACCGGGCACGCGGCAACCGGGTGGCCATGGCCGTGCATCCCGCCGCGCACACCGCCGTCCCCGCATCGCCGGGCACCGCCGGGCAGGTCGCGGCGTGGCTGATCGGCTGCGGCAGAGGATGATTCACGTTCCAGGTGCCACCGTCGACAGGCCCGTTGCGTCGCAGGCTGCGCGCAACCGGTGATCGTAGGTGGCCACCATTACCCGATCGGGTTTCGTTCTCGGTGAACAACAGTTTCACCAGCGCTGAGGTGTCGAGGTAGACCACGTCTCGTTGCGCATGTCGTCGAGAGCAGAGGATGCCGTCGACCCACCCAGAGAGGCTGCAAGCGACCACCCTCGATGGACCTGGCAGCTGAGCTGTCGAGACACCGCAGCGACCACACTTGAGCGGAATAGACTCAAGAAATAGACGGTTGACTCTTGCGACGGACCACTCGGTCCGAGTAACTTAAGCGTATCCGGCTCAGGTTTTCTGGAGTCTCCCCGCCTGGCCGGCGTGAGGAAGGTGTCACATGTCTGTTCCCAACCCGGGTGGCTTCAACCCGACCACCAAGGCGCAGGCTGCACTGTCGGCTGCGCTGCAGGCTGCCACCACCGCAGGCAACCCGGATGTTCGCCCGGCGCACATCCTGGTTGCACTGCTCGAACAGCCCGACGGGATCGCAGCACCACTGCTCACCGCAGTCGGAGTCGATCCAGCGGCCGTACGGTCATCGGCGGCCAACCTGGTGGCTCGCATGCCGCAGGCCTCGGGCGCCAACTCCGCGCCGCAACTCACCCGCGATTCCATCCGCGCGGTCACCGCCGCCCAGGAACTCGCTGGTGAACTCGGCGACGACTACGTCTCCACCGAACATCTCATGGTGGGTCTGGCCACCGGCGACTCCGATGTGGCCACGCTGCTGCATGACCTCGGCGCCACCCCGCAGGCGCTGCGCGATGCGTTCGTCGCCGTCCGCGGCAGCGCGCGCGTCACCTCGCCTGATCCCGAGTCGACGTATCAAGCGTTGGAGAAGTACTCCACCGACCTCACCGCCCGGGCGCGTGAGGGCAAGCTCGACCCGGTCATCGGCCGCGATACCGAGATCCGCCGGGTGGTGCAGGTGCTCTCGCGGCGCACCAAGAACAACCCGGTGCTCATCGGCGAACCCGGTGTCGGCAAGACCGCCATCGTCGAAGGGCTGGCACAGCGCATCGTCGCCGGCGACGTACCCGAGTCCCTGCGCGGCAAAACCGTTGTCAGCCTGGATCTTTCCTCGATGGTGGCCGGCGCCAAGTATCGCGGCGAGTTCGAGGAGCGACTCAAGGCCGTGCTGGAGGAGATCACCTCGGCCGCCGGGCAGGTCATCACCTTCATCGACGAGCTGCACACCATCGTCGGGGCCGGTGCCACCGGCGACTCGGCGATGGATGCGGGCAACATGATCAAGCCGATGTTGGCCCGCGGTGAGCTGCGACTGGTCGGGGCCACCACCCTGGAGGAATACCGCAAGTACATCGAGAAGGATGCTGCCCTGGAACGTCGTTTCCAACAGGTCTATGTCGGTGAGCCCTCGGTGGAAGACACCGTCGGCATCCTGCGTGGACTCAAGGAGCGCTACGAGGTGCACCACGGTGTGCGTATCACCGACTCCGCGCTGGTCGCGGCGGCCACGCTCAGTGACCGCTACATCACCTCACGGTTCCTGCCGGACAAGGCAATCGACCTCGTCGACGAGGCTGCATCCCGGCTGCGGATGGAGATCGACTCGCGCCCGGTGGAGATCGACGAAGTGGAGCGGTCGGTGCGGCGCCTGGAGATCGAGGAGATGGCGCTGGCCAAGGAGACCGACGAGGCGTCCAAACAGCGTCTGGAAAAGCTGCGCAGCGAATTGGCCGATCAGCAGGAGAAGCTCAACGAGCTCTCGGCGCGGTGGCAGGGTGAGAAATCGGCCATCGACTCGGTACGGGTGCTCAAGGAGAAGTTGGAATCACTGCGCGGTGAATCCGAACGCGCCGAGCGTGACGGCGACCTGGGGCGTGCGGCGGAACTGCGCTACGGCCAGATCCCCTCTCTGGAAAAGGAACTCGCCACCGCCGAGGCCAAGGGCGCGCCGGCGGGGGAGAAGGTGATGCTCAAGGAGGAGGTGGGCCCCGACGACGTCGCCGAGGTGGTCTCGGCGTGGACCGGCGTGCCGGCCGGACGCATGCTCGAAGGTGAGACCGCCAAGCTGCTGCGGATGGAAGACGAACTGGGGCAACGGGTCATCGGTCAGCGCAAGCCGATCGAGGCGGTCTCAGATGCGGTGCGTCGTTCTCGCGCAGGCGTTGCCGACCCGAATCGGCCGCTGGGGTCGTTCATGTTCCTTGGACCCACCGGTGTCGGTAAGACCGAGCTGGCGAAGGCGTTGGCGGAGTTCCTCTTCGACGACGAGCGGGCCATGGTGCGCATCGACATGAGTGAGTACGGCGAAAAGCATTCCGTCGCAAGGCTGGTCGGCGCCCCTCCGGGGTACGTCGGATACGAGGCCGGTGGTCAGCTCACCGAGGCAGTGCGTCGGCGTCCCTACACGGTGGTGCTGTTCGATGAGATCGAGAAGGCCCACCCGGACGTGTTCGACGTGCTGTTGCAGGTGCTCGACGAGGGCCGGCTGACCGACGGGCAAGGTCGGACGGTCGATTTCCGCAACACCATCCTC
Organism: Williamsia sp. CHRR-6; assembly: GCF_018474015.1. Lineage (GTDB taxonomy): Bacteria > Actinomycetota > Actinomycetes > Mycobacteriales > Mycobacteriaceae > Williamsia_A. The sequence goes on along the minus strand of NZ_JAHCSG010000001.1, from coordinate 1,238,558 downwards.
ATCCTCACGTCCAACCTGGGCGCCGGGGGCAGCGAGGAGATGGTGATGAACGCGGTGCGCGCGGCGTTCAAACCGGAGTTCATCAACCGGCTCGACGACGTGCTGATCTTCGACGGGCTCAACCCGGAGGAACTGACTCGCATCGTCGACATCCAGCTGGGGTCGTTGCAGACCCGGTTGGCGCAGCGCCGACTGACCCTGCAGGTTTCCGACAACGCCAAAAGATGGTTGGCGGCACGGGGATTCGACCCGCTCTACGGGGCGCGGCCGCTGCGGCGGCTGGTGCAGCAGGCGATCGGCGACCAGCTGGCCAAACAACTGTTGGCTGGTCTGGTGACCGACGGCGACGTGGTGCCGGTCAACGTCGCAGCCGACGGCGAGAGCCTGGTTCTGGGCTGACACGCGTGACCCTGCTGAGAACGTCCCCGTGGCACCGGGTGGAGGGGAATGTGCCCTCGGCCCCCCACCACGGGGACGTTTTCAGCAGGGGTCGACGGTCATCGGTCATCGAGTGCAGCGATGAGCGCGCTGATGCGTGTGGCACGGGTGTCGTCGCGGACGGCATCGATGATCGGTTTGATCATCCGCCGCCGTTGAGCCGGCCGGATGCGCTCGAACGCCGCCGTACGCCCGGCGGTGGCCAAGGCGTCGGCGACATCCTGGGGGACCGGCACGATGTCGGGGTCGACCGGGCGCAGCCGACACGACAGCAGCTCGCCGACCTCCACCTGCAGGCGTCGCTGCTGACCACGGCCGAGGTAGATGAACGAGTCGGGCGTCACGTCGGTTCGGTTGATGCCGAGGTTCACCTCGACGCCGTCGATGGTGCCTTCGATCCGCCGGGTCTTCTCCACTTTCGCCGCCGCCACCAGATCGCCGGGCAGTCGCAAGATCGGATAGGTGTGCGCCTTCCACGGCAACAGTTCCAGGGGGGCGTCGAACTCGAACCACGCACTCATGTCCGCACTCGCCGGGCTCTGCTCAGGCGAACGCGCTACTGGGAACGTCTCGTTCGTCACCGGTGACCGCATCGACCACGCGCTGAGCCACCGCGTCGGGGTCCAGGCCGGTGGGCATCTTGGGAGCGGTGCCGGCGATGGCACGCTCGGCCAAGCCGGTCTCGGTGTGTGGGGGTCGGATGTCCAGGACGCGGATCTTGTTGCGGCGCGCCTCTTTTGCTGCGGCGGCGAACAATGCGGCGGTGGCCGACTTGACCGCCGAGTAGGTGGCCATCCCACCCATCGGCGATTCGGCCAGTACCGCGGAGATGCCGGCGATCACACCGCCCTGCTCCACCTCGCCCAATGCTGCGCGCAGCAACCGCAGTGGACCGAGAAAGTCGATGAGCACCAGGTCGTCGACGGTGTCGTCGTCGATCTCGGCCAGCGGCCCGAACGCCACCACCCCGGCGGCGTTGATCACTCCGTCGATCCGTCCGTGCTGCGCCTTGGCCGCGGCGATCAGCGATCGCGGGTCGTCGGGCAGCCGCAGATCGGTGACCACGGTGTGCGCGCCGGGGATCGACACCGACGCCAACGACTGCGCCGATGTCCCGGTCACCGTCAGCGCCGCGCCCCGCTGGGCCAGCAGCCCGGCGATCCGGGAACCCAGAGCGCCGGTGGCGCCGACGACCACGAAAACCTTGCCGTTGAGATCAGTCATCACTCCATAGTGCCCGAGCCCGCGCGATGAGCCCGGGCGGTGACGACGAGCAGCGCTCCAGCGAGCACCTCCCACGCCACGATCGGATAGACCGAACCGCGTTCGACCGCCCCGGTCGCCACGCCCCAACCGCCGGTCGTCAACGCCACCGCGCACCCCAAACCGAACGCGCCGAATGCGATGCTGACCGCAGGCCACCACCTCGGCATGCCCACCACACCCGCCCCGACGATCACGGCGACATTGCCGCCGACAATGGCTGCAGCGGCCCCGGCCACATGGATCTGCGACAGGTGCGAGTTCGAATGCACCAGTGCCAGAGCCACGTTGCCGATCATGTTGATGGTCGCGGCGGCGACGAACACGGGTCGGCGGGCCGCGCGGACACCCAGCGCACCCACCAGCAGCGCCGCGCCGTGCACCACGAACGCGACGTTCATCAGCGACCGTAGTGGGCCGTGGGCGCCGAGGTCGCTGATGACGTCGCCGAGATAGCTGTATCCCGGTGTGGCGGCCGCGGTCACCGCCTCACAGATCACAAACGTCCCTGCACCCAGCAGCCAGGCCAGTCCTGCCACGATTCTCCGGGTTCCCACGTCGCCCATTCTCATCGCAGTAGTGTGAAGCGGCCGAGACGGCTGAGCAGAAAGTGGTGACATGACGCTGAGGTTCGACGACGCCGCGCGGGCCCGAGCCCGCACCTTCTACGAGACCACCGAACCCCTGCACGTTCTCGCCTACTTCAACTCCGGACTCGACGCCGCGATGGCCGACACCGGCCTCGACGGCTACGCCTGGTACGTGGGTGCACGCGGCGCCCCGCTGGGTGACTGCACCGGCCCCGTGGTGTCCTCGACGTTCTTCAACTTCAACCCCGACGTGGTGCACCCGGCCTGGGATCGGGCGAAAGCCGTTGGTCTGCACAAGGTCTCAGATCGCCGCTTCCAGATGCTCGACGAGATGCTCCGGGTGGCGTTGGGGGAGCGCATCGAGTCGCCGCAACTGCCCGAACTGGTGCAGACGGTGTACGCGATCGCCGCCGACCTACCGATGCCCGGTCGTCCGCTGGCCGCGGCGTGGGCGCACTCGCCGCGCCCCGACGGGCTGCACCTGCAGCTGTGGCACGCGCTGGCCATCGTTCGAGAATGGCGCGGCGACGGGCACGTTGCTGCCCTGACCGCCGCCGGGCTGGGTCGGGTGGAGGCCCTGGTGTTCCATGAAGCCACCCACCCGAACCCAGATCTACGCAAACGCGGGCTGGGGCGGCGGATCTCGCAGTTCTCCCGTGGCTGGTCCGACTCGGACTGGGAGACAGCGCAGTCGGCGTTGGTGCAGCGTGGACTGCTGGTCGTCACCGAGGACACCGACCAGCTGACCGCTGCGGGTGGTCTGCTCTACGACGAGCTCGAGATGATCACCGACGATGCGGCCGCCGCGCCCTGGGCGACGTTCGACGGTTTCGATCACCTGATCGCCACGGTGCGCCCGTTCGTCAAGGGGGTCATCGACTCCGGGATGCTGCCCGGCACCCGCAAGAAGTGACTCAGGCGTCGGTGATCCGGGCGAACGGGCGTGCGGCCTCGAGCTCGTAGGCCAGTTCCAACAGGGTGCGTTCGTCACCGTGATCGGCGGCCACCTGAACACCGATGGGTAGCCCGGAGTCGCTTCGGCCCAACGGTAGTGAGATGGCCGGGCCGCCGCTGGCGTTGTTCAACGGGGTGAACGCCACGTAGGCCAGCAGCCGCGGGAACAGCACGTCGAACGGGTTCGTCGGCGACAGGTGACCCAACTCCGGGGTGATGTGGGCCAAGACCGGCGACACCAGCACGTCGATGTCGGCGAAGATGTCGTGGTAGCGCGCCTGCGTACGACGCAGGCCCAGAACGGCTTTCGGGGTGCGCCAGAAGCTGCGGGCAAAGCTGGCCGCCAGCCCCCTGGTCAGCGACTCGGTCTTGGATCCGTCGAATCCCTTGGCCATGGTCGCCGAACCGAAATGCTGAAGGGAGAACCCCAGCAGCTTCCAGTAGTGGGCGAAGTCGTCGGCGAACCGTTCGAGTTCGGCGGCAGGCAGCGGCAACCCGATGTCGGTGACGTGATGGCCCAGCTCGCTCAACAGGTGCGCGGTGTCGCTGACGGCGTCGGTGGTGGGCACGTCCACCTGGGCGCCGGGAAGTGCCTGATACATCACCCCCACCCGCAGCCGACGCGCGCTGGGACCGGTCACCGATCCCACCGGTCGCAACTTCGGTGCCGGTCGGTAGCGCTCCAGCTGTGCGACGAAAGCGGCTGTGTCCCTGACTGTTCGGGTCAGCGCGCCGTTGGAGACGATGTTGACCGGCATCTGCGCGGCGTGCGCGTCGAGCACCTCGCGGTTGCGGGTCAGCTTCAGGCCCACCAGCCCACACGCCGCCGCGGGGATGCGGATCGACCCGCCGCCGTCGTTGGCGTGGGCGATGGGAACCACCCCGGCGGCCACCAGTGCCGCCGATCCGCCCGACGATGCACCAGACGAGCGGTTGATGTCCCAGGGGTTGCGGGTGGGTGGGCGGTCGTCGGCGAACTCGGTGGACGCGTTGAACCCGAACTCGGGCATCGCCGACTTGCCCAGGCAGATCAGCCCGGTGGACAAGAACTGGTCGGTGAACGCGGCGTTGCGCTCCACGATCCGATCCGGCACCGCCAACGAGCCGTTGCGACAGGGCAATCCGGCGTAGTCGGTGTTGTCCTTGATGAAGGTGGGCACACCCGCGAACACCCCGACTCCGGCGCTGCGAGCCAAACCTCGGGCCCGCTCGTAGTCGGAGAACGCCACCGCACCCAACGCCTCGACGGCCTCGGCGCGGTCGATCGCGGCGCTCACCGCTTCCTCACACGAGATGGCCCCGGCGGCGACGGCCTCGGCCACGCCGGTCGCATCGAGGGTGCCCAGGGCATCGTCGGTGAAGGCATGCAGGCGTCGGGTGTCGGTCACCCGAGGAACACTAGCGCCCGACCAAGGGTGGGCCACCGGACTTCGGCGACCGGGAGTGGCCGATGACCCACCCTGGCGTGGCGGCATCGATCAGCCGACGGGTGCCAACACGACCACCGAGTTGTGCCCACCCATGCCCAACGACGGCTTGACGATCAGGCCGTCGACCATCGGGGTGGCCCCGTTGAGCAACTGCGGATGGGCGGGCGCCACCTGCGGTGGGGCGGGCACCACGCCGTGCTCGGCACCGAGCGCGGCCGCAGCGATCTCAACGGCGGCCGCCGCCCCCTGGCAGTGGCCGGTGAGCGGCTTGATCGAGTACACCGACGGGGCACCCGGGGCCAGCACCGTTGCCAGGATGGCGCGCTCGGCGGCGTCGCACTGTGCGGTGCCCGGGCCGTGAGCGTTGAGATAACGCACGTCGCGGGCCGACACCCCGGCATCGTCGAGGGCCTCGTGCACACACCGCATGATCTCGGTGTGCGCCGGATCGACCGACGCCACGTGATAGGCGTCGTGGGTCATGGAACCACCTTCGATCGAGAGATAGCCTCGCGCAGGCGATTTCGTGACCACCATACCCACCGAGGCCTCTCCCATCGCGAAGCCGCGGCTGCCTTCCTGGAACGGGCGGCAGGCCTCCAGCGGCTCGACATCGACCACGCCGGCTCCCAGCCGCACGAAGTGTTCGACGTTCTCGGGGGTGAGCGACAGATCGGTGGTGATGCAGACGACGTCGTCGGCGAGTCCGGCATCGAGCCACATCTTGGCCGTCAGCAACCCCACGTTGCCCGAACTGCAGGTGGCCGAGACGTTCATCGCCGGCCCGTGGAACCCGAACTCCTGCATCAGCGTGGAGATCGGGGTGGACGGCAGCAGCCGCATGTAGTCCCGGATGCGCCGTTGGCCGCCGTCGTCGAGGTAGAAGGTGCGCCAGTCCTCCACGTCGCCGAGGACCACCGCGTGCAGCAATCCCACCCGGCGCCCGGGTGTCCAGCCACGGTCGTGGGCGTCGGCGATGGCCTCCCGAGCGGCCCCACGCATGGCGCGCGAGAACCGACTGGGACTGTCGGCTGGATCACCGCCCTCGGTGACCCGCGCCAGCCACACCTCCTCATCCTGGTTGCGGCCGTATCCGCCGTACAACACTCCGGCCGGCTTTCCGCTGCTCACACCGTTCCACAGGGCGTCGCGACCCCACCCGTAGCCGGTGGCCGCGCCGATCCCGATGATCTGCGGTGTGCGTCTGCTCGTCGTCGAACCTCTGGTCATCACTGTGTTTCTCCTCATGTGTCGGGCACCTGGCGGTGCGGGGGTGCGCGGCGCGCGACACCCTCCGACATCGATTAACCCCGGTTTCGCGGTCGTTGACCATCGGGACGTCGTTGGTGAACCGCCTATTCGGTAGCGGCGATTTGTCCGACCTGGTCCCACCACGCCGGAACGTGTCCTCAGCAGGTGGTTCAATGAGGTTTGGTGGTCTGAGACGAAGGGTGGTGAGGGCGTGCGCGAGCAGTCCCCCTTCGCGACGTCGGTGGCCGTCAGCGACCTCGACGAGCGCTATCGAGCCCTCGTCGACTACTGCCCTGACGCGATCTGTGTGCACGGCGGCGCCGATCTGGTCTATGTGAACCCGGCCGGGGTCCGGCTGGTGGGTGCCGACACCGCCGACTCCGTGATCGGAAAGTCGCTAGCCGATTTCGTCCATCCCGATCACGTGCGCGGGCTGATCTCGCGGATTCGGCGCCTGGATCATCTCGGCGCCACCTCGGAGCCCACGGAGTTGACGATCATCCGGCTCGACGGGGTGGAGGTCCCGGTGCAGGCGGTGTCGGTGCTGACGATGTGGGAGGGCAGCGAGGCCTATCAGGTGATCCTGCGCGACCTGACCGCTCAGAAGGAGGCCGAGGCGGCCACCCGCCGCGCCGAACGGTTGTTCACCAGCGTGGTCACCGGTCTGGTCGAAGGCGTCATCATTACCTCGCGGGACGGCACCGTGCAATCGTGGAATCCCGCTGCGGCCACGGTGACCGGGGTCAGCGAAGCCGAGATGAGCACCATCACCCTGCCGCAGCTGGCGCGTCGCCTACAGGTCCGCGACATCGACGGGCGCGTGCTGGACTACGACGAGCTGCCGCATGTTCGCGCTCGAACCTCGGGTGCCCCAGTGTCATTCACCATCGGCGTGACCAGTCCCAACGGCGAGCACAAGTGGCTGGCGGGTCGCTGTCGGTTCCTCGACGACTCGGACAACTCGCCGTTCGTGCTGTCCCTCAACGATGTGACCGCCGCACGAGAAGCCAGCGTGCGCTTGGAGTATCAGGCCACCCACGACTCGCTGACCGGCCTGCCCAACCGGCTACACGTGGTCAACGCCATCCGCGCGATCATCGAGAAGCCAGAGCGGGACTGCGATTTCGCGGTGCTCTTCCTCGATCTGGACAATCTCAAGTCGGTCAACGACTCGCGCGGCCACAGCTTCGGCGACGACGTCCTGCGCATGGTGGCGTGCCGACTGCGGTCCGTGGTCGACGAGAACAGTCTGGTCGGCCGGGTGGGCGGCGACGAGTTCGTCGCCGTGGTGGCGGATGCGTTGGATGTGGAGCGGACCTCGGCGGCGGTGCACGAGGCGCTGGCGCAACCCATCGACATCGACGGACGTGTGGTCACCGTCAGCGCCAGCATCGGCTCACTGGTGGTCCCCCGAGACGATCGCCGCACCATCAACGACCTGCTGCGCGACGCAGACCTGGCGATGTATCAGGCCAAGGCGGCCGGTGGCAACCGCACCCAGCCGTTCACCCCACAGCTGCGCGAGCGTGTTCTCGGCGAGTGATGGACAGCTCTGGGGGAGTCCATGGGTGAGGCGACGCGCAAACGCGTTCTCGAACCCGTGGTGGTCGAGTCGACGCCGTCGATCATCGCGCGCAAGTTGCGCACGGCCATCGCCGACGGAGATCTGGCGCCGGGCGCGCAACTCACCGAGACCGGGCTGGCCGCCGACCTGGGAGTCAGTCGCGGTCCGTTGCGTGAGGCGATGCAGCGCCTCACCCAGGAAGGACTGCTGGTCAGCTACCGCAACCGCGGGATCTTCGTCACCGCGATGGACGATGCCGACATCGACGACATGTACGTGGCACGTACCGCGGTGGAACGTGCGGCGCTGGCGGCGGTGGTCCGGCGTGCCGATCCGGCCGACGTAGCGGCGCTACGGGATGCGGTGGCGCAAATGGCCGTGTTCGTCGACGAACCCGACGGCACGGCGATCGGCAACGCCGACATGGGTTTTCATGAGCGGCTGGTCGAATGTGCCGGTAGTCCCCGGCTGTCGCGGTTTCACGAAACGATCATCGTGGAGACCCGGATGTGCCTGCGCGCCATGGGCAGCAGCTACACATCCGCCGCCGAACGGGTGGATGAACACGCCGCCATCGTCGATGCGGTGGCCGCCGGCGATCTGGCACGAGCCGACGCGCTGTTGCTGGCGCACATGCACGATGGCCGAGCGCGACTGCGCCGCAGCTGAATCCGTAGCCCCACTCCTAGGTGGGGCGGTCGATCTCGATCGTGCGACTGGGCAAACCCCATTCCTGGCGGCCGAGGCGGCTCATCGGTGCCAGTCGGGCGAAGTCGGGCAGACCGTCCTCGGCCACCACCGAGGCATCCAGCGTCACCGCGACCACCTCGCCCATCACCACCACGCAGTTGCCCACCTCGAGGTGGCGGTGCAGGCGGCACTCCAGTGCGACGGGGGAGTCGCGCACGCGTAGACAGTTCACTGTCTCGGCGGGTACCGAGGCGATGTCCGCCTCGACGAATTCATCTCTGTCGGAGTCGAATCCGGCTGAACTGGCATTGGCTTTGCGGGTCAGTGACTCGGTGACGACGTTCACCACGAACTCGCCGGTCTCGATGGCGTTGGCCGCACTGTTCTTGGCGCCGCCGACCGAGGTGAACGAGATGATGGGGGGTGCGGTGGAGGCCACCGAGAAAAAGCTGTAGGGGGCCACGTTGTCCACTCCGGCAGCGCTGCGCGAGGACACCCAGGCGATGGGCCGCGGCACGATTGAGGCGGTCAGCAGCAGGTAGAACTGTCCCGGATCGGTGTTGGATGAATCGCGGACGATGCGTTCGATGTTCACGGTTCCAGTGTGCCGCAGCGCACGGCCAGGCCGTGCTCGCGTACCGCGCTCGCGAGCGCGCGATGTGCTGGTCTGGCGAGAAGGTGACCCGCCGACGCGTCACCGCGTCACCGCGTCAGCCGCGTCCGAGCAGCCGCAGCGCCAGCAACGCATAGATTTGCGCGGCGGCCACCAGCTCGGTGATCGCCACCGACTCGTCGGGTTGGTGGGCCTGGGTGTTGATGTCGCCGGGGCCCAGCACGATGCAGTCGATACCCAGGTCTCGACTGACGAATCCGCCGTCACACGCCGCAGTCCACCCGCCGACCGACGGTGTGACGCCCACTGCGGACACGGCCTGCATCGACGCGGTCACCAACGGGTGATCGCGGTCGGTGCGAAACCCCGGCATCTGCATGGTCATCGCCACATCCACCGCGATCCCGTCGGTGTCGATACCCGCCGCCTGCACCTGCGTGCGTAGCCAGGCCGCGATCGCCTCGGCGTCCTCGTCGGGCATCAGCCGCCGATCGATCCCCAGGGAGCAGCTGGGGGCCACCGCCGAGATGCCCTGTCCACCAACGATGGTCCCGACGTTCCAGGTTCCTGCCCCCAACCACGGGTCCAGGTGCTGCTGCATCGTGTCGTGGTCGGTGCGGATGATCTCGATGATGCGGGCGGCCGCGTCGATGGCGCTGCGACCGTCGGCCGGGCGGCCCGAGTGCGCGGCCCGACCGGTCACCTCAACCTCGATGTATGACGCTCCGCGGCAGGCGATCACGGTCTGCAACTGGGTTGGCTCGGCCACCACGCACCCCAGGAAGCCACCGCCGGTGCCGCCTCGACGTACCAACTCGCGCACCCCGGTGCCGCGTTCCTCCTCATCGACCGTGCACACCAATTGCACTGGACCGCTAAGGTTCTCACCGATCAGCGCGGCCTGCGCGGCGATGATGGCCGCCAATCCGCCCTTCATGTCGGCTGCGCCGCGACCAATGATCCGCTGCTCGAGCTGTCGCGCGACGAATGGGTCGCCGGTCCACCCGGGGCCGGTGGGCACCACGTCGGAGTGCCCGAGGAACATCAGACCGGGCCCGATGGATCTCGGCTCAGGTCCACCCCGGTAGGTGGCGATGAGGTTGGGGCGCTGCGGTGACACGTCGTAGACGTCCACCTCGAGACCGACACCGCGCGCGGCGTCGGCGAGCACGGCCACCGCATCAGCCTCGGTGCCACCGGGATTCACGCTGGGCGCCTGCACCAATGCGCATGTCAGATCGATGATCAGCTGCTCGTCGATGCGTTCGAGGACCCGCTGTTCGGCGGAGGTCGGGTGGCTCACGCCCCCATCTTCGCACTCATCCTCACCGGGGGATGGAGAGGTATTTGGTCTCCAGGAACTCCTCGATGCCCACGCGGCCACCTTCCCGGCCCAGCCCCGACTGCTTCACCCCGCCGAACGGTGCGGCCGGGTTGGACACCAAACCGGTGTTGAGACCGACCATGCCCACCTCGATGGCCGCCGACAGCCGCAGCGCGCGATCGATGTCGCGGGTGTAGAGGTAACCGACCAGACCCCAGGGGGTGTCGTTGGCCAGCGTCACCATCTCGTCCTCGTCGTCGAACGGGATCAGCGGCGCCACCGGTCCGAAGATCTCGGTGTGCATCAGGGCCGCGTCGGGGCGTACCCCGGTCAGCACGGTGGGCGGGTAGAAATAGCCCGGACCGTCCGGTGTCGCACCGCCGCACAAAACGGTGGCTCCGCCGGCGACGGCGTCGGTGACCAACTGCTGCACCTTGTCGCGGGCCTTGGCCTCCACCAGCGGGCCCACCTGGGTGCCCTGGGTCGATCCGTCACCCACGACCAGCGCCGACATGCGCTCGGTCAGCGCCGCCCCGAACTCATCGATCACGCTGCGGTGCACGAACACTCGGTTCGCTGCCGTGCACGCCTCACCCATGTTGCGCATCTTCGCCACCATCAGACCGTCCACGGCGCCGGTGATGTCGGCGTCGGCGCACACGATGAACGGCGCGTTGCCGCCCAACTCCATCGAGCTGCGCATCACGTTCTCTGCGGCCTGCCGCAGCAGCAGTTTGCCCACCTCGGTCGACCCGGTGAAGCTGATCTTGCGGGCCAGGCCACTGTCCATCCAGGTGCTCACCACCGGGCCGGGGGTGTCGGTGGTGACGATGTTGAGCACACCGGGGGGCAGGCCTGCTTCGGCGAGGATGTCGGCCAGGGCCAACGCCGTCAGCGGGGTCAGTTCGGCGGGTTTGAACACCATGGTGCAGCCGGCGGCCACGGCCGGACCGATCTTGCGAGTTCCCATGGCCAGCGGGAAGTTCCACGGGGTGATCAACACGCACGGGCCAACCGGCTCCTTGGTCACCAGGATGCGGCTGGCGCCGTCGCCGGTGGTGGTGTGATCGCCACCGATCCGAACCGCCTCCTCGGCGAACCAGCGGAAGAACTCGGCGGCATAGGCCACCTCGCCCGCGGCCTCGGCGAGTGGTTTGCCCATCTCGGTGGTCATGATCCGAGCCAGGTCGTCGGCGCGGTCGAGGATGAGTCGATGTGCGCGGTAGAGGATCTCGCTGCGGAAGCGCGGTGCGGTCGCTGCCCAGCTCGGCTGCGTGGCCGCCGCGGTGTCGATGGCTCGTTGCGCGTCGTGGGCGTCACCGTTGGCCACGGTTGCGATCTGCACACCGGTGGCCGGGTTCTCCACCGCGAACCGAGCACCCGAGGCGGCCGGGCTCCAGGTGCCGTCGATGAAGAGGTCGGTGTGCAACGTGGTCATGGGTGCCTTTCTGGGCTGGGGTCGGGGTCGAGGAGCTCGGCGAGGTGGCGGCCGGCCGCGGACCCCACCGTCGGGTCGGTGGCGGCGAACTGGTCGACGGCCATGGCGCAACTGAAACCGTCGGTGAGCACCGGATGCCGAGGGTCTCGAGACCGTAGCGCCGGGGCCAGCGCCTGCTCGCCGACGGCCATGCTCACCTCGTAGTGGCCCCGCTCGAAGCCGAAATTTCCTGCCACACCGCAGCATCCGTCGGCACTTCGCACCTGGGTCACCCCCAGGCGCCGCAGGACGGCGGCCTGTGTCTGCGGCCCGAACGCGGCGTACTCGTGGCAGTGGGTCTGCACGGTCACCGCTTCGGGCATCGCCGGTGGCGTCCACCCCTCGTCGAGCATCACCCCGACGTGGGTGGCGAAGCTGCGCACTCGCGCGGCCACCCGCCGGGCGGCGTCGGTGTGCACCAGCTCGGGCAGGTCCGTGGCCAGGGCGGCCGCACAGCTCGGTTCGGGGACCACGATCGGGCGCGTGGTGCCGTCATCGAGCGCGGTCACGGTGCGTGTGAGCACTTTTCGCGCGCGATCGAGTTGTCCGGTGGAGATCCAGGTGAGCCCGCAACAGTTCTCCTGTTCGCAGCTGACGGTGGTCTGCGCGGACTCCAGGACACGCGCGGCCGCGGCCCCGACGTGGGGTCGGAAGGCGCGAGTGAAGGAGTCGAGGAACAACACCACGTCGGCGGTGTCGTGCCGCTGCAATGAACCGAGCTGGGCACGAACAGTTTTCCGGCGCGCAAAGCGTGGCATCGCGCGGCGGGCATCGAGTCCGGCGACCCGGGCCGCCGGGCGCGCCAGCGGCGAGCCCAGTACCGCGTTGATCAGCGGGGCCATCGCGGTGGCCGGACGCAGCCACGCAGGCATCCAGCCCAGTGCGTAATGCGACCTCGGCCGCAATCGACCACGGTAGAAGTGGTGGAAGAACTCCGACCGGTAGGTGGCCATGTCCACCCCGGTGGGGCAGTCGGTACTACACGCCTTGCACGACAGGCACAGGTCCATCGATTCGCGGACGTCGGTTGAGCGCCAACCTGATTCGACGTCGGGTGCGGTGCGCAGCATCTCCTGCAGCACCCGGGCGCGGGCGCGGGTCGAGTCCTTCTCGTCGCGGGTGGCCCGGTAGCTGGGACACATCACCCCGCCGGTGTGGGTGCGGCAACGACCCACCCCGATGCACGCCTGGGTGGCGTGGACGAACGGATCGAGCGTGCTGCCGTCGGTGTTCTGCATCGGCATACCCAGGTCGAACGTGGTCGCCCACGTGCGGTCGGGCACGCCGTCGAGGGCCAGGTGGTCGCCGATGGCGTCGGGGTCGACGATGCTGCCCGGGTTGAGCAGGTTCTCGGGGTCCCAGATCTGTTTGAACCGGGCGAACGCCGCGATCATGCTGGGCGAGTACATGATCGGCAGCAACTCTGATCGCGCTCGGCCGTCCCCGTGCTCACCCGAGAGTGAGCCGCCGTGGGCGACGACCAGTTCGGCGGCGTCGCGGACGAAGGCCTGCATCACCGCGCGACCGGCCGCGGTGCGCTGATCGAAGGTGATGCGTACATGCATGCATCCGGCCCCGAAGTGGCCGTACATCACCCCGGTCAGTCCGTGGCGCTGCAGCAGGGCGGTGAACCCTTCGAGGTACTCGGGCAGATTCTCCGGTGCCACCGCGGAATCCTCCCAGCCCGGCCAGGATTCGTAACCGTGGCCGGCGTCCGGGTCGTCGAGGTCGACCAGCCGCGACGACAGTCCGGCCCCGTCCTCGCGTACCCGCCACAGCATGGCGCGTCGGGTCGGGTCGGTCTCGATGGTGGAGTCGATCATCCGTCCGGCGGCCCGCAGTTTGTCCTGCAGGTCGCGCAGCGACTGCTCGACGTCGCTGCAACTGTGCTCGTCGAGTTCGACGTATATCCAGGCGCGCCCCTGCGGCAGACCGTCCACCGCCGAGCGTCCGCGCCGAGCCCGCATCGTCGCCACGATCGCCTCGTCGATGCCTTCGATGGCCGACGGGGAGAACTCGAGCATGGTGGGCACGTCGCGGGCGGCGTCGACGACGGTGTCGTAGCCGACGCACAGCAGCCGCGGATGGTGGGCCACCGGCACCAGGGCGACGCGGGCGGAGACGATGACCGCGCAGGTGCCCTCGGTGCCCACCAGGGCCCGCGCCACATCGAAACCGTTCTCCGGCAACAGATGCCGCAGGTGATACCCCGACACCTGGCGGGGGATGCGACCGAGTTCGGTACGGAATGCGGCCAGGTTGTCGGCCACCAGTGCCCGCAGTTCGTCGCTGATGTCCTCGGCTCGCCGGCGCGCGAGGTGATCAGCGGGGTCGGTGGCGCGCACCCCGGTGCGGTCGGCGGTCAGCCGATGTCCCTGCGCGGTCACCACGTTGATCTCCAGCACGTGATCGGTGGTGCGACCGTACCGGACCGAATGGTTGCCGCAGGCATCGTTGCCGATCGCACCGCCCAGGCACGCGCGGGACTGGCTCGATGGGTCGGGGGCGAAGGTGAGTGTGCCGCCGCTGGATTCGCGGATCTGACGCGCCAATTCGGTGAGCACCACCCCCGCCTGGGCCAGTGCGGTGCCGCCCTCGGCGTCCACCTCGAGTACGGCGTTGAGATGGCGCGAGAGGTCGAGCACCACACCCTCGCCGATGCTGTTGCCGCCCATACCCGTTCCGCCGCCACGGGCGATGATCGGGACCCGGTTGCGGTGACACCAGCTGACCGCGGTGGCCACCTCGGCGTCGGTACGCGGGAACACCACGCACAGCGGCGACAGACGGTAGTTCGACGCATCGTAGGAGTACTCGGCGCGGCGGCGCGAGGACGCGTCGACCTGCAGACCCAGGGCCTGCAGCGCCGACGCCGACCGGCTGGGGTCGAGCTCGGCTGAGATGGTCATGAGGTCCAGTATCAGCCCACGACCGCGTCGACGGCGGCGGCGAAGCGGGACAGTCCGGTGGACATCTCATCGTCGGTGACGGTCAGCGGTGGGATCAACCGGATGACGTTGCCCAACGGACCGCAGGTGAGTGTGAGCAAGCCCTGGTCGATGCAGGCTTTCTGGACCGCGGCGGCGGTCCCGGCGTCGGCGGTGGGCACCGAACCGCCGACGTGTGGATCGACGAACTCGATGCCGCCCATGAGGCCCAGCCCGCGGACATCACCGATGGCGGGTACGCGGGCGGCCAGCGCGCGCAGGCCGGCCAGCATCTGATCGCCGCGCTGGGCGGCGTTGTCGACCAGGTTCTCCTCGGCGATCACCGCCAGCGTGGCCACCCCGGCGGCGGCGGCCACGGCGTTGCCGCCGTAGGTGCCGCCCTGTGAACCCGGCCAGGCGCGGGCCATCAGCGGTGTGGGGGCAGCGATGGCGGAGATGGGGAACCCCGAGGCGATGCCTTTGGCGGTGATGAGGATGTCGGGGATGAGGCCGTCGGTGAACTGGTGGCCCCAGAATCGTCCGGTGCGGCCCACCCCGGACTGCACCTCGTCGACGATGAGGACGATGCCGTGTCGGTCGGCCCGTTCACGCAGGCCGTGCAGGAACGCCGGTGGTGCCGGCAGGTAGCCCCCGTCGCCGAGCACCGGCTCGATGAGCAGGGCGGCGGTGTCTGCGGGGGCTACTCGGCTGGCGAACAGGTAGTCCAGTTCGCGTAGGGCGAAATCGACGGCGGCCTGCTGGTCCATGCCATAACGGAAGGCGTAGGGGAACGGAGCCATGTGCACCCCGGCCATCAGCGGGGAGAAGCCGGCCGAGAACCGGGTGCCTGCGGTGGTGAGGCTGGCTGCGGCCACCGTCCGACCGTGGAATCCGCCCTGGAACACGACGATGTTGGGTCGCCCGGTGGCCATGCGCGCCAACCGGATCGACGCCTCGACCGCCTCGGACCCGGAGTTGGCGTAGAACACCGAGTCCAGCCCGGTGGGCAGCACCTCGCCGAGTTTGTCGGTCAGTTCCAGCAGGGGAGTGTGCAGCACGGTCGTGTACTGGGCGTGGATGACGCGGGCGCACTGTTCCTGGGCTGCGGCCACCACCCGGGGGTGACAGTGCCCGGTGCTGGTGACCCCGATGCCGGTGGTGAAGTCGAGGTAGTCGCGGCCGTCGGTGCCGTGGATCCACGATCCGGCCGCGGAGTCGACCACCACCGGGGTGGCCTGCTTGAGGGCCGGGCTCAAGGTGGCGCGCGGGCGCGCGGTGGTGGCCGGGGACAGCGTGGATGTCATGGCACCACCGTGCCGGTCCGAGGGTCAGATTGTCAACAATCTACATTTGTGCGAAGTAGGGTGGCGGCGGTGAGCACTCCTACGCGCCCAGTCGGTCTGGTGATGTTGACGCGCCCGGGCGAACCACTGCCCTACAACATGGCCGAGATCGAGGCGCTGGCCTCGGTCACCGTGGCCACCGCGGCCGATCTGGGTACGGCGCTGCCCGGTGCCGATGCCCTGTTCCTGTGGGAGAACGACCCGGTGGCGATCCGCGAGAACTGGAGCGCCGCAGTGGATCTGAGGTGGTTGCACGTCAGCGCCGCGGGTGTCGACAAGCTGATGTTCGATGAGCTGCGAGCCTCGCCGGTGGTGGTCACCAACTCGCGCGGTGTCTATGACCGGCCGATCGCGGAGTTCGTGCTGGCCTCGATCATGGCCTGGGACAAACGGCTGTTGGAGTCTCGCGACCTGCAGCGACAACGACGCTGGCAGTGGCGTGAGACGCGGCGTACGACCGGGTCGAGCGCGCTGGTGGTGGGAACCGGGGCAATCGGTCGCGAGATCGCCCGGCTGCTCAGCGCCGCGGGTCTGCATGTGCGCGGTGCTGGGCGGGTGCCCCGATCCGATGATCCTGACTTCGGCGCGGTGATCGCCACTGCCGATCTCGCAGATCACGTCGGCGACGTGGACAACCTGGTGCTCATAGCGCCGCTGACCGACCAGACCCGCGGTCTGGTCGACGGCCACGTGCTGGCCGCCATGAAACCCTCTGCGCACCTGATCAACGTGGGTCGCGGACACCTGGTGGTGGAGACCGATCTGGTGGCCGCGCTGCAGGCCGGCACCATCGCCGCGGCGTCGTTGGACGTCGCCGAGGTGGAGCCCTTGCCCGCGGACTCACCGCTGTGGACGCTGCCGCAGGTGTCATTGTCGGCGCACATGAGTGGGGACGTGACCGGGTGGCGCGAGGCGTTGGCAGATCAGTTCCTGCGTCGGCTGCGCACCTACGCTGCAGGTGAGCCGCTTGTGGGGGCGGTGGACACCAGCGTCGGCTACGTGCGCTGAGACCGAATCGTTATCACTCACAGCCGCATCTCAGGGTGTGCTCCTAGCCTCGGTCGCGAAACCGATGGATGGAGGAGGTGGCACCGATGCGTCTGCTGTGGAAGCGGTCACGCGCCGGTGACCCCGACGGTCGGCGTCGCTGGGCGTCGACCACCACGATGCTGTCGCTGCTGGGCTTGCTGATCGCGGGGATCGGACTGGCCTACAGCGTGCACGTGGGTGCCGATCGCGGCGACGACTCCGACGCCACCTCCGCCGCCCAGATGAAGATGCTCGCCCCCAGCCCGGACGGCACCCCACTGCCCATCGGTGCGCAGCTGCCCAGCACCGCCCCGCTGGCGCCCAGCGTGGTGTCTCGCTCGAAGATGATCCTGGGCACCGTCGAGACCCTCACGCCCACCTCTCTGGTGTTGCACGTCAGCGACGGCAGACGCCACCGGATCGTGCTCAACGGCGATACCCACTACGAGTCTGCAGACAAGCAGACCAAGCCGGCTCCGGCCGTCGGTGATCTGGTGGTGGTGCATGTGCTGGTCGCGGGGGACACCATGACCGCCGACCTCGTCGTCGACGGTCGGGTGACCACCCCGGCGCCGCCGGTCAAGTCCGGATCCCACCCCTGAGGACGCAGTGGACGAGATGACTGCGACACACATGTCCGCCTGGGCGTTCTCCTCGGCGCCGAACTGACTAGGCTGGCACGCGATGACCGCCGTCTATTTCGTGATCGCCGCCGTGGCCCTGGCCGGTGCGGTCGCTCTTTTGTGGCTGGACCGTCGGCGGGTGGCCGGGGTACGCAAGGAACGCGCGGTGTGGGGTGACGGCCACGGGTTCACCTATGTCGCGGCCGAGGACTCGTCGGCCGACGGTGTGCCTGCGCTGCGCCGCGAGCTGACCCGCGCCACGATGGACATCGGTGATCACGTCGAGATCTGCGACATCGTGTTCGGTCGCCACTACGGCGATCAGGCCGTCGCCTTCGATCTCGCGGAGACCGCGACCATCGTGGCCATCCGCCGATCCATCGCCTCGCCGGTGGTCATCGACGTGCGCCAGGAGAAGGTGCTGGCCCCCACCGACGACGACCTCGAACTGCTCGGTGCGATGGGTCGCCGGGTCATGTTCTCCACCCACCTCGACATCGCTCGCCGCGTCTGCGATCGCCGCATGGTCGCATTGGCCACCAACGCACCGGATTTCATCGAGATCCTCTGGAACGAAGGCCACTGGTCGGTGGCGTCGATGGCGTTGACCAACGACCCGGTACGCCTGGACACCGCGTTGGAGACGGTGCGTCGCTTCACAGATCTGTTGCGGGTGCTGCCACCCACCGTCGATCCGGCTCCGCGCCCCGATCCTCGTGATCCGTCCAGTCCCACCGGTCGGGCTCGTCGTGGACTGGTGGAACAGAAGACCGAGTCCATCGGGCGCGAGAAGATCCGGGAGCCTGCCGCGACCGGTGAGCGGTCCATGCGCACGACGCGGCCGCCGGTACCGCCTGCGGCACCGGACTCGGGTCGCCGGATGCAACCGATGCCGGTACGCCGCCGCCCCGACCGTGGCCCGACCGAGGACTGAGAGCGTGAACGCGTGAGCAAGCAACGCCTGGCCGAGCTGGTGGCCGAACTGGCCGTGGTGCACGGGGCGGTGACCCTGTCCTCGGGTGCCCAGGCCGACTACTACGTGGACCTGCGCCGGGCCACTCTGCATCACGAGGCGTCGCCGCTGATCGGCTCCCTGCTGCGAGAGTTGACCGCCGACTGGGACTACGCCGCCGTCGGCGGTCTGACGTTGGGTGCCGACCCGGTGGCCACCGCGATCATGCATGCGCCTGGCCGCCCCATCGACTCCTTCGTGGTCCGTAAGTCCGCGAAAACCCATGGTATGCAACGGCTCATCGAGGGTCCCGACATCGTCGGCAAGAGGGTTCTGGTGGTGGAGGACACCACCACCACCGGCAACTCCCCGCTCACCGCAGTACGCGCGGCCCGCGAGATCGGTGCCGAGGTGGTCGGGGTGGCCACGGTGGTCGATCGGGCCACCGGTGCCCAGGCGGTCATCGAGGCCGAAGGCGTGCCCTACCGATACTTGCTGGGGTTGGATGACATCGGACTCGGCTGAGCCGGGTCCCACCGAATGGACCACGCCCGCAGATGATCTCGTCGGGGTGGGGCCATGGCTCCTCGAACGCGGTACTCCACCGCCCGAGGATCCCCGGTATGACCCGCAGCTGCTCGTCGAAGGCGACCGCCGCAACGTCGTCGACGCCTACCGCTACTGGACGCGGGAGGCGATTGTCGCCGACCTCGACACCCGCCGACACCAATTCCACGTTGCCATCGAGAATTTCGCGCACGACGCCAACATCGGCACGGTGGTGCGCACCGCGAATGCCTTCGCCGCATCCGCCGTGCACATCGTGGGTCGCCGTCGCTGGAATCGGCGCGGCGCCATGGTGACCGACCGATACCAACATCTCCACCACCATCCCGATGTGCATTCGTTGATGGAATGGGCAGCTCAACAACATCTTTCGGTGGTGGCGGTGGACAACACGCCGGGCTCGGTGCCGTTGGAGACCGCAGAGCTGCCGCGGGAATGTGTGTTGCTGTTCGGGCAGGAAGGCCCTGGGGTGAGTCCCGATGCGGTGTCGCGCGCCGATCTGACGGTGTCGATCGCGCAGTTCGGGTCCACCCGATCGATCAACGCCGGAGTGGCGGCCGGGATCGCCATGCACGCCTGGATCCGTCAGCACGCTGACCCCTCGACCGCGTGGTGAGGCAATCCGACATCACCGACGTTTCGCGCGAATCAGATGTTATGAATCAACAGGACAATACGGTTTTCGTCACGATCACCTCCCGCTCCGGAGTTAACGTTCTTCCGTCTCGACAATTCCGTTGATTCACGAGCTCGACACCTTCGTGTGGCCACCCGGGTAACGCCGCACAGCGTAGAGAAAGTACTCATCCATGATTACTGCTCGCGGGCTGAGTCGTGCCCTCACTGTGGTGACTGCGACTGCCCTGACCTGCGTTTCCACCTACGCGGCGGCTACCGCGGCCCCCACTGCATCCGTGCCGGCCACCCCGGACACGGCCGCATTGGCGGGTTCCCTGACCAAGCAAAAACTGACCTGGGGAGCCTGCGACTACGGTGATCCCGACACCAATGCCAAATTCGCGCAACCCAACGTCAATTGCACGACCGTGAAGGTCCCGCGCGATTGGCACAATCCGCGCGACGGCAAGACCTGGAACATCCGGGTGTCGCAAGCGTTCAACAGCGCACTCACCGACTCCCGCCACAAGGGGACGATCTTCGTCAACCCGGGTGGTCCCGGCGGTGATGGCCTGCCGTGGGCCGCGGGCATGCAGATTCGCACGCCCGACCTGCAGCCGTACTACAACTATGTCGGTTTCGATCCGCGCGGCGTGGGGCAGTCGACCCACGCGGGCTGCGAGATCTCCCAGGTGCTCAGCGACGCGATCAAGCGCCTGCAGGACCAGTCGAAGCTGTGTTCTGAGACACCGGATGTGAAGCTGGTCAACACCGAACAGACCACCTACGACATGGATTTCATCAGGGTGCTGCTCGGCGAACGCAAGATCAGCTACGTCGGGTACTCCTACGGCACCTGGCTGGGCACCCGGTATGCCAACACCTTTGCCGCACATACCGACAAGGTGCTGCTCGATTCGGCTCTGGACGTGACCGAGCCGACGATGCAGCGCACCTTCGGCTTCCAGACAACCGCTCGAGAGCGCATCTTCACCGAGGAACTGCTGCCCTACATCACCCGGCACAACGACCTCTACAAGCTCGGTACCGACCGAAATGCGCTCTACAAGCGCTACTTTGCCGCCACGTCGAAGCTGTCGGCGAGCACGGTGAAGATCACCTGGATCTTCAGTGGTGCCAGCAACCTGTTCTACAAGTCTTCTGCGATCACCGATGCCGCCGATGTGGTGGTCGATCTGATCAACGCCGGCGAGAAGGCGGGCACCACCCCGTCGAGCCCGCCGTCGTCATCGGATCCGATGACGAGTTCGACCGCCGAGATCCAGCCAGCGGATCCGGCCGGCGAGGTGCGCGCGACGATGTCGAAGATCGTCGCCGATTCGACGTCCACCCAAGCGCAGAAGCGTTCGGCGCAGCGATTGAGCGCCCTGGTGGCCCCTCTGACTGACCTGTCGCAGGTCTCCCGCTCGGCGGTGGACCCCGACAACGTGAAGTACGAGTCGGTGTTCGACTTCGTGGCCTGCAACGACGGGCAGTGGACGCAAGGTCTGCAGTACTGGAACGACCTCAACGCCCGCAAGACAAAGGAGGAACCGTTCGCCGCATCGCTGGGCAGCTTCGTCGCCCCACCCGCCTGCGCTTTCTGGCGTAGCCCCAACACCAACCCGACGGTCAACGCTGCGACCTTCCCGAAGGTGATCGTCCTGCAGGATGAACTCGACGGTGCGACGGCATACGAGGCGGGATCGGTGACCGGAACCAGGCTGCCGGGTGCGCGCTTCATCGCCACGGACAACGAGAGCTCCCACGGGGCGTTTCCCTACAGCACCGAGTGTGTCGACCGGCCGATCATCGACTACTTCCTGACCGGCAAAGGCCCGTCGAAGAAGGTGACGATCTGCTCGGCCAAGCCGCTGCCGAAGGAGACCGAGACCTTTGAGATGTGGGGGACCCTGGGGCCCAACGGTCGTGAACGGCCCGCCGTCCTGCAGCCCAGCGCGGCGGCACGTGCTGCCACCGAGGCGACCTCGGATCTGTTGGCGCTCGGTGGGTTCGAGCACGATTTCGCACCGTTCCTCCGGCAGTACTACGGAAGTGCCGGTGTGGATCTGGGTCGTAAGGCGGTGGCCGAGCACTGATCGACCCGGTTCACCGGCCCAAGCCGAACCCCGGTGCGTTCGCGTGCCGGGGTTCGGTCGGCTCAGAAGCCGGTGAGTTCCCAGGGCTGCTCGGGTGGGCCGTGCTCGACCACGTGGCGCATCAGCTGCGGCAGGGTACGGGGTGCAAAAACGTCGGTGCTGCAGGACAATTCGTCCGGTGAGAACCAGCGCACCTCGACCAGTCCCTCGGCGGCGCGCGCCGAGGACGCCAGCGTCGGTCGTCCGGCGGAACCGCGGGTGTGCGCTCCGGTGAACCGCTGCAGATACACGTGGTCGAGCTGCCCGTCGTAGTCGCCGATGTCGAAGATGGTGCGTTTGCGCCACAGCAGCGGACCCAGGGACTCCAGCTCGACCCCCACTTCTTCGGCCAGCTCACGGCGCAGCGCCTGCGCATGCGTCTCGCCCGGTTCCACCCCGCCGCCGGGACACACCCAGAAACCCTCGGGCAGGCTGGCGCGATCGAAGATGAGCCGGACCAGCAGCACGTTGTCATCGGCGTCGATCACCAACGCCCGCACGGCTTCTCGCAGCCGTTCGGTCACCTCAGGAGGCGGCAGGCTCGGACGACTCGGGGTCGGCGCCACCGGCCTTGCGCCGCTGGTAGTACTCCCAGACGATCGGCAGGATCGACACCACCACGATGAGGATGAAGATCGGCTCGATCAGCTTCTGGATGATCGAGAACTGGCCCAGCCAATACCCCAGCAGCGTGATGCCGCAGCCCCAGACGATGGCGCCGACGACGTTGTAGGCGGTGAACAGGGCTGCGTTCATGCGGGCGGCGCCGGCCACGATCGGGGCCAACGTGCGCACGATCGGGACGAAACGCGCGAGGAAAATGGTGATGGGTCCGCGCTTCTCGAAGAACTCGTGCGCCTCATCGAGATAGCGCTTCTTGAGGAAGCGCTTGTTCTCGCCGAACATCGTGGTGCCCGCATAGCGGCCGATCCAATATCCGATCTGGCCACCGATGATCGCAGCGATGGGGATGAACAGCAGCAGCTGCCACAGCGACGCGAACTTCTCGACCTTGTCAGAGTTGCCCGCCACCACCAGGCCGGCCACGAACAGCAGCGAGTCACCGGGTAGCACCGGGAACAGCACGCCGGACTCGACGAGGATCACCACCAGCAGGCCCACCAGCGCCCACGTCCCGAAGTACCCCAGCAGGGTGATCGGGTCGAGGAAGCCGGGCAGCAGGGCCAGCTGGGTGGTCGTCGAGGCGGCGGTGTCGGCCAGGGCGGTATTCACGCAGATGAGGATAGCCCGCGCCGACTGTGGGGAACCTGTGAGCGCGGCGCGATCAGGGGACCACGAAGGTGGCGTAGCCCGGGCCCGACGGCTGGCCGGGGCCGAAGAAGGGTTCGTCCTGGATTCGTTCGGTTGGCAGCACATTGATGGTGCCCACGACTCGGCCACTCCCAATGGCCACGCGGGCGACTTGAGGTGCCTTGATGAATCGGTTGTCGCAGGGCTTGACCTCGATCGACCCGAAGCGACCGTTACCGGTGTTGAGATAGTCCAGTCGGATCGACGTGCGTGCTGCCGTGGTGGCGCACCGCTCGGGACCGGTGGGCACCGACATCTCGATCACCCCCCGTGCCGGCGAAGTGACCTTGATCGACACCAGCCACAGGCTGGGGACCACCAGGCCGTTCAACGTGAGAGACGTGGCCGGGATCTGGTCGACGCGCACTGGGACAGGTGCCGCGGTGGCGGTGGGTGCTGCGGCCAACACGGCGCCGACGGTGGCGGCGACGGCAACAGCGGTGCTGCTCAGACGGGTGATCGTGCGATTCATGTGACTCTCCTCAGTCGTGCCCCCGCGACTGGTACGCACGAGGACCATTAGTGATTGGTAGTGGCTGTATCGCCACGGGTCAAGGATTCATTACCGATGCAGGTCAGCGGTCTGATCGGGCGTGGCTATGCCAGAGTGGAGGGCATGCCAGGGACCAACCTCACCCGTGAAGAAGCTCAGCAGCGCGCCGCCACCGTCAGCACCCCGACGTATGCGGTCGCACTCGACCTCACCCTCGACGCCCCCGAATCGGGCACCCACCGGTTCGGGTCGATCACCACCCTGACGTTCTCGGCCACCCCGGGGGCCTCGACGTTCGTCGACCTCGTCGACGCCGAACTCGACTCGGTGGTCCTCAACGGTCGCGAACTCGGGACTGATGCCTACGCAGACAGCCGGATCGCGCTGACCGACTTGGCCGCCGACAACGAGCTGGTGGTGAAAGCCCGCTGTGCATATTCGCATTCCGGTGAGGGTCTGCATCGCTTTGTCGATCCCACCGATGACCGCGTGTACCTCTACACCCAGTTCGAGGTGCCCGACGCGCGCCGCGTGTTCGCCACCTTCGAGCAGCCTGATCTCAAGGCGCAGTTCACCTTCCACATCACCGCGCCCTCGCATTGGCAGGTGGTCAGCAACTCGCCCACCCCCGAGCCCGACGATCTCGGTTCGGGGCGCGCGCTGTGGAAGTTCGCGCCCACCAAGACCATGTCCACATACATCACCGCGTTGGTCGCCGGTGAGTACCACGTGGTGCGCGACTCTTATAGCGGCAAGTTCGGCGAGATTCCGCTGGGTGTGTTCTGTCGACAGTCCTTGGCGCAGTACCTCGACGCCGACGACATCTTGCTGATCACCAAGCAGGGCTTCGAGTTTTTCGAGGGCACCTTTGACATGGGCTACCCGTTCGGCAAGTACGACCAGCTGTTCGTGCCCGAATACAACATGGGCGCAATGGAAAACGCCGGGTGCGTCACCTTCCGCGACGAGATGATCTACCGCAGCCGCCAAACCCAGGCCGCCTACGAGCAACGCGCCAACACCATCCTGCACGAGATGGCGCACATGTGGTTCGGAGACCTGGTGACCATGAAGTGGTGGGATGACCTGTGGCTCAACGAGTCGTTCGCCGAATGGGCGGCCCACCACGCCTCCGCGCAGGCCACCCGGTTCACCGACGCGTGGACCGGCTTCACCAACCAGCGCAAGAACTGGGCTTATCGACAGGATCAGTTGCCCTCCACCCACCCGATCGCCGCCGACAACTACGACCTGCACGCGGTGGAGGCCAACTTCGACGGCATCACCTACGCCAAGGGCGCGTCGGCCTTGAAGCAGTTGGTGGCGTGGGTGGGTCTCGAGGACTTCACCGCCGGGTTGCGGGCCTACTTCACCAAGCACGCCTACGGCAACACCGAACTGTCAGATCTGTTGCGCGAGTTGGAGTCTGCCTCCGGTCGCGAGCTGGATAGCTGGGCGGCGGAATGGCTGCAGACCACCGGGGTCAACACGCTGCAGGCTCGGTTCGACGTAGACGACTCCGGTGCGTTCACCTCGTTCGTCGTCGAACAGTCGGCCCACCCCGATCATCCGACGCTGCGACGGCATCGCATCGCGATCGGCTTCTACGACCTTGTCGACGGCGCGCTGGTGCGTACCCATCGCGTCGAGACCGATGTGGTGGGTGCGCAGACGTCGGTACCCGAGCTCGAAGGGCTGCCGCAGCCAGATCTGGTGTTGCTCAACGACGATGACCTCACCTACGCCAAGATCCGGCTGGACGAGCGGTCGCTGGGCACTCTGCTCGAACACATCCCGCACTTCGCCGACTCGTTGCCGCGGGCCCTGTGCTGGGGTGCGGCGTGGGACATGACCCGTGATGCGCAACTGCCCGGCGCCCGGTTCGTCGATCTGGTGTTGGCCGGAGTGGCCTCGGAAACGGACTTGACCGCGGTGGCTTCGCTGCTGCGCCAGGGGCATTCGGCAGTCAACCTGTTCACCCCGGAGTCGGCTGTCGCGGCATTGCGCACCCGCTGGTCTGACGGTGTGTATGCGTTGCTCAGCGCCGCCGAGGCCGGCAGCGATCACCAGTTGGCGCTGGCACGCGGATTCGCCGACGCTGCAACCGATCCCGCGCCGCTGCGGGAGTTGCTGGGTGGCTCGCTGGACGGCCTGGCCATCGATCCTGATCTGCGTTGGGTGCTGGTGGGCGGGCTGGCGCGCCTGGGTGACCTGAGTGATGACGAGTTGGCGACAGAGCTGAAGAACGACCCGACCAACTCCGGTGCCGAGCGCGGAGCACGTGTCAGCGCGATGCGCCCGACCACCGAGGCCAAGCAGTTGGCGTGGGACAAGGCCATCGATCCGGCCACCCCCAACGAGACTCGACGCTCGTATGCCGGTGGGTTCCAGGTGGCCGGGCAGGCGGAGGTGTTGGCGCCGTTCGTCGACACCTATCTCGAGATGGCCGCGACCGTGGTACCCAAGCTGGGTGTGTGGATCGGCCAGATTGCGCTGCAGTCGTTGTTCCCGCTGGCCAATCCCAGCTCCGACACCCTGGCCAGGGTGGATGCCTGGCTGGCATCAGCCGACATCGACGCCACCACCCGACGCTACGTCAGCGAAGGCCGCGACGACCTGGCCCGAGCGCTGGCCGCGCGAGCCGCCTGACGTCGGTTGGGCGGAAACCGGCGTCGGTTGGGCGGAAACCGGCGTCGGTTGGGCGGAAACCGGCGTCGGTTGGGCGGAAGTCCCCGTCCACTGGGCGCTAAATCTCGTCCAGTGGGCGCCGATCAGCGCGTATAGCGGGTGGTCGAGAAGGGTTGCGGGGTGGGATTTGCCAGCACCCACGAGACGGAGAGTTCGATCATGCGCATGATGGCCTCCTCGTCGATGCGGCCTTTGCGGACCTTCTTGGCCGCAGCGCGGTAGTCCTTGAAGTCCGCCGCAGGCAGCGTGGTCCCGCCGCTGACAATCTCCACTGCCGTATCGACCATGGCGCGAAACTGCCGGTCCCAGTTGGCCCCACCGGTTCCCAGTAGTTCGCGGTTGATGCGCCCGCAGATGCGAATCACCTCACCTTGAGCGGACAGCGCCGCCCCCGACGGTGGCACCAGTAGGTCCCACAGCTCGTTGAACTGCTCCGTCCAGGTGGTGGCGACCACGCTGATCGGGCTTACACCGTCGTGAGTCTGATGCGCCGGGGCCGGGGTGACGTCGAACATCGCATACAGCTCGGCCAGGCCTGCATCCACCTGCGCGACGTAGTCCGGATTGAAGCCGGAACGTCCGAACTCGAACTCCGTTCCGATGCCGCGCACCGCAGTTCGCATTCGCTCGGTGGCCGGCACACCGGCGTCGAGCAACATCCGACAGATCTGGGCGGTCTGTGGAATGTAGGCGTTGCGGGTGACGGAGAGAACGAGATCGATGGCGTTGTAGCTGTCGTCATCCGACGGGTCCTCGACGGCGTGCACATCGGCACCGGCGACGATTTGCGCTCGAGTCGCAGCCACATCGAGGCGGTAGGCGGCCGCCAGCAGCGGTGTG
Source organism: Williamsia sp. CHRR-6 (assembly GCF_018474015.1). Classification (GTDB taxonomy): domain Bacteria; phylum Actinomycetota; class Actinomycetes; order Mycobacteriales; family Mycobacteriaceae; genus Williamsia_A. Next base: position 1,211,435 of record NZ_JAHCSG010000001.1, on the reverse strand, counting down.
TGGTTGTTGGAGTCGCGCGTGTGGATGTCCAGCGGATCGTCCGGGTCGGGGGTGTCGAACGTCTGGTTACGTGTCGCCATGGCCCAGGAGCGTAGCCGTCTTCGCGGGTCTTGGTGCCGGTCCTACTCGGCCCACACCAGCGTGGAGCAGGCCGAAACCGTGGGCGACTCGCGTCGCCGGCAATCGCGCGGGCGATCTCTGATGACCCGCCGCCGCCCATCGATGAGTGAATCGGCGGTCAGATCAGCGTGGGTGTGCTCCGAATCGGTGCGCCGCGAACTCGGCGTACCAGGCGACCGCGTCGGGGTCATCGACCGAGGCCATCGTAACCGCCTGGGCCAGTGGCATTCCCGACAGCATGTTCTTGATCGGCACCTCCAACTTCTTACCGTTGAGGGTGTGAGGGACCGCGGGTGCGGCGACGATGTCATCGGGCACATGGCGCGGGGTCAGTCGGGTGCGAAGAGCACACACGATGCGTTCACGCAGGGCTTCATCGAGGGTGTGCCCAGGGGTGGTGACCACGAACAATCCCAGCCAGTAGTCGCTTTCTGGACGATCCACCCCGACCACCAGCGCTTCGGCGATCTCAGGCATCGTGTCGAGCAGATCATAGAAGTCGCTGCTGCCCAGTCGAACTCCCTGCCTGTTGAGGGTGGAGTCGGAGCGGCCGTGGATGGTGACCGAGCCGTCGGAGTGCATGGTGGTCCAGTCCCCGTGACGCCACACCCCGGGCCAGCAGTCGAAGTAGGCGCCGATGTAACGGGTGTGATCAGGGTCGTCCCACAGCATCACCGGCATCGACGGCATCGGTGCGGTGACCACCAGCTCACCCACCTCGTCGATCACCGGGGATCCGTCGGGGTCCCAGGCGGCGCAGTCCACCCCGGCCAGTGGCCCACCGATGCGTCCGGCCCGCACCACCGCATACTCGTTGCTGCCCACGAACGACCCGGAGATGTCGGTGCCGCCGCTGGTGGAGTCGATACGGAGATCGGGCGAGACATGCTGGTACACCCTGTGATAGCCCGCTGGTGGCAGCGCCGAACCGCTGACCATGAGGTGTCGTAGCCGCGACAGATCGTGGGTGGCCCGTGGCGAGACGCCGGTCTTGGCGGTGGCGGTGACCACCGCAGCGCCCAGCAGCATCACCTCGGTCGAGGTGTCGGCAGCCGCAGCCCACACCGCACCCGCCGGATGGCCGGGGCTGCCCTCGTACAACACCATGCTCGCACCGCGCAGCAGTGCGCCCAGTTGCATGTTCCACAACGCCCAGCCGGTGGTGGTGCAGGCGAAAATCCGCTCTCCATTCCGCAATCCGCAATACAGTCCCGCCCATTTCGAGCCTTCCAGCGTGATCCCGCCGTGCCCGTGCACCAGCCCTTTGGGCCGCCCGGTGGTTCCCGAGGTGAACAGCACCCACAGGGGATGGGAGAACTCGACCGGCTCGAAGTCCAGGGCGGCATCGGTGGCAATCGCTTCGTCCCACGACACTGTGTCCGGCGGGACGGGGCGACCGAATGCGTAAGGGACACTCACCACGTGGGTGAGCCCGGTCAGGTTCTCCCGCAACGACTCCACCACATCGCTGCGGTCGACGGTCCTGCCGTTCCAGTGGTAGCCGTCGGTTGCGATCAACACTCTCGGCGTCAGCTGGGACAGTCGGCTGACGGTGCCGTCCGGGCCGAAATCAGGTGCACAACAAACCCATACGGCCCCCACCGCCGCGGTGGCGAGCACGCCGATCACCGCGTGCTCGGTGTTGGGCAGATAAGCGGCCACGCGGTCGCCCGGTCGAACCCCGGCGCGACGCAGCCACCCGGCCAACGCCCCCACCGACCGGCGAAGTTCGGTGTATGTGACGTGGCGGGTGGGTCCGTCGCCCTCGCGCACGCACACCAGCGCCTGCTGGTCGTCGCGGCCGTGCCGGAGTGCCTCCCGAGCCCAGTTCAGTTGCGCACCAGGGAACCACCGGGTGCGCGGCATCGCCTCGGTGGTGCGCACCTGCGCCCACGGTCGCGACAGCCCGATCTCGTAGTAGTCGACGATCGAGGTCCAGGATCGGTCCAGGTCGGCCACCGACCAGGCCCACAGCGCATCATGATCCCGAAACTCGCGTCCCTCGCGATCCTCCAGCCAGTCCAGGTACTCGCGCAACGCCGAGGCCGCGATCCGCTCGTCCGAAGGTGCCCACAGCACCTCCGGCGGTTGTGGGTGCTCACCCGCCATGGGGTCATCATCACGGCCATCGGGCTGTTGGCGTCGGCGAGTTGATGATGCGTTGATCTTCGCCTGAGCCGCCGGTGATGGTTGCTTCGTATGGTCTGTGGCCAGCGGTAGCCGATCCGTCGCACTCACGAACAGGAGACCAACCGATGAAACTCGCTCTCTACCTTCCCAATTTTCGTGACCACGTGACCGTTCAGGAACTCGAAGACCTCACGGCGCTGGCCGAGGAGTTGGAGTTCGACTCGGTGTGGACGCTGGATCGGATCATCGTGCCCGAGGCGTCGGACCGCGAACAGATGCAGTATCCGTTCGGCATGATGACCGACTTCCCGCTGCAGATGCCGGTGGTGGCGAAAGGCAAGTGGTTCCAGGGCATGCCACTGATCCCCTGGTTGGCCGCCAAGACCTCCAAGGTGCGCATCGGCATGTCCATCACCAACACCCCGTTCCGATCGCCGGGGGTGATGGCCGCAGAGTTCGCCACCATCGACCACCTGTCCAACGGTCGCCTCAATGTCGGTATCGGCTCGGGCTGGATGCCCGAGGAGTTCGCCGCGGCCAGTGTCCCGCAACTCTTTCCGCGCCGACACGGCCACGTGCGTGAGTCGATCGAGATCATGCAGGGCATCTGGTCCAACGAACTGTTCGAATACCACGGTGAATTCGCCGACTTCGAGCCCGCCGGCTTCGGACACCAGCCGGTGCAGAAGCCCGGCCCGCCGATCTACTTCTCGGGACTCAAGGATCCCAAACGTTCGGCCAAGCGCATCGCCAAGTACGGGCTGCAGGGTTGGATCGGCATCCAGGATTCGCCTGCCGACATCGCCCGGTGGAAGGGCGAGATGCAGCGCGAGCTCAATGAACTCGGTCGTGACTTCCCGGAGAACTTCGACATGTGCTCGATGATCTGGTTTGTCATCACCGACGAGCCGACCGACATGTCCGACGCGGGTAAGGCCACCAACCTGCTGGCCGGGACGGCACAGCAGATCGAGGACCGACTCAAGGAGTACAAGGAGGCGGGTATGACGATGCCGCTGCTCTGGCCGCCGTTCCGCGATGTGCCCACCTCGAAGACCCTCGACGATCTCAAGCGCATCAACGAAGAGATCATGCCGAACGTGAACGCCGCCTGACCCTGGCCGCACCGCCGCCGATCGCCGGTACAGTGTGACGTGTGACACAGAGGTCTGCGATGTCGCCGGTGGAGCCCGACGGTGCAGCCACTCCGGCCGTCCGCGCTGTGCGGCCACGAATCCTGGTGGTCGAGGACGACTCCAGCATCCGCACCGTCGTGCACTGGCAGCTCGACGAGTGTGGGTTCGACGTGGTCGAGGCCGACGACGGTGCCGTGGCGTTGCAGATTCTCTCCCGCGAGGTGCCGCGGCTGATCGTCGTGGACCTCACGCTTCCGGTGGTCGGCGGCATGGACCTGATCCGTGCGATCAGGTCGGGACGGGCCGGGGTTCCGGTCGACGTACCGGTGATCATCCTGTCTGGCCGCAGCGGTGAGTGCGATCGGATCGCAGGGCTGGACAGCGGGGCCGACGACTACCTGATCAAGCCGTTTTCGCCGGGCGAGTTGGCAGCCCGGGTGCGCTCACTGCTACGTCGAGCGGGCCGGCCGGCCACCACGTCGGTGCTGGCCTCCGGGCCCCTGCGCATCGACTCGATTAGCCGCGAGGTGAGTGTCGATGGTCGTGACATCGACGCCACAGCAAAGGAGTTCGACCTGCTCCTGTTCTTGGCCAGCCATCCACGTCAGGTGTTCACCCGCCATCAACTGTTGGACACGGTGTGGCACTCGGCGCAGTGGCTGGGTGAGGCGACGGTGACCGAACACATCCATCGGCTGCGCACGAAGATCGGAAAAGCGCACGGCAGCAGTTGTATTCGGACGATTCGCGGGGTCGGCTACCGTTTCGACCCGGACTGTGGAGGGGCTGGGTGACCGCGCGCCTCGCCCCACCGGCATCGGTCGACGAACTACACCCAGGCGATGTCGCGGTGCTGTTGGGCCGGTAGATGCGGGTGCTCGAGCTGGTGGCGCGGGCGGCGCGGCTGGAAGAGGTGTTGGACGAGATCATCAGCGCGCTCGAAGCTCTGATGCCGGGCGCCCGCTGTTCGATCCTCGTCGTCGACGCCTCCGGTCAGGCGTTGACCCACGGCGCCGCACCGAGCCTGCCCGCCACCTACCTGCGGGCCATCGATGGGATCAGGATAGGGCCGAAGGCCGGATCATGCGGCACCGCAGCATTTCTGGGTGAGCCGGTGATCGTCAGCGATGTCCGCGACGACGACCGGTGGACGCCGTTTCGCGACGTCGCGATGGCCTCGGGGTTGGTGGCCTGCTGGTCGTCACCGATCCTTGACCCCCGAGAGGACACAATCGGCACGTTCGCGGTGTATCACGATGTGCCGCACCATCCCACGGCGCGTGAGCGGCGTCTGGTGGAGCGGGTCACGGCATTGGCGTCGGTGGCCCTCGAACACGGTCGCCTGATGGGTGAGCTGACCGAGACGGCCGAACTGTTCCGGCGCTTCTTCGACGACAACCCCGCTGGGGCGGCGCTGCTGGGGCTCGACATCCGATTTGAGCGGGTGAACTCTGCGTTCGCCCGGATGAGCGGGTGTCCCGCTGCGACCATGGTCGGTGCACCGCTGCACACGGTCTTGCCGGTGGCGGCGCCGGTTGAGAAGCGAATCCGGAACGTGCTCAACGGGTCTCACGAAGCGGTGATCACCGAGCTGTTGACCGTTCACGCCGCCGACGGGACGAGGCGCCCGGTGGAGGTCACCTTCTCGCTGGTGCGCGGGCGCGACAACCTGCCCGCCCATGTCGCCCTCGACGTGGTGGACTTGACCGCGCAGCGGGCCGCGCAGGCCGCCCGCGCCGCTCGCGACCAGGCCGACCTGGCGCGCCGGATCGCCGAGGAGCACAGCCGAGCAAAATCAGCGCTGCTCTCGGCGGTGAGCCACGAGGTACGCACCCCGCTGCAGGCCATCAAAGGGTTCTCCGAGCTGCTGTCCACCCTGGACCTCAGTGGTGATCAACGGCGCGAGGCACTCGCCCGGATCAACGTCGCCGCTGATCATCTGCTCAGCGTCGTCACCGACGTCCTCGACGTGAGCCGGGCCGAAGCGGGTGTCCTGACGGTGGGTCGTGAGCCGGTGAACGTGGCCGAGGTCGCGGGTTCGGTCGTCGACCTGCTGGCGGCAGAGGCCACCGCTCGGCGAGTGACCATCGACTCGCACATCGAGGCGACGGTGACCGTGCTTTGCGACCGCGGGCGACTTCGACAGGTGCTGCTCAACATCGTGGGCAACGCGATTCGGCATGGCCGCCGTGCCGGCCTGGTGCAGATCCGGGCCGACCGGTCGGCGCACACAGTGCGCATCACCGTCACCGACGACGGCCCCGGCATCGCCGCAGAGCAGCTGCCGCAGATGTTCACCCCGTTCGCGCGCGCCGAGACCGCATCCGACGTCGACGGCTACGGGTTGGGGCTGATGTTGTCCTCCGGGCTGGTCGCCGCCATGGGCGGTGAGATCACCGTCGACAACGCCGACGGTGGTGGCGCGGTGTTCACCGTGGTGCTGCCCGGCGGCACCACGTCGGTGACCGAATGTTCTCGTTAGTTCCTCTCGTGTAGTTCGTCGCGACCTGCCATAGTGGCGGCGTGATCGTAGAGACACGGGTGGTCGGGGCCGGGCCCGCTGAGGTACGCGATGTCGAGATCGGGCCGGAGGTGTCCACGCTGCGAGAGGTGTTGACACACCTTGTGCGCCAAGAGATCGCCGACTACGAACGTCACCGCGAGCAAAGTCGAACATTGCGGGTGCTCACCCCCGCCGATCTCGCGCGCGGCGTGGAGTCGGGGTCCTACGGTCGCGAGCAGCGCACGCTGCCCGCCCCACCACCGCTCGACACGGCCATCGAGCGCGCGATCGAGGCGTTCGGCGATGGGCTGTTCTTCGTCTTCGTCGACGGCACCCAGATCGAGGACCTGGATGCGCCCGTGCCACTAGGTACCGCCAGCACCCTGCGGTTGGTGCGTCTGGTCGCGCTGGTCGGAGGCTGAGCATGCTCTCGAATGAGCAAGCACGCGAACAACTCGCGCAGTACCGGACCACCGATGAAACCTTTCGCACCATTCGTGCGAAACCGCGGGCATCAGCGTTGGCGCGCAATGTGGCGGCGGCGATGAATGATTCGCGACTGCCCACCACCGACCTGTGTGCCCGGCTCGACGAGCTCGACGACCGCAAGCGAGCGGCAGTCTTCGCCGCGATGGTCCCGGAGATGTCACGCGAACTCGCCGCGACGTGGACGTGGGGTGTGGACGCGCCGTATCAGCAGGGATGGATGCGTCGGGGATACCGTTCGAGCAACCCCGCCGACTCCGCGCAGGCGCGCTGGCACATGGTTCGTTCGACGCTCTATGACGTGGCGGAGTTTGCGCAGCCGCTGAGTTGGCACGTGCGATGGCATCAGCACGCCTACCCGTACGGCTTTTCGATGGCCGCAGTGTTCGCCACTGCGATCATCAACGGCCACAGCGCGATCGCCGAGGAGCTGGCGTCACAGCTGCGCGGTGAACATGAGATCTGTGGTCCATCTCGAGTCGCCTACTCGGCGTTGCTTGCTGTTCCCGAGCCTCGGTATTGGCAGCTGGTGGCCGAGAACCTGGTGGCCGCGCAACGCTCCGAGGGCCTGCGACAGGTCATCCTGGAGTCGGCGGACCTGGCGCATCCCGGTGGCCTGCGCACCCTGTTGCAGGCCGTGGCCGACCATGGGCTGATCCGCTTCGCCGCCACCGTTCGTGCGGTGGGGGTGTGGGTGGGCGAGGAGTTGACCGTGGCCAAAGAGCGCGAGGTGGCCGGCCTGGTCGCGGCGATGATCCGATGGCTGGACGAATACGATTCCAGCACCGATGATCTCGCGCATCGACTGCTCGCCGAGCCCGCGCTCGACGTGTTCGTCGGGCTGTGGGCCTGCGCGCTGCACGACATCGTGCCGACCATCGATGTGGCTGCGCAGATCCTGGCTCACGGTGATCCCGGGCAGCGACTCGCGGCTGCTCGGATGCTGCGCGACATCAACACCCCCACAGCGGCTGCGGCGTTGTCGGCCGCCCTGGGCGACCCTGATCCCGCTGTGTTCGCCGTGGCACTGGGGCTGTGGAATGGCTGGACCGACCACCCGCTTCCGCCAGAAGGGATTGCGGCACTGGACAAGCGCCTACCGACGCTGGGCAAGCCCACCAAGATCGACGTGGCCATCATCGGTGAGAACACCATCGAGATCTCGCAATCGGCTGCGGCCGATGTGCTGGTGACCCACGGGACAGGTCTGGAATCACGCTGGGACATCATCGACCTGGCCAGCCCGGTGGGCCGACGCAAGATGGCGCTCCGGTTCTGCCTCAAGCCCGCGACCTATCGGAGCGAGTTGTTCGCGATGCTCGCTGACAAGAGCGCTGACGTGCGCAAGGTGGTGGGCGGGTCGATCGAGGCGTTTGCGTCGATCACCGACGACGAGGCTCGCCAGATCGAGAAGTACCTGACCCGTAAGTCCGCTGACGTGCGCACCATCGTGTTGCGGCGTCTGCAGTCTCAGGAACCCGACGCAGTGGCGGCCAGCATCGCCCGGCTGGAATCCGGTACTGCCGAACAGAAGCGCGCGGCGCAGGAGTTGCGCGAAAGCGCCCAGGCAGAGACCGAAGCCACCTTCCCTGCCGTGTTGACACCCAACGTCGAATTGCGTACTCCGGCGGTGCGTCCCACGCCGCCGGATCCAGCTGTGTGGGCGGGGTTTCATGACCGCTGCCTGAGCCTGATCACATCGTTGAAAGCCTTTTTCGCAGAGCACGCCGAAACCGAGGTGAAGGTGTTCAGCGACCCGGAATTGCTGGTCAACCTGCGGTGGATCCCGTCGGTCCCAGCCGGACAAGTTCCATTGGCCGAGGTGTTCGGGCCGTGGTGGGAACGCGTGCAACCCACTCTCACCGAGGGGGGAGTGGAACTGGAACTGCTTGCGGCGATGAGACATCCCGACCTGTGGACGCACCGGGTGTCGGAGATCGTTGTCGGTTCGGCGGCAGTCGAGGCATGGTGGGAGCTACCGCGGATCGGACGAAGCTTCATCTACGACCTCAGCGATTCGCTGCGGCACCGTGGTTGGGTGCCGGTGATGCTCGATCACCTGGAGACGATGGCGGCGGCGCTGGATGTCGGGACGTGTCACGGATCGGATGCGTTCCTCGCGCACCGGGGGATCGAGCTGAAGCGCCACAGCTGGGGATCGGTGGCCGTACCCGAACCGCGCAGCGCGCTGCGCAATCTGTTGGAGCCGCTGTGTGACATGCCGGAGGGTCTTTCCGACGCCCAGCGTCAACGGCTGTGGGCAAGCGCGCGTTTCGTGGACGAGCCTGAAGGCGCATACGACGAATGGAATGGCCCACGCGTGCCGGTCCCAGACTCCGATTCCGGCGAGACCGCGCCCGACCGGCCATTTCGCGTACCGGCGTCCCAACGTCTCGTCGCAGATGTCTTCACCCGCGGCCTGGCCACCCGCGACGATCTGCTCGAAGCCCTTGTCCGACCCGATGAGTTCGGCGGTCGCCATTCGATCATGTTGCACAGCGTGACCCGGCGGCGACCCGATCCGTGGGCCACCGCCCCCCGGCTGCAGGAGGTGGTCGACGAGGTGCGCTCGGTGGTGCTCGACATCGAGTTCGAGCGCGGAGACCTGCCCACCCCGGTCACCTACCTGGCTGACCGGATCCGCACCGTGTACGGCGCCGCCAATCTGGTGCGTGCGGTGGCGGCGCTGGGTAAGCGCCCGTTTGTGCGCGGTTACGTGTGGACGACCACCAGGGAATCGATTCTCTCGCAACTGGTTCGGGGTACCTGGCCGGATGCGGAGGACACCGCAGCCACCCTGGGCGCCGAACTCGCGGCGGCGGGGGTGAGTGTGGGCAGGCAGGTCGAGGTGGCGGTGTATGCGCCCCAGTGGGCAGCGCTGATCGAGCAGCACCTGGGACTGGCCGGTCTGGAATCGGCGGTGTGGTGGATCCACGCGCACACCAAGGACTCGTCGTGGTCGGTCGACGCCGACACCCGCAGCGAATGGACCAGTGAGGTGAGCCAACGTACGCCGCTGGCCGCCGATGACCTGGTGAATGGGGCCACCGACGTCGCGTGGTTCACCGAGATGCTGGATACTCTGGGGGAGAAAGAGTTCCGGCGGATACTGGCGGCGGGGAAGTACGCGTCCTCGGCCGGCGGTCACAAGCGCGCTGAACTGTTCGCCACCGCTTTGTTGGCCTCGGTGACCACTGATGAACTGCAGCAGCGGATCTCAACCAAGCGACACCAGGATTCGGTCCGGGCGCTGGGCTTGGTGCCCTTGGCGGGTGAGAGCGACCTGCTGGCCCGCTACGAGCTGATCTCAGACTTCGTGCGCTCGGACCGCACCTCGGGTTCGCAGCGACGCGCCTCCGAACGTACGGCCATGCTGATCGGGCTGGACAACCTGGCCCGTACTGCGGGATATCGTGATCCGCAACGACTTCGGTGGGCGATGGAGACTGCGGCGGTGAAAGACCTGATGGCTGGGCCCATCAGCGCAACCGACGGTGACCTTGAAGTGAGTCTGTCGGTGGACGCCGAGGGCAACCCCGAGCTGCAGGTGCGTCGTGGTGCCAAGACCCTGGCGGCGGTGCCGACGAAGTCGGCGAAGGTCCCTGAGATCGCTGCGTTGCGGCAGCGGGCCGCCGAGCTGCGGTCGCAGCGTAAGCGAATGCGTCGGTCGCTGGAAGATGCTGCTGTGCTGGGCGATCCGTGCGAGCCGGGCGAGATCGCGGCGCTGGCAGAGCACCCGATCATCGCGCCCATGCTGGCCGATCTGGTGATGGTCGATTCCGAGGGTTTCGTCGGGTTTTTCGGCGGCAGTGATGGCACCACATCGGTGACCCTGATGGACGGTGATGGCCAGGCGCAGCGTGCGATGGGGGCGGTGCGGGTGGCCCACCCGATTGATCTGCTGGCCTCGGGTGAATGGCCCGCGCTTCAGCATGCGGTGATGGCACAGCGCCGCACCCAGCCGTTCAAGCAGCTGTTCCGAGAGCTGTACACACTCAACGCAAACGAGCGTGACGAGGCAGGCATCCGCTCACGGCGCTACGCGGGCCATCAGGTCCAACCGGCCCAAGCGCGAGCGCTGTTCACCGAACGTGGCTGGGTGGCTGACCAGGGGAGCGGATATTCGCGCACCTTCCATGCCGAGAAGCTCACCGCGTGGGTGATGCTCGATTCGGCGTGGGGCACTCCCGGCGACGTGGAACTGCCCACGCTGGGCAACCTGTACTTCGTCCCCTCCGGCACAAACCATCCGGTCGTGTTGGATGATGTTGCGCCGCGGGTGTTCTCGGAAGTGATGCGGGACCTGGACCTGGTGGTCTCGGTGGCGCACGCCGGCGGGGTTGACCCACAGACCTCGGAGTCCTCGATCGAGGTGCGGGCGCGACTGGTGGCCGAGACCGCCGAGATGTTGTCGCTGGACAACGTGGATGTCGGGGCCCACCACGTGCTGATCGAGGGCTCGTTGGGGCGCTATTCGATCCATCTCGGTTCCGGTCAGGTGCACCTGTTGCCCGGCAACGCGGTGTGCATCATCGCAGTGTCAGCCCAACATCGGGGGCGCGTCTTCTTGCCGTTCGCCGACGACGATCCACGCACTGCCGAGATCATCTCGAAAGTCGTTCTGCTGGCCCGGGACTCGAAGATCACCGATCCGACCATCCTGGAACAGCTGGTGGGCCGAGCATCCTGAAACGATCACCACAGCGTGATGGTGGTGACGGGCACATGGATTGCCCCGAGAAGCCGCTGGGGCGAAACAGCAGCGATCGCATCGACATCCATCCAGACCGTCATCGCCGCGGCGGCATCGAACGAGCGGACCGGTGACTCGGCGACACCGATCCGGCGGCCGGTGGAATCGCGAATGATGTAGCGAAACTTGGGCTTCACCACCGACAGCGGCCATACCAGCGAATACACCAGCAGCATGATCACGATGCCGCCGATGTCGCTGCCGAGAAGGCCGAAGACCCCGATCAGACCGCGCGTCACACGACGCAGTGCGGCATCGCGGATCGGCTCGGTGACGGTGATGAACCGATTTCTCATGTGGTCGCGCACGTTCCAGCGCGTGTAGAAGAACACCATCGCGTTGACCCTGGCGGTCAGATCGGCACCGTGGTGGGTCCCCAGCCGCACCGTCCGCGTCAGACTCCACGTAGGTGCCTCGATCTCGGTGATGACGCTGCCGTCGCGCGCGGTGAGGGAAGCCCTTTCGCTGTCCTCGCCCCACGTCCTGTCGGCTTCCAGCCAGCGCTGCCCGTCCGGGCCGACACCCACCATCAGACCGCCAGGACCCGTGGACAGGAACGGCACCACGGTGGCGCGTCGTCCCATCCGGCCTAGTCGGCGCTGTCGAGGTCGGGGATCGGGATGGGCGATCCGATCGAAGATCGTTGTGGTCCAATGCTGTCGGACCTCGGCGTGGATGCGGTCGGCTCCGGTGTCGACCAGCTGCTCACGCTTCACGTCGCGCCATTGCGGCTTGATCGTGTATCGAGGCGGATCCAACGCGATGAAAAACCGGCGCGCCTGCGCGTGGTCGGGAAACGACAGTGTCCGCTTGCCGCGGCCTGGATGCCACCTCAGTCCTACTTCCCGCGTGGTGGAGTCTGGTCGCAGATCGTGATCAACCGCGGTGATGAGGTGCAGGGGGATGGTCACCGATCGGTGTCTGGGCCGCCACGAACCGGTGTCCACAACCAGTCGGTCGTCCAGCAGCAGCACCGCGCCGTTACGGGTTCGAAAAGTCCTGGCCCGCTGTGGCTCAGCAGGCAGTCGCGGTAGTCCCGCCGTGAGGAGCAGCGACCACCCCGGGTCCTCGCAGTCACTGATCAGTAGGACGTCGTGGTAGATCTCGCCGGTGTGCGCAATGGTCTGCCAGCCGACGATCAGCGATCGCGTCGACTCGTCGACAACGAAGGCGGTGAGTTCGTGCGGCGCAAGAGTGACGGGATAGGTACCGATGATCCCTCGTGGGACGGTGACGATGACATCGGTAGCGGAGACGGTGACCGCTGCACCCCCTGACGACTGGCAGGTGATGAGCTGCGGTTCTTGCGATGTGAGCATGTGATCCCTCGACATGATCGGTGCCTATGGGTTCCGGGGTGCTGTCACGCCCAGATCGACACGATGGGGGTGTAGGTGGCGGCGAGGAGTTCGTTTGCGTCGTAACGACGTAGCGCGTCCACGTCCAGCCACACGGTGGTGGCGTCAGACGGTCGTGGCGACCACGTGCGGTGTTCAGCCACCCCGATGCGTCGTCCATCGGCGTCGCGGATGATGAATCGAAAATTGCGCTTGAGCAGCGATAACGGATACAGAAATGCGGCACCGACCGCAACCGTTGCGATCAACAGCAGCGTGGAGAGCACGACGTCGGCAAGACTTCCGCCACCCCCGCCACTTGTGTTGGTGAAGCCACGCGCCGGCACCCGAAGCACTCGCCGCAGGAACGCGTCGCGCAGCGGTTCTGACATCGTGATCATAGTGCTGTTGTCGGAATACGCAGTGCGCCAGGAGGTGTGGAACCACACCGTCGCCGCCCGCACTTGCACGGTGAGCGGAGTGCGGTGTGGTCCACAGTGAATGGGTCGGGCGGTCCATGGTCTCCACGCAGGGCGTTTCCCGATCTCGAGCAGGCGGCGACCATCAGTGGTGGTCACTGAGCACGCCCCGCGTCGCGGCGACGGGGGTGTAGGAGATGCGTCGCGATGGGCCCTCAGCCACCGCTGACCATCAGGTCCGGCACCGGTCAGATTGATCCCGGTGTCTGATGTGCTGAGAAACGGCACGGCGGTCACGGTGTGACCCGCACGCCCAAGCCGATAGGCGCGTGGACTCAGGTCGGAGGGTCCGACAGTGGTGAGGTCGACTTCGGGTTGCGCGGCCAAAGGCTGTGCAGGTGCGGGTTTCCGGCGATCGATGTCGTCACTGACACCACCCACAGCGGTTGCGAAGGCTGCGGCATCCCGGGGGTGGGAGAAGGTCAGCTTCTCGCGCCGGTCGTCGGTGAGCTGCAGGCGGACGGTGTAGTCGTGGCGTCGGAAGGAGTAGTCGACCGACGTCACAGCGTCGCATTCGATCGTTCGGCTACGGCGTTTGGAACCCCTACCCTCGGTGACGGTGATCTGGTTGTCGTGCAACGCAACCCAGAGATCGAGGCCCCGATAGACCGGGTTGCTCAACGTGTGCGATGGCAGTCGACGCTGTGCCGCGCCGACGATCTCGGTGAAACCAGGATCCTGACATTTGGTGAAGCCGGCTGCCTCGGTCGTGACTGAGCCGTCCGGGTTTCGGCGTCTCCATGCGAGGTCGACTCGACGGCCCGCAGGGTCCACGTCGAACGCAGTGACGTCGCTCAATGCGACAACGGCTGACGGAGCGCCCTTCGACTCGAGTTGCACGGTCACATGGCCGGTGCCCAATTCCAGCGAGCTCGACTGTGCTGCCATGCAGGTGATCGAGCGCTCCTGTGCAGGAGCCTGGTTCGCGGAGGCGATCAGGTTCTGCCACAACGGCATTACTTCCTCGACTGCGGCGTTGTGAGTATTCACGAGGCTGACACAGTGGTTGCGATCGACTGCGTCCCACCATCTGGTGGCAGGTTGGGTGCCGTATGGCACGAACTCGATCCAGCCAGGCTTTACCACGCCGGCCCGACGGAACGAGACGCCACTGAGTTGGGCAAACACCACGCTGAACGTCGCCTTGTGGCCGGACCCGGTTCGCGGGGGACGGTGCACGGTGATGCCGGTGGTGTCCCAGCTGAGGCGAATGTCGTCGACGGCGAGTTCGGGCACGGGTTCCTTGTTAGGCAGGCGAACAGTGTCGAGGCGACTCTACGAGATGCGGCGCTGCGACGAATCAATTGAGGCGTGTGGCGACGACAACTCCGTCCTTCAATGTCGCTGTCTGAACGCCATCGGGTCCGGTGGCCTCGCGGGTGCGGATCTCGCTGGTGACGATCTGCCAGTGGCGGGGATCGAGAGCCAGTTCGTTGACGTCGTGGTCGGGGCCGGGCATGTGTGGCATGTGGGGGGTGCCATCATCACGACGCGACGCCCACGGCGGGATGTCGGCCTCGGACTCGAAGACGTGGGTGACGAGTACCAGGTGACCACCCGGGTTCACCTGTGCAACAACTCGTCTGAGGATCTCGGTGCGTGGGAACTCGACGGTCGAATGGAAGAAGGATGCAGTGATCAGGTCGAAGGTCTGCTCAGTGGTCCACGTGGACAGGTCATGCGCGATCCAGGTGATGCGCTCAGCGACACCGCGCTGAGCTGCCCCCTGCGCACCCCGAGCGACAGCGGTCGGGGAGATGTCGACCGCTGTCACCTGCCAGCCGTGTTCGGCCAACCACACCGCATCGCCACCCTCGCCGCAGCCCAAGTCCAAGGCAGTTCCGTTGGTGCCCTTGGGTAATGGAGCTACCACTGCGGCCATGGTGGCGTTCACCCGGCCCGACCACACGCGGGTGCTCTGTGCGTACCGGGCCTCCCAATGGTCGGCGGGCGAGGCGGGAGTGTTGGTTTCAGTATCGGCGCTCATCCGTTCAGTCCACCCGGACACTCCGCCACTTGGCAAGCCGATCCCGCGTCGACTGGGCGGAAAATCCCGTCCGCTGGGCGGAAACTCGGCGTCCACTGGGCGGCGAGGTGGAGGTGATCGCTCACCACTGATGGTGGCAATGTCGACACACGAAGTCGGGCGCTTCGGCAGGGTTGAGCTCGGCCAGCGCGATGACGCCCACCGGCGCTGGTAGGGCGGTGTTGAGGGTGACGACGTCGGCCTGCCGGTCGCCGCATTGTGGGCATTCGGGGCGAAGGCCGTACATGAGTTCGTTCACCGACGGCGCGATCGGTTGATGCAAGATCTCGTGGCACGACGGACAGACCGCGATCGTGATGTCGAGGTCGATGCTGGGGTCCAGCCGCATCCCGGTGGCGTGGGCCTCGAATCGCGGCGCGTACTCGGTGGCTGGGTCGCGCCCGCACGTGTTGCAGCCCCAGGTGCGTGCAGTCAGCAGGTCGTACTCGCCGAGGTGATGTCCGGCGCAGGAATGGTCTAGGCGATACCACGGTGTGGGGGAGATGACCTCGGCAGCGATGGCCGCGAGCATCCGGTTGGCCCACTGTGGGTGTGGCGTGTTGGCGACGCGAGGTACGGGTTCGCGCATCCGCAGCTCCAGCGCCGGCACCGAGACGCCGCAGTGCGGGACGAGGGGTTCGGTGAGCGTGAGATCGACACCGTTGAGCCCGGCCGTCGCGAGGTACACGCCTTCGATGGCCCAGGTCGACGTGGCCAGCATCCCGATCACGGTGTGACCTACCTGCACGCGAGGCGGCAGCTCGTAGTCCTCGCCGTGCAGTTCGCGGACCAGCACGTGAGTGGCATGTTCCCATGCGGGCGCGGGGCTTGTCATGTCATTGTCCTTGTGCGCCGTGCATCCGATACTGAACGTTCATCCATCAAGTGAACCACTCGTATCGGACAGTTGCCGATCCTTCGCGTTTCCACGTGTCGTGGCTTTGGGCGAGGCGATTCAGCGCCGGGCACCATCGGGCCGAGATCTCACGGTTGGCGTGTGCTCACACGATCAGGTGAGGGCTATGCACGGCCCCGATACTTGTGAGGTCATCGCACTTCTCTGAGTATTGACCTCGGATTATTGTCCACTCGCGGAATGGTCATGTTCACCTGAATTGCCAGCACGGCCGCCCACTTTGGTGGGCGGCCGCGGTGGCGGGATAATCTACGAGCAGGATTCAATTACATTGTTGATGCCGGTCGCAATTCTGAAGATCTCGATCAGAATCTTGCGAACCTCCGATGCAATGCCTGCACTGACCAGTCGCTTGGCGACTTTTGCAATTCCGCCGGCCTTGGCGAGCCGGCCCGGTAGCGCCGAGTCGGACAGGATGAACTTAGCGATCGCGGCTGTGCATCGCACCACGTCGAAGAACCCGGTAGGAGCGGCTCCAACGGCCCCTGCAAGCGACTGACCTGCACTGTCGATCGGACTGCGGATGGTCGGGTGCGATCACCTGGAACGCCACCGTCGCCTCGGGCATGGTTGGAGCCTCGACGGATACGGCGAGTTCATTGATCTCGACAACCTCGGGAGAGGTCATGTCGAATCTCATGACGGCGGGTCCACCGGGTCCTGCTTGGGCTCCCGGACTTGCCCTGAGAGCGATCATGACGCTGGTGAAGGCGGCCATGAACGAGATTACTTCGGATAGGTCGTCTTTTTTCGATAATAATCGACTGCTCGAATTGTCCGTTTAGAGCGAGCATGCTCCCACGACGAGTGCCCGTTGTCTGGTCACCATTCTGATCCGCAGACACCGCATTCCCACTGGGTGAGCGCCGAGCCGTCGACGATGATGATGGTGCAACCGCGCAACGTGGTGCCTGGTGGCGGCGGGCCGGGAGGGAACCCGCGCAGCAGGACGTGCGTCTGTTGTGATTCGCATTCGGGACAGGCGGGACGTCCGGAGAACATCAATTCATCAATGGTGGGCGCGATGGGCAGATGCAGGATGTCGTGGCAGGACGGGCAGACCGCCTCGACGTGTCGGTTCCGCCATCCGCCGTCAACGAGTCGACGGTGGCCTGTTCGGTGACGTCGTAGAACAGTGCCGCCATCCGACAGGCCTGCGCCATCTCACCGAACCGGGTGCCGGCGTCGGCGATGGCCGCGAGCGACTCGGCGGTCTGGCTGTACCGCTTGCCCATGCTGTGCAACATGTCGAGATCGACCTTGAAATCAGACATGACCCCCTTTGATCCAGACAAATAGCCGCGAAGATTACCAACGCATTACTTCTCAGACGTCAGCGATGGCAGATCGGTTCCATCGCCTCATGAAGCTCGCAGGACAGACCGGGCAGTCGGCCTCCACGGTGCACGCGGTACGCACCCGCTGCCGGATCAACCGGTTGAGCTACGTCGATCGGGTCACCATCGATCGCGTCCTTTCCGACAACGGCTCGGCCTACAGATCACACACCTGGCGCGACGCCTGCGCCGAGCTCGGTGGTTGGTGCGCCTAGAACCGGGTGCTGCTGAAATCGTCCGACTGGAAGGTCTCTGTGGTCATCATGTCCACGCAGGCCCCGACGTCGGACGATCTCAGCGGGAATCACGCCAACGCCGGCCGCTTTGCGACTGCTGTCCCCGGCCCGCAGCGCACTTGACATACTGAGACCACGCAAACGCCGACCGGTTGGAGGACCGACCCATGCCCATCGCCACGCCCGAGCAGTACGCGAAGATGCTCGACGCCGCCAAGAAGGGCGGGTACGCATTCCCCGCCATCAACTGCACGTCGTCGGAGACCATCAACGCCGCCCTCAAGGGATTCGCTGATGCCGGCAGCGATGGCATCATCCAGTTCTCCACTGGCGGTGCCGAATTCGGGTCAGGCCTCGGTGTCAAGGACATGGTGACCGGGGCGGTGGCGTTGGCCGAGTTCGCCCACGTGGCGGCCGCCAAGTACGGCGTCACCGTGGCTTTGCACACCGATCATTGCCCCAAGGACAAGCTCGACACCTACGTCCGCCCGCTGATCGCCATCAGCCAGGAGCGGGTGGACGCCGGCCGCGACCCGCTGTTCCAGTCACACATGTGGGACGGCAGCGCGGTCCCGCTCGAGGAGAACCTCGAGATCGCCAAGGAGCTGCTGGCCAAGGCCGCCGCGGCCAAGATCATTCTCGAGATCGAGATCGGCGTGGTCGGCGGTGAAGAGGACGGCGTGGAGAACGAGATCAACGACAAGCTGTTCACCAGCGCCGAGGATTTCGAGAAGACCGTGGCCGCGCTGGGCGCCAGCGACTCGGGCAGCCGCTACCTGCTGGCCGCCACCTTTGGCAACGTGCACGGCGTGTACAAGCCGGGCAACGTGAAGCTCAAGCCCGAGGTGCTCAAGGTGGGCCAGGAAGTAGCCGTCAAGGCTCTGGGCGCGGGCGCCGGCGACAAGCCGTTCGACTTCGTCTTCCACGGCGGTTCGGGCTCGCTGAAGAGTGAGATCGAAGAGTCGCTGAGCTACGGCGTCATCAAGATGAACGTCGACACCGACACCCAGTACGCGTTCACCCGCCCCATCGCTGGCCACATGTTCGCCAACTATGACGGCGTGTTGAAGGTCGATGGCGAGGTGGGCAACAAGAAGGTCTATGACCCCCGCAGCTACCTGAAGAAGGCCGAGGCCGGTATGGCCGAGCGCGTGGTGGAGGCCTGCAACGACCTGAAGTCCGCCGGAAAGTCGATTAGCGCCTGAGCTTTTCGCGACCCTGATGTGCACACGGGCCCCGTTCCGAGAATCTCGGAGCGGGGTTCGTCGGTCTTCTGCGGGAACTACCGCCCAATCGACGGGAGTTTCTGCCCAACCGACGGGAGTTTCTGCCCAACCGACGGGAACTACCGCCCAACCGACGGGTCAGAGCATGAGCAGGCCGACGACCACGCCGAGTCCGAGCAGCATCATCACGATTCCGGCGATGATCACCGACAGATCGACGCGGCGTCGCTTCACCAGATCTGGCGGCACCACCAGATTGAACGCGATGTCGTCGTCGTCGACGGGGAGGGGGGCGGGGCGTGATGTGGGTCGGCGCGGCGCCGTCGGCGCGACGCGTTGCCAGGTGGACGGCTCCGGCGATGCCACCGACCGCGCTGGACTGGCCACCCGATGCCGATCGGTGACGATGCTGTCGGGGTGCTGCGGTGCCACCGGGCGCCTGCGCTGTGCGGCCATCCGACGGGTGACGGGCTCCGACAGCGGCAGCGCACGACCACGCTCATCATCGGCGTGCAGACCCCCGACCGGGTCGCCCGAATGGCTTGTCACGACGAAATCGTAGCCGGTCAGAGCCTCATCCGGCGCTGCAAACCTTCCACCCGCTGCTCTCCTTGCGCAGCTTGAGCACCACGGGCACCGTCTTCTCCGGGGTCTTGGTGACGAAGGCGAGCACCTCCACCACCGCGTTCTCTGGATCGACCACCTTGGCGGCCCGCACATCGCGCACCGCCACCAACTCGTTGTTGGCCTTCTGCGTCTCGAACTGCTGCTTGAATGCTGCCGGATCGACCCTGTCGTAGAACTGCTTTCGCTCACCGCAGCTGATCGCGCGCAGGGTGGTCAGATCACCCGCCGCCAGCGCCGAGGTGTACTTGGTGGCTGTCTCCGCAGCCACGTCGGCCTCCGGTTTCGCCGGGTCGTCGCGGGTGAGCAGCACCGCCCCGATCACCGCGGCCACCGCCACCACGATCACCGCCAGCGAGGCGATCCACACCGCCACCTTCTTCGACGATCGGGGCGCGACAACGGGGTCCTGGGTGGGTGGGATGTACTGCGGCGCAGGTGAATCCGACCGCCAGTCGGCGCCCGCAGCACGTGCGTCACGGCTGTCGGTGGGTGCGGACGGCTGTGCCGGGATGGTCTGTGTGGGTGCCTCGGCAGCCGCGACCTCGGCCGCGGAGAGAACAGGGGTGGCCGCACCAGTGGTCGTGGCCTCAGCGGAGGCGGTGGCTGCAGCGGTCTTGGCGTTGGCCGCCGCCAACGCAGCCTGCGCAGCGAGAGCCTTCTTGCTCAGCGCGGGTTCGGGCTCGGCGGTCGGTGCAGGTTGGGGATCGTCCTCGGCTGGAGCCTCGTCTACCGGGGGGTTCTCGACCGGGGCCTCGCCGACCGGGGCCTCGCCGACCGGGGCCTCGTCGACCGGGGGCTCGTCGGCTGCAGAGGGCTCATCGGCCGAGAGTTCAGGTTCGATCGCCTCGATGGCGGGTGCAGGTTCGATCGCCTCGGGTACCGGCGGTGGGGGGTCCTCGGGCAGGTCGGGCCCCGCTGTCACGTCCGGCTCGGGGGTTTCGTCGGCTTCGGCGACCTCGGCTTCTGCGACCTCGGCTTCGGCGACAACGCCGGCATCCTCGGTGACCTCGGCGGCATCCTCGGCTTCGGCGACAACGCCGGCATCCTCGGTGACCTCGGCGGCATCCTCGGCTTCGGCGACAACGCCGGCATCCTCGGTGACCTCGGCGGCATCCTCGGTTTCGGCGACAACGCCGGCATCCTCGGTGACCTCGGCGCCAACCTCGGTTTCGGGCTCGGGGTTCTCGGCGGGCTCGGACTCTGGCGAGTCGGTGGCTGCGGTCGGTTCGATCCCGGACTCCGTCTGCGCCTCGGCCACTGCGTCGGCAGGCTGCGATGTGTCGGTCTCAGAAGTGTCGGTCTCATCTGTCGCAGGCGGCGCTGGTGTCACATCGGTGACGCGCGGTGACGTCGCAGGCGGAAAAGTCGCGGCTGGTTGCCGGCCACGTGTGCGCAGCTTCCGTAGCGCCGAGATCGCTTTGGCTGCTGCAGAATTTCCGGTGTCGTCCGGATGCGACATGGATCGCACACCTCGCCTTCGTCGTCCAGGGTGTCATCGGGGGTGACCACGCATGGGGGCCGTCTGGCCGTCGCCCCGAGGCGACACCACGGCGCGGGGTCAGCCTAGCGAATCGGACGCGAGAACGATCGCCGACCATGACGGGCGGTCCCACAACCCCCACCCGGAGGTCGATTCTGTGGGTCCACGAGGGCACAATCAAGCAGGTGACGTCCTTCGGAGATCTTCTCGGCCCCCCGCCCACCCTGCTGACCGGCGACGACGACGCCGAATCAGAACTGCTCAACGGGGCCGACCCGGCCGCGGTGGCCGCTGCGCACCCCACCGCCTCCATCGCGTGGGCGCACCTCGCGCAGGACGCGCTCGAATCGGGCGCCACCATCACCGCATACGCCTACGCCCGCACCGGCTACCACCGCGGCCTCGACCAGCTGCGTCGACACGGGTGGAAGGGATTCGGGGCGGTGCCCTGGAGCCATGAGCCCAACCGCGGCTTCCTGCGGTGTGTGGCCGTGCTGGCACGCGCCGCGCAGACCATCGGCGAGAACGACGAGTACGTGCGCTGCCTCGACCTGCTCAACGACAGCGACCCCGCCGCGGCCGCCGAGCTCGGCCTGGCCTGATCAGAACAGCCGGTGGCAAGGTGACCGGCTCGCTGCGCGGCCTCGTCGATCGGATCGACACGGCTGCGCGGGTGCGCTACCGCCGGTGGCCCGCGCCGGTGCGTGAACGGGTGCGCCGAGTGTGGTTGTCGGCGTTGCCCATCGCTCAGTGCTCCATCGCGGCCGGGGTCGCGTGGGCGGTCGCCCTGCACGTGATCGGCCACCAGCGTCCCTTCTTCGCCCCGGTGGCTGCTGTCCTCTCCCTCGGGCTGTCGCTGGGTCAACGGACAAGGCGCGCACTCGAACTGGTGTTGGGCGTGACGCTGGGGATCATCGTCGGTGACCTGCTGATCAGCCAGATAGGTTCCGGGGCATGGCAAATCGTCCTGGTGGTGGCGCTGGCCATGACCGTGGCGGTCACCGTCGATGGTGGCCCACTGGTCCCGATGCAGGCGGCCAGCTCGGCCGTGCTGGTGGCAACGCTGTTGCCGCCCGGCGGATCTGGGGGTGTCGACCGTGCCGTGGATGCGTTGACCGGCGGCGTGATCGGCATCCTCATCGTCGCGGTGATCCCCACCCACCCGGTGCTGCGGGCCCGTCGCGATGCCGCTGCGGTGATGGCCACCATGGCCGGGGTGGTGGCTGCGGTGGTGCACGGCTTGCGCACGCGGGACGTGGCGGAGGTGGAGCAGGCGTTGCAACGCGCCCGCGGCACCCAGGGCGCCATCGACATGATGCGCGCAGACATGTTGGGCGGCCGGGAGATCAGCCACATCTCACCGCTGTACTGGAACTCTCGGCACCGGTTGTCGCGGTTGGAGGCCACCGCCGATCCGATCGACAACGCGGTGCGCAACCTGCGGGTCCTGGCGCGCCGGGCGCGGGCGGCCATCGCCAACGACGAACCCGTTCGACCCGAGATCGTCGACGTGGTCGCCGATCTGGTGAGCGTGTTGGAGGTGTTGCAGAACATGCTGCTGGCCGACCCCGGTGAGAAGCCCGACGAGGCCGATGCTGCGCGCGCGTTGCGAACCATCGCCCGTCGGGCCGGTCCGCACCTGGCCGCGGGCGGCGAACTCTCCGAGACGGTGATCCTTGCCCAGTTGCGCTCGATGCTGGTGGACCTGCTGATGGTGGCCGGGCTCAAGCGTGAGTCGGCGGTGGCCACCCTGCGCTGAGCGGCGTGGTGTCCGGACCGATCACTTGTCATATATGCATATCCACGCATATCTTGTCGGGATGGGACATTCACATGGCCACGCGCACGGTCCGGCCGCGGGCCCGGTGACCACCGGCCGGTTGCGGCGGATGGCGATCGGGATGGCCATCATCGGCGGGTTCTTCGTGGTGGAGCTGATCGCGGGCATAGTCGTCGACTCGCTGGCGCTCATCGCCGATGCCGGCCACATGCTCACCGACGTCATCGCCATGGGGATGGGACTCGGCGCCCTGCTGTTGGCCCGCCACGGTGGTACCGACGGCGGCAAGACGTTCGGCTGGCATCGCGCCGAGGTGTTCACCGCCGTGGCCAACGCGGTGCTGCTGCTGGGTGTCGCGACATACATCGTGGTGGAGGCGATCGCGCGGATCGGCACCGATCCGCAGGTGCCCGGACTCACCTTGATCGTGGTGGCATCGCTGGGGTTACTGGCCAACATCGCGGTGATGCTGCTGCTGCGGGGCGACGCCCACGGCAGCATCGCGGTGCGCGGGGCCTACATGGAGGTGGTGGCCGACTCGGTGAGCAGCGTCGGCGTCCTCGTCGCCGGTGTCATCGCGATGACCACCGGGTGGGGGTACGCCGACATCGTGGTGGCGGTGCTCATCGCGGTGTGGGTGGTGCCGCGGGCGGTGCGACTCGCGCTGGACGCGCTGCGCATCCTGGCCCAGCGGGCGCCGGCCCACGTCGACGTCGAGGTGGTGCGCGCCGAGTTGGCCGCGCTGCCGCAGGTGCACGACGTGCATGATCTGCACGTGTGGACCCTGACCACCGGAATGGACGTGGCCACAGTGCATCTGGGCAGCGATCATCCCAACGACGACGTATTGGCCGCGGCGCGTTCGGTTCTCGACGCCCACGGGCTGTCCCACGCCACGGTGCAGGTGGAGTCGGTCGGCGCACACCAGCGGTGCCAACGAGAACTGACCTGGTGACACCACCCCTCGAGGGCGGGCGAGACAATCGGCTGGCGGCCGCCCGCGGCGACCGGCCATGATGACCGGCATGGATTCGACCGCGCTGACCGAACTGACCCGCAAACGCGACCGCCAGGGTGACCGCACGCTGCTGGACGAGGTGCTCGACACCGCGCTGGTGGCCACCCTCTCGACGGTGCTCGACGGGCAGCCCTGGGCGGTGCCGCAACTGTTCGCTCGCGTCGACGACCGCATTCTGCTGCACGGGTCCACCGGCGCCGGAGCGCTGCGCCACGTGGCCGCCGGAGCCCCGGTGGTGTTGTCCGCCTTCATCCTCGACGGTCTGGTGTTGGCGGACACCCTGTTCAACCATTCGGCGAACTATCGCTCGGCCACCGTGCGCGGCACGCTGACCGAGGTGACCACCGACGCCGCCGAACTGCTCACCATCCTGTCCGACCGGCTGGTGCCCGGGCGCAGCGCGGAGATGCCGCCGCACTCGGCGAAGGATCTCGCCGCCATCGTCACGTTGGCCCTCGACATCACCGACGACAACTGGATTGTCAAGGCGCGCAGCGGAGATCCGGGTGTCCCCGACGCGCCGATGTGGACCGGCGTGGTACCCACCCGGATGGTTTACGACGATCCGATAACCGCCACCGGCACCGAGATCCCCGAGTCGGTGCGCCGACTGCGCGGATAGCAGCCCTCAGCGCCAGAAGACCAGCAGGTCGTAGCCGTAGGAGGCGATGATCGAGTCGACGCCGCTGAGCTCGAACAGCCAGTAGACCGCGTCGAAGAAGATGCGGTTGAGCCCCGGTACCAGCAGGATCACGAACACGATCAGGTAGCCGTACTGCCCGATCGGCGCCAGGTTCCGGCGGGTCTGGTCGGACAGGTACGGCTCGATGGCGTGGTAGCCGTCGAAGCCGGGGATCGGGAGCAGGTTGAGCAACGCCGCCGTGATCTGTAGCAGCGCAAGCATTCCCAGCGCCGAGTACAGGTTGAGGTTGGTCGGGGTGTAGCTGGTGGGGATGAACGCGAGGATGGCCGCACCGATGGCGATGTTGGCCAGCGGACCGGCCAACGACACGATGGTGCGCTGCGCGCGGGTGAACCCGTGCTGGTTGACATAGACCGCCCCACCGGGAAACCCGATGCCGCCCAACAGGATCATCACCACCGGCAGCGCGATCGACAGCCCCGGATGGGTGTAGCGCAGCGGGTTGAGGGTGAGGTAGCCGCGCAACTCGACGTTCTTGTCGCCGAACGAGAACGCGGTGACCGCGTGCCCGAACTCGTGCAGCGCCAACGAGATCATCCAGCCGCCCACCACCAACAACAGAGTGCCGCTGATCGACACCAGGCTGCGCCCGGGGGTCGAGTCGTAGAGCAGGAAACCGCCGAGGGTGGCACCGGCCACCAGACCGAGGAACACCGGGCCGGGTCGAACCGCACGGATGATCTCGGTGGTGGTGCTCATGGGCAGACCAGCTTCCAGGGTTCGTGGTGGCAGTAGATGGTCGATCGCTTCACCGGCCGGGGCGCGCGGACACCGTCGCGTTCGACGACGATGTCGACACCCCCGGTCTGCACCGCCCGCCCCGACACCCATCGGGGCGAACGCCAACGGCGCGCCAGGGCGCCCTGCACCCCCGGCTGGTGTCGGGTGGGCCGGATCAGCACGTCGCGGCGAGAGGTACCCAGGAACAGTCGCTCGTTGTCGACGATCGATTCCCCGGTCAGTTCGCCGTCGACTCCGCTATGGCGAGCGCTGCCGATGATGACCACCGCGGCATCGTCGCGGATCAACGGCAGTTCCTGCGCGGTTCCGTTGCCGGCCAACGTGATCGCGTCGTGGCCGTGCGGGAGTCCCCACACGGCGGTGCCTGCCGTGGCCTTCGGCGCCACATAGGCGAGTTCGACATCGAGGCGCTCGGCCACCAGCAGCCGACTCGCCACGGCGGCGCAGAACGCATCGGAGCCCTCGGCAGGCGCCAGCACCACCAGTCGCGTCACGTCAGAACCCGCGACTGCTTTGGCCACGGCCGCGCGCATGGAGTCGCGTGTGTTCGCCGCGCGCGTGACCGCCCGGTCGGAGAACTCCGCGGGCAGATCCACATCGGTCGAACAGATCACACTCACCGTCATGTTCGCCTCGATCGTCTTCCGGTGGCCGCACGGCCCCAGTTCGCGCCGCTTCTCGGCGCCTGGGGGTATCTGACGGGTTGAGCCAGTAGGGTTGTCCCACGGTTCGGGTGTTCCCGGCCGGAAGGAGCGCGTGCCAGATGCCTGCGATCGTACTGATCGGTGCCCAGTGGGGCGACGAAGGTAAAGGGAAGGCCACCGACCTGCTCGGCGAGAAGCTGCAGTGGGTGGTGCGCTACCAGGGCGGCAACAACGCCGGGCACACCGTCGTGCTCCCCAACGGCGACACGTTCGCCCTGCACCTCATCCCCTCGGGGATTCTCACCCCGGGGGTCAACAACGTCATCGGAAACGGCGTGGTGGTCGATCCGGGCGTGATGCTCGCCGAGCTCGGGGGGCTCGAGGAGCGTGGTGTGGACACCAGCCGCCTGATGATCTCCGCCGACGCGCACCTGTTGATGCCGTACCACGTGGCCATCGACAAGGTGACCGAGCGCTTCTTGGGCAACAACAAGATCGGCACCACCGGCCGCGGTATCGGCCCCTGCTACCAGGACAAGATCGCGCGCGTGGGCGTACGGGTGGCCGACGTGCTGGACGAGAAGATCCTCACCCAGAAGGTCGAGGCGGCCCTGGAGATCAAAAACCAGGTGCTGACCAAGATCTACAACCGTCGCGCGCTTGACCCCCAGCAGGTGGTCGAGGAGGTGCTCGCGCAGGCCGAGGGTTTCACCCACCGCATCGCCGACACGCGACTGCTGCTCAACCAGGCTCTCGAACGTGACGAGACGGTACTGCTCGAAGGGTCCCAGGGCACTCTGCTCGACGTCGACCACGGCACGTATCCCTATGTGACGTCGTCGAATCCGACTGCCGGAGGGGCGGCGGTCGGCTCGGGGATCGGGCCGACGCGCATCACCACGGTGCTCGGCATCCTCAAGTGCTACACCACGCGGGTGGGGTCGGGACCGTTCCCGACCGAGCTGTTCGACGAATGGGGCGCCTACCTGGCCAAGACCGGTGGGGAGGTGGGTGTGACCACCGGTCGGGCTCGGCGTTGCGGCTGGTTCGACGCAGTCATCGCCCGATACGCGACGCGTGTCAACGGAATCACCGACTACTTCCTGACCAAACTCGACGTGCTGTCCAGCTTGGACACCGTGCCCATCTGTGTGGCCTACGAGGTCGACGGTGAGCGGGTCGACGACATGCCTATGACGCAGACCGGGTTCCACCACGCCAAGCCCATCTACGAAGAGATGCCCGGCTGGTGGGAGGACATCTCTGGTGCCCGTACCTTCGCCGAACTGCCGGCCACCGCGCAGGATTACGTGCTACGCCTAGAAGAGCTTGCCGGAGCCCGTATCTCGTGTGTCGGGGTGGGTCCCGGACGCGATCAGACCATCGTCCGCCACCCGATCCTCTGACGCCGGGATCGGGACGACGCCGCCACGACAGGGTCGCGATGGGTCTGCTACGCCGCAGTGCCGACTTCGGATCGGTGCTGCTCGGATCGGTCACCGACAGCCCCCGCGTCACCCGCATCCGGGTGCAGATCCTGTTGACCGCATCGATCGTGGTGCCCAATGCCATCGGCGCGATCGTCTCGGTGGTGTTGACCACCGTGGGCATCCCGCAGCCGAGTGTGTTCGGCCGAGAGTTCTGGTGGATCAACTACGTCGCCGTCCCCGTCTACATCGGGGCGTCACTGCTGATCGGGGTGGTGATCGGGACCTCGTTGGGGCTGCGACAGCTGAGGTGGGCCATCGCGCGGCGCGAGCCCACCGCCAAGCAGGCGCGCAGTATCCGCTGGATGCCGCTGAAATTCACTGCGCTGCAGGCGATGTTCTGGATCGGTGGCGTTGCGTTGTTCACCACCAGCTATGGGGTGACCGACCCGGAGCTGATCCCGAAGATCTTCTTCGTGGTGATGTTCAGCGGCACCGTGGTGTGTGCCACCTCCTATCTGCTGGTGGAGTTCGCGTTGCGGCCCATCGCAGCCCAGGTCATCAACGCCACGATGACGCGACGTCGGCGCCGCAGTGCGCTGCGTACGCGGGCGTTGGTGTCGTGGATGGTGGGCTCGGGCATCCCGGTGGTCGGGATCTTCCTGGTGGTCATCTTCTCGTTGGCCCGGTCGCAGACCACCAAGACCGACGTGTTCATCGGGGTGACCGTGCTGGTGGGGATCTCGCTGCTGACCGGGTTGCTGCTGACGGTGCTCAACACCAGCCATCTGCTGCACCCCATCCGTGCGGTCCGTTCGGGCATGGCGCAGGTTCGCGAAGGCCGGCTCGACGATGTGGCGTTGGTGATCTACGACGACACCGAACTCGGGGAGCTGCAAGCCGGGTTCAATGCGATGGTTGCCGGCCTGCAGGAGCGGGAACGGTTGCGCGACCTGTTCGGACGTCATGTGGGCCGCGAGGTCGCCGAGGCAGCCGAGGACGCTGACCCCGAACTCGGCGGCGCCGAGCGCACGGTGGCGGTGATGTTCGTCGACGTCATCGGATCGACCACCCTGGCCGCCACGCGCTCGCCGTCGGAGGTGGTGGGCATCCTCAACCGGTTCTTCGCGGTGATCGTCGGCGAGGTGGAACGAAACCGCGGTCTGGTCAACAAGTTCGAGGGTGATGCAGTGCTGGCGGTGTTCGGTGCGCCCACCGAGATCGACGATCCGGCCGGGGCCGCACTGGCGGCCGCCCGTACCACCTCGACCCGGCTCACCGCCGAGGTCCCCGAGCTCAGCGCCGGGATCGGGGTGAGTTTCGGGCGGGTGGTGGCCGGATACGTGGGAGCCATCGAGCGTTTCGAGTACACCGTCATCGGCGATGCGGTCAACGAGTCGGCTCGCCTCAGCGAGGTGGCCAAGCGTGATCCGCGACGTCCGCTGGCCTCCGGCGCGGCCATCACCGCGGCGCGCTCGGAGCGGGCGAACTGGACGCCCGACGGCGCACTGCTGCTCCGCGGGCGTACCCAGGAGACGAACATCTTTGCGGTGAACATCGTCACTACGTGAGGAGATGTCACGGCTCGCTTGGTATAACTACAGGAGCTTCGGTGTATTTGTTACTTTCATAACTCAGGTTATGGAGTCGTGGTGAAGACGAGATCTCCACCACTGAATGCACGTCGGGGCTCGAGGTTCGCGGGGGACTTCCGGTTCGGCCAGCGGTGCTGTGGTGCCGCCAGAAGAGCACACGTGCAGACGTGCTTGCCGTCTTCGTAGTACGGGGACCAAGCGTGTCGGATTTGGAGGGGTCCGCATGATTTTCACCGAACTGTCGCAACACCGCCTGCCCGACGGTGAACTGACCGTCTGGACGCCCACCGCCGAGGTGGGCTCCGGCGCGGCATGGCGTGACGACGACCGCCCGCTGACCCACCTGCACGAGCAGTACAGCCACTCCAACGGGTCCTGGCTCGGCGCCGCGTTCGAGGTGCCCTTCTGCTTCGACCCGGTGGCTCTCAACCGGGCCCTGACCGCCTGGATTCAGCGTCACGAGGTGTTGCGCTGCACGGTCGCCGCGCGCCCCGGCGCCGATGGCACGGTGGAGTTCAGCCGACGGTCGCTGGTCGCCCCGTTCACCTGTGTGCCATCGGTCGTCGATCACGTCGACACCGGTCCGGCGGCCCAGAGCTACCTGTCGACTCTGTTCGAGACCGCGCTCACGCCACAGCACTGGCCGCACTGCCTGATCGCCACCATCGAGCCCGCAGCAGGTGCCGAGCGCTTCACCGTGGTGTTCGGGGCCGATCACTCGGTGATGGACGCGTACTCCATGGCCCTGTCGATCGGCGAGATCGAGCACTTTTATCGGGAGCAGATGACCGGTGAGCCAACAGGTTTGGCGCCAACCGGTAGTCACGTGGAGTTCAGTACCCACGAGCGGGCGCTGGGCGATGCGATCGTCGCCGACGACGTGACGGTGGCCATGTGGCGCGAGTTCATCGCGGACTCCGGCGGAACCATGCCGGCGTTCCCGATGTGGTCGCATGAGGCCGCGCTGCCTGATGCGGGGATCGGCCAGACCGGTCAGGCGTACTGGTTGCTCAGCCGCGACGAGTGCACCACCATCTCCGACTTCGCTCGTACGGCCTCGGGCCGCGGGCTGCAGACCGCGATCATCGGGGCGCTTGCGCTCACCTCGCGCTACCTCACCGGCGACCCCGCCTTCCGGTTCGTCATGCCCATGCACACCCGCCACGAGCTGCAATATGCGAACTCGGTGGGCTGGTTCGTGGGGATCGCGCCGGTGTCGATCGACACC
Organism: Williamsia sp. CHRR-6; assembly: GCF_018474015.1. Lineage (GTDB taxonomy): Bacteria > Actinomycetota > Actinomycetes > Mycobacteriales > Mycobacteriaceae > Williamsia_A. The sequence continues at coordinate 1,181,507 of NZ_JAHCSG010000001.1, read as the reverse complement.
TCACGCTCGGATTCAGTGGCCCAGGTGCTCACAGCGGCGGCCACCGCATGCCTCAACGGCAAGAGCATCGCCAACCAGCCGTTCCCCTGCGTGGCCCGCTACCTCGACGGCGCGCCCGCACCGCGATTTGCGGTGTCGTTCCTGGAGGGTCGCCACATCGAGGAGTCCACGCAGTGGCCCGACTGGAACGCGCGACTGCTGCGCGGTGCCGCCACCTCGGCTGACGAGGTGTACCTGTGGTTCGGGCGCACCCCGCACGGCCTGTCGGTGTCGGCTCGATACCCTGCGCATCCCGCGCGCGCGGCGGCCGTGGAGTTGTTCTTGTCCACCTTCAACCGGATCCTGACCGCCCTGGCCACACTGGACGCGGTCGATCTCGCTCCGGCCGTCGGCCCGCGCGCCACCGCTGCGCACATTGCCCGCGCAGCCGGTGACAGGCAAGCTGGGGCGGTGCGGTCGGCCGTGGTGCGCGATCGCGTCGGTGCCCTGGCCGAAGGAGGTGCACGCCGATGATGATCGTCGAGCAGGCTTGTTTCCGCCCGCAGCCAGGTGAACTCATCGAGTTTCGGCCCACCGCAAGCTATCTGGCCGCCATCGCAGCCGCCCCGCTGCGCGAGGGGCCGGTGTCGTTCCTGCAGGAGACGCATTTCCATGGGGTGACGATGGCGGCCGCGGCCGGCTTGCAGCACCAGTCGTACTGCGGCAGCTACGCCGAGGTGGAGACGATCAACCTCGACGACGTGGATGCGTTGGCCCGGTCTTACGAACGTTTCGTTCGTCGTCACGAGGCCCTGCGCGCCTGGTTCGAGATGGTCGACGGACAGATCCGTACCCACGTGGTGGCACCCGAGGACGTGGCCTTCGAGCCGGTGGTCGTCGGCGACGTGCTGCCCGAGGTCCAGGTGCAGCTCAACGGGAGCGACGATCGCGGCCGCTGGTCGGGCGAGATGTACGACTACGCCCGCAACCTGTTCAGCGTCGAGGCGCTGGCCCTCGGGTCACCCGGGGTGGTCTTCGGGGTGGTGCGACGGCCCCGGGGTTTCGCGCTGTTCACCGCCACCGACCACAGCGTCAACGACGGCATCTCCCAGGGCTTCGCGATCTCGGAGATCATGGACTACTACCGCGAACAGGTCCTCGGCGAAGAGTTGCACCGGGTGAACCGGATGAAGTTCGGCAGCTTCCTGGATTTCGCGGCTCAAGATCGCGCCGAGGGGGCCGAGTTCACCAGGGACTCTCCCGAGATCCAGGACGCGTTGGAGATCTTCCGTGACAACGGCAACGCGATGCCCACGTGTCCCATCGATCTGGGGCTCGCCGACGGCGAGCAGGCGCCGATGAAGGGGCATGCGTTCTATCTGCTCGACGCTGACGCCGCCGATCGGTTCGAGGAGATCACCACGCCCACCGGCGGGATCGTCGGTGGCCTGTTCGCGGCGGTGGCCATCACCGACTACGAGTTCGAGGGCGTGGAGAAGTACTTCGGGCTCACCATGCTCAACGCCAGAAACCTACGACGACAGGGACTGTCGCAGGGTTGGTTCTGTCGGTTCGCGCCGGTGGCGTTCGAGGTGGCCGGCACCGCCACCTTCACCGAGCTGGCCAAGCGTGCGCACGCGGCCTACGCCCGTGGCCGCACCATCTCGCGGGCCCCGGTGAACGCGATCGCGCAGGCGGTGATCGAGTCGACCGGTGAATACCAGGGCATGATCAAGGTGCCGCATGTGTTGTCCTACATCGACTTTCGCCGGTTTCCCGGCGCGGGTCGCGAAGAGTTCGACAACTCTTTCCAGTTCTCCGGTGACGGGTTCACCTCCAACGCATCGATGTGGATCAACCGCGACGCCCGCGCCATGTACGTGGGTACCCAGACCCCCGACACCCCGTACGCGCAAGAGGTGTTGACCCGCTACCACCAGCATCTGCGCCATGTCTTCGCCCGCATCGCCGAACAGGGTGACTACGAGATCGGTTCGGGTGCAGGCCTGTTCGCGCGCGACGCCGTTGCGGTGACGGGCTGAGCGATCAGGTGCCCAAGCGGCTGGAGCGGTCGTAGAGCCCTTCGGCCAGGTCGAGTTGTCGCAGCACCCGGCGTAACACCTCGTCGTCGATACGCCCGGCGTCGCGTTCGGTGATGAACACCTCGCGCTGCACGCGGAGCAGCTCGGTACGCATCCGGGTGTAGGCCGCGGTGGGGCTTTCGCCCACTTCGTCTTCGCTTCGACCGAGCTTCTCCCACGCCAGGTTCTGCCGTGACCGGATCCAACGGGCCAGGGCCGCGACCTGTTCACCCATCGCATCGCCGGGGGGCAGTGTTTGCGCCATCTCGTCGAGGCGTTGCAGCGCAGCACGTCCGGCCTTGTCCTGCGCCGCGGCCAGGCCCACCAGATCGCCGCGGCGCTCGTCGCCGCGCACCCCGAGCCGCCTGATGAGCCACGGCAGGCTGGTGCCCTGGATCAGCAGGGTGCCCACCACCACAGCGAAGGTGAGGAAGATGATCTCGTCACGGGCCGGGAAGGGGGCGCCGCCGTCGGTGGTCAGTGGAATGGCAAAGGCCGCAGCCAGACTCACCACGCCCCGCATTCCCGACCACGCCACGATGAACACTGCGGCCGGTCGGGGAGCGGGTTCTCGGTCACGGATGCGACGGGAGATCATCCGCGGCAGATACGTGGCCGGGTACATCCACACGATGCGCACCACGATCACCGTCGCGAGCACGGCCGCGGTAGTCCACACCATCGTCGCGACCGGGCGTCCGTGCAGTCCGTCCAACACGGTCGGCAGCTGCAGCCCGATCAACAGGAACACGAACGACTCGAGCAGGACGTCGATCGAGCGCCACACCGCGTTGTCCTGCAGTCGGGTGGCGTAGCCCTGCCGCGTGGACTTCTGCCCCAACACCAATCCGACCACCACGACCGCGATCACCCCGGAGGCATGGAACTCCTCGGCGAGAACGTAGGTGACGAACGGGATGACGATGCCCACCGCCGTCTCCATCGGTGGATCGTCGAGCCAGGCGCGGATCTTGGCCACCACCGCGGCGGTCACCAAACCCACCAGGGCCCCGCCGATCGCGGCCACCGCGAACAGCCACAACCCGCCCCACACGGTGGTGGTGGCGCCGATGACCGCACCCAACGCCAGTCGATAGGCAGTCAGCGCGGTGGCGTCGTTGAGCAGACTCTCCCCGCCCAGCAGCGTGGTCATCCGGCGGGGTAGGCCGAGGCGGCGGCCGATGGCCGTGGCCGAGACCGCGTCCGGCGGGGCCACGATGGCCCCGAGGGCCATCGCCGCCGCCAACGGCAACTGCGGCAGACACCAGTAGGCCACCAGCCCCACCGCGAGGGTACTGATCAGCGGCAACGCCACGGCCAGCAGTGACACCGCCCGGATGTTGCGGCGCAGCGCGAGATAGGAGCTGTCTTGGGCGGCGGAGTAGAGCAGCGGCGGCAGGATGACGTAGAGGACCAGGTCGGGGTCCAGCGTGGTGATCGGCAGCCCCGGTATCCAGCTGACCCCCAGACCCACCAACACCAGTGCCAGCGGCGGGGCCACCTCGTAGCGGCGGGCCAACGCGGCCACGGCCAACGACATGGCGATGACGATCAGGATCGATGAGTTCATGTCGCGCGCTCCTCCGCCCCTCCAGGTACCCCGGGGTTGATCGATCGGGACCGAAAGGCCCACCGGGTGGCCTGGTGACCCGCCGATACGTGACAATACGGATGTGCGTGCGATTCGACGTTCGGTGATGCATCGCCTCATCCGGCCCGCGGATGTGGTCGACGATGCGTGCGTGCACCTCGCGCAGGCGCAGGACGCGCAGCCCGATGACCCGGGCGAGCCGGCGCGGTGCGCGGGATGTGCGGCCGAGGGCGTGGAGCACTGGGCTCACCTGCGGCGCTGCCTGAGCTGCGGGTACGTCGGCTGCTGTGATTCCAGCCCGCGCCGCCACGCGACCAACCATTACACCGAGACCGCGCACCCGGTGATGCGGTCGGCCGAACCCGGGGAGACATGGCGGTGGTGTTATGTGGACGAACAACTCGGATGATCGGATGAGTACCCACTGATGAACACACCCCGCATCGGGACCCCGCTGTCGCGTTCGGCCACCCGCGTGATGCTGCTCGGTGCCGGTGAGTTGGGCAAAGAGGTCGTCATCGCCTTCCAGCGGCTCGGTGTGGAGGTGATCGCGGTCGATCGCTACCACAACGCTCCCGGTCACCAGGTGGCCCATCACGGCTTCGTCATGGACATGACCGACCAGGCGGCACTGTTGGCGTTGATCGAGGATCAACGCCCCGACTACGTGGTCCCCGAGATCGAGGCCATCGCCACCGGCGCGTTGCTGGAGGTGGACAAGCGCGGCATCTCCGAGGTGATCCCCACCGCGCGGGCCACCGCGTTGACGATGAACCGCGAGGGCATCCGGCGGCTGGCCGACGAGGAGCTGGGCCTGCCCACCTCGGCGTATGCCTTCGCCGACTCGCGTGAGCAGTTGGCCGTCGCCGCCGCCACGGTCGGATACCCGTGTCTGGTCAAGCCGACCATGTCGTCCTCGGGCAAGGGTCAGTCGACGCTGCGTGGACCGGCCGATCTCGATGCGGCCTGGGAGACGGCTGCGTCCGGTGCGCGCGTCAGTGGCGGGCGGGTGATCGTCGAGGGGTTTGTCGACTTCGACTACGAGATCACGCTGCTGACCGTGCGCGCGATCGATCCGGCCACCGGTCGCCTCACCACCCACTTCTGTGCGCCTATCGGGCATCGACAGGAGCGTGGTGACTACGTGGAGAGTTGGCAGCCGCAGCCGATGAGTCAGGTGGCCCACGGTGCCGCCATGTCCATCGCGGCGCGCATCGCCTCGGCGCTGGGCGACGGAAAGCTCGGTGGCCGTGGCGTTTTCGGTGTCGAGATGTTCGTCAAGGGGGACGACGTCTATTTCTCCGAGGTGAGTCCGCGCCCGCATGACACCGGTCTGGTGACCCTGGGCACCCAGCGGCTCTCGGAGTTCGAAATGCATGCCCGCGCCATCCTGGGTCTACCGGTGGACGTGACGTTGGCCAGCCCCGGCGCCTCGGCGGTCATCTACGGCGGCCGTGACGAACCGGCCATCGCCTTCGAGAACGTGGCGGCTGCCTTGGCGGTGCCCGAGACCGACATCCGGCTGTTCGGCAAACCGGAGAGCTACACCCGCCGCCGGATGGGTGTGGTGATCGCCACCGCCGACGACACCGACAGCGCTCGCAGGCGTGCGGTCGACGCGGCTCGACTGGTCCGCCCGGTGAGCACCGCGGTGCCTGCACCCGTCGCGGCGGTGCCTGCACCCGTCCCGGCGGTGCCTGCACCCGTCGCGGCCGCGCCCGCGCCGCCATCGGATCGGGTCCGGGTGGACAAGCCTGCCTCGTCTGCGCCTGACGCGCCGGCTGGGGCTGCCCCGTCTGGTCCTGCGTCTGGTCCGATCTCGTTGGCGCGCAGTCAGGGTCCCTCGACCGACCGCATCTGGGTGCAGATCGCCGATGACATCGAGGCGGCCGCAGCCGCCGCCGACGCCCCCGTCGAGGCCCCGATCGAACCGGCCGACGGCCCGCGCGTGGAGACCGCAGCGGTCGACATCGCAGAGATGCCGCTGCCGTCGACATCCGACGACAGCGAACCGGATTCGGGTACGGCGCCACCGAACGCCGAGCCCGAGCCCGAATCAGAGGCGGCCACGCCGAAAGCCGCAGCGTCGGAAGACGATTCGGCGCCTCCGGCTTCGGCTGCTGCTTCTGATGGTGTGACCCCTGACGCTGGTGCCGCTGACGCTGGTGCCCCCGATGCCTCGGTACCTGACGTCGGGGTTGCCGATGCTGCATCCGCGTCTGGTTCGCCCGACGCCGCGGTCGAGGACTCAGCTCAGACCGGTGAGCCCGATGATGTGCCGTCGGGTCGGATCGTCGCGGCCGAGAAGTAGCCGATGCCGTTCTGGGGTGAGCTGATCGTCGGTGTGGTGATCCTCATCGGGCTGGTCGGGACTGTGGTCCCGGTGCTGCCCGGTCCGCTACTGGTGGTGGCAGCCATCGTGGTGTGGGCGCTGTTCGTGGGCGGTTGGGCCTGGGGCGTGGTTGCGGTGGCAGTGGTGTTCACCGTGGTGGCCATGGTGACCAAATACGTTGCGGCCGAAAGGTCCATGACCCGATCCGGTATCTCACGGCGCACGGTCATGATCGGTGGGCTGGTGGGCATCGTCGGATTCTTCGTCATCCCGGTGATCGGGTTGCCGCTGGGCTTCGTGGCCGGGGCGTTCGGCGCCGAATACGTCGAGACCCGAGATCTGCAGCGGGGATGGCGGGGTGCGGTCGCGGCCACCAAGGCGGCCGGGTTGGCGGTGCTGATCGAGTTGGCGGCGGCGTTGTTCGCGGCGTCGGCGTGGCTGATCGGCGCTATCGCACTCTGACTTCGGCTGGGCAGCATAGGTTTTTCGCCCACTCGATGGGTCAGGGGGCCAGCGGCACGATCAGCGGTCCGCCGGTCACCGGATCGGTGATCACCGTTGCGGAGAGATCGAACGCGTCGGCGAGGGTCTGCGGGGTGATCACCTCCTCGGGTGGGCCGTGGGTGACGATGCCGCCGTCGCGCATCACGATCAGCGAATCACTGTGCCGGACCGCCAGGTTCAGATCGTGGAGCACCATCACCACGGTGGTGCCGTGATCGTCGGCCAGTCGTCGCACCAGACTCAGCACGTCGATCGCGTGGGCCAGGTCGAGGAACGTGGTGGGTTCGTCCAGCAGCAGGATCTCGGTGTCCTGGGCCAACACCAGCGCGATCCACACCCGCTGACGCTGTCCACCCGAGAGGGATTCGATCGGGCGGTCGGCCAGATCGGCGGTGTCGGTGCGGTGCATGGCCGCAGCGACGGCGTCTGCGTCGGCGCGCGTTGCTCGGGCGAACAGTCCCTGATGTGGATGCCGACCGCGCGCCACCAACTCAGTGACCGTCAACCCGGGTGGAGCCGTGGGGTTCTGCGGCAGCACACCGACCGTGCGGGCCAGTTCGCGGGCACCCCAACGGTTCAGATCGCGGTCACCCAGGGTGACCGCTCCTGAGGTGGGTCGTAGCAGTCGGGCCAGGGCCCGCAGCAGGGTGGACTTGCCGCACCCGTTGGGGCCGATGACGGTGGTCACCACACCGGGCGCGATCTCGACCTCCAGATCGGCCAGGATGGGCTGTGCGCCGTAGCCCACCGACAACCCGCTGGCCGACAGCGTCATCTGGGGTGCGATGTTCTGGATCATCTGGGTGGCAACGGAGTTCACAGTGATGCCTTTCGGGTCGAACGGATCAGCAGGTGGAGTAGGAGCGGTCCACCGAGCCCAGCGGTGACCACCCCGACGGCCAACCCACCCGGAAGAACGCTGCGGGTCAACAGGTCTGAACCCAGCACCAGCAGCGCGCCCACCACGCTCGACAGCGCGAGCGGGGGAGCCGGGGTGCCCGCCAGTCGGACGGCGATCTGCGGGGACAACAACGCCACGAAGGCGATGGGACCGGCTGCGGCGACCGCCACCGCGCACAGCGCCACGGCCACCGTGACCGAGATCCCCGAGGTCCGACCCACGGGAACGCCCAGAGCGCTGGCCAGGTCGTCACCGAGGTCGAGCATGGTCAGATCGCGTCGGATCCAGACCAGCATCGCAGTGGCTACCGCCACCGCCACCGTCACCGACACCACGCCGGCCCAGGTGGCATCCGACACCGATCCGACCAACCAGCGTTGTGCGCGTGCGACATCGGCTATCTGCGCGCGGGTCAGGGTGTAGCCGACGACTGCACCGAACAGCCATGTCAACGCCACCCCGACGAGGACCAGGCGCACCGGGTCCAGGCCGTCGCGCCAACTCAGCAGGTAGAGCGCGACCGCGGCTGCTGCGGCGCCGACGATGGCGGCCAGTGGGATCCCGATGTCGCGCAACGGTTGTGCCCATCCCGAACCGAGCGCGATGGCCAGCACCGCTGCGGCACCCGCGCCTGCGGTGATGCCCAAGATGTCGGGGGTGGCCAGGGCGTTGCGGCCGACGGTCTGGGTCAGCGCGCCGGACAGGCCGAACGCGACGCCCACGGCGATGGCCACCAGGGTGCGTGGCAGGCCGATGTCGAAGACCACCACGTTCTCCAGTCGCGTTCCCCCACCCAGCAGGGTGCGCAACACATCCGTTGTGCCCATGGGAAAGTCGCTGAGCTGCAGCGATCCCACCGCGACGATCGTGACGCCGATCAGCCCGAGGCACGCGACGGTGATGCGGCGGGTCACGTCGCGACCAGGTGGCGCCGGCGCACCAGGGCGATGAGGAACGGGGCGCCGATGACAGCGAGCATGATGCCTGCCTGGATCTCACCTGGCCGGGCGACGATGCGGCCCGCGATGTCGGCGCACAGCAGCACGATGGCGCCGATGATTGCCGAATACGGTATGACCCAACGGTTGTCGGCGCCGACGGCGAAGCGGGCCAGGTGTGGTGCCACCAGGCCCAGGAACACGATGGGTCCGCATGCTGCGGTGGCCGCGCCGGCGAGCACGGCCACCGCAGCGATCCCGGTGATCTGCACGGCCACCAGGCGGGTGCCCAGTGCGCGAGACAGGTCGTCGCCGAGGGCCACCACGTTGAGCTTCCCGGCCACCGGTAGCGCGACCAGCACGCCTATGGTCACCAGAGGTGTTGCCGCCCAGGCCACGTCGCCGCCGCGTCCGACGATCGACCCGACGCTCCAGAACCGCCACGCGTCCAGTGATGCGGTGTCGATCAACACGATGCCGGAGGTGAGCGCGATGAGCATCGCGGACAGACCCGAGCCGGCCAGCACCAGCGTGACCGGTGTTGCCGATCGGGTGGCCGCAGCGATGCCCACCACCAGTGTGGCGGCGATCAACGCCCCGATCAGCCCGAACGCCATGGTGGGGAGCGGTCCGCCGATGCCGGCGACGAACACCCCGATGACCACCGCGCACGCGGCGCCGGCGTTGATGCCCAGCAGACCCGGATCGGCGATGGGGTTGCGGGTGAGGGCCTGGGTGAGGGCGCCCGCCGCGCCCATGGCCAGCCCGGCCAGCACCCCGAGCGCGGTGCGGGGGATGCGCAGCGAGTGCACGATGTCGGCGGCCGACCCGCTGCCGGGATGCCACAGCGCGTGCCACACCTCGCCGGGCGTCAGCGACCGGGACCCCACCGCGACGGAGAGCGCCATGACCATGATCAGCAGCGCGACCAGGGCGGCGAGACCCAGTGGCGGTGCATGACCGAGCGTGGCGCGTGGTGGCGCCTTCGGCGGCGTCGGTGTGACGATCACCCGGCGATAGTATGGGTAGGGTTACCTAACTAGCAAACGACGGAGCGATGATGCCGCCGTTCAGTCGTGGCCGGCGTAGCTCGACACCCCGAGGTGGCCCAGGACCTGCTCACGCAGTTCGACGACGACCGGGTTGGACCGTGAGCGCGGCCGCGGCAGATCGACGGCCACCTCATGGCCGATGTGACCGTCGGCGAGCACCAGGATGCGGTCGGCCAACACCACGGCCTCCTCGACATCGTGGGTGACCAGCAGGGCCGCGAACTGGTGCTGCTCCCACAAGCGCACCACCAGGTCGTGGGCGGAAAGCCGGGTGAGTGCGTCCAACGCGCCGAACGGCTCGTCGAGCAGCAGCAGGTCGGGGTCGCGAACCAGGGCCCGCGCCAACGACACCCGCTGCGCCTCACCGCCGGACAGGGTCAGCGGCCAGGCGTCCACCCGATGATCGAGACCCACCTCGTGCAGGGCGTCGCGGGCTCGCTCGGCGGCATTGGCCCGACTGAGTCTTCCTGCGGCATTGGCCCCCTTGAGGTTGAGGGAGACGTTGCGTCGCACCGACCGCCACGGCAACAGGCGTGGTTCCTGGAAAGCGACTGCGCGCGAACCGTTCACCTCGATCTGTCCGCCGTGACCGGAATCGAGGCCTGCAATGGCGCGTAGCAGGGTGGACTTTCCCGAACCTGATTTGCCTACCAGCGCCACGATCTCGCCACGCCGCAGGGTCAGGTCGATGCCGTCGAGGACCACGTCGTCGCCGAACTGCCGTCGCACCCCGGTGGCCTGCACCACGATGTCGTGGGCGTCGCTGTGTCCGGCGCTCATCGGGCGACCCGCCAGCGCAACAGGTAGGCCTCCAGGCCGCGGACCAGGCTGTCGGTGATCAGGCCCAACAAGGCGTAGATGACCAGGCCCAGCACGATGATGTCGTTGCGAAAGTAGGTGCGCGCGTTCATGACCAGATAGCCGATGCCGGCGTCGGCGTTGATCTGTTCGGCCACGATCAGCGACAGCCACGCCACGCCCAGGGACAACCGGAACCCGGTGAGAGCGCTGGGCAGCGAGCCGGGCAGCACCACCGCCACCGCCTGACCGAACCGGCCCAACCCCAGCGAACGGCCCGCCTCGATCAGCTTGGGGTCGACACCCTTGATGCCCGAGACCAGGTTGAGATACAGCGGGAACAACACACCGAGGGCGACCATCAGCACCTTCGGTTCCTCGCCGATACCGAACCACACCACGAACAACGGGATGAGACCCAGGAACGGCACGGTGCGCAGCATCTGTAGCGGCGGGTCGATGGCGAACTCGGCGACGGTGAAGAACCCGACCAGCAGGCCCAGGATCAACGCCACCGAAACACCCAGGGCCAGGCCGATTCCCACACGCTGCAGCGACACCCCCAGTGCGTCCTGCAGGCTGTGATCGGCCCACAGCTCGCGCGCGGCACTCCACACCTTGCTGGGCGGGGCCAGTTTCTGCTCGGAGATGAGCCCGGAGGTGGACGCGATCTGCCAGGCCACCAGCAGTGCGATCGGGGAGACCAGCCGCAGCAGTGGACGTAGTTTGCGCCACTGAAACGACTTCTTCGTGCTCGCCGCCGCTGTCGGGCCGGCCGGCGGCCGATGGCGTTGCGGCGGTAGATGTCTGGAGCTGTAGGACACTGGTCATGAGGTGCTCACCGAGGTGTTGAACTCGTTGTCGAAGACGTCGGCGGCCTTGGGTGCGGTGGGCAGTTGGCCGCCGTTGTAGAACAGGTCGATCAGCTTCTGGTGCTTGTCGATCTGGGTGGTGCCGATGGGCACCAGCTGGCCCTGCGTGGTGGCGAAGGTCGCTTCGGCCACCGGCTGCGACAGCTTGGTCAGCTTGCTGTAGGTCGGAACCCATTGCGACGCATGGTCGACCGCCCACTTCTGGGCCCGACCCAGCCGCGCCAGGTAGTCGGCGATCGCCTTCTTCTTGGCCGCATTGCCCAGGGCGGTGTCCGACGCCAAGGTGTAGGACTGCCCGGTGGTCACCTCGGTGCCATCAGCGATCACCTGCGCCTTGGCCTGGGTGCGGGCCACGGTGGCGAATGGGTTCCACACCGCCCAGGCGTCGAGCTGTCCGGCGGTGAACGCCGAGAGGGCCTCGCTGGGTTGCAGGAAGGTGGCTTTGACGTCGGTGGGCTTGAGGCCGGCCTGGGCGAGCAGCCCGAGCAACAGGCCATGCGAGCTGGATCCCTTTGCCACACCGATGCGTTTGCCCTTGAGGTCAGCGATGGACTTCGCGCTCGACCCGGCCGGTACCAGCAGGAAATCGTTGGCCTTGGTGCGCTGCTGCACGCCGACGATCTTCACTTTCGCGCCGCCGGCCTGAGCGAACACCGGAGGCACGTCGCCGGTGCCACCGACATCGATCTTGCCCGCCGATGCGGCTTCCAACAGGGGTGGCCCGGACTCGAAGGCAGCCCAGGTGATCTTGTAGGGCAGGTCTTTCAGCTCACCGGAGGCTTCGAGCAGCGACTGGGTCTGCTTCACCTGATCGCCGACGATGAGGGTGGTCGAGCCGCTGCCCGCGTTGTCTGACGAGCCGGAGTCCGACGAACACGCCGACACGACGGTGGTGGCGGCCAGGGCGGCGGCGATCAACGCGACGATGCGACGGGGTGTGGACACGATTCCTCCTCGGGGCGGTCCACCGACATGGCAGACCCGAGGAAATTGTGGTCGGCAAAGCCCGACGCTTCTCGGACATCGGTGCGCCACGATGCTGTGGGCTCGTCGAATCGGCAGGTCACCGAGGTGGTCGAGGGTTGGAATCACCGCAGGCCGAATCGCAGCGTGACGCTGCTACGTTCAAAGGATGAGCGACCAGCCGAACCCTCCCGAACCGGCGCCGTATTCGTCGGGTGAGCGGGTGTTCGGGCCACCGCGGGGCACTTTCGACGCCGACTGGGCGGCAACTGCGCTGCGCTCGAATGTTCCCGAACTCGACCATCCCACCTCGGTGCGGCTGGTGACCCAGGCGTGGGAGCTGGTGCGCGATGACGACCTACGGGGTGCACCGCTGACCGCAGCGCTCGTCGAGCAGGGTGTGGATGCTGATGTGGCGCAGCACGTCTCGGCGGTGGCCACCGAGACTGCCCAGTTCTATCTCTGAGCTCGACTACTTCTGGGTTCGACTATTTCTGGGCACCGGTGCGCAGGATCAGGTCGTCGCGCGTCCGGTCGAACGCATGCATGAACCCGGTCAGCATCGAGTCGAGGTGGTGTGGGACGAACGGGAGTCCGGGCACCAACACGCTCTGCCACACCGACTTCCCGCGCAGGGTCCACTTGACCCAGTGATGATCGCGGTTGAGGATCCCGACCTCGATCGCCGCCGAGCGCATCGTTGCCACCCGCGGCGTGACGCACGCCAGGATCTCGACGGCAGGCTGATCGTCGTGCACCCGGATCCAGATCCGCCGGTTCCGGTCGATCACGAAGTCGCCGTCGTCATCGACCTCCGGTTCGGTGTCGAATCGCTCGCGCAAGAACTCGCCGACGATGCTGCAGAGCTCCGCTCGGCCTGATGGCGTGAACACCGCCGGGGCCTCGTGCCGGTCGTCGAAATCCTCGGTGGGGACGTCGGCGGTGGCCGCGAGTCCGAGCACGGCGATGTTCTCGGCCGCAGAACCAGATGCGCTGTAGGACAACAGGTGTGGGTGTGCCACGTGGAAGTGATGGGAGAACACGATGCGCATGTGCTGGGCCGGACAGTGCGCCTTCGCTGTCGGGATGTCGAGGAACCAGTTGGGCGCGGACTCGTCGTTGCCTTTCCAGCCGAGCAGTTCCAGCAGCTCACAGCCATCGTCGCCGAGGTCGAAACCCGCAGCCAGATAGGCGTTTCCGACGATCTCGCAGCGCAACGAGTTGCCGTCGTCGTGGACCCGGAACTGAGCGTAGGGCAGGCAACCCGCCTCGGGGTCTCCGGAGCCGGCCAGCTCGATGGTCAGGGTGTCGTCCTCGGTCATCGATCCGAGGTAGGACGTCAGGTCCTTCTCGAAAGTCATCCAGGCGGCGGCCGAGCCGTCGCCGCGGTCGGTGTTGAACGGTTCAGGCATGGGACTCGTCATCGTGACTCCTTTAGCACTCAGCTGTCGCTAATTATAAGCACGCTAACCGCGCTAATATCAGCGGCATGGTGTCGGCTGACCTGGACTCGTTCCCGCGCCCCGGTGTCACCGTCGATCTGTCGATCCTGACTGTAGTCCGACCCACTGACATCAATCCTGAGCTGCGGTTACTCGTCCAAGACCGCACCGATCCGGTAGGGCGTGCGCTGCCGGGCGGGTTCATGCGCGAGCGCGCCACCGTGGCGCAGACCGTCGACGACGTGCTGCGCCGCAAGGTGGGCATCAACCCGTCGGACGGGCTGCATCCCCGGCTGCTGCGGGTCTTCGACGACCCGACTCGCGACGACCGCACCTGGGCCATCTCGGTGGCGCACTCCATCTCGCTGACCGAGAGTGCCCTCGGTGCGGCCACCGGCGACCTGGTCGAGGTGGCGCGCGACGGCACCCTACGCGGGGAGGGTCGGCTGATGTTCGACCACGACGCCATCGTCGCGGCAGCGGTGAGCGCGCTGCGGGAACGCTACGAGTTCCGATACCGGTACGTCGACACGTTTCCCGACCCGGACGGGTTTCTGCCTGAGCCGTTCACTCTCCACCAGCTACGCAAGGTGCACGAAGCGGTCATCGGAACGTCGCTGCACAAGGACAACTTCGCCCGACGGATGAAGCCGTACCTCGAACCGCTGCTGCGCGACGGCGAACCGGTGCGCTCCGACGGGCTACGTGGCCGGCCCGCCACGCTCTACCGTCGCGCGCGAATCGAGTGACTCGGTCACACCCTGTCTGGTTCGGTCACACCTTGTCTGGTTCGGTCACACCTTGTCGGGTTCGGAGGCGGCGAGCATTTCCTCACGCTCGACCACCTTGATGCGTTCGCGGCCCTCGGCCTCGCCCAACGCGCGCTCGTGCTCGTCGAGCCGATACCAGCCGTCCCAGGTGGTGAAGGGGATGGACCGCGACTCCAGTAGGTCGACGACCGCGGCCTCATCCGGTGCCGAGGGGGTGTTCAGCCGACCCTCACGCATGTCCTCGAGGATGCATTCGACGGTCTCGTTGGCATCGCCCTTGGTGTGGCCGATGAGCCCCACCGGACCGCGCTTGACCCACCCGGTCGTGTACAGCCCGGTCAGGTGCTCGCCCTCGTCGAAGATACGACCGGCCTCGTTCGGTATGACACCGGCCTGATCGTCGAACGGGATGGCCGGCAGGTTGTCCGAGTGGTAGCCCACCGCGCGGTACACCGCACCCACCTCCCAGTCCGTGGTTCGGCCGGTCGGCTTGACGTTGCCGGTGCCGTCCAATTCCATTCGCTCCGTGCGGATCCCGACCACCTTGCCGTCCTCGCCGAGGATCTCCACGGGGGATTCGAAGAAGTGTAGGAACAGTTTGTGCGGGCGGTCGCCGGGCTCGCGGATGGCGTAGTCCTCGATGATGGTGGCCACCTGGTCGGTGATCTTCGAGCTACGTCGCGCCACCGCCGAACCCTCGTCGTAGTCGATGTCCTCAGGGTTGACGATGACCTCGATGTTCGGTGAATGGTCGAGTTCTTTGAGTTCCAGCGGGGTGAACTTGGCCTGCGCTGGACCACGGCGACCGAACACGTGCACCTCAAGAGCCTTGTTGGCTTTGAGTCCCTCATAGACGTTCGGTGGGATCTCGGTGGGCAGCAACTCGTCCCCGGTCTTGGCCAACACTCGCGCCACGTCGAGTGCGACGTTGCCCACCCCGATCACCGCCACCTTCTCGGCCTCCAGCGGCCAGGTACGTGGGAAATCGGGGTGACCGTCGTACCAGGCCACGAAATGCGCTGCGCCGTAGGAGCCGTCGAGGTCGATCCCGGGGATGTCCAGGCTGCGGTCGTCGGTGGCGCCGGTGGAGAAGATGGCTGCGTCGTAGTGGGCGCGGATGTCGTCGAGGGTGAGGTCGGTGCCGTAGTCGACGTTGCCCAACAGTCGCACCTGCGGCTTGTCGAGCACCTTGTGCAGCGCGGTGATGATGCCCTTGATCCGGGGGTGATCGGGTGCCACGCCGTATCGGATGAGGCCGAACGGAGCAGGCATCCGCTCGTACAGGTCGATCGACACCCCGGCTGGGAGCTCGGATTTCATCAGCGCGTCGGCGGCGTAGATGCCTGCCGGTCCTGCTCCGACGATGGCCACGCGCAACGGGCGGTCGGCGGGGGTCGTCGCGGTGTCGGACTGCGTCTGATCACTCGTGGTCTGATCACTCATGGGACTCGGATCTGCCTGTCATCGGGGTTCGGTGGTGTCTTCAGCATAAATTGCGAACGAAATCTGCAGTTCGGGCAGGTGCTCGGTACCCGCGGTGGAAAAATGTGTAGAGCACAAGTATCGTTGCGGCATGGTTCGAGGTGAGCGATGAGCACGCAGGTCGCGGGTTCGGTGCCGGTCGGTACACCCGTCGACCACGCGTCTGCAGCTGCGATGGCGTGGCTGCGATCAAATCGGGCCGGCGCGCAGTTCACCCGCTTCGTCGCGGTCGGCGGAGCCAGCAACATCGTCTACCTGGCCCTGTTCGTCACCCTGGCGCCCGGCAGCGCCATGATCGCCAACCTCGTCGGGACCATCACCTCCACAGCGTTGGCCACCGAGTTGCACCGCCAGATCACCTTCCGGGCCTGTGACCGCGTCGACTGGTTCACCGCCCAGTGGGAGGGTGGCGGGTTGGCTGTCGTGGGCCTGATCCTGAGTTCGGCGGCGCTGGCCACCCTGCACGCAACCACCACGCACCCCAGCGTGCTGCTGTCGGGGGCGGTGGTGATCAGCGCCACCGCAGCGGCTGGGCTGTTCCGGTTCCTCACGCTGCGCGGCCTGTTCTGACCGGCGTCGACCGTGCCGAAGTAAGGCGTCGACCGTGCCGAAACGTCCAGCCGACCGTGCCCAAGTAAGGCGTCGACCGTGCCGAAACGTCCAGCCGACCGTGCCGAAAGCCTCCCGGGCGCACCCGTCGGCACGGTGGACGCGTGTTTTCGGCACGGTGGACGCGTGTTTTCGGCACGGTCGACGGGGGCGCGGGGTCACGAGGCCAGGCCGGGCACCAACTTTGCCGCCACCCACGGGATGGTCAACACGGTGGGCACCGACATCGCACTGCCGGCCTGGGTGTCGAGGAACACCACGTCGCCACGCGTGACCACGTCGAGTGCGGCGAAAGCCGGATTCGCCCGCAGTCGATCGCTGGACCCCTGCCAGTCGACCACCACCAGCTTGTCCAGCGAACCCAGCAGCCCCAGGTTCTCGGCCGAGATCGAGCCGTAGAACCCATTGGTCAGCGTGCCCTGCAGGGTGGTGGGGAAGGTGAGACCCAACGCGCTCAGCATCTGTCCGCGACCGTCACCAGGGCTGTAGATCGACACCCCGCCATCGGCCGATGCGGTGACCACCGCGCCGGTCCGTCCGCGTAGCTGCGGATGAGCGGCTACGGCATCGGTGAACACCTGCTCGGTCGCGCGCACCAGCTGAGCCGCCTCGGCGGGTTTGCCCACGGCCTTCCCGATCTCTGAAGCCTGTGTGGCCCAGGGGATCTGCCAGTCCTGAGCCTGTGCGGGCCGGACCACGGTGGGGGCCACCTTGCTCAGCGTGTCGTACTGGCCACGGCTGACGGCGTTGTTCATCGCGATGACGAGGTCGGGGTCGGTGGCCAGCGCAGCCGGCAGCACCGAGCCCAGATCCGAGCTGGCCTGACCCAAAATCACCGGTCGCGACGATCCGAGCAGTTTCTCGTTCCACGGCTCCACGATGCGGGCGGCGGCGGGGTCGGTGAACGGAACCATCGTGGTGGGCACGATGCCCAGCGCCAACAGAGTGTCGGCGTCGCCCGCGCCGAGTGCGGCGACCCGTGCCGGTGCACGACTGATGGTGGTGGTGCCGTAGCGGTGCTCGACGGTCACCGGTAAAGCGCCCGATTCGATGCTCACCGCCGATCCGCCGGAAGAATCTCGGGGCGCAGCGCATCCGGTGGCGATCGCGGTGACCACGACGGCGGCCATCGCACCTGCCGTGGCGATGCGTCGGGGTGATCGGGTGCGGTGGATCATCGGTCTCCTCAGGGTTGCCTAATTTAGGTAAGCCTGTACTTACTACCACACCTGCTCGCTGTGTTGGCCGGTGGATAGAATGCCGTCATGGCCACCGATTCCTCGTCGCTCACCGATGACGCCGACCAACCGACCCCCGGGTGGAAAGCGGCGCTGCCGTTCATCATCGCCGTGGCCGTCGTGGTGATCGTGGTCGGTGCGGTCGGCATCATGCACATCGTGCGCCCGGCGTCGGACCGCCTCACCGAACCGGCCAAGGTGACCCGGGCGATCAACGACTACTACACCGCCAAGAACGCCCTGAACTACCAGAACTTCCAGAAGGCGTCCTGCTCGAAAGATGTTGCCGCGAGCGGCTTTCCCACTCAGCAGCAGTTCGCCGACGACACCCGCGCGGCGCGTGCGGGCAACGGCAACATCGTCATCACCGACATCACCGAGACGGCCATCAACGGCACCACCGCCACGGCCAACGTGCACTGGCACTACAACGACAAGCCCGACACCACCATCTTCCCGCTCACCCTTGCGCGTGACGGAGAGACCTGGAAGGTCTGCGGCGCGCCCAAGGTCCCCTAGGCTTGCCCGATGAGCTACGCAGGAGATGTCACCCCGCAACAGGCGTGGGACATGCTGGTGTCCGACCCTTCGGCCGTGCTGGTGGACGTACGGACCCGTGCCGAATGGGCCTATGTGGGCCTCCCCGAGCTGTCCGAGATCGACAAACAGGTCGTGCTGGTCGAGTGGGTCAGCTTCCCCGACGGGGCCAGAAACCCCTACTTCGTCGAACAGCTGCGTGACGCCGGGGTCGCCGACGACACCACGGTGCTGTTCCTGTGCCGGTCTGGACAACGGTCGGTAGGCGCCGCCCAAGCCGCCACCGCCGACGGGATCACCAAGGCGTACAACGTGTCCGAGGGATTCGAAGGTGGACTCGACGCCGACGGGCACCGCGGTGCGGTCGGGTGGAAGGCCATCGGTCTGCCCTGGCGGCAGTCGTGAACGGCGCTGAGCTGCCCGACGGGGTGTCGCCGGAGACCATCGGGGTGCGCGGTGGCCTGATGCGCTCAGGTTTCGAGGAGACCTCTGAGGCGATGTTCCTCAACTCCGGCTACGTCTACTCCTCGGCCGCAGCGGCCGAACGTGCCTTCACCGGCGAGGACGAACGATTCGTCTACTCCCGTTACGGCAATCCCACCGTGGCCATGTTCCAAGAGCGTCTGCGGCTGCTCGACGGCGCCGAAGCCTGCTTCGCCACCGCCAGTGGCATGGCTGCGGTGTTCGTGGCGTTGGGTGCGTTGCTCAAAGCCGGTGACCGGTTGGTCGCCGGCCGCAGTCTGTTCGGATCGTGCTTTGTGGTGTGCAACGAGATCCTGCCGCGGTGGGGCATCGAGACGGTGTTCGTCGACGGTGAGGACCTCGCACAGTGGGAGCAGGCGCTCTCGGTGCCCACCACCGCGGTCTTCTTCGAGACCCCCTCCAACCCGATGCAGACGCTCGTCGACGTGGCCGCGGTGACCGAGCTGGCCCACGCGGCCGGGGCAAAAGTTGTGTTGGACAACGTCTTCGCCACCCCGCTGCTGCAGCGTGGCTTCGAGCTGGGCGCCGATGTGGTCGTCTACTCCGGCACCAAACACATCGACGGTCAGGGTCGGGTGATGGGCGGCGCCGTGCTGGGGTCCAAGGAGTACATCGACGGCCCGGTGCAGACGCTGATGCGTCACACCGGACCCGCGTTGAGTCCGTTCAACGCATGGACCCTGCTCAAGGGCCTGGAGACGCTGCGGCTGCGGGTGGATGCGATGGTCGCCTCCGCGCTGCAGGTGGCGCAGTTCCTGGAGGACGACCCGCGCGTGGCGTGGGTCAAATATCCCTTCCTGCAGTCGCATCCGCAGCATGACCTGGCGCTGCGGCAGATGACCGGCGGCGGTTCGGTGGTCACCTTCGAGCTCGCCGGACGCGGTGGTGTCGTGGGCAAGCAACGTGCGTTCGAGGTGCTCGATCGCATGCGGATCGTCGACATCTCCAACAACCTCGGAGACTCCAAGTCGCTGATCACCCACCCGGCGACCACCACCCATCGCGCGATGGGACCTGAGGGCCGCGCGGCGATCGGCCTGTCCGACAGCGTGGTTCGGCTGTCGGTGGGGCTCGAAGGGGTCGACGACCTGCTCGCCGACCTCGATCAGGCCCTGTAGGTCAGGCCTCGTCGCGCAGCAGGTCGGGGCATCCCAACGCCCGTAGGACGGTGGCGAACTTGGCTCCAGTCTCGGCCAGTTCGGCAGCTGGGTCGGATGCGGCCACGATGCCGCCGCCGGCCGAGGCCGACATCGTCTGGCGGTCGGCGTCGAGTTCCAGGCATCGGATCGACACCATCCATTCGCCGTCCCCGGCCTCGTCACACCAACCCACCGCACCGGCGTAAAATCCGCGCGGCTCCTCCACCTCGGTGATGATGTGGCGGGCCACCGCGGTCGGAGTGCCGCAGACGGCCGGAGTGGGATGCAGCCGCAGCGCGAGGTCCAGCGCGCTCAACGACCCGTCGCGCAGCCGAGCTTCGATGGGTGTGGCCAGATGCCACATCTCCCCGGTGCTCAGCAGGACCGGCTCGTCGGGGACGCTGAGTTGGGCGGCGATGGGCGCCAACGCCTCTCGGATGTGCTCCACCACGATCCGGTGCTCGTGGCGGTCCTTGGCCGAGTCCAGGAGTGACTCGGCGCGCTGGGCGTCGAGAGTCGGATCTGTCGAGCGGGCCGCCGACCCGGCATACGGATGACAGGTCACCGTGTCGCCCACCTTGCGTACCAAAGACTCCGGGCTCGCGCCCACCAGCGTGTGGCCGAGGAAGGTCGGCCCGGCGGCATCGAGGTCGACCCGAAAAGCGTTGCGCTCGGGGTTGGTTGCGGCCAGGGCCGCCACCAGCGCATCGACGTCCAGCGGTTCGTCGGCCCTCAGCCGCAGGGTGCGGGCCAGTACCACCTTCGACGCTTCACCGGCTGCGATCCGCTCGATGACGCGGGCCACCCGATCCCGGTGTACCGCCGGGGCCGGAACCGATTGAAGCAGGCTGACCGACGGTGAGAATGATTGCGGGGCAATGATGTCGGTGCCCGAATGGGATAGATCAGCCACTGCGTAGAGGGCGTCGGGATGGATGCGCTCGGGTGAACCCGCGTCGAATGACAGCGCCCCCACCACCGCGATCCGCCGACCAGCCCTCCGGGCTGCACTGATGGCGGCCACCGCGTCCTGCGCCCGGTCGAACCGCGCATCGACCGTCGACGCGGTGGTGCGCCCGTGTGGGCGGGACAACAGAAACCTCACACCTCGACGCTACCCGTGGGCCGATCAGATCACGGTGATCGCAACCCGGACGTGGGAGTTGACACATCGACCACGCAGCCGTCATCCTCGTCTCCAGGTCATGAGTATCAGCGCACAGCCCCGGCTTGCTGATCGGCAACCCTCCTCCGCGGTGGGGTGCTCCGGGTGACGACCAGGTGAGCGTCGGAGCCTCGACGCGCACAAGCGCGGATCCGCATCGTCTCGATCGGGTCCCACGACCCGAGAGGAACTGTGCTGTGAGCACCCCCACCCTGCGCCGTCTGGCGTGCCCCACCACCGCTGTTGCGACTTCCGACCGTCGCCCGCTGGCCGAGGTCGTCGGCGCTGACACCGCCGTCGAATGCCGTGGCGCGACAGTGCGATTCGCCAACCT
Organism: Williamsia sp. CHRR-6; assembly: GCF_018474015.1. Taxonomy (GTDB): domain Bacteria; phylum Actinomycetota; class Actinomycetes; order Mycobacteriales; family Mycobacteriaceae; genus Williamsia_A. The sequence goes on along the minus strand of NZ_JAHCSG010000001.1, from coordinate 1,160,297 downwards.
CGACTACGCCGCGAGCGCGCCGGCGCTGACCGCGGTGGCCGCCGAGATCGGCACGGCGCTCACCGAGTACGCCAGCGTGCATCGGGGCGCCGGATACCTCTCACAGCGCACCACCGCTCGCTACGAGGCGGCGCGAGAGACGGTGCGCGAGTTCATCGGGGCCCGCGCGGGTGATCATGTCGTGTTCACCCGCAACACCACCGACGCGATCAACCTGCTGGCTGGGGCCGTGCCGGGCTCGGTGGTGGTCCTCGACATCGAGCACCACGCAAACCTGTTGCCCTGGAAGCGATACGGTGCGCGGGTCGTTGCCTCCGGTGCCACCATCGACGAGACATGTGCGCGGCTGAGCGAGGCGTTGGCGGCCGCACCCACGTCGTTGCTGGCCGTCACCGGAGCATCCAACGTGACCGGCGAGGTGCTGCCGGTGCGACGTCTGGCCGCGCTCGCGCACGCGGCGGGCAGCCGCATCCTGATCGACGCCGCTCAGCTGGCGCCGCACCGGGCGGTGTCGTTGGTCGATGACGACATCGACTACCTGGTGTTCTCCGGACACAAGCTGTACGCGCCGTTCGGTGCGGGGGTGCTGGCCGGGCGGGGCGATTGGTTGGACGCGGCCCAGCCCTACCTCGCCGGCGGCGGGGCGACGGTGGACGTGGACGCCGAGGTGTCGGTGCGCTGGCACAACGGACCCGCGCGTCACGAGGCAGGAACTCCGAACGTGTTGGGCGCCATCGCCATCGCTGCGGCATGCCGGGCGATCGAGGTCATCGGCTTCGCGACGATCGAAGCCCAAGAACGAGATCTGCGCCGCCACCTCGAAGCCGGACTCGACAGCATCGCCGGCGTGGCGCGGTTGTCCCTCTGGTCGTCTGCGTGCGACGCAGATCGGGTGGGCATCGCAGCGTTCACCGTGGCCGGACACTCTCCGCGGGCCGTGGCCGAGTACCTCAACGACGTTCACGGGATCGGGGTGCGCGATGGACGTTTCTGCGCCCACCCGTTGTTGTCCAAGTTGGGTTGTCCCGACGGTGCGGTGCGGGTCAGCTTCGGACTGGGAACCGACCGCGCCGACCTCGACCGTCTGCTGGCGGCCCTGGTCGAACTCACCGACGAGACCGAATGGGAAGGCATCTGATGACCCGCACCCGACCCGAACTTACCGTCGCCATCGACGGCGAAGACCACCCCATCGCGTGGAGCGGGCCACGCCCGACGAGCGCCGGTCCGGCCCGGGTGGTGCGGATCAGGCGCGGGCGGTTGGCCGACGGCATCGCCGAACGAGCCCGGCTGCGTGCCGAATTCGACGGCGACCCAGCCGATCTGGTGGTGGCATTGGAGGTGGAGGCGGTGATCGCAGAGCGGGCCGCCGACGCCCGATCGGAATACGCTGCGGCCCGGTTGCGCGCCGGTGACCCACCCGCGACCACGCGACCGACCGTTCAATACGTGGGCACCCCGGCTGGACTGCTGAGCCTCATCGACGACCTGTACGTCGCCGAGGTGGCCGATGCTGTGATCATCACCCCGGTGAACGGGTTGGCCACCGCAGCGTTGGTGGCCGACCAGGTGCTGCCGCGACTGCGGGCCCGCCACAGCCGCACCCACGCTGCCTGACGTCGAGTGGGCGGAAAACCCGATCGAGTGGGCGGAAAACCCGATCGAGTGGGCGGCAACCGCCGGTCGCGCCCAACCGAACGCAGTTTCCGCCCAGCCGACGTGGTTTTCCGCCCAACCGAACGCAGTTTCCGCCCACTCGACGAGGTTTTCCGCCCAACCGACGCCGGTCAGGCTTCGCCGGATTCCCAGCGGTGGGTGAGATCGGTTCGACCGGCGTCGGTCAGGGCACCGAACATCCGCAGTCGCGCCATCCCACCGTCGGGGTAGATGTCCAGACGTGCCTCGCTGATCGCGGGTGCGTCATCGTCGACCACCAGTCGATGCCGCGTGTCGGGCTGCAGTGCAGTGCGCGCGATCAGGTCGATCCATTCGCCGTCGGTCCCGTTGCGGCCTTGTAGTCGCGCTGCGCCCGGTGCGTTGCCGATGAAATAGGTGGTGTCGAGTTCGACCAGTCGCACCACGCCCTCGGCGGCCAGTCGCACCTGGACCCAGTCGTTGCCGGCATCGCGGCGTCGGGAGGTCTCCCATCCTTCGCCCATGGTGCGCGGCGGACCGGGCATCAACAGATTGTTGGGTGAGCTGTAGAACATGTTGGAGCAGGCGGTGATCATGCCGCCGTTCTCCAGGGCGGCCAGGTCGACCGGGCCGTGGCCGAGCAACTCCGGGTCGGGCACACCGCGCCCGTGCACCCGCAACCGCGCCACACCGCCGTCGGGGTACATGGTCAGTCTTACGTGGGTGAACCGTTCGGTTGTGTTGACCGGGAACGGGTTTCGCGTGTCACCGTTGACCGGGCTGCGTTCGACGATGGTCTGCCAGTCGGCTGAAGTCGCCACTTCGTCGGCGTGCGGATACCCCGGCACCGCCGCGGCTTCGACCGAGATCATCGGCGGGTAGTTGCCCTTGAACCAGGCGGTGTCGACCACCACGCCGTAAACGACGCCGGGGACACCGAGCCGGATGACGGCCTGGTCGACGCCATCCTCACGTCGGCGGCGTGTCTCCCAGCCGTCGTAGATCTGGCCTTTGTGTCCGAACGTGGCGGGACGGTACTCGGCGGGTTCGGCGGTGATGAGGTTCTGGGCCTCGGCGAACAGGTCGTCGTTGCTCCAGATCACCGCCCCGCCGAGGGTGCGCAACGCGAGGTCGGGCATAGCGGTGAAATGTGGCCGGGGCGACGGTGCAGGAGAGGTCACCCACAGGAAGGTAGTCGACGCTGGTGGCGGGCGTGTTTGCGAAGCCACCGGCTCGGGTGCATACTTGCGCTGTCCAAGTACTTGCTAGTCAAAACTTGTTTGAGGTGTAAACAATGTCACGACGCGACCACGTCGATCAGCTGCTCGGCGTGATGGGGCGCTACGGCCGCATCAAGGAGCGGCTGGTCAACACCAAGCTCAAGACTGCCGACGGCGTGGTGGAGACCGCTGCGTTCCAGTGTCTGTTCGCCCTGGCCGCGCAGCCACTGCGGTCGGGTGAGCTGGCCGATGTGCTGTTCGCCGATCCATCCACCATCAGCAGGCACGTCGCCAGCCTGGTGAACCTTGGTTATGTGGAGCGACAGGCCGATCCACGCGACGGGCGCGCCACCATCCTGGTGCTCACCGCCGCCGGCCACGCACAGGTGCGATCGGTGCGTGAACACCGGGTCAGCACCCTCGACGACGCGCTCGGCGAGTTCACCGACGCCGACATCCAGACGCTGACGCACCTGATGTCGAAGTTCGTCGACTCCTGCGAGGTGCTGGCCAACCAGGTCGACGACCACCAGGTGATCGCCCCCGCGAACACCAGCTCGCATCTCGAGGCCGAGCCGTCCGCCCACGTCCCTGCGGGCCGTTCTCCCGCAGGTTCCACCCCGAAACGAGAAGAACAGGAGGCATCTCGGTGAGTCAGGATGCTGTTGCACAGGAGTCGACGTCGGACGGGGCCGGCGCATCCGGCCAGTTGAGCCATCGGGCGATCCTCACCATCATGACGGGTTTGCTGATGGGGATGTTCTTGGCCGCGCTGGACCAGACCATCGTGTCCACGGCCATCCGAACCATTGCCGATGATCTCAACGGCTATTCGTTGCAAGCGTGGGTCACCACCGCCTATCTGATCACCTCGACCATCGTCACCCCGCTGTACGGCAAGTTGTCGGACATGTACGGCCGCAAGCCGTTCTTCATGACCGCCATCACCCTGTTCATCATCGGGTCGCTGCTGTGCGCCACGGCCACGTCGATGTACGAGCTGGCCGTCTACCGCGCGGTCCAGGGTCTGGGTGCCGGCGGGCTGTTCTCGTTGGCGCTCACCATCATCGGGGACATCGTGCCGCCGCGGGAGCGCGCCAAGTACCAGGGTTACTTCCTGGCCGTATTCGGTACCTCCAGCGTGCTGGGGCCGGTGCTCGGTGGCTTGTTCGCCGGACAGTCGTCCATCCTGGCCATCACCGGGTGGCGCTGGGTGTTCCTGGTCAACGTCCCACTGGGTTTCATCGCCTTGGTCATCGTCTACCGCGTGCTCAACTACGACCAGATCCGCGGCGAGAAGCGTCCGCTGGACTGGTGGGGAGCCACGGCTCTCGTGGTGGGTCTGGTGCCCTTGCTGATCGCCGCTGAGCAAGGTCGCGAGTGGGGCTGGGGCGATCCGAAGACGGTGGCCTGCTTCATCATCGGCGCGATCGGCGTGGTGGCCTTCGTGGCGGTGGAGAAGGCCATGGGCGAGGCGGCCATCATCCCGTTGCGAGTGTTCAAGAACCGGGTGTTCGCACAGGGCATCGTGATCTCGGTGATCATCGGTGCGGTCATGTTCGGTGCCATTTCCATTCTCCCGCAGTACTTCCAGGTGCTGCGCGGGTCCAGCCCGACGGTGGCCGGCCTGCAGCTGCTGCCGATGGTGCTGGGTCTGATGAGCGCATCGATCGTGTCGGGACAGGCGATCTCGCGGACCGGCCGCTACAAGATCTTCCCGATCATCGGGGTCATCTTGATCACCGTCACGACCTACCTGATGCACTGGATCAGCATCGACACCCCGCTGTGGTTGGTGATGGTGATGGCGTTCTTCCTCGGCTTCGGTTTGGGCAACCTGATGCAGCCGTTGACGCTGGCCCTGCAGAACGTGTTGCCGCCCAAGGACATGGGCGTTTCCACCAGCTCGGCCACGTTCTTCCGCCAAATCGGTGGCACCTTGGGTGTCGCGGTGTTCTTCTCGATCCTGTTCTCGCGGTTGGGCCCCAACATCAGGGACGAGATCGAGCAGGCCGCGACCACCCCGGACTTCCGCAAGGGTGTCGCCGAAGCCGTGGCCAGCAGTGATCCGTCGGTGGCCGCTCTGGGTAAGGCGTTGAGAAGCGGTGCAGGCGGAGCGGGGTCGGTGCTCAACGACACCTCGGTGATCCCCAAGCTGCCCAGCGCCGTTGCCGAACCGATCAAGGTGGGTTTCGCCCATTCGATGGACACCGTGTTCCTCAGCGTGTCGATCATGTCGGTGGTCGCGATGATCGTGGTGTTCCTGTGGAAAGAGGTCCCGCTACGCGGTGCCTCCGGTGCTCAGGCTGCGGCCGAGGAGCAGGCCGCCGAACTCGCAGTGGCAACCGATGTGGTCACCGGGTCGACCGAACCGGCCGACGACAAAGTCGGTAAGCATGAGGCCGACCGGCCCTATGCGCGCCACCTCGCCGAGGATTCAGGTGACAGCCGAACCTGATCACGGCATCGGCGCTGTTCGGTGGCTTTGGCAAACCATCGTTACCGCGCCGAGGGGGCCGCAGCGCAATGCCGGTCGAGTCGCCGCTTGCTGGTTGCGGAGTGGGCCCACATCTCGTGCATCCGGCGGCGAGTCGGACGCGCAACGAGGGTGTGAGGCGACCACGTCGTCGCCTCGGTACACACCGGCCAGTCCGAGCCGAACATCGAGCGATCGGCACCGAAGGCGTCCAGTGCGTGAGCCAGGCGGACACCGACCCGCTCCGGGTGTCTGGAGGTCTCCGTGGCCAGCCCGGAGTGCTTGCAGTAGACGGTTGGACGCCGGGCCAGCTCGCCGAGATCGGTTGCCCACCTGTTGAACTCGTCGACGTCGTCGATCGCCGGTTTGCCGCAGTGGTCGAGGACGAAGGTCACCTCGGGCACCTGGGTCTTAGGTGCGGCCACCTCGTTCTGCGGTGTGGATGCACCGATGAACCATTCGGTCTCCGAACGCACTTCGGTGCACGCGCGGTCGGCCTGCACGGAGATCCTCGGCCGATCCGGCTGGGTCAGTGACCCTGTGCGGCAAGCCTTTCGATGGCTTCCTGGGCGACCTTCTCGGCGGCTTCGCGACCTACCCAACCGCCGGCGGTCACCTCTTTGCCGGGTTCGAGGTCCTTGTAGTGCTCGAAGAAGTGGGCAATGGGGCCCAGCTCGTACTCGGAGACGTCACCGATGTCGGTGATGTGATCCCAGCGCACGTCGCCGGCGGGTACGCACAGCAGCTTGTCGTCCCCGCCGGCCTCGTCGGTCATGGTGAACATGCCGACGATGCGTGCCTTGACGATCACGCCGGGGAACACCGACTCGGGCAGCAGCACCATCGCGTCCAGCGGGTCGCCGTCCTCGCCCAGGGTGCCGTCGATGTAGCCGTAGTCCGCGGGGTAGCCCATCGAGGTGTAGAGGTAGCGATCGAGGTAGACCTTCCCCGACTCGTGATCCACCTCGTACTTGTTGCGCTGGCCCTTGGGGATCTCGATCGTGACCTCGAACTCCACTGATAACACCCTTCTGCCGACACCGATCCATGACTGTCCGCCGATCACCATACTTGGAGATCAGCCACGCCCGGCGCGGGTGCTCAGATGGCGTTTCCCACTGTCACCACAGCAACCGCAGTGGCAAACGCGACCCAGGCAACCGTGTATCCCCGCCGGCGCTCGCGTGCGGCCCAACCGGCCAAGCCGACCCACCACCTTCGCGAAGGGCCGGCCGCACTGGTGGCGGATACTGTGGGAGATCGCCGATCGAGCAGAGGGGAGCACCGGTGAAGGTGGGGCCAGGGCGACGCGTCAGCGTCTGGTGGACCGTGCTTCCCGTGCTCGCACTGCTCGTGGTGGCGGGGGTGGTGTTGGCGGTGGCCATCTCGGTCGACTCCGACTCGTCGTCCACTCCGGCATCGACCGCGCCGCCGCGCCCGCAACCGGTGGTGTTCTCCCCCGAGGTGGCTCCGGTGGGCGCCGCCGCCCCCCAACCGACCGCGGCCGGGGTCACCGCCGCGATCACCCCGGCGGTGCGCGCTCCGGCGCTGGGCACGGTGACCGGTCAGGTGGCCGATGCCATCACCGGTGAGGTGCTGTGGTCGCAAGACCCCGCCCGCCCGGTGACACCGGCGTCGACCACCAAGATCCTCACCGCCGCCGCAGCCCTGCTGACGCTGCCCGCCGATCAACGCCTCACCACCACCGTCGTGGTCGACGCCGCCGGACGCGCGGTCCTAGTCGGTGGCGGCGACCCGACCATCTCCACCCGCCCGATCGGTGCCGACACCCTGTTCACCGACGCTGCACGCATCGCCGATCTGGCTGCCCAGATCAAGAAGTCCGGCGTGCGGGTCACGTCGCTGGCCGTGGACACCAGCCGATTCACCGGACCCGACTTCGCGCCCAGCTGGGAGCGCGCCGACATCGCCGGCGGCTCCATCGCGCCCGTGCAGGCCGTGATGACCGACTCCGGGCGCATCCAGCCCACCGACATCTCCCCACGGACCCCCGCCCCGGCGCTGGCCGCCGGTCGGGCACTGGCCGATGCGCTGGGTCTGCCCGATGCGACGGTGAGTACCGCCCTCGCCCCAGCCGCCGCGCGCCAGATCGCCTCGGTGCGCTCGGCGCCGCTGATGACGCGGCTGCGCGACATGATGGTGCAAAGCGACGACGTGCTGGCCGAGACCATCGCGATCGAGGTGGCCCAGGCCACCGGCGGGCAACCCAGCCTCGAGGGCGCGGCGACGGCGGTGCCGTCGGTGTTGCGGGGCGCGGGGATCGACCTCACCGGGGTGAGCTTGGCCGACACCAACGGGCTCTCGACCGACAACCGCATCCCCGCCGTCATCCTCGACAAGCTGCTGCTGGCTGCGGCGGGGTCGGGCAACGCGAAGCTACGTCCGCTGCTGGATCTACTGCCCATCTCCGGGGCCACCGGGACCCTGTCGGAACGTTTCGCCGGCTCCGCCACCTCCGCGGCCGGCTGGGTGCGGGCCAAGACCGGCACCCTCACCGGGGTCAACACCCTCGCGGGGATCGTGCAGACCAAGGACAACCGGGTACTGACCTTCACCCTGATGTCGACCGGGACCTCCCCGGACCAGGCGCGCCCCGCACTCGACACCGTGGTCTCTCGCCTACGCGCCTGTGGCTGCCGATGACCGACATGGGTGATCGGGATCGAAACCTGTTGCCGGGCAACCGGATCGACTGGTCATTGGCGGCTGCGGTCGGCCGTCGGGTGGCCCGGGCGGGCCCATCGACCACCGCGTACACCCTCGATGCCGCTCGGGCTGAACTGAGTGCGTCCGCGGTGCGCGCCGAGGCCCCGGTGCGGGAGGTGACCGGACTGGGCGACGGCCTGCCCGTGCCCGCTGCGTCGGTCCTCGACCGGGGCGAGTGGATCACTGCTGCGGCCCGGTCGATGTCGGCAATGCTCGGCGGCTCCGACCACCCCCCGCCCGGTCTGAACATCGCCGGTCGCATCGCCGGAGCCCAGGCCGGTGGATTGCTCGGATTCCTCTCGGGAGCCATTCTGGGCCAATACGATCCGTTCTCGCCCGACCCGCACAGCGGCACCGACGGGGTACTGATGTTGGTCACCCCCAACATCATCGCGGTGGAACGTTCGCTGCGGGTGGTGCCCTCGGACTTCCGGCTGTGGGTGTGCCTGCACGAGGTGACTCACCGCGTGCAGTTCTCGGCCAACCCGTGGTTGCGTGACTACATGTCGGACAACATCGCCGTGGTCAGCACCGACAACACCGAGACCGGGGCCGAACTGGTGGCTCGGCTCACCGCGTCTCTGCGCTCAGGAGTCAAGCGCGAGAAGGGGATTCTCGGCGCGATGCAGGTGCTGCAGACGCCCGAACAGTACGAGGCGTTCACGCGGTTGATGATGCTGGGCACCCTGCTCGAAGGCCACGCCGACCACGTGATGGACGCCGTCGGACCCGCCCACGTGCCCACCGTCGCCACCATCCGCGAAGCCTTCGATCGCCGCCGCACCCGCTCGCAGAGCCCGCTGCAGCGCCTTGTGCGGGCGTTGATCGGGATGGATGCCAAACTGGCGCAATACATTCGCGGGAAGGCCTTCGTCGACGAGGTGGTGAGTACGGTCGGGATGAACCGGTTCAACGCCATCTGGACCGGTCCGGAGACCATGCCGCGGCCCGACGAGATCGACGAACCGCGCCGGTGGGTGGACCGGGTCCTGTGACGGGACCGGCGCTCGGTGAGTTGATCACCGCCGTGCGCGGTTTCGCGGCCGCTCACCTCGACGGGGCCCGGTCGGTGTGTGTGGCCCTGTCCGGTGGTGCCGACTCGTTGGCCCTGACCGCCGCCGCCGTGGGCGCGCGCCTCGACGTCCATGCCGTGGTCATCGACCATGGGCTACAGGACAATTCGGCGACGGTGGCCGACACCGCGGCCGATCACGCCCGCGAACTGGGCGCCACCGCCAGGGTGGTGTCGGTGCAGGTGGGCACCGACGGGGGGCCCGAGGCGGCCGCACGCACGGCCCGCTACGCCGCGCTGGAGGCCGCGCGTGACGGTCGGCCGGTGCTGGTGGCCCACACCCTCGACGATCAAGCCGAGACGGTGTTGTTGGGTTTGTCGCGCGGATCGGGGCCGCGGTCCCTGGCGGGCATGGTGGCGTGGAACGAGCCGTGGGGGCGTCCACTCTTGGGGGTGCGACGAACGGTCACCCACCGCGCCTGCGCGGAGCTGCGTCTGCGCGCCCACCTCGATGCCCACAACACCGACCCGCGATTCATGCGGTCGCGGTTGCGCAGCGAGGTGCTGCCGCTGCTGGAGGACGTGCTGCAGGGCGGTGTGGCCCCGGCGTTGGCGCGCACCGCCGAACAGCTCCGATCCGACTCCGACGCCCTGGATCAGTGGGCGCAGGCGGTGTGGCCGCAGTGCACCCGGGCGGGAACGCACGAGCTGGTGTGTGCCCCGCTCATCGGGGTTCCCCACGCCATCCGGATGCGGGTGCTGCGGCGGTGGTTGGGGGACAACGGGGCCACCGAGATCACCGAGCGACTGCTTCGAGCTGTGGACACGCTGGTGCGTCGTCCGCTGGGGGATGTGCCGAGACGGGATGCGACGGTGGCGATCGGGGGTGGCGCGAGTCATCGACGCGTGGTGCGCAACGCAGAAGGGCTGCTCAGTGTGGCTCTCGAACCACGCTGAGCAGCCGCTTCACGTGCGGTGCAACCCTTGTCAGCGCGTGGGGCGCGGTGCGGGCTTGCGGGCAGCAGGAGCGCCCGGTGCCTTGAACGGAGCGCGCGTGGTGTTGAGGTACTCGACACCGGCGACGGCGAGGGTGATCCCACCGCCGATGATGGTGCCGGCCACGCCGCCGATACCGGCCCCGGTGACCGCACCGGACAGGCAGGGGATGGGGATTCCGGGGATGAAGATGCATCCGATGGCCGCACCCACGATGGTCCCGATCAGCGAACCGATGGTGATCGAGGTGGTCAGGTAGGTGTTGAACTTCTGGTAAGCCTGCAGGTCGCGCTCGGCGCGGGTGGTGGGCGCGGCCACCGTGCGACGCAGGGTCGCCGCATCAGGCAGCGTCGGCGTCAGCCGGGCCGAACGCCCGGCGACGGTGGCCTTGATCGGGAATGCCGTCTTGTTGAAGCGGTAGGTCAGGGGGTAGGAGATCGCCACCTTCCCGCGGGTGTCGAGCACCTGGAAGGTGTTGCCCACCACTCGAAGTGAGCCGAGATCGGTGCTGAACACGATGCTCTGGCCGACCACCTTGGCGGTGTAGCGGATGGGGGCGGGAGCGGCGTTGGCCGGGGCCACGGTCACCAGGCCCAGGGCGGTGGCCACGATGGCCAGGAACGAGATCGCAGCGGTGCGCATCTTCATCACAGGGGTTGTCCTCCGGTCGACGGTTCGTTGAGGATGGTATCGGTCACCACACAGGTGTGCAGGCCCGTGGCAGTCTCGCCCGAGTCTCACAGTGTGGATGGCCGGTGACGACACGGCGCCCACCGGTGACGGTGGGCGCCGCGTCGAACGAACAGGGGCCGATCACCGACCGGCTGCGACCTTCGGCGGGGCCTTGAACGGTGCGCGGATGGTGTTGAAGTACTGCACGGCCGCCGCGATCAGCGTGGGCCCACCGGCGATGATGGTGCCGGCCACGGCGCCGATGCCGGCTCCGGGCACACAACCCACCACCGCACCGAGCAGACCGACCACACACCCGAGGATGGTGCCCACCAGCGATCCGATGGTCACCGACGTCGAGACGTTGCTGCCCAGGACGGCCAGCGCCTGCTGATCACGCTCGGCCCGGGTGGTCGGCGCCGCCGCGTTGCGCCGCAAGTCCGGTAGCTGCGGGGTGAGGGTCGCGCTGCGGCCCTTGGCCGAGACCTTGATGGGCAGGGCGACATTGTTGAACGAGTAGGTCAACGGGTAGGCGACGACCACGCGTCCGACCGAGTCGACCACCTGGAACTGGCCGTTGGCGGTGCGCAGGCTGCCCGCGGTGGTGGTGAACAGGATGGACTGCCCCTGAACCTTGGCCGTGTAGTTGATCTTCTCGGGCGCGGGGGCGGCCGATGCGGGTGCGGCGGTGACCAGTCCGGCAACGGTTGCCAGCGAAACCCCAGCCGCAGCTAGCGCGATACGCATTCTCATGTGTGATGTTTTCCGTCCGTGTGGAAGTGGGCCCGAGAGAAGCGTGCCCCCCCGGGGAAAACGAATGGTCAAGACCGTTCCTGGCCCGTCGACACGTGGTGGCCCCGTCATCACGTGCCTTCGCTTCCCCAGCTTCCGCCGGACTATGGCACCGCACACATTAACGGTTGCCAGACCGACACAGCCAGCCGGGTGGTCCAGATTCGTGCGTTCGTACTTGTGGAGTTCTCCCATCGGGTGGACCGATGGGTGTGGTGTAGCGCAGACGTGACAAGCTGATCACCGTGAGCGACAACCGTGACGAACGCGGCCTCGACAACCCTTCGGATACCGCCTACCCAGGCGACATCGAGGCCGTTCTCATCACCGAGGAACAGATCAAGAACCGCATCGGCGAACTCGCCACCGCGATCGCCGCGCGCTATGCCGACGCCACCGACGACCTGGTGTTGATCGGTGTCCTCAAGGGTGCGGTGATGTTCATGAGCGACTTCGCTCGGGCGCTACCCATCCCGTGTCAGATGGAGTTCATGGCCGTCAGTTCCTACGGCAGCTCCACCTCGTCCTCCGGCGTGGTCCGCATCCTCAAAGATCTCGACCGCGACATCGCCGGCCGCGACGTGTTGATCGTCGAGGACATCATCGACTCCGGTCTCACGTTGTCGTGGTTGATGCGCAACCTCAACTCGCGCCAGCCCAAGTCGATCGCGGTGTGCACCCTACTGCGTAAACCCGACGCGGTGCGCACCACCGTCGAGGTGACCGAGGTCGGCTTCGACATCCCCAACGAATTCGTTGTCGGCTACGGCCTCGACTACGCCGAGCGGTATCGGGACCTGCCGTTCATCGGCCGATTGAAACCCCAGGTCTACCAGTCGTGACCGCAACGGTCGGCCTACCGTGAGCACCACCGCGGTCACCATCGCCGGCGAGGTGGCGCGCGGGCGCACGACCGCGCGCGCAGTCACGCAGGACGCGTTGGATCGCATCGAACGCAGCCGCGAACTCGGCGCGTTCGTGCGGGTGCGCGCCGCGGCCGCGTTGGGCGAGGCCGACGTGGTGGATCGGCGAGCCGATCGCGCCACGCTGCCGCTGGCCGGGGTGCCGGTCGCCATCAAAGACTGTGTGCCGGTGGCCGGTGAACCGATGCGGATCGGGACGTCCGCCACTCCCGACACCCCGCAGCCCGCCGACCATCCGGTGGTCGCCCGCCTGCGCGCGGCCGGGGCGGTGGTCGTGGGCATCACCGCTGTGCCCGAGATGTGTGTGTTCGGCGCCACCGACACCACCGAGGTCATCACACGCAACCCATGGAATCGGGCTCGCACGCCGGGAGGGTCCTCGGGTGGGTCGGCGGCCGCGGTCGCCGCGGGTGTGGTGCCCATCGCACACGGCAGTGACGGCATGGGTTCGATACGTATCCCGGCCGCCTGCACCGGCCTGGTCGGGCTGAAACCGGGGCCAGGACTGATCCCGGGCGGTGGCGGCTGGCACGGGATGATCGAGAACGGTCCGCTGGCCACCACCGTCGCCGACGCCGGGCTGATGTTCGGGGTCATGGCCGGGGACATGTCGTTCGCCGTGGCCGCAGCGCGTACCGATCTGGCCGCCACGTCGGTCGCGGTGGCGGCCAACCACTCGCTGACCGTCGGTGTGGTCGATCCGCACTGGGCGTCGACGCTGCGAGCGGCCGCGACACTCGTCGCCTCGCTGGGGCATCGGATCCACGACACCCGCCTGCCCTATCCGAAGAACATCCTGCCAATGCTGTCGCGGTGGTTCGGCGGGGTGTCGGCCGATCTCGACGACATCGGGCTGCACACCGCCGCGCAGCGTCGGGGAGCGGGGCTGGCGTGGCGCACCCGCGTGCACGGTGCCATCGGTCGACAGGTGAACCAGCGTGGCTGGATCGATCCAGGCCACGCGCGCGTGGCCGCTGAGGGCTATGCGCGTCACCTCGACGAGCTGGGGTGTGAGCTGATCATGACCCCGGCCCTGGCGTGCTCGCCGCTGCGGGCTCGTCGCTGGGTGCGAGCGCCATGGTCGGCGAACATGCTGGCCAACAGCACCTACGCACCGTTCGCGGCGCCGTTCAACGTGGTGGGTTGGCCGGGGATCGCCATCCCGTTCGGCATGCATCCGCGATCGCGTACGCCGATGTCGGTGCAGGTGGTGGGGCGCCCCGGGAGCGAGGCCACTCTGCTGGGGTTGGCCGCGCAGATCGAGGCGGCCCAGCCGTGGCCGCGCGTGGCACCCACCTACGCCTGACCCATCACCCGTCGAGTGGGCGGTAACTCCCGTCGAGTGGGCGGTAACTCCCGTCGAGTGGGCGGTAACTCCCGTCGAGTGGGCGGTAGATGACCATCGAGCGTGTCGTGGTCACTCCGGGGTCGCCGCTCGCGCACGGTTCTCGTGCCCGTCGCAGGCGAGGCGTCGAGTTTCGGCACGGTCGACGCGCTACTTCGGCACGGTCGACGCGCTATTTCGGCACGGTCGACGGGCTATTTGGGCACGGTCGACGGGTCAACCTTCGTGGTTGTCGAGCTTGGCGGCCACATCGGCGGGGAATCCGCCGGTGGCGATGGGACCCCACCGCACCGGCGTGATCCGGATGAGCGACTTGTTCTGCGTCGTCATGGCGGCGCGGTACTCGTCCCAGTCGGGGTGTTCGCCTGCGATGCAGCGAAAGTAGTCGACCAGCCCGTCGAGTGCCTCGGGCAGGTGCAGCACCTCTGCGGTGCCGTCGACCTGCACCCAAGGATCGTTGAACTCCGGCGACAGCGCCAGCACCGACACCTGCGGGCGCGCCTGGGCGTTGCGGGTCTTCGCCCGGCTGGGGTACGTCGAGATGACGATGCGACCTTCACTGTCGACACCGCCGGTGACCGGGGACATCTGTGGCGATCCGTCGCTGCGGGTGGTCAACAGGATGAGGTCGTGGCGGGTGCGCAGGAACTCCAGAAGGGTGTCGCGGTCGACCTGAGTCGTCGTCGCAATCGTGCGTGGCATGAGTTCAAGGTTACCGATCGGGAACGCAGAGGTGTCCTGAGGCGTTGACAGGTAGCCTGGGCATTCTCAGGGAACTTCTGCGAAGGGACGCGCCGGCGCCGGCTGGGACGTGATGAATCGAAAGACTGTCTTCCGCAATCTGGCCATCGTGGCCGTCGTCGTGCTCGCGATCTGGGGCTTCACGGTGCTCCGTGATGGCAACCGCGAGTACAAGAGCGTCGACACCTCGGTGGCGCTCACCCAGCTCAACATCAAGAACGCGTCGTCGGTGCAGATCGACGACCGCGAGCAGCAGCTGCGCATCACGCTGAAAAACGAGGTGCAGGGCAGCAAGAAGATCTCGGCGAAGTACCCCTCCGACGCCACCAACTTCGTGTTCACCTCGGTGACCAAGTCGGGTGCCAAGTATCAGACCAACGTCACCCAAGAGTCGGTGCTGTGGCAGATCCTCATCTTCATCCTGCCGATGATCCTGCTGTTCGGGCTGTTCTTCTTCGTGATGAGCCGTATGCAGGGCGGCCGGGGCGGGGTGATGGGCTTCGGCAAGTCGAAGGCCAAGCAGCTGTCCAAGGACATGCCGACCACCACCTTCGCCGATGTGGCCGGTGCTGACGAGGCCGTCGAAGAGCTCTACGAGATCAAGGACTTCCTGCAGAACCCGACGCGCTATCAGGCCTTGGGGGCCAAGATCCCGCGCGGGGTACTGCTCTACGGACCGCCCGGAACCGGCAAGACGTTGCTGGCCCGCGCGGTGGCCGGTGAGGCCGGGGTGCCGTTCTTCACCATCTCGGGCTCCGATTTCGTCGAGATGTTCGTCGGTGTGGGTGCCAGCCGTGTGCGTGATCTGTTCGAGCAGGCCAAACAGAACAGTCCCTGCATCATCTTCGTCGACGAGATCGACGCCGTCGGGCGTCAGCGCGGGGCCGGCCTCGGCGGTGGCCACGACGAGCGTGAGCAGACCCTCAACCAGCTGCTGGTGGAGATGGACGGGTTCGGCGATCGCCAGGGCGTGATCCTCATCGCAGCCACCAACCGCCCCGACATCCTCGACCCCGCCCTGCTGCGACCGGGTCGTTTCGACCGCCAGATCCCGGTGACCAACCCCGACATGGCGGGTCGCCGCGCCATCTTGAAGGTGCACGCCGCGGGCAAGCCCATCGACGCCGACGCCGACCTCGACGGTCTGGCCAAGCGCACCCCGGGAATGTCGGGTGCCGACCTGGCCAACGTCATCAACGAGGCCGCGCTGTTGGCCGCGCGTGAACACAAGACCACCATCACCGCCGAACTGCTGGAGGAGTCGGTGGACCGGGTGGTAGGCGGACCGCGTCGCAAGAGTCGCATCATCAGCGAGCACGAACGCAAGATCGTGGCTTACCACGAGGGTGGACACACGCTCGCTGCGTGGGCGATGCCCGATCTCGACCCCATCTACAAGGTCACCATCCTGGCCCGCGGCCGCACCGGCGGCCATGCGCTGGCCGTGCCCGAGCAGGACAAGGACCTGATGACCCGCTCGGAGATGATCGCGCGGCTGGTGATGGCGATGGGTGGACGTGCCGCCGAGGAGTTGGTGTTCCACGAGCCGACCACCGGCGCGTCGTCGGACATCGATCAGGCCACCAAGATCGCCCGAGCCATGGTCACCGAGTACGGCATGAGCGCCAAGCTGGGTGCGGTGCGCTACGGCCAGGAGCAGGGGGACCCGTTCCTGGGTCGCGGCATGGGCGCCCAGACCGACTACTCCACCGAGGTGGCCGCCGAGATCGATGCCGAGGTGCGGCGCCTGATCGAGGCCGCCCACACCGAGGCGTGGGCCATCCTCAACGAGTACCGCGACACGCTCGACGACCTGGCCACTCAGCTGTTGGAACGGGAGACGTTGACGCGCAAGGACCTCGAGGAGATTTTCGCCGACGTGGTCAAGCGGCCGCGGATCACCGATTTCGACGAGTTCGGCGAGCGCACCCCGAGCGACAAGCCGCCGGTCAAGACGCCACGCGAACTCGCCACCGAGCGTGGCGAGCCGTGGCCCCCCGAGCCCGCCCCGGATCTGACCAAGCAGCCGGTCGGTGTGGGGTCGTCGGGCGCACCGGCGCCCGAGCACGGCTACACCGGTTACGGTCAGCCGCCTGCACAGCAGCCCGGACCGAATGGACACGGATACCCACAGCAGTACAACGGGTATCCCCAGAACGGTCACCCCCACAACGGGTATCCCCAGAACGGGTATCCCCCGAACGGGTATCCGGGGTATCCCCAGGGCTATCCGCCTGCGGGAGGCCACGCTCCGCCAGCGAACCCAGGCGGTGGCACCGCATATCCGGGTCCCACCCGGCCCGGCGCCCCGCGCCCGGACGGTCGCGCCGGAACCCGACCGGACTACGGCGCCCCGGAGGGGTGGTCGGCGCCGGGCTGGCCGGGTGAACCGCGCAACGGCCAGGACGGCTCGTCTCACCCCGACCGTTGATCGACTGGCGAGGGATCCCGAGACACGGGGTCCCTCGCTTCCGGGCCGAACCGCGACGGATCGGTCTTGCCTCACGAGAAGAGCGAGAAAGCTGATGACCCGATCCGAAAACCGTTCTGCCATCGCACCTTTCGACGCCGCGCGCGCCGAAGCGGCGGTTCGCGAACTACTGATCGCCGTTGGCGAGGACCCCGACCGCGACGGTCTCAAAGAGACCCCCGGGCGGGTGGCGCGGGCATACGCCGAGATGTTCGGCGGCCTGCACTGCAACCCCGATGACGTGTTGGCCACCACCTTCGACGTGGGCCACGACGAGTTGGTGCTGGTGCGTGACATCCCGATGTACTCCACCTGCGAACATCACCTGGTGTCATTCCACGGGGTGGCCCATGTCGGGTACATCCCCGGCGCCACCGGCCAGGTGACCGGTCTGTCCAAGCTGGCCCGCGTGGTCGACCTCTACGCCAAGCGTCCGCAGGTGCAGGAGCGGCTGACCACCCAGATCGCCGACGCCCTGGTGCGTCGCCTCGACCCGCGCGGCGTGATCGTCGTGGTGGAGGCCGAGCACCTGTGCATGGCGATGCGCGGCATCCGCAAGCCAGGCGCCAAGACCACCACCTCTGCGGTGCGTGGACTGTTCAAGACCAGTGCGGTCAGTCGCGGCGAGGCCCTGGACCTGATCGCCCGGAGCTCGTAGGTCACCTCCCGGTGAGTCGGATCGCTTGTGAACTCCCCACCCACCCCACCGCTCGGCGGTGACCTGACCCGCCCGGGGCCGACCCGCATCGTCGGGGTCCTCAACGTCACCGACGACTCGTTCTCCGACGGCGGTCGCTACCTCGACACCGACGTCGCCATCGCCCATGGGCGGGCGTTGGTGGACGCCGGGGCCCACCTGGTCGACGTGGGCGGCGAGTCGACGCGACCCGGGGCCACCCGGGTCGATGTCGAGACCGAACGCGCTCGGGTGGTCCCGGTGATCGCGGCGTTGTCGCAGGCGGGCATCGCGGTGTCGGTGGACACGATGCGCGCCTCGGTGGCGGCGGCGGCGGTGGCGGCCGGGGCCGTGGTGGTCAACGACGTCTCCGGCGGTCGCGCCGACCCGGACATGGCGCGGGTGGTGGCCGACGCCGGGGTTCCCTGGATCCTGATGCACTGGCGGCCCCACCGCGTCGGAGATGCCCAGCCTGATGACGACGCGAAGTTCGCCCACCGCGTCGACGATGTGGGCGGCTACCGTGACGTGGTGGCCGAGGTGAGCGGGGAGCTGCTGGCCCAGGTCGATGCCGCGGTGGCTGCCGGGGTGGATGCCACCGCCCTGATCCTGGACCCTGGACTGGGTTTCGCCAAGGCCGCCGAACACAATTGGGCGTTGCTCAACGCTTTGCCCACGCTGGTGGGTCTGGGATTCCCGGTACTGGTGGGGGCCTCGCGTAAGCGGTTCCTCGGCTCGTTGCTGGGCACCCCGCGCAACCCGCGTCCCCCCGACGGCCGCGAGGTGGCCACTGCGGCGATCAGCGCGTTGGCCGCGGTCAACGGGGCGTGGGGTGTACGGGTACATGATGTGGTCTCGAGTCGTGACGCGATCGCTGTCGCGACGGCCTGGACCGACGGAGGACGACGAGGACTGGTGGATGGCTGATCGAATTGAGTTGCGCGGCTTGGCTGTACGTGGCAACCACGGGGTGTTCGACCATGAGCGGCGCGACGGTCAGGAGTTCATCGTCGACATCACGCTGTGGGTGGACTTGCGTCCCGCGGCAGCGTCGGACGACCTCGCCGACACCGTCGACTACGGCGGTCTGGCCCAACGCGCACACGACATCATCGCCGGGCAACCCCGCGATCTGATCGAGACGGTCAGCGCCGAGATCGCCGAGGACATCATGCGCGACGAGCGGGTGGCGGCGTGTGAAGTGGTGCTGCACAAGCCATCTGCGCCCATCCCGCTGACCTTCGCCGATGTGGCGGTGGTGGCGCGACGGTCCCGTAAGGCGATGTCGGCGTGAGTCGCGCAGTGTTGTCGATCGGGTCGAACATGGGTGACCGAACCGAGCTGCTGGCGTCGGTGCGTGCCCGGTTGGCGCCGAATGTGGTTGCTGCCTCTGCGATCTTCTCCACCCCTCCGTGGGGCCCGGTGTCGCAGGAAGACTTTCACAATGCGGTGTTGATCGTCGACGACGATGCCGTCACCCCGATGGACTGGTTGCAGCTGGGCTTCGAGCTCGAACGCGCCGCGCAACGCACCCGTGCAGTGCGGTGGGGGCCGCGCACGCTGGATGTGGACGTGATCAGCGCGCAGATCGACGGGGTGGCGGTGCGAAGCGACGACGAGACGTTGACGCTGCCGCATCCGCGTGCGCACCTTCGGGCATTCGTGTTGGTTCCCTGGCTCGATGCCGATCCGGCCGCGCGGCTGTGGACGGCGCGGGGCGAGCGGTCGGTGTCAGAGCTGATCGACCTACTCGATCCTGGGGAGGTGGCGGCCGTGACACCGTTGTCGACACCCGGGTGGGATCCGGTCACCCTGCCTGCGGCCCGGTCGAGTCAGCGGCGCGAGGATCTCGGGTGAGCCCTCACCCCGATGCCCCTCGTCCTCGACCCGGCGACGGACCCGAACCCGAGCCGACCCTCACCCCCACGCGGGTGCGTGACCTGGTGGGCATCGCCGCGGTGGTCGCGCTGATCACCTGGCTGTTGGTGCGGGTCAACTACGGCAGCCTGCCTCCGCTGCCGTTGTTGGCCGGGGTGGTGCTCTACGTGCTGGCGGTGGTGGAGTTGGTCATAGCGTTCATCGTGCGTGCGCGTATCTCCGAGTCGCAGGTGGGCGCGGCCCGCGGGCAACTGCACCCACTCACCGCGGCGCGGGTGGTGGCCCTGGCCAAGTCGTCGGCATTGTTGTCTGCCTTGGCTGTGGGGGTGTGGACGGGGCTGCTGATCTATCTGCTGTCGCTGCGCGACTCCTCAGCCGCCGCGCACGACCGCCCGGCGGCGATCATCGGGCTGATCGGGGCCATCGCGTTGGGTGCGGCGGCGTTGTGGCTGGAGTACACCTGCCGCACTCCCGACGATCCGACCGACGAAGCGGCAGCCTGAACTGTCGATCCGACAAAGTGCATCATTTGTGTGACTCTCCGAGGTCGGGTCGCGTGTCGGAGTCCGGTTCGCGGGTAAGTTGACCCCCATGACGTCCTCGTCGGCACGCACCGCAGACTCGCGTCGGGTCCGACGCGGTCCGGCTCAGTGGCTGCTCGGTCTGCTGCTGTTGTTGTCGATCGGTGCCAGCGTCGCGCTGGTCATCAGCGGTACCCGCAACATCGCGGCCAGCATCGCGGTCATCGCGGCGTTGTGGGCGGCGGTGATCGGCGCGATCCTGGTGACCAAGTTCCGGCGCGCCGCCGACTCGGCCGAGGCCAAGGCGCGTGATCTGCGGCTGGTGTACGAGTTGCAGCTCGAACGTGAGATCACCGCGCGCCGCCAGTACGAGCTGGGCGTGGAGGCCCAGATCCGTCGCGAGGTGCGTTCGGAGACAAACGAAGAGCTGCGCGAGCTCAAAAACCAGGTGGAGGCGCTGCGGGCCAGCCTGCAGAACCTGATGGGCGATCTGCCCGAGCAGCGGACCGCGTTGGAAAACGAGCGGCTCCGCCAGATCGCGCGTGGTTTCGCCGCCGACGGCGCGGCTGCCGAACGTGACTTCGCGAGCACCGAACCTGACACCGGGTCCACGCCGGTTCCCATCGCCGAGCCGCATCAGATGACCGAGGTGATCCCAGTGGTCACCGACGAGGCGCCGCCGGTGGTGCCTGCCACCGCGCAGTTCACCGACGACGCGCCCACCGACTCGTGGGAGCCCATCAGTCGAGAGCAAGCGGCAGCCGCAGCGCCACCTGCTCCGGCCCGCGCGCCCGAGCCCGTCGCCGCCGAGCCGATCATCGACGTGGTCGAAGAGCCGCTACCCACTCAAGAGCCGCCGTACACCGGTGGTCGCCACGGACGCGGTGGCGCGGTCAACGGCCAGCCGCCCGCTCCTGAACCCGAGCCCGTCGACCCCGGAGCGCACGTCGCGGGACGGTCGGTCGCCGATCTGATCCAACAGTTCGGCAGCACCGGCGGCCGTGGCGGTGGACGCCGTCGTCGCGACGCCTGACGCTCGGTGTTGTCGACGGGGTGGAGCTGACCAC
The DNA here is from genome assembly GCF_018474015.1 of Williamsia sp. CHRR-6. Classification (GTDB taxonomy): domain Bacteria; phylum Actinomycetota; class Actinomycetes; order Mycobacteriales; family Mycobacteriaceae; genus Williamsia_A. The sequence goes on along the minus strand of NZ_JAHCSG010000001.1, from coordinate 1,139,146 downwards.
ACCCGACAACCTCGCCGGCCGGCGTGTCCTGGGCAAGTGCGGGTTCATCCGCATGGGTATCGTCACCAGCCAGGACGAGGGTGAGTTCATCTGGTGCTCGAAGGTGACACCGCTCACAGCGGCTGGGTGAGGGTCGCGAACAGCGCTTAGGCTGGTTTCACGTCCGGTACCCGCGACATCGGGACTGGAACGACCTTTCGGAGGACAACGGTGACCTCACCGGCTTTTGCGCCTGCGCGCCTGAGCGTCGGCATCATCTCGGCCGGACGTGTCGGCACCGCTTTGGGGGCCGCTCTGGAAGCCGCCGACCACGTCGTCGGCTCGGTCGTAGCCCGTTCGCAGGCCTCTCGAGCTCGCGCCGCCCGTCGCCTCCCCGAATCGCAGCTCCTCGACGCCCGCACCGTCGCCGCCCGTTCGGAACTGCTGCTCATCAGCGTCCCCGACGATCAACTCGTCGCGGTGATCGCCGACCTCGCCGCCAGTGGCGCGGTGCGGCCGGGCACCATCGTCGCCCACACTGCAGGCGCCCACGGCATCACCGTCCTCGCCCCGCTCACCGACCTCGGTGTCATCCCACTGGCGCTGCACCCGGCCATGACGTTCGTCGACACCGACGACGATGTACTGCGGTTGCGTTCAGCATGTTTCGGGGTGACTGCCGCCGACGAGGTGGGCTACGCCATCGGGTCGTCGCTGGTGATCGAGATGGGTGGCGAGCCGGTGCGGGTACGCGAAGAAGCCCGCACGCTTTATCACGCGGCGTTGGCGCACGGGGCCAACCATCTCGTCACCCTCATCTGCGATTCGGTGGCCGCGCTGCGAATCGCTCTGGTGGGTCAGGAGATTCCCGACGAGGCGCGCTACAGCGCGGCGCCCAGCGACCACCTCGCCGACGGTCTGGCGCAGCGACTGCTGGCGCCACTGGTCACCGCCGCCTTGCGCAACGCTCTGGAGTTGGGTCCGCGTGCGCTCACCGGCCCGGTGGCTCGTGGCGACGCAGCGGCTGTCGCGCGCCATCTGCAGGCGTTGCTCGACGCCGATCCGCCTCTGGCGCAGAACTATCAGGCCATGTCGCTGCGCGCGGCCTCCTACACCGACGCCCCGGCCGACCTCATCGACGTCTTGAAAGGCGACCTGTCGTGAACCCACGTCCTTACGTGCCCGGATCGTTGACGGTCCACCGCGACCCGGCGGAACTCAACCGGGTTTCCAGGGCGTTGCGCGCCACCGGAAAGCGGGTGGTGCTGGTGCCGACCATGGGCGCCTTGCATGCCGGCCACGCCGAGCTGGTGCGTGCGGCCAAAGCCCAGGGCCCCGCGGTGGTCATCGTGTCGATCTTCGTCAACCCCCTGCAGTTCGGGGCCGGTGAGGATCTCGACGCTTACCCGCGCACCTTCGACGCCGACGTCGCGCTGCTGGAGACTCTGGGGGTGGAGTTGGTGTTCGCGCCCACCGCCACCGCGATGTACCCCAATGGCCCGCGCACCACCGTGCACCCCGGACCGGTCGGGGACATCCTCGAAGGAGCTTCGCGCCCAGGGCATTTCGCGGGGATGCTGACGGTGGTGGCCAAACTGCTGACCATCGCCGCTCCGCACGCGGCCTACTTCGGGGAGAAGGACTACCAGCAGTTGGTGTTGGTGCGGCAGATGGCCACTGACCTCAACCTCGACGTACAGATCGTCGGCGTGCCCACGGTCCGCGAAGCCGACGGGCTGGCATTGTCGAGCCGCAACGCCTACCTCGACGCCCAGCAACGCCACATCGCCACCACCCTGTCGGCCGCCCTCATCGCGGGCGCCCACGCCGCTGCCGGTGGCGTGCAGGCGATAGTCGCTGCGGCACAGTCGGTTCTGGCCACCCAACCCGAGCTGGACGTCGACTACCTGCAGGTGCGCGGCACCGATCTGGGTGAACCACCCAAGCAGGGTGACGGCCGCCTGCTGGTGGCCGCCCGGTTGGGCCGCACCCGGCTCATCGACAACGTAGGTGTCGCGGTGGGCACCGGGTTCCTCGCCAAGACCGCCTCAGAAGGGAAGTAGCCGACCATGTTCCGAACCATGATGACCGCGAAGATCCATCGGGCCACGGTCACCCAGGCCGACCTGCACTATGTGGGCTCGGTGACCATCGACTCCGATCTGCTGGCCGCCGCCGACATCCTTGAGGGCGAACAGGTCACCATCGTCGACATCGACAACGGTGCGCGGTTGGAGACCTACGCCATCGCCGGTGCGCCCGGCAGCGGGGTGATCGGGATCAACGGTGCCGCAGCGCATCTGGTACATCCAGGTGATCTGGTGATCATCATCGCCTACGGCATCCTCAGCCCCGAGGAGGTGGCCGACTACCGTCCCAACGTGGTGTTCGTCGACGCGCACAACGCGATCACCGAGCTCGGGGTCGATCCGGCGCACGCCCCGGCGGGCTCGGGGCTGTCGGACCCGCGTGACCTCGTCAGCACCGCCGGCGCGCGCCGAGGCTGATCGATGCTGCTGGCGCTCGACATCGGCAACACCAACATCCACATCGGGGTGTTCGCCGGCCGCGGAGATCACGCGAAGCTGGTGCAGGACTGGCGTATTCACACCCAACCCCGGACCACCGCCGACGAGTTGGCGCTGACGCTGCGTGGACTGCTCGGTGACGATGTGCAGCGCGTGGTGTCGGTGGTGGGTCTGTCCACGGTGCCCGCGCTGCTGCGCGAGCTGCGGGTGATGGTGCCGCGCTATTTCGGGTCGGGACCACACGTGTTGCTTGAACCGGGCCTGCGTACCGGGGTGGCCCTGCTGGTGGACAACCCCAAGGAGGTGGGTACCGATCGGGTGGCCAACGCGTTGGGCGCCTTCGGGACATACGAAACCGCTTGCATCATCGTCGATTTCGGAACCACCACGCTGGTGGACGTCGTCTCGGCGAAAGGGGAGTTCCTCGGTGGGGCCATCGCGCCGGGTATCGATCTGGCGGTGGACGCGCTGGCCGCTCGCGCGGTGGCGTTGCGCACCGTCGAGCTGTTGCCACCGCGCAGCGTGGTCGGCAAGAACACCGTGGAGGCCGTGCAGTCGGGGGTGCTGTACGGGTTCGCAGGGCAGGTCGATGGGCTGGTGGGTCGGGTGCGGCGCGAGGTCCCCGGATTCGGACCCGACGACGAGGTGACCGTGGTGGCCACCGGATACCTGGCGCCGCTGGTGTTCGACGAGTGCCGCACGCTCGATGTCCACCACACCTATCTCACCCTCGACGGTCTGCGACGGGTGTTCGAACGCCAAGACGAGGGTCCCCGCGCCAAGAAGCGGTGAGTGGGTCGCCTTAAACCCGGCGCAATCGAAACCCGGCCGGGGTCGTGACGGCGACCAGGGTGGCGTGTCACCATGAACGGCGTGACCGGAATGTGTGCGCAGGAGTGTTGTCGGGGCTGACCGCCCCGCCCGTCCTGCTGCCCGCCGCTCACATCCCTCGAGGTTTCTCATGCCGATCACGGCCACGTCTGTGCACCCCCTCTCCCTGACCATCGACGCGCTCGAGCGCGCCGGTTCCGATGTCGTCCTCGTCGACGTGCGCACTCACGCCCAACGGGCGGCGGGCGGGGTCATCGCCGGGGCTCTGGCCATCGATCCTGACCTGGTGCTCGACCGCCTCACCCCCGGCGGACCGGCGGCGCTGTGCAGCGCCACCGCCGAGACGCGGTGGGTGTTGCTCAGCGCCGACGGCATCGACGCCGAGTGGTGGGTGTGGCATCTGCACGCCCGCGGGGTGACCGGGGCCCGGTACCTGCTCGGTGGGGTGGCGGGCCTGGCCTCGCGTCGACCTGCGGCATGGACCGCGACCGCGCGGCGCGACCTGGCCACCATCGCCGCGCACTGATCGGCTGATCGGGGTCACCACACTTGCCGGAGAAGCCGGCGGGGCGGGCCGATAGGCTGTCGCGGTGAGTGATGCATCCCAGCCGCGCCCGCCCGCGGCGGCCGAATCCGATCTGCCCGAACAGCTGCGGATCCGACGGGAGAAGCGGGCTCGCATCATCGACGACGGCGGGCAGGCCTATCCGGTGTCGGTGGCGCGCACCCATTCGCTGGCCCAGATCCGCGCGCAGTACCCCGATCTCGTAGCCGACACCGAGACCGGCGACCATGTCGGCGTCGCGGGTCGCGTGATCTTCCTGCGTAACAAGGGCAAACTGTGCTTCGCCACCTTGCAGGAGGGCGACGGGACGCAGCTGCAGGTGATGGTCAGCTTCAACGGGGTGGGTGAACAAGCGTTGGCGGCATGGAAGTCCGACGTCGACCTCGGTGACTTCGTGTTCGTGCGTGGGCAGGTGATCAGTTCGCGCACCGGCGAGCTGAGCGTCCTGGCCGAGCACTGGGAGATCGCGTCGAAAGCGTTGCGGCCCTTGCCCGTCACGCACAAAGATCTCAACGAGGAGACCCGCGTTCGGCAGCGCTATGTGGATCTGATCGTGCGGCCGGCCGCACGCGACAACGCGCGGCTGCGAGTGGCGGTGGTGCGCGAGTTGCGGGCGGCGCTGGCCGAGCGCGACTTTCTCGAGGTGGAGACGCCGATGCTGCAGACCCAGCACGGCGGGGCCGCGGCGCGTCCGTTCATCACCCACTCCAACGCGTTGGACCTCGACCTGTACCTGCGGATCGCCCCGGAGTTGTTCCTCAAGCGGTGCGTCGTCGGGGGGATCGAGCGCGTTTTCGAGATCAACCGCAACTTCCGCAACGAGGGCGTGGATTCGTCGCACTCGCCGGAGTTCGCCATGTTGGAGACGTATCAGGCGTACGGCACCTACGACGATTCGGCGCGGATGATCCGGGAACTGGTGCAGGAGGTGTCGCAGCGCGCGTTGGGCACGTTGACACCAACCCTGGCCGACGGCTCGGAATACGACTTTTCCGGTGAGTGGACGACGGTGTCGATGTATCCGTCGCTGTCGGAATCGGTGGGTGAGGAGATCACCCCGACCGCGTCCGTCACCGACCTGTTCGCCCTCGCCGACCGGGTGGGCCTGCAGGTGCCGCGCGACAAGGGGTACGGCCACGGCAAGTTGGTCGAGGAACTGTGGGAACACCGGGTGGGCTCGACCATCTCTTCGCCGCTGTTCGTGCGGGATTTCCCCGTCGAGACCTCCCCGTTGACCCGGGATCACCGCTCGATCGACGGGGTGGTGGAGAAATGGGATCTCTACGTGCGCGGGTTCGAGTTGTCGACGGGGTATTCGGAGTTGATCGACCCGGTGATCCAGCGGGCCCGATTCGTCGACCAGGCCCGACTGGCCGCGGCCGGTGACGACGAGGCGATGCCGCTCGACGAGGACTTTCTCACCGCGATGGAATTCGGGATGCCCCCCACCACCGGCACTGGAATGGGCATCGACCGATTGCTGATGGCACTCACGGGCCTGGGTATCCGCGAGACCATCCTCTTCCCGCTGGTGAAGCCGAACGACTGATTTCACGGCCACGTTTGTGGCCATTGCCAAGAAGTGTGGTTACAGTGTGAGAGCTGGCGTCACATTTTTGGGGGATGTTCATTCCTACCCGGGGATGGAATGTGTGCCGTTTCACCTACTGCGATTTGGGGAAGACCATGGCCAAGAAAGTCACTGTCACCATTGTCGACGACACCGACGAGTCGAAGTCCGCTGATGAGACCGTCGAATTCGGCCTTGACGGAGTGACCTACGAGATCGACTTGTCGACCGACAATGCCGAGAAGTTGCGCGGACAGCTCGAAGAATGGATCGAGAGCGCACGTCGCGTCGGCGGTCGTCGGCGCGGAAAAGCGGCGGCAGCGGCCGCGCCGGCCAACGACACGGCGGCAATTCGAGAATGGGCGCGCGAGAACGGCTATGAGGTGTCAGCGCGTGGTCGGGTGTCGGCAGAAATCGTCGACCTCTACAACCAGGCGCACTGATTCACCATCGCTCATCGCGTTCATGTGAACATTCATTGTTCGCATCAGTAGGCCAGGGTCTGGGCCGCGGCGACGCCGATCAGTCCGCCTGACAACGACACGAACGACAGCCCCGACACCACTCGGTAGACGAGGGATTTCTGGATCGTCTCGTCGAAGGCAAGCGGGACGAACAGCAGCGGGTTGACGATCGCGCCCACGGTGACCGCCACCAGTACCCACGTCGGGGTGTCGGTGGCGACGAGTCCCACGCCGATCAGCAACAGGCCCATCAGTATCCAGTCCAGGTGTGTCTGGAACACGCGTCGGTGATGGGCGATGCCGATTTTTCGCAGCCGGTGTGGTGCGTCGACCACCAGGATCATCGCGAAACCGGCCAGCGCGCCCAGCGCCAGCGACCACAGTCCGATGACGGGCAACAGGTCACTCATGGGGGCGCACTCTACGGTCCGGGCGACCCGGTGGCGCAGTCGGTGTGACGTGGCGCATACTGCAAAGCGACACATCGACGAGTTTGTGTCATTGACGATCGAAGGAGATCGACGCATGAGCACACCCAGCACGCGCCCGGCCCCGGCGGCGCCCGTCCGGTCGGCCGACGAGCAGACCCTCGTCGAGCTTCTCGAGCTGCAACGCGCTGCGTTCCTGCGTGACGGCATCCCCGATGCCCATACCCGCATCGATCGCATCAATCGGCTCGCGTCGTTGCTGCTCGACCACGCCGAGGAGATCACCGAGGCACTCGACGCAGACTTCGGTACCCGGCCGCGGGACCTGTCGATGGCCACCGACGTGGCCGGCTGCATGGTCGACCTGGCGCATCAGCGCAAACATCTGCGCGAGTGGATGAAGACCGAGAAGGTGGCCCCGGCCATGGGTGCCATGGGGTTCTCTCAGCGCATCCGCCACGATCCGCTCGGAGTGGTGGGGATCATGGGGCCGTGGAACTTCCCGCTGCAGCTGACCGTTGTGCCTGCGGGTGCGGCCTTCGCGGCCGGCAACCGGGTGATGATGCGACCGTCGTCGGTCACCCATCGCACCACCGCCGTGCTGGCCCGCCACGCCCCCGACTACTTCTCGCTCGAGGAGTTCGCGATCGTGACCGGTGCCCACGGGTCGGGCGCCGACTTCTCCAAGCTGCGGGTCGACCACATGTTCTTCACCGGCTCACCGGAGGTGGGTGCGTCGGTGGCGGTGGAGGCCGGCCGCAACCTGGTGCCGGTCACCCTGGAACTCGGCGGCAAGAACCCAGTGGTCGTCGACGTCGACGCCGACATCGCCGACGCCGCGGCTCGGGTGGCCGACGCGCGGATGGTCAACAGCGGGCAGGTGTGTCTGTGCCCCGACTACGCGTTCGTGCCCGAGGCGAAACTGCAGCAGTTCGTCGACCTGGTGATCGACCGCTGGCGAACCACGCTGCCCACCATCGTCGACAACGATCAGTTCACCTCCACGGTCAACGAGAAGAACTACACGCGCATCGTCGAACTGGTCGAGGACGCGGTGAATCTCGGTGCCACCCAACGTCAGTGGATCCCCGCCGGTGAACGGCTACCCGACGCCGACAAGCGCAAGATCGCGCCTACCGTGCTGACCGGGGTGAAGGCCGGCATGAAGATCGAGGAGGACGAGGTCTTTGGACCCGTGCTCACCGTCTACCCCTACCGTGACCTCGCCGAGGCCGTGGGCCACATCAACGCTCACAGCCACCCGTTGACCATCTACTGGTTCGGCCCGGACAACGCGCGCTACGAGATGCTGCAGCGCACCACCCGCTCAGGATCGGTGAACGGCAACGACTTCGCCATCAACCTGCTCTCGGCCGAGTTGCCCTTCGGTGGCGTGGGGACCAGTGGAATGGGTAGCTACCACGGCAAATTCGGGTTTGCCACGTTCTCCCACGCCCGCGCGGTCACCTACTCGCGGATGCCGATCAGCTTCGCCAACCTCATGTCGGCTCCGTTCACCGCCGCCGACACCCGCTCGAGCGACCTGCAGCTGCGGTTGTGGCGAGCGCTGACCGCCCGGGCCACCCGCAAGAACCGCTGAGCAGGCGCGGACGCGGCGGTTACAGCGCGGTCAGCGGGTGGATCTTCACCTCCACGAAGTTGGCCTCCTGCCCGCCGAGAGCAGCCGCGACGTGCGGGCTGGCCATGTGCGCATCGAGGTCGGCCTGCGACCGCCACCGCTCCACGGTGACGAAAGTTCCTGGGGTGGAGGCCGATTCGAATGCCTCGTAGTAGTTGCAGCCCTCTTCGGCCTGTGTGGCGGTGACCAGGGTGCGCAGAGCCGCGCCCACCTCGGCTTCGGTACCCGGTTTGACGGCGATGGTGGCGACGACGTGCAACTCGCTCATGGTGGTGCTCCTCGAGTGGGCGTGGCTCCACGGTCGCGGAGCCACCTCTGAGGCTAGTCGGTGCTCAACATCCGGCGGATCGCGTCGGTGATGGCGGCGGTGACGGCGATGCGAACGGCGCTCGCCCCGTCGGCATCGGACTCGGGCGTGGGGTCGGGCAGCTGGCCGTCGGAGCGCATCGAGATCACCGACTCGACCAGCCGGAACGGCAGCCGGGCCCGTCCGTCGTCGGTGGTGCCGATGGCCTCGGCGGCCAACTGTGCGTAGATGTCGGCCAGACGCAGCCGGGCCGTGCGAAACGAGGTGAACCGCTCGCCGCGCAGCTCCGGGAGCAGGTAGAGCGCCCCGAGGTTCCACCGCGAGGTGGCCAGCGCGGTGATGTCGAATTCGGCCAGGGCCACCAACTGCTCCAGCGGCGGCAACGTCGAATCCAGCGTCTGGGCCCACGCCAACGTGGGTGCCACGGTGGTCTCCAGCAGCGCGGCCAGGATGTCGTCTTTGGTGGCGAAGTGGTGATAGAGGGAGGCCTGCCGGAGTCCGACCGCCTCGGCGATCGCGCGGGTCGACGTGCCGGCATATCCCTGGCGGGAGAACAGTTCTCCGGCCGCGTCGAGGATCTCCTCGCGGGGGTTGCCGCCGGTGCGTCGCTGTTCCACCAACCGCGGACGGCCCGGTCCGGTGCTGGCCTCGGCGCGGTTGGTCGACACCTGCGCCACCCTATCGGTCGCCTCGCACGGCACCCTCGCGCGCCGTGGACCGTGTGCCGCCCAGTGGACGCGGGTTTCCGCCCAGCCGACGCGGTTTTCCGCCCAGTGGACGCGGGTTTCCGACCAGCCGACGCCGCGGGGGTGTCACTGGTGCGTCGAAACACAGTGGAAACAACGTGGACACGCGCCGGCGAAAACCTGGTGTTAGGTTTCGATCACTTGATAGGTATTCGCGATCCAACGCCACCAGGAGCCACCATGACGACCATCGACCCATCCACGTCATCCGGTCCGTCGGACACCCCCACGCCACCGCCGAGCATCTCCTCGCCGGAGGATGCCGCGTCGTTGTCGGAACTCGGCTACACCCAACAGCTGCACCGCGGCATCGGGCCATACGCGTCGTTCGCGTCCGGGTTCTCGTTCGTCTCCATCCTCACCACGGTGTTCGCGCTGTTCGCCCTCGGCTACGGACTGGGTGGGGCTGCCTTCTTCTGGACCTGGCCCATCGTGTTCGTCTGCCAGTTCTGCGTGTGCCTGGTGTTCGCAGAGCTGTCGGGCAAGTTCCCCGTCGCGGGGGCCATCTATCAGTGGTCGCGTCGGCTGGCCGGAAACACCGTCGGCTGGTTTGCCGGATGGTTCATGCTCATCGGCTACATCGTCAGCGTCGCCGCGCTGGCCATCGCGATGCAGAGCGTGCTGCCGTCGATCTGGTCGGGGTTCCAGCTGGTCGGTTCCGACACCGCACTGTCCTCCACCTCTGGTGCCACCAACGGGATCATCCTGGGCAGCATCACGATTGCCATCTGCACGGTGATCAGCGCGCTGGGGGTGTCGTTGATGGGCAAGATCACCGTCATCGGGGTGACCATCGAGATCATCGGGGTGGTGGTGCTCGTCGGTGCACTGTTCTTCACCGCGCAGCGGTCCCCGGCCGCGGCCGTCACCAGCACCGAGGGCCACGGCTCGGGGTCGCACTACATCTGGGCGTTTCTGGCCTCGATGGTGATGGCCGCCTACGTGATGTACGGGTTCGATTCCGCCGCAGAGCTTTCCGAGGAGACCAACAACCCCCGCAAGACCGCACCGAAGGCGATCATCAACGCGCTGCTGGTGTCGTTCGTCGGTGGCGGGTTGATGATCCTGGCCGCACTCATGGCCGCCCCCAGCCTCGGTGCACCCGAGCTGTCCACCGACGGCATCGCCTGGGTCATCACCTCACAACTGGACACCGTGCTGGGCAAGATCTTGCTGATCATCGTGGCCATCGCCATCTTCTCGGCCACCCTGGCCATCCAGGCCTCCGCCTCGCGCGTCATGTTCTCCATGGCGCGCGACAACCGGTTACCGTTCGGATCTTTCCTGGCCCAGGTCAACGTCCGCACCGGCACACCCATCAACACCGGAATCGTGGTCAGCGCGTTGGCCATTGCCATCCTGCTGGTCAACTACGGTCAGGCCGGCCTGTTCGCCGCACTGACCAGCGTGTCGGTGGTCATCGTCTACATCGCCTACCTGATGGTCACCGTCCCGGCGTTGCTGCACCGGCTGCGCGGCACCAGCCTCAGCTACGGCAAACCCATCCTCGACCTGGGTCGCTTCGGGCTGCCGGTCAACATCATCGCCGTGGTGATGGGCGCAGCGCTGACCATCAACGTGGGGTGGCCGCGCGCGGAGGTCTACGACCCCGAGGGCACATCCTGGTTCCTGCACTACTTCTCGATCATCTTCACCGCAGCCACCCTCATCGTCGGGTTCGTGGCCTTCCAGATGGTCAAGAACCTGCCCGGCGCCCCCGAACCCACCGACGCTCTGGTCGCCTCGACGAAGAAGGACGCATGACCGCCACCACGTCGTCTACCGCAGGCGCCAAAGCGCACGCGCGTGCGCAGGCGGGGGCCATCACCGATTCGATGCCGGTGGTACCCGCCTCGGCGTGGCCGCAGCCACCCGCTGACATCCCCGCCCAACGCCTGACCTGGGCCGAGACGGTGCCCGGCGGTCGCTACACCGTCAAGGTGCTGGCGCGGGGCACCCGAATCCGGTTGCGCGACATCACCGGAACGGCATGTGCGCATCTGCTGCTGTGGCGGGCCGATGCGCCGTGGGAGCGGCTCAACGTCGCCGACACCGTCAAGGTGCCGTGGCAGGCCTACCTGCGCACCGGGCATCCGCTGTTGTCGGATCAGGGTCGGGTGCTGGCCACCGTGGTCGCCGATGACTCCGGCCATCACGATGCACTGTGCGGGACCACCACAGCGGCCATCAACACCGCCAAATATGGTGCCGGCACCGTGTTCTCGGACTCGCCGGCCGGGCGTGAGCTGTTCATCCTCGCCGCGGCCAAGCATGGCCTGACGCCTCGCGACGTAGCACCCTCACTGTCGTTCTTCCACGGCGTGCGGGTCGATGACGCAGGTCGACTGGTGTCCACCGGGTCGGCGGGAGCGGGTGCCGAGGTCGATCTCATCCTGCACCTGCCGTGCGTGTTCGCGGTGGCCAACACCGCCCACCCCCTGGACCCGTCGCCCACCTTCGACACCGGCTCGTGCGAGGTGCTGGCGTGGTCGGCGCCCGACGACCTGGCCGGGGTGATCGCGGGGTCTGTCAACACCGATCCCGAATACCAACGGGCGGTGGCCAATTCCGAGGACGTCCACGCGGCGGCAAGCTCATGAGTGGGAGTGTGACAGTGACGGGTCCGGGAGTGCCGGATGCAGCCGAGGTGGCGCTGGTCCCCGGTGCGGTCGTCCTCGACGAGGAGATCGGTCGGCGCGGACCGTGGTCGGCGGTGATCGCCGCCGGTGACGTGTTGACCATCGTCGACCTCCACGGCAACCAGGCCGTCGACACGCTGTTCTATCGGGCCGATGACCACAGCGCCCGATACTCCGCGCAGGCGACCATCGTCGCGCAGGGATCGATCTTCCTCACCACCGGAAGTGTGTTGCGCGATCACGAATCTGCGCCGTTGATGACCATCGTCGCCGACGAGGTGGGCAACCACGACACCCTCGGCGGTGCGTGCTCGCAGGAGTCGAACACGCTGCGCTACGGCCACCACACCAAACACCAACACGCCTGCGTAGAGAACTTTCTCATCGAGGGGGCTCGACACGGGCTGGACAAGGCCGACATGGTGGGCAACGTGAACTTCTTCATGAACGTGCCGGTCGACCCCGATGGTGCCCTGGGCATCGTCGACGGACTGTCGGCGCCGGGCAAACGGTTGGCGTTGCGCGCCGAGGTGGACACCCTGGTGTTGGTGTCCAACTGCCCGCAGATCAACAACCCCTGCAACGGTTTCGATCCCACTGCCGTGCGGGCGATCGTCACCCGTCCCGGCGTCGAGTGGACCGCGTGATGGCGATCGTCGTGACCCGTCCCGGTCCGATGACCACGGTGCAGGACTGGCCGGGTCGCGTGGGGTATTGGAACGTCGGGGTGCCGCCATCGGGTCCGATGGACGACCTGTCGTTCCGGCTGGCCAACATAGCCGTCGGCAACCCGCAGGGGGCACCCGGGCTGGAGGCCACCATGATCGGCCCGGCGCTGCGGTTCACCGAGCCCGCGGTGGTCGCGGTGACCGGCGCGCCCGCCCCGGTCACCCTCGACGGCGTGGAAGTGGCTCAGTGCGTCCCGATCTCGGTTCCCGCCGGCGGGGTGCTCGATGTCGGTCAGGTGCAGGGGGTGGGGTTGCGGGTCTATCTCGCCGTGGCCGGTGGGATCGCTGCGGTTTCGGTGTTGGGTAGCGCCGCCACGTTCACCCTGGGCAGGTTCGGTGGGCATCAGGGTCGGGTGTTGGCGCTCGGCGATGAACTCGGCACCGCCGCAATCGAACCGGTGAGCACGCCGCGGCGTATCCAGCACGAGGAGGAGCCGGCGATCGGTAACACCTGGCATCTGGCGGTGACGGTGGGACCGCACAGTGCACCCGAGTTCTTCACCGCAGCCGACATCGCGACGCTGTACGCCACCGACTACGAGGCGCACTTCAACTCCGATCGCACCGGGATTCGACTGATCGGGCCCAAACCGCAGTGGGCTCGCACCGACGGCGGGGAAGCCGGACTGCATCCGTCCAACATCCACGACACCGCATATTCGGTTGGTGCCCTTGATTTCACCGGCGACACCCCGATCCTGCTCGGTCCCGACGGGCCCAGCCTGGGTGGTTTCGTCTGCCCGGTCACCGTCACCACCGCCGACCGTTGGAAGCTTGGTCAGATCGCCCCGGGCGACACGGTGCGGTTCGTGCCGATCAAGTCCGCGCAAGCGGCCGACGCCGCGGCCATCGGACCCCGTCGCCGGTCCCAGTTCTTGCCGGTGGTCTCCGCCGGTGGCGATCCCGACGGCGGGGTGCTCGGTCGGTCCGACACCGCCGACGGCCAGTCCAGCGTCACCTATCGACGCAGCGGCGACGACAACGTCCTCGTCGAATACGGTTCCATGTCATTGGATCTGGCCTCCCGCGCCCGGGTGCACGCGTTGGCGCAGCGGATTGCCGCCGAGCAACCGGCCGGGCTGATCGACCTCACCCCCGGCATCCGGTCGCTGCAGGTGAAGTTCGATCCCACCCGGATCAGTCAGCCCACGGTGCTGGAGTGGTTGCGCGAGTGTGAGACCCAGCTGCCGTCGGTGGCCGATCTGGTGGTGCCCAGCCGCACCGTGCACCTGCCGCTGTCGTGGGACGACCCGGCCACCCGCGAGGCCACCGAGCGGTACATGTTGGGGGTGCGCGACGATGCGCCGTGGTGTCCCTGGAACATCGAGTTCATCCGGCGGATGAACGGGTTGGCCTCGGTCGACGACGTGCACCGCATCGTCTACGACGCGCAGTACCTGGTGCTTGGCCTGGGCGATGTGTATCTGGGTGCGCCGGTTGCGGTTCCGCTCGACCCGCGACACCGGCTGGTCACCACCAAGTACAACCCCGCCCGCACCTGGACCCCGGAGAACGCCGTGGGCATCGGTGGGGCATACCTGTGCATCTACGGCATGGAAGGCCCCGGCGGGTACCAGTTCGTGGGCCGCACCACCCAGGTGTGGAATCATCGGCACCCACAGGCCACGATGGGGTTCGACCCGCAACATCCCTGGCTGCTGCGCTTTTTCGACAAGATCAGCTGGTATCCGGTGACCGCCGAGGAACTGGTGGACATGCGGGCCGATGTGGCCCGGGGCGGTGGAGCGGTGCACATCACCGACGGCACCTTCTCCATCGCGCAGCATCAGGCCTACCTCGCCGAACACGCCGACGACATCGCAGCCACCCGCGCGCAGATGGAATCTGCGCGCGACGCCGAACGGCAACGGTGGTCCGATGGCGGCGAAGTGTCTGGACGTGTCGCGTGAGCGTGGTGGCCGACTCCGATCGGGTGGCGCGCGCCTACGCGGCCATCGCCGCCGCTGATCGTCCCGAGGTGTTCATCCATCTGCGGCCCCAAGCCGACGTCGCCGCCGAGCATGCTGCGGCCCTGGCAGCGGGGTTCTCGTTGGCCGGAATGTTGCTGGCGGTCAAAGACAATGTGGATGTGGCCGGTCTACCCACCACCGCAGCCTGCCCAGGATTCACCTACGTGCCCCAGCACGACGCCCCTACGGTGGCGGCACTGCGCGCAGCCGGTGCGGTGGTGATCGGCAAGACCAACCTCGACCAGTTCGCCACCGGCCTGGTGGGTACCCGCAGTCCCCATGGTGCGGTGCGGGATTCGCGTCGACCCGACCACATCAGCGGCGGATCGAGTTCGGGCTCGGCGGTGGCGGTGGCGCTGGGATTCGCCGACATCGCCATCGGCACCGACACAGCTGGGTCGGGTCGGATACCCGCCGGCCTGCAGGGCATCGTCGGGGTGAAGCCGACGGTCGGGGCGATCAGCACGGCGGGGGTGGTGCCGGCGTGCGCCAGCTATGACTGCGTCAGCATCTTCGCCGCCGACATCGACACCGCCGATCTGGCCATGACGGTGATGTCGGGCGCCTTTCACCCCGAGGCGGTTGGTCGGCGGCCCTTCCCGTCCGACACCGTGCTGGCGGCACCGCAAGCACCCCGGGTGGCGGTACCAGCGACGCTGACCGCGATGTCATCGGCCTGGGTGGCGGCGTTTGACGCCGTTGTGACGCAGGCCGATTCGATGGGCTGGGACATCGTGCGCATCGACATGACCGACTTCCTGGCCGCGGCGCGGCTGCTGTACGAGGGCGCGTTGGTGGCCGAACGGTACGACGCGGTCGGCGGGTTCCTCGCCACGGCAGGACCCGACGCCGGGGTGGACCCGACGGTGGCCGGGATCATCGGTGCCGCCGACCGTTTCACCGCCACCGACCTGCTGGCCGACCGGCGTCGGGTGGCCGAGTGTCGCGCCTCGGCAATGGCGGCCCTCGACGGCGCAGATGCGTTGCTGGTGCCCACCGCGCCGATGCACCCCACGCTCGCCCAGGTGGCCGCCGACCCGGTGGGTGTCAACGCCACCCTGGGCACCTACACCAACTTTGCGAACCTCTTCGACCTGTGCGCGGTCGCAGTACCCGCCGGTGAGGTGGACGAGGGAGACGCTGGGACAGCGCAATTCGGGATCACGTTGCTGGCGCCGGCGCATCACGATGCGGTGGTGATGGACTTGGCCCGCCGGTTCACCATCAGCGCGCCCGCCCCGGCGTGGCCGGAGGCGGTGGCCGAGGTGGTGGAGTTGGCGGTGTTCGGTGCGCACCTGAAAGGGCAACCGCTGCAATGGCAGTTGACTGAGCGCGGGGCCCGGTGGGCCGGTGAGATCGTGACCGCGCCGCGCTACCGACTTCTCGCGCTGGACACCACACCCCCCAAACCGGGTCTGGTGGAGGACATCTCGGTCGGACGCAGTATTCGCGGCGAGAAGTGGGTGGTGTCGGCGGCCGCGCTGGGGTCGTTCCTGGCGGCACTACCCGAGCCGATGATGTTGGGGGCGATCACCCTGTCCGACGGATCCTCGATCATCGGGTTCGGGTGCTCTCAGCAGGCCGCCGCCGACGGCAACCCCCTGGACGTGGACCACTGGCTGGCCCGCTGACCCGCACCTGCTCGCGTCACCTCAGTTGGTGCGGTCCAGGAAGTCTGCGGGCAACTCTGACGGTGCCACCGAGACGATCGACTCGTCGTCCACCCCAACGAATTCGAACAGCGTGATGTAGCCGAACTCGGTGAGGAACCAGATGGGGTAGGTGGGTCCGGCGTCGCGGTACTCCTGGATCTGGTCGAGGTGGTCGTTCTGGAAGCACACCGTCTTCTTCGGATCGTCCTCCACCCATCGCGGGAAGAAGGCGTTGCCGTGGACCAGTCGCCTGCTGGGAATGATGTTGTTGGACACGGTGGTTCCGGTGGGTTCCACCCAGGCGATCTTGTACACGTCGTCGACGAGCTGAGAGATCTCGACCTTCTGGTCTTTCACCCAGCGGCCGCCCACGTTTCCGGTGTGGATGCGGTAATCGATGGTGGTTGCGTTCTTCACGTACATCTCGTACTGCCAGCCGTTGGCGTAGGTGTAGATCAGCCGGTGGCCGACGATTCCCGACAGATCCTGAGGGGGAGTGGGGTTGTGGGCGCTCGTGTGAAGTTCCATAAGGTAATTTTGTCACAAAACTAGTGGGAGGTCGACGATGGGAACGTCACAGCCGGTCGACATCGCGGCAGGCCTGGGCCGCAGTATCGGTCCGCTGCGCCGCGCGATCCTGCGGTCCACCCGCGTGGCGGGCGGCCTGCTGGACCTGTCCGAAGCCCAGATCCAGGTGCTGCGGGCGTTGGCGGCACGCTCACCGCAGGGCTCGGGGGAGCTGGCCACCGAACTGCATCTGGCTCGACCCACGGTGAGTAATGTCGTCGGGGCCCTGACCGCCGCAGGTTATGTGACCCGGGTGCCCGGCGTCGGCGACCAGCGGCGCGTCCTGCTCGCGCCCACGCCGCTGGCGTTACGGATGCTCGATCGCTACGACGCCACCAGTCGTCGACTTCTGGACGAGATCATCGACGACCTCTCTGCCGATCAGCGGGCGACGCTGGCAGCGGCCATCGCAGTGCTCGACATCGTGACAGCTCGCTTGGAAGGTCGGGTGGCACAGGCGAATCAGCCGCCCGACCCCTCCGCCTGAACCCGCTCGCACGTCATGCGGCGGCCCGGGCGATCAGCGCTGTGGGGTGTCCGGTCAGCTCCAGGGTGTCGGCGTTTACGGCCTCGCGTAGCGCCGAACGCAGCCGCGCCTTGGTGTCGGTGTCGAGGATCAAGAACCGCGAGTAGGTGAACACGGTGTCGAGCCAGTCCTCGGTGGAGGTGGTCTGACTCATCTCGAACCGCTCGAATCGCACCTCGAACCCGGCCGCGGTGAACTGGGACGCGGTCTCGTCGTCGGGTCGCCGCTTCTTCGAATCGTGTTGCGGTAACAGCTCATCGACCACCGCCCGGACAGCGGGGCGGTCGAAGGCAGTCCAGCTGGTCTCGTGGGAGAGCAGCGCCACCGCACCGCCCGGGGCCACGATCGTCCCCAGCTTTCCCACCGCCACCACCGGGTCGACCCAGTGCCACGACCGGGCGAAGGTGATGAGGTCGAATTGTCGCCCGCGGGGATCCCAGTCCTCGAAAGTGCCCATCTCCACGCGCACCCCGGAGTGTGTGGCGATGGCGGCCATCTTCGGATCTGGTTCCACCGCAAGCACATCGAGCCCGCGGGCGATCAGCGCGCGGGCCGCCTTCCCGGTTCCGGCGCCGACGTCGAGGGCACGACGCAATCCATCCGGGACCAGGGCGGCGACGGCGTCCATCATGTCGTCGGGGAAGTCGGGTCGGTACTTCTCGTAGTTCTCGGCCTCGGCCCCGAAGCTCAAAGCCATGTCGCGGTTGGTGTGCAGCAGCGGTGCGGGTTCGGACACAGCTTCAGCGTAGTCGCCACATATGCAAGTGAGCCCGATCGGTGGGGGCTACCGATCAGGCTCACTGTGTCGACCCGTGGGGTGGCCGACGACGGGAGGGACCCTCCCGCGATCTTGTTATTGCTCAATAACGGTATCGTGCCATACCGCGAGAGTCAACGATTGTGGACGGTGTTCGAGCTGCCGAAGACTTCGAGGATGAAGTCGGTGAGGCCCAGATCGTCTGCGTGCGAGGGCAGTTCGGAGGACAGGACGGCGTTGATGAGGAAGCCGCGGGCCAGGAAGTCACGGATCTGCACGGTGGTGGCGCCCAGGTCCTCCAGGGTGCGACACACCTCCCCGAACACGCGGCGCACCTCGGCGGCGATGGCCGGGTACTTCACCGCCGCGAAACCGTAGTTGTAGATGCGCAGCGCCTCGGGCTGGTTGAACACCAGCTCCTTGTAGGCCATGCCGACCCGGGATGGATCGAACTCGTCTGACTTCGCCGAACGAAAGGCCGCCAGCATCTTGTCGGTGGCGTGGCGGTGTGTCTCGATGAACAGGCTTTCTTTGCTGCCGAAGGCGCTCACCACGTACGGCTGCGAGACGCCCATCTCTTTGGCCACCTCGGCGGTGGAGGTGCCGTCGTAGCCGCCGCGGCTGAAGGCGCGGATGGCGCCATCGAGTAGTTCGTCGGCGCGCGCGGGAAGTCGACGCCGTACGGCGAACGGTTCGGCCATCATCCACCCTCCTCAGGCCATGGATTCTACGTTCATGACCTGAGAACGGCACCAAGGTCTGCGGCCGGTGTGCGGATCAGCACACCGGCCGCGACCTGGGCGAGCGGTCTCAGGCGGGTGCGCCGGGAGCGCGGATCACCATCGGGACACCGGGAAAGACCGACGCCATCTCGCTACGCGACTTGCGCAGTGCGGCGGTGCCGTAGCCCTTCTTGCGGTGCTCGGGGTGGATCCAGATGCGGACGCTCACCTCACCGGCGTCGGTGAGTTCACCGAACACCAGCCCCACCTTGTCCGACCCCTCGAGTGCGACGAACCAGGCGGCCTCCTCGGCGAACATCCGATCCTTCGCCGAGGCGATCTCATCGTCGAGAACGCCTGCGGGGGAACCAGATCCGTCACCTGCCGAACCGATCTCGGTGGTGCGGGCGGCGAAGAGGTCAGAGTCGGCGTCGGGGTCGAACGGCCGTAGGTCGAAGTTCTCGGCGGTGCTGGCCGGACGCTCGGCCTGGGTGAAGCTGAGCTGCGAGTTGAGGTCGTCGAGCTCCTCGGAGTTGCGTTTGCGCGCGGTCTTGGTCAGGTCCGCGAACGACATCCCCATGATCGCCTCGGCTCCGAGCGTGGACACCCCGAGTAGCTGGGCCACCGCGCCCACCGACGCGGCGCGGTCGTCGGCCTCGACGATGGTGTCGAGCACCTCGTGCCGCCGTTCGAGGGCGGTCAGCAGCGCGTGGGTGATCTCTCGGCGAGCGGCAGCGCGGTCATGATCGGTCATAGAGGTCACTCTAGATCGTTACCGGCCAGTAGCTATGCGCCTACGGCCTTTTCGAGTTCGGCCAACGAATCCTCCAGGTGGTGGATGAACCGTTGCAGGCTGGGCACCGATCGCCGACACCCGGTGATACCGAAATCCAGTTTGTCGACGTTGCTGGTCAACGTGATGTTCAACGCCTGACCGTCCATGACGATCGACGCGGGGTACACGCCCTCGAGCGGAGCGCCCTTCCAATACTTGCGATTTCGGAAGCCGGGCACGTTGGAGATGATGATGTTGAACGGTGGTCGCGTGACCGACACGAATCCTGGGATGGGGGTGAAGGTGAGCCCAGAGATGTTGAACAGGCTCATCATCAGGATCTGATGCGGGGTGAGCTCGGACATCACCCGCTTGGCCGACTGCACCGACTCGCGGATGGCCAACAGCCGGTCGAAGGGATCGGCGACGTCGGTGGCCAGCGAGGCGATGACGGCGCCGACCGCGTTGCCACCGAAATCCTCAGGATCGTTGCGTCGCAACGACACCGGCACCAGCGCGGTAAGCGATTTGTCAGGAAGAGCGTTGTGCTCCACCAGGTATCGGCGGATCGAACCGCTGCACATCGTCAGCACCACATCGTTGAGCGTGGCCCCGGCTGCGGTGGCCACCGACTGCACCCGCTCGATCTCCCACGACTGCGCCACGAATCGTCGCGAGCCGCCGATGGGGGTGTTGAGGATGGTGCGCGGCGCGTCGAACGGCGTGGTGAAGTGGTTGTCGCGCAGCGCCGAGTTGAGCAACTTCAGGGAGGCGGGCAGGAAACTGGCGGCGGTCCCACCGGCGGACAGGGCGGTGCCACCGAGCGCGGCGGCGTTGCGGATCAACGACAACGGGGTGATCCCGGCGTTGGTGGTCGCGGGCAACGACTTCTTCACCGTGCGGTCCCACGGGGTGCGGAAATCGGGGTCGTCGGGGTCCTCGGACAGCGCGCGTTCGTTCATGCGCAGCGCCGACACCCCGTCGAACAGCGAATGGTGCAGTTTGGTGTAGACCGCGAAGCGGTTGTCCTCGATGCCCTCCACGACGTGCATCTCCCACAGTGGGCGATGACGGTCGAGAAGTGTTCCGTGCCAGCGGGACGTGAGCTGGAACAGTTCGCGGATGCGACCCGGGCGGGGCACCGCGGAATGGCGTACGTGGTACTCCATGTCCACGTCGTCGTCTTCGGTCCACCACACGTTGCCGAAGCTGGCGACCGGGTCGGCGGGACGTCGGGTGAACTGACGCCACTGCACCGGGTGCGAGCGGATCTCCTCGATGAGGCCTGCGACGAAGTCGGGGCCCGCACCGTCGGGGGTGCGGAACAACTGCAACCCGCCGACATGCATCGGCCGTTCCCTCGACTCGGCCAGCAGGAAGATCGCGTCAGTCGGCGGCACGTAGTTCACCGGACCATTGTGTCCGGTTGCCGATCGGTCGGAGGTGCTTTGACGACAACCGTGCTCGGCGAGTCGCGGCGTGCGGTCGGCCCTCGCCGCGGGCGCGCGAGAACTAGTGTGAGAGAAGTCCCGGCGCGACCGGCGCCGGGCGTGAAGGGAGTGCGTCGCGCATGCGGATCAAGGCAGATTTCGACCTGTGTGAGTCCAACGCCATCTGTGTCGGGATGGCCCCGGACGTTTTCGATCTCGACGACAACGACTACCTGGTCATCCTGCAGGAGGAGGTGCCCGCCGACCGCGTCGAGGAGCTGCGCCAAGTGGTGGCCAACTGTCCGAAGGCGGCTCTCTCACTCGAGTGAGCCACCCGGAGGTCGATCAGCAGACGAGGTGATCAACCTCCGGCGCTGATCAGCCTTTGGTCAGCTTCACCAGGTCGACGACGAAGACGAGGGTCGAGCTGGCCGGGATGGGCCCGTTGGCCTGGGCGCCGTAGCCCAGGTTCGGCGGGATCACGATCTCGCGGCGGCCGCCCACCTTCATGCCCTCGATGCCCTTGGCGAAACCAGGTACCACGCCGCTGAGCGGGAAGTTGACGGGGTCTTTGCCGTTCTTCCACGACGAGTCGAACACGGTGCCGTCGGTGTAGAGCGCGCCGGTGTAGCGCACGTCGACCGAATCGCTCAGTGCCGCAACCTCTCCGGTGCCCACCTTGATGTCGGCGATCAACAGGTCCGCCGACGGGGTGCCGGTACCTGCCTCGATGGTGGCCTCGGTCTCGGTGTCGGTGCCGCCGCCCTTGATGGCCGGGATCCCCGCCGAACCGGGCGTACCCACCTTGGGGGCCGGCGCCTGCTCGGGGGCAGGCGCGGCGGTGGTGTCGGCCTCGGTGGAGGCGGCCGCGGTGCTCGACGAAGAGGACGAGTCGTTCGAGTCCGATCCGCAGGCCGCGATGAGGCCGACGGTGGTGGTCAGGGCCAGGGCAGAGGTGAAGATCTTCAGGCTGCGTCGCATGACCACGACCCTATGTGGTGTCAGTCCATCAACTGGAACTGGATGGCCGCGGTGACGGATTCGACCGCCTCGGCCAGGACCCCGATCCGCTCGACCGGCGACTCGGCCGCCAGCAGCGCATACCGGTCGGCCTGGCCCAACGGGAGTTGCCCGGCCCAGGCGTAGCTGCGGTCGATGTCGCCGTAGACGGTGTCGTCGAACGTGGCTTGCGCCTGCCCAGCCGACCGGACCAGCTCGAACAGGTTGCGGATGTCCTCGGCCACTGCGGCGTAGCGGGCCTCCAAGGCGGGGGTGTCGGCGGTGGCCACAGCACCGTCGGGGAACGGCTGCACCGTCGCCACCGGGTATGGGTCGTCGGGTAGCCACTCCACCACCCGCAGGCGCTCGGCCCCCACGCAGCGCAACACCGCGCGGCCGTCGTCGCGTACGCGGTGTTCGACGATGTGGGCGTCGGTGGCGATCATGTGGCGCTCGTCGCCGCCGCCGAGTTCATGGCCTCGTTCGATGAGCACCACCCCGAACGCGGGTTCGGGCCGGGCCAGACAGTCGACGAGCATGGTTCGATACCGCGGCTCGAAGATCTGCAGGGGGAGGATCTCCCCAGGTAGAAGCGCCATCCCCAGTGGGAACATGGGGAACGATGGTGTCGGCGAAACCGCCCTGGACTCCTCGGAAGGATCCTTCATCGAGACGAACCATTGCGCATTCTTCCAAGGTAACCCTGGTGCGTACCGTCCACCAGCCTCGATGTTGGAAGGCTCGGCCAGCTTCCTTCGGCGCGTCGGTTCGGCGCCGAGACGGCGGTCAGTTGCTGGGTCGTGCGTCGAGGACGACTTCGAACTCGAGCAGGTCAGCGCCCGAGGACACCGGGTTGGCGCGCTCGCCGGCGTGGGCCTCGCGCGACGGCCCCGCCGACCACGTCTGGAACGCTTCCTCGGTCTCCCACTGCGTGACCACGAAGTAGCGGCTCTCCCCTGCGGTGGGACGAAGGAGCTGGAAACCGAGGAACCCGGGGGTGCCGTCGACGGTGTGGGCACGATTGGAGAATCGCCTCTCCAGCTCGGGGCCTGCGCCTTCGGGAACACTGATTGCGTTGATCTTCACCACGGCCATGTCTCCTATCCTATCGATCGTGACCGAAACGGGCCTGCGCGATCACGGCACCAGCCGCGGTGATGACGCCCCGGCCATCGTTCTGCTGCACGGACTGATGGGTCGCGGCCGCACGTGGGGACGCCAGATCCCGTGGCTGCGTCGCTACGGGCGGGTGTTCACCTTCGACGCCGCGTTCCACACCGGCGCCCTGTCGCCCGACGGCACGCCGTGGGACATCGACGAGATCGCCGCCGACGAGATAGCCACCGAACGGTTTGTGGCCGACGTCGCCGAATGTCTCACCTGGATCGACCGGGGTCCGGCGGTGCTGATCGGACATTCGATGGGTGGGTTGCATGCGTGGTGTACCGCCGCGCAGTACCCCGAACTCGTTGCCGCCCTTGTCGTCGAGGACATGGCGCCGGACTTTCGGGGACAGACCACGCAGGACTGGACGCCGTGGTTTGCCAGCTGGCCCGACCGTTTCCAGTCACCGGCCCAGGCCGCCGCGATGTTTGGTGAGGTAGCCGGACGCTACTTCTACGAGGCCTTCGACGACGGCCGACTGCACGGTGACCTGTCGATCTGGGCGGCCATCGCCGAGGAGTGGGGTGGGCGAGATTTCTGGGCCCAGTGGCAGGCGTGCGACGGCACACCCACCCTGCTGCTGGAGGCCCAGCACACCGTCACCCCACCCGGTCAGATGCAGCGGATGGCGCAGATGCACAGTCGCGCAGCGTATCTGCGGGTGTCCGACGCCGGACACCTCGTCCACGACGATGCCCCCGACACCTACCGGGGTGCGGTGGAGGCGTTCCTCTCGCGCACCGATCTGACATCGGCCCCAGCCCGATGACACCCCCGTCGGTTGGGCGGAAATCCGCGTCGGTTGGGCGGTAATCCGCGTTGGTTGGGCGGTAATCCGCGTTGGTTGGGCGGAAACCCTCGTCGGTTGGGCGGTAACTGAGACTTCCGCCCAGTGGACGCTGATTACCGCCCACTCGACGGGGTTTACCGCCCACTCGACGGGTCAGGCTTCGCCGGGTAGCGCGAACCGACCGTCGGGTAACGCCTCCACCAGCCCGTCGGTCAACAACGAGTCCAGGGCGCGTTCGCGTTGACCCACGTCGGTGGTCCAGACGGCGTCGATTCGACTGCGTGACACCGGTTCTGCACTGCCTCGCAGCTGATCGAGGATCAGCCCCCGCACCTGCCGGTCGGTGCCGGCGAACTTCTGCACCTTCTTCGGGGTGGTCACGGCGGGCCGACCGAGTTCCACCCACCGGCAGTGCGACAGCGGGCACGCATGGCAGCTGGGGTTCTTGGCTGTGCACACCAGCGCACCAAGCTCCATGATGGCTGCGGAGAACCGGGTGGACCGCGCCCGTTCGGCGGGCAACAACCGCTCGGCGTCGGTCAGATCGGATTTCGCCGCGTTACCGGCGTCGCCGACGCCGTGGATCGATCGGGCGATCACCCGGCGCACGTTGATGTCGACCACCGGCACCGACTGCCCGAACGCGAAGCAGGCCACCGCGCGCGCGGTGTAGTCACCGATCCCGGGCAGGGTCAGCAGCGTCTCGACGTCGGCGGGCACCACGTCGTCGAACCTCTCGGCCAGCACCACCGCGCATTCACGCAGCCGCATGGCTCGCCGCGGGTATCCGAGCTTGCCCCAGGCTCGCACCACCTCGCCGACACCGGTCTCGGCCATGGCCGAGGGCACCGGCCACCGCGCCACCCATTCGGTCCACTTGGGGATCACCCGCACCACGGGGGTCTGCTGCAGCATGATCTCGCTGATGAGGATCTGCCACGCGGTGACCTCGGGCTTTCGCCATGGCAGATCGCGTTCGTGGACGTCGAACCACGCCAACAGCTGTCGTTGGTAAGCGCTGCGGTCGTGCGCGGGATATGCGTTGGGCACAATGTCAGCCATGGCAGACAAAACCCCCGCCCAGGCATGGCGCGAGATGCGCGAAGGCAACGATCGATTCGTGACCGGTGATCCCCTTCATCCGAGTCAGGGTATCGGCGACCGTGATCGGCTGACCGCCGGGCAGCACCCCAAGGCAATCCTGTTCGGCTGCTCGGACTCTCGGGTGGCGGCAGAGATCATCTTCGATCAGGGGCTCGGCGACCTCTTCGTGGTGCGCACTGCGGGGCAGACCATCGACTCGGCGGTGCTGGGATCCATCGAGTTCGCGGTGGCGGTGCTCAACGTCCCGTTGATCGCCATCCTGGGCCATGACAGCTGTGGTGCGGTGTCGGCCACCATCAAGGCGCTGGACAAGCTGGAGTTGCCCGGCGGCTACATCACCGATGTGGTCGAGCGGGTGGCGCCCAGCATCCTGGCCGGCCGCAGCGAAGGACTTTCGACCCCCGAGGAGTTCGAGGCTCGCCACGTCAAGGAGACGGCCGCCCGCCTGCTGGAGCGCAGCCGCACCATCGCTGAGGCGGTGGAGGCGGGCAAGTTGGGCATCGTGGGACTCACCTACAGCCTGGCCGAGGGCAAGGTGTTGCTGCGTGAGGCGATCGGCGACGTGGACGACACCCCGGCCACCGTGTGAGCCACACGCTGATGGGCCCCGTGTGACTCACACGCTGATGGGCCCCGTGTGACTCACACGCTCACGAGCCCCGTGTGACCAACACGCGGGCCACAAAGTGACCGACACGCCGCCCCGGCTGGGACCGGGGCGGCGTCTGGCCGCTTAGCGTTGGAACTGTGTTGGAGCCACAGGGACCGTTGCCGCCGGAGGTGTACTGGCGCCGCCGCATGATCGCCATCGGTGCCGTGGTGGCTGTGATCGTGGTGACCATCGGCATCATCGTGTGGGCGTCGAGTGGTTCGGACGACAAACCGCGGAACACCGCCAACTCCTCGTCTGGTCCGTCGGCACCGGCCGACCCGTCCATCACCGCCGACTCGGCCGCCCCCGGTTCGGGTGGCACCAACTCCGGTGGCACCTCCGGCGGCACCGGGTCGAACGGAAGCGGAACGGGTGCAACCGGTTCGGGGACCGGCGGGTCGGGCTCATCAGCCGCGCCCAGCACGTCGGCAGCCCCGGGTGCCCCCAACGCGCAACCCGCGCCGGGTGCGGTGCCCGCGAGTGGTCTGTGCCCGGATCAGAACATCTCGGTGGTGCTCTACACCGACAAGCCCAGTTACGTGGTGGGCGAGAAGCCGACGTTCACCATCGTCGTCACCAACGCCGGGTTGACCGAATGCACCCGCAACGTGGGCAAGGACATGCAGAACGTCACCGTGCGCAGCCTCGACGGCACCCGGTACCAGTGGTCGGCCACCGACTGCGCGCCCATCAACACCCCGAACAACCTGCTGCTCAAGCCAGCTCAACAGTTCAAGGACACCCTGGTGTGGTCGGGCACCACCAGCACCCCGGGCTGCAAGACGCCGCGCAAGCCGGTCGCGCCGGGCGCCTACCAGGCGATCGGCCAGATCGGTGAGCGCCTCAGCGCACCCATCACCTTCAACGTCACCGATCCACCGCCCGCGGCTCCGGCGCGGCCGTAGTCAGTCGAAGCGTTCGATGGTGGTCTCGGCCAAGCGGGACAAGCCTTCTCGGATGTGACGGGCCCAGATCTCGCCGATTCCGTCGATGGCCTGCAGGTCGGCTGAGCTGGTCGCCAGCAACGCCTGCAACGTGCCGTAGCTGTGCACCAGCCGGTCGAGGTGCGCGAACTGCAGACCCGAGATGCGGGCCAGCAGACGGTATCCGCGCGGATTCATGGTGGTGTCTTGGGCGTCGAGGGTGGTGGGGTAGCCGAACGCGCCGGCCACCAGCGTCGGATCCAACAGGTCGGTGTCGTTGAGTTCCTCGACGGCGGTCAGCGCGGTGGCCACCTCTTCGGCCGTGGCGGGCTCGGGGCTGGGGTAGTAGTCGCGAATCATCAACTCGCGCATGGCATCGTTGTCGCCGACCAGTTCTTCGAGTTGCAGGCTGAGTTGTCGCCCGTTGGTACCCAACTCCAACACGTACTGTTCGATCTCCACCGACACCCGGCGCACCATCTCCATGCGTTGTACCGCGGTCATCGCATCCCGCAGCGACACGTAGTCCTCGATCTCGGCCCGCGACAGTGCCGTGCTCACCTCGTCGAGTCGAGTTCGGTAGCGCTGCAGGGTGGCTACGGCGAGGTTGGCGCGCGAGAGGATGGGATCGGAGCCTTCCACCACGTGCCGGATGCCGTCGACGTAGGCACTGACGATCGACATCGACGCGCTGACCGAGATGACCGGATGTCCGGTCTGCACGGCGGTGCGTTCGGCGGCGCGGTGCCGGGTACCGGATTCCTCGGTGGGGATGGAGGGGTCGGGGACCAGTTGCACGTTGGCTCGTACGATGCGGGTGCCGTCGGTCGAGAGCACCACGGCCCCATCCATTTTCGACAACTCACGTAGCCGGGTGGGGGCGAACTCGACGTCGAGGTGGAAGCCGCCGTCGCAGATGCGTTCCACCGCTTCGTCGTGACCGAGCACGATCAGGGCACCGGTGCGCCCGCGCAAGATGCGTTCGAGCCCGTCACGCAGGCCGGTTCCCGGGGCCACTCGCACGATGGTCTCGCGCAACAGTTCGCTGTGGGCCTGCTCGGCCATCGCGAGTTCCTCTCTGACGGGACGGGCATTCGGACGCGCGCGCCCACAGCCTAACCGGTGACAAGACCTGCGGTTTCTGGCGTGGGCCACGCGATGATCCGCACCCGGCGATCACATAGGTCCTCGATGAACAGCACCTCGATTCCGCCCGCCCTTCCCGCGACCGACGTCGGTCTCGTACCTTCGTTGTGGCAGGCGATGCCTCGCCGCCATCGGTGTTCCCCACGCTGCCCACACAACCGTCCCAGGAGGACCCTCACATGCTCGGCCATCACGTCCCGATCCCGACCTTGCGATGCTGATCTGGGAACAGAAGTCTGGGGGCGAGGGCGAACTGCGCAACCGCGGGAGAAGGAATTGATCTCCCAGATCGTCACACCGGCGCAGGCCACCAAGATCTCGGCGCAGGCCGCGGCCGAAGCGCTGCGCATCCAGTCCGAGGCGGCGGCCGCGAACAACCGAATTACGTTGGACCAGCAGTTGATCGAGCAGATGCCGTTGGTGATACAGGCGTTGGCCGGTGGCGTGGCCAAGGCCGACCAGACGGTCCTCAACGGTGCCGAGTGAGTCGCGGGTTCGTCGTCCCCGACGATCTGGAACCGGTGACGCGGGCGGCCGACGCGCCGCCCGCAGGCACCCGGTTGTTCCACAATCGGGGCTGTTATGGCTGTGGCCCCGACTCGCCGAACGGGTTGCACCTGGATGTGCTGGCCGGGTCGGCAGCCGATGCGCACGTCGAGATCACCGTTGCGACAACACATCTCGGCGGACCCGGGGTGATCCACGGCGGCATCCTGGCGAGCGTGTTCGACGAGTCGATGGGTTTGGCGGTGCCGCTGGCGGCGGGGGCCATCGGGGTGACCGTGGCGCTGTCGGTGGACTACAGTCGGCCGGTGCCACTGGGTGCCCGGGTGCGATTCGACGTGGCGGTGCTGGGTCGAGCAGGTCGCAAGGTGTACACCGCCGGGGTGGCGCGAGTGGTCGACGACGGTGGGGCGAGTGAAAGTGCGCTGGGCGCTGAGGTCTCGGCGGCGAGAGCGTTGTTCGTGTTGATCGATCCACGTTCGCATTTCCGGTTGGACCGCACCTGACCCGTCGAGCGTGCCGAAATGACCCGTCGACCGTGCCGAAATGACCCGTCGACTGTGCCGAAATGACCCGTCGAGCGTGCCGAGATCAGAAGCCGTCGGCGGGTCCGGTCAGCGCGGCCCGGACCGCTTCGTGCAGGTCGGAAACCTGAGTCACCTTGATGCCCGTGGGCAGATCGGTGGAGCCGGTGGGCACGATGGCGTGTCGAAACCCCAGTCGCTTGGCCTCGGCCACCCGGCGTCCCACCGCAGCCACCCGCCGCACCTCGCCGGCCAACCCCACCTCGCCGATGGCGACGGTGGACCTCGGCAGCGGACGGTCACGCACGATCGATCCGATCGCCAACGCGATGGCCAGGTCGGCGGCGGGTTCGGTGATCTTCATGCCGCCCACGGTGGCCACGTACACCTCCACGTGTGACACCTTCACGTTCAGTCGACCCTCCAACACGGCCAGGATCATCGCCACCCGCGCTGAGTCCAGCCCGCTGACCGCGCGTCGGGGCGATCCGTTCTGGGTGGCTGAGACCAACGCCTGCACTTCACCGACCATCGGACGTTTGCCGTCCATCGACACCGTGATGGCGGTGCCGGGCACGTCAGAATCCCTGTGGTGCAGAAACAGTCCAGACGGATCGGGCACCTCGTGGATACCGTCGCCGCGCTGCTCGAAACAGCCGACCTCGTCGGCGGCACCAAATCGATTCTTGATGCCGCGCACCATCCGCAGCGAGGAGTGTTTGTCCCCGTCGAACGAGAGCACCACGTCGACAAGGTGTTCCAGTGATCGCGGACCGGCCACCGCACCCTCTTTGGTGACGTGACCGACCAGGATCACCGAGATGCCGGAGTTCTTGGCCAGTGACACCAGCGCTGTGGTCACCGAACGTACTTGTGTCACACCACCGTTCACGCCGTCGGCGCCGCCGGCGATCATGGTCTGCACCGAGTCGACGATCATCAGGGTGGGAGACACCTGTTGGGCATGACCGAGGACGGTGTCCAGGTCAGTTTCGGCGGCCAGGTACACCTCGGGGTGCACGGCGCCGGTGCGTTGCGCCCGCAGTCGAACCTGGGCGGCGGATTCTTCGCCGGTCACGTACAGCGCGGTGCGACCCTGCTCGGCCCAACGCTTGGCCGCCTCGAGCAGCAGCGTGGACTTGCCCACCCCGGGCTCACCGGCCAGCAGCACCACCGATCCGGGGACCACGCCTGCCCCTAGCACGCGGTCGAGTTCACCGATGCCGGTGGGAAATGCGGCGGCTGCCGCCGGGTCGATCTCGGTGATGCGTAGCGCCGGGGATGAGGGTGCAACCGCGGTTGCGCCGCGGGCCGTGGCTCCGATCTGGGCCACCGCCACTTCGGAGACCGAACCCCATTCACCGCAATCGCCGCAACGACCCACCCATTTGGCGGACTGGTGCCCGCAAGACGAGCAACGGAAGGACGCGCGGGGTTTGGCCACGGGCAAACCCTAGCGTTGGGGTGCGACAGTGCTGTGAGCTGCGGTGATCCGGACTCGGATCAGCCGCCCATCTCCATACCGCCCTCGCCGGCGGACTCCTTCTTCTCCTCGCCGACCCCGGGGTTGAGGGTGGAGCCGCCGTTGCGCTCCATCGTCGCGCCGGCGTCGACGGGCACGTTCACAGTCACCTTGCCGCTCTTGGCGAAGGTGAAGTCCATCGGGACGGTGAGCCCGGGTCGAATCTGGTTGCCCGCACCTGAGATCGTCACGTCGATGCGCGTTTCGCCGGGGGCCTCTGCGGAATCGGCGGTGGCCGGGGTGGAGCTCTGCGGGCTGCTGGCAGCCGAAGATTCCGGCGCGGTGGTCAGCAGCAGGGAGGGGTTGCCCGCACGCAGCGAGCGGGTGGCCTTGAGTTCCTTGCTGCCGGTGATGGTGGCGGTGCCGCCGCCGGGCAGGGTGATCGAGACCAGCGCGTCGTCTTCGTCGGGGCTGTTGTTGGAGATCAGGAACGCCAGCTCGAACGGCCCGCCGGAGGCGAAGGCATTGGTGGCGTCGGCCTCGGGGAAGATGATGTGCACGTCGCGCAGGGCGATCTTGCCTGCGTTGCCGCTGGTGCCGTTGACCGCGGCCTGCTGACCGGCCGACTGCGAGACCTGACCGGCGCCGCAGGCGGTCATCCCGAAGGTGAGCGCGGCCCCGGTGGCGACAACGGCGACGGCGCGGGCCAGGGTGCGAAGGTTGGTGAGCTCTGACACCGGGATTCCTCTTCAGCTCGGGACCGCGACGGGCCGGACTTTACGACGGCGCGGATCTCAACCCCCGCCTGCTCTACGCAGAGTAGTGGCCGCCATGCTGCAGAGCGCGCTCGGGTCGTGGAATGAGCTGCGTCACCACGGTGCTCGGTGAGGCCGTTTCGAGACCTCACGGAAGCGATCGCCGCTGGTAGGCCGCTGACCTGCACCGTTGGCCGATGCCTGTTCGTGACCCGTGCTAGACTGGCCCTATCGAAAGGGGCTTGGAACATTGAATTTCAAAGTCGGTGACACCGTTGTCTATCCCCATCACGGTGCCGCGAAGGTCGAAGACATCGTCATCCGCACCATCAAAGGCGAGCAGGTTGAGTGTCTCGTCTTGAAGATCGCGGACGGCAACATGACCGTGCAGATTCCCACCACGAAGCTCGAGTACGTCGGTGTCCGCGACGTTGTCGGTGAAGAAGGCCTGGGCAAGGTCTTCGACGTGCTGCGCGCCCCCCACACCGAGGAGCCCACCAACTGGGCCCGTCGATTCAAGGCCAACCAGGAGAAGCTGATCTCCGGCGACATCATCAAGGTGGCCGAGATTGTTCGTGACCTGTGGCGTCGTGAGCAGGACCGTGGTCTGTCGGCCGGTGAGAAGCGCATGCTGACCCGCGCCCGCCGCGTGCTGGTCGATGAGCTGTCGTTGGCGCAGGGCACCGACGACGCGAAGGCGTCGGTCATCCTCGACGAGGTTCTTGCCGCCGCGTCCTGATGGACATGCGGGTAGGCGTCGGCACCGACGTCCACCCCATCCAGTCGGGCAAGCCGTGCTGGATGGTGGGATTGCTGTTCACCGACGCCGACGGGTGCGAGGGTCATTCCGACGGTGACGTGGGCGTGCATGCACTGTGCGACGCGTTGCTGTCTGCAGCCGGGCTGGGCGACCTGGGTTCAGTGTTCGGTACCGGCAGGCCCGAGTGGGCTGGGGTCGACGGGGCTCGGATGCTCACCCATGTGCGTGAGTTACTGTCCGACAACGGTTTTCGTGTCGGCAATGCGGCCGTTCAGGTGATCGGCAATCGTCCCAAGATCGGGCCCCGACGCGCCGAGGCACAGCAGGTGCTGTCTGATCTGGTGGGGGCGCCGGTTTCGGTGTCGGCCACCACCACCGATGGACTGGGGCTGACCGGTCGCGGTGAGGGGATAGCCGCTGTCGCGACAGCGTTGATTTTCACCGTTTCTGCCGACTGACGTAACGCGCTGGCGCTCACTAGCTGTGCGCGTGCAGCGGCTTGCCCGCCAGCGCCAGATGCGCCTCACCCAATGCCTCCGACATGGTCGGGTGGGCGTGGATCAGGGGCGCCACCTCGTCAGGTCGAGCCTCCCAGTTGACTATCAATTGCGCCTCGGAGATCAGGTCGCCGGCCCGTTCACCCACCATGTGTACACCCAGGACGGGCCCGTCGGCGGCGGCGATCACCGTCACCGAGCCGTGGGCGCCCAGGATACGTGCGCGCGCGTTGCCCGCGAGATCATATGTGGCGGTGATGATCTCGTGGCCCTGCTCGCGAGCCTGGGTGGAGGTGAGGCCCACCGAGGCCACCTCTGGATGCGAGTAGGTGACCCGCGGGACGCCGGTGTAGTCGATGGGGGCGGGGTTGCGTCCATTGATGGCCTCGGCCACCAGGATTCCCTCCGCGAAACCCGCGTGCGCCAGCTGCGGGGTGGCGATGACGTCGCCGACGGCGTGAACACCAGGCACGCTGGTCTGACCGTTGGCGTCGGTGACGATGTACCCGCGGTCGATTTCTACACCCACTTTTTCCAGGCCCAGCCCGGCGGTGGCCGGAGCGCGTCCGATGGCCACCAACACCACCTCTGCGGTCAGACTGCGTCCGTCGGCCAGGGTGACCTGTGCGCCGTCGGCGGTGGCTGTGGCCGCGGCGACCCGCATGCCGGTGATGCTGGTGATGCCGCGGCGGGTGAACGCCGTCCGCAGCTGGGTGCCCGATGTGGGCTCTTCGGCGGGCAGCAGTTCATCGCACGCCTCGACGATGGTGATCTGCGCGCCGAACGAGTGCCAGGCTGAGGCGAACTCGCAGCCGATGGCGCCGGCACCCAGGATGATCGCCGAGGCGGGGGGTTGTTCGCGGGTGAGGGCATCGTCGCTGGTGATGATGGCGTGGTGATCGACAGTCACGCCGGGGATCTCGCGCGGGGCCGACCCGGTGGCGATGACCAGGTGGCGGCCGGTGACGGTCAGTGTCGAGCCGTCGGGGCGGGACACCTCGATGCTGGTGGGGGAGCTCAGCGTGCCGAACCCGTCGATGACGGTGATGCCGCGCCCGGCGATGAGCCCGGTGAGCCCGCGAAACATGGCGGTGACCACGCGATTGCGATGGGCGGCGACGGCGGAGTGGTCGATGCCCTCGAGGGTGGCGCGCACGCCGTAGGTGGCGGCCTCGCGCACGGTGTCGAGCACCTCCGCGCTGTGCAGCAGCGCCTTGGTGGGAATGCAGCCGCGGTGCAGGCAGGTGCCGCCCACCTTGTCGGCCTCGATGAGACCCACGGTGTTGCCCAGCTCGGCCGCGCGCAGGGCCGCCGAGTAGCCGCCGCTGCCGCCGCCGAGCACCACCACGTCGTAGTCGTCTGTCATCGCTTCACCTCGCCAGCTCACCTGACTGTCACATTTGTGACAGTCCGTGCACCTTCGTGCGTTAGGCCGATTCTGGCACGAACAGCGATCGGCGTCACATGGTTTCGCTGATCGGTGGCCGTGATCGCTAGCATCAGAGCCCATGCCCCCCGATCAGCTGGCCGGGTCGGCCGGGGTGTCGCTGGTCATCCCGGTGCCGGTCCGTTCACACGCAGCGCATCTCCCGCGGTTTGCCCATATCGCCGACGCGTCGCCGTTGGCGCATTGCCTGGATGCGATGCGCGCGCCGGGGCGGGGGTTTGATCGGGTGCTTGTGGTGGCAGCAGAGCTGCATCGCGGCGATGCGCGCAGCGTGTTGGCCAACCACGGGCACCCCGACGTCGAACTGATCACCGCACCCGATCCCGGTCGGCGGGTGGACTGCCTCCGGGCGGCCGTGGATCACCTGGGTACCCGATCAGAATCGATTGTGGTGCATGATCTTTCGCGGCCGCTGGTGTCGTTCGAGGTGCGCGACCGGATTCTGGATGCGTTGGGGTCCGGAGCTGAGCTGGTGGTGCCGATGTTGCTGATGGTGGACAGCGTGAAGTCGGTGGACGGGCACGGATCCGTGCTCTCCACCATCGACCGCAGCCACCTACGGATGGTGCAGTATCCGCGTGGGATGTCGATGTCGTTGCTGCGCACAGTGGTTGACGAAGCGGCGGCCGGCGAGGGCACCACCGACGAGGTGGATGTCGCCCTGGCGCACGGGATCACCGTGATCACCGTTGATGGTGACCCCGACGGGTTCTCGGTGGGCGACCGCGATGTGCTGCTGGCCGAGGCGATTCTGTCGTGTCGGCTGGAAGGCCGCCGATAGCGGTCTGGGCGCGCGTGAGGTCGGTGTGACCGACCGCCGCAGTCACCAATTACGCCCAGGTAGGGCCAACGACTGACAGTAGCCGCCGGCTCGGGGTGGGCAACGGGTCACGGTCCGACGCCGATCGGAATCGGGGGGTCGAAGCTGCCGTTGTCGGGAAGCGATTGATGGCCCTTCTTCTCGCCCACCTCGCGGACGGTGGACACCGAGGCCAGCGTCGCGGATCCCTGTCGGGCGATGGAGTCGTCGTACCACTCGAACCAGGGCAACCCGTACCTCTGGTACTCCTCGATGGTGGCCGGCCGGTGGTGTGGCGCGACGCCGGTGATCGAACGCCACTGTTCGGTGTTGACCGTCCGGACGAACGCAGAGATCCCAGCCGTCAGATCCCAGTTGTCCGACGGCTCCATCGGTGTTGCTATCGACTGCTTGATCGAGCCGCCGGCGCCCAATCCCATTCCGCCCGGGGGCGCACAGAAATCGACGCCGACCTCGCACATACGGAGCTGCGAGCGTTGTGCCCACACCGACGTGCGTAGCGGATACACCGACAGCCAGATGCCACCGCGCGCAGGCTCATCGGAAAGCTGTTCTTCAGCGGTGTAACCCTGGCCCAACGGCATCGCGACGAACTGACGGACCACGCCGCGCCCGGTGCAGAACCCGTCGAGCCACGGCTGGGTGGGGACCTCGAAGTAGTTCTCGGATGCGAAATCGGGTTGCGGGTTCCACTTTTCTCCGGTGACAGCGTTCACTGATCCGGCGCCCACCATGACCAGGAAGGGATTGCGGGTATCGAAACTGAGCCAGCATGCTTCGGACTGCCACATTGGCATGATGATCCCGTCGCGGGCGGTGGACGACAGGTCGAAGTGCCCCAGTGTCGGCGGGAGACCGTAGGTGGACTCGTCGTCGGGAACACGTAGCGTGCGGTGAAAAATGACCCGCATCGATGCGTCGGGCGCTATCTGGGGGAAAGTGAACTCGAGTCCTCCAGCGACGGTGGCAACTGACATGTGATTTCAACTCCTTCGGTGTTGGCCTGAAGCTAGCGCCGACCACTGACACTCGTCCGCTGGTTCTGTCGTCGACCGTGATTTTCGTGCGGCCGGTGGCTGCGTAAAGCGATGCGGCGTGTCCGTGGGCTGGGCTCTGCAGGGGCGACCGTAGGCGAGCGAGCGATGCCCTGCCTGGGGATGGACCGATGCACGACGGAACGAAACAGCGGGCGCCGCTGTTGATCCGATGAGTGGTCCAAGACATCAGGAGCAACCCAGGAGAGGACGCGACATGCTGTCGAAAGTTGTGAACGTTGTCGAGCAGGTGGCCGATGCGGTGTTGGGGATAATGGGGGTGCGGGCGTTGACCGAGGAGCCAGCACACACCAAGCGCCGACTGACCGACAGTGTGGAGATCCGCAGGTACGGCCCGCGCGTCGCTGCGGAGACCACGGTGCAGGGGACTGATGAGCAGCAGGCCCGATCGGACGGGTTCCGGGTGTTGGCGCGCTACATCTTCGGCGGCAACGGGGCTGGGGAGAAGGTTGCGATGACCGCACCTGTCAGCCAGGGCGCGGTCGCACCGGCGAAAGGTCAGCAGATTGCGATGACTGCTCCGGTGGCCACCGCGGTGCACGACGGTGGTTGGACCATCAGGTTTTTCATGCCGGCCAAGTGGACGATGGAGACGTTGCCTACGCCCAACGACAGTCGGGTACGGCTGGTGGAGGTGCCTGCGGAATCAGTGGCGGCGATCCGGTTCACCGGGTCGCGCGATAGCGATGCGGTGGCCGCCAAGACCGCAGAGTTGTTGAATACGTTGGCCGTGAACGGGATCGAGACCGCCGGAGAGCCGGTCAGCTGGTTTTATGACCCGCCGTGGACGGTGCCGTTCCGTCGTCGCAACGAGGTGGTTGTTCCGATTGCGGAGTGAGTCTGTGCGCTCGGTACGAATTCGCTGAATTATCCGCCTAGATCGTGGCGGGGCGGAAAACGCGGGTCTGATAATTCCGTGGTATTTCGTTGTGTGCTTTCCTTTCCCTCCTCACCCTGTAAGGCCAACAGATGCCGAGCCGCAGTGATCAGCCGTCGACGGCCCCGGGTACGGCATCGATCAACGCGAAGATCCCCGGTGCGTCGTCGAAATTGCCCTTGTAGCGCGTCGGGGCTCAGCCAGATGATTCCCGACGGGACATCGACCAACACGTTGTCGATGTCCATGTCGATGTTGAAAACTTGTTTGGTTCTGACCATTTCGTCCAGGTGGCAAGTACGCGCGAATGCGACACCGGCCGCACAACGGATCGATGTGTCACCTTCTTGTGCTCTGAGCGCCGCGATCGGCAGTGGGCGACGCAATCGTCAGGGCCTTGCGACGAGCAGGAACAGATGTCACGAGACACCGACTGCGCTCAGGTCGTGTTGTGCAAGATGGTGTGCTGTTGCGGCCTGGCTCCCGAATGGTGTTGCACCGCTTGAACCTTGGCGACCAATCGGCCGCTGACCTGCCGCTGGATAAGTGGTGTGCCGGTGAGCACTTCGAGGACTGCACCGACGGTTACATCCTTTCCCAAGATATCGAATTGGTTGCAGATTCGGCGACCGCGTGGTGCCGCAACGTGTGGCCTCGTTGCGCCTCCCGGTGAGCTCGGATGCTGCGGCGAGTTCCCAGACCAGCTGTTTCTGCTGGTCTGCACGCGCCTTTACTCGGCCGGTGCCGAAATCTGCGTCGAGAATCTTTGTCCGATTTGTCGTACGTTTGTAATAGTTAGCGCCGGGTCGTCCCCGACGGGGCAGGTATCTTGAAGGCGAAAACTCGGCGACCAGCGCTGACGCGCTTGCACAGGGAGATTCGATGACCAAAGCCTCGAAGTACGAAGCCATTCCAGAACCTGCCGGCCTTCCCCTGGTCGGTCACACCTTCTCCGTTCCGGAGGGCCCAGGTAACAGCTTCGAATGGCTCAGTGAGCGCGCCACCGAGCTCGGCCCTATCTTTCGCATGCGCGTCGCCGACCTCACCGTCAACGTTCTCACCGGACTCGACGTCGTCTCGGAAGTGACTGACGACGCCAAGTTCTACAAGCTCCTCACTGGCGACTTCGCGGAACTGCGGCCTCTGCTGCAAGACGGCTTGCTCTCGGCTGGAGAGTGGGAGCCCAACTGGCAGAAGGCCCACGAGATCCTGCTGCCCGCATTCTCTCAGGGTGCGATGCGCATTTATCACGACGCGATGTCGAAAGTGTTGCGAAAGCTTATCGCCAAATGGGATCAGTACGCGGCCGACGGCACCACCATCGACGTCAATGCCGACACCACACGCTTGACCTTCGACATGATCGGCCTGATGGGGTTCGGGTACGACTTCCAATCCTTCGACAAGGACGAACTGCACCCATTCGTCGCGGCCATGACGCGCGTGATGGCGTTCGCCAACCTGCGGTCGCGGAGTCTGCCCGGCGAGGAGTTGTTCCAGCGCAAAGGTCTCGCGCAGTTCGAGGCCGACATCGCGACGATGAACAAGACGGTCGACGACGTAATCGCCGAGCGCCGACGCACCGGTGACACCAGTACGAACGATGTGCTTGGTCGCATGCTCACCACGCCCAACCCCAACACCGGGGAGTACCTCGACGACGCCAACATTCGCGCCCAGACGATCACGTTCCTGCTCGCCGGCCACGAGACCACCAGCGGTCTGATCGCCTACGCGTTGATGCATCTGGTCAAACACCCCGATTCCTTGGCGCGCGCGCAGGCCGAGGTCGACTCCATCCTCGGCGACGAGGACCACCCGGAGGTCAGCTACAACGACATCGGCCAGTTCACCTACATGCGCCGCGTCATCGACGAAACCTTGCGCCTGACCCCCTCGGTGCCGCTCTACCAGGTCGCTCCCTACGAGGACGCTGTGCTGCTGGGCAAATACTTGGTGCCCAAGGATCAGCCGGTGATCGTTCACATCGCGGCGCTGCACCGGCAGCCTGAATGGGGCGGGAACGCCCACCTGTTCGATCCCGACCGGTTCAGTCCCGAGCGGTCGGCGGGTCGGTCACCACATCTGTTCAAGCCGTTCGGCAACGGCAAGCGTGCCTGCATCGGGCGCCAGTTCGCCATCCACGAGGCGATGATGACCCTCACCGAGGTGGTACACCGCTACAACCTGTTCGACGTCGAGAACTACCAGCTCAGCCACACCGGGACCATCACGGTGCACCCCGCCGGCTTCAAGCTCAAGCTCGAGCGGCGGACCTCCGAGGAGCGTCGGGCCGCGCCGGCGCAGGTCGAGGAGAAGACCACCTCCGTCGGCACTGCTCGCCGTGCCACCGGCACGGCACTGCGGGTGCTGCACGGGTCCAACCTGGGAACGTGCTCGGGGATCGCAGAGGATCTGGCCGCGAATGCCGAGCAAGGCGGATTCGAGCCGACCGTGGCCCCGCTGAACTCGGCTGTGGACACGCTCTCCGACAGCGAGGGTCCGGTGCTGATCGTCGCTGCGTCCTACAACGGTGAACCCACCAGTGATGCGGCCGAGTTCCTCTCCTGGGTCGAGGGCCTGCAGCCGGCCTCGCTGGATGGGGTGTCGTACTCGCTGCTCGGCGTGGGTGACCGTAACTGGCCCAACACCTATCACGCAGTACCGAAACGGCTTGAGGCCGCGCTGGACGCTGCTGGTGCGACCGCATTGACACCGCGCGGTGTAACAGATGTCGCCGGGGATTTCGTCGGCGACGTCAACCGGTGGACGGCGGAGACCATCGGGGT
Organism: Williamsia sp. CHRR-6; assembly: GCF_018474015.1. Taxonomy (GTDB): domain Bacteria; phylum Actinomycetota; class Actinomycetes; order Mycobacteriales; family Mycobacteriaceae; genus Williamsia_A. The sequence goes on along the minus strand of NZ_JAHCSG010000001.1, from coordinate 1,100,055 downwards.
GTTGCTGGAGAAGTACGGCACCGAAACCACGGCCGAGGCAGTGGCCGCCGAGCCCGACGATGCCCCGCTTTACACCATCACGGAGGCCTCGCCCACGGTGACAGGCAAGTTGGTGAGCACCCATTCGCTGACGCCGATGACGGTGATCGAGACGCGTGAGCTGGTCGATATGGAGCACGAGCTGGGCCGCTCGAAGCGGTTTGTGCGGGTGCAGCTCCCCGACGGCGTCACCTACCGCTCCGGTGACCACCTGGCTGTGCTGCCGGTCAACGGCGACGATCTGGTTACCCGCGTGGCCGCGCGTTTCTCGCTCGATCCGGAAACGGTCATCCGGCTGACCCCGCGGCGCCGCGGCAGCGATGTGCTGCCGGTCGACCGACCGCTGTCGGTGCGCACGCTGCTCTCGGAGGTGGTTGAACTTCAGCTGCCCGCCACCAAAGAGGCGGTGGCGGCACTGCTCGAACACACCCAATGCCCGCCTGATCGCGCGCGACTGGAGGCGCTTTCGGGTCTGTCCGACGAGGAGTTCGCCGCCGAGGTCACCGCCAAGAACGTGAGCGTCTTCGATTTGCTGGAGCCGCACCCGGCGATCGAGATCCCGTTCGTGCGCTTCCTGGAATTGGTGCCGGCCATCAAGCCGCGGTCGTACTCGATCTCGTCGTCGGCGGCGGCCTCGCCCACGGCCGCAGATCTGATGGTGTCGCTTGTGGACGCTCCGCACCGCAAGGGGGAGGGCAGCTACCGCGGCGTGGCGTCGAACTACCTGCAGAACGTGCGCGAGGGTGATGTGTTGCAGGCGCGAGTGTTGGCGTGCGCGGAGGCGTTCCGGCTGCCCACCGACGATTCGGTGCCCGTGATCATGGTGGCCGCCGGTACCGGCGTGGCTCCCTTCCGTGGTGGCATTCTCGACCGTCAGCACGCCGGGTTCACCGGTCCGGCGCTGGCCTACTTCGGGTTCGATCACCCCGATGTGGACTACCTGCACCGGGACGAGCTGGAGGCCGCCGAGGCTGCGGGTGCGGTGTCGATGCGTCCGACGTTCCTGCACGCCCCCGACGGTGACGTCACCTTCGTCCAGCACCGCATCGCCCGGGAGGCCGACGAGGTGTGGAGCCTGCTGAGCCAGGGCGGCAAGGTGTACGTGTGCGGGGACGGGCGGTTCATGGCTCCGGCTGTGCGTGAGGCGTTTGCCCAGATCTACGCCGACCGCGCCGGCACCGACCTCGAGGGTGGCCGTGCGTGGCTGAGCGAGCAGATCGCGGCGGGCGTCTTCGTCGAGGATGTCTGGGCCTGACCGGTCGGGCGAAGGTTTCTGCGGCGGCGCCGTCGGGTCAGTCCCGGCGGCGCCGCCAGCGGAACGCGGTTCAAATCGTGATGGTGTTCGCGGCTGAGCACCGACGTCGGCTGTTGTCCTGACTCGCTTTTACCGAGCACGTCAGACGCGACTTGGGAAGCGTTTTCGCGCACGTGTACGCGGGATTACGTCACGTGGCGCGCACGGAGGCGCTGTCGTCGACCGCGGTCACCTCGCGCCATCGAGTGCGTCCACGATCCGATTGAGAGAGTTGGCTTTGGCGTCATCCACAATGGTAATTCAGCCGGGAAAACAATATGTTGGCAATCCTGAGGGCCTTCCGTACACGTAGACGGCCACGATCAGTAGAAGCAGGCACGCGACTACAAATGCGATTCGCGCCACTCGGAGCGGATGGCGCGGGCTGAGGATCGGGCTGAGACAGCGCGAACAACCATGGGCGCAGCAATCCACGTGTGCACGGTGGAATCTCGGATGAAGTTTGGGACATAGCGATCGCTCGGACACTCTTTGAGGCGGTCGAAACATTCGTTGTATTGGGCGGTCTGGATCAACCACGCCGTGATGGCTGCCGAGAACAGTGCGATGGCAAGCACCCATAGCATCGCAACGAGCGGCAAGGGCGCCCGGTTGTCTCTGTACGCAGAAATGCGCCGCCGGCGACCAGTCACCACGTCTGCTTCGGCCGGACGACGATCACGTTCTGTTGTCCCTCACTCTGTTGTTCCTCTGCACTACGTCCCCGGACGGAGGAGTTGGTCGCGTCCGGTGCGTGTTGGGTGATATGACCTCCCCGGTACGAGCGGTCAGTATGCACGAGATGGGTCTGGTCGTCAGATCGGTGGTGCTCGATCCGTCGCGATGGACAACCACGACGCGCTCGGTGCGGTGATCGTCTATGCCGAGGAAGGCCATATATGAACGTGTACATGGGATCAGGTCTGCTTCGTGCACACGCCTGCGTCGCGAGCTGAGTCACATGCTCAGCGATATCGCCGAGACCTGCCGCTGCGCAACGGATTCAGATGCGACCCACGAAGATCAGTTATGTAAGAGCCGGGTGGTCAGGCGCCACTTTGGGGGAGTCGCAACAATTCGCTGGTCACGGCGGGCCAGTCGGGGAAGCGTTCACTCGCGAATCGAATGTGGATGCCGTCGAACTTGTCGACACCGTTGTGGACCCGATCATCGACGATGATGGCACCCTTGTTGAGGTGTTTGTGATGCGACAGGATCAGCCGCTTCCATGCGGGCGTGCCCTCTTCGATGCCGAAGTGTTTCTGCACCCAGCGCACCTTGTCGGACCAGGCCGACGGATTCTTCCACGGTGCAGTCGAAAGGATGTAGGTGTCGTACACGTGCGCCAGCGTGACGTAGGCGTCGATGGCCCCTGGCACAGGATCCATCAGCGCAAAGATCCCCGGTGCGTCGTCGAAATTGTCTTTGTAGCGTTGCTGCACATCTGGGCTCAGCCGTTTGATTCCCGACGGGAAGTCGACTAGCACGTTGTCCATGTCGATGTAGAGAACTTTCTTGGTGGCCACCATCTCGTTCATATGCGCAGTATAAGCTGTACGTGCGACACCCGTTGTCGTATGCGTTGATTGGTGGCCTGCGCACCTCGAATTGTGAGTGGTCGCGGAGTAGGGGGTGTAGCGCCCTCTGTTGGTGCTGTCGAGGACCTTTTGTCAGTTGGGTGTGGTGGTGGGGTACCAGCCGGGGTGGATGAGTCCGGTGGGGAGGTAGTCGGATTCGATGGTGAGGGTGAGTCCGTGGTCGGTGGCGAGGGCGCAGGTGGCGGCTATGGGGATGGATGTGTAGCCGGCGCAGTCGCGTGATCGGTGGTCGTGGGCGGTGTAGTAGGTGCGGTGGGCGTGGAGGGCATCGGTGACGGCGGTGGTGAATGCTGTCTGGTCGTGGTTGGCGATGGTGGTGAGGATGGCGAGGATGGGTGCTTCGAGGAGGGTGGCTTCGTCGGGTTCGACGTAGCTGGGGGTGGTGATTGCTTCTTGGGCGGCGGTGAGGTGGGTGGTCCAGGTGGGGTCGTTGTTGTCGAGGGCGGTGAGGGCGCGGTAGCGGTGGATGCGGTACTCGGGCCATTTCCCGGTGGGGATGACGTGGTGTTCGGGGAGGGCGTGGATGGCGCGTTGGGATTGTGGTGATCGGGATAGGGCATAGAACCAGAACAACTGGATCCAGTCGTCGAGGGTGGCTTTGCGGGTGGGTCCGGTGCCGTTGGGTGTGTGTGGCCTGCCTGCGACGGTGATGTCGATGGTGGTGTCGGGTGGTGTTGCGGCGCCGAGGAACAATCCGGCGTAGAGGTCGGTCGCCATGGTTGCGGCCCATCGGGTTTCGGGTTGCTGGGCGTGGGGATCACGCGTGCTGAACCACCCGACGGCCGATGCTGGCATCAAGGGGTCAAACATCGGGCTGTCGACATCGGTGGGGGCTTCTTGGAGCTGCTCCTCGAGTATTCCTTTGGCAGCGTCAACATTTTCCCGAGCTCGGTCAAGATCGAATTCGTGCCGCTCGATTGTATTCATTCGTTCCTCCGTATTTGTCGATATTGAATTGCTGGACCACGGATCCTGTCCAGCGGCCGGAACTGTCGACGGTGGGACGGATGACGACGTACTTGAGGGTGCCGTCACGTAGAGCTTTGTCGATCGCGTCCGACACCTTTGCTGACGGTTCGTTCTCGGCGAGATCCTCGACGTATTCACGTGTTCCTTGTTGTACTCGCTTATCGCGGACCAGTTTCGATCCGAGGTCGGCGTTGACGCCTTTGGCTTCCACGAGGATCGGTTCCTCGGGGCCGCCGTTTTTGGGGGTGATCAGGTAGACCTGGTCGGCTTCGCCGGGCCCGCTGGGAGTGGTCGGATCGGTCAGTTCCTCGACGGCGTATTCGCTGTCAGGGTACATCCGATGGATTCGGTCGCGGGCTACAGTTTTACCGAATTGCTCACCGAGGTCTCGGACCTGGGTGTGTGCTTTGGCCAGTTTGTTGGCTGTGTCGGCGGTTATGCCGCCCTGTCTTTCACATTCCAGGGCCCGGCGGGCTGCCAGACGGTACGGAAAGTGAGATGCGGTCAGTTACGGAAAGGTTCCCGGCCCAGCGCACCTTGCACGAGCGACCGCTGTCAGCGCGGGTGGAATGTCAGTGGTCGGCGTTACCGTGAGGGCGTCGAGGCGAGGAGGGACAGGGCATGCGAGACGCAGAGCCGGCGGGCACACGCGAATGGTCAGACATGGCGGAGTGGGTGGTCGAATCTGTCTCGGACAAGCCGGTGGGCTTCGTGTTCGACCTCGGCCCGCGTGACTACGGCCCGGACGACGAAGAGCAGGGGTGTGAGGCGATCTGCGCGCAGGTCGTGGTGTTGCAAGATGACGTGCTGTTGCTGCGCCGTTCTCGAATAGTGTTGCACCGCTTGAACCTTGGCGACCATTCGGCTGATGATCTGCCGCTGGATGAGTGGCTGGACGGCGAGCATTTCGAGGACTGCACCGACGGGTACATGTTCACCCAGGATGTCGAACTGGTTGCTGATGCGGTGGTTTCGTGGTTCCGGGACATATGTCTCGTGGTCACACCCGATGCGCTCGGATGCAACTACGAGTTCCCAGACGAGCTGCTTCCGCTCGACTGAGATGGGCTCCTGCTGCGGTCGGCCTACGCACTCTCAGGGTGGCACCGGATCTGGTCAGCGGCCGCTTCCCAGCGACGAGTTGCAGTGACCGACAGTTGGATCGCTGTCAGTTCCGTTGAGCCGCTGCGGGTTACGATGCTGTGAGAATTTGAGATCAGTGGCCCGTATGGTGATTCGAGTGTTCCGAGCAGCCGAATGGATACGGACTGCGGCATGGCAAGTTCGTCTTGTCTAGTGCGGCGCGCCCAGCCGGGCACGTCTTGGGTCATTCTGGCGAACAACTCGGCGGTCTCGTTCAAAGAAGCCTTCAGATTCTGCAATCGCCACCCGATCAGCACTGCTACCGATACGAAGAGCCCGGTGCCTCCCACGTCATCGGGATTCGGCGCCACGTGGGAGCCGTCTATCCACGAGACCGCAGGTGTATCGCCGATGGCATTGGCGCGAGTCTTCCGCCACTCCGGCGGAAGGTCAACGATGACGTAGCCCAGCGACATTGGATTGGTGATCGGGTCGCATGCGGCGTCTGGCGAAGCGGCGAGCATGTCAGCCAAATTCATTCGGTTCCAGCTTCATTCGGCACAGCGACCTCGATGACAACAGACTGGCCCACGTCTAGGCCCTGTGGGGGTGCGACTGACAGCATGGCGGCGATCTCGGCGGCGGTCCCGATGCGGCCCTGCCGCGTCCACATCCGCAAATGCTCCAAGGTCGCAGCCACGGTCTCGGCGTCGATTCCGAACTGACCGCGGGTCAGATTGACAGGACGTGCCCCGGAGCGCGACGTGTGCGAGAACTTCACCACGGGCGGACCCCGTGGCATGGCTGCCACGGCGAAAGAGTCGTCGGCGATGCTGAACTTCCGATCCCCGAACAGGGTCACGGTTGTGCCGCTGATGCGGACGGGACCCGACGTGAGAACAGCCATCACACCCAGCAACACAGCAACACCACACAGGCCGGCGGCAACCAGGGCCAAGCGCAGGTCCGGCTGCGAGCCGACAACTACCTGCGCGACGGCGGCAGCGGCCATGAGAAAAAAGATCGCAGACAGAAAAGTCATCGCGTTACGCAGCGGTGTCTCCGGCAGGAGCAGTACCGAATCCGCATCGATACGCAGACGCATACGCGGTCGCAGATAGTTGAGGAACCCGATCCCAGCCAACGCCAGGAATGCGATTGATAGCAGCGGCTGCCCGACTAGCAACGACACCGCCATCAGAATGATCCCGCCGATAGCAAACGGAAGGATGTCGCGAATAGGTTTGTCCCGGTATGCAACTCGACGAGTCCAGTTGAGCTGGATCACTGACGGCTGAGTCACGAGTTGCTCCACAGCCAAGCGATTCCTTTTGACGTCTCCAAGGCGACGATCGCGCCGACTCCTGCCCCCACTACAGCGCCGACGGCGTTGCCGGCCACGGGAACGAGGGTACCCACCGCTGCACCGGCCGCGCCGCCGGCGACCATGCCTGCCACGAGGCCGACACCCTCATTGGTGATGGCTTCCTGGCTGCACGTGCGACCTTCTTGTCAGCGTCGCCGTGTCGATCGAGATCGAGACGGGTCTTGTGGACCGAATCTTTCGCCGCTTCTGCAGCATCTCCACCCCAGCTTTTGAACGCATCGAGGTTGGCCAGCGTTGTCGATGTCGCATCGCAGTGGTCAGCGACGTTCGTGCAGATGCCGAAGACCCGGTTGATCTCGCCGACGTCCCACCGGTCGATGTCAGCTACGCACAGTCCTGCCATCACGTCCTCCTCAACTGCCCAACTTCGTCGACCATCATTGCACCGGTGGCACACGCGCGGATGACAGCAGCGTTGTAGGCGTGTAGGGGTCGTCTGACCGGTGTGATCTCGGCCCGCGCGACTACAGCCGGGCCGAGGAAGAGCAGGGGTGTGGGGCGATCTGTGCGCAGGTCGTAGTTTTGCAGGATGATGTTCCGTCGCTGTGCCGGATTCGAATGGTGTTGCACCGCTCGAATATTGGGGATCATTCGGCCGATGGTCTGCCGCTGGAGGAGTGGCTGGACGGCGAGGTGGTGTCGTGGTTCCGGGGCAGTGGGTGCGTCGCTACCCCTAGTGCGCTCGGATGCAACTACGAGTTCCCGGACGAGCTGCTTCCGCTCGATTGAACTGGGCTCCCACAGCCTGTGGCTGGTGCCGGCATTTCCGCCCGAATTGTCAGACGCCTGGCCTCGGTGTTGACAAATTCTGCGTTGTGACCGGGATGGGTCCGTCGAAATAAGGCGGCTGATCTCCGCCTGTAGCGGGAAATGCCGCTGATGTCAGTTGGCTCTCCTACACTTCACGTGACGTGAAAGATCAAAAAGATCCGGTGGTCAGGAGGGGTGGCACGTGATGGGTGAGGTTGCCGGACTGGCAGATGCTGTCAATGAGGCAGTAAGGACAGGGGAACGAGAGCTCCAGCAGCTCGAGCTCTCGGTCGAAGCAGCGCTGCAGCAGCTTCGCGAGGTCGCGTTGTCGGACTCCGGCGAGAGAGATCAACTGCTCGCGGACTTGTCGGCGTTCACCGATGCCTTTGCCGAGAAGGTCCGCCGACATCTGGATGATCAGCGTCAGATACTGTCGACCTTCAACATCGTGTTCTTTGGTCGCACCGGTGCGGGCAAGAGCACCCTTCTGTCCGCCTTCGGGCAACTCGATGGATTACTTGTGTCGCCAGGTGATAGCGACTGGACGACCGAAGTCATGCCGATCGAATGGCAGCGATGCTCCCTGTGGGACACGCCGGGAATCAACGGCTGGGGGAGGACGCGGGCGAGATCTGAACTTGAGGAGACTGCACGTCGCGCCGTCGAAATCGCTGACGTTGTACTGCTGTGCTTCGACACGCAGAGCCAGCAGTCGTCCGAGTTCGGCAAGATCGCTGAGTGGGTAAAGGCATACGGCAAGCCGACGATCGCGGTCCTCAACGTCCGCAATCTGCGATGGCGGCACCCTGCGAAGGTCCAGAGCCAGTCTGTCCGGAGGTCTCTGTCGCGAGCCGTTGCCGAACACGCGAACAACATCCGAACCGAGCTGGCAAAGATCGAGCTGGGCGGGACTCCGGTAGTCGCGATCCAGAGTCGCCGAGCGTTGTTCGCGCGAGCCGCAACGCCGTTTCGTGGACCCGCGTCTAATGATCTCGCTTCTGATCGAGAATTGTTCGGCACCGAATATCTCGCTCAGTGGTCGAATTTTTCCGCACTTGAAGATCTCGTCGCCGCATCGATCACCGAAGGAGGGATGGAACTTCGCCAGACGTCCTTGCGGGAGGGCCTCCGCGCCATCGTGGCTTCGTATGTGTCGAAGCTTTCCAAAAGCAGAGAAGAGGTCGAGCCGCAAATTCGAGTCATCGAAAACCGACTCGAGCAGCTCTTCGACACACTGGGCTATCTCGAAGAGGCGGAGAGGGAAGTATTCCTTCAGGACGGTGCCGACCTCATATCCGCAGTGGAAAGCGAACGGGGCCGGCCGTTCACTGCCTCCCGCGGCGGAACGTTCGACAGGCACTTTAACCAACTACTTGAATCTCACCTCCTACAGGCACGGGAAGGCGCGCTGCGCAGGGCTGATGTGCTGGTGAGCGAAACAATTGCCAAAAACTCCCCGCTCACCGACTCGGACTTCCAGCGCGCGGTGTATTCGACGTCCGAACTCCAAGCCGCAACCGACGAGATCTGGTCGGCCAGGAAGGAGTTCCTGCAACGGGAGATCCAACTGGCGGTATCGGAGATCGATCCCGGGCTTTCCGAGTACATGATCAAGGGCATGTCGTTCGATGCGATCAGCAGCGCCAAGGCTAAGGCAGGCCTGGCACTACAGTCCGCCGGGCTGGCGGCCGGAGCTGTCTCGGGCGCCATCGCGGTCCCCTCTGTGGCCTCAATCTGGAACCCCGTCGGCTGGGTGGGTACCTCCGTCGCCATCGGCCTAGGTGTCGGTTCTCAGGTCGGCAAATTCGCCGGCTCGCGGCTGGCGAAGAGTGGAGAAGACGAGACAGCCAGCCGACGAGCCACAGCCGCACATGAGGCGAGGGCGGCGGTGCACGAGACATTCGACGCGATCGAGGAGAAGCTCCGAAATCGTAGTCGCGCTGAGACGTGGCGCGTTGCAGCTCCAGTTCTCATTGAGTTGCTGCAACAGAGCCTGGCGATCCGTCGGGGAAGGGCGAAAGCCACGCGGCTAATCGATATCCTCGAAGCCCAATCTCGTGGCATCGCCGAGGCACCTTCAAGCACTGGACTACTGGACAGCGCTGCCGCCCGTGTGCTGGATTCGCGGGGTGCGAGGTCCAGAGGTGGGGCGGAAGTCTGGTTGGGCGAAAACTGGTTTGAGGCCACAGATGGGGGGTCGACGCAACCGCCGAAGATCGTTGAGGCGCACCGCGCGATTTTCGCAACGCAGATGGAACAAGAACGCATACAGCTAGGGAGGTGGCTGAGCTCAGCCTGGTCCATCCCGCCGGACCACGAAGTCAGAGCGTGGTTCACTGCAGTCGGCGAGGCCATGTCAAACGATGACGAACTCTCTCATGAGGTCAACCGTGCTCGAAATGGGACGCGCTCCAAGCCTGCCGTGGCAATCCTCGGCGACTACAGCGCCGGAAAGTCGAGTCTCGTCAAGCGGCTGTTGGTAGAGATGAGTGGGTCCGCCCCCCCGGACCTGGGCGTCCGGGGGAGCGTCAGCACGAACGCTGCTCGCACCTACGAACTCGGTCATATTCGGCTGATCGATACCCCAGGATTTCAGAGCGGACGAGCCAATCATGATGAGCAGGCGCTCGCTGCCGCTGCTGGCGCGGCCCTCGTGGTGGTGGTTGTGCATGTCAATCTGCTACTCGGTGACGTCACCCTGCTGGAGGCAATAGTGAACGGAACCGCCAGGACGGTTCCGAAGGCAGGGCGCATCATTTTTCTCATCAACAGATCCGATGAGCTAGGTGTCGATCCGACCTCAGATCCGGAGGCATACCTGCTGCTGCGGCGCCGCAAATCCACAGAGCTGATCGCCGCGCTGGGCTCGCGAGGTATCGCTCTCAACGAGTCCGAGGTGCATACCGTCGCCGGCGACCCGTTTGGTGAAGTCGGCAACAACTTGGACGTCACGCGGGCTGACTATGACGGTAACCGCGAGTGGGATGGTATCGAGCCCGTTGTTCGGACACTCGATTCGTTCTCGCGAAAGTTGTCGCTGGCCGGACGTGAACGTGCCGCTATTGACGAAACGATCAACGCTCTACTCAGTCGACGCGAAGATTTGCGCGCCAACGTGGCCGAGCTGGAGGCTGAGGTGGCCGTGCTCGCACGCCCGGTCCAGGCCTTCGCCAACGGAGAGAGCGCGGCCGAGCTGCTCGAAAGCGCGATGCGAAACAAGCTGACGCAGATCGTCGATCCGTTCGTGGAGAAGGCGCGCGGCCGGATTCGCTCTGCAGGCAGCGAGGACCTGGACAAAGTCGCAGAGTCCGCAACGGCGTGGCTGGATGATCCGCAGCTCACTCTGGAACTGGATCGCTTCACCACGCTGATAGGGCAAGACATCGACGATTGGTACGCCGAGCACTCGTCTACCATCAGCCGACAGCTCGGCTCATTGTATTCCGAGAGAAACGCCGCCTTGGCGGATGAAAAATTCTCTGCGCCAAAAAGAGCAAGCGGTGTCGATTCGATGAAGATAGTCGCCGGTTCGGCAAATGGCGCCGCCAAAGTGGCCAGATTGGTCGGAAATAGAGACACCGTATACGCAATCGGTAAGAATCTAGGTGTGAAGTTCAAGCCATGGGGAGCAGTGAAAGCTAGTAGCCGCGTGGCAAAGGCGGCGCCTATCCTTGCCGCGATCGGTACTGCGGCCGACGCGCGCGCGATGTACAACGCGCAGAAGTCTGCAAAAGGTAGGGATAAATTACGGGAGGATGCGATCGGATTCCTGGCAGAATCGTTCGAAAAGATCCAGCTCGAACTCCTCGAAGGTGATGGTTCCACTGGCCCGGTGCCGGCTCTTCGCGACAGGCGTGTCGTTCTTGCTGAGCAACGGGCCGCTCTAGAGGCGACCCGTGAGCGGCTGGCAGACGACGCAGATTCGATGTTGGCCGAGGTCGACGTGATTAGTAGCCTTCTCGATCGAGCGACTGAGCTGTTGAGTTCACGAAGGAGTGGCGAATGACTACCGAAATTGTTGCGGCCGCCAAAGAGTGGATCGCGGCAGTTCCCGGCGACCCGGCGATCGACAAATTCGAAGATCAGTGGCGAAGGTTTGATCAGAATCATAAGCCGGTGATCACGGTGTTCGGTTCGTATGACACGGGAAAGAGCAGTCTCATTCGACGACTTCTCGTCGACTCCGGCGTACAGGTGCCGGAGTGGTTGACGATCAGCGCCCGCCACGAAACGTTCGAGGTGCGAGAGATCGAGTTGGGAGGCTGTCTTCTGCGGGACACGCCTGGATTGGCGGTCGGCGCCGATGACGTCCGGGGGGAATCCAACAGCCAGGCTGCGCAGTCGGCAATCGAGTTGACAGACGTTGCGATTGTCACCGTAACGCCGCAGCTTGCCACCGGTGAGTTCGAGGTGGTTCGCGACCAAATCGGAGGGCGATGGCCTGCGGCCGCGCTATGGTTTGCGATCTCCCGCTTCGACGAAGCCGGCCGCGATCCCGACAGCGACCTCGGAGGCTATCGTGAGCTCGCGAATCGCAAGATCGTGGAACTCCGCGAGTCTTTCGGCCTGTCCGATGCAACTCCGGTCTTCGTGGTTGCTCAAGATCCTTTTCAGCTCGCAGGCGCAGACCGCGATGTCGATAGAGACATCTGGGACGACTCGCGAGCGTGGGATGAGATGGACAGCCTCGCCGTGGCCATCGAGGACCTGGGTAACAGTGACGTCAGCGCGTTGCGCACCGCGACTGAGGAGCGGTTCTGGTCGCGCGCGGCGGCGTCCGTCGCGTCAGATCTGCGCGACGCACTCCCTGCGCTCGAAGCCGCATCGGTTGAGGCCGCCAATCAACGCGTCCGCGGCCAGCAATGGAGTGACGAGCTGGGCACGCTAGACAAAGCTGCACAAGCGAATCTGAAAGGGACGCTTTCCGAATCGATCCGACATGCGCTCGTCAACCCTGACAGTGGTCAGGACGAGATTGTGTCCGTTATTCGGTCGGCACTCGACCTGTGGTATCTCGATTTCGGCAGGCGTTTAGATCTCATTCTCCAGGACGTCGAGAAATCCGCAGAGCGGACGCGTTCAGAGCCGGCATGGGCGCAACTCGACGCGCTGGTGTCCAGTGCGCGAAGCGAGAGCGGGGCGATCGAGGGGCCTGAAGTAAGGCGCTTGGCTCCCTTCCTTGAGAAGCACGGGCAAGAGATCGCCAGCACGCTGCTGGAGATTGAGCGCCTCTACCGCAAGCGCTCGGGTCCAGGTTCTGGATCCAAAAACAATACCGGTGGGTTGACGGTGAGCGACAAGGCGAAGGCGACGAAGCTCGTCGTTCAGATGATGATAGGAATAGCTCGGCTGGTGGACGATTATCGATCGAAGCGCGCAGCGACGCAGCACGAGGCGCGTCTGTTTGCCGATAGCCTGCTGGCTGACGCAACAGCGACCGCTCTCGAGGAGTGGGCCAAGAGCGTCAGTGATGCACGGGAAGTAGTGACGGCAGCTCTCGGATGTGGCGCGCACTCAGCGGACGCACTCCGTCTCAGCGTCGAAGATCTGCGCGCCGCGATAAGGAGCTGCCCGGTGTGAGATCTATGAATGGCTACGTTGCGTAGCGGTCTTCGCCCTAGCGCGCTCATTCGCGTTGACCGGATGGCTTAGGCGGACACCCCTGCACCCCGCGCCGACGCCGTCTGCGGGCGCGGCCTAAGCCTGGACTTCGATCGCGCAGACCGCGGCCAACCCTGACGCCGACCTGCGCTAATAGCGGGCGATGGTGGTCAACAAGAAGATCCATTCGTGTCTGGGTCGAGGATGGCCCCCAAGTCCGGACCCAGCAACCCCGTTGACTCGTCGGTCAGAGGTTTGGCTCGTCACATTGAGGCCGATGCCTCGAAGACATTGTGGTCAATCCGGACATCCTGGACCGGTCCATCTCCGCCGCCCGACTGATCGACGAACTCGACACAGGGTTCGACCTGTGGGTGGTCCGCCCCGGGTATTGCGCCTGGACAACTGCCCGAAGTTCATATCGCAAGCGCCGCAAAGGTTCTGCGATACCGAGATTGGTATCGTGGTCATGAAAGCGGTACTCCCGCCCGCCAATACCAGCCACAACGTTTGCACCCCAGAAACCTGCGGTTGGCTTCGGCCGTGGTGGCTGGGGTCGGCATTCCCGCCCGGTTTGTCAGTTGTCTGTCCTAATGTGTGTTCCATGCCTTCGCTACCGAACAGCCTCGTCCCTGGTTGGCAATCCTCGCCTGATGTGGCGAGGTGGGCCCGCAAACACAAGTTCAGCGAGCCGTACTCGGCGGGTGACCGTGAGCTGCGCGAGTTCTCGCGGGACCATTCAGGTGCAGCGCCTGGCCTGTATCTGTGGGAAGACGAGAACCATCGCATCTACATCGGGATCTCCGAGAAGCATGTGGCGACGCGAATCCGCGCCCACATCCGCAACTTTCGCCCGGTGTCGAACATCCAGTCGTTTCGGTATCTGCCCGACACTGGGACCAGCACCGAGCTGCGGACCCGCGAACGGGAGCTGGTCCATTCCGCTGCGGACGACGATGCGCAGTTCGTGGTGATGAATCGTGAACACGCGGCTGTGGTGTTCGGTGATTCGGTCTTCGACGCCGAGGTGCGTCCGGAAACGCAGCAGGCATGGTTGGACGACCCGGTGGCCGAATGGACGCCGTTCACGCAATCGCGGGCCACGGAGAAGCGGCGCGCAGCGGCTGAGAATGCATGGGTGAAGTTCGATGGCCGCGATGATTCCGAGTCGATCATCGATGCGGTGGCCCTATATGCGCGGCTGTGCGTTCCGTCGGCGGCGGCCACCGAATACGAGTGGTGGGTGGTTACCTGTCCTGGGTGGAAGAACGCCGCGTTCGAGCGTGTCTGCACAGTCAGCATCTCCTTCTTGGAGGTGCTGTGGTTTGCCCAGGACCGCAAGACCGGACGGGTGTCGGTGCAGGTGGGTGTGGACTATCGGTCGCTGCCGGCCAAGGGTGTGGTCAAGTCGCTGAAGATGCGCCTACGCGGCAAGGTGCATCCCTCCGGCGGGCCGTTCGAAGAGGTCGTCGAGTTCGCCTCGGTCGAAGACTTTCGGCGCGCGCTCGAAGAGTCTGCGGCACTGCGCCGAGCAGCGGCCCGGTTTGCGCTGGATCGGATGCGGACCGGCCGCGTCGGGCGTTATCGAGAATCCCACTGCCCGCAGCTGGCTGCGGCTGTGTTGAACCGCGCGAACGAGCTGAAGGTTCAGCGCGTAGACGACGACACCACCCAGACGCGACTACCGAAGGTGCTTGCGGGGATACGAAAGCGGTTGCGGGGCTGAGGAATTCAACCGGCAACGCTCAGTTCGCTAGCCCGAAAGACGGCGCAACTACCTGATGGTCCTCGGGCGGCGTGAAAACCTGACCATCTGTCAGCTTGAACGAAAGTAAGGATATGTCCTTTCAGACTCCTCGAAGCATAGAGGAAATGCTAACTGCGATCCATCGGCACGAATACCTGATGCCGGCTATCCAGCGTGAATTCGTTTGGGGTGCCGATCAGATTATAAAACTGGTCGACAGTCTGATGCGTGGATACCCAGTTGGGTCTTTCCTGCTCTGGGACGTCAAGCCGGAAACAGCGCAGGGGTACACCTTTTACGAATTCTTGACCAACTACCACGAGCGTGACAACCCATACGCGGAGAAGGCGACCGTTCCGGCGAAAAACGGTACAACGGCAGTCCTCGATGGCCAGCAGCGGCTTACCGCACTCAACATAGCGTTGTATGGAAGCTTCGCCGAAAAGAAAAAGTATGCATGGTGGAATAGCGCAGATGCGTTCCCTGTGAAGCGACTCTATCTCAATCTTGTCGACGAGCCTGATGATGAAGAGCTCGGAGCTAAGTATGATCTGAGGTTTCTGACGAAATTGGAGGCTGAGCCAGCCGATGGTCATATAAGCCGATGGTTCCGAGTGGGTGCAGTACTTGACCTCGGAAATGCAGGGCCGGCGATCATGAAGGAACTGCACGGGCGTGGAATTGCCGGTTCGGCGGACGCGTTTCAGCGACTCTACGACCTGTACGAGGCTGTACGCGTCCTGAAGCCGATGAATTACTTCCTGGTGAATGATCAGGACCCAGACAAAGTGCTCGAGATTTTTGTTCGCGTGAACAGTGGCGGAACGACTCTCTCGTATTCGGACTTGCTACTGTCGATGGCTACGAACCAGTGGCAGGAACTCGACGCTCGAGAGGAGGTGCGGTCGTTGGTTTCAGAGATAAACACTACTGCTGGGCGACGATTCTCCTTCTCTAAAGATGTCGTGCTCAAGACTGCGCTAACGATCGCCGATCTCGATGTGAGGTTCAAGGTCACCAATTTCACGCAGGACAACATGGCGAAGGTCGAGGCGGCGTGGCCCCAGATCAAGGGCGCGTTGCTTCGAGCTGCAACACTGCTTCAGCAGTTTGGTTACAACGAACGGAACCTCACCGCTAATAGCGTAATCATCCCGGTAGCGCACTACTTACATTTACGAGGCGCGACCGACTCCTATCTCGACTCCACCGCAGATTCTACTGACAGGCTCGCCCTGCAGCGTTGGGTGACTCGCTCTCTGGTGAAACGGGGCATCTGGGGATCCGGCCTGGATACGCTTCTCACCCGTATTCGAGAGGTGCTCCTAATCAATGCGGGCACCGGGTTTCCGGTAGCCGCGGTTGAGGACGCCATGGCGGCGGTTGGAAAGAGCCTCACTTTCGACCACGCTGAAGTTGATGAATTGCTAAATCTGAAATACGCGGGCCAGCGGACCTTCTCGGTTCTGTCGGTTCTGTATCCGGGACTTGATCTGAGTAAAAAATTCCACGAGGACCATATTTTTCCCAGGTCTAGGTTCACAAGGAGGAAGCTTCTCGATGCTGGGATCCCGGCCGCCCAGGTCGACGACTACCTAGCCGCCGTGAACCTACTGCCGAACCTTCAGCTGCTCCCGGGCACCGCTAACATCGAGAAGCAGGATAGCCTCCCTGCAGATTGGATCCCCGAAGCCTTTCCAGACGAGGGCAAGCGAGCGACCTATCTCGCTGATAACGATCTCGACGCACTGCCCCTCGGTCTCGACGACTTTGCTGTATTTTTCGAGGAGCGAAAGCAACGAATTCGATCCCGACTACTGGCTACCCTGGGAACTTCGCTCGAGCCTTTGGGATGATCCGGAGTCGGCGGCCCCGCACGCGGGGGATCTGGGATTTGGGTTCGCTTAGTTTACGGTCCGCGCTCTATGTTACGTGGGGGTGGCTGTCGCTTCGTCCTCCGGTAACAGCTCGCTCGGCTCCCCCGCCCAGATGATGACCAACTCGTCGCGCGCCCTGGTGGCAGCGACGTAGAGCAGGGACTTCTCACGCTGCAGAATATCCGCCCTCTCTGCCTCAGCGACGTTCTTCAGCGCGAACTGCGCGGGCAGAGCGGATGAATCGACACCGAAGATCAGGACTCGGGCGAACTCCATTCCCTTGGCCCGGTGCATCGTCATCACCACGGGCTTGCCGGACGGCACTGTCTTGTCCGAGACGAAACGGGAGGGCACGTGGCGCTCGTCCAATGCGCGTACCAACTGCTCACCCGCCCGCTCGGTGCGGACCAAGATGCCAATTGTCTCCTGGCCCACGCCATCCGCGAGTTCCTCGAGCCAGGTCCTCACAACGGTTGCTGCCTGGTCCAGCTCCTCGGCCACGCTGGCGGCCGCGATCAGCCGCGGCACCGGACCGGTGCGTGCCGACCGGTAGTCGCTCGTATCCTCCGCGGCCTCTTCGAGGTCGACGAACTCTGTCCCGGTGAGCACACTCACCGCGTAGCGCAGGTTCTGAGCCGTGGTGCGGTAGTTCAGCCGAAGACGCCGGGATCGGCCGACGATCTCGATTCCGACATTCTTGAGGATCAACCTGTTGCCATAGATGCGTTGATGCGAGTCCTCGGCGATGAAGAGGTCGTCGCGGCTCACGGGTACGAGCGCCCGGAGGAACTGCCAGTGCGTCGGGCCGAGGTCTTGGCCCTCGTCGACGAGGACATGATCGGCCGGGCGCTCGCCGGATAGATCGAGAACCTCGGCAGCGATAGCCGCGGATTCGGCGAAGTCGACCGAGCCGTGGATTGCAGCGTTGAGCCGGTAGGCATTGATGACCTCCCACACTGCCGACCGTGCTCGGCGATCGAGTGGCACGCCGCGGCCGGCGCGCCGGACCTTCGCGTACTCCCCGAAAGTCCGCACACGGTTGGCCAGCACGACGAGTTCGTACTCGGATTTGAAGAAGGCGGGGCTCTTGAGATTCGGGCCCAGCTCCGAGCCACCAGCGGTGATGGCGTCGCGCCATGCGTAGCGGTCGGTCATCGTGCCCACCTGGCTGGTTCGGGAGCCGAGCACCCGCTCGACTGCACGTTCGACGTACGACGACCCTGAGTGCAGCACCCCTCGAACAGCGGAGTCGACCCCCCGCACCACTATGCCGGGGTCACCGAGCTTGTCCGCGATGGTGATCGTAGGGTCGAGGATCTTGAGATCGCGGAGCAGCGCGTCGGCGAGGGTCTTGTTGTAGGTCGTCAACACGATGCGCGCATCGGGATTCTTCCGTGCAAGGTGCCGGGCCCGATGGAGAAGCACGACGGTCTTGCCGGTGCCCGCTCCACCCGAGAGACGGAACGAGCCCTTCCACGACGACTCCGCGTACGTGCGCTGCTCAGGGTGGAGAAACACTCGCCATGCTGCGAAGTCGGCGTCCTCGATGGCGCGGCGGAGTTCGTCGTCGTCCTCGATGAACGCGAACTGCAGGCGCGCAGCCGGGTGGCGCAGGGCGGTTGCCAGCGCGGTGTCCGGGTCCTGAGCAGGAGGCGGCGGGACCTCGTCGCAGATGGCAAGGGATTCCTTCACAGCCGTGACAGAACGCCCGGCGCTGAGGTCGATCAGCGCGACGCCCTGCCAGCCGGTCACCAGTGACGCGAGTTCCACGACGTCCTCGGCTGCGGTGCACTCCACGGCGAGTTCAGCGACCTCGGCATCGAGTCCCAACTCGCCGACGAGCGCATCGACGCCCAGACCGAGACGGGCAAAGAGCGGTTCGGCGGGTGAAGCCGGCTCGGAAGCCGCCACGAAAGACGGGGGCGCCGCGACGACAGGGGTGTCGGAGAGCAGCAGTTCGGCGATGCCGTTGACAGGGTTGACCTCGAGTCGAGCCTTCCGCGCGAACTCGATGGCGGCGTCGTGTGGCCATACGCCGAGGTAGACGTAGATCGCGTCCTGCTCCCGGCCCTGCACTTTGAACACGACGGCGCGCCAGAAGTCGTCCACCCGCCCTGTGCGCACCCGAGGGTCGATGGAGTTGTTGATCGGCTCGATGTGGAGGCCGGGCAGCGTGTCGTTCTCGGCCAGCTTCTCGAGGAACTTGTAGGCCTTGCTCTTGACGGAACCGTCGATCTGCGGAGCGTGTTGCTGGGGACCAAGGATGATCTGGGACATCAGTCGGCTCCCGCTGCAGACAGTGTGGACAGGATTGTCGTCAGGTCGGCGTCAATGATCGTCCAACCATCGGCACTCAACTCACTACGGTCGTCATCCGCCAGGTCGATGTCGACGGCAATGCGGTGTTCCGGCCAAGAGATGTCGAGAGGCAAGCCGCTCGGGGTCTCGAATCCCACCGATGGGGCGGGTGCTCCCGTGCTCGCGAGGAGTGCGATCAACGACTTCTCCGCGTCGGTCAGGGCCGACCGATAGAGCGTCGCCCACGGTTCGGCCAACTCGACACCGCCGGGGGCCGCCTGCGCCGGAATCGACTCGGCAAGACTTCGCGTCGTGATGTGCGCGATTTGTTGGCGGCAGTTGAGCAGGTTGGCGAGCCGAATCCATTCACGCCACGCGCTCTTGTGGTTCTGGCCCAGACGGCTGTCACGGTCGTCGAGGAGGACGGCCACCTCGGTGTCGCGCCCTATCGCGGCGACAGTGCGTGCGAGCACCGTGAGTGTGTCGTGCTGCCAACCCCACACATGGCGGTCGCCGTCGGTCGGCAGGGTTCCGCCGTCGTGTATCGCCGTGGTTAGATCCAGCAACCGTCGGGCAGCTTCGGCCTTGCCGTACGGTCCGGCACCGACCAGCAGGAGTGGAAGGGCCTCGGCGAGTGCCGCGATTCCCTTCGGATCGGGGTTGCTGATCCACCGCACGAGGTAGTCGACAGGACCACCTTTGACCAGCTCGACGTGACCCGGATTGAGCGTTCCGGCGGTCTCGGCCATGGTGCGTGTCCAGCGCTGCTCGGAGAACCAGAGTGGCGGCGGGGCTGCGTCCGATTCTGCGTCGACGAGGTCCTGCCACGTCAGACCGATCACGACGTAGTCTCGGTCGCGCAAAGCGGCGCGCTTGGTGGCGTCATCGGCGATGCGGTTGATCACCGGACTCGCGTGGAACTGCCAGCCATCGCAGAAGATGGCGACACGGGGAATGCTCTGGTCGTTGCTGTAGAGCACGAAATCGGGTTTGACCGGGCCGAGGCCGAGCTGAGGCTCGAGAACCCAGGTGCGGCCACCGCCGGGGTTGATTGTCCAGCGGTTGCCGTTGGGACCGGGTTGCTCGTGCACACTCGCGCCGAGACCCCTGGTCAGCCGGGTGTGGAGGACGGTGCGGAACTTCTGCTCGATGTGCGTCTCCTGATCCGCGGGGACGGTCGCCGTTTCGGTTACCGTCCATCCGAATCCTTCGCTCGGTTCTCCTTCCGCCGCGCCGGAGAGCAGGATCGTCCTCAGGTGCCGCTCTGCGGACGCCCGCGAGACCCACTTCTGGGTGTAGCTGTTGATGTAGGGCGACAGGCACCGGTGGCACGATGCGCGGCCCTCGTCCTTGCACGGGCAGTCCCGAACGAGCAGCCACGCGCGGTGGAGCAGGGCGTAGAACTTGATCGGGTCGGCCAGTTCGGCGAGGTAGCCGGTGCCACCGGGCACGGTGTCGTGGATCAGCAGCGCTTCGCGGTTCTCTGTGCCGTCGCTGAGGTGAGGCTCGATGATCCGCTCGAACGCGAGGTGGTCGGGCGCTCCGCCCAGGTGCTCACGCAAACCCAGCTGGAGAGCGGCGAGCAGGCTGGGTACGGCGAACCTATCTCCGATGGAGATGACAGCGGGCAGCTGGATCACCACGGCCTCGGTGCGCAGTGTTCGCGACAGCGCCACCTGTCGCACGTTTTCCTCGACGGCGTTGCGGTGCTTGCACCAGGGCCGGTGCTCGGAGGGCAGGTTCTGTCCGGTGCGGCCGTCGAGCTTGCCGCAGCCGGTGCACACACGGAACAGTGCCGCGTTGTACTCCTCGCCGGAGAGCAGTCGGTGACCCGACCCCGATTCGGACATCTTGCCGATGTTGAGCCATCGAATCGTCATGTTGGAGAGGTGCTTGAGCCCGAACGGATAGTTCTCGACGAACCATTGGTGACGCGGGGTGTCCACATCGGCGGCGGTGACGATCTGGAAGTTGACGCGATCGCGTTCGTCGCGGCCGTCGTCGATGGCAGCCTCCTCGCGCCGCATGGCTGATGAGACACGTTCCAGCTCGACCACGTCGAGGATCTGCCGCACATCCGAGATCCCCACGGCGCCACAGCGCGGGCATGACGAGGGCGGGTCTCCCTGCTCGAGGTGCTTGCCGTACCCGCACGACGGGCAGAAGGCCCAACGCTCGATCGAATCTCCGTCGGAACCGAGGTCGACCGCGTCGATCTGGATCTTGAAGCCGCGAGCGTAGAACGTGGCGCCGGGGGCGAATTCGCGCAGCGCGGAGGAGGCGCCCCTGTCGAATGTGGCGGGCTCGGACCTGTATTCCTGGGTGTCCGGGTCGATCCAACTCAGGGTCACGTCCAGGGTCACCGAATCGTCGAGCAACGTGTAGTTGGGCAGGATTCCGTGCTGCTCGAGCACGCCGATCCAGTACTCCCCCTGAAGGTCGGCCAGCTGCCTCCTCGCCAGCGCGAGGGCAGCCTTCGCGGTCCGCAGGGCCACCTTGTCGTCATCGGTTGCGGCTGGCAGATCGGCCCGCACCTGCAACTCGGGCAAACTCGCCTGTATCTCGTGTACCCGGTGCTCGAGGGACTCCACCTGGCTCGCCCACAGGTGACGGCGTTCGTGGAGGTATACCGACAACTCGCTCGACAGCGGACCGGCGGCCGGTGTGACCCACTGCTTGAGCCGCACCTGCGCCTGCTCGGTCAACGAGTCGAACGAGGCGAGGAACGGCTCCAGGCTCGCGCTGCTCTCGGCCGACTCGATGATCGTGTGCAGGTAACTGCCCGGTTCGATCACACCGATGGCCTGCCGGGCGGACGCGGGGTGCGGCGCGTCGACTCGGCGGGCAAGCTGGTCGGCGACCGCGGCGATGTACTGCCGCCGGAGAATCTCCTCGGCGTCGAGATAGGTGGCCGGGGGTCGCACCTGCCCGTTGATCACCGAGAGCGGGTCGCCCAGTCGTGGGAGTTGCTCGCCGCGACCGGAGACGAAGGCGAGGTTGAGCGCACTTCCGGTCAGCCGTCCGGCGCGGCCCACTCGCTGCAGGTAGGACGCGACGCTCTTCGGAAGGGAGGCGAGCATGACGGTGGACAGATCCCCGATGTCGATACCCATCTCGAGGGTGGGGGTAGCAACGAGAACGTTGGGCGCTTCGGGGTTCTCGGAACTGGACTTGAACTGGTTCTCGTAATCGAGCCTGATCGCATCGTCGAGCAGGCTGGTGTGTTCGCGGGCCACGACGCGAGTGATCTCGGAGGCTCGGTACAGCCGCCGATAGAAGTTGTCGGGGCGGCCGCCGGTCCGAGCGAGCGCGCCGGTGCACCGCAGCACGAAGCAGGGGCCGCCGACGAGTTCGTCGACGACACGCCGGGTGCCCGGCACTGCGGAGCGGCACACCTCGCATTCGAGGAGGTGGTCGCCGCGGCTGTAGCCGTCGTCGCCGACCGGTCCCACGAGGATGCTCTGTTGGGGGATCTCGTAGACCTTCCCGCCCGAATTCGTGTTGACCACATTGATGATGTCGAGCGAGGCCAGTTGGTCCAGAAGTGTCACGGCCAGCGACGCACCTTCGCCCGCGGTGCAGTGCAGGATGCGCGAAGTCCAGACGCCGTACCAGCTCTTCGACGATCCCACCGAGATCAGATCGCTGTCCCGGGCACCACCGCCACCACCCACTCGGGGGTACGCCGGAGCGCCCCGGCCTCGCGGGAAGGCGGGCATGCCGTCCGAGCGTGGGCGACCACCCCAGATCGAATAGCGGCGGCCGTCCTCGCGCTGATAGGTGCGGAACCATTCGTGCTCGATCGCACCGTCGGTGCGCATCCGTTCAAGGACGCCGCGCACCCAACCGACGAGCTGGGCGTCGGTGGCACCGAGGCCCTCGAACGCCTCAGGCCCGACCACGCGGTGGACCTCCCGCGCGGCCTTGAGCATCACCTCCCGCGAGATGTCGACCTCGACGGCGAGGCTTCCGGTGAGTTCGAGGGTGCGACCGAGCCGAGCTTGGAGCCCGAACTCGAGAACGGTGTCGAGGAGTAGGCGCCGCTTGACGCGGGTGCGCACCTTCGCGGGCACTTGGCTCTGCTTCGCGCGTCGCCAGAAGTCGTCGAACTCCGCGCGATCGGCGAAATCCGGTGGGATGAGGCGATAGCGCAGGTGCGGATCGTCGCCGGCCTGCTGCATGGCTCGGTCGACGAGGAGATCGAGGCTCACCAGATCGTCTCCCACCGCGCCGCGCAACACCGCTCGCAGGGTGAGGCTGTGCGAGCGACTCTGGACGAACCCGGCGCGGTGCGCGGCGTCCTGCACGCTGTCGGTGAAGACGAGGGCCTTCTTCTCCACCTTGTCCAGCTCGTCACTGCCGAAGATCGTCGACAGGCCGACCGACAGCAAGGTGGCGATGGCCGAGCCGAGAAAGCGAATCCCGTTCTTCTGCATGCACGATGGGCAGGTGTCGTTGGTGGAGAACTCTGCCGCCGACGGTCCGTTGTGCACAAGCACGGGAAGCACTCGGCTCGCGGCCGACTCGGCGTCGTCTTCCGGGCGTTCGGCGACCACGCGACGCTCGGCGGTGTGGAACCACATCAGCTTCGGCTCGTCACGATCCCGCGCCACGGGAACATCGAGCAGCGCCTCCTGCTCGGCCTCGCTCGGTGCGTGGATGAGAGCGCGAAACTCGTGGTTGCCTGCGAGGCGGCCGCGTCGGATGTCGCTCGAATTGGCGGCACTGAGGTCGAATCCGCCCACCGGTGCGCGCATCACGGCCCAACCCGATCGGCCGCAGTGTCGGCAGAAGATCGCGGGGAACGCCAGAGCGCCCATGCCGCTGCCGTCGGCGCCGATGTCACCGAGGTGGGTGTCGTCGGACCAGAGGTACTGCGGTGTGCCGAGCGCGACGCGGTCGATCCGGCTCAGCTCACGCACCCACAGGTGCAGATCCACCGAGAGCGCGTCGCGCCCGACGACCTTGCGGACATGGCTCAGCGCCGAGGCGAACAGCAGCACGAACTGCTCGGCCACAGCGCGGCTGCGCTCATCGACGGCGAACGCGGGCAGGATGGCATCGATGAGCACACCCAGTGGCTGCGCCTGCTCCGCGGCAGTGGCCAGCGTGCGTGTGAACGGGTGAGCTTTGGCCAGAGAAAGCAATTCGTCCGCAGACGCCTGGTTCAGGGCGGGAGTTCCACCGTCGGCGGTGACGAACAGGCTGCTAAATACCGCTTCGGCGATCTGTCGACCATCGGTGAGCAGCGACGCGCGCTCCACCGTGGTCTCGATCGCTTCTCGGTCGGTGCGCGCGTCGAGCGTCGAGATGTCCTTGGCCCACTCGTCCACGGTCAGTCGGGATTCCGTGACGACGGCAGACTCATCGAATTCTTCGCCGAACACCGTGCCGGCGAACTCGAGCATCGCGGACGGGTCACCCTTGTCACCGAGGGTGGCCGATGTTGCGACAGGGGTGATGACACCGAGCGGCCGCACCCGATCCGCCTCCGTGAACAACTCGGTCGGCCAATACGATTTGAGTGCGATTCCCAAGCGCCGCAGCAACATCGATACATCGGTGCCCTGCGCACCGTCGTATGTATGGAACTCATCGAGCACCAGGTACTGCAGACTCGTGGCGCTCTTGGCCCAGATCTCGGCGTCGGAGTCGCGCAGCAGCAACTGGTCGAGCATCTTGTAGTTGGTGAGCAGGATGTCCGGCGGATCGCTGCGAATCACGTCGCGGCGGGTGATCAGCCCATCACTGGACACCTTGGACCGTTGTGATCCTTGCTCTCCGGTGTAGATCGCGGCCGTCACACCGGCAAGTAAGTCATCTGACGTCAGAATCGAGGCAAGGCGCTGCGCCTGGTCGTTGGCGAGCGCGTTCATGGGGTAGAGAATGAGCGCCTTGATGCCCGTCACGCCTCGCTCTTTCGCGCGCAGCACGTGATCGATGATCGGGTACAAAAATGCCTCGGTCTTGCCCGAGCCGGTCCCGGTGGTGACGAGCGTGGGCAGCGGTCGAGGCTTCGCCTCGCCGACATCGAGGCTGCTCAGCCGGGCGAAAGCCCTGGCCTGATGCCCGTACGGCGGGAAGCCCGAATACCACTCCAGGCTGTCACGCCAACCGTCTGCGGCCGCCTTGAACGGCAGCCGCAGACGAAGGTAGGGGCCCTTGAAGATGCCATTGGCGCGGTCGGCCAGAAACTCCGCGAGCGAGAGGCGCGCCTCTTCGTCGGCGAGAGCGAACGTGGTGGACAGGTAATCCAGGATTCCGTCCTGGACTACTGGCGCCTGTACGCCGGGGAGTAGCTCGCTCACCCGCCAAACTCTATTGGCCGCCACCGACAGACGCTGGAGAAAAGCCCGACCGGTGTGTTCACATGTGCCACCGCCGGGAACGAGCTGCCAACGCCTCGCGCATCTTGTCGTCGTCCACCGCGACGTACCGCTGGGTGGTCGCCAGCGACGCGTGGCCCAGAAGGGTCTGCACGAGCCGTAGATCGTGGGTCTGCTGGTGCACCTCGGTGGCGCACAGATGACGGAGCTGGTGCATCGTGGTGCCGTCGGAGAGCGCCCGGGAAACGAGGGTGCCGACCCAGTGGGGCGACAGGTGCCCGCCGATCGGGCTCGGGAAGAGGTAGCCTGCCGGCGCTGTCCGGAGCAGCGCCGCGATGTCGTCCGGGAGCGGCAGGATGCGCGTGCGAGAGCCCTTCCCGTGCACCACCAGCGCCCACCCCCCGGACTCCTGCACCATGTCGTTCTCCGGATGCACCTGCGCAACCTCCCCGCGGCGCATCCCCAGTTCGTTGGCCAGTCGCACCATCAAGCCCACGCGGGAATCCACGGCCCTCATGGCCTTGACGACCGTCGACGGTGCGGCCGGGCGTGGCAGCGGTTGCTCGGGCCGGACCATCGGCAGCACCTCCGCCACGTTGTCGGTGGTGCGCCCGGTACTGACACCCCATGCCCAGAATCGACGGAAGGACGACCGGACCGCCCGCGCCGTCTCACGCCGCCAATCGTGCTGCCCTGTCCATTCCAGCAGTTCGCTTCGAGTAACCCGCCATGGAGTGGCCGCCAGATTTGCTCCCGCAAGTCTGCGCAGGTGGTAGGTGCGGAGCTCAATTGTCTGCGGGGACAGACGCATAGCGTTCATCGCGACACGCCAGGACTCGATCTCTTTCGCCCACGCTGGGCCGATGTCGGTGTTGTTCATGGAACCCAGCTTCTGCCAAGGCCGCCTACGCCGTCCAACAGGTTCGGTCGGACTCATCCACCCCGAAACCCACTTCACCGACGAGAAGGCCGGTCCGCTGCGCTCGGCCACCTACCGGCGGCTACGCAGGCACTGGCAGTTCATCAACGAACTCAAGCTTTTCGAGATCGACAACCACGTTACCTACGGAATTCATGTCTACTCGGACGACCGAGGGCGAGTTTCCTTCCTACAGGCGACATCCCTCTACCACCCGGACACGGTAGAACGCTCACTCGAACATGACGGTGTGTGAGCCCGCACTGGGATCGGGCGCATTCGCCATCGAGGCGGTGCGGCAACTGGCGGCCGAGTATCTCACCCGGCGCCAGGACGAGGTGGGTGAGCGCATCGACCCTGAGGAGTACCCCAAGGAACTGCAGAAGGTGAAGGCGTACCTCGCCCTCCACAACGTCTACGGAGTCGACCTCAATTCCACGGCAGTCGAATTGGCCGAGATCTCGCTGTGGCTCGACACGATGATGGAAGGGCTGCAGGCACCCTGGTTCGGCCTGCATCTGCGCCGGGGCAACTCGCTCATCGGTGCACGGCACGCCATCTACCCCCGCTTCGTGGTGGAGAAGAAAAGGGGTTGGCTCAAGGCCGTCCCGAACGACCTGTCGCTCAGCGACATTCCCGGTGATGTGAGTGAAGGGAGGGACGGCGCGGCCAGTGGCGGCATCCATCACTTCCTGCTTCCAGCAGAGGGGTGGGGCTCGGCGATCAACGCCAAGGAGGCCAAGGAACTTGCGCCCGAGGAGCTGCAGAAGCTGAAACAGTGGCGCAAGCAGGTGCTGGTACAGCCAACCAAGGCGCAGGTGGACACCCTGGTGGGGCTCGGTCGGCGTGTAGAGGTGCTCTGGCAACTCGTCTGGCGCCGGCTGTCGATCGCGGAGAGTGAGATCCGACGATCCATCGCGGTCTGGGGGGCGGACGATCTGCCCGTGGGCGGTGCGGTGACCCGCGAGCAGATCGAGCAGAGCCTCGCCGACCCGAACGGTGCGTATCGCCGTCTCCGTCGGGTGATGGACGCCTGGTGCGCCCTGTGGTTCTGGCCGCTCACCGAGGAGACAGCGCCGCCATCCTTCGATGAGTGGATCGAGACCCTCCAGCAGCTCCTCGGTCGCGTCGGCAACGTGAGGAAGCAACCGCTGGGGCAACTCTCACTCGCTTCCGCCGCGAACTGGAAGGACCTCGGCATCGCCGAGGAGAGCGACCTTGGTTTCGCCATGGTGAGTGATGTAGCCAAGGTGTTGGACGAGCATCCGTGGCTCGCGGCGGCGGAGCGCGTGGCTGCGCAGCAGGGCTTCTTCCACTGGGAGCTGGACTTCGCCCCCGTATTCTCCCGAGGTGGCTTCGACCTGCAGGTCGGAAATCCCCCGTGGGTGCGGCCGCGATCTGACGTCGAGGCCCTGCTTGCGGAGGGTGATCCCTGGTGGCAGCTGAAGTCCAAGTCGACCGCAAGGGAGGACGCCGCACACCGCAGGCTCGCCCTCGACGCTCCTGGCGTCGCAACCCTGGTACGTGAGGCCAATGGTGAAGTAGCAGCGACCGCCGCGTTCCTTGGCAGCGAAGTCGTGTATCCAGCAACGGCTGGGTTGGCGCCCGACTTATACCGCAGCTTCATGTCTCAAACATGGGACCATGCCAAATCAACAGGTTCGGTCGGTCTCATCCACCCCGAAACCCACTTCACCGACGAGAAGGCAGGCCCGCTGCGCTCGGCCACCTACCGCCGTCTGCGCAGACATTGGCAGTTCATCAATGAACTCTCGCTCTTCGAAGTCCATAACCTCGTGAGTTACGGGGTGCACGTCTATGGTTTTGCGCGCGAGGTGGTTTCATTCCTGCAGGCCACCTCCCTCTACCACCCGGACACGGTAGAACGCTCACTCGAACATGACGGTTCGGGCGTTGAACCGGGGCTGAAGGACGACGCCGGGAAGTGGGACCTGCGGCCCCACGCCAGCCGAATCCAGGTCATCGACCAATCCGCCCTCAGTATCTGGCACGCGATCCTCGAATCCGACGCAGTACCCGTCGGGCAGTCCCGCATGGTGTATACGGTCAATAGGGCGACGGCCGCTGTCTTGTCAAGGGTGGCAGAGGCGCCGAGGATCGGAGCGATCGGGCTCCAGCTTTCGATCGGGTGGAATGAGACAATCGATCGAAGCAAAGGGCGGTTCGACGCTGAGTGGGGAGTCCCTGAATCGTGGGATTCGGTGATTCTCCAAGGGCCGCACCTATACGTGTCAACGCCCTTCTACAAGCAGCCGAACCCAACAATGCGGAACAACAAGGATTGGACGCCGGTCGATCTAGAGGCGCTTGCCGTCGATGCGATCCCCGTGACGCAGTACCGGCCATGCGGCGATGCCACCATGTACGGCAGTGCATATGGCAGGTGGACTAACAACGGCGGGACCGTTTCGCCCCGGAGCGCCTACCGAATCGCATGGCGAACCAGGGCGGCCAACACTGGCGAGCGCACCCTGATCCCTGCGCTGATTCCTCCGGGGACAGCTCATGTTCACCGCGTCTCCTCGATCGGCGGCCCCGAGGTGAACTCGCGAATTCTGGCAGTTGTGCTCGGTGTCCTGTCCTCGTTGGTGTCGGACTTCCTGGTTCGAGCAGTGCCGAAGTCCGATATCTTGATGAGCACCGTAGAGCGGTTACCGATGGTCGCGACCTCGGGGCCCGTGAGCGATCGAATTGCCGAGCAGGTGGCACGGCTGAACTGCTTAACCAAGGCTTATTCCGAGTTCTGGGAGGATGTGTCCGGAAATAGCTGGGATATGGGTGTCCCCTATTTTCTAGCACACCAGCGACGGGTGGCTCAGAATGAAATCGACGCACTTGTCGCCTATGCACTTGGCGTTCCCTTGGAGGACCTGCTGACGATCTATCGTACCCAGTTCCCCGTGTTGCGCGGTTATGACGGCGACGAGTATCTGTATGACTCAAGAGGTCGCCCAGTGCCTGTGGAAATCAGGCAGAATTGGACGAAATCGGGCAAACCGACATCGGAGAAAGAATTCCCTGTGGACGCCCGAACCTCGATGCATCCCACCTCGGGGACGGCCTACACTTACGACTTGCCGTTCGTCAACTGCGACCGCGAGGAGGAGCTGCGAATTGCATACGAGGCTACCGCCAGCAACTATCCAAAATCGTTGTAAGCCTTCCGCATGTCAGCCTCCCTGTCCAGATGGACGAAGGGAGTTTCGTAGGTGTACGTGCGACCGGAGCCGGGATGCTTGAACGTTCGACCGGCAGGAGTTGACACCGCTGAGGGATCTCGTTTCCACGATTGTCGAATAGAGAGTGGGACAAGTCGGCCGTTCGCGTCGAATAGGTACTCGTCGAAATCGTAGCCTCTCAGAACCGGGAATTGTGATCGATAAATGCCGATAAGGTCGTCAATTCCGATGCGTAGTGCGCGTGCAACAAGGGCGTCGATTTCCACCAAGCCGAGGCGGCGGTCACGGGCGATGCGCCATGCGACAGTAGGCTGCCATTCAGTCTTTGTCACTGTCTCCCACATGGGGGCCCATGCAGCGGTCAAACAGGTGAGCCGGAGGACACGTTCGACGATTGCTTCAGAATACGGCCCATCAGGCACCATCGGTAGTTTGTCTATTGAGGACATGAGGATGCCCGACTTTGGCACCGCCCGGATCACGAAATCGGCAATGATCGATGTCATGAATCCCGCTGCCTCGACGATGCGCTTGAGGGGAATATTCGGCCCGCCAACGGCAGATACTGTATGAGGGTGCGCCGTACCCGGCGGAATGATCGCGGGGATCAAAGTGCGTTCGCCGGTGTTGGCCGCCATAGCCCGCCACGCGATCCGAAAGTAGTGGCGCGCAGGTACCGAACCCTCAGTCACGGACCATCGTGTATAGGCCTCATCGTAGTCGGAACTGTTGCCCGTCGGTCTGTACTGAGTGGCAGGTATCGCATCGATGGCGAGTGCCTCCAGGTCGATGCTCGTCCAATCCTTGTTGTTCAGCATCGTCGGGTTCGGCTGCTTGTAGAGCGGATTCGCGACGTGTAAATGTGGCCCCTGAATTATAGCCGAATCCCACGATTCAGGAACACCCCATTCTGCATCGAAGTAGCCCTCAGTCCGGTCATTCTTCTCGTGCCAGCCGGGTGAGAAGAACAACCCCAGATCGCCGATCCGAGGCGCTGCAGCAAGTTTGTCGAGCACTGCGGCGGTGGAGCGGTTGACCGTGTAGACCATGCGGGACTGCCCGACGGGTACTGCGTCGGATTCGAGGATCGCGTGCCAGATACTGAGGGCGGATTGGTCGATGACCTGGATTCGGCTGGCGTGGGGCCGCAGGTCCCACTTCCCGGCGTCGTCCTTCAGCCCCGGTTCAACGCCCGAACCGTCATGTTCAGGATTTCTCCGGCCGATGTGATCGCGCCGTCCTGGTCCAACAGCTCTTCGAGGGCCTGGCCCACCGTGAACTTGGTCAGCACCTCCGGCGTGTAGTACGACGCAGACTGTTGGCGCTCACGCCCGGCCAAGCGGAACACGAACGAGCCGCGCGTATGCAACACCGGCTTGCGCTCGCTGGTGATGGGGTCCTCGTGGCGGACGAAGTCCTTGTCGTCTATCCCGGCTGCACGGTCGATGGGGACCAGCCAGGAGCCCTTCGACCCGTCACCGCCTTTCGCCACCTCGTAGAGATCGGTGTCGGCGAAACGTCCTGTGTAGGACATCAGCCCCTCGTAGACAGCGCCGAGCTGGTTGATTCCGAGCTCGGCGTACGAGATGAACCCGCGATCGCTGCCCCGCTTCTCCTTGCTCAGCAGCAGGTGCTGGAGCACCCGCTGAAGTTCAGCGTTACCCAGCTTGACCTCGTCGATGAGGGCTGTGGTGGCCGGGCGGAACAGGTCGGCCCGCAGCGGCCGGAACGTGAGCGCCTCGAGCAATCCCTCGTCCTCTTCGGACTCGGTGGGCGCATATCCCCGGTCGACCAGCCTGAACAGCACGGCCAGGGAGTCGTATAGGTGCGAGCCGGTTTCTGCCTGCGGGGAGGTGAGCGGGATCTGAATGAGGTCGCGCAGCCGATCCAGGCTGTAGCCCTGCTCGTACTCGGATGCGCCCGTGGGCAGCACGCCCAGCTCGGGCGACGACTCGGCGTAGAGCAGGAACAGGATTCGGTAGAGAAAGCGCAGAGACTGGATGGCCAGTGGCTGTGCCTGCTCACTCGGCAGCGGGGCCAGACCGCGGGCGGCTCGGCGGGTCACCACATCGTTGGCGATGATCTCGATGGACAGGCGCACACCCTCGCGCAGGTCCTGGGATACACCGACGGTGTGGTTGATGGACTCCTCGAGCACCGAGTGCCACCAGATGTTGCCCTCGGCGTCCGGTGCAAGCGACTCGGCCGACAGACATGCCAGGGCCGTGTCGATCTCGCCGCCCTTCTTGTCGTCGTTGCGTTCGCCGACGAGTTGGAGGTCGATGGCCAGGTACCGGCCCTCGGGCCAGCGTTCACGCTCGGCAACCAGCGCGACCCGACCCGCCAGCACCAGCGCGAAGTCCGGTGCGTCGTCAGTGACGAACAGGGCAGAGAGCAGCCGCGAGACCGCCGTGATCTGCGTCGACTCGTCCACGTCGTAAGGCTCGACGAGGGTGGCGACATCCTTGTCCAATAGGTCGTCGGCCGTCCCCACCGGGACCGCCGCGACCACCGCCACGGCGGGTCCGCCGGCGAGGCTCACCTGCCGGACGGTGGTCACCGGCCCCGCGACCACGGTGCTCAGACCGAGTGCGGTGTAGCCGAGAACATCCACCAGGTCTTTGCGGACCTCCGTGGCGAGGTCGGGGTTGTCGTCCAGCGACGCAAGCCGGGACAGTAGCGATCCGCGCACAGCGGTGAAGCGCGAGCGGACCGATCCGGTGTCCTTCTGTTCCTCCCAGATCTTGCGCCGCGCGAGCACCCGGGCCTTGAACGACTGGCGGGTGGCGTCGGTGGTGAAGTAGTGCTCGCTGATCCAGCCCTCGCCGATCAGAATTGCATCGCTCGCGCTCACTGAGCGTCTCCCTTCGGAACCACTACAAGAAGCGGGCGAACCAGTCGCTGATCAGGCAGCAGCGACTCGGCGATCTCTTTCTCCCCGACCACCAGCGAGCGTCGCTCCCGGATCTCGGTTCGCTGCACCAGCGCATCGGCCTCGTCGTCCCACCTCGTCACCCGATCCGCCCACGCCTGCACGCGGGCACGGGTGTCCTTCTCTGCGGCATCGACCACCGCGGTGAGTGTCTCGCGCGCCGCGCGAACCGCTGGCCCGACATAGGCCGTCAGGTCCTCGAGGTCGGCGGGAGCACCGGAATTGACGTGGTTGCTCGCAATGCCGAGGGCCTCGAGCGCCCTGCGCAGAGTCGGATGCGGCTCGCTGATCGCCAGCCGGTCCGGCGCGCCCCCGACGAACCTCGTCAGCAGAAACGAGGACGCCACAACCTGGCCGCGTCGGTTGCTCAGCGTGCCGTGCAGGAGCACCGCCACCTCGTCGACCGGACCGTGCACCGCAAACACCTGATTGCGTCCAAGCTTCGCGAGGGCACGGTCCGCAGCCCACTCGACAACCGGATGCAGGGGTGAGAGGTAGTGGGCCTCCGGCCACAGGGTGTGCTCCCCGGCGCCCCGTGCAGCATCGAGTGACGCCTGCCCCCGGCTCAGCGTGGTTGCGAGCCGCAGCCGCTCCGTAACGCCCCGGTCGCTGATGTACGACTGCGGGAGAACCTCGAGGCGCTTGCGCAGATCCGGTGATGGCGTGAGATCGGCGATCTGGTGCGTGGGCTCGTCCTTCCACGACACACCGTCCGGCCACGGAAGCCCGGGCGTCTCCAACACCTCGTTGAGGGTGTCGGCGAGAAAATCGAGCTCGCTCGCGTACACCGTGGACGGGCCATCGTTCACCACCCCGGGGGCGCCCTCGTCCGCACCACCCAACAACCGCGCGAACAGATCGTCGAAGCTGTCCCCCGCGCCTACCTGACGGACCTCCTTGACTGTCTCGTCAAAGCTCTGCTGTCCGGCGAGGACCTTGCGGATCTCGTCCTCCTCGGTCTTGACGTCGTGCTTACCCATCAACGACGCGGAATCACCGAGGGCCTTGTGTGCCTCGTGCTCGCGCTCCATCAAGCGCGTCAGAACTCTCAGATCACCGAGCGAGTTCTCCACATCGGGGTCGAGGAGCAGGGTGGTGATGCGCGGCGGGTGCTTCTGCCCGTACCGATCCACACGGCCGTTGCGCTGCTGAATCCTGATAAGGGACCAGGGTATGTCGTAGTGAATCAGGTTGTGGCACTGCAGATGTAGGTTGACTCCCTCGGAGGCCACATCGCCCGTCACGAGCACCCGGATCGGTGAGGACTGCATCTTGAAGGACTCCACCACCTCCTGCTGATCGGTATCGGTCAGCCCGCCATGCAGCACCGCCACCTCGTTGGCGGCGAACCGGAAGTCCTTGCGCAACTTCTCTCGCAGAAAGTGGAGTGTGGGGACACGCTCGGCGAACACCACAGCGCGCATCGGTGAGCCCTTCCCGACCCCGATATCGGTGAGGTGTGCGCGCAGGGCGTCGTATTTCGCGTTCGGCTCCACCAGGCCTCGCCGAGCCAACTCCTCCAGCCGAACCAGCGCCGCCTTCTCAGGCTCCTGCGCGGCGGTGAGATTGGTCCCCAGGCGCTTACGCCGCTCGGACGCCGATGCCTCCAGCGCGGCGGGAGAGGACAGGAAGGCCTTGACGAGCGTCCATGGGAACAGCGACGAACTCGGGCCCGAATAGGGACTTTTCCCGGTGGACGGGTGCAGCCACACCTCGTCGAGTTCCCGGGCGATCTCGTTCTCGATGGCAGATGCCGCGATCACCTGGTTGTCCGGAGGGAGCCGCTCGGCCCAATCGCCTCCCACGTAGCCGGCCACCTCCGGGCTGTGCCGGTGGCGGCGGATGACCAGGCGCCGCACCTCCTCCTCGACCAGGTCACCGCTGGGCGTGACGGCGCTGGGCTCGAGCATGCGGATCAACTCGGCGAAGGACTCCTTGCGGCCGTTGTGCGGAGTTGCCGAGGCCAGGATCAATGCGTCGGTGCGAGTGGACAACAGGCGGGCGAGGCGATTGTTCAGAGAGGCGCCCGTGACGTTGTGGCTTTCGTCGATGACCACGGCGTCCCAGTGCTGTTTGCGCAGATGGCTGACATAGCGGTCGTTCTTGAGCGTGTGGATCGAAATGATGACGCGGGTGAAGTGGGCGAACGGGTTTCGATTTCCAGGGAGCTTCTGGCGAATCCGCTGAATCCCCAGCGAGTCGAGCCGGACGAAGGGCAACGCGAACCGCGTCCACATCTCGAACTGCATCTGCTCGAGGACGTGAGGCGGGGTGACTATCAGAATGCGCTCGCCGCGGCCGCGACGAACCAACTCGGCCAGGATCATCCCGATCTCGAGAGTCTTGCCCAGCCCGACGGCGTCGGCGAGCAGGATGCGAGGGCGCAGGTTGTCGGGCGCCAGCGCCTTGCGCACGGCGGCAAGCTGATACGGCAGGCTGTCCGCCAGACCGCGGGTGGCCACGGTCAGGGTCGGATCCGTGATGGGCACCGCCGTCTTGCGGGCCATCGCCTCGAGCCAGAGCCGTGATCGCCGGTGCCCGGGCGAATCATCGCCCACCACCTGCGCCTCGGCGGGATCGAGTAGTTGAATCTCATCCAACGCCGTCGAGAACGTCGCGGACGTGTCGCGGACGAGTTCGGACACGCCCTGAGCGGTGACGAACCACTCGCCGTCACTCGCCCGTTCGGCGCGGGTGACCAGCCATTCCTCATCGCGAATGAGCAACACTGAGCCTGAGGCGGGGGCTGAGTCGTCTATCGAAGTCACGTTCCACTTTCTGGTGTGCGTCGGTGCCGGGGCTGAACCAGACTGTATCCCGATCACATGCAAGCATGGCCAAGTTCGCCGCAGGTTGTTCCTCTCGCATCAACGTTCGATATCTAAGGCGTAGTGAACCGTAGGTGGGGCGAAATACGAGAGTGAGTCTCAGCTACATGAATCGGTCAAGCTGAATAGAGCTCAGGGAATCTTCCACTTCCTGGTCAATCCACCTGACAAGTTCAAGCACCGCAGCGGCCTCCGACGGATCATTGAACATCTCAAAGGCATTGGGCACTCGTCGGCGTGCTGGGAGTTGGGCGACCGAATCTATGATCCGGTCCACAGTGGCGTAGCGCGCAGACTGGATGCGGTCTTGAAGGTAGTACCTGTGGCGCCAACCCTCTGATCCCGTTGACACCGGGACGGGTACGTAGACTCTTATGCCTCCGCCCCAAATTGCAAGATCGCCGAGCGTTCCCTTGAAAGCAGTTACCGCGGCCTCATCGAGCGTTACAACTACCGCAATCCCCTCTACACGGGCGGCGATCTGCGACGCTAGCCAGCTGTTGTCGTGTGCGCCTCCTGGTTCCGAGCATGCAATAACGGGGACAGTGCGGCTTGGGTTAGCCAGAATGGAAGTAAGGATCTCGACGCCGCTGGTGGGTATCGGTTGCGGTTCAGTCAAGAGTAAGCTGGCTCCGAGAGAGGGTTTCGCCGCCACGTTAAGCATTGGTGGACGATCCTTGGGCGCTCGACCGAAACGCGCTGCGTGAGGTCCGCGGATTCCATTCGCGTCTCGATCAGGCAGTGAATCGCATCGTTCTTCGTCACGACCGTGATCACCGTCGTCCAGTCGGTCGCTTCTCCTGACTTCCGGTCCTGAACGACAACTTCGAACCCAGTGTCACCAAAGCGGCGTGACTGGATTGTTCGCGTCCTACCCTGAGATACCGCTAGTTCTGTAGCTCCGTCGACCAGCGGTGGTGAGTCGGGCCACTCAAGGACCCATGATGCAGCGAGGCCCGCGAACCGAACAGCGGTCGACACTGGATCTGTAGTTGCCGAATCCGACCGTACCGCGCGATAAAGGACGGTCATGAGCGCTCCTTTTGAGCTTGCCGCGAATCACTTTTGCGAAGTGAGCTAGCATTGTGGGAGGCTACCCGGCGGCTACGACATGGCACGACTTTCCATGCCATCCGTGGCAGTACAGAGCAAGTTCCCTGGGGGAGCCCGCAATCCGTCATTCGCGGCGGTGCCGTGTCCCGTCCATCCAGACGACCACGTCGAAGATCCTGATGTCACTGATGTCGGGGCCGACACCTGATTCGGTCCGCAACCTATGTAGGCGTTTCAGCAGTACAGAATCGTCGGCTTTCAGGCTGTCACGGAGGCTGCGGTAGAAGTTGGTCTTCGTGCTCCGTCGATGTCCCACGGCGTTGAGCACGACACTGTCCATGACTGGTAGAAGTTGCGGACGCTTACGCGCGAGTAGCTTGCTGGTGGTTGTGGGTCCCAATTTTCCCTGTCGCCGGAGAACGGTCCACAGTTCGTCGGCTGGAGCCAGCTGGTCGTCGGATGCGTCGGCGAGCTCGAGATCAGTGGGCAACAGAGCAAGCAGCCGCGAAATGTCCTCCGATACTGCCTTTTCGACGTCTCCGAGCAATCGAAGAGCAGAACCGCCCGGAACGTGAACACTCAACATCGATACGGCGATGACGTCGTCGGCAGTGACGACATTCGCCACCTGCTCGCGGTCGCCTCCACCAGCGAATCGCTCGAACCGTGAGCCCGAGAAGGCTGGTTGTCCCGCGGGTGCGGCGAAGTACTGACGAAGCAACTGCGCGGCCTCGGCTTCTCGCGGCTGCGACAGGATGGTCGGCAGCACCCAAGGTTGATTCATCCGTAGTCCTTCCGTGCTGCTTACGAGGCCGGCCCCGTTCAAAGGTTCTGCTGGCAGCTTAGATTCTGTCGGTGTCCTCCGATACCAATGAGCGATGCAGACGTCGCCATCTCTTGCCGCAGTGCTCTGCGACGTGCTCGATCTTGGTGGACGCACCGTCCTTGTTCCGAATACGGCGAGCCGGAGTGACGCTGTCCGTGCGCTCGCCGCGGTGGGTACAGCCAACGTGGCGGTTGCCGGACCGTCGGCATTGCGTCGGCGCGCTGGGGGCAGACGGCTGGCGCCTAGGTTGGAGTTGACGGCGCAGATCCATGCGGCAGCCATCGATGCAGTTCTGGCGACGTCGCCGTTCCGAT
Source organism: Williamsia sp. CHRR-6 (assembly GCF_018474015.1). Lineage (GTDB taxonomy): Bacteria > Actinomycetota > Actinomycetes > Mycobacteriales > Mycobacteriaceae > Williamsia_A. The sequence goes on along the minus strand of NZ_JAHCSG010000001.1, from coordinate 1,063,014 downwards.
TGAATGAGACTGCCGAGGAGCCGATCACCGCAGATGCTCTGGCTGCGGCGTCGTGGGAGATTGCGCATCTAGAGCGATCCACAGTGTCGGCGTCGACGTCACTGTTCGCTGAGCTCCTCCGAATCCATGACGCAGCAATTGCGTCTCTCGGCAACACCTACTACCTGCCGTTCGAAGCGCATAGCGCCGCGATGGACAATCTCGACGCGCTCGGCGATGTGATCGTCTGTTGCCCGACGCCGCGGACCCGGCAGGACAAGGAACTGGTTGGCGCGCTCGCAGCCCGTGGGACGGTGATCGAAGCGCCGAAGCCGGAGTTCGGGACGCAGGTCATCCACGCGTCGGACGCCGACGACGAGGTGCGAGCGGTGGCGCGACTGGTGCGGGGGCATCTCACTGACGGGACTCCGGCCCATCGCATCGGACTCCACTACGGATCCCGTGAGCCGTATCTACGTCTGTTGCACGAGCATCTCGCGGCTGCTGGCGTTGTGGTCAACGGGCCGGCTGCGGAAGGCCTGGCAGACCGCCCCGTCGCGCGCGCCCTCCGGACGTTGCTGAGCTTCGATCCCGACGACATCCCGCGACGCGAACTGCTCGACGTGATGTCAGAACGCGCGCTGACCTCGCCGCCGCTGGCCGACGGCGTGATGGGTCAGCCGCTTATCGAAAGGCTCACTCGCAACAGGGTTCCGATTGTCCGCGGTGACGATTGGGAACGCCTCGCGCCCGGACGGGTGGAGGGCAGCCACGCAACCGCAGCTGAGGCCCTCCACGCATGGGTCACCAAACTTCGACGTCACCTTCGAGACATTCACGAGGCCGCGAACTGGACCGAGGTGTCGAACGCGCTGGCCGGGCTGATCGACGCGATGTTCCGACCACCCGCAGACGAGCTCGCAGCGAGAGACCTCGAGGCCATCCGCTCCGTCATCGCCGACCTCACGCAGATCGAGGGCATCGCGCCGGCCCCGACCGCGGACCGCATCGCGGACGCGGTGAACCGCCGGATTCGGTCGCACGTCGGACGCGTCGGCACAAGGGGCGTCGGCGTCAGCATCGGACCGCTCAGCGACGGCGTCGGGCGCGACCTCGACGTCAGCATCATCGTCGGCGCCGCCGAGGGGATCATGCCGGCACGCCGCGCCCCGAACCCGCTGCTCCCGCCCGAGGTCACCGGCATCACGCCCGCCGACGACATCGCCTACCAGCGAATGGTTTTCGAGCGCACTCTCGCCGCGGGCGCTCACCATCGCGTCATCACGTTCCCCCGCGACAGCCTCGGGGGCGGAGCGGAGAGAGTCCCGTCACGCTGGCTGCTTCGTACGCTGGAACACCTCGCCGGTAGCCCGGTCGGCATCGTCAGCTGGGGCGAGGACACCCGCGGTGCCGATTCCATCATCGGGGTCGAATCCTTCTACGCACCAGTTCAACTCGTTGATCCGTGGCCTGGGGCTGGTGCCGCGTCGGCCACCGAATGGCGACAACGCGCCCTTGCTGTAGTGCCGGCTCGCGAGCGCCGTGGCGTCCTCGATGACCCGGTGATCACCGTGGGCATGGCCATGCGCAGCGTCCTCGACGACCCCGACGCCGATCCGCAGATCGATCCGCTTCCTGGCGACCTCGAACAGTCCATCTATCGCTTCCGCCGAGCCGACTACGTGACTGCGCGGGAGACGACACCGCCCACCGACATCGTCAGCCTCACGACGAACGTCCGGTCGACGGTGCCCGTCATCTCCTGGGTGAACCAGGTGTTCGGTGCGCTGATCGCCGACGAGCCGCGGATCCAACCGGAGTACCAGCCCTTCGATGCTGCGCCGGGGCGTCCGCACTGGGATCCCGCCGACGGCCCAGGAGCGTTCGTCTTCGTGGACACGGCCGCCGTCACCGAGGACGAGGCCAACCTCAGCAGCAGCGAGCTCGCGAGGACGCGGGAGGCCCGCGACGTAGCGCAGATCATCTACACCGCAGTGAATCGCGGGTGGCGCAAGGAGGTGCGTGCCGACGACGGGTACGCCCACGACCCCATCGCGCTGCGGGACATCTGCATCCTCATCCCGTCGCGCACGGTGCTGCCCTACCTCGAACGGTCGCTCGCCGACGCAGGTATTGAGTTCCGCTGCGAAGCATCGTCTCTCGTGTACTCGACGCAGGAGGCCCACGACCTGTTGCTGACCGCGCGGGCGCTGGCGAACACGGCCGACGAAGCGGCCCTCGTCGGAGCATTGCGGACGCCGTTGTTCGGATGCGGTGACGACGACCTGTTGCGCTGGAAGGCCGCCGGTGGGCGGTGGCACTGGTATGGCGATCCGCCCGCTGGACAGGAGGACTCGCCTGTAGCCGCCGGGCTGTTCTACCTGCGTGAGGTGTGGTCCAAGCTGGGGCAACTGACGCCGGGTCGGTTGCTGAGCAGGCTCGCCGTCGACCGGCGGGTGTTCGAGGTGTCGATGGATTCGCCGCGACACCGCGACGTGTGGCGGCGGTTGCGGTTTGTCGTCGACCAGGCGCACGCCTGGTACGAGGAGGACCGCGGATCGTTGCGCGAGTACCTCGACTGGGCGGCGGCGCGGCAGGAGGAGACTGCGCGCGTCGCCGAGGCGGTGTTGCCGGAGATCGGCGTTAATGCGGTTCGCATCATGACGATTCACGCCGCGAAGGGCCTGCAGTTCCCGATGGTGGTGCTGGCCGGGATGAGTGGGGGCGTGCGGCGCGCGGCCGAGGCGCTGATCGTCGACGACGACGGCGTCGTGCATTCCCATAAATCGAAGGGCGCGAAGAGCGTCGACTACGAGACCGCAAGCGCGTGGCAGAAGCAGCATGCGACGGCCGTGCGGATCAGGCTGCTGTACGTCGCCTGCACGCGAGCCGAATCGCAGCTCGCCGTGTCCGGGTATGGCGCCACTCGGGATTCGTGGGGCGCGGTGCTGCAGCCGGGGCTCGACGCGGTCGTCGATCCGGTGACGCCGGAGCTCGGTGACGTTGTGCGGCTGGAGGAGCCTGTCGTCGAGCGGTCGACGGTGGGCGAGACGTGGGACGAGTGGCTCGCGAAAACCGCTCTGGTGGAGGAGAACTCGTCGAAGGTATCGCTGATGTCGGTGCCATCGATCGTGCACGGGGCCGCGGCGGCGCACACTGCGGTGAAAGGTGGTTACGCGGTGCCGGCCCGTCCGGGCGACGAGGTGTTGCCTTCGGCTACGGCGGCTGTCGACCACGGCGAGGAGGTCGGGACCGCTCTGCACGCTGTCCTCGACACGATCGGGCTGGTGGAGCCAGATGATCCGTCGGTGGCGGAGTTCGCCGAGGCCATCGGCCGAAGAGCGGGCGTCACCGACATTGAGTCGTTTACAGCGATGGTGCGATCGACGCTGGCGTGCGAGGTCGTGCGTCGAGCGGCGGCCACTGAGCACTGGACTGAGATGCCGCTGTACGGGATGGCGCCCGACGGTGAGACCGCCATCGAGGGCATCGCCGATCTCGTCTACCGTGACGGCGACGACCTCGTCATCGCCGACTACAAGACCGACCTCGGTGTCACCGCGGCAACCGTTGATGCCTACTTCACCCAGCTGGGGATCTACGCCTCGTTGCTCTCGAAGGCGACGGGGGAGCGGGTGTCGCGGGTGGAGTCGATCTTCTGTCGATCATTTTCCGCATACGTCATTGCCCGTGCGATCTTGTGACCAAGAGTTCGGAACTGCAAGTAGGGCGGGTGCGCGAACACTCTAGTTGTACTGGATGTCCGTCCAGATACCCACGAGTGCGTCTACGACTTTTGATCTCATGTAGCCAGTCTCAAAATTAATCTTCTCGCCAACATTGTTCATTGCTTCGTGAAGATCCGCAACGGTCCGTCGCTCATTAGAAATTTTGGTGAGAAGATAGTAGTAATTCCGCGACGGAGAAGAAAACTTGTCCGTGTATCTGTGGATTATTCTACCCGGTTCATCGAGCTCTAGTGTTCTGATGATCCTCATCGATTTAGTGGTTCTGATGGCAATTACGTGAGCATTTTCTGGGTAAGTCCAGTTTTCGTTGTCCTCGAAATCGTCGACCCAAAACATTGTTAGTGCTAGCTCGCCTGCTTGCGCATCTTCGCCGTCCTCGACCCCGTGCTGTTCCGCTAGGTCGTCTGCGATGTAAAGTGCCTCCTCGGACGCATCGTCAGTTGGACTGACTGGAACAACATAGATCCGTGTCGGACGCGGCCACGACTCTTCGTCCACGTCTTTGGTGGCAGCTTCTTCGTCGTCCTCGTCGCCGTCGGCGCCGCCGCTATCCGGTCCGGTCCCGTCCCCGCTGGGCGGATCGTCGGCATCCGCTCTGAAGATGCTCTGCAAGTACGCTATTTTGGTAGCGCTGAGCGGCTGCCCCGATTGCGCCTTCCACGAGACTAACGCTTGGCGCGCGTCTTGAAGTGTTTCTTCCGGGTCCGTCAGAAGGATGGCCTCCTTCAATTTGCTGGACGACGATCGTGAAACATTCGCCGATCCGATTGCTAGAAATGCTGGATTGATTGCGTTCGGCGACTCCGCCAGGATGAGTTTGGCGTGTAGATTTGGAAGTGAGTAGACCATGACGCCGATCTTGTGCCAGGAGTACAGCGCGTTCGGGTCGGTTAGCCCTCGGCGCACCGCGATTTCGCTGGCGTCAACAATAATCGATGAACCTTGCTCGAGTGGTAGGTATCTCTCGGCGTCCTTTCCCACGTAAGCAATCGCGGCAGAGATGGTTTTTGAATACGGATGAAGCAGTGGAGTGACTTCTTTCCATCCGGATCCAAAGATCAGCCGGGAAGAGCGGCTCTCTAGCCCCAGACCGGCCCTCTCCTCCTTTTTCATGGGAGATCCCTTCGTAGGAGTGATTGACGTGCTCGAGTTGGAGTGCCCCGAGCGCAACATTGTCGACCACGCCGCTCGAACCGAACAGTTGCCCGCGACCGCCCGAGAAAGTGGCCGAAAGTCGGGTTTCCCGGTGCGCGAGCATCTCACCGTCTGATAGCGATCGACGGTTCAGTACCGAGGTGGCCGTGCGGGAGCTCCTCCGACGCATCGGCACCGAGTGGCGGCCCGCGAACTTCAAGCGGCGACGGCGGGGAGCACTGTGACGGAGCCGTCCTGATTCTGAATCATGTCGATCACCACATCAGCCTTGCTCAGCGACGTTTGGCTGGAGGTACCCAGCTGACGCATCCGCTCCGACGCCCGCAATAGCTTGTCCACGTCACCCGACGTGAACATGAAGTCTCGAACCCCGTGGCTGCGGTCGAGTTGCAGCGTGGACAGTCGGTTCAGCACGCGGTCGAGACCCTGCTGCAGTTCGTCGAGGTCGTGCTGCTCCGAGCGAAGCGTCTCGACGAATCTCTCGAAGTGATTCTCGCCATCCCTCTGCGCGTGATCGACGGCCTGGAGGACGAGTACCCGTCGCTTCATAGCCAGCGCGGCGGTGGCGAGCTCACGATGCACGCTGAACTCGCCGTCCTCCTGATCGACGGTCGGGATCGCGGCGGTCAATTTTTGCAGCTCCACACGCCCTTCGCCGAGTCCGTCGAGGGCCTTCTCCCACTTCGCGATGCGAGACCGTGCGCGCTCCAACGCAGTGTCGATGCTGTGAACCGCTGAATCCAGGCCCAGCGACGCACCGAGTTGACCTTTGTCGAGGAGGATGGCCGCGGCCTTCGTGATGGAGCTCCTGCAGCCGTTCAAGGTGTGTTGCTCGTCGGCGAGCTTGTCGGCATGCAGCTTTTCGAGCAGCTCGGTGATCCGTTCGATCGCCTTCTGCCGTTGCTGGTCGGCATGGGCGGTCAGGCCGACAGCGACGGCCATCAAAATGAGCGGCGCCGCAACTGTCAGTGCCCCTGCGCCGGCCACAGCCGCACCACCGGCCGCCCCCGCTGACACGGGAACCATCGTTGTCTGCCCGACGATCTTGTTGCCGCTCATGAGGGCCGAATGCAGCCCGCCGGAGACTGCACTGGACTTCATCGGGGCGACGATGCCGCTTCCCATCTGCGCTGCGAATTTGGCTGGAACGACCATGCGATAGAGGGTCTCTCCGCCGTCGGTGGCAACCTTCGGCGTCTGTTTGACGAGCTGGGTCAGGTGCTGGGCAAGGGGGCTCGCGCTAGCCAAGTTCACCGCCCGGCTGCGGTCGACCGAGGATGGAACGGAGTGGGCTTCGAGTGTGGCGATGGGCGTGTCGCTGAGAACAGCGAGTGCGTCGCGGAGATCGTTGAGCCGGGCAGGCAACAGGCCTTTTTCGCCGATCACTGCCGGGAGGTCGGCCTTCTCGGTCGCGAGGGTCCACATGGGTATGGCTTTGATTCCATGGTCTGTCATCGGTCTCCTGTGCGCGTGAACGAGGTGCAAGCGCAATCTATCCGAGCGCACGGACATACGCCTCGCTGAACCTGTGAAGTTCGCGATTTGGGCGTCGTGTCGGTGAGGGGGTCGGTATTGCGCACGTGATCATTCGGAACAGACGCGCTTTCGACTGCGGAGAACTGCTCGCATCGTGCACGCCACGTAACGTCGAGGAGCGCCGCGAGCGGAGGTAACGTGGGGACGTGGGCGAGCTCAACCGGCAGGTCCATCGAGTCAGCGCCTCGACCGGGGAGGTGATCGGTGCTGGTGTAGGAACTTTCATCCTCACACCACAGGACACGTGTGGGCACCGTGGTCGGGCCGGTGATCCGTTGTATCGGATCCGCCGCACCCTGCTCACCCGCACCGGACGCTCACCGAGAAACAGGCCGCACGGCTGCGTGCGGGACTCGACGCCCACGACGAGCACCTCGCCGTCGAAGTCACCCACGCGGTCTACCAGCAGCTGATCGCCGCCTACGACCACCCGAACAAACGACGCGGCGAAATCGCAATGTACAAGGCACTCAAACGAATACACACCGGACTACCCGCCGGACTACCCGAACTAGCCCAACTGGGCCGATCCCTGTGGGACCGCCGCGCGCAGATCCTGGCCTACTTCGACACCGCCGCCTCCAACGGGCCCGTCGAAGCGATCAACGGGCGTCTGGAATATCTCCGCAGCATCGCCCTCGGATTCCGCAATCTCAACCACTACATCTTGCGGTCACTCATCCACTCCGGCCAACTCGCCACACACCTCCACGCACTCTGAATCAGGAAGAGCCCTTAAACGGCGCGAGCGCACCGCCAACCGTCAGACGCGAGATGACCCCTTGGGCGAGAATGGGAGGAGAGCGCGGCTGCTGTCGTATGAAAAGCGCCTGTCGCGCTGTCTGACTGGAAGATTCACCGTCTTTGCTGGTGAGTTGCTGACATCTCGAGTCGACCATGATTCTGGAATCTGCGGACCCCTAAATTCGATTCCGATGCTAGTCAGCGACCCGTCTGGCTTCTTCTTCTGAAGCTCCATCACTGCCGTCCGAACGACATTCATTGAGCTCGCGATCGGGCCGTAGATACAAGTCTCAACGTCCTGATGTGTGAACAGAATGAGTTCTCCACTTTCAGCAGTGTACCTCCGCTTGGCTACGGACCATAGACTACGAAGTGCGCGATACACGAGTGTAGAGACGGCGAGGTCTTGGTCTGGCAATGGACCCGTCGTGGAGATGTGCCACTTCGGTCCTTCCTTGGGTGCGTTGGGAGCAGCCGGTTTGTGCAGGTAGGCAAGCATAGGGCCCGTGTGGATCGTGATACGGTCCTTATCTTTGGCCCCCCAGCTCAATTTCGTACTCTCATCGAGCTGAACGGTAGTCAGTCCGTGCTTCGCCGCGTTGTACAGGAACGATTCGGTTAGCAGTCGGTCAGCACAGAAGCCGAGCAGCAGCCGCACAGCCTTCACTGAATCGGCGAATTCTCCGTCGGTAACACGTATCGCAGCGTCAATCGGGTCACTGCCACCAAGAAACACATTGGCGATGTCGGCCTCATCGAAGCCGGCCTTGAGCGTGGCCTCCACCTTATGCTTGAACTCCACGAAGCTCGTCGACGATGCCATGCCGAGCCACGGACAGTCGGGCGCTTCGACGTGGGCAAAGAACATGCGCAGGATCATCTCAGCCGCATGGTGAAAGACGATCTGCGCTTCCGCGACAAGATAGCGCTGTCGTTGATCGTCGTCCGGTGGACCAGTCGGGTTGAACTCAACTGCGCCAATGCGGCGATGCTTAGCTAACACGGGTGCTAGGTCAGCCATGCTCAGCGCCATCAACGACAGCATCTCGATTCTGAGGTGAAGGAACGCGGCTGGGTCAGCCGTGTAGAAGGTGGCGTTCAGCTCGGGGAACAGTTCCCTCGCCAGCGGCAAAGGTGGTGAACCCTGCTTCTTCTGGTTGCCCGACCGACCCTTGCCACGTCTGCTGGTCCCGCTGCTCATGCACTCATTGTCTCGCGCGATACTGACAAGTTTGACGGCTCTTGCTGATTCAGAGTGCGTGGAGGTGTGTGGCGAGTTGGCCGGAGTGGATGAGTGACCGCAAGATGTAGTGGTTGAGATTGCGGAATCCGAGGGCGATGCTGCGGAGGTGTTCCAGACGCCCGTTGATGGCTTCTACGGGCCCGTTGGAGGCGGCGGTGTCGAAGTAGGCCAGGATCTGCGCGCGGCGGTCCCACAGGGATCGGCCCAGTTGGGCTAGTTCGGGTAGTCCGGTGTGTATTCGTTTGAGTGCCTTGTACATTGCGATTTCGCCGTGTCGTTTGTTCGGGTGGTCGTAGGCGGCGATCAGCTGCTGGTAGACCGCGTGGGTGACTTCGACGGCGAGGTGCTCGTCGTGGGCGTCGAGTCCCGCACGCAGCCGTGCGGCCTGTATCTCGATGGGCAGGCCTGTCCTGGTCAGCAGGGTCCGCGGGCTTCGGTACAGCGGGTTACCGGCCCGGCCCTGGTGCCAACAGGTGTCCTGGTGGATGCGTTGGCGACAGGCGGTGAGTTTCTCGGCCGCGAGGTGTACGACATGGAACGGATCCATCACCGCCCTCGCCTGGCCGAGGGATTCTGCGGAGGCGGTGCGGTAGCCCGCGAATCCTAGGTGCACCTCCCGCGTGCGGGACACCATCGTCACCACCCGGATGCGGGCGCGGAACCCTTGATCCCGCGCGGCGAGCCAGTCGGCCAACGCGGCCTTGGAACGCCCCGCCACCATGTCGATCAGCCGGGCCGACCCGATGCCGTCGATGACGGGCGTGAGGTCGACGAGCACCGTCACGAATGCTGAAATCACCATTCGGGCACGCTCCATCAGGAAGACCCCGGTAATCCACTTTCGCGTAAAGTCGGTTACACTTCTCGGTGTGCGGATCACGGTGACATCCAGCGCCCGCGCGCACGGCATCACCGACGACGAGATCCGCGCAGTGGTGTCGTTCTACGTCGTGCGGATCTCGCTGACGCCGCGGGTAGTGGGGGCGCAACCGTTCCTCTACATCGCACCTGCAGCCGAGTCCGAACCGTGGATCGAAGTCATCGCCGACCTTCGAGGCCCCGCGGTCGCGGTCGTATTCCACGCGATGATGCTGCGCCCCGCCCTGGTCGCCAACCTCGGCCTCGATCACCTCATCACCCCGGTCTACAGCAGCCAACGACGATGACCGACACGACCAAGACAAGGAGACAGCTCATGGCACACCCGCTACGCGACGAGGACTACGCGGCGATGGCTGAGGACTACGCCACCGCGCCACCTACAGCCGACGAAGTAAGAGCCGTCGAACTCAACCCCGCAGCGCTGGCCATGGGCCGTCCACCAGCCGGCGCCGGCAAAGGTCGCAACACCCCCGCCATGTCCATCCGCTTCCCCGACACCATGCGCGCCGACATCCACCGCCGCGCACAAGCCGACGACGTCCCCGACGCCGAGATCATCCGACGCGCCGTCAATGAATACCTCCACCGCCACCCCGTCACCTGAGCCTGTTCCCTGAAACGCGGTGCATGAGGCAGGGGCCACGCGACGGGGGTCGCCGACGATGGCAAGAAGCTGGGGCTGCATGCCGGGCGCGGCACGACCGGGCCGTTGCGCGCTGTGCTGGCCAATTCGCGCCGTGGCAGAAGCGGTTTTGCACCTGCTATTTTGATCGCCTAATGAAAACTGCCTGACGACGGAGAGGACCACGTCAGTTGATCGGCGATGCCTTCCTATCGGTCAACGAGCTACAACAGCAGTGGTTCGAGGTGCATGGGTGGGCGACGCAGCAACCGGTGCCGATCGTGCTTGACCCCACCCCGGAAATCGCCGCAACGCCTTGGACTCGATCGCGGCGAATGGTAGTCGATGACCACGAAAAGCACGCGAACGAAACCGTCGCCCGCACCAACGATTCTGGCGCGGCGGCCGCAGGCCCGGCTGCAGGTGCCGCGACACCTGCGGGCATAGCAGCGTTGCCCGTCGAGGTACCCGCCGCTGTGGTAGCTGGTATCGCTGGTTTTGCCGTTGTCGGAGTCGGCGGAGTCGGTTATGAGTCGTTTCACGAGCACTGTTCGGAGGACATTCACGATCACGGGGTGTTCGCCGGGGTCCTGCACGGAACCGGGAACACGTTCGCCAACACGGGCGGCGACCTTGTGGACATGGGAACTACTGTTGGCCACTCGGCGAAGTCGCTGTGGAAATCGGTCTTCGGATGAGTTCCTCGCATGGAACTCAGTCGATCAAATACTTTGGAACGAGTTGGGCGAGCCGCGGGTTCACGTACTGGCGCAAGCGCGTCGTGATGACGACCTTCCTCGCGGCGCTGCTCGCCTTGTCGGTGTGGGGCGCCGCGGTCATCATCCATCTCGTAGCGACACACATGCGCGGAACCGGCCGGATAACGTTGCTCGTGTTCTTGCTGCTCGCATTGGCGTGGAGCCTCGCCTACGGTTTTGCGTTGACGCGTAGAACGGCGGCTGAGAAGGAACTTGGCGTCCCGCCCATCATGCGTGCACGCTCATCGAGCGAGTCTCGAACCAGAGCAGGGTGGTCCGGGGTTGGGGCAGGCATTGTCGCTGGGCCTCTCGTCCTGATCGCACAGATCTTCATCGTCGGAACGTTGGCAGCCGCCGTGTTCTCCTCGCTACAGCAATACGTCTCGATTGAAGAGTTTGAGGCGGCAACGGGAAAACGTGTGCCGCGTCGCGACGACAGCGATTACGCAAGTCTCACGATCATTCCGGTGCACCGTCAGTAGTCTCGAGACGCGAAGGCTGGGCGTGGACGTGCCGTCCCGACTCGGCCGCGGAAGTGACCCAGAAGCTGTTGAGGTTTCCCTGGATAGTGGAGGGCGCGGTGGCTCTCGTGGTCCAAGGTCGCTGACTCAAATAGGGAAGACGGGAGGAGTGAGCGCGGTGCTGACGGTGTACCAGCGCTTGGCCTTGATGTCGGTGCAGTGCAACCGGGTAACTGACGGCCGGAGCCTTCCGGGTGCTATTCATCATGACTTTCCAGCGGATCGCTGGTATGAGGTGGACGGTAGCCCTGACGGACTTTTCCTCCTGCTTGTTGACTCCGCATCCACGGCCGCGTTTCGCAACAGCGTGGCTGTTGTTGTCTGTCGATTCATCTTCGATCACGGTGTTGCTGTATCCGATCTGATCGATCATGCCTTCGTCGAATCGCGCGCCATGCAATCGTGGGTTGAGACGACTGCGCGCCGGTGGCCGCCAGCAGGCCGGCACTCTGGGTGGGCGTTGCAGTGCGGCACATATTCCTTGGGGAACCTGAATCTGCTCGCCGCGTCGACCCTGGCCGTGCATGAGCGTGGCAACGTGGGGTATCTGGTGCACGCCACGGCCACTGTGCTGGATGGGTCGGCCGATCACGCCGATCTGCTGGAAACCGTCCAGACAGTGAACTTCGTCGACTGAAAGGTCCGGGGGATGGTGAGACGGTCGGATGGCGTCGACGATCTGGAATCGGTACTCGGCACGCCGGTTACGTTCGTTGAGGACCCACAGGACTGGGGCTGGCTGGTGGGTTCCGTTGGACGCGAACGCATCTATCTGCGGATGGGCAACTTTCCCGACGAGGAACTGTGGTCGCTGTGGCTTGGGGATGGCCGGTGGATGAACTTCACCGAGCCGCCCGCGAATTGGACCATCGACCGTTCGCCCGGAGGCTGGCCCGACTCGGCGAGGCCGCGGCTACCCAAGGGCGAGTTCTACGAATGATCCTGCTTTGCTGAGCCTTTCGATCGAGCGTTGGGCAACGACACCGTGGGGTCAGCGATGCCGCGTGATCGACGAAAGATGAGACTGCGGGCGCCACGGATCAGAGCGTGCGTTGCTGCAGGCTGGACGATGGCGTCGGGTTCGTTCAGCTGGCGATGGTCCGCGAGAGCTCGATGTTGTCGAGCAGGTGAGCGTTCCGGCGGAGTGCAGTAACGATGAGCCGAGCCAGTGTTGCCAGGTTGCCGGTGCGGTGGATGTCGTGGAATCTGATTTCGACGACGGCCTGCCGGAGTCGGAGCTCCGCGGCTGGAGCAGCGACGACGGGTAACCGCGATACTCCTGGGCACCAATGCGCTGCTGTGGCTGGCGACCAATCCTGATCGGGTGGCGCCTGAGGCGCGTGCGGCCCTCTCCGATCGAAGCAACGACCTTGCGGTCTCTGCGGCACCTGCGTGGGAGATCGCGGTCAAGTCGCGCCTGGGTCGCCTCGACGCCGAGCCGCTCCTCGCTGCGTGGTCGGAGACTTTGGCGGCGATGGGAGTAGATGATCTCGCCATCGACGCCGCTGACAGCGTGACGGCTTGTCGCCTGGCGTGGGAGCACAACGATCCGTTTGACCGCATGGTCGTGGCGCAAGCGCTGAGGCGAGGGCTTGTGATCGCCGCCAGCGACCAGCGGATGATAGCGGGCGCCCTGACACCGACGATCGACACCCGTTCCGCGCGCTGACGGAGCCAGCGGCGAGGCCGCAGCTAGCCAGAGGCGAGTTCTACGAATGATTGTGCTTTGCTTAGACTTTCACTCGAATCGGGCCTCATCACCGTGGGGGACCTGGTCGAAAACCTAGCGCCCCGCGAGGAACTGGACCAGCAAATAGCCGGGTCCCACCGTCGCAAACGCGAGAAGTGGTGCGATCGCCGCGAAACTGTGTCCACGCCAACGGTCACTGGCCAATCCGGCTGCTGGGATGAGGCAGAGCAGCAGCCCCGCCCCGTATGTGATCACCGTGATACCCAGCAACAGCAGGCCGACGGCGAACCCCGCCACTTGCTCCTGCATCCTGAACTTGGCCGACAACCATTTGCGCCGCGGGTAGATAGGGCTATCGTCGGGTGCGGTCACGACGCCCCGCCCGACGTGACCAGGCCGACCACAACAGTTGCCAGCAGGCCGCCTGCACCAACCCCGAGTGCGATGTCAGCAAATAGTCCGCGCGTTCTCCACCCTACGAGCGCGATCGCGCCCGTCAATGCGGTGAGCATCAGAATGACCACGAGTGCCAGAGCGCTGCGTGGGTAGAACTGGTTGATCGCGAACACTGCCCCTGCCTGAAATCCCATCGCCGCCGCGCCGGCAGGAGCGAACAGCCATCCAACGCTGCGGGACCGGCTGCCCGTGCCATCGTCGGCGGTCATGGAATCGGGTTTGCTTTCACTGCGCCCGGGGCAAAGCCGGGGTCGCGTGCCACCGTGTACTCGTCGACAGCAGGGACTCTGACTAGATCGACGATGTCGAGCACGAACCTGGGTTTCTTGCAGAAGGATGTCCATGGAAACTTCATCGCCACTCCGTCCACGTCAGGTGCCGCAGTGTCGTGCACCATGGTTGACTTCGCCTCTTTCGAGGCCAATTTCCGATCGCCCGCCTGCACATCCCAGGCCTCTGTGAGCTCAGGATCACGTGATGTCACGTCAACCAGCCTGGCTGCGCAACCTGGTGTATGTCGATGTCTGTATGTTGTTGTGTCACAGAGCTTTCTCTCTCATAAGTTGCTGCATGGTGGCATGATTGTGTCGTCGGCGACGGACGTGCCGTACCAGCTCAGCAGGAACAGGCAGCTACACACCACGATCACGACGACACCGAGAATGGTCCAAAGGCGACGCCGCGACGTCGAGAGGGCGACACTCGCTGCGATTGCGCCTGTTCCCGCCAAAATCATTGTGAGCCAGAAGAAGTGCGTGATGAGGGGTGGCTCGTGTGAGTCGCAGGTCTTCAGCATTTCTGTGCGCAGCGCGAATGCCGAAACCACCTGGGCTGCGTACAAGGCGGACGCGCTGATCGAAGCTGCCGCGGCCACCGACCATGCCGCCACTGCTCGCCCGCGGTGGTTCACAGCTGAACGCCCCATTGTTGTGACCACTCCTGGGACATCACGCTTGTCGTCGCCTACGGCTTCAAGCTGGTGGTGGTCTGTCATCGGGCTCCTGGGCGAATGAACGGGTATGCGTAATCTAGCGGAGGCCACCGACGTGGGTGTCGCGCAACTCGCAAGGCGCTGTCGCGGACAAGGCTAGGCTCGGCCGAGTGAACGCCGCCGATTGGCCATCGTTGACTGACCAACGAGATGTGGCTATCGAGCTGTTCGGTGCGGGCGGCGACCGTCTGCTGGCGCAGTGGTTGGACGAACAGGCCGCCAAGGTCGACAACACCGGCTTCGCCCGGCTGTTCTCTGATCACATCGACATCCCCGGCGTGAATTCCCTCGATTACGCTCACCGTGTCGTGGAATCCAGTGCCGGAAAACTGTTGGGCGGCATACGTTTCTACTGCCGCGACCTTGCCCGCCCCTTCGTCGAGGTCATCGCCCACAGTTTCGACGACATTGAGGCGCTACGAGACTGCGTTCGTACCGAGTGGAAGATGTTCGCCCCCAACGACCTTCGACTACGAGTGCGCCCTGGCCGACTTCTCGGGCCGCATGCGCGCCTCGACGTCACCATTCACGCCGCCCGGTACTCAGACATGACACCGCCGGACGGCCGTGTGGCGCTGCAGCCGTTCACCGACCCGGCCGATGCGGTCGCCGTGGTGCAGCGGCGGTACGACACCATGCGGGCGAATCGATCCCGCGCTGCACGCCGGTGTCCCCGCCGCCGACCCAGACGACATCATGCAATGGCACGCCGATGGTCAACTCCGCGCCATCATCGCCGACGACGCTCTGGTCGGTCTGCTGGCGACAGTCCCCGATGCCGTCGACTGGATTTCAGGCGATGTGGTGGCTGAGGAAGTGATCGATGACGATTTCAGCGGCCATGGGTATGCGGCCGCGGCGCAGGCGGTGTGGGCGCACAGCCTCGCGACCGACCCGGCAACTTACCTCGTCGGGACCATCGACCATCGCAACATCGCCTCCCGGAAGTCTGCCGAGCGCGCTGGCCGGCCGCGCATTCTCGACGATGTCTTTGTGGCCCTGTAGCGACTGGCGACGGCTATCCCGCTGGCCGATCAGGCGGGTAGGTCAAAAGGCGGGTGCTGCTGTACGAAGATAGGTGACATGGGGGAGAAACTTGAGGGCTCCTCTTCAGCCCCCCAGTCGCTGGTGACATCGAGATGGTGATGGGAGTAGGCGAGCAAGCCGCGTGCTATCTCATTTCCCTTGTTGATACCGGACTGACGTATTGGCTCACCGATGCAAGCAAACTTCCGTTCAGCGCAAGCAATTCGGTCGAATCTGCGCGTGATGCTCGTTCTGACATCCAATTCGCGGCAAACGGTAAGACGGCTTCAGGTGGAGTGCCGGGATGGAGGACCACGCCCAGTACGAGGCTTGACTCCTGGCCGCTCGCCATCTGAAACAGATACGCGCGGTCGATCTGCGGGAAGACCTTCACGAGTTCTGAGGCGGCACGACGGATCGCTTCCGGTGGCTCGTGTGCCGGGGCGCCGACGAACAGCGTTTCACCTGCCGGCACCACGCGGTCAAGGCGGTCACTGGCCATCCGTTGCACCTCGGACGCTGGTATGCGGAGACCTGGTCCAGCATCGTTCATATCAAGGGAAAGAACAAGATCCGATGGCCACCGTTGAGCCAGGGCCGCGCCGTCCATGCGGATACGTTGATGATTGACCAAGCTCGGCGGGACCATGTCATCGCTGGTGAAGACGGCGCCACAGAGCTGCTCTCCGTAGCGAAACACGGCGAATCTCAGAGCCCCGATCGGGCCATCCAAAGGGACAATCAGCTCGCCGGAACGAAGTACGGTCAGAAAACCGTCGCGCGAGAGACGTCCGTCCTCCAATGCTGCCCGCGCGGCTGATACCGAGCTGAACAAGCTGCCCTCCGCCGTCATTCGCTGGCCTTTCGGAGCCCCTCGTAGACCCTTGCGTTCAATTGCTCGAACTGCTGATTCAGACGGGTGCGTTCGTCTACATCACCGGAG
This sequence comes from Williamsia sp. CHRR-6, assembly GCF_018474015.1. Lineage (GTDB taxonomy): Bacteria > Actinomycetota > Actinomycetes > Mycobacteriales > Mycobacteriaceae > Williamsia_A. The sequence continues at coordinate 1,046,719 of NZ_JAHCSG010000001.1, read as the reverse complement.
TGGACGACAATATCGGTGTAGAGCCTGCTGTTCGAACGCATCCGGCGACGGATTTCACTTGCCGTAGCGGCAATGTGATCGTTCTCGTCTACAGCCGTGCGGCCCAACTCGATGAGGGACCGCAGACCAGGGTTGGCTGTCGATGGCCCGTGCTTCTGCAGTATGTCGACGATCTGCTGAAGCGAATCGACGGCATCGCGAAGTGCTTCTCGCCCATCAGCTATTTCAGCGGCCAACTGTCAACCACCTTTCCACCGGTCCATGGGGCCTCAACATAGACTTGGTCTGCACCGCCGACATACACGCCACCTTGGTTGGCCACAGGCCCACGATAGATGGTTGTGCCCGCTGGCATTTCGATCTCGTACACCGTATTCACCGGCGACGCTCCCTCATAAGCGCCAGTCGCCGCATCGGTCCACACCGGTTTGACGGCGGTGTCGATGCGCACTTGGGCGGCCGATTGTGCAGGCTCGTCAGTGAACCACCGGCCGAACGGTTGGTTCGCATCACCCCCGCGGTAGAGCGTCTTGGGTGATTCGAGCGTTTCTGCGTTGAGCGACCGCCTGCGAAGTTTGCAGCTTGGGGACGGTCGCCGAAGCGCGCGTCCGCCAGAGGACCGGGGTTCTCGATCATGTTGTATTCGTACGCCTTGGAAGCTGACGCTCCCTCGGCTTCCGTCGCGGCACCCACCCGCTTAACAGCAGCCTCTTCCATCGGCTTGAGCTTGCTGAGTAGTTCGCTGGCTCTGCCTGCGACTCGTCCTATCGATGCTGCTACGGCGCGCGCAGTTTCGATGAGTGCCTCGATGATCCTGCGGATCTTGGCAGCGGCGGCGGCGAGGCGTCCAGCCTCTACTGCCTGTCCGGCGAGTTCTCCTGTGCCGGCGGTGAAGACGCCGACGAGTGCGCTCACAGTCTCGATGGCGACTGTTTGTGCGAGCAGCACTTCGAGTTCGTGGATGATGTCGTGGTGGGCCTGGTCGAGGTGGGCGGCGTACTGCGCGCACGACGAGCCGAGGTCGGTGAAGACTGACGCCAGGTCGCGGAGGTGGGATCCGGCGTCGGTGCATGCTTGCGCGGCGGGTGCGACCTCTGGGCTTTGCTGTGCTGAGACGGCTTGGGCGGCTGCGTGCAGGCGGTCCTGGTGACCGTTGGGCCACAGGTATCCGACCAGACCTTCGACCAGCGACCAGCCGGGCGGTCCGCCGCCGCTGCCGCCGGCTGCCGAGGGCACCGTGGGTGTGGAAAGTGTTGGGGGAGTGGGTGCCGCGCCGACAGAGGCGTCCCCGCCCCCGCCGATCACCGATGATGCGTCGGCGTGGGCGTGGTTCTCGCCGGTGGCGTGGAGGCGGGTGGCGATGTTACCTATCGCCCCGACTGCCGAGGCGGCAGCATCAAGTGCGGCGCGGGCACCCTCGTCATAGCTGTGTGCCCATTCGGTGCCGGCGTTGTCTGATCCGCCCATCCCTGACGAGGCGCCCAGCTTTCCGGTGAGTGAGGTGAGGGCAGCGTGAACCGAACGCGCGCTGGAGGTCATGCTGTCGGGCGTTCGACGCGAGCAGCGCGGCCATCGAATCAAGACCGCCGACAACGTCCTTTGCGCCGTGCAGCCACTGCTGCCAGTCGCGGCGGAAGGCATCGGCCGCTTGCCCCTTCCACCCGCCGTTGAGCAGTGCCTCCACACGTGTGGTCAACGCCCGAACCCGGTCGTCCAGCGTGTCAGCGGCACTACGAATGCCCTGCGACGCGCTGGTGACCTCCGCCGGAGTGACGGTCAGATCAGACATCGCCCCTCCTCGGTCAACTGTCCTGGCGGCTGAGGATACCGTACGCGCGGCGAAGTATCTTGGTCAGCGTGAGCGCTGTCCAAATCGCCTCAGAGTGGTCACAATGAGGGGATGACTGATGCTGCGATCGCCGCCGCTGTCGAGGCGGTTCGCGCAGCAGACGTGGTGACGGTGCTGACCGGGGCAGGTATGTCGGCCGAAAGTGGGGTGCCGACGTTTCGTGACGTGGCGACCGGTGTGTGGGCCAAGTACGACCCGATGACCGTCGCGACACCGGAGGCGTGGGAGGCGGACCCGGCACTGGTGTGGGCGTGGTACCAGCGTCGGCGGGCGCTGGTGCAGGCGGTGCAGCCGAATGCCGGCCATCATGCGTTGGCGCGCTGGGCATCTCGCGCTGATGTCGGGGTGGTGACCCAGAATGTCGACGATCTGCATGAGCGTGCGGGCAGCAGCGATGTCATTCATCTGCACGGCAGCCTGTTCGCATGCCGGTGTGACATGTGTGAACGCCCGCATTCGGTGGCCGTCATCGACCCCGACGGTGATCGGCTCACGCCGCCGGAGTGCGAGTGCGGGGGTCAGGTGCGCCCGGGGGTCGTGTGGTTTGGGGAAGAGTTGCCGCACAATGCGTTCGCCGAGGCGACTGCCCGCGCGACCGGGTGCGATGTGTTTGTGCTGGTCGGGACATCTGGAGTGGTGTATCCGGCGGCGGGCTTGGCGCACACTGCGCGTGACGCCGGCGCCACAGTCATCGAGATCAACCCGCAGGAGACCGAACTGTCTGAGGTCTGCGACATCACCATCCGGTCGACAGCAGCGACCGCGCTACCGGCGATCGCTGGAACAGCCTCTGGCTGAGCGCATTTGGATCAAGGCTACGAAATGAGCTGCGCGATCGCGATGACCGCGAGGTAGGCGGCCGAACCGATTGGCAAGGTGGCGAACCCGGCGAACAATCCGATACCGGCGTGCCGAGGCCGCCCACGAAAGTACGACAACGCCAGAGCGAGAATCGCGAGATTCAGCAGGAGTATCACGCCTAGGTTTCCGAGGTCGGTGATCGTGGCGAGAGTGATGAGTCCAAAACTGAAGGCGGCGCACGGAATACTGGCCGGCCCGAACCAGGTGCCCCGACCGTCAGTGGTCACCGCGGCGCCACCACGAACAAGGCTGTGGCCACCCCGATGAACACGCACGCCGAGATTCCGCACCGCCGGGTGCGTTCACGACGTGACCGGGTGACCAGATAGCTGCAGGCCATCATGCTCAGCCCCGCCAATCCCGTCCACAGGCGGTCGGATGCGGTAACGCCCAACCACGGTGGGAACTCGATTGTCAGAAAGACCAGCGACGACGCGACACCGGCGAGGATGCCCACCCACGTGGCTAACGCCCAACCAGTCGAATCGGGCTGCAGGTCTGTCGTCATGTCGTCCGGGTATCGGCCGGGTCGGCTTCGACGCTGGATTTTCGTAGCTTCCGTCGTGCCCCCCGGACAGCGGCAACAACCAACGTAGCCAACGGAATCGAGAAGTAGCAGGTGCCGATCAGTCCCAGAAGTGCCCATAGAAACGCGGCCAATATGGATGTGCCCATCTCTCCGGCCGAGGCGTGATCGGCCAGGTTCTGGCGCACGAAGACAACGATGAGAATCCCGCTGATGGTCAGGTAGGCAACTAGCGTGCCCCAGGCCACCGACGAAAACCAGAAGTCGATCCGCGCGTTGCGACGCGCAGTCCGCGCATCCTCCTCGTCGGGTTGCTCATCCGGCGGGGTTGGTTCGAGCGAATTTACGTCGGTCATCGCTTGCTTCTCTGGCTCCCCACGCGTGTACGGTCGCAGCATAACGTATCGGATGTACAGGGTGCCCGCAGCGGCCGCGATTCAGCTTGCGATGACCGAGCCGCTGGCGAACGTATCGGCAGGCATGGGGCGCTGGAGTTTCCAGGTGATGGCGATGGGGCGTTCGCCTTCGTGACTCACATAGTCGACAGGTCCCAGGCAGAGGAACGGGTTGGCGCCCATGGGTCCGGTCGGCCGGTCACGAACGAAAAGCAGCACAGTCCTGCCGGTTTCGCGTTGACGAACGTAACGTTGACCCGTCTCCGAGTCTGGGGTGGTGGTGTTGGGTGACTCCCAGTGGAACAACTCTCGGCTGATGGGGAAGTCGCGGTACATCGTCGACGGGGTGAACTCGCCTACAGCCTTGTGGAAGTTGACGAACAGGGCTGCCACCGACCCATCTGGACTCCACGTCACTCCACCAGCCTGCCCCCGGGCCTTACGGTCCAGATCGGCAAAACCGATGGCGGCCAACACTTCCTCGCGCCGATAGTGGGCGTGGGTGGCTAGCCCCGCGATACCGGGCAGTGTCTCGGGAATGTGCCGCACACCGGCGAGCGTCACGTCGACGATCTGTTTCGCCTCTCCAACGATCGCCGGGTGCGCGCGAAGCCGTCGTAGCGCGCTGTCCCAATCGGCGAAACCGCCGCGGTCTGGCCACACCAGGTAGATCAGCATCCGTGCCAACGCCTGCTCGACTGCCGAAAGCTGCTCGTAGGGGGTGCTTGTCGATCCCATCAACCGCAGATAAGCCGCTGCCCGATGGTGGTCATCGATATGGGTGAACGCCCGCATCCGTGCCAGTAGTTCGCTTTCCGCCGGGCCTTCCGGGGGCGTGGGGAGTCCGGCGTCACGCAGCAGGGGAGTCCACGCCCGCGTTCCAGAACCGCAATAAACATCCACCAGTGACGTGCCCGTCGCCGCGAGATACGTAGCAAGAGAGTCGGGTTGGAGCGAGCGGATCTGCTGCACCAGTTGCTTGCGGGTGGGCTTGCGCAGCACGGTGCGCAGGTTGCCCAGCACTGTCTCTTGCGCAACCCGGTCCAGCACAATCCGACTTCCCCCAGGCAGGTAGGGAAACTCGTCGGCGATATCGGCGGCCAGCCGGTCGGGGGTGGATCCACTAAGCGCCAGAAACTTTGCGTCGAATCTGAACTCGGCGCGCTGCATGCCGATGAAATCGAGCACCGTCACCACAGCCTTGCCTCGGCTGCGGCGTAGGCCACGACCCAACTGCTGCAGAAAGATGGTGGGGCTTTGGGTGGGGCGCAGCAGCAACAACGTGTCCACCGAGGGAATGTCCAAGCCCTCGTTGAACACATCGACGGCGAACAGGCATTGCACCGAGCCTTCGCGCAGCATCGCAAGAGCAGCGGCGCGCTCGTCGGACGGGGTGTCACCGGTGACTGCCCGCGATTCCACCCCTTGCCGAGTGAAGGCATCGGCCATGAACTCGGCGTGCTTCACCGAGACGCAAAACCCCAGGGCTCGCATCCGCGACACATCAGCCACTCGGTCCTGCAACGCTTTGAGGATCATTCGCACCCGCGCATCGTTGCCGGTGTAGACCTCCGACAACGCCGATGCCACGTAGTCGCCGCGCGACCAGGCAACCGCTGTCAGGTCGGTGTTGTCGGCCACGCCGAAATAGTGGAACGGGCACAACAGGTCCTGTTCCAACGCATCCCACAGCCGCAGTTCGTAGGCGGTGCGTCCACCAAACCAGCCCAGGATGTCGGTGCCATCGGCCCGCTCCGGGGTTGCCGTTAGCCCCAGCAACTCGCGTGGCTGCAGGTGATTCAGCAGGCGCCGGTAGGTACGCGCGGCCGCATGGTGGAATTCGTCGATGACCACCACATCAAACTGCTCGGCGGCAATGCTTTCCAGGACTGCAGGCGTCAGCGACTGAATGCTGGCGAACACGTGCCGCCACGACGACGGTCGCTGCCCATCCACCAGTAGCTCACCAAAGGTGCCCTCGCCCAGTACTTCCCGGTACATCCGTAGCGACTGCTCGAGAATCTCCCTACGGTGGGCCACGAACAGCAGCGACAGTGACGCCGGATTGCCGTCAGCGAGCGCGCGAAAGTCCAACGCCGCAACCACTGTCTTGCCGGTTCCCGTGGCTGCGACCACAAGGTTGGCGTGACTATCGTGTACTGCACGTTGTGCCGCCAGGGTTTCGAGGATGCGTTCCTGGTGGGGAAACGGCATCACATCGAGCCCTGAGAGCGTCAGCGTTTCCCGCCCCGACCCGCTACCCCCGGCTTCGTGCAGCGCCCGGTCCAGTCGGGGCGCGTCGGCCGCGGGGTTGTAGTCGACAAAAGCTGGATCGTTCCAGTAGGTGTCAAAGGTCGCTTCGAACTTGCGGATCAGCGTGGGTGTGGCGATGCCGGAGATGCGGACGTTCCACTCCAGGCCGTCCACCATGGCCGAACGCGACAGGTTGGAGCTACCCACATATCCGGTGTGAAATCCGCTGTCCCGCCGGAACAGCCACGCTTTGGCGTGCAGCTTGGTCGAAGCGGTTTCGTACCGGATCTTGACCTGCGCGCCATAGATGTCGACGAGGGCGTCGAGGGCGCGGCGTTCGGTGGCACCTCGATACGTGGTGGTCAGCACCCGCAGTGTGATTCCCCGATCGCGCAGGCGCCGCAATTGCGAGTCGAGGACGGTGATGCCGGCGAATCGGATGAAGGCGCACAGCAGGTCGACGTGATCGGCGCTGGCGAGTTCCTTCGCCACCTCCCCAGCCATGTTCGGCTCGCCCCGTGCATTCGTCAGCAGGGTGACATCGGCCAGCGGGGTCTGTGGTCGTGGCGGTGCCGCGTGATCGGCCGCGCGTATCGCACGCAACACCTCTGCGCGTTCCACGGTGTCGGGACCGGCTGAATCGAGCATCGCCAGCACTTCATTGGCCCGAACCCGTTGTTCTTCCGGGGTTCCGGCGGTGAGGTGCCGCAGCGCAGCTTCTGCGATATGTCGGCTGAGCACGGTGGCCGCATCGTCGCGCAACGCCTCGAACTCGGCGTCAGAGTGGGTGGCAGCTAACCGTTGCAGCAGCCGCCGGCTCACCACCGACTCGTATAGCCCCTCGGGCAGACGATCGGTCATAGCGCGCGAGAACCGGTGTGGGTGTCGATGCCGGCAACCCTAGCGGGCTCGACACATTCGTGGTCCGATTCGGTCCGAGTGTCTGGGTTCCCAACCGCGCACTTCCTCTGTGTGGTGACCGGCACGGATTCTGCGAGGTGTGGGGTGCACATCGGCGATCTGCCCGATTCCAGACCACCGACATGCCACAGTGATGACATGGCGCAGACGATTCCGCCCCATCCCCGTTTCGCCAACTCGGCCGAGGAGTTGGTCTACCGCAGGCTGATCGAGCAGTTCGGTGATGATGATCTGATCGTCGTCGGGCAACGGGTGACCGACCACGTCAAGGACCGTGAGGCCGATTTCGTGGTGGCGATGGCCGGCGCGGGCATCGTGTGTCTGGAGGTGAAGGCCGGCGAGATCACCCACGACGGCACCGGGTGGTGGCAGGGCCGGGGCGACACCCGGCATCGAATTGACCCCGTCGCCCAGGCCCGTGGCTCCTGTTATGCCCTGAGGTCTTTCGTCGAGTCTGACCCGCGATGGACCGGGCGACGGGTGCGCTGGACGCACCTGGTGGTGTTTCCGCATTCGTCGGTGCCAGCCGATTTCGCGGTGTCCGACTGCCCGCGGTGGAAGGTGATCGACCGCGATCAGTTGGACCAGTTCGTCTCGATCCTGCACCACGCGTTGATGAATCGCTCCGATCGCGAAGCGCAGCTGGACGTGGATGGGATCGCGGAGCTACGCACGGCATTGGGCGGCCGCGGTCTGCCGCAACACGATGTGGTGGCGCGGGCGTTGGAGACCGCTGGAACTGCCGACCTGCTGTCCGAGCAGCAGGTGATGATCCTGCAGGCCGCCGCGCTGCTGCCACGGGTGGAGGTGCGCGGCGGTGCCGGTAGCGGCAAGACGTATCTGGCGATGGAGCAGGCCCGTCGCCTCGGCCGCGATGGACGTCGGGTGGCGCTGATCTGCTATTCGCATGGCCTGGCCTCGTATCTGCGTCGCACCACCAGCGGATGGTCGCGGCGTGAGCAGCCCGCCTACGTCGGTGAGTTCCACGAGTTGGGCAAACTGTGGGGTGCCCCAGCCGGTCCGGACGAGAGCCTGCGAACCGAGGAGACCGTGCGGTTCTGGGAGCACGAATTGCCCAGTGCCATGCTGAACTTGGCTGAGGCCCTGCCGCCGGGACACCGGTTCGACGCGATCATCGTCGACGAAGCCCAAGACTTCGCCGACCAGTGGTGGCACCCCCTGCTGGCGTGTCTGCGCGACCCGGACAACGGCGGGGTCTACGTGTTCAGCGATGAGGGACAACGGGTGTTCCAGCGGCAAGGCTCGCCGCCAGTTCCGTTGGTGCCGTTGGTGCTCGACGCCAACATCCGCAACACCCGACAGATCGCCGAGACGTTCTCACCGCTGATCGGACAACGAATGCGACTCAACGGAGGCGACGGGCCCGACGTCCGGTTCGTGCCGTGTGACGCGGCCGAGGCACTGGCTGTGGCCGACGATCAGATCGACCCACTGCTCGATGAAGGGTGGCAGCCGATCAACATCGCGTTGTTGGCCACCGGCAGTAGACATCCCGAACAGACTGAACGCCAGGCCGCGGGAAATGCGGCCTACTGGGACACATTCTGGGACGGCGATCAGGTGTTCTACGGCCACGTGCTCGGCTTCAAGGGCCTGGAACGTGATGTGGTGGTGCTGGCCCTCAACCAGACCGCCGCCGACGATCGCGCCAGAGAACGTCTCTACGTCGGATTGTCCCGCGCGCGCGAGCAACTGGTGGTCTGCGGTGACCCTGCCTTCATCCGAGAGGTCGGTGGCGCGGAACTCGCTCGCCGGCTCGACATCCACTGATCCCAACCTTCGCTGGTGCCCGGGGGCAGCCGACTCGACGATCACCGCCGCAGCACAGCCACGAACTCCCGGACAAACTTCAGGGGCTGGGTGGCGATGGCCGCGGGTAGTTCCAGCAGTGTGCTCACCGGCCGCCGTCGCAGTCGGCGCTGCCAGCGTGCCGGCTTGGTCCACACCCGCGACAGCAGATCCTTCACGTACTCCTCACGCAGGTCGGCTTCACCTCGGTGCCAGGTGAATCCGCAGTTCGAGCATTCGGTGGACGCAAGCAGTCGACCCGCATACTGCAGGACGTGGTCGGCTTCTACACCACAGTGATCGCACTGCAGCACCGCGGTCTCACGCCCGTCCACGGTCATCCTCCTGACGGCGAAACAGCCTCGCTACAAACGGTAGTGGTGCATGGCCAGCAGCTTCTCGGCCAAGAACACGTCGTGGGCGTAGGTCACCTTGAGGTTTCGTTCGTGGCCGGCGAAAGTGCGGATCTCGGTGTCGGAGAAGTTCTCCATGCACGATGAGGTGTCGGTGCCTTCGAAGCCGGCCGCGTCGGCAGCCAGGTAGGCGCGCAACAACTCCGGCGCTCGAAACGCCTGCGGGGTCTGCACCCGCACCACCGCCTCGCCGCCACTGACCGGCACCACCGCGCCCTCGTCGTTCACCGCCACCAGCCCACTGACTTCCAACGCCGGTATGGCACCACCGAATTCGCGAGCAACCGACAGCGCCGCCCGCATCATCTCGGTGCCCGCCAGCGGACGGGCACCGTCGTGGATCAGCACGATGTCCGCCCGGCCCGACGCGATGTCGTCGGAGATATGCTGCAGCGCAGCCAACTCCGACTGATGCCGGGTGGCGCCGCCCACCACCAGCTCCACCCCGAGATCGGGGCATTCGCGTTCGACGATTGATCGGGCACGCTCCAGCTCGGCTTCGCGCACCACCAACAGCAGTCGGCTCAACTCCGGTACGGCGGCCAGGGCGTGCAGACTCCACGACACCATCCGACGACCCGCCAACGAAATGTAGGCCTTGTTGGTGTCGCGACCCACCCGGGTGCCCTTGCCGGCGGCCAACACCACCCCGACGCTGCCGCGTCGCTGTCGCAGGAATGCCATCGCACGAGCCTACCCGGCCGTGTGACCTGCCCGGACGCGTCGCCATCGTCGTCACAGGACCAGGCGGCGGGCATCACCGAGGGAACGCGCCAGATGCGCGGTGAACCGTGCCGCCAACGCCCCATCGATCACCCGATGGTCGTAGGACAGGCTCAACGGCAGCATCAACCGCGGCACGAACTGCGACCCGTCCCACACCGGCTGCATGGCTGCGCGCGACACCCCGAGGATGGCCACCTCGGACCCGTTGACGATGGGGGTGAACCCGGTGCCGCCGATACCGCCCAGACTGGAGATGGTGAACGTGGCCCCGGACAGGTCGTCGCCGGTCAGCGTGCCCGCTCGGGCCCGTGTCGACACATCCGTCAGGTCGCCGCTGAGCTCTAGCACGCCTTTGCGGTCGGCGTCGCCGATCACCGGCACCACCAGCCCGTCGTCGGTGTCGACGGCCACCCCCAGTCGGCAGAACCGTTTGAGCACCAACGACTTCTCGTCGGCCGACAGCGAACTGTTCACCCGTGGGTACTCCCGCAGGGCGCGCGCCACCGCCACCATGATGAACGCCAGCAGTGTCACCCGATGGCCGTCGGTGCCAGCGTCGATCTCCCGCCGGAACGCGTCGAGTTCGGTGATGTCCGCCGAATCGTGATGGGTGACATGGGGAATGGTGGTCCACGAGCGGGTGAGGGCCGGACCGGCCACCCGCGCGATGCGACTCAACGCGACCACCTCGGTGGGACCGAACGGGCTGGTCGCCGCCTCGGTGGGCGCTGGCGTGGACGCCTCGGTGGGCGCTGGCGTGGACGCCTCGGTGGGCGCTGGCGTGGACGCCTCGGTGGGCGCCAGAACAGGCGCGGCGGTGGGTGCCGTGGCAGCGGTGCGGGTCTGCGCTGCGGTCTCCACGTCACTCACCGTGACCACACCGCCTGGCCCGGAACCGATCACGGTCCGCAGATCCAGTTGTAGCTCACTGGCGCGACGCCGGGCGAACGGCACCGCGGGCTGCGGTCCGCGTCGGGACGGCGGGGTGGCCCGGGGCACCGCGGCCGTAGCGCCTGCTGCCACCCCTGCCGGCTCCAGCACACCCACATCGGCCGCGGCCGGTGTGGTCTCGGTGGTCGGCTCGGCGTCGAACAGCCCACCCAGCAGGTCGTCGGAGTCGGTGCTGATGTAGGCCAACGGCTCTCCCACGGCGATCACGTCATCAGGTTCAGCGACCAGCCGCCCCAGAGTCCCGTCGACCGGTGATTCCACCTCCATGTCCACCTTGTCGCTGGCCACCTCGCACACCACATCCCCGTTGCGGACGGTGTCGCCGGTCTGCTTGCGCCACAACAAAAACGTGCCCTCGGTCATGGTCATCGACATCTTGGGCATCACCAGGGGAACCTCACGCATAGCTGTTCTCCATCAGTGCCTTGGCCCCGGCCACGATGTCGTCGATCTGCGGGACGCTGGCCTTCTCCAACTCCGGCGCATACGGGATGGGGGCATCCAACCCGCAGAGCCGCTCGATGGGCGCCAGCAGGTGATAGATCGCATCGGATCCCGCGATCCGCGCGGCGATCTCGCTCATGAAGCCGCCGTTGCGGGGGGCCTCCTGCACCAGTAGCACCCGGCCGGTGGCCTTCACCTCCTCGAGGATGGTCTGCTCGTCCAGCGGCACCAGGGTGCGCGGATCGACCACCGTCACCCCGATCCCACTCTCCCGCAACACCTCTGCGGCAGCCAGCGCCCGGGACACCATCACCCCGGTGGCCACGATGGTCACATCGTCACCACGGCAGGCCACATTCGCCTTTCCCAACGGCACCCGGGCATTGCCGACCGGTACCGAGCCGGTGGTCCGGTAGAGCAGCTTGTGTTCCAGCACGATCACCGGGTTGGGGTCGTCGATCGCGGCCAGCAGCAAACCCTTGGCGTCGGCCGCGGTCGCGGGCAGCACCACCTTCAGTCCCGGGACGTGAGCAAACCACGCTTCCAGGCTCTGCGAATGCTGTGCTGCAGCACCGGTTCCCGACCCGGATGGGGCGCGCAGCACCATCGGCACATGCGCCGCCCCACCCAGCATGAAGTGGATCTTGGCGGCCTGGTTGACGATCTGGTCCATCGCCTGGTTGGTGAAGTCGGAGAACTGGATCTCTACCACCGGGCGCATCCCCACCATCGCCGCGCCCACGGCGGCGCCGACGATGCCCAGCTCGGAGATGGGGGTGTCACGCACGCGTTGCGGCCCGAAGCGATCCAGCATCCCCTTGGTCACCCCGAACGCACCGCCATACACGCCGATGTCCTCGCCGAGGATGAAGACTCGTTCGTCGGCCTCCATGGCCAGGCTCAGCGCCTCCCGAACGGCATCGGAGTAGGTCATGTCGGTGGTCTTGGCCGTGCTGGGGGCGGGCGCGGCAATTGTCGTGGTCATCTCGAAACCTCCACTTCTGCAGCGTCGTCTGCGCTGCGGAACACCCCGGAGAGCAACTCGTCCGACCGTGACGGCGGGGCCTCGTTCGCTGCGGCGATGGCGGCGCGGATCTCGTCGCGCGCGGCGGCGGCGATGGAATCGGTGTCAGCATCGGTGAGCGATCCGGCCGCGCGTATCTCGTCGATGAACCGGGTGATCGGATCCCGCTCCCGCCAGGCGTCTATCTCCTCGCGGGTGCGGTACAGGTTCTGGTCACTCTTGGAATGACCCTTGTATCTATAGGTTTCGGCCTCCACCAGGGTGGGTCCGGCCCCGGCACGGGCACGGACCACCGCGGCGGCCACCGCGTCGTACACCTCTTGCACGCTGTTGCCGTCCACCGTCACCCCCGGCATCCCGTAGGCGGCGGCCCGATCACTCACGCGCGCAACGTTCATCGACCGACTGGTCGACATCGACATGCCGTATTTGTTGTTCTCACAGATGAAAACCACCGGCAGATCCCATACGGCGGCCAGGTTGAGGCCCTCGTGAAAAGCGCCCTCGTTGGTGGCGCCGTCGCCGAAGAAGCTGACCACCACGTTCGCGGTGCCCCGCATCTGTTGGGCCAGGGCGGCACCCGCCGCGATCGGGATGCCGCCGCCCACGATGCCGTTGGCGCCGAGGTTGCCGGTGGCCACGTCGGCGATGTGCATCGACCCGCCCCGGCCCCGGCAGTACCCGGTCTCCTTGGCCAGCAATTCGGCCATCATCCGTGTCAGGTCAGCACCTTTGGCGATGCAGTGCCCGTGCCCACGGTGGGTGGAGGTGATCAGATCGTCGTCGGTCAACGCCAGACACGCCCCGGTGGGCACCGCTTCCTGACCGATGGACAGATGCATCGTGCCGTGCATCAGACCGCGGGCGAACAGATCGTCCACCGCCTCCTCGAACCGGCGGATACGCCACATCGTGTGCAACGCGTCGCGGGCCAGCTCTGTGTCACCGGCAACGAGAGTGGTTGTCTCGAGCACTGATTCGCGGGACGCGGACTCAAGCGACATGGGCCACAGCTCCGATGGACTCGGGTAGCCGCTCACCGGCCAGCATCCGATCCTGCAGCAGACGAAGGGCTTCGATGGTGGTGCCGGGACGCAACTCGATGTCCTCAGCGGTGATGATCGCGTCGATGGGCACATCGCGGATGACGCGGGCGCCGTCGAGCAACCCCAGCGGCACCAGGTTCTCGGCACGCACCGTTTCGGCCGACTCGATGACCCCGTACACGCTGGTGCCGCCGATCCCGTCGAGGGTGTCGCCCACCGACAGTGCACGTTTGGCCCCGGCGACCACCTCGGCGTTCCAGTGGGTGGGGGCCAGCGACGGCACCCGGTCGATCACCGCCTCGGCCACCGACAGCGGTGCCTCGATGCTGGCGAGGTGATACGGCCGGTACAGCGTGAAGTAGGGCCCGTCGCCCATCTTCAGGTACGTCATCTCCGAGGCCACGATCGGATCATCGGACTTGATGACCACGAACACCCCCGGCGCCACCGGGCCGGTGCAGTAGTCCACCACGCCCGGTCGATCCAACACGCCGCCCTCGGCGACGGGCCGGAACGTCTGTGACAGTGTCTGCACCGTCGAGGCCGGGCCGTACATGCCGCGGGTGCTGACCTGCAGGCCGGTGGTGTTGGCCAGCGACGCCATCTCGATCATCGCCTTGGACCCATCGACGAAGCTGGCCAACATCTTCGGGTTCATGTGTTTGGCCGCGGCCTCGTCGGCGAGGTCGGCGGGGGTGGCGTGCGGGTTGAGGGGGTTGTTCTTGCCCTTGCCTGCACACACCACCTCGAACGCGAGATCGCGGGCGAAGTCGACCAGTCGTTTGGCCTCGGCCGGCTCGTCGCCACGGCAGACGGTGTAGACCTGCCCGCACTGCTTGGCGATGGCCGAGAGCACGTAGCCGATGGTGACGTCGCACTCCACGTTGAGCAGGGCCACGTCTTTGCCGGCCAGCAGGCCGGCGAAGGCCACCTGTGCGCCCACCTCGGGTACACCGCTGGCGTCGACGATGATCTCCACGGGCAGCCGCGTGAGCAGCGCCGCGTCGGTGACCGCCACCGGTGTGCCGGCGTCGATGGCCGCCGAGAGCTCGTCGAGATCGGTTGCGGTCACCGGACTTTCGCCGGCCTTGTGCAGCGCTTGGGCGGCGCGTCCGGGAATCACGTCGGCCACGGCTGCGATGGTCATGCCGTCGATGCGGCCCACCTGGGCGATGAACCCCAGGCCCATCTGACCGGCCCCCACCAGCCCCACCCGCACCGGGTGACCCAGGGCGGCCTGACGTTCGAGAAGTCGTTGGGTGTAGCTCATCACTGCTCCTGACTGACAGTTGCCGAATGTGCTGCTGCGCTGACGATCCGGAACCGGCTGCCGGGGATCAGCAGGGGCGGCACCACGTCGGGCAGGCAGACGTCGCCGGGGAGTCCGGCGGAGGTCTTACCGTTGAACTTGAGGTCGATGTGGCCGAGGTTGACCAGGTTGTCGTTGGCCACCGCCCCCACCGCGAGGACTTCGAACTCGTGCTCGTCGAGCAGCAGCACGTCACCGGTCTGGATGCCACCGACGTTGACCACCGGCTGGTGCAGCACCGAGATGTCGTGCAGCTCTTCGGGTGCGCCCTCGCCGAAGAAGATGAGGATCTTCTGCTCGACGAAGTCGGCCACCATAGAGCCCACGCGGGTGACGGCGGTGTCGTAGCGCACCGTGTTGTCGGCGGGGGTGTGGGTGGGGGTGTCGGTCACCGGTTCGATGTCGGGCATCGGTGTTGTGGCCGTCACTGCCCGGCCGCCGTCACCTGGTCGGGTCCCACCCCGGAGACGAAGTTGGCCTCGGTGATGAACGATGCGAGTGGCCCGGCCGGCGTGGTGGCGTGCACGTCAACTGTGAGCACACCTTTCATCGGATACACCCCGATGCGGGCGGTGCCGCCGCAGTCGATGACGGCCACCGCCAGCTTGTCGAACGGCGCGGAACTCTTGAAGCCGTCGAAGGTCTCGCCGCCGGTCAGCTCGGCGATGCGCTGGGCCACCGGATGGATGCCGCCGCCGGTCACCGAATAGATCAGCGGCTTGTCTGCGGTGGGGGTCACGGTCAGTGGACCGCCCCAGCCGCCGTTGCCCTTGGTGATGGTGACTGCCGAATACTCGGTCATGGATGTCTCTCCTGGTCTCGAATGATTGCGAAAACGTCTGGTGGCTGGTCGATCTGGTCAGCTGCTGAACAGCCCGAAGCTGGCGAAGTAGGCGATCACCACCGCCAACGGTCCGGTGAGCATCCGGGAGAACAGCACCGCGGGCACACCGACTTCCACCGTCTCCGGTTCGGCCTCGGCCAGCGCCAGGCCGACGGGGATGAAGTCACAGCCCACCTGTCCGTCGATGGCGAACAGGGCGGGCAGGGCGTACTGGGGCGGGATGTTGCCCATCCCGATCTGCACGCCCAGCAGGGTGCCGATCACCTGCGCGATGACCGCACCCGGCCCCAACACCGGTGACAGGAACGGCAGGCACACGATGAACGAGATGAGCAGCAGGCCGAAGACGTTGCCCGCCAACGGCGAAAGCGTGTCGGCGATCCATTTGCCCACGCCGGTGGCAGTGATGAGACCGATGAGGAACGAGATGAACGCGATGAACGGCAACACGTTCTTGATGACGGTGTCGACGCTGTCGCGGCCGGACTGGTAGAACACGGCGACCACCCCGCCCACACCTCGACCGAGTTTGGTCAGGGCGGTGGTGATCTTCTCGAACATGGTGTTGGTGCGCTTGAGGACCGGGGTGGCCTCGGGGCTGGCGATGTTCACTGTGGTGGCTCCTGTTCGATCACGCGGTGGCCGCAGCGGCGGCGACGGCTCGTTCGCGGCGGCGCATCAGGACCCCGGTGAGGATGTCGGTCACGATGCCTCGGATGAAGATGACCAGCAGCCCGACGTAGAAGTAGCGGACGGCGAGGTCGGACAGCGGCAAGTTCAATTTCGTTATGCCCGCAGCGATTCCGGCGTACACGAAGTACTCGCCGGGGTTGGCGTGCGGGAAGATGGCGGTGATGGGGTGGCAGAAGCTGACCGCCGAGTCGTAGAACGCGGGTTTACGGCGTTCGGGCAGAAAGCGTCCCAGCGTGTAGGCCATCGGGTTGGTGAGGAAGAACATCGACAGCACCGGCAGCACCAGGTACCGCAGCGGGTAGTACTGCAGGCCGTCACGGCCGGCCAGTTCGCCCACCTTCTCGATGCGGTGGGTGCCGATCAGGCGGATCAACGCGTTGACCGCGGTCAGCAGCACCACCAGCAGGGGGACGATGCCGGTGAGCAGGGCGGTGAACTGCTTGGCCCCTTCTTGGAACACCCCGATGAAGTGTTCGGCCCAGTTGGCCAGGATGCCGTTGATGCCACCGGGATCGGGCTGGGTGGGCGCAGTCTCGGCGAGAAACTGCACGGTGTGTTGCAACATGAGGAGTCCTCTGTCGAATGGATGGGGAGAAAGCGGTCAGCTCGCCGAGGCCAGCGAACGCGGGTGCGAAGCACGCGCCCGGCTGCGGCGTTTGCGTGCGGCGGTGGAGATCTGGCCTCGGTACAGCTCGGCGGCGTGGGTGGCGGCCGCAGCCACCCGCGGAGTCACTCCGTCGACCGGGCCGGCGATCAGGTCATCGATGCGGGCGCCGATCAGCGCCGGTTGCGGCTTGGGTGAGGCGAACACGGTGAACCCCGACAGCACCCGGGCGTCGGCCACGGCGCCGTCGACGACGGCGATGGAGACGAAGGTGCGCAGCCCGGTCTTGCGGTGTCGCCCGGTGGCGGTGTCGCCCACGGCGCGCAACGTGGCCACCGCACGCATATACCGCTGAGACTGCCGGTACACCAACAACATCTGTCCGATCCACAGGACGACGAAGATCGCGGCGAAGGTGAGGGTCATGTCGGGTTTCCTTGTTCGTTGGGATGGGTGCCGGTGTCGAGGGAGAGGGTGGCGCGGGCGGCGCTCTCGTCGCACACGAGGACATCGAGGTAGCCGCCGCGCAGTGCCCCCAGCAGGCCGGCGGCTTTGACGCGCCCGGAGGTGACGCCCACGACGGTGGGGATGCGGCGCAGGTCGGCGAGGTCGACGGCCAGTACGCGGTCGGTCAGCAGCGGTGAGGTGATGGGGGCGCCGGTGATGTCGTAGTAGCGGGCGCAGATGTCGCCGGCGGGTGACAGTGCCTCCAGCGCAGCACGATCGGTCGGCGACAACGACAGGGCGTCGATGATGGCTGCCGACGAACTGTCGCCGAAGGTTCCGATGCCGACCAGGGCGATGTCGGCCTGCTTGGCCGCCTCCAGAGCCCCGGCGATGGAGCGTTCACCCAAGAACGCATCGCGCGCTGCGGCGTTGGTCACCAGGGCCGGTGCGTGCAGGTATCGGTAGGTCGCCCCCAGCCGAGTGGCCAACTCCCGCACCAGTTCCTGGCCGGTGACCCCGGTGTTGACCGACGACAACCCGCCCACCAGCTGCAGGACCTCCACGTCGTAGCTGCGGGCGGCGGTGGTCTCCCACACCATCGCCTGCAGGGCTGTTCCCCACGACAGGGCCACCCGCTGGTTCTCGCGCAGGTTGTCCAGCAGCCACTGCGAGGACAGGCTGGCCACCGCCGACGCTGGGCTGAGGCCGGCTTCGAACCCGGCCACCTGGCAGTCGTCGAGGCCGAAGCGTTCGCACAGCGCGGCCTCCAGGTCGGGGCGGCGCCGAGCGCTGTCGATGATCCGGATCTCGACGATGCCCTGCTGTCGGGCGGCGGTCAGCATCCGCGACACGTTCGACCGGCTGGTGCCCAGGGCGTCGGCTACCGCTTGCTGCGAGGCGCCGTCGACGAAGTACATCCGCGCCGCTTTCACCAGCTGGTCTCGATCCCGCTCCGCCGTCACGCTCACATCCGTTCACCGAGAATCACTTTTGTCAGAAGCGGTTCTAACATGTGACCTACGCCATAGGCAAGGGGGTGAATGTGAGCACGTCGGCGTCCGTGGTGATCGCCGCACGGCACGTTTGTGCGCCGACAGTCACCGATGATTCAGTGTTCGTCAGGTGGTGGTCACAGCCAGGGCGCCAGCGGGCCGACCTCTACCCCGTTGCGCGTCACCCCGTGGTGTCGACGTCCCGCCAGCCACGCCACCCGATCCTCCAGCGCCCCGGTGACCTCAGGGATGGGTCCCCGTCGGGCGCGGATGTCGACCTCAAGTGCCCGCAGGAACTCCACCGGGAGATCGGCGAACGACATCGTGGAGGCCAGGTCGGCGGCGTGCACCATCACCTCCCGAGCCCGTAGCCACGGGATCTCGGTGGCCGGTAGGTCGCGACCCTGTGCAGTGCGAACCGTTGCGCCCCAGGCGGTGTCGTCGAGTGCGGCCAGATCGGCGTCGAGTGCGGTGGCCTCGCTGGCCCACCGGTCGCGTAGTTCGGCGGCCGGTAGGCGGGAACCGGCCTCGATGTCGTCGGCCCGCTGCTGCGACGAGGCGTACATCGGGGTCTGCTCGCCGGTGGCGGCCCAGTGCACCAGGTTGCGTAGTGCGCGAGCGTTGGCCGCCACATGGGCCACCAGGTGTGCTCGAGACCAGCCGGGCAGACCTGACCGGCCACTCAGCGCGGCGTCGTCGATCGCATCCAATGCCCTGGCCCACAACAACGTTCCCTCGGCAACCCATCGCAGGGTCTGCTCGCGATCGCTCATCGGGGTTCGGTCACCACCAGGTTGTCCAGCCGCCCGATGCCCTCGATCTCGGTGATCACCCGATGACCGGGCTGCAACCGCAGCGACGGCGTGCGTGCATGGCCCACGCCGCCGGGCGTGCCCGTGGCGATCAGATCGCCTGGAGCCAGGCGCACCATCGTCGAGACGTACTGCACCAGCGCCACCGGATCGAACACCAGATCGCCGGTGGTGTCGGCCTGCATCATCTGCTGGTCCACACTGCAGGTGATCGCCACGACCGGACGCACCCCACCGGGCAGCTCGTCGGGTGTCACCAGCACCGGACCCACCGGTGTGGTGTGCTCCCATGTCTTGCCCTGCAACCACTCTCGGGTGCGGAACTGCCAGTCGCGACATGTCACGTCGTTGACCACGGTGAAGCCGGCGATGGCGGCGGCCGCCTGCTGTTCGTCGGCGCGGCGCACCGAGGCGCCGATCACCACACCCAACTCCGCCTCCCAGTCCAGCGCATCGGTCTCGGCCGGATGGTGGATGGCATCGTGGGCACCGATCAACGCATCGGTGTACTTGGCGAACAGCGTGGGATGGGTGGGCAGGTCGCGGCCCATCTCCAGGATGTGGGTGCGATAGTTCAAGCCGACGCACACGATCTTGCCCGGGCGTGTCACCAGTGGTGCTGGTTCGGCGGCGGACAGGTCGTGACGGCGACCGGTGGCCGTGGCGGCTCGTTCTCGCCAATCATCCTGCTCCAACAGGGTTCCCACATCAGGGGCGTCCAATTCGGTTGCGATGTCGGCGTCTACCCGCACTGCCTGGGTGCGACCGGCGAGGCGCAGGGTGGCGAGCTTCATCAGGCGTCCACCTCGCTGCGGAACAACCCCAACCGGTGCAGCACCGGTGCATCGCCGAACTGGAACAGGTCCAGGGCGCCGGAATCGGAGTCTGACGCGCCTGCCTGCGAGGTGACCGACACCGCCTGCCAACTGGGCACCACGAACAGGTCTCCGCGGGTGACACTCCAGGTGCTCTCGCCCACGCGCACCAGCCCCGACCCGTCGAACACCTGGTAGACACTCGATCCGGTCTCGCGCCGCGGTGCGGTGGTGACCCCGCGCGCAATCCGATGGAACTGCGCGCGGATGGTGGGCAACGCATCGCCGCCGGTGCGGGGGTCGGTGAACCGAACCAGCGCGTGCCCCGGTTCGACGGTGCCGGGGTGACCGGTGCGTTGTAACTCCAACTGATCGGTCAACGCAGCATCGGTGTGCTCCCAGCGGTAGGCCAACAACGGGCTTCCCGGTCGCTGCGATCGGTGCCCCACGGGGGTCAATCCCGGATGGCCCCACAGCTTTTCCGATCGTGACCGCGGTGGCAGGACGCGTTCGGCGGCGCTGATGGCATCGCGACCCACATCGAAGAACTGGGTGTCCAAGGCGTACTGCAGCGGGATGTCCAGCCCGTCGATCCATGCCATCGGTCGGTCGGCGGTGTTGTGGTGGGCATGCCGGTTCAGCCCGGCCTGCGGTAGGAAGTCGCCGCGCCGCATGGCCACCGGGTCACCCTCGACGACGGTGGCCACGCCGTGACCCTCCACGACGAACCGGAACGCGTGTTGGCTGTGTCGGTGTTCGGGGGCGTCCTCGTGTGGCATCAGGTACTGGATGGCGGCCCAGATGGTGGGGGTGGCGAAGGGACGCCCCGGCAAGCCGGGGTTGGCCAACGCCAGCGCGCGTCGCTCTCCGCCGCGACCCACCGGCACCAGGTGTCCGGCGCGATCGGCCAACTCCAGCAGGCGGTTCCACCGCCACAGGTGCGCACACGCCTGCGAGCGCGGATGCGCAGGCATCAGGTCACCCACCTCGGTCCACAGTGGCACCAGGTGCTCGGCGGCGAACCCGCGATGCAGGTCGGCAAGCGCGGGGTCCGCGAGCGCCGGATCGAGCCCCGGCTGATCGACTGTCGTCATCGTTCAAGGCTCGACGGTGGCAGCCCGATGCCGTCTAGGATTCTGCTGGGCGGAACGGAGGTGGCGGGATGCGGGAGATCAAGACTCCACCGGCCTACGTCGTCACCAGCGTCGACCACGCCCTGCGCATCGCGGTGATGTTGCAGATGGAGGGCGCGTTGACCGTCAGCGAGGTGGCGCAGCGCCTCGGGGTGGCCCGCTCCACCGCGCATCGGCTGTTGTCCACGTTGGTGTTTCGTGACTTCGCCGAGCAAGACGACCGTCGCCGCTATCGACCCGGTCGAGTGTTGGCGCTGGCCCACCACTCGTATGTGGAGACCTCGCGGCTGCGAACGGTGGCACTGCCGACGATGCTGGAGCTGATGGAGGTGTTGGGTGAGACGGTCAATCTCACTGTGCGCGTGGGAGTCTCGGTTCGGTTTGCCGCCAGCGTGGAATGTGCTGCCGCACTTCGGGTCACCTCGCGCGAAGGTATGGCGTTCCCCGCTCACCTGACCTCCGGCGGCATGGTGTTGCTGGCGGCGTTGGATCCCACCGAGGTGCACGAGCTGTACACCGCAGCACCCGCCGACCCAGAGGAACTGGCCGAACGGCCCGACCCGACCCGTCTGCAGGGCGAGTTGGCCAAGGTGCGTCGTGCGGGGTTCGCGCTCAATTCTGAACGCTCCGAACGGGGCATCGTGGCGGTGGGGGTGGCCGTGCGAGGCGCCGACGGACCTGTGGCGGGGCTGGCCGTGGCCATGCCCAGCGTCCGCTACGACCGACACCGGTTGCCGTGGCTGGTGGAACGGCTACGGCGGGCGGCCGCCCAGATCGAGGGCCACCTCACCGAGACTTCCTGACCGCGTCGACCCCGTGTCGTCAGCGGGCCAGCGCCGCCGTCACCGGCGTCGGCTGTACCTGCGGCCGAGCTGACCGCAGGTACAGCAGCAGCAACAGTGCCGCGGCGACCCCCGACGCCGCCGCGAACAATCCGATGCTGCCCGTCGCGCTGGTGGGGTCTCGAGTGAGGATCCATCCTGCGGCGGTGGGGGCGATCACCGCTCCGATACGCCCGCCACCCAGCGACGCACCCAGCGCGGTGCCGCGCACGCCGTCGGGGTAGTGCCCGGCGATGGCCGCGATCACCAGGCACAGAGTGCCGTGGCTGCCGGCACCCGCGATGATCAACAGCCCGTAGACCAGGCCCACCGACGACGGGAAGGTGGTGAGCGCGGCCAGGCTCAGCGCCCCCGCCGAGGCGGCCACCACCGCCACCCGCAGCGCGCCGAAACGTGTTGCGCTCCAGGCGGTCACCCCAGACACCGCCACCGCTCCGAGGTTGAGGGCCAGCAGGTAGGTGACGGGATCGCTGCCCAGGTCGAAGCGGGCGTCGGCGCGGGTCAGCTTGGGCAGCCAGGTGCCCAACCCGTACCAGGTGAACATGGTGGCGGTGGTGGCCAGGACGAACAGTGCGGTGCTCAACGCGTACGGGCGCCGCAGCACGGTGCGCGCCGCCGTGGGGCCGGGGCCGACAAGCGTTGGTGTGGGCCGCAACCGGTAGTTGGCTTCGATGCGCGCGGCCTGCTCGAGGTGGTTGCGGCTGCGCAGCCACGTCGGTGACTCCGGCAACGCCACGGCGGCCGCCGCCGCGAGCACCAGACCGAGAAATCCGAAGTGGTACAACGGCGCCCAGCCATGATCGTCGATGACCTGCAACGCCACCACCGAGGCCAGCGCACCACCCAACGGCACCCCCGACATCATCGCCGTGGTCACCACCGAACGCCATCGGGGTGTGACGAACTCGGTGGTCAGCGCGTTGGCCGACGGGATGAGTGCACCCAGGCCAAGCCCGGCCAGAAAGCGCATCAGACCGAATTGTTCGGGCCCAGTGGCCCATCCGCACACCCCGGTCCACACGCTGAACCACAGCGTGGCGCCGATGATCGCGCGTCGGCGACCGAACCGGTCGGCCAGTGCACCGCCACACAGGGCGCCGACGAGCATGCCTGCGAAGGCGAGGCTGCCCAGGTGTCCGGCGTCGTCGGGGGTCAGCGGCCAGCCGGGCTCACGCAGCAGCGCGGGGATGGTGGCCCCGTAGACGATGAGGTCGTAGCCGTCGAAGATGACCAGCGACCAGCAGAGCACCACGACCCACAGGGCCGAGCGGGAATGTGCCGAGCGGGAATGTGACGTGGCTGACATACGCACACGATCAATCCGGCGAACCCGAACCAGGCATCAGATTCTGGCAGACAGAACGCCGGCGTCCGGTTTTCCGCGTGTCAGGCGCTGCAGCGCGGTCATCGCATGAAAGACCACCACCGCCGCCACCGAGCCCAGCGCGATACCGGTGAGCACGATGTCGTGGCCGAACGACAGGGTGAGGTTGCCGATGCCGATCACCAGGGCCACCGCGGCGGTCAGCTGGTTGACCGGGCGGGAGAAGTCGACCTTGTTGTCGATCCAGATCTTGACGCCGATGACGCCGATCAAGCCGTAGAGGGCCACCGTCACCCCGCCCAGCACGCCCGGCGGGATGGTGTTGATCAGTGCGCCCACCTTGGGTGAGAGGCCCAGTAGCACAGCCACCACACCGGCCACCCAGTAGGCGGCGGTGGAGTAGACGCGGGTAGCGGCCATCACGCCGATGTTCTCGCCGTAGGTGGTGGTGCCCGATCCGCCGCCGGCGCCGGCCAGCGTGGTGGCCAGACCGTCGGCCAACAGCGCACGACCGGTCGCGCGGTTGATGGAGGGGTCCTCGGCCAGGTGGGCGACGCTGCGCACATGACCGACGTTCTCGGCCACCAGCACCAACACCACCGGCAGGAAGGCCGGCAGCACCGACCACGCCAGCGTGGGATGGGCGAAATCGGGCAGCCCCACCCAGTCCGCCGCGCCGACTGCATCGAAAGAGACGTCGCCGGCGAGCGCGGCGAACGCGTAACCCACGGCCACACCCGCGAGGATGGCCAGCCGCGAGACGAGGCCTGGTCCCACCACGGTGAGCACCAGGACCGCGGTCAGGGTGACCACCGCGGTCCACGGCGCCTTCTGAAAGTTCGTCGTCGCGGCGCCGGACAGGTTCAGGCCGATCAGCGCGATGATCGCCCCGGCCACCACCGGCGGCATGAGCGTCTCGATCCAACCGGTGCCGGTGACCATCACCACCACCCCCACCAGCGCCAACAGCACGCCGGTGGCCAGGATGCCCAACAGTGCGCCACCGCGCCCGTCGGAGGCGGTGGCGGCGGTGATCGGTGCGATGAACGCGAACGACGAGCCCAGGTAGCTGGGCAGCCGGTTGCCGGTGATGACCAGGAACAGCAGGGTGCCCACGCCGGAGAAGAACAGGGTGGTCGACGGCGGGAAGCCGGTGAGGACGGGCACCAGGAAGGTGGCGCCGAACATCGCGATGATGTGCTGGCCGCCCAGACCGATGGTGCGTGGCCAGCTGAGTCGCTCGCCGGGACGCACGATGCCGGTCGCTGCGACCGTCTTGCCGTCGCCGTGCAATTGCCACCCGAACATCGTCTTCATCTGATCGCCCTCTCACCTGGCCTGGTCTGCTGACGCTGCGATGGGCAGAGGCTAACGGCGTCCCGGTGTCCACGCAGGCCACAGCGCGCGGGACCGGGCGTGTCGCTCCAGTAAGGTTCGGTGTCGTGAGCCTGCGCCTGTACGACACCGCCGCACGTGACGTGCGAGACTTCACGCCCCTGCGTGCCGGTGAGGCCAGCATCTACCTGTGTGGCGCCACCGTGCAGGGTGTCCCGCACATCGGCCACGTGCGCAGTGGAATTGCCTTCGACGTGTTGCGGCGCTGGCTGGCCCACCGCGGGTACGACGTGCTGTTCCTGCGCAACGTCACCGACATCGACGACAAGATCCTCAGCAAGGCCGCCGACGCGGGACGCCCGTGGTGGGAGTGGGCGGCCACCCACGAACGTGCCTTCGCCGACGCCTACCGCGCGCTGGGGGTGCTGGCGCCCTCGGCCGAGCCCCGCGCCACCGGCTTCATCACCCAGATGGTCACCTACATGCAGCGGCTCATCGACCGTGGTCACGCCTACTGCGCCGACGGCAACGTGTACTTCGACGTGCGCAGCCTCCCCGACTACGGCGCGCTCTCGGGCCATCGGCTCGACGACGTGCACCAGGGGGAGAGCGCGGGCACCGGCAAACGCGACGACCGGGACTTCACGCTGTGGAAGGCGGCCAAACCGGGCGAGCCGTCCTGGCCCACCCCGTGGGGTGACGGTCGGCCGGGCTGGCACCTGGAGTGCTCGGCGATGGCCACCTCGCTACTGGGTGGTGAGTTTGACATCCACTGCGGGGGAATGGATCTCATCTTCCCGCACCACGAGAACGAGATCGCTCAGGCCCACGGTGCCGGGGATGGTTTCGCCGCCTACTGGTTACACAACGGCTGGGTGACCATGGGTGGGGAGAAGATGAGCAAGTCGTTGGGCAACGTGGTGTCGATTCCGGCGATGCTGCAGCGGGTGCGCGCGGTGGAGCTGCGCTACTACCTGGGCAGTGCGCACTACCGGTCGATGATCGAGTACTCCGAGGGCGCGTTGCATGATGCCGCTGCGGCCTACCGGCGAGTGGAATCCTTTGTGCAGCGGGTGGTCTCGCGTGTCGGCGAGGTGTCGGTGGGGGATCTGCCGGACGATTTCGTCGCCGCGCTCGACGACGATCTGGGGGTGCCGGCGGCAATCGCAGTGCTGCACAACACGGTTCGGGTGGGCAACACCGCGTTGGAGTCCGGCGACACGGTCGGCGCCCTGGTTGCGGCGGCGTCGGTGCGGGCGATGGCGGGCATCCTCGGGGTGGATCCGCTCGACCCGCAGTGGGTGTCGGTCGGTGATGACTCGCCGGCGATCGAGGCACTCGATGTCTTGGTCCGCGCCGAACTCGATCGCCGGGCCACCGCCCGTGCGGACAAGGACTACGCCACCGCAGACGCGGTGCGCGACCGACTGGCGCAGGCCGGGGTGGAAGTGACCGACACCCCCGACGGTGCGCAATGGAACCTCAAGGGACGCAACTGATGGCGGGCAATTCGCGACGTAAGGGTGCGGTCCGCAAGGACGGTACGAAGAAGGGGCAGGTCGCCGGTTCGGGCGGCAACCGTCGCCGTGGCCTCGAAGGTCGTGGCGCCACCCCGAAGGCCGAGGATCGGCCGTATCACGCCGCGCACAAGCGGGCGAAGGCTGCGGCGAAGGCGACCTCGGGTGTGGGGCGTGCCGGTGCGGGGCGCTCGGGTGCCACGCGCCGCCGCGACGAGGACGCGCCGGAGTACGTGGTAGGTCGTAACCCGGTGGTGGAATGTCTGCGCGCGGGCGTTCCGGCCACCGCGCTGTACGTGATGGTCGGGGGCACTCCCGACGAGCGGGTGTCCGAGGCGGTGGCGATCGCGGGCAACACGGGGGTCTCCATCCTCGAGGCGCAGAAGTCCGAGCTGGACCGGATGAGTTCCAACGGGCTGCATCAAGGCATCGCATTGCAGGTTCCGCCGTATCGGTACGCCCATCCTGGCGATGTGATGGCCGCTGCGGTGGCCAGCGGTACGCCGCCGCTGCTGGTGGCCTTGGACAACATCACCGATCCACGCAACCTCGGTGCGGTGATCCGCTCGGTGGCCGCGTTCGGTGGGCACGGCGTGGTCATCCCTGCGCGGCGCAGCGCGAGTGTGACCGCGGTGGCGTGGCGCACCAGTGCTGGTGCCGCAGCTCGTCTTCCAGTGGCGCAGGCACCCAATCTCACTCGGACGCTCAAGGATTGGGCTGCCGACGGGACGCAGCTGGTGGGTCTCGACGCCGACGGTGACACCGACCTGGACTCCTACGACGGCACCGGACCCACGGTCATCGTGGTCGGCTCGGAGGGCAAGGGCTTGTCGCGGTTGGTGCGGGAGAGTTGCGATTCGATTCTGTCGATCCCCATGGCCGGGCCGGTGGAGAGCCTCAACGCATCGGTGGCCGCCGGTGTGGTGCTCGCCGAGTTCGCCCGCCAGCGCAGACGAATCTAGCGCAGACGAATCTAGGCAGCGTTCAACCACTCTCGGACCCGGCGCTCGACAGCACTGTCCTCGGGGTCGTGATGGCCCGGTGGTGGCGGGGCATGAGAGACATGGGTGTGTCCGGTCGGGGTGGTGACGGTGGCCGTGTGACGTGCGGTGCGGGTGCCATCTCGGGTGGCCACGTACCAGCCGGGGTTCTGTTTGGCTCGATTGTGACTTCGGCACATGCCCAATCCGTTTGCTGCCGTTGTCTTTCCGCCGTCGGCGTGGGGTTGCGCATGATCGTGTTCGCCGATGGGGTTGTCGCAGTAGGGGATGCGGCACCCCTGGTCGCGGGTGTCGAGGAACTGTGCGAGTCCGGCGGGGAACAGGCGTGCAGCGGAGTCCATGGCCACCAGCGCGCCCGAGGCGGGTGCCGTATAGATGCGACGCAGGGTGGTCCGTGCGTTCGCGTCCACCGCGGTCTGCACGATCGCGCGCCCGATGGCGGCGGGAATGGGACCATGGCCTGCTACCTGCGCAGCGGCGGAGCCCGATCCCAACAAGACCTCATCGGAGACAACGAGATTCACCGCGACCGGGATCTGGTCGACCGATGAGACGCCGGTCACCCGTTCGACCAGGGCGTCGGCCATGACCTGGGAGTGAGTGCGTTCGTCGGCGCCAACGGTGGCATCGGCGTGCCTCTTCAACGTCGCGTACACCGAGATCCCCGCGGTCAACGGCAGCAGTGCAGACAGGCGCACCATCCCGTCGGGGGCGGGTCGGGTGGACACGCGACGATCAGATGTCGCCAGCGTGTGGCGGTCGACGACGGCCTGTGGATCGAGTTCGTAGGCCAAGCGTTTGGCCTCGGCGTCGAGCGCTCGGTCGCCCAGGCCGTCGAGGGATGAGACGTCGGCGCACAGGCGACGGTCGATCTCCTCGCGGTCTGTGCGGGTGAGATGAGCGGTCTCACGTACGAGGATGGTGGCGCGCCACTCCGTCAGTACTCCAGCCGCCAAAGCGGCTCGGGTGTAGGGCATCTCGCGCATCAGTGCTCGCGCGAACCCGAGGTGGCGGCCACCAGTGGATCCAGAGGCTCTGCGGGCCAACGCGACCTCGGCGGCCAGGCCGCGACCCCGGCGTGCCGTCGGGACGCCGGCCTGCGTCTGCGCCTGCAATCGCAGTTCTTCCAGGCGCATGGTCTCGACCACCTGTGCCGCAGCACATCCGGCTTTGATCGATTCCAGGAGCGCGATCCTGTTGACGGCGTCTGCCTCATCGCTTGCCGCGGGAAGGTCGGCGAGAGACGACAGGAACGACTGCAGGGCGCGTGCAGCCGCGTGGTTCGCCGATTCGATCATACGTTCGAGTGTACAGCGGTCCGGCGGTGCGGTCCACCGATGTGCACGGTTCCCAATGCCGGTCCCGAATGGCCCTGTGGGCAGCATGATTTGGTGAGGCAAGGCTTTGTAGGCGCAAGTTTGCCCACGACCCCCACACCCGAGCCTGCGGCACCGACGCCCATCGCCGTCGTCGGCGTTCATCGTGCTCAACCCGAACGATCGCTGACCCCAACGCGCGGTCGAGGTGACCGCGCAGGTGACCGGAGCGGGGGCGTCGCATCTCACTGCCGGTGCAGCAGTCCGTCCCGCAGGATGTTAAGCGCCGTCGTCATGACCGCCTCGCTCTCCTCTTCGCCGATGATGGTGTCGTCGGCGAAGGTCATGGCCAGCAGTCCGCTGAGCATCGCCCACAGCGCGATCGCGACGTGGCGGGTGTTGAGGCCCGGCGTGCCCAGGCCTTCGTCCATTCCAGCGTCGAGGATCTGGGCCAGTTGGCCGATCTGGATCTCGGCCTGAGCGTTGACCAATGCTTGGGCGGCCGGGCCGGGTGGCGTGGTGAGCAGGCGGAACTGTCGGCGATGCGTGCGAGCGAACTCGATGAAGGCCGACGCCACCGCGAGAACTCGTTGCTCGGCGTTGCCTTCGGTGGTGGTGAAGGTCTCGTCCATGAAGGCGCGGTTGGTGGACAGGGCTTTCTCGGTGATGGCCACCAGCAGCGCGTCGCGCACCCCCACCCGGTTGTAGACGGTCTGCACGGAGATGTCGGCACGTGCGGCGATGGTCTCGGCGTTCACCGCCGCCACGCCCTCGTCGATGTACAGCGATTCGGCGATGTCGACGATGACGCGGCGCATCTGCTGCGCGCGTCGCTGAGTGCGGGTCAGCGAGACCTTGGACTCGTCCGGGGGCGTCACGAGTTGACAGTAACCGGTCCCATCAGTGTACTTATGTCAATTGATGGAATGCATCCAACATTCGGCCGGGGGGACGTCGATGTCGCAGCGTGTGGACGTGGAGTTCACCTCTGACGGGGTGATCTGTCGGGCCTGGCTGTACCGGCCGGACGGTGACACGCCTGCCCCGGTGATCCTGATGGCCCACGGTCTCGGCGGAGTGCGGACCATGCGCCTGGATGCCTTTGCCCAGCGTTTCGTCGCCGCCGGCTACGCCTGCCTGGTCTTCGACTACCGCTACTTCGGCGACAGTGACGGCCAGCCGCGCCAGCTGCTCGACATCGACGCCCAGCTGGCCGATTGGGCCGCCGCGCTGGCCTTCGCGCGCACCTGCGATGGCGTGGACACCCGGCGAATCATTCTGTGGGGAACCAGTTTCGGCGGTGGACACGTGTTGATCACCGCCGCCCGCGACCAGCACGTGTCAGCGGTGATCTCGCAGTGTCCGTTCACCGACGGGTTGGCCTCGACGCTGGCGCTCGACCCCATCACCTCGGTGAAGGTGGCCGCCCGCGCGCTGCGTGACAAGGTGCGGGCCCGCCGCGGCAAGGCGCCGTTGATGATCGCGACCGCCGGTGCGCCGCACGAGCGAGCACTGATGACGGCCCCGGATGCCCTGCCCGGCTATCTGGCGATCAAGCCTGATGACAATTCGGTTCCCAACCAGGTGATAGCGCGTATCGGGTTGGACATCCCGTTTCACTTCCCGGGCAAGTCCATCCCCGCGATCACGGTCCCGGTGCTGTTCGCCGTGTGCAATCGCGACACCGTGGCCCCGGCGCGCGCCACCTTACGCCACGCTGCGCGCGCGCCGCGCGGCGAGATACGCCGTTATGACACTGGGCATTTCGACATCTACGTCGGGGCCGACTTCGAGGCCGTGGTGGCCGACCAGATCGATTTCCTGCAGCGGCACGTGCCGGTGCGTGAGGAGGACCGAGGATGAGCAGATACGAGATCTCGGGGCGCACCGTGCTGCTCACCGGGTCGACCGGTGGTCTGGGCACGGCCGTGGCCACCGAGTTGCGCGCGCGGGGCGCTCGGCTGGCGTTGCTCGACCTCGACGAGGCGGCCGTCGAAGCGCAGGCCATCGCTCTCGGGGGACCCGGTGTAGCCCACGGCTTCGTGGTCGACGTGCGATCGATGGACAGCATCACCGCGGCTGTCGACGCTGCTGCGGAGTATTTCGGCGGCATCGACATCGTCATCGCCAACGCGGGTATCGAGGTGACCGCGCCGATGGAGATCGCCACCGAGGAGAGTTTCGAACGCGTCATCGACATCAACGTGCTCGGGGTGTGGCGCACCTTCAAGGCAGCGTTGCCTCACGTCCGTGCGGCCAGTGGTTACCTGCAGGCCATCTCGTCCATGGCCGCGTTCATCCACTCGCCGATGCACGCCTCCTACACCTCCAGCAAGGCCGCGATCTGGGCGATGTGTGACAGCCTGCGGCTGGAGTTGCGGCATCAGGGGGTGGCGGTGGGCAGTGTGCATCCCACCTTCTTCTCCACCCCGATGATGGATGCCGTGCACCGAGACCCGGCCGGGGTGGCGCTGTGGAACGGCAACAAGGGCCTGATCTGGGGCATGGTGCCCATCGATTCGGTGGTCGGTGGGGTCATCAGCGGGATCCGTGGTCGCCGCGCGATCGTGGTGGTGCCGCGCCGACTGACGATCGTGGCCAAGGCGGCCGGCTACTCTCGGCGCATCGTCGAACGGCTCGGCTTCAACGACCGCCAGATCGCCGAGGCGGTCTGGCTGGCCGAACAGCACCCCACATCCGACCGCAGCAAGTAGAACGCTGCTCAGCGTCGAGTCCACCGCCGTGCGGTCGGTTCCTGGGCTGGGGCGTGGCCGTCGCACCACTGATCGGGTGCCACCCGGGCTTTGACTGCGTCGACGTGCTCGCCGCAGCCCGACCAGGTGGTCTTTCCGCACACGCGGCAACGAACCGGGTTGCACATGGCGTCAGCTCCCTCCGGCGAAGGCCGGGCGACCGGCTCGGGGTCGCTGCAGCTGGGAGAACGACGTCGACCGGCCGAGGGCAGCGATCGCGTCGAACATCGCGTCGGCCTCGGGCGGGTCCGGTACCGCCGACAACACCGGTCCGAAGAACGGGTGACCTTCGATCGCGATGATCGGACTGCCGGCCGCCTCGCCGAGTGTGTCCTGGGCGCGAGTGTGGGCTGCTCGCACGGCGTCGTCGAACGCGGGATCATCGAGCGCGGCGGTGAGGCCGGGGTCGAGTCCGCAGTCGATGAGTGCCGCGCGAGCCATCGTGTCGTCGAGTGCCTCACCCTGTTCGTGAAGGCGACGCCCCAGGGCCAGGTAGAGGTCGCCAAAGCGATCCCCGGACGCGGCCAACAGCCGGCCCCCACGCAGCGAGGTCTGCATGTGGGACTGCATCGGAGCCGGTAGGTCCCGGCCCTCGTTGAGTACCGCGAGGCTCATCTGATGGAGGGTGACCTCGAGGTGTCGGCGGGTGCCGACATCACGCAGCCAGAGTGTTGTCGCCCAGGCGAACGGGCAGGCGAGATCGACGTGGCAATCGACATGGGTCATCGGGCACCTCCTGAGGGTCCCCGAAGCATACCCCGTGGGGTATTGAAACGACAGGTCGGCAAGCTGCCCGCGTGGCAAGGTCCGCATCACCTCGTCCCTCGTACCGCAGCGCGCATGCGGTCTGAGGGCGGCGAGCACGTGACAACGCGGCGAGTCGCGGGACAGCTTCCGCCCACTCGACGGGGATTTCCGCCCAGCCGACGGGGGTTTCCGCCCACTCGACGGGGGTTTCCGCCCAGCCGACGGGGTTTCCGCCCACTCGACGGGTTAGGTGCGGGTGAGATTGCCCTCGCGGACTACCGACAGCACCGCGTCGGCGGCCGCCTGAGCGCCGCCGGCCTGTTGGAAGGCGGTGGCCACCCGACGGGCGGCTGCGGTGTGCGGACCCAACGGGTCGGAGACGGCCACGATCGACTCGGCCAGCTTCGCTGCAGTGATCCGGCCGAAGCGGACGCGCAGCCCGGTACCCGACTCGGCCACCTGCGCGGCCACCACGGGTTGATCGTCGCGGATCGGCGCCACCACCAACGGCACACCGTGCCACAGTGATTCGCACACCGTGTTGTGACCGCCGTGGCAGACCACCGCATCGGCTAGCGGCAGCAACTCCAGCTGCGGCACCCGGTCCACCACGATCGCGCGGGGGTCGCTGTGATCGACCACGCCCATCGGGTCGACGATGACCAGCTGGTATTCGGGCAGCAGATCGGCCGCGGCCAGTGCCTCGTTCAAGAACCGTTCCCCGACAACGCCGTTGACCGTTCCCAGCGACACCAGGACCAGGCGACGGTTGTCGTCGAGGCGGGAGAAGTCGAAGTCGATCGGCGGGCGCGGCGCGAAACTGGGGCCCACGAAATGCACGCGGTCGGCGGCGAGTTCCGGTGTCCCGGCCAGATCCTCGGTGGTGAACGCGATGATGCCGTGCGGGGAGAACCGGGGGTCGTGCACGCCGTCGGTGATACCGATGCGCGTACGCAGGCCGGCGAGCTGCTCACGCACCCAGTCGCCCACCTTGGGCATCCCGGAGAACGGGTCGGTCAGCTCGGCCGAGGTGGTCGCCGAGGTGAGGTAGGGGATACCGCGGTGTTCGGCGATGATCGACCCGGCGAAGGCCTGCTGATCGCAGACCATCACATCGGGCTCGAACTCGTCGATGGCGCGCTCGAGATCAGGCGCCATCACCTCGGCCAGCGGGATCAGCGCCTCCTCCCACAGAAACCGCAGTGCGGCGATACCGGTCACCTCGGTGGTCCGGTCACCGAGATCGGTGCCGATGCCACACGGGAAGATCCGGGCCTGCGGGTGCAGTCGGTGCAGGGTGGGCTGGTGACCGGCCCAGGCCACCTCGTGACCGGCCTCGATCAACGCCTGGCCGACCCCGATGGTGGGGTTGATGTGCCCGGTCAGCGGGGGCACCACGAACAGGATGCGCATGTCGCGAACCTCAGGCGGCCGACGACGCGGACGCGTGCTCTGCGTACTCGCCGCCCACCCACGCCGTGATGTACTCCAACGTCTCCTGGCTGCGTTCGATCAGCACCGAGTGACCCTGCTCGGGCATCACCACGACCTTCCAGTCGTCGAGGTTGCGGCTGAGCTTGAGGTACTCCTTGGCCATGCCGGTCTCCGAGCCGGTCAACGCCAGCACCGGGCACCGCAGGCCGGGCAGCGAGTCGTCGAGCACGTCCGAGGACATGATGTCGGCGGCGATGTCGGTGCGCTGCATGACACCCCACGCCTTACGGCACAGCCGCGCGGTGTGCGGGCTGGCCACCTCGGCGATGTAGTTGATGACGTTGTCGTCGGGCAGCCAGGTGACCGCGTCCTCGAAACCGACCTTCATCTGCCCCAGCCAACTCTCGACCGGCGGCTGGGCTTCGATCGCGATGACCGAGGCGACCCGGGTGGGATGCGCGGCGGCGACGGCGAACCCGATGGCACCGCCGAAAGAGTTGCCCACCAGGTGCACCGGCTGATCGAGACCAAGGGAGTCGAGCAAAGCGACGAGGTCGGTGGTGAAGTCGTCGAGTCGGTACCCGGCGTAGGGCCGCTCGCTGCGACCGTGGCCACGCAGGTCGTACATCACCACGTCGAAACCCGCTTCGGCCAGCCCGGGTCCGAGCGTGAAGTAGTAGCTGGCCAGGCTGTCGGTCAGCAGACCGTGGATGAGCACGATGGTCTCGCGCTTGCCATCGCGCCCACCCGCGGCGGAGCCGTCTGCGGTGGTGGCACGCATGGTCTGCAGGTGCAGGCGCATGCCGTTGGCCTGAATGTGCGAGCCGACCGATTCCAGCGACGTGGTCATGGGTTCACCGGTTCCGAGAGCGCCCTGACCGAGTACGCCACCAGGTCTCCGACCGTGAGACCCAGGATCTCCTCGAGGTCGAGCGCGGCGATGAACTCGGCGAAGTTGACGCGCGTGCCGTACTTCTCGCGCAGCAGCCCGTTCATGGTCACCAGGTCGATGCTTTCGAGCTCGAGGTCCTCGTGGAAGCGGGTCTCCATCTCGATCTCGACGTCGTCGACGCCGTACTCCTCGAGGACCTGCGCGATCAGCTGCTTCACATCGGCGAAGACCGCCTCTTCGGTCACCGTGTGTGGTGTGGGACTGCTCATCTCTCCCTCTCGGTAAACGCCACGACATAGTCGCGTTGGGGCAAATCGGCCGGGTTGTTCATGCGGTGCAGGCGAACGGTGTGCTCGACGCCGTCGTGTCGGACCACCAGCTGATCCTCGGCGGGCGCGGCGATCACCGCGAAACGCTGTGGCGCGCCGCCCAATCCGGTTCCTGCGGCCTTGGCCACCGCTTCCTTGGCCGCCCAGAACCGGGCGAACCACAGGTCGGCGACGGTGGCGTCACCGGCCACCACACCGGCGAGCAGCTCCTGTTCGGCCGGCGCGAGCGCCAGATCCAGGGTGCTCTGCGGATGCGGCTCCACCACGGCGACGTCGATGCCGCATGGCCACGGCCGCGCGATGGCCACCCCCACCTCATGGGTGTGGGCGATGGACACCGTGTGTGCGGGCAGGGCGCGATCACGGCGGGCGGTGATGTGGGGGCGACCCACCTCGTCGTTGCCCACCACCAGCTCGGCCGGGTAGATCTCGTCGGCCTCGTCGGACGGCGTGGGGGCGCCCCAGATCAGCTGTCGCAGCGCATCTTTGGCGGCGATGCGACCCAACAGCCACTGCCGCTTGCCGCGCGGTGGCCGCTTGTCGTAGACGACCCGTTCGGGCTCGCCCAGCATGTTGCGCATGATCAGTTCGCGGGTGGCCAGGTCGGGCCACTGCTCGAAACACGCCATCCACTCACCCGGCATCGCGTGGCTGAGGGTGGCCGCGCCCGGGTAGCGGTCGCTGGTGCGCACCCGCGCGGGCGAGTCGAAGCGGCGGTCCTCCCACCCGGTGATCTGGGCGAACACCTCGCCGGCTGGGGTCACCAGCTGGGCATCGGCGCGCACCACCTGGTGGGTCACCTCGGTGATGCGCACCCCCACCTGCAGGCGGGTGCCCACCGGCGGTGTGGCGCAGTAGAAGTCGATGCGCTCGAAGCCGACCGGGAACATCACCGTGCGCTCGGGATGCTCGCTGGTGATCCAGTGGCCCATCAGCTGTCCGACGTTGTCCAGCAACGCGCCCGGAGCCTGCGGCACCACCACCGCACCCCAGATGTGACGGGCCCCGATCCGGGTGGGTCCTACCATGGCCTGGAACTGCGGGCCGTGGAACATCCAGTGCTGGGAGTACATCTGCTCGGCGGTGATCTGCGGCTCGACGTCGGGCTCACTCGGGTGCGGCCACACCGCCGGCGCCTGCGGGTAGGCGGTGGCCACCGACACCGTGCCCGCCGCATAACCCTCGAGCGCAACCGCGATCTCCGCGGCGGCCACGGCGGCGGGCAGCTCGGGGACGTCGACGCGCACCGGCACGTCGGTGGACGGGATGGCGGTGATCCAGCGCATCATGCGGGTCTTGGTCAGCGACACCGGGAACAGGCCCCCCTCGGGCCGTAGCGTGGCGACCGTACTGCCGGCTGCGTCGATCATGTGCTGCAGCGAGGTGGTGGCCGGGACCACCGGCCAGCTGTCCTCGGCGTACGGCCAGCCGCTTGGCTGCCGGAAGAAGCAGTGGTCCATCAGATACGGCATCGCCTGCACGTCGATGCGCAACACCGAACGCACCTGCTGTGCGGGCGTGGAAGGACTCGCGACCGCGCGTCGACCCCGAACTCCTCGAGGCGCTGGACGTGAGACCGGGCGGGGCGCAACCGGATTGGCCCGGCGCGCCCGCAGCGCCTCGATCAGCGAGTTGGCGGTGGCGGTGCTCTCGGCGACGAACGCGCTGAACTCCGAACCCAACGCCGACGGGCCGGCATTCACCGAGGCCACCGGAACCGTCTGCGGCAGTGGCGTCCTCGGCGCCGCCGGGATGGGGGCGGGCGCGATCGGGGCGGGCGCGATCGGGGTGGGCGGCAGCAGCTGGGGCCGGTCGGCGGGCTCGATGGAGATCAGGCCGCTGCCCAGATCCAGCTTGGTCAGACGGCGCGCCGGGGCGGCGGTGGCGGGCGACGATCCCGTGCGCGCGATGGGGAACGGCGCGCTGGCGCGTCCCTCCACCCACAGGGCGGCGCAGATCCGTTGCAGCTGGGCCAGCACCCCGCGCTGCGGTGAGTGGGTGGTGAACACGACGTGGTCGCGCTCGGCCAGTGAGTCGCCGATCAGTGAGCCGAGCTGGCCGTCGCCGATCTGGACGAAACCGCGGATGCCAGAGTCGTGCATCGCCTGCACCATGCCCCGAAAACGCACCGGCTCCAACAGATGTCGCACGAACACCTCGTGCATGCCCGCGTGGTCAGCGGGGTAGGGCGCCAGCGTGGTGGCCGACCACATCGGCAGCCGGGCACTGCGCACGCTCAGCTGGGCGGAGTTGTCGACGAACCGCGCCATGAACGGCTCGAACATCGGCGTGTGGAACCCGGATCGGAACGGCAGCACCGAGGAGATGACGGCTTTGGCGCGGAAGCCGTCGACCAGATCGGCGATGGTGGCCTCGGGGCCGCAGATGATGCTCTGTCGGGGGGCGTTGTCGTGGGAGACCACCACGCCGGGACGGTTGGCGATCACCTGGGCCACCTCGTCGACCGAGGCACCTACCACGGCGAACGCGACGCCGGGGACGTCGAGCTGGTCGGGATCGAAATCACCCATGAATGCGTCGATCTCGGCACGATCGAAGATCTCGGCGGTGACCATCGCGTTCCACTCGCCGATGCTGTGACCGGCCACCGCATCCGGGTGCACGCCCACGAGGTCGAGTGCGTCGGTGAGCAGTCGGCCCAGACGCATCACGGCCAGACCGTGGCGGGCCACATCGCCCACCTGTGCGTCGGAGTCGATCCACGGCAGGCCCAGGCGGTGAGCGAGATCGGCTGCATCAGCATCGAAGTCGGCGTCGAGGCCGGCGTAGACGAAGGCCAGTTCGCCGCCCCGCAGCAGCGGCTGCGGGGCGAACCACAGGTCATTGCGCCCGTGCCAGCGTTTGCCGCGGGCGATCACCTTGCGCGCCGTGGCCAACCGCTTGGCGGTGGGATCGCCGATGGCGATGCGGACATCACCGGAACCCGGTGTTAGCGAACGGATCTCGGAATCGTCGTGGTCCAGGCGGGCGGCCAGCTCGTCGTGGGTGTCGGCGGCCAGCAGCAGCATCACGTCGGGTTCGGTGACCGAGATCGGGTGGTGCACGGTGCGAGCGGCGAACTGCTCGGGGGACTGCTCGATGACCACGTGGGCGTTGATGCCGCCGAAGCCGAAGGCGTTGACCCCGGCGCGGCGGATGGTGTCGCCGGTCCAGGCCGCGGTCGCCTGGGCCGGGGCGAAACGGGTCTGCGCCAGAGTCGGATTCGGCTCGTCGCAGTGCAGGGTCGGGGGGATGATGCCGTGGTGGACGGCCAGCGCCGCCTTGATCAGCCCGGCCACGCCCGCGGCGGGCATGGTGTGGCCGATCATCGACTTCACCGACCCGATCGCCGGTGCCGTCGCGTCGTTTGGACGGCCGAAAACCTCGGCGAGCGTGGTCAACTCGGCCGAGTCACCGGCCGGGGTGGCGGTCCCGTGGGCTTCGAGCAGGCCGATCACATCTGGTGCGCTGGGGTCGAGTCCGGCGGCATCCCAGGCCGCACGGACCGCCCGCACCTGACCCGAGGAGTCCGGGGTGGCCAACGCGGCCACCCGCCCGTCACTCGACATGCCGGTGCCGGTGATCACCGCGTACACGCGGTCGCCGTCGCGTTGGGCGTCGGAGAGCCGCTTGAGCACCACGATGCCGGTGCCCTCGCCGATCAGCACACCGTCGGCGTCACGGTGCAGCGGCCGGATCCGGTCGGTCTTCGACAGGGCGCCCAGCTGGCTGAACACGCTCCACAGGGTCACGTCGTGACAGTGGTGCACGCCCCCGGCCAACACCACGTCCAAAGCGCCGCAGGACAGTTCGCGCACCGCGTTGTGCACGGCGATCAGCGATGAGGCGCAGGCGGCGTCGACGGTGTAGGCCGGGCCCCGCAGGTCCAGCCGGTTGGCCAGTCGGGACGCGGCCAGGTTGGGCACCAGGCCGATCGCCGACTCGGGCGCCTCGGGGCCCAGCTTGTCGGTGAACGCCGTGCGCACCGCCTCGAGTTGCTCGCGGTCGAGTCCCGGCACCAACTCACCCAGGGTGTGTACCAGTTGAGATGCGGTGCGCACCCGCTGATCCAGGCGCGCCATGCCGGGGGTGAGGTATCCGCCGCGGCCCAAGATGACTCCGGCGCGGGTGCGGTCGGCGGGGATGGCGCGCTCGCCACCGGCGTCGGCGAGAGCGGCCGCAGCCACCTTCAACGCGATCAGCTGATCGGGTTCGATCGAACCCACCGAGGCCGGCATGATGCCGTGCGACAAGATGTCGACCTCGGCCAGGTCGTCGACGAAACCACCACGGCGGCAGTCGATGTTGGTGGCATACGACTCATCCCACCGGTGGGCGGGGGCGTCGGTGATCGCATCGACGGCGCCGATGATGTTGGCCCAGTAGGAGTCCAGGTCCGGCGCCGCCGGGAACATCACCGACATGCCGGTGATGGCGATGGGCTCGCTACGAGAGGACTGATTCACCGTGGGTATCACCAACCCGATGCGGTGAGCACCACTGCGGTGTCGTCGGTGGGACCCCACGCGAGTTCACCGAGCAGGCTCATCGCGCCGGCGTCGGGCTCGATGAGGTCGATGCCCTGGCGGGCGTAGCTGCGCATCAGAGCCGGGGTGACCATGCCGTTGTTGACACCGGTGGGCGCCCACGGACCCCAATGCACGGTCAGACCGCGACGCTCGGGGTGACCGGCCGCCCACTGGGCACCCATCGTCTCCAGGGCGTCGTTGGCCGAGGAGTAGTCGATCTGGCCCCGGTTGCCCAGCACAGCGGAGATGCTGCCGAAGAACACCACGAACCGCGGGCCACGTTCGATGCGGTCCACCGATTCGAGCAGGGCGCGGGCGCCGTCGACCTTGGTGGAGAACACGCGGTCGAAGGACTCGGCGGTCTTCTCGGCGATCAACTTGTCCTCGATGATGCCTGCGGCGTAGATGATCCCGTCGATGCGGCCGTGCTCGTGGTGGATCGCCTTGATCACCTGCGAGACCGACTCGGTCGACCGCATGTCGGCGCTGCGGTAACGCACATCGCTGCCCAGCTCGGTGAGACGTTCGATGGTCGAGCGGATCTCGCGGTGGCCGGTGATGGTGGCCACCTTGCGCTCGATCTCGCGCGGGGTGAGACCGCCGGCGGCGATCAGGGCCTTGCGCAGTGCGTCGGCGTCGAGCGCGGCCGCCAAGTGCGGCGGCTCCAGCTCGCTGCTCAGCTCGGTGCGACCGACCAGCTCCAGGGTGGCGCCGCTGGCGCGGGCGATGACCGAGGCGGCATGCGCGGCGATGCCCTTGGCCCCACCGACCACGATGACCACCGACGAACGGTCCAGGCCCAGCGCAGTCGCCTCGGCGTGGCCGTCGGCCGACGGTCCGGCGCCGGTGCTGCCCAGGATGCCCAGCGGCTGCGAGACCATCTCGATGCCGTGGCGGGTGATGCTCGCCCCGTCGGCGGCGTCGGCCTCGACGATGACCACGGGAACACCGGCCGGACGCGACATCTCGGCGATCAGCCAGTCGGCGCGATCAGCGGCCGCAGCACCGGCGGGCAGATCCACCACACGGGCGATGACCGACGGGTACTCGCGGGCGACGGTGCGGAAGAAGCCGTGCAGACCGGCCACCGGCCCGGCGGCCAGGAACCAGGTGAGATCGAGTGCCAACGCCTGCTTGGCCAGTGAGAACAGCTGCGGGACAGGTGATTCCAGGGTGGCGTCGCCGTCCAAGCCGGCCAGGTACAGCACACCGTCGACGGGGTCGGCGATGGTGGCCTCGCCGGCGGCCAGCGCCTCGGGCTCGATGACCTGCGTCTGCGCGCCCAGAGCACTGAGCCTGGTGGTGACCGCCTGCACCGACTCGCCCGAGCCGATCACCACGATGGTGCGTCCGGACAGGGTGTCGGGCAGCGAGACCGCGTCGAGCGGGTGCAGCCGCTGCACGTGGCGGACCGGCGGGATGATGCGGGCGTCGACGTCGCCGGAGTCGGCTG
Organism: Williamsia sp. CHRR-6; assembly: GCF_018474015.1. Lineage (GTDB taxonomy): Bacteria > Actinomycetota > Actinomycetes > Mycobacteriales > Mycobacteriaceae > Williamsia_A. The sequence continues at coordinate 1,006,380 of NZ_JAHCSG010000001.1, read as the reverse complement.
CGGCGCTGTGCACCGGTGCCGCGGCCACCGACTCGGTCGACTCGCCGGCGGCCTGTGCAGCGGCCGGGGTCTCGACGGCGGGGGTCTGCGCAGCAGCGGGGGTCTCGGTGGCCGGGGCGTCGCTGCCGCCGCCGAGCAGGGCGGTGATCTCGGCGACGGTGCGGGCCTTGGCCACGTCCTCCACCTCGGCGCCTGCGGTCGACAGGCCCAGGCGCATCGCGATCTCACCGGCGATCTCAGCCCGCTTGATCGAGTCGATGGACAGCTCGGCCTCGAGGTCGAGGTCGGGTTCGATCATGTCGACCGGGTAGCCGGTGCGGTCGGCGATCACCTCGAGCACCATCCCCATGACGTCCACCGACTCGGCGGCCGGGGCGGGGGCTTCGGTGACCACGGGCTCGGTGACCACGGCCGCCGCAGCGGGTGCGGCGGCGACCGGTGCGGCGGCTACGGCCGGGGCGGCAGCGGGCACGTACTGCCCGGTGACGGCGGGGGCAGCGGGACGCTCGTAGACCACGCCGGCGTCGGCGCCGAGGTACTGCATCATCACGTCGCGCTGTGCCGAGATCATCTCGCGGCTGCTGCGCAGGAACTCGGCCACCAGCGCCTCGGCGCCGTCGAAGTGGGCCGGTGCGCCGTACTGGGGCGCGGGGGAGCCGTTGGAAGCTGAGGTCACGGAGTATCCCATCGGTTGGGCGGACTGAAGTGAGATCGGTTGGGCGGGAACGAGACCGCCGGCGATGGGGCCTGCGCCCCGGGTACGCACCAGCTGGCCGTCCACGGTCCAGCGCGAGCGTTTGCCTGCCGGGGCCGGGCGGCGGCCGTGGAACATCCACGACTGCGAGATGTCGACGCCGAGAGTGGCCAGCTGGGCCAGCACCCCGAGGTAGGCGGCGGTACCCGAGAGCCCGGCGCCGGCGAAGTTGACGGTGCGGTGCGGACGGTCGCCCAGGATGGCCCCGATCAGCGAGGACAACACCCGACCCGGGCCGGCCTCGACGAACACGCGGGCCCCTGCGGCGTACATGGCCTCGATCTGCTCGACGAACCGCACCGGCGACGCCAGCTGCTCACCGAGCTCATCGATGACGGCGGCCAGATCGGCGCCGTACGGGGCGGCGGTGCGGTTGGACCACACCTGACCCTCGGGCTTGGACAGCGACGCCGCGTGCAGCGACGCGCGGAACCGATCGCCCGCCCCGGCCACCAGCGGGCTGTGGAATGCACACGCCACGTTGATGACTCGCGTGGTCAGTCCGGCAGCCCGTAGTGCCTCCACCGCGGCCTGCATGCCCACAGTCGACCCGGAGATGACGGTCTGGCTCGGTGAGTTGCGGTTGGCCACCACGACGTCGGAGACACCGGAGATGAGGTCGGCCACCCGGTCGGGGGAGCCCGACACCGCGGCCATGGTCCCGGCGTCGGCGTCGATGGACTGCAGCATGGCGTCGGCGCGCTGCTCACTGAGAGTGATCAGGGTGTCGATGTCGCAGAGGCCTGCGGCGGCCAACGCGGCCAGCTCTCCGTAGCTGTGACCGCCGTACATGTCCGGGATCACCCCGGCCTTGGTCAGCAGCGTGTGCGCGGCCAGCCCGGTCATGCCGAGGGCAGGCTGCGCGGTGCGCGTGTCGGTCAACGCCCGACGCTGGGCGTCGCGGCTGTCGTCGTCGAAGGCGTCGTGCGGGTAGATGCGATCGATCAGATGCGCGCCGGCCTGCAGGATCGGGTCGAGATCGCCGAAGGTGACGAACAGGTCGGCGAACATGCCTGCGGTCTGGCTGCCCTGACCGCAGAACATCTCCGCGACGGTGGGGGCCGCACCGGGCTCGACACCCAGATCGACTCCGGCTGAGGAGAACACGCCCTTGGGCAGCGATTCGGTGCCGGCCGCCTCGACCGCGGCCGAGAGCTTGGTGATCAGGTCGTCGACGTCGGTGGCGACCACCGCCAGGTGCACCCGCTGACCGCGGGCCCCGGCGAGATCGGCGGTTCGTGCTGCGCTGTAGGCGAACTCGGCCAGCACCGCGTCGTCGTCGGCGTGGGCGGCGCGCACCTTCTCCAGCAGGGTGCGGGCCGCTGCGGTGGCGGTCGTGGCATCCACCCCGCGGAAGCAGAACAGCTCGGCCGGCCAGCGGGTGGCGGTGGCCACCGGCGCGGGGGTGTCGGCGTGACCGCTGAGCACCACGTGGAAGTTGGTGCCGCCGAAGCCGAACGCCGAGACACCGGCCACGCGGTCGGCGGTGTCGGCCACCCACGGCACGGGCTGGGAGTGGAAACCGAAGGGGCTGGTGGCCGACGACCAGGCCGCGTTGGGGTTGCTGACGTGCAGGGTGGGCGGGCGGACACCGGTGTGGATGGCCATGGCGGCCTTGATCAGTCCGGCCAAGCCCGCGGCGCACTTGGTGTGACCGATCTGCGACTTCACCGAACCGATCGAGGTGGCGCCGACGGCGGCACCAGCGTCGATGAACATCGTTGTGAGCGTAGCCAACTCGGTCTTGTCGCCCACGACCGTGCCGGTGCCGTGCGCTTCGATGAGGCCGACGTCGGCCGGGGCGATTCCGGCCTGCCCGTAGGCCCGCTCGAGGGCGCGGCGCTGGCCTTCGGGACGCGGGGCGGTCATGCCCAGGGCGCGACCGTCGCTGGCGCTGCCGACGCCCTTGATGACGGCGTACACGCGGTCACCGTCGCGTTCGGCGTCGGCGAGGCGCTTGAGCACCACGCACCCGACACCCTCACCGAGGGCGATGCCGTCGCCGGAAGAGTCGAAGGTGGCCGAGCGACCCGACGGCGACAGCGCACCGACCGAGGAGAACAGCAGGTAGTCGTTGATGCCGTTGTGCAGGTCGGCGCCACCGCACAACACCACGTCGCTGGTGCCGCTGACGAGTTCCTTGCAGGCGGCGTCGACGGCGGTCAGCGAGGAGGCGCAGGCAGCGTCGACGGTGTAGTTGGCGCCACCGAGATCGAGGCGGTTGGCGATGCGGCCGGCGATGACGTTGGCCAAGATGCCGGCGAAGCTGTCCTCGGTCAGCTCGGGCAGCTGCGCGGCGATCTCGGCGGGCAGCTCACCGAGGTAGGCGGGCAGCACCGTGCGCAGAGTGGTGGCGTTGGACAGATCGCCACCGGCTTCGGCTCCGAAGATGACCGACATGCGTTCGCGGTCACCGCCGGTACGCAGACCGGCGTCGCGTAGGGCGGCGTCGGCGACGTGCAGGGCCAGCAGCTGGACCGGGTCGATGTGGCCCAGTGACGACGGCGGGATGCCGTAGGACAGTGGGTCGAAGTCGATCTGCGGCAGGAAGCCACCCCAGCGCGAGGGGGTGACGTCGCGGTCGGTGGAGCGGCCGGCCGCCGAGTAGAAGATCTCCGGGTCCCAGCGGTCGGTGGGGACCTCGGTGACACAGTCCCGGCCGGCCAAGATGTTGGCCCAGAACGATTGCAGGTCAGGCGATTCCGGGAACACGCACGCCATGCCGACGATCGCGATGTCGACCGGGGCGGGCTGGGGGGTGGCCTCGGGTGCACTCTGGGCGGAGAACTGCGCGCGGCGATCGGCCAGGTGCTCGTCGGCGCCGGTGGTCACCGAGGCGTGCAGCTCGTCGATGGTGATGACGGCGTCGCGTAGGGCGGCCACGCCGCCGGCCATGAACATGCCCTCGGCCAGCTGACGCTGCTCGTCGACGGTCTCGAGTCGGTCCCCGATGCGTTCAATTCCCTTGGCGGCCAGGCGCAGTCGCCCGACGTTGAGGTTCTCCAGGCGCTCCCAGATCTCGCGCGGGGCCACGCCCTGCTCGGTCAGGGTGCGTCGGGTGGCGGTGAACTCGTCGGCGAACGGGCTTGCCACACAACGGGTGACGTGGCCCGGCGCCGACTCCAGGGTGGCGGTCGCGGTGGCGGCGATGACGCGCTCCTGGAACACCTCACCGATCGCGCCGGTGGCCACGGCCTCGGCGGTGAACAGGTACGAGGTGCCCATCAGCACACCCACCAGCACCCCAGCGGCCTGCAGTTCGGCGGTCATCGCAGTGACCATCGCCGACGAGCGGGCGTCGTGGATGCCGCCGGCGAACAACAGCCGGACCGGTTCGCCACCGGGGTGGGCGGCCACGTGGTCGGCGAGGACCTGCAGCTGGCTTTCCCAGAGTGGGAAAGAGTTGCGCGGACCGGTGTGGCCACCGCACTCGGCGCCTTCGAAGATGAACTTGCGCGCGCCGGCGGCGAGGAACTGGGTGAGCAGTCCCGGCGAGGGCACATGCAGGTAGGTGGAGATGCCCACGGCCTCGAGCTCAGCCGACTGCGCGGGGCGGCCACCGGCGATGATGGCGTACGGCGGACGGATCTCGGTGATGACCTCAAGTTGCGCGGCGCGCACGTCCTCGGGGGCGAAGCCGAGCATCCCGACACCCCACGGCTTGTCGCCGACGAGTGCACGGGTCTCGGTGAGCATGCGGCGGGTCTGTGCGCCGGTGGACAGCGACACCGCGATGAACGGCACCCCGGCACCGTCGGCGACCGCTGCGGCGAAGCCGGGGACGTCGCTGACGCGAGTCATGGGCCCCTGGGCGATGGGCAGCGCACCGTCGAAGAGGGCGACCGAATCGTGCGGCGATGTTGGCTCGGCCAGTGCGGCGGTGATCGACTCGAGCACCGCGCGTACCGAGCCGGCGACGTCGCGGTACCGATCACGAAACACCGGGGCCAACGCGCAGTCCTGGCCGATCGGCAGGCCCTGAGTGGCCGGGGTGGACCCGGACAGGGTGCGTACACCGTCGACGACGGTGGTCTCCGAGCCGTCGCAGCGCGAGAGCAGGTCGTCCAGCGGCGCGGTGGGGTCGAGTTCGTCGAGCAGCATCAGCGCGGCGTCCACCACGACTCCGCTGGCGCCTCCGATCACCGCGGCGGCCGCGGTGTGCACACCGATCCCGCCCTGCGCCCAGAACGGCACCGAGATCACCGGGTCGGATGCGAGCTGCTGGATCAGCAGGTAGGTCGACATCTCGCCGACCAGGCCGCCGGCCTCGTTGCCCTTGGCGATGAGGCCCGAGGCGCCGTGTAGAGCAGCCGCGCGGGCCTGCTCGACGTCGGTGACGGTGAGGATGACGGTGCGACCCGGGAAGGTGTCGGCAAGCGAGGTGGTGACCTGGCCGCGGCGGGCACCGACGAGCACGGTGTCGACGGCGGCGGGCAGGTCGGCATCGGTCCAGGCGCTGTCGGGCTCGATAGACACCGCGACTGGTCCGGCGGCCGCGAGACGTTCAAGGGCGCGGCGTGCGTGTCGGTCGGCGGGACCCAGGCTCACCACCGAGCGCGCATCGTCGTGGGGTCCGTGGGCGAGCCGCCGCGCTGCGGTCGACCGCAGCGGGATGGTGGCGAACACCGTCGTTTGGTGGGACACAGCGAGTCCTTCCATTACCGATACGTGCATCGGCAGTCGAAGGATATTTTGCGCGCGGCTGCAGGGGTGCACCCTGGAACCGCCCTGTAGAAAGCCCGACCGCCAACGCCTGGACGTATGGTCCCCCCATAACTTCCACCCAGGCGAATGCCTCGTTATGACACCGCAATATTGGCAGGTTGGCAAATCGGCCCCCGGTCGCCAGATCGCCCGGACCTGTTCGCTCGGTGGCGGTGAAACCCCTGCTCAGAGGCGGGAATCGACACCTGTGCGGGCGGGGTTGGGGTGGATCACAAGCCGATCTCGATGAATTTTGGCGCAAATGTCCGTTTCGTAGCGCCCACGGCCGCCGGCGCACGGATTGGGACGCGTGACAGCCGGTCATGAAATGACCCAGTTCCTGCCGTATCTGGCTGTCACGGGTCATAGCGGTCGGCTCAGGGGTCCGGTTTCGGTTAGTTTCGACGGATGACGCGTGCAGATGGGGCGATCTTGGGGTCGGGGACCTCGGGGTCCAGGCGCGGCGCCCTGCTGACGTTGTTCAGCGACCTCGTCGGCCCGCACCGGGGGGCAGTGGCCGCAATCATGGTGCTGCAGATCGCCGCCACCGTCACCGGACTGCTCCTGCCGCTGCTCGGCGCGCTGATCATCGATCACGGCGTGGCCGTGGGCGACACCGGCTACATCGGCCGATATGGCCTGGTCATGGTGGTCGTCACCGCGCTCGCGGCGCTGTTGTCGGTGGCCGCGGTCTGGCTGTCGGCGCGGGTCTCCCTGCGGATGGCGCGGGAGTTGCGCGGTTGGGTGTTCCGGCGCGTGCATGCGCTGTCGGCGCGTGAGTTCGGTCGCTTCGGCACCGCCGGTCTCATCACCCGCACCACCAACGATGTCGAGCAGTTCGGGGTGTTCGTCCACATCGGTCTGTCGATCTTCGTCACCGCGCCCATCCTCGGCCTCGGTGGGCTGGCCATGGCGCTGTACCAGGGTGCGAAACTGGCGTGGGTGATCGCGATCTGCATCCCCGTCCTGTTCGTCACCATCGGGGTGATCGCGCGCAAGATGATGCCGGAATTCTCGCGGATGCAGACCAGAATCGACGCGGTCAATCAGATCGTCCGTGAGCAGATCACCGGCGTCCGCGTGATACGTGCATATGTGCGAGAAGATGGCGAACAGCAAAGATTTGCAATAACTAACGATGAACTAACGAACTCGACCCTGCGAGTCGGACGCCTGAACGCATTGCTGTATCCGACGGTGATGATCATCATCAATTCTGCGACCGTCGCGGTGGTGTGGTTTGCCGCACCGATGGTGCAGTCGGGATCGATCGGCATCGGCGACCTCACGGCGTTCCTCAGCTACCTGTTGATGGTGCTGATCGCCGTCCTCATCGTTAGCGCGCTGGTGGTCGTCTACCCGCGGGCGGCGGTGTGCAGCGAGCGCATCCTGGAGGTCCTCGACACCGAGTCGTCCACCACCGACACCCGATATTCGACGCTGGCCGGCGATCATCGATCTCCTCCGGTCGTGGCGCTGCGACATGTGACCGTGCACCTCGAGGGTGCGGAGCTCCCGATCCTCGACGACGTGTCGATGACCGCGCGTCCGGGGGAACTGACCGCCATCGTCGGGGGCACCGGGTCGGGCAAGTCCACCCTGTTGGCCCTCATCCCGCGGCTGATGTCGGCCACCGACGGCGCAGTGTTCGTGGCCGGGGTCGACGTCCGCGGTCGCCGCGGTGACGATCTGCGCCGTCGCATCGGATACGTTGCCCAACAACCAGATCTGTTGGCCGGCACCATCGCATCCGCCCTGCGGTTCGGGGCTCCCGAGGCGAGCGTGGCGCAGATGTGGGACGCCCTGGAGGTGGCCCAACTCGCCGACTTCGTGCGCGCGGACCCCAAAGGTCTCGACGCCGAGGTGAGCCAGGGTGGCGGCAACCTCTCCGGTGGACAGCGCCAGCGCTTGGCCATCGCCCGAGCCCTCATCCGGCGCCCGCCGATCTATCTGTTCGACGACTGCTTCTCGGCCTTGGACTCGCGTACCGAGGAAGCCGTGCGCGCGGGGCTGCGCACCCGATTGGCCGGAGCCACCGTGATCATGGTGACCCAACGCATCTCCACCATCGCTGACGCCGACCACATCGTGGTGCTGGAGGCCGGCCGCGTGGTGGGCACCGGGGTGCATCAGGCGTTGCTGCGGTCCTGCCCCGAATACGCCGAGCTGGCCATGTCGCAGATCTCCAGTCGGGAGTGGGCATGACCACCCACGCCGACCCGACCGGCAACCCGGGTCCGAGGGTTCCGCATCGCCGTACCCCGCCACACGGGGTGGCACCGCCCCAGGAGGTGGCACCGCCACACCGGGGCTCACCACCCCGCGGGCTCGCAACGCCCCCCTGGGAGATCAGTGCCGACACGCCCACCTCCGACAAGCCCAGGTCCGACAAGCCCACCTCCGACAAGCCCACCTCCGACAAGCCCACCTCCGACAAGCCCACCTCCGACAAGGCCAGGTCCGACAAGCCCAAGGACGAGAAGGACGAGAAGGACCGGCCGCTGCACCTGCGGGCCACCGTCATGCGGTTGCTGCGCAGCCTCGACGCCACCGGCACCGATGCACTTGTCATCATCGGGCTCACCGCCCTGAGCGTCGCCCTGACCGTGGCCGGCCCACGGCTGCTGGGCCACGCCACCGACATCGTGTTCCGGGGCGTCATCGGACGCTCCATCGACTCCTCCGACCGGCCCCCGTCGGATCTGGTGACCGGGATGGGCGCGCGCGCCGGGGTGGGGATCGACTACCGCGCCCTCGCCATCACGTTGCTGCTGACGTTGTCGGTGTACGTGATCGCCGCGGCCGCACTGTGGTGGCAGGGCCGGATGATCAACACCATCGTCGAGCGGTCGATGCGGCGGCTGCGCGGCGACGTGGTCGCCAAGATCCACCGACTGCCGGTCGGTTACTTCGAGACCGTCGCACGCGGCGAGCTGATCGGCCGCGTGACCAACGACATCGACAACGTCTCGCGCACCCTGCACCAATCGGTCAGCGGGGTACTGGGTTCGACGATGACCATCATCGGTGTGCTGTCGATGATGCTGGTCATCTCCCCGATGCTCACGCTGATCGCCGTCGTGTCCATCCCGGTGTCGGTGGTGGTGGTGGCGGTGATCGCCTCACGATCGCAGCGCTGGTTCACCCGCCAGTGGGACGCCACCGGGCGACTGACCGCACACGTCGAACAGACCTACACCGCGCACGCCGCGGTGGCCGCCTACGGCCGTTCCGGTGAGGTGGTCGAGGAGTTCGACGACATCAACCACGAACTCACCGACGCCGGCTATCAGGCGCAGTTCCTGTCCAGCCTCATCCTGCCCGCGCTGACCCTGGTGGGGAACCTGGTCTACGTGGCCATCGCGGTGGTCGGCGGTATGCGGGTGGCCACCGGCAGCCTGACGTTGGGCAGTGTGCAGGCCTTCATCCAGTACGCCCGCGAGTTCGGGCAGCCACTGGGCGACCTTGCCTCCACCGCCAACGACATCCAGTCCGGTATCGCCTCGGCCGAGCGGCTCTTCGGTTACCTCGACACCACCGAGGAGGTGGCGCCGGCGGGAATGCTGGGCCGGATGCTGACTTTCCTGGGTCGCCGTCCCGCAGCTGCCCGCGCTGCCGCTGACCACGACGACGAGTACGGGCTCGACCTCATCGAGATCCCCGCCGACCCCGACCCCGAGACGGTGCTGCTCGGTGGACCGGTGTCCAACGGTCGGGTGGTGTTCGATCGGGTCGGCTTCGGCTACGACCCGATCACCCCGGTGGTCAGCGAGGTGTCGTTCGTGGCCGAGCCCGGTTCCACCGTGGCCATCGTCGGGTCGACCGGTGCAGGCAAGTCCACGCTGATCAACCTGCTGTTGCGGTTCTACGACGTGGACCACGGCCGGATCACGTTGGACGGCAGAGACATCCGCGATCTCGACCGCGGCACCCTACGCAAGCAGATGGCTGTGGTGTTGCAGGACACCTGGCTGTTCGGGGCGTCGGTGCGCGACAACCTGGCGTTCGGTCGGCCCGGCGCCACCGATCGCGAGATCCGGACGGCGGCGAAGATGGCGCGCGCCGACCACGTGATCGAAGGCCTGCCCGACGGTTACGACACCATCCTCGAGCAGGACGGTGGACAGCTCAGTGTCGGTGAGCGCCAACTGATCAGCGTGGCCCGCACCTTCCTGCGGCAGCCGTCGGTGATCGTGTTGGACGAGGCCACCAGCTCGGTCGACTCACGCACCGAGGCCCTGGTCAGCGACGCGCTGGGCTCACTGCAGCGGGGGCGAACCAGTTTTGTTGTCGCGCATCGGCTCTCGACCATCCAAAACGCGAACCTGGTGATCATGATGGAGAAGGGCCGCATCCGGGAAAAGGGCACCCTGGATCAGCTGTTGGCCCGCCGCGGCGCCTACTACCGCCTGCACTGCGCGCACTTCGGCACCACCGCCTGACCCGTCGGTTGGGCGGTAAATCCCGTCGGTTGGGCAGTAAATCCCGTCGACTGGGCGGTAAATCCCGTCGACTGGGCGGTAAATCCCGTCGACTGGGCGGTAAATCCCGTCGGTTGGGCGGTAAACCCCGTCGACTGGGCGGAAGATCCTGTCGGTTGGGCGGAAGATCCCGTCGACTGGGCGATCAGTCGAGAAAACTGACGATGTCGATACCGGCACCGCGCAGGGTCTCGGCCACCGCCCGCGCGTGGTCCACCGCCCCAGGGGTGTCGCCGTGCAGGCAGATCGATTGGACCGCAAGTGATTTCGCCGATCCATCGTCGGTGACCACGCTGCCCTCGGTGACCATCTGCAACACGCGCGCGCAGATGCTGTCGGTGTCGACGAGGACTGCGCCGGGGTCACTGCGCGGGGTCAGGGTGCCGTCGGGGCGATAGGCCCGGTCGGCGAAGGCCTCGGCCACCACGTTCAGCCCGGCGCCGGCGGCCAGGCGCGCACTCACCGAGCCGGCTGGCCCCAGCAGCGGCAGGTCGCCGCCGAGATCGGTGAGTGCACCCACCACCGCGGCGGCCTGGGACTCGTCGACGGCGATGGTGTTGTACAGGGCCCCATGGGGTTTGACGTACTCGACCCGCCCGCCGACCGACCGGGCGATGGCGTCGAGGGCGCCGACCTGATAGATCACGTCGGCGCGTAGATCCGCCGGGTGGATGTCGATGTAGCGACGGCCGAAGCCGACCCGATCTGGGTAGGACACCTGAGCGCCGATCCGCACCCCGGCCGCCACCGCGGCAGCACAGGTGCGGCGCAGACCCGCGGGATCGCCGGCGTGGAAGCCGCAGGCCAGGTTGCCGCTGGTCACCACGCCCAGCATCGCCTCGTCGTCGCCGAGGCGCCACGCACCGTATCCTTCGCCCAGATCGGCGTTCAGGTCGATCCGCCCGCGTGACATCGGCCCAGTTTAGAGACCGGTTCGGCAGACAGGCGTTAACCTCGCTACATGGTTGAACCGACCTCACGGGTGAGCACCTGCGACGGCGACATCGATGGTGTCGCCCACGCGGGCTTGATCAGCTGGCGCGGTATCCCCTACGCCGCACCGCCGCAGTGGAATATGCGGTTCCGGGCGCCGCAGCCGGTCACCCCGTGGACCGGGGTGCGTTCGGCCACCAGCTTCCGCAACGCCGCACCTCAGGCCCCGCGCTACACCATCACCGGGCCACTGTCCAAGCAGCCCACCAGCGAGGACTGCCTGACCCTCAACGTCACTGCGCCGGCGGATGTCTCCGGCCCGCTACCGGTGATGGTCTTCATCCACGGTGGCGCCTACATCCTGGGTTCGTCGCTGATGTACCGGGGCGATGCGCTGGTGCGAGCGGGCCATGTGGTCTACGTGTCGATCAACTATCGGCTAGGACCGCTTGGGTACCTGGATCTGAGTCGTTACTCCACCAGCACACGGCAATACGACTCGAACCTCGGTCTGCGTGATCAGGTGGCCGCGCTGCAGTGGGTGCAACGCAACATCGCCGCGTTCGGTGGCGACCCTGACAACGTGACCATCTTCGGTGAGAGTGCCGGCGGCAACGCGGTGACCACCCTGATGGCCACCCCGGCGGCGGCGGGGCTGTTTCATCGGGCCATCGCCCAGAGCACCGCTCCGGCCCTGACGATGTCGGATGCGTTGGCGCAGTTGAACGCTCGCACCTTTCTGGAGGTCCTCGGCGAGAAGCACGACGACCCGGTGGCCGCGCTGCACCAGGCCACCCCGGGCGCGTTGGGTGCTGCGGGTGAGCGATTGGCCCGGCGGCTGAGCCGTGAGGTGCCCGGCGCACTGCCGTTCGGTCCCAGTGTGGACGGCGATTTCCTACCGATGGATCCCACCGAGGCCGCCGAGGCCGGGCGTACACATCGGGTGCCGCTCATCATCGGCAGCAACCGCGACGAAGCCAACCTGTTCGCCAAGGCTTTTCCCATCCTCAAGACCACCCCGGAGGCCGTGGAGCGGGTGTTCGCCACCACCGACCCCGAGGTGGGGGCCCGGGTTGTCCACGGGTATCCGGGCTACCCCGGCGAGGCCGCCTGCCGAGCGATCATGGGGGACATGATCTTCTGGGCGCCGGCCACCCGATTCGCCGACGCGCACAGCGGATTCGCGCCCACCTGGTTCTACCGCTACGACTTCGCCACCACCCTGTTGCGCGCCACCGGCTTCGGCGCCACCCACGGCACCGAGATGTTGGCCATCTTCGACTTCTACGCCACCGGCGCGGGCGCGCTGTTGGCTGCGGGTGGTCGGGCCGGTGCACGTCGGGTGACCGCCGAAATCCAGGGTGACTGGACGCGATTCGCCGCGACCGGCGCGCCTGCAGCGGGTTGGGAGCCCTACCGCGTCGAGCACCGAGCGGTGAAGGTGTTCAACGACCCCTCGCACATCGAGGTCGACCCCGACCGGGTGCGCCGCGAGGCGTGGGCGGGTTACCGCGGCCACAACCATCTGACGTTCGACGACGTCTCGGCCGGATGAGCTTGTTGCGCAAGCACATCGGCGTGAGTGTGATGCTCGGCTCGGTGCTGGTGGCGACGACGGCCTGCGGGGACAGCCCGAACTCGGGTGCGGCGGCCGGTCCGACGGCCACGTTCGTTCCCGATGTGGTGACCGCGCCGCCGGCGCGTCCGCCGTTCATCGACCACGTCACGTGGGTGACGTTGGCGTCGGGCCGCAGCCTGCAGGTGTATCCCACGCCGTCGGGTCGGCGGGCGGCGGGAGCCGATGACGACGACCGGGCCTGGGCGGAGGTGGTGGCCGATGATGCCACCGCCGACTCTCCGGGTATGCGGGCGCAGTTCGACTGCCATTGGACGTTCGCGCGGCTGGTCGCACCCGACAAGCCGAGCTGGAACCTGGAACCCTGGCGGCCGGTGGTCAGCGCTGAAGAGATGATCGCCACCCGATGTAATCCCGGCGGCGCCGAGGAGTGACCCGTGCGTGAGTGTGGAGGGCGGGCCCTCCACTTTCGCGCACGGTCTACTATCTGCATATGAATGCAGATAAGAAGGTCTGCCGACGGCGGTTGGCTGACGACCAGGTGGCGCTGGTGGTCGAGGTGTTCCGCATGTTGTCCGACGCCACCCGCGTGCAGCTGCTGTGGGCGCTGATCGACGACGAGCGTTCGGTCAACGATCTGGCCGAGCGGGTGGGCAAACCGGCGGCATCGGTGAGTCAACACCTGGCCAAACTGCGGATGGCACGTCTGGTGCACACTCGCAAGGAGGGCACCAGCGTCTTCTACCGTCTGGAGAACGACCACATCCGTCAGGTGGTTCTCGACGCGGTGCGCAACGCCGAGCACGCCGGACCTGGGGTGCCCGGCCATCACCGGGCCGACGCTCATCGCGGGGTGGAGGCCGCCCCGCCCATCGAACCGTCGATCGCGGTGGTGCGTGAGGTGGGCGGCGCATGAGCCATCCGCACCGGCCGGATCACCCGCACGATCACGATCATCGGCACCACCATGATGAGTCAGGCTGGGGTCGGCTCATCCCGCACGCGCTGCGGCCGCATTCCCACGACACTGTCGACAAGGTCGACGACGCAATGGAATCGAGCGCGGTGGGCATCCGGGCGGTGCAGATCAGCCTGGCGGTGCTGCTGATCACCGCGCTGGCGCAGGCGGCGGTGGTGGCCGCGTCGGGATCGGTGGCATTGTTGGCCGACACCGTCCACAACTTCTCCGACGCGTTGACCGCGGTGCCACTGTGGATCGCCTTCGTCCTGGGTCGCCGCGCACCCACCCGGCGACACACCTACGGCTACGGCCGTGCCGAGGATCTGGCCGGCCTGTTCGTCATCGCGATGATCGCGTTGTCGGCCATTGTTGCTGGGTGGCAGGCGATCTCACGACTGATCGATCCGCGACCCCTGGATCACCTGGGGTGGGTGGCCGCCGCCGGTGTGATCGGATTCGTCGGCAACGAGGTGGTGGCGCAGTACCGCATCCGGGTGGGTCGTGCGATCGGGTCGGCGGCGCTGGTCGCCGACGGCCGGCATGCTCGCACCGACGGGTTCACCTCGCTGGCCGTGGTGCTCGGGGCGGGGGGAGTGGCGCTGGGATTGCCGATGGCTGATCCGGTCGTTGGACTGATCATCACCCTCGCCATCCTGGTGGTGCTACGGTCGGCGGCCCGAGACGTGTTCGCGCGCTTGATGGATGCCGTCGATCCGGCGTTGGTCACCTCAGCGGAGTCGGTGCTGGCGTCGGTGCCGGGGGTGCAGGCGGTGGCCGGGGTTCGGATGCGGTGGGTCGGACATACGTTGCACGCCGAGGCCGAACTCGACGTGGACGAACAGATCACGTTGGCCCACGCCCACGCGGTGGCTCATCAAGCCGAACATGAGCTGACCGAACACATCCCGCGGGTGACCAGCGTGTTGGTGCACGCCTACCCCCGTGCGTGAATGTGGAGGGCGGGCCCTCCAGACTCACGCACGGGGGCGGAACGCCCACTTCGCCCGAGGCGATGGCGTCCGGCGATGCGACAGATCACGTAGATCACGAACGAGATGGTGGTGACGAACACCGACACCGGTAGGCCCGGGGCCAGCGAGATGAGAACCCCGCCCACTGCGGCGATCTCGGCGAACACCACCGAGAGCACCACCACGGTCAGTGGATTGGAGGTGACCCGCGCGGCCGCGGCGGCGGGGGTGATGAGCAGCGACATCACCAACAGGGCACCGATGATCTGGGCAGCCTGAGCCACCGTGGCGCCCAACAGGATGGCGAACACCATCGACATCGTGCGCATCGGCACGCCGAGCGCCTCGGCGACCACCGGGTCGGTGCTGGAGAACCACAGCGGCCGATAGACCACCGCCAGCACGCCGAGCACCACCACCGCGGTGATCGACACCGCGGTGAGCCCGCCGGATCCGACGCTGACCACCTGACCGGTCAGCTGGTTGAACCCGGTGCCGGTGCGACCGTAGAGCGCGATGAACAGCACGCCCAGACCCAACCCGAAGGCCATCACCACGCCGATCACCGAATCTCGTTCGCGGATACGGTTTCCCAGCAGCCCGAAGACCACCGCGGCCACGATCGAGCCGAGCAGACCGCCAAGGTTCACGCTCACCCCGGCCAACAACGCCGCGGCGGCGCCGGTGAACGACAACTCTGCGGTGCCGTGTACGGCGAACGACATCTGCCGCGAGACCACCAGGGTGCCCAGCACCCCGCCCAGCAGTCCCAGCAATGCGAGTGCGACCAGGGCCTGCTGGACGAACGGACGTTGCAACAGATCGGCGGTGGTGGCTACATCGAAAAACGACGACCAGGTGACACTCACCGCGTCACCGACCGATCGATCCCGGCCACCGGATGGTGGTGGTCGGCGGCCAGTACGTCCTCGTCGGCGCCGACCACGATGAGACGTCCCTGCACCCGCACCACCTCGACGTTGGTGCGGTACAGCTCGCTCAGGGTGTCCGAGGTCATCACCTCGTCGGCGGTACCGATCCGGAACCGCCCGTCCACCAGGTACACCACCCGATCCACATACGGCAGAACAGGATTGATCTCGTGGGTCACGAAGACGACGGCGGTGGACGCAGTTCGACGGCGGCGGTCGATCAGGCCGGCCACCCGGGCCTGGTTGGCCGGGTCGAGGCTCAGCAGCGGTTCGTCACACAGCAACACCACCGGGTCGCCGGCCAGGGCCTGGGCCACCCGCAGCCGCTGCTGCTCGCCACCGGACAGCAGGCCCAGCGGCGCGTCGGCAAATGCTCCGGCATCGACCTGGGCGATGGCGTGGTCGACGATGTCCTTGCGGGCCTTGCGATGTCGGAATCCGATACCCCACGACCGTCCGTCGACACCCAAGCCCACCAGGTCGCGACCGCGCAACGGAACGCCCTCGTCGTGCGGACGTTGTTGGGGCACATAGCCGATGGCCGCACCCTTGCCGGGGCGGCGCCCGCCGATGGTGATGTGACCTGCGTCGAGCTGGTACTGACCGAGCAGCGTGCGCAGCAACGAGGTCTTACCAGATCCGTTGGGGCCCAGGATCGCGACGAACTCGCCGGGGGCCACCGACAGGTCGAAGTCGCTCCACAGCACGCGATCACCGAATGCCAGACGTCCCCCGGTGATCTCGATCGCCGGAGCAGGCGAGGCGGGAGCCTTCGGAGGGGCGGATGGATGGGGGTCGATCATGCTCTCACTTGTTCACGGCGGCAGCGATGGCGTCGACGTTGGCGGTCTGCCAGGCCACGTAGTCGGTGACCCCGGCGGGCAGGGTCTCGGTCAACTTCACCACGGGCAGGCCCACCGTGGCGGTGGAAGCGAGCAATCGCTTGGTGGTCTCGTCGACGGCCTGCGTGTTGTACAGCAGCGCTTTGACCGTCTTCTTGTTGATCAAGTCCTCGGTGGTGGCAATGGCCGAGGCGGGCGGGTCCTGGCCGGCCTCGACGGCGTCGGTGAACGCGCTGGGGGTGGCGTCGGTGAGCCCGGCGTCGGCGAGCAGGTAGGCGGCCAGCGGCTCGGTTTGAGCCACCTTGTCGCCGGCGTGCGCGGCCTTGACCGCGGCGAGCTTGGTCTGCAAGGCGTCGAGCTTGTCGGTGAAGGCCTTGGCGTTGGCGGTGTAGGTTGCGGCGTTGTCGGAGTCCTTCTTGCCCAACGCATCTGCAATCTGGCCGGCCACCTTGCCCACTACCGACAGGTTGTAGAAGAAGTGTTCGTTCACCTCGCCGGCCTTGGTGGAGCCGTCACCGCCGGAGGACTTGTAGACGTCGAAGGCGTTGATGACGGTGGCCCGCTGACCCTTGGGGGCCTTCTCCATGTACGGGTCGTAGTCGTTGCCGTTGAGGACCACGATGCCCGCGTCGGAGACCTTCGCGGTGTCCTTGGCGGTCGGTTCGAACTCGTGCGGGTCGCCGTCGGGCGAGGTGTAGAGGGCCTGCACGGTCGCCTTGTCCCCGGCGACCGCGGTGGCCACCGAGGCCCACACGTCGGTCGAGGTGACAACCGAGACCTTGCCACCGCTGGTGCCGTCGCCGTCGGAGTTGGAACAACCGCTGAGAATCGAGGCGCCCACCGTCACGGTGACGACGGCGGAGAGCAGGGGCAAGCGACGCGACGACATCGGCAATGACTCCATTCGAGTGAGGATGGATGCTAATGGTAACCGTTTCCGACAGAGCCGCCGACCTGAGGTGTCGTCCGAGGCGATGGTTCCGCCCAGTCGACCGGGTTTTCCGCCCACTGGACGGGGTTTGGCGCCCAACCGACGGGGTTTACTGCCCAGTCGACGGGGTTTAGCGCCCACTGGACGGGGTTTTCCGCCCAGTCGACGGGTGTGGGACGGCGAACGGCGCCCGCGAGAGTCGCGGGCGCCGTTCGTGTGGACGGTCGGTGAGGTGCTCAGGCCGGGATGGACACCGCCGTGGTGCTGACCTCGATCACCTTGGCCGATGCGATGTCGAAGAACAGTCCCACCACCCGCACCATCCCGTCGGCGATGGCGCGTCCGACCAGCGGATGGCGCTGCAGGGTCTGCACCTGGATGGCCACGTTGACGATGGCCAGCTGGTCGGCGGGCCCGTAGCCGGCCTCGGCGGCGCTGCGTCCGGCCGGGTGGCCGCTACGGAACGCGGCCAGGCTGGGGGTGGCGTTGGCCAGCCATTCCCCGACCGCCCCGGCGGGCGGGGTGTCGGCGAGCAGGCCGTTCATCGCGCCGCACCCGGAGTGCCCGCACACCACGATCGAGCTGACGCCCAGGTGACCGACCGCGAACTCCAACGCCGCGGCGACCGAGACGTCGGTGCTGGCGTCGGTGGGCACCAGGTTGCCCACGTTGCGCACGGTGAACAGGTCGCCGGGACCGCTGGAGGTGATCACGTTGGGCACCAACCGCGAGTCCGAGCAGGTGAGGAACAACGTGTCGGGATCTTGACCGTCGGATAGGCCCGTCATCAGCTCCCGCATGAAATCGGCTGCGTCGCGGTGGTATTCGGCGATGCCGCTCTTGAGGGTGCGCAGTGTGGCCGGCTCGGCGGGATCGACCGGGCTGCGGGACTTCTCCTTCCACGGGGTGAACCCGACCAGGGTCGAACTCACCGGATGTCGCTTGGGCGGGGCCACGGGGGCGTCGGCGAGTCGGGCCTTGCCCAGTTCCTCGACCGCCACGGTGCCGCCACCTGCCTCGTGGGCGCGTCGCCAGTCGGCGATCATCTCGCCGGCCGCGTTGTCCAGGAAGTCCGCGTCGATCGTGAGGGTGACGTGGGCGCCGCCGGGGACGATGCTCAGCGCTTTGGACAAGCGTGGCAGGGACAGGAAGCTCATCGAGCCGGTGATGCGCACCGCCCACTGACGCGAGCCGGGAGCTCCGAACGGTTCGGAGGTGATGCCGGCCCTGACAACGCGCCACACCACGATGATGACCGCCAGCGCCAGGCCGATCGCCACCCCTTCGAGCAGGTTGAGAAACACCACCGTGGCGATGGTGGTCAGGTAGACCAGCAGGTCGCCGGTGCGGCGAGCCATGGTGATGTGGGCGATCTTGACCAGCTGCACACCGATCATGACCAGCAACCCGGCCAGGGCGGCCATCGGGATCTGCTCGACCAATCCGGTGAGCAGCACCGCGAACACCAGCACCCACACGCCGTGCAGGACCGCTGAGGCGCGGGTGCGCGCACCGGAGGCGACGTTGGTGGAGCTGCGCACGATCACGCCGGTGACGGGCAGCCCACCGGCCAGGCCGGACAGGATGTTGGCGCTGCCCTGACCCAGCAGTTCGCGGTTGAAATCGCAGCGTGGTCCGGTGTGCATCTTGTCCACCGCGACCGCCGACAGCAGCGACTCGACGCTGGCGATCAGCGCGACGGTGACGACGCCCAGGGCCACCGCGCCCCAGTTGCCCGACGGCAGCTCGGGAAGCGAGATCGCGTCGAAGAAGTCGCCGTTCAGCGTGATCCGGTCGATGTTGAGGCCGGCGATCAGGGCTACGACGGTGGCCAGGGTGATGGCGGCCAACGGGCCGGGGATCTTGCGGACTCCCGCAGGCAGCTTGGGCCAGACGATCATCGTGACGATGACCAGGCCGCCGATCAGCAACTCGGGCAACTGCACCGAGCTGATCGAGCCGGGCAGGGCGAGCACGTTCTCGATCGCCGAACTCTGCGAGGTGGCTCCGAGCAGCACATGGATCTGTTGCAGGGCGATGGTCACGCCGATACCGGCCAGCATCGCGTGCACCACCACCGGGGCGATGGCCAAGGCAGACTGGGCGATTCGACTGAGGCCGAACACGATCTGCAGGATGCCTGCGCCGACGGTGATCAGACACGTCACCTTCCAGCCGACGCTGGCGACCAGTTCGGCCACCACCACCGTCAGGCCGGCGGCAGGTCCGCTGACCTGCAGAGCCGAGCCGCCGAGTGCACCGGCGACGATGCCGCCGATCACTGCGGCGATCAGGCCTGCCATCACCGGTGCGTCCGAGGCAATGGCGATACCGAGCGAAAGTGGTAGCGCCACAAGGAATACGACCAGCGACGCGGGTAGGTCGTAGCGGATCAGATCACGTAGAGCGGGGGTTCGGGCAGCTGCTGTCAGATGCATGCAGGGGAACGTACCGCCGCAAAGTTAAAGGATTCTTAAAGTCTTTACCAAAGGTTGCAAAACGGTCAGCGTCGGTAATCGAATCGTCAGTTTCAAGTAAAGGGAATGTAAAGAACACCAGGTCGCAGCGCTGTGACCCACGCGACAGCGCTGCGGCGGTGATCTACCTCACAGATTGAACCTGATCGGGCAATTCGGACACGCTCAGCGCACGTGGTGGTGCGGCATGAGGGCGTCGGGTGGGATGACGCCAAACCGGCCGGCGTTGAAGTCCTCGATGGCGGCGACGACCTCGGACTTGGTGTTCATCACGAACGGTCCGTAGGCGAACACCGGTTCGCGGATGGGTCGTCCACCGAGCAACAACACCTCGAGGGCGGGCCGGTGGGAATCCTGGTCGGCGTCGGCGGCCACCGTGATCCGATCGCCCGGTCCCAGCACCACCAGTTGGCCCTCGCGGACCGGGTTCTTCAACGGACCCACCGTGCCGGCCCCAGACAGCACGTAGACCAGGGCGTTGAAGTCGCGGTTCCACGGCAGGTTCACCTGTGCGCCGGGCGCAACGGTGGCGTGCGACAACGTGATCGGGGTCCGGGTGCTACCCGGGCCGCGGTGACCGTCGATCTCGCCGGCGATGATGCGCACCAGCGCGCCGCCGTCGGCCGAGGCGAGCAGCGTGGCCTCGGTGCCCTCGATGGACTGATACGCCGGGGCCGCGAACTTCTCGGTGCGGGGCAGGTTCACCCACAGCTGCACGCCGTGGAACAACCCGCCGCTGGCGACCAGCTCGGCGGGCGGGGTCTCGATGTGCAAGATGCCGGAGCCCGCGGTCATCCACTGGGTGGCGCCGTTCTCGATCAGTCCGCCGCCACCGTGGCTGTCCTGGTGTTCGAAGCGTCCGTCGATCATGTAGGTGACGGTCTCGAAGCCGCGGTGGGGATGCCAGCTGGTGCCGCGCGGCTCGCCGGGCTCGTAGTCCACTTCACCCATCTGGTCCATGTGGATGAACGGGTCGAGGTCGGCGTGGTCGACGCCTGCGAACGCGCGGACCACCGGGAAGCCCTCACCCTCGTGGCCGCGGGGGCCGGTGGTGACCGACCGGACGGGCCGTTCGGTGTCGCCGGCGGCGGGTCCGGCGATCCGGTCCAGCGTCAATGTGTCGGCGGTGATGGCGGGCATGGCGACCTCCTGGAAATCCGATGTGGCAAACCCTACGCCCGACTCAACCGGACCTTGGTCCGTTTCATTCCCCCGACTCGGCGGGCGAGTAGAAACGAGGCATGGAACAGCGAATCCTCGGACGCACCGGCCGCGACGTCTCGGTCATCGGGTTGGGCACCTGGCAGCTCGGCGCGGACTGGGGTGAGGTGAGCGACTCCGACGCGCTGGCCGTGTTGGAGGCCGCCGTCGAATCCGGAGTCACCTTTCTCGACACCGCCGATGTCTACGGCGACGGTCGCAGTGAGACCGTCATCGGAGCTTTCCTGCGCTCGCACCCGGGGCTGATGGTGGCCACCAAGATGGGGCGGCGGGTGGAGCAGGTGCCGGCGAACTATCGGCTCGAGGCGTTTCGCGAGTGGACCGATCGCTCCCGCACCAACCTCGGCGTCGACACCCTGGACCTGGTGCAGTTGCACTGCCCGCCGAGTGCGGTGATCGACGACGACGCCACCTACGACGCGCTGGACACCCTGGTCGCCGACGGCGTGATCGCTGCCTACGGGGTGAGCGTGGAGACCTGCGCCCAGGCGCTCTCAGCCATCGCGCGTCCGCACGTCGCGAGCGTGCAGATCATCTGCAACGCGGTGCGCCACAAGCCACTCGAGGAGGTGTTGCCGGCCGCGCAGGCCGCCGGGGTGGGCATCATCGTGCGGGTGCCGTTGGCCTCGGGGCTGCTCTCGGGGCGCTACACCTCGGCGACCACCTTCGCCTCAGACGACCACCGCAACTACAACGAGTCCGGTGCCGCCTTCGACGTGGGCGAGACGTTCAGCGGGCTGGGCTTTGCGCGTGGTCTGGAGGTGGCGCAGGCGTTCACCGAGCTGGTCGCACGGCTGGGCCCGCCCGATGCCACCCCCGCGCAGGTCGCGCTGGCGTGGTGTCGTGATCAGGCCGGGGTGAGCACGGTGATCCCCGGCGCCCGCTCACCGCATCAGGCACAGGCCAACGCCGCCGCCGCGCAGCTGCCACCGCTGTCGGCCGAGTTGCTGGCCGCGGTCACCGACCTCTACGACACCCGGCTACGCGCGCAGATCCACTCGCGGTGGTGATCGCGCCGCGCTGACTAGGGTGGACCACATGAGCGCATTTCGGCTGGGGTCGACGCGTGGTGCCGGCGACGTCGAGATCGCCTACCGCGTCAGTTCCCCGTCGGCTCTGCTCGAGCCCGCTGAATCGAGCACCCTGCTGCTGATCCACGGCTGGGCGCAGTCCTCGGCCGCCTGGGGGGCCGGGCTGCTGGCACGGTTGGCCGCGCGCCACCGGGTGATCGCCCTGGACTTGCGGGGTCACGGTGCGTCCGGGCTGCCTGATGACAGTGGTTACGCAGCAATCGATTTCGCGGCCGATGTGGCCGCGGTTCTGGCGGCCGAGACCAGCGCCGACACCGCCCTGTTCGACCTGCCGGCGGTGGGTGTGGGCGGCGTGGTGCCGATCGGATGGTCCTATGGCGGACTGGTGATATGCGACCACCTGGCCCATCGCATGGCCCACGGCGGCGACCTCGCCGACGTGCGCGGGGTGGTCCTGGTCGGTGCCATCACCTCCATCGGCCGCGGTCAGGCCGGTGGCCGCGTGGGCGCAGCGATGCGAGCCGCACTGCCTGATGCCTGTTCGCCCGATCCGCGTACCGCCATCGGTGCGCTCGGTGCGTTCGGGACCGCGCTGGTGCCCGCCGGTCGCCCCGATCTCGGTGCGCAGAGCCAACTGTTCTTCGGTACCTCGTTGGCCACCGCGCCCTCGGCGCGAGCCGGGTTGTTCGCCCGCACCGCGGCCTACGATCAGCTGCTGCGCGAGCTGGGGATGCCGGTGCTGGTGCTGCACGGGACCGACGATCAGGTGGTGGACGTGTCGGCCGCGCGCCACGCCGAGTCGTTGTTGACCGACCCGCGTCCGAGCTACTGGCAGGGTGCCGGGCACGCGCCGTTCGTGGAGGACGCGGCGCGTTTCGCCGACGAGATCGAGGCGTTCGTCGCCGATCTGGGGAGCCGCGAGTGAGCGCCCGCATCCCACGGGGCGCGGCCGATCCCCGCCGAGTTGCGGTCATCTCGGTGCACACCTCGCCGTTGGCCCAACCCGGGACCGGCGACGCCGGCGGCATGAACGTCTACGTCTGGCAGACCGCGGTGAACCTGGCCCGCCGGGGAATCGAGGTGGAGATCTTCACGCGCGCCACCTCGTCGGCCGATGCCCCGGTGGTCGCCGCGGGCGACGGGATCACCGTGCGCAACGTGGTGGCCGGGCCGTTCGAGGGGTTGGACAAGCGGGACCTGCCCACCCAGCTGTGCGCCTTCGCCGCGGGGGTGTTGCGGGCAGAGGCCATGCATCCCCCCGGGCACTACGACGTCATCCATTCGCACTACTGGCTCTCGGGTCAGGTGGGGTGGCTGGCGCGTGATCGGTGGAGTGTGCCGCTGGTGCACACCGCGCACACCCTGGCCGCGGTCAAGAACGCCTCGCTGGCCGAGGGCGACGAACCCGAACCGATGCTGCGTCAGATCGGTGAGCAGCAGGTGGTGGCCGAGGCCGATCGACTGGTGGCCAACACCGACACCGAAGCGCAGCAACTGATCTCCATTCACGACGCAGCGCCCGAGCGGGTGGACGTGGCCACCCCCGGAGTCGACCTGGACACCTACCGGCCCGGATCGAGGGCGGCGGCGCGCGCCGAGTTCGGCCTCGCCGAGCACGAGAGCGTGCTGACCTTCGTCGGGCGCATCCAGCCGCTCAAGGCGCCGGATGTGTTGATCAAGGCGGCGGCGCCGATCATCGCTGCGCGCCGCGACACCGAGCATCCGGTTCGCGTTCTCATCGTCGGTGGTCCGTCGGGGTCGGGGTTGGCGCGACCCACCGCCCTGATCGATCTGGTCGGGCAACTCGGTGTCGCCGACGCCGTCACCTTCATCCCGCCGCAACGCCCCGAGCAACTGGCCCAGGTGTACCGAGCTTCGGATCTTGTTGTGGTGCCCAGCTATTCGGAGAGCTTCGGCCTGGTGGCCATCGAGGCCCAGGCGTGTGGCACCCCGGTGTTGGCCGCCGACGTGGGCGGGCTCGGGGTGGCGGTGGCGCACGGGGAGACCGGGGTCCTGGTCGACGGGCACCGGATCGAGGACTGGACTGCGGCCCTGCAGGCGATGTTGGCCGACCCGCAACGCCTGGCCGCGATGGGCCGCGCGGCGGTGTCGCACGCCCGACGATTCTCCTGGCAGCGCACCGCAGATGCGTTGCTGGACAGCTACCGCCGTGCGATGACGTCGTTCGCGTCGTCGGCGGCACCGCGATCGGATCGAACCACCGCGCCTGCAGCACCCGGGCGCGCAACACGGCGATGGGGACGTCGCCGGTCAGGAGTACGAGCATGAGTTCGCAACGACCACCGGGCATCGTCGAACAGTCCGACCGCATTCAGAAGGCACTCTTCGATCGCGGGATCATCTTCGAGCTCAAGAACTCTGGCGGTGCCGACACCGAGCACCTGCTGGTGGAGCTGCCCGGCGAACGCAAGCTGCGCACCAACGTGCTGCTGACGGTGGGCAAGCCGGGTGTGCGGATCGAGGCGTTCGTGTGTCGCCGACCCGACGAGGACCACGAGAAGGTCTACCGGTTCCTGCTCAAGCGCAACCGGCGGCTCTACGGCGTGGCTTACACCATCGACAACATCGGCGACATCTACCTGGTGGGTCGGGTGGCGGCGGACTCGGTGACCGCCGATGAGCTCGATCGGCTGCTCGGTCAGGTCCTCGAGGCAGCCGACGGCGACTTCAACACCCTGTTGGAGATCGGGTTCCACACCAGCATCCGACGGGAATGGGCGTGGCGAACCGCGCGGGGCGAGTCGCTGAACAATCTGCTCGCCTTCGAGCACCTGATCGACAAGGAATCGCTGCCGGAGATACCGCCGCTCAAGGGGTCGGGGCCGGCGGGGTCGGGGCCAGCTGAGGTGGTGCCGTCGGTGACCGAGAAGGCAACTGCGGCACCGGAGTCGAGTTCGTTCGACTGAGAAGCGTCGGGTGGGCGGTGTGACGTTGCTAACGTGGGCGGCACACCCCGACGATGGAGGATCCATGACTTTCGCCAGTCCGCACCCCCCGGTGACCATTCCGGAGTCGAACGTCTACGACTACCTGTTCGGCGGGCTGAGTGATGCAGAGCTGGATCTGCCCGCGCTGACCGACGCCCTCTCCGACACCACCACCACCTACGGCGAGTTGCGGTCGCGGGTGGATGCCTTTGCCGGTGGCTTGGCCGCGCGCGGGATCGGCGTGGGGTCGGTGGTGGGGCTGCTCGCGCCCAACTCCTCGGCGTTCGCGGTGGCCTTCCACGGCATCCTGCGGGCCGGGGCCACCGCGACCACCATCAACGTGCTGTTCACCCCGGCCGATGTGGCCAAGCAGCTCACGGCGTCGGCGGCGTCGATGATCGTCACCATCAGTGCCCTGGCCGACACCGCGCGGGTAGCCGCCGAGCAGGTCGGCATCCCGGTCGCAGCGGTGATCGTCCTCGACGGACCCGGTGAGGCCGAGTCGGGTCACCCCGGTGCGGCCGACCTGCTTGGGCCGAATCTGCCTGCGCCGCAGGTGGAATTCGATCCAGCCACGCACCTGGCGGTGCTGCCCTACAGCTCGGGGACCACCGCCGATCCCAAGGGGGTGATGTTGACCCATCGCAACCTGGTGGCCAACGTCGCCCAGATCCGCCCGCTGCAGGGCATGACACCCGACGATGTGATCCTGGCCGTGCTGCCGTTCTTCCACATCTACGGGATGACGGTGCTGCTCAACGCCGCCCTGCACGCGCGCTCGCGGCTGGTCATCATGCCGCGCTTCGACCTGGTGGAGTTCTTGTCCAACATCGCGACCTACCGCATCACGATGGGCTTCATCGCCCCGCCGGTGGCGGTGGCGTTGGCCAAACACCCGGTGGTCGACGACTACGACCTGTCCTCCATGAAGGTGATGATGTCGGGCGCGGCGCCGCTGGACGCCGAGCTGGGTTCCAAGGTGGCCACCCGACTGGGGTGTCGGATGGTGCAGGGCTACGGCATGAGCGAGCTCAGCCCGGTCAGCCATGTCATCCCCTCCGACGGCGGCGTGGCGGTGGCCGGCGAGGAGGTGCCGCTGAGCTCGTCGGGATTCACCGTGCCCAACGCCGAGAGCAAGTTGATCGATCCGGCCACCGGAGCCGAGATCCCGTTGCCCACAGAAGGACTCAGTGAGCCCGGCGAGTTGCTGTTCCGGGGGCCCAACGTGATGGCCGGGTACCTGAACAATCCGTCGGCCACCGCCGAGACCATCGATTCCGACGGGTTCCTGCACACTGGCGACATCGCGCAGGTGGACCGGTTCGGCTGCGTCTACATCGTCGATCGGCTCAAGGAGCTGATCAAGTACAAGGGTTATCAGGTGCCCCCGGCCGAGCTGGAGGCGCTGCTGTTGACCAACGACCGCATCGCCGACGCCGCCGTGGTCGGCGCGCACGACGCCGAGGGCGAGGAGGTGCCCAAAGCGTTCGTGGTGCGCCAGGCCGGTACCGAGGAGATCACCGCCGAGGAGGTGATGGAGTTCGTCGCCGCGCACGTGGCTCCCTACAAGAAGGTCCGCCAGGTCGAGTTCATCGACGCCATCCCCAAGTCGGCCTCGGGCAAGATCTTGCGCAAGGATCTGCGGGTGCGCGCCTGAGCCAGGCAGGCCCGAGCCTGCTGGGCGGGGTGCCTGGAGAAGTCAGCCGATGAGGTGGCTCAGAGCCAGCTGGTGCAGGCGCACGAAGCCGTAGTCGCGCGACCCGGCCCGCTCGGGATCGAAGTCGTCGTCGGCGGCCAGGAATGCCTCGATGGTCTCGCCGTCGCCCAGGGTGGGTGCGGCGAGATCGTGGATGCCGGCATATGCCATGGCCTCCTTGACGGCCGGATCGGCGCGAAACGCGTGCGCCTTCTCGGCCAGCTGCAGATAGGTCTGCATGCAGGCGCGCGCCGAATCCCACACGCCGGCAAGGTGTTCGGTTCGTGAGGGTTTGTAGTCGAAGTGGCGGGGGCCGGTATAGCGCGGTCCGTCGGGGCAGCTGGGGAACCCGTTCTCCAGCAGGTCGACGGTGAAGAACGCCGACAGCAGGTCGCCGTGGCCGAAGACGAGGTCCTGGTCGTACTTGAGGCCCTTCTGGCCGTTGAGGTCGATGTGGAACAGCTTGCCCGCCCACAACGCCTGGGCGATGCCGTGGGTGAAGTTCAGGTTGGCCATCTGCTCGTGGCCGGTCTCGGGGTTGAGTCCCACGATGTCGCCGTGATCGAGCTGCGCGATGAGCCCCAGCGCGTGCCCGACGGTGGGCAGGAAGATGTCGCCGCGGGGCTCGTTGGGCTTGGGCTCCAACGCGATTCGCAGGTCGTAGCCCTGGGCCTTGATGTAGGCGGCGACGGTGTCGATGCCCTCGCGGTAGCGGTCGAACGCGGCGTGCAGATCCTTGGAACTGTCGTACTCGGCGCCTTCGCGTCCGCCCCACATCACGAAGGTCTGCGCGCCCATCGCCGCTGCGGTGTCGACCGCACGCAGCACCTTGCGCAGGCCGAACCGGCGCACCCCGCGGTCGTTGGAGGTGAGCGCGCCGTCCTTGAAGACCGGGTGGGTGAAGGTGTTGGTGGTGACCATCTCGATGGTGATGCCCACACGGTCGGCGGTGTCCTTGAGGCGGGTGAGCAGCTTCTCGCGGGTCGCGGCGTCGGCACCGAAGCCGACGACGTCGTTGTCGTGGAAGGTGATTCCCCACGCGCCGATCTCGGCGAGGCGTTCGACGTACTCACACGGGTCCAGGCTGGGGCGGGTGGCCACGCCGAACGGGTCGGCCCCGGTCCAGCCGACCGTCCACAAGCCGAAGGAGAACTTGTCCGAGGGGGTGGGGACGCGCGTCATCGCGGGCTCCTTGGGTCGTCGAGCACTATTAAGTATTTGCGTAGAACATAAACGTCGCGCGGGGTTAAGGTCAACGGATGGGCGCCCGCCAATCCACTCTGCGGGCCAGCAACCTAGCGCTGGCGATGTCGGCGGTGATCACCGCGACCGGCTGGTGTTCGCGTGCCCGGGTCGCCGAGACGGCCGGGATCACCCGGGCCACCGCGGCCCGGCTGGTCGACGACCTGGTGGCTGCGGGGCTGTTGGTCGAATCCGACCCGCCGCCGCCGAGTGGACGCGGCCGCCCGGCCACCCCGCTGGGTCCCTCTCCGTGGGTGGCCGCGCTGGGTCTGCAGATCAACACCGCCTCGCTGGTGGGGCGGGTGATCGCGCTGACCGGCGAGGTGATCGCCGAGACCGTGCACCCCGGCGACTTCCGCAGCTCGGATCCGGTCGTCGTGTTGGCGCGCGCGGCCGCGCTGGCCGAGCAGTTGCGCGCCGACCTCGATCCCAGGACGCGGGTGGTCGGCGTCGGGCTGGCCGTGCCGGGCATCGTGGTCGCCGACACCTCGACGGTCGCCCTGGCGGCCAACCTCGGGTGGACCGACGTGCACGTACCCACGCTGCTGCCCGTGGGAGACCTGGCGTTACGGGTGGGCAACGAGGCCGATTGTGCGGCGGTGGCCGTCGCGCAGACCGCGCCCGGACGGCCCGGTCCGCTGCAGGACTTCCTCTACCTGTCCGGCGAGACCGGGATCGGTGGCGCTGCGGTGTTCGGCGGTGAGGTGTTCGGCGGCCGCAACGGTTTCGCGGGGGAGATTGGACATCTCACCGTCGATCCACACGGTCCGAGCTGCCGCTGCGGGTCGACCGGCTGCCTGGAGGTCTACGCCGGACACCGTGCGGTGGTGGGGGCCGCCGGAGCCGACCCCGACACCACGATGCGCGAGGTGGTGTCGCGCGCGCGGTGCGGCGACGAGCGTGCCCGCGCCGCCCTGGATCGGGCGGCCTGGGCGCTGGGCGTGGCGTTGGCCGGTGCGATCAACGTGCTGGACCTGCCGGTGGTGGTGCTCGGTGGGCACCTCGCCGACCTCGCCGACGAGCTCAGCGAGCAGATCAGCGCCCACCTGAACCCTCGGGTGCTCTCGGCACACACCACGCCCCCTCGGGTTCAGGTGGACCGGGTCGACATCGCCGGCGGAGCCACCGGGGTGGCGTATTCCCTGCTGGCGCAGGTGATCTCCGATCCCGTGCGGTGGTTGCCCGTGCCCTGATCCAGGTTTGCCCTCGGCGCCGTTGTTCGCTCAGCCGCGGGTGGGGACCCCGTTGGGACGCACCAGGCCTTCGTCGATCTCCTGGGCCAGCGACTCGTCGTCGAAGCTGCCCTTGACCGGCGGGTCGACGACAGCATGGGTGACCGCCTCGGGAGTGGGGTCCTTGGGGATGAAGGCGATCACGACCAGGGCCAGGATCGCTGCGATGGCTCCGATGATGAAGACCATCCGGAACGCCGAGTGATCCGGCACCGAGCGACCGGCCACCGACACCGTCGAGCTGGCCAGGATGGTGGCCAGCAGAGCCGAGGAGATGGAGGTGCCCAGGGTGCGCATCAGTGAGTTGAGTCCGTTGGCCGAGGCGGTTTCGGCCAGCGGGACCGACGACATGATCAGCGACGGCATGGCCGAGTAGGCGATGCCGACGCCCGAGCTGACGATCATCACCGCCACGGCGATCTCCCACGGATGGTTGGTCTCGAAGATGCCGAAGAGGTAGCCCGCGCCGATGACGGCGGTACCGATCATCAGGGTGAGCTTGGGGCCGATGGAGATGTTGAGGTGAGCCGAGACCGGCGAGAGCAGCATCATCATGATGCCGCCGGGGGCCATCCACAGGCCCGCCTCCAGGATGGAGCGGCCCATGCCGTAGTCGAGCACGCCGGGGATGTGCGGGATCTGCAGCAGCTGCGGGGCGGCGAGCGTGATGCCCATCAGCGCAAAGCCGACCAGTACAGAGGTGAGGTTGGTCAGGGCAACCCGCGGCATGCAGGCCACTCGGATGTTGACCATGGGCGAGGTGACCTTGAGCTGGTGGACCACCCAGACGGCGAGTACGACGGCGCCGGCGACGGCCAGGCCGATGGTGGTGGTGCTGGTCCAGCCCCAGGTGTGGCCCTTGCTGACGGCGAGCAGCAGGCAGATCAGTGCTGCGGACAGCCCGATCGCGCCGACGGCGTCGAAGGTCCCACCCGAGCGGGCCGGCGACTCGCGCACCAGGGCGAAGACCAGGACGAACGTGATGGCGGCGGGGATGGCCGCGGTCCAGAACAGCAGGTGCCAGTTGTAGTGCTCGGCGATGTAGGCCGCGATGGGTTGGCCGATGGCGCCTCCGACACCGAGGGTGGCGCTCATGGTGGCCACCGCACCGGCGACGCGGCTGGGCGGCAGCTCGTCTCGCAGCAGGCTGATGCCCACCGGGATGATCCCCATGGCCAGCCCCTGCAGGGTGCGACCGACGATCATCGGCAGCAGTCCGGTGAAGGTGGCGCACACCACCGACCCCAGCACCAGCAGCGACAGGCTGACCAGGATCACCCGGCGCTTGCCGAACATGTCGGCCAGTCGACCCGCGATGGGCATCGTGACCGCTGCGGCCAGCAGGGTGGCGGTGATGATCCAGGACGCGTTGTCGGCGGAGGTGTGCAGGTATCCGGGTAGTCGTCCGGAGATCGGCACGACCAGGGTCTGCATGTAGGAGGCGAGGAGACCGCCCAGACACAGCACGATGATCAGCGTGGTCGGGGAGGCCTGAGGCTTATGAGTCGTAGTCGAGATCTTCATTAGTTGTATGTTGCACGTAGGTGGGGGTTACAAGCAACTACTATGCTCTACGTCACATGTGCAAAACTGCTTCCCATGGCTACCGGAACCCTGATCCTGATGCGGCACGGCGAGAGCGAATGGAACGCTTCCAACCAGTTCACCGGGTGGGTGGACGTGCGGCTGACCGCCGCAGGCGAGGCCGAGGCGCGGCGCGCAGGGGAGTTGCTGGTCGAGAAGGATCTGCTGCCCGACGTCCTGTACACCTCGCTGTTGCGACGCGCGATCTCCACCGCACAGATCGCTCTCGATGTCGCCGACCGGCACTGGATCCCGGTGATCCGTGACTGGCGGCTCAACGAGCGGCACTACGGTGCGCTGCAGGGTCTGAACAAGGCCGAGACCAAGGCGAAGTACGGCGACGAGCAGTTCCAGAAGTGGCGCCGCAGCTACGACACCCCGCCGCCGGCCATCGACGCCGAGGCCGAGTTCAGCCAGACCGACGACCCGCGCTACGCCGGACTGGCCGCGGTCCCGCTCACCGAATGCCTCAAAGACGTCGTGGCCCGGATGATCCCGTACTTCACCGACGTGATCGCCGCCGATCTGCGTGCGGGCAAGACGGTGTTGGTGGCCGCGCACGGCAACTCTCTGCGCGCGTTGGTGAAACACCTGGAGAACATCTCCGACGCCGACATCGCCGAGCTCAACATCCCCACCGGCAACCCGCGGGTGTATCGGCTCGACGACGCCCTGAACCCCACCGGGGCCGGGGAGTACCTGGACCCCGAGGCCGCGGCAAAGGGTGCGGCAGCGGTAGCCGCGCAGGGACAGAAGTAGCTACGATGGGATATGGCGCAGATCACACACTCATCGAACGGAGAGCAGTCGCTGCGGGTTTCGCATTCGGCCGCGCGTGAGCGGTACGAGGCGTTCCTGGGCGACGAGCTGATCGGCTATCTCGACTACGTCGACGAACACGACCAGTCCGGCGGGGACAAGCACGTCGTCATCACCCACACCGTCATCCACGACCTGCACGCCCACCACGGTCACGGCGCGGAGCTGGTGCGCCAGGTGCTCGACGACATGGTCGCCTCGCAGCGTTCGGTGCTGGTGTTGTGCTCCTACGTCGCCGAGTTCATCGACAAGAACCCGCAGTACGCGGCCGTGCAGGTCTCGTCCTCGCGCTGAGCTCCTCGCGCACCTCGCGACCCCTCGATCCACGTCGACCGCGTTCCGCGAGGGACTCCTGGCGAAATCACGGTGAACTTCGTGCCAACAAGACAGACCTGGCTTGTTACCGACGGCCCCCAGGCCCCATTCTTGCGTGGTGTCGCGTTCAGCCAGCCGCAAGATCGATGAGCTGACGGCATGACCGTGGCGATCGGGCCCGGCGTCGTGCTGTTGATCGGCGTCGCATCGTTGATCGGTGTCGCAGCCTGGGTGGGCTGGCGGCTGGGTCGACGCTCGGGTGAGGCCACAGCGTCGGCGCTGACCCGCCTGCACGCCGCCACCTCCAGCCCCGCGCCTGCCGGCGATGAGGTCGGTGCCGATCTGCGCCCCCACGAACTCCTCGAACCCGGTGCCGAGGCAGTGCACGGGCGGATGTCCAAGGCGGCGCTGCTGGCGCTGATCATGCAGTCCGACGACACCGGCATCGCCGTCGTCGACGAACACCGCGACGTGGTGCTCTACAACCGGCGCGCCGACGAACTCGGACTGGTGCACGCCCGACTGCTCAACGACCAGGTGTGGGAGGCCGCGCAGACGGTGCTGCGGACCGGCACCGACGCAGATCTCGAGCTCGCCCCCGAGCGTTCGGTGAGCGGTTTCGTCTCCACCGGTCGCGCCGTGGATCACGCCGTGGCCGTTCGGGTCTGGATCCGACTGGTCGGTGACGGTACCGAGCGGTACGCCGTGGCCTTCGGCGACGACGACTCCGACACGGTGCGGCTGGAGGCCACTCGGCGCGACTTCGTGGCCAACGTGTCCCACGAACTGAAGACCCCGGTCGGGGCCATCGGGTTGCTGACCGAAGCGCTGCTGGAGTCGCACGACGACCCGGAGTCGGTGCGGCACTTCGGGGAACGGGTGATCACCGAGGCCAACCGAATGGGCAACATGGTCAACGAGTTGATCGCCCTGTCGCGGCTGCAGGGTGCCGAGAAGCTGCCCGACACCGAGGACGTCGACGTCGACGATCTGCTCGACGATGCGATCCACCGCGCGCAGGTGGGCGCCGAGGCTGCCGGGATCACTCTGACCACCGACCCGCCGACCGGGCTGGTGGTCCGCGGTGACCGGACCCTGTTGCTGACCGCGTTGAACAATCTCATCGCCAACGCCATCGCCTACTCACCGGCCAACTCGCCGGTGTCGGTGAGTCGACGAGTGGTTGCCGAGCTGGTCCCCGGCAGCGACACCACCCGGCAGATGGTGGCTATCGCGGTCACCGACCGCGGCATCGGCATCGCCCCGCGCGATCAGGAGCGGGTCTTCGAACGGTTCTTCCGGGTGGACAAGGCGCGCTCGCGCGCCACCGGCGGCACCGGTCTGGGATTGGCCATCGTCAAACACGTCGCCGCCAACCACGACGGGTCCATCCGACTGTGGTCCAAGCCTGGCACCGGGTCGACGTTCACGTTGTCCATCCCGCGCTCGCTTGGGTCGGGTACGGCGACGGGGTCGGCCGACGGGCGCGCCGTCGATCAGCGAGCCGCCACCCCCGCGGCCGAGACGTCCGGTCGGATCCGACCGGTGACCATGCGACCGAATCCGGATCGTCGGGTTCTCGAGACGAAGGAAATCAACAGGTGACCCATGTCCTGATTGTCGAAGACGAAGAGTCTCTGGCTGATCCGCTGGCGTTTCTGCTGCGCAAAGAAGGCTTCGAGACCACGGTGGTCAACGACGGGTCCCGGGCCCTGGGCGAGTTCGACCGGGTAGGCCCCGACATCGTGCTGCTGGACCTGATGCTGCCCGGGGTCTCGGGCACCGAGGTGTGTAAAGCGTTGCGCGCCAAGTCGAGTGTGCCGGTCATCATGGTGACTGCGCGCGACAGCGAGATCGACAAGGTGGTGGGCCTCGAGCTCGGCGCCGACGACTACGTGACCAAGCCGTATTCGGCGCGCGAGCTGATCGCGCGTATCCGCGCGGTGTTGCGACGCGGCGTGGACAACACCGACGACCTGGGCATCGATGGCGGTCTGCTGGAGGCCGGACCGGTCACCATGGACGTCGACCGCCACATCGTGCAGGTTTCCGGCGAGCCGGTCACGTTGCCGCTCAAGGAGTTCGACCTGCTGGAGTATCTGTTGCGCAACGCCGGACGCGTGTTGACGCGCGGACAGTTGATCGACCGGGTGTGGGGTGCGGATTATGTGGGCGACACCAAGACCCTCGACGTGCACGTCAAACGGCTGCGCTCGAAGATCGAAGCCGACCCCGGCAACCCCAAACACCTGGTCACCGTGCGCGGCCTGGGCTACAAGCTGGAGCCCTGACGCTGCTGAAAACTGCGCCGTGGCGGGGTCTGGGGGGACGATTCCCCTTCAGTGCACACCCAGCGGCAGTTTTCGGCCGGGGCGCAGGCGATGTCGGTCTCGGCGAACAATGGCCGCGATGTCAGCGAGGACTGCGTCCCAGTCGGATACGACGTCGGAATAGGTCAGCCGCATGGTCATCCATCGGCCGACCAATGCGGCGCGGTCCCGCCGCCGGTCCGTGCAGTAGGTGTCCAGGCCGGTGTGGTGAGCCCGGCTGTCACATTCGATGAGCAGTCGTCCCACGCGCAGATCGACTCGACCGACCCCGGGGATCTCCGGTTGCACCTCCACGGCGTATCCCAGGGCGCGCAGGCGCAGGCGCACCATCGACTCTGTGCCCGACTGTGAGCGTCGGTCGCTGTCGTTGATCCACCGCCCTACGTGCGCAGCGCATGCGGGCAGCTGTGATCGCAGCTCGGTCGGCGACATCCCGGTGCTGTTCAGGGCCGAATCGCAGACCACGATCCAGTCCTCTCGGCCCAGGCAGCGCCCCGCGCAGTCCAACGCCACCGGCACAGTGTCGACCGCTGCGGCACACGGCAATGTCGAGCCGTATCCGTGGCAACCCCACCGGCCGGCGCGCTCGCCGTGGCGCGAGAACCTGATGTGCAGACGGTCGTGGCCCGGCGGGATCCACAGGCCGTGCGCGGCGAGCGCGGATACACACGCCAGTACCCCGCCGGCCCGGACGGCGGCAACGGTGTCCGGGTCGGCCTCGGGGGTGGCGTACCAGCCTCGTCGCAGCCGGACGAGATGTCCGTCGCGTATCGCAGCGCGAATGTCGGAGTCGTCGGTGCCGCGGCACAGCAGCTCCGAGCGGGAATACACGTTGGTGGTCATCTCGGGTTGGACGCCTAGACACAGGGTTCCGGTTCCACCCCTGCCGAAAAATCCGGAGTAGGCAGCGACGGAGGGGAACTGTCCCTCCGCCAGTCGTCAGGGCGCAGTTTTCAGCAGCTGCGGGTGGTCACTCGGGGTGGAGCTCGTATTTGATGTCGGTGTCGCGGCGGGTGGTGGCCGCGGCGGTGGCGGGGTGGATGGCGATGAGCCCCAAACCGTTTCGGCGACGACACGCCGCAGCCAGCTCGGCGTAGGCGGCCGCGCCGATCAGCTCGGTCAGCTCCGGGGCGTAGGACTGCCACACCTGGGTGGCCCCGACGTGGGCATCAGGGGAACCCGAGCAGTACCACTGCAGGTCGTGCCCACCCTCGCCCCAGCCACGTCGGTCGAACTCGGTGATGGTGGTCTTGAGGATCTGGGTGCCGTCGGGGCGCTGGACCCAATCCTGTTCGCGGCGCACCGGAAGCTGCCAACACACCTCGGGTTTGACCGTCAGCGGCTCGAGCCCCTTGCGTAGCGCCATCGAGTGCAGCGCGCATCCGGGGCCGCCGTCGAACCCTGGGCGGTTGAGAAAGATGCAGGCGCCCTTGTGCTTTCGGGTCTTGATGGCGGGCTCGTCGTTGAGGTCGTCCTCGACGAGGTAGCCGCGTTTGCCCAACGGGTCACGGCCACTGCCCTTGTGGTGGAACTGCCAGTCGGCGGGGGTGAGCATGGCCACCCCGGCCGCCAGCTTCGCGCGGTCGTCGTCGTCGGACAGGTACGCGCCGTGGCTGCAACATCCGTCGGTCTCGCGGCCTTCGATGATCCCCTGGCAGGCGGGTGTGCCGAACACGCACGTCCAGTTCGACAGCAACCAGGTGAGGTCGGCGCTGATGAGGTGTTCGGAGTTGTCGGGATCGATGAACTCGAACCACTCGCGGGGGAAATCGAGCGGCACCTCCGGCGTCGGCGTCGCGGATCGGCCCGATGAGTTGTTACCTGCCTGCACAACTGCCAACCGTAGACGCACTAGGTTGTAGTGCGTGCGCTTAGGAGTTCTGGATGTGGGCAGCAATACCGTCCACCTGTTGGTCGTCGATGCGCACCGCGGTGGGCACCCCACCCCGATGAGCTCGTCGAAGTCGACGCTGCGGCTGGCCGAGCAGATCGACGCCTCGGGGCGCTTGACCGCGGGAGGGTCGCGGTCGCTGATCGAGTCGGTGGGCGAGTTCACCACCATCGCGCGGTCCTCAGGGTGTGAGCAGGTGATGGCGTTCGCCACCTCGGCCGTGCGCGACGCCGTCAACTGTGACGAGGTGTTGGCCAAGGTGCAGGCCTCCACCGGTGTGCGGGTGGAGGTGTTGACCGGGGCCGACGAGGCTCGTCTCACCTCGCTGGCGGTGCGCCGCTGGTTCGGCTGGAGCGCGGGCCGCATCCTGGCCCTCGACATCGGCGGCGGCTCCTTGGAGATGTCCAACGGCGTCGACGAGGAACCCGACGTGGCGTTGTCGCTGCCGCTGGGTGCGGGCCGGCTGACCCGCGAGTGGCTCAGCGAGGACCCGCCCGGCAAGCGCCGGGTGTCGGTCTTGCGCGACTGGTTGGACGCCGAGCTGGCTGGTCCGGCCAAGGAGCTACGCGAACCCGGAAAACCCGATCTGGTGGTGGGCACGTCCAAGACCTTTCGCAGTCTGGCCCGGCTGACCGGCGCCGCACCGTCGAGCGCCGGGCCCCGGGTGACCCGCACGTTGACCAGTAACGGTCTGCGCCAACTCATCTCGTTCATCTCACGGATGTCGGTGCGCGATCGTGCCGAGCTCGAAGGTGTCAGCGAGGATCGCGCCGGGCAGTTGGTGGCGGGCGCGCTGGTCGCCGAGGCGGCCATGCGGGCGCTCTCGGTCGATATCCTCGAGATCTGTCCCTGGGCTCTGCGTGAGGGCGTGATCCTGCGCAGGCTCGACTTGGAGATCGGCTCGACCCCGTGAGAGCCGTCCACTCCGCACCGAAAGGCGGTCGTACGTGATGGCCAGAGAATCCGACCCCGAGTCGCGGCCGATCTCCGTCGCCGAGATCCTGGCGCGCGGTCGGGCCGACGCCGAGGCGGCCGCACGTGGCGGCGCGCCGGCACCGTCTGACCCCACCGACTCCGACGACGACGCCGGCGGTCGTCGGCGACGCGGCGGATCGGGGTCGCTGAGCGTGTCCGACCTGACCGGGCAGGTGCCCCGCTCCTCCGATCGGCCCGGCACCCACTCGGGCCGATTCCCTGCCCAACCCGCATCACCCCTGCCACCGGCGTTCGACCCGACGCCGGCGCCGTCGGTGCAGCCGCCGCGATCGTTTCACCCGGCTCCCGAGGTCGGCTCGGCCGGCGCGTCCACTGCCCCTGCATCCACCCCGCCTGCATCCACCCCGCCGGTGTCGAATCCTGCGACTGGGGGGTACTCCACCGATTTCGGACCGGTTGGAGCCGCGGTGCCGTTCCCGCGGGCCGATCCGCCGCTGCCCACCGACGAGCCGGACGCGCTGCTGCCGTCCGAGCCCCCGGTCCGCCGCGATACCTCGACCCACCGTGATGTCCCGGTCCGCGGTGACCTGCAGCCCGGCTGGACCGAACAGCCCGCCACGCGCGACATCAACCGGGGGGCTATCGCCGAAAGGTTCCGCCAGACCGACGCCGAGGAACGGACCGGCATCATCCCGCGC
The DNA here is from genome assembly GCF_018474015.1 of Williamsia sp. CHRR-6. Taxonomy (GTDB): domain Bacteria; phylum Actinomycetota; class Actinomycetes; order Mycobacteriales; family Mycobacteriaceae; genus Williamsia_A. The sequence continues at coordinate 968,875 of NZ_JAHCSG010000001.1, read as the reverse complement.
TACGACACCCCCGCGGACCGGACGGTTGCCGACGACGCGCGTCCGCTGGTGGACGTGCCCGATCTGGATCGGCTCTCACCGGAGGAGCGGGAGCGGGAGTTCGAGCGGTACCGCAACTTCGAGGACATCCCCGCCGAGCCCGATCCCGCCCCCGCGTCGGGTCGACTGTTCGGTCGTTTGCGGTCGCTGTTGCGGTCCGACGACAGCAGCCCCGACGAGGGCACCGAGCCAGGCTCGGCCCCCGACCCGGCCGGCACCCCCGCCTGGAACCGCGCTCCGCAACCCGATCTCGGGCCCGACGAGACCTTCCCGACCGACCCACAGGGCCGGTTTGCGGCCGGGGGAGCAGGTGTGGGCCTGCACGATCAACTGCGCGACTCCAGCGATTTCGACTTCGCCCGACCCGCTACCCCAGATCGGGCGAACCCAGACCGACCGACCCCAGACCGGGCGACCGACAAGCCGGCGGCGGCAGATGCGTCGCCGTGGTCGAAGGAGAACGCGACCAGAACCGTCGGCCGGCCCGACACCTCGAGCACCGTCGGCTGGTCTGACACCCCGAGCACCGTCGGCTGGTCGGATTCGGGAGGTGACCCCGACACCGAGGTGGTCGACCTGGATCGAGCCCATCTCGGTCCCTACGGCGACACCGGCCACGACAGCGGTGGCCCCGACACCGCGGTCACCCAGCCGGTTCGCGCCGCCGGGCCGGGGGTGTCGGTGCGACGCGAGCGCGTCGGTGCCCGGGCCGGCGGCGACGAGGCTTCCCCGGGTCGTCAGTGGGCCGTCCTCGGCGCCCAGGTGGGCGTCGGTCTGCTGCTGGGGGTCGGACTGTTCCTGGGGTTCGCAGAGTTGTGGCGGTGGAACGTCTACTTCGCGTTGGTGCTCAGTGCGGTCGTCATCTTCGGGTTGGTCACCACCGTGCACGTGGTGCGGCGCAGCCAGGACCTGATCAGCACGCTGTTGGCGTTGGGGGTCGGGTTGATCGTGACCATCGGGCCGTTGGTGTTGCTCGCGGCAGGGGGCTGACCCACTCGTGAAGCTCGACATCCCCATCGGGCTGTCCACCGCATCGGTGTACCCGCAGAACACCGAAGCCGCATTCCAATACGCCACCGAGTTGGGTTTCGACGGGGTGGAGTTGATGGTGTGGGGCGAACCGGTGTCCCAGGACATCGACCATGTCGGTTACCTGTCTGACCGGTACGCGATGCCCGTGCTGTCGGTGCATGCCCCGTGTCTGCTGATTTCCCAACGGGTCTGGGGTAAGGACCCGATCGCCAAGCTGGCGCGGTCGGCGCAGGCAGCCGCCGACCTGGGCGCAGCGACGGTGGTGGTGCATCCGCCGTTTCGGTGGCAGCGCCGCTATGTGCGCGAGTTCGCCGACGTGGTCGGGGAACTCGAGGACACCGTGGGGGTGGCCGTCGCGGTGGAGAACATGTTCCCGATGCGACTCGACCGCGTCTTCGGCAAGTACGACCAGGCGGCGCAGCGGATGTCACGCCGCGGCGGTCCGGGGCCGGGGGTGTCGGCCTTCGGCACCTCCATCGACCCCACCGACGACGGGTTCGCCCACTACACACTGGATCTCTCGCACACCGCCACCGCAGGCGTGGACGCGCTGGAGATGTTCCAGCGAATGGGTTCAGGGTTGACCCACCTGCATCTCACCGACGGCAACGGGGCCGCGGTGGACGAACACCTGGTGCCCGGCGACGGCAACCAACCGTGTGTGGAGATCTGCCGGCGGCTGGCCGAGAGCGACTTCGCCGGTGGGGTGGTGCTCGAGGTGACCACCAGTTCGGCCAAGACCAAACCCGAGCGGGCCGCGATCCTGGCCCGCTCGCTGGCCTTTGCCCGTGAACACCTGGCTCGCTGAGCCACTACCCCCGTGCTCGGTGAGCATGTGACGAAAGGCGTTGTGTCCGTGGCTGTCTCGTTCGACGATCTGATCGTCCTACACCGGGAACATCCGGTGTCTCCCGAGCGCACGTCACCTGAGGTCGCGGTGGCGTACACGGCCACCGTCGACCCGGTCTTCACCATCGGACCCAAGGTCCACGGCGGCGCCCTGCAGACCATCTGTGGCCATGCCGCGGTGCGCGCATTCGGTGACTCCATCGGTGATCCGGCAGCGCGCGCCGAGGCGGCCGAACTGCTGCCGGTGGTGGTGTCCACCGAGTACCTCGGCGCGCCCGACCCGGCCGAGGTGACGGTGCTGGCCCGGGTGGGCAAGCGTGGACGCCGGGTGTCGCAGGTGGATGTCGAAGTGCGCCAGGGGGATCGGACGATGGTGCGCTCAGCGGTCACCCTCGCCCGCCCCGACCGGGGCGAGGTGCATCACCGTCGGCCGGGTGCGGTGGCCGACATGGCCCCGACCCCGCCCGCCGACGCCGTCTCGGTGCGGGAAGGGCCGACGGCGTCGTTGTTCAACCTCGCCGGGGTGCTCGACGTCCACTACGACGCCTCGACCGTGGCGTTCCTCGACGGTTCCCGCGGCGAGCCGACCACCCGGTTCTGGACCCGCCCGATCGGCGCCGAACCCGACGAATGGTTCGCGATGATCGCCGCCGACCTGTCGGTGCCGGTGGTGATGAACCTGCAGCTCTACGGGTGGGCACCCACCCTGCAGATGACCACCTATCTGCGCCGGGTGCCTGCGCCGGGTTGGCTGCGGGTGCAGGCCACCACCACCGAGGTGGGCCAGGGATTGTTCGACGAGGATCACTGCATCCTCGACTCGACCGGTGCGGTGGTGGCCCAGTCCCGGCAGCTCGCGATGATCCCCACGGCGGTCTGAGCGCGCGCGGGGGCGTCGGCGCGCAGCTTCTCGTCGGCGATGAGGTCGATTCCCAGACCGTGTTCGTCGGCGTGGAGCGACCCGGCACCGACGGTGGACATCTCCGAACCGCCCGCGTCTATCGTGGCGACGTGCCCGCCGCGCGGGGGGCGAACCAGACATCACCACGGTTTTCCGACACGGTGACCAGACAAGGGACACGGTTGACATGACACAGCGGGTGGCCATCATCGGCGGCGGCAAGATCGGCGAGGCGCTGTTGGCCGGATTGATCCGGTCCGGGCGTCCGGTCACCGAGCTGGTGGTGGCCGAGCGGTTCGCCGATCGGGCGGCCGAGCTGAACGCCGAGTACGCGGTGCGCGTCACCGACATCGCCGACGCGGTGGACGGGGCAGCGGTGGTGGTGCTCGCGGTCAAGCCCGCCGACGTCGATGCCGTACTCGATCAGATCGCCGACGTCGAGGACACCGGGGAGACCGAACGCCTGCTGGTCAGCCTGGTGGCCGGGCTGCCCACCCGGCACTACGAGGACGCCCTGCCCGCCGGGGCTCCGGTGGTGCGGGTGATGCCCAACACCCCGATGCTCGTCAACGAGGCGATGTCGGCGGTGTGCCCGGGTCGTTACGCCGACGCCGCCCACGTGGCCACCGTGGTCGCTCTGCTCGAACCCGTCGGGCGCGTCGTGGAGATCGGCGAGAAACAGATGGATGCGGTCACCGCGCTGTCGGGGTCGGGGCCGGCCTATGTGTTCTTGATGGCCGAGGCGCTGATCGACGCGGGCGTCGGTCTCGGTCTCACCCGAGCGATGGCCACCGAGCTGGCCGCGCAGACCATCCGGGGTGCCGGTGTGCTGTTGACCGATTCGGGACTGTCCCCGGTCGATTTGCGCGCGGCGGTCACCTCGCCGGCGGGCACCACCGCCGAGGCGATCCGCAAACTCGAGGCCAACGGCTTCCGCCATGGCTTCTACGAGGCGCTGCGCGCGAACGTCAAGGCGAGTGTCGGGTTGGCCCGCGCGCAGGGCGGATCGAGCCGATCGGGCTCGGTCGGCACCGACGACGAGGACTGACCGCGGCCCGATCTGCCCGATTCGAGGCTCGCTGTGCGACACGCCACGCCGCACAATCGTCCCGACACGCCGTGAGCTGGGACAGGTGAGGTGTGAAAGTCACGAAACGTTGTCCACTCATGTCGCATTGACACCACCCGCCACGGTAGGCTCCCCACAGCACGTGCGTGTCTGGAGTCCGTGGGAGGGGAAGCCCGCGGCCGCGACGCGTGCCGGAGGTATGTGAATTTAATGGCGCCTGCAAGCACTCCCGGCGACCGGAGCAACACGCCCAGCGGCGTGCCGGCCACCAATGCCGGTTCGGGTACGCAGTTTCTGACCGTCGCCGAGGTGGCCGCGCTGATGCGCGTCTCCAAGATGACGGTCTATCGACTGGTACACAGTGGTGAACTGCCCGCCGTCCGCGTGGGGCGGTCGTTCCGTGTGCACGCCAAGGCGGTTCACGACTACCTGGAGACCTCGTACTTCGACGTCGGATGAGGTGACGGGCAGCGTCACAGGTCGAACCGACATCGCTGCCGGTGCGGTGGGCAAGCGAGGGATTTCGTTTCCCGCCGTGTCAGACGGTAATGTCGATAACCGTTGTGCTCACCGGCGCGCGTGTCGTGTCATCTCGGCCCGCTCCATGCGAGAGGTGCGCACCCCGCACCACCGCCCCCGACCGCTCGGTCAGATCGTGAGGATGCCCAGATGGGTTCGGTAATCAAGAAGCGCCGCAAGCGTATGTCGAAGAAGAAGCACCGCAAGTTGCTCCGTCGCACTCGCGTGCAGCGCAGGAAACTCGGTAAGTGAGTTCGGCTCACTGAGCCGCCTGTTCCACGTAGAGAACCCGCCGCTGGTCGGCGGGTTTTCTGCGCTCTGACTATGGTGGGCGCATGGACACCGCCACTGCGCCGCCCCGGGTCATCCTGGTGACCGGTGCGTCGACGTTCCTCGGCGGATACCTGACCACCCGATTGGCCCAGAACCCCGACATCGAGCGGGTGCTTGCAGTCGACTCGCGGGTACCCAGCAAAGACATGCTGCGGCGGATGGGGCGCGCAGAGTTCGTGCGCGCCGACATCCGTCGGCCCAGCATCGCGCGCATCATCGACTCGGCACAGGTCGACACCGTGGTGCACGCGGCCACCTCGGTGATGGACACCGTGGGGCACACGCCCGCGATCAAGGAACTCAACGTCATCGGTGCCATGCAGGTCATCGCGGCCTGCCAGCGGGCGCCGTCGGTGCGCCGGGTGGTGGTGCGCTCGACCGGCATGGTCTACGGGTCCACCGCATCAGACCCGGCCCACTTCGCCGAGGAGACCCCGGCGTTGGTCGAACCGACCACCGGATACGGGCGCGACCTGCTCGACGTGGAGGGCTACGCCCGCGGACTCTCCCGGCGGCGGCCCGACATCGCGGTCACCATCCTGCGCCCGGCCGCCATCCTGGGACCCAAGATCTCCACCCGGATGAGCATCTACTTCTCGTCCCCGCTGATCCCGGTGGTCCTCGGACACGAGCCACGCCTGCAGTTCCTGCATGAGGAGGACGCGTTGGCCGCCATCGAGCACGCCACGCTGCTCGGTCGGGCGGGCACCTACAACCTCGCCGCCGACGGCGTCATCTCGTTGACCCAGGCGATCCGTCGGGCCGGTCGAGTGGAGTTGCCGGTGCCGGCCAACCTGTTGGGTCCGGTGGCCGGGGTGTTCCGCAACATCCGGGTGGCCACCATGCACGGCGATCAGGCCAGCTATCTCACCTACGGTCGGGTGCTCGACACCACCCGGATGCGCACCGAGCTCGGGTTCGCCCCCCGCTACACCAGCGTGGAGACGATGGACGACTTCATCGCGCGCCGACCGCTGGACCCGGTGGTGTCGGCGGCGGCGTGGCATCGGCTCGAACGTCGCATCACCGACGCAGCACGGTCCTTCGTCGCCTCGGCGTGAGCCGACCCGTGCCAGGGGTCGGGTGCCGATTACGATCCGCCTGCCGTAAGCCGAATTACGTTCGAGCAGAATGCGTCCGATCTCACGGCATCGGTTCGCACTGCCGTAAAGCGGACATCGCTGCGACCTTCTACACTTGTCCACACCGACACCGCGACCCCCCCAAGCGGTGAAGGACCAGCGGGAATCGATCAAGGGAAGTGCTTGGCGTGGTCAAGAACAATGGCGCGTCTGATGCACGTACGGCCAAGGTCATCCAGCTCTACTCGTCACCGCCACCTGCCCCCCCGGTGCGCGACACGGCGAGTCGAGATCAGGTGCGCCGACGCCATCCGTCGCAGCAGAAGTCAGTCGGGACACCACCTTCGGGTGTCGGGTCGCAGCGTGAGGTGATCGCGGCGTTCGCGCCGGCGTCGGTCCCCGACGATCTGCCCGACGCCGACATCACCCCCATCTCCCCGGATGTGGCGAGTCGACTCGACTCGGCCGGGTTGCCCGTCCACCGCACCGGTAGCCCGCTGTTCAGCCTCGGCGGCATCCGATCGGCCATCGCCGACGGCATCATCGCGAGCACCGGATATCTGCGTGAGCGGCTCACCGGCGACTACGAGGTCGACGATTTCGGTTTCGACCAGCACTTCACCGAGAACGTGTTCCTGCCCGCGATGCGGGTCCTGTTCGACAAGTGGTTCCGCGTGGAGGTGACCGGGGTGGAGAACATCCCCGGCGACGGCGGCGCACTGCTGGTGGCCAACCATGCCGGGGTGATCCCGGTCGATGCGTTGATGATGTCGGTGGCCATCCACGATCACCATCCCCGTAAGCGGTTCCTGCGTCCGCTGGCTGCCGATCTGGCCTTCGAGTCGCCGTTCGTCGGCCAACTCGCACGGCGCACCGGCTCCACACTGGCCTGCACCGCCGACGCCGAACGGTTGCTGCGCGGTGGTGAACTCGCCGGCGTGTGGCCCGAGGGTTTCAAGGGCATCGGCAAGCTGTACAAGGACCGCTACAAGTTGCAGCGCTTCGGCCGCGGCGGGTTCGTCACCACCGCGCTACGCACCGGGGTGCCCATCATCCCGGTGTCGATCGTGGGTTCGGAGGAGATCTACCCGATGATCAGCGACCTCAAGCCGCTGGCCCGGGTGCTGGGGTTGCCGTATCTGCCGGTGACACCGACGTTCCCGGCGCTGGGTCCGTTGGGGCTGGTGCCGCTGCCCTCGAAGTGGCACATCCACTTCGGCAAGCCGATCGAGACCAACCAGTTCGACGACCAGGCCGCCGAAGACCCGATGGTGGTCTTCGACCTCACCGATCAGGTGCGTGAAGAGATACAGCAGACCCTGTTCCGGATGCTGTCGCGGCGCGGTTCGGTCTACTTCGGCTGACCCGTACCCAGAGCAGACCTCAGGTGCGAATTCGCTGCGCCCACAGCCTAATTCGGTGCGCTTGGCTACTTCTTCCAGCCGCGGGCGATCACGGCGCCCGCGCCCCCGATGGCGCCGAGCGCCAACGCGGTGGGCACGCCGATCTTGGCCGCCTTGCGGGCGGTCCGAAAGTCACGGATCTCCCAGCCGCGCACCCGCGCCACCTCGCGTAGGTCGGTGTCGGGGTTGATCACCACCGCCGTGCCCACCAGCGACAGCATCGGCACGTCGTTGTGCGAGTCGGAGTAGGCGGTACAGCGCTTGAGGTTGAGGCCCTCGCGAACGGCCAGGGTGCGTACCGCATGCGCCTTGCCCAACCCGTGCAGGATGTCGCCGACCAGGCGGCCGGTGAACACACCGTCGACACTCTCGGCCACGGTGCCCAACGCCCCGGTGAAACCCAGCCGGCTGGCGATGGTCTGCGCCAGCTGCACCGGGGTGGCCGTCACCAGCCACACCTGTTGGCCGGCGTCGAGGTGCATCTGCGCCAACGCCTGGGTGCCCGGCCAGATGCGATCGGCGATGGTCTCGTCGAAGATCTCCTCGCCCAGACGCACCAGTTCCTCGGTGGAACGACCCGCGATGAACGACAGCGCCTTCTCTCGACCCGAGGCCACGTCGGTGGCGCTTTCGCGGCCGGTGATGCGGAACTTTGCCTGCGCCCAAAGGAATTCGAGCATGTCGCCGTAGGAGAAATAGTTGCGGGCGGCCAAGCCCTTGGCGAAGTGCACGATCGAGGCACCCTGCACCAGGGTGTTGTCGACGTCGAAGAAGGCCGCTGCGGTCAGATCCGGCGGCACCTCGGTCGGCGAACCGGGCTCGTCGTCGGTGTCGTCGGCGCGCACGCGCTCCCGCAGCGCGGCGTAGGCCGCCTGCGCGCTGGCCTCGCCGGCCAACGAGTGGCGCAGCTCGGCCGCGGTCTGCCGGAATCGGCCGGCACGCGCGCTGTGCACCGACCGTGATGCGCGACTGGTGATCCAATTGCTGACGGTTCCGCCGGCGTCGCGTTCGCCGTCGGGTGTCGCCACCTCCGGCGACGACGCCGGGGGCGTGGTGGCGGGCTCGGACGCCCCGGTTCCGGGGCCGTTCTGGTCGGCGTCGATCTGGTTGGGGCCCTCGGGCGTGTCGGACACCTGATCGCCTCCTCCCTCACTCACCAGCTCAGCCTAGTCGCACCACCCGTGGTGGACGGTCGCGGCACAATCGTGAGGTGACCATCACCCTGCTGTCGCGTGCGGGCTGCTCAGCGTGTGCCGTTGCCCTGGCGCAGCTGCAGCCGATCTGCACCGAGTTCGAGGTCGAGCTGTCGGTGATCGACATCGACGCCGCCGCCGCCACCGATCCCGAGCTGCGCGCCGAGTACGGCGACCTGATCCCGGTGGTGTTGATCGACGGTGCCGAACACGGCTACGGCGAGGTGGACGTGCCCCGGCTGCGCGCCGATCTCACCCGGCGGCAGGGGGCCTGAGCTCGGGTGTGAGAACGGCAACCCTTTTGTGAAGGTGTTCACAAGCGGGTATAGCCTCGGTTGAGGTCCTCGCAACGATGCGGGGCTGCCCACCGTCGAAAGCGTGCCGATGCCGAGATCCACCGCCGATTCGGGTGCGTCCATCCCGGAAGCCTCGGTCGCTCGCCTGGCCTGCTACCTGCACATCCTGCGGTCGTTGAGCGCGGCGGGCATCTTCTCCACCTCCAGTGGGCAGTTGGCGGGTGCGGCCGGGGTCAACCCCGCCATCCTGCGCAAAGACCTCTCTCATGTCGGCGCCAACGGGGTGCGTGGCGTGGGCTACGACGTGGCTCGCCTGACCGCTCGGATCGCGATGGCCCTGCACTCGGAGGACCTGCACAACGTGGCGTTGGCCGGCGCAGGCAACCTCGGGCGCACCCTGCTGATGCACGCCGGTCTGGGCCGCGGATTCCGGGTGGTTGCGATGTTCGACACCGATCCACACCTCATCGGGACGACCTTCGCCATGCCTGACGTTGCACTCACCGTGGCTCCCATGACCGAACTCGTAGACCGCTGCCGCGCCGCCGATGTCGGCATCGCGGTGATGGCGACCGCCGACGACATCGCCCAGCAGACCTGCGATGCGTTCGTGACCGCGGGTGTGCGTCAGATCCTCGACCTCACCACGGTCACCCTCGACGCGCCGCCGCACGTACACATCCGCCCGGTCGACCTGGGCCTCGAGCTGCAGATCTTGGCCTTCAACGCCTCCTGCGAGGAGACCGGATCGCAGGCACAGCGCAGCGGTGCGGTGGTGACGGCATGAGCATCTTCCTGCTCGGGATGTCGCACCGCAGTGCCCCGGTGTCGGTGCTGGAGAAGCTCGCGGTCAGCGATGAGGACCGGCCCAAGCTGGTCGACAAACTGCTGGAGACCCCGCAGATCTCGGAGGTCATGCTGGTCTCGACGTGCAACCGCATCGAGATCTACGCCGTGGTCGACGCCTTCCACCCGGCGTTGGAGGCCGTCGGAGCGGTGATCGGGGAGTACTCCGGGGTGACCGTGGAGGACATGACCCGCCACGCCTACGTCCGCTACTCCGAGGCTGCCGTCGAGCATCTGTTCACCGTGGCCGCCGGGCTGGACTCGATGGTCATCGGCGAGCAGCAGATCCTGGGACAGATCCGATCGGCCTACGCCAGCGCCGACGAACACTCCTCGGCTGGTCGGGTACTCCACGAGCTGGCGCAGCAGGCGCTGCGGGTGGGCAAACGGGTGCACAGCGAGACCGGTATCGACCGCGCCGGTGCCTCGGTGGTGTCGGTGGCGCTTGATCGGGCTCGGCGCCTGCTCGGACGCGACGACGTGCCCGGGACCATCTCCTCGGCCGTGGTGGTCGGGGCGGGTGCGATGGGCGGACTGGCCGTGGCTCACCTGGTGCGCGAGGGGGTGGCCGATCTGACGGTGGCCAACCGCACCTTCGAACGGGCCCGACAACTGGCTGACAGCGCGGCCACCCATCACGGGTTGAGCGTGCACGCGGTGGGTATCGACGACCTGGCGCAGGCGGTGTCGACCGCAGATGTGGTGGTCAGCTGTACCGGCAGCGTAGGCGCGGTGGTCACCGTCGGTGAGGTGCATTCGGCGCTGGCCCAGCGCACCATGACCACTCCGCTGGTCATCTGCGACCTCGGCCTGCCCCGCAACGTCGATCCGGCTGCGGCCCGGTTGCCCGGCGTGCACCTGGTCGACATCGAGAGCCTGCGCGCCGACGGCGCCACCCAGGCCGCGGTCGCCGATGCCGCTGCCGCCCGTGAGATCGTGGCCGCCGAACTCGACGACTATCTGACCGCGCAGCGTCAGGCCGAGGTGACCCCGACGGTCACCGCCCTGCGGCAGCGGGCTGCAGAGATGGTCGAGGCCGAGGTCCTGCGGCTGGAGTCGCGGCTGCCCGATCTCGACGATCCCCAACGCGACGAGGTGGCCAAGGCGGTGCGTCGGGTGGTCGACAAGCTGCTGCACGCCCCCACCGTGCGGGTCAAACAGCTCGCCTCCACCCCGCAGGGCGACCACTACGCCGAGGCGTTGCGTGAACTGTTCGAACTGAAACCCGGTGCGGCCGAATCGGTCACGGCTCCAGAGACCGGTCGCGGATCGGCCTCCGGACGGACGCGACGGTGACCGCCGGCGCCGAGTCCACCGGCGGCGCGGCGCGAGCGATCCGGATCGGGACGCGCGGCTCGTTGCTGGCCACCACCCAGGCCGGTGGCATCGCCGAGGCCCTCAATGCGGCCGGGCATCGCGCGGAGCTGGTCGTCATCAGCACCGACGGTGACCGCTCCGCCGACCCCGTCGCCCAGATCGGGGTGGGTGTGTTCACCACCGCCATCCGCGCTGCTTTGCTGGCCGGCGAGGTCGACGTGGCCGTGCACTCCTACAAGGATCTGCCCACCGCACCGGAGGCCGACCTGGTGATCGCTGCGGTGCCGCCGCGGGTCGACCCCCGCGACGCGCTGGTGGCCTCCGGCGGACGGGTGTTGGGGGAGTTGCCGCCCGGTGCGACGGTCGGTACCTCGGCCCCGCGCAGGATCGCGCAGCTTAACGCACTGGGTCTGGGTTTGGAAATCCGCCCCCTACGAGGCAATCTTAATTCTCGGTTGGGCAAAGTCGGCAACGAGCTGGATGCAGTGGTCGTAGCCCGTGCCGGGTTGGTTCGGATCGGTCGCGCAGACGAGGTGACCGAGGCCTTCGATCCGGTCGTGTTGCTTCCGGCACCCGCACAAGGTGCCCTGGCTGTGGAGTGTCGCGCCGACGATGCCGAACTGGTGAGCATTCTCGCCGAGTTGGACGACGCCCCCACCCGGGCGTCGGTCGACGCCGAACGCGCGGTGTTGACGGCCCTGGAGGCCGGATGCACCGCTCCGATCGGCGCGATCGCCGAGGTGGTGGAGTCGATCGACGACGACGGGCGCATCTTCACCGAGTTGTCGCTCCGCGCAGCGGTGGCGGCGGTGGACGGATCCGACGTGATCCGTTCCTCGGTGGTCGGGCCGGTCGAGCGAGCCGTCGAACTCGGTGCGGAGCTCGCCGCAGAACTACTCGATCGCGGGGCCGCGGAGGTCATGCGCTCGTAGTAGCCACCCGCAAGGACCTTTGCCACGGGTCAGGAGAGCGCAGGCGCATGAGTCGCACGAAGAGGACAAACCCCGGCCGAGTTCTGTTCGTCGGGTCGGGTCCGGGTGACCCGGCGCTGCTGACGGTACGCGCCCGTGACGCGCTACAGAACGCCGGGATGGTGTTCGTCGACTCCGATGTCGCCGCCGGCGTGATCGAGTTGGTGGGCGCCAACCTGCCCGAACTCCCGGCGGCCGAGCCCGTCACCGCCCCGGCACCCACGCACCCCGAGCCGGCGACCACCACCGACCCCGCCGCGTCCGACGAGACCGCCGCGTCGACGGCTCCCGGGTCCGCTGCCGATCCTGTTGTCGCGCAGTTGAATTCTTCACCCGAGGGGTCGACTCCCAGTGGACGTGTGCGTCCGGCGCTGGGCGATCCGACCGAGGTGGCCAAGGCGCTGATCGCCATGGCCAAGGCCGGTGATGATGTGGTGCGGCTGGTCTCCGGTGACCCGCTGACCACCGACTCGGTGCTCGCTGAGGTCAACGCCGTGGCCCGCACGTCGGTCGGATTCGAGATCATCCCCGGTCTGCCTGCCACCACCGCGGTGCCCAGTTACGCCGGGATGGCACTGGGGTCATCGCACACCGAGGCCGACGTGCGCGGCGAGGTGGACTGGGCGGCACTGGCCGCCTCACCGGCGCCGCTGGTGCTGCACGCCACCGCCAGCCACCTGACCGAGGTGGCCAGCTCGCTGACCGAGTACGGGGTGGCCGCCCAGACCCCGGTCGCGGTCACCGTCCACGGCACCACCTGCCAGCAGCGCACCGTCGAGGCCACGCTGGCCACCCTCAACGACCTCGCGGCCGGGCTGCCCGGGCCGCTGATCCTCACCATCGGCAAGGCGGTCACCCAGCGCGGCAAGCTGTCGTGGTGGGAATCGCGGGCGCTGTACGGGTGGACCGTGTTGGTGCCGCGTACCAAAGACCAGGCCGGAGACATGAGTTCGCGGCTGGAGATCCACGGTGCCATCCCGATGGAGGTGCCCACCATCGCCGTGGAACCGCCGCGTAGTCCGGCGCAGATGGAACGTGCGGTCAAGGGCCTCGTGGACGGCCGCTACCAGTGGGTGGTGTTCACCTCCACCAACGCAGTGCGCGCGGTGTGGGAGAAGTTCGCCGAATTCGGTTTGGACGCACGCGCTTTCAGTGGTGTCAAAATCGCCTGTGTGGGCGAGGCCACCGCCGCCAAGGTGCGCACCTTCGGCATCAACCCCGAACTCATCCCGAGTGGCGAGCAGTCGTCGCTGGGACTGCTCGAGGACTTCCCGCCCTATGACGACGTGTTCGACCCGGTGAACCGGATCCTGTTGCCGCGCGCCGACATCGCCACCGAGACGTTGTCGGAGGGTCTGCGTGATCGGGGCTGGGAGATCGACGACGTGACCGCGTACCGCACGGTTCGTGCCGCTCCGCCGCCGGCGTCCACCCGCGAGATGATCAAGACCGGTGGGTTCGATGCGGTCTGCTTCACCTCCAGCTCCACGGTGCGCAATCTGGTGGGCATCGCCGGAAAGCCGCACGCGCGCACCATCGTGGCCTGTATCGGACCGAAGACCGCCGAGACCGCGATCGAGTTCGGGCTGCGGGTGGACGTGCAGCCCGAGACCGCCTCGGTGCCCGATCTGGTGGATGCGTTGGCCGAGCACGCCGCCCGGCTGCGTGCCGAGGGTGCGTTGCCGCCGCCGCGCAAGAAGGCGCGACGTTCGCGGTCATGACCGGCGAGAACGCATGACCCCGTTGCCGATCCGCCCGCGCCGACTACGCAGTAGTGCGTCGATGCGTCGGTTGGTGGCGCAGACGTCGCTGGAGCCTCGGCATCTGGTGTTGCCGATGTTCGTCGCCGACGGCCGAGACGAACCTCACCCGATCGCCTCGATGCCCGGTGTGGTGCAGCACTCGATGGATTCGCTGCGGGCCGCGGCCGCCGAGGCGGTGGCCGCAGGCGTGGGCGGTCTGATGCTGTTCGGGGTGCCCACGCCGGAATCGAAAGACGACATCGGTTCTGCAGCAGACGATTCCGAAGGCATCCTCAACCGGGCGCTGCGCGCGCTGCGCGCCGACCTGGGCGAGGACACGGTCCTGATGGCCGACACCTGCCTCGACGAGTTCACCGACCACGGTCACTGCGGCGTCCTCGATGCGGGTGGCCGCGTGGACAACGACGCCACGCTGGCCCGATACGTCTCGATGGCGTTGGCGCAGGCGCGGGCCGGAGCGCATCTGTTGGGGCCCAGCGGCATGATGGACGGACAGGTCGGTGCCATCCGAGAAGCGTTGGACGCCAACGGCTACAGCGAAGTGGGCATCCTCGCCTACACCGCCAAGTACGCATCGGCCTTCTACGGTCCCTTCCGCGAAGCTGTCGGCTCGACGCTGTCCGGTGATCGCCGCACATATCAGCAGGATCCGGCCAATCGGGACGAGGCCATGCGCGAGTTGGCCCACGACCTCGCCGAGGGGGCCGACATCGTGATGGTCAAACCCGCCATGAGCTACCTCGACATCGTTCGCGACGTGGCGCAGGTCGCCGACGTGCCGGTGGCGGCGTACCAGATCTCGGGGGAGTACTCGATGATCACCGCGGCCGCCGACCGCGGATGGATCGACCGTGACGCGGCGATCGTCGAGTCGGTCACCGCCATCCGGCGGGCGGGGGCATCGATCGTGCTGACCTACTGGGCGACCGAGCTGGCCGACCGGTTGCTGTGAGGTGTCACCGGTGAGGGCGGACCGCGAGGGCGTACGGGGCCACCGACCGCCCCGCATTACCCTGTAGCCATGTCCACCCCTCAACCGTGGTCGACCCCGTCGGGCCCGCCCGAACCGGAGCGGACCAAGCCGACGCTGGCGACCGCGATGGCCATCGCCACCGAACTGTGGCTGGTGGTGATATTGGGGCAGGCTGTGGCCTACCTGGGTCAGTATTCCACTCTGGCCGACTCGGTACGTCGCTCGGCGCGCGAGGCCACCACCCAGGCCGAACGTGACCTGGGCAGCAACACCGCGTTCATCATCGCCATCTACATCGCCGGCGCCCTGGTGTTGACTGTGATCTCGCTGTTCCTGGTGTGGTTGGCCCGCAACGGGTACCAGTGGGCGCGCCTCACCCTCACCTTCATCAGCGCGTTTCTGGTCATCCAGACCGTCTTCGCCCTGTTCGACTCGGTCGGTCCCCGGTGGGTCACCGTTCCGTCGGTGCTCAGTGGGGTGGCGGCACTGGGGGCGGCATATCTGTTGGCGCAGAAGGAGTGTGAGACCTACTGCACCGAGATGGCCGCCTATCGCCAGGCTCGTCGACCGTTCGCGGGGTCGGGGTCGGGTCCAGGTGGCCCGTACCCACCCGCGCCCTACCCGGGATCGCCGTACCCGCCCCAGCAGTATCCGGCCCCGCCGTACCCGCGCCAGTCCTACCCGGCTCCGCCGTACCCACCCCAGTCCTACCCACCCCAGTCCTACCCACCCCAGTCCTATCCGCTGGCCCCGAGCGCCGAGCAAGCGGCACCGGCCGCCGACCTGCCGTCGTCGTCGCTGATGGAACCGGATTCGCCGATGCCCGAGTCGCCGCCCGCGCCCTGGAACGGTGGCACCAACCAGACGGGTGACCCGGAGTCCGACGCGGGCCCGACGGGGTCGGTGGAGGCGACGGGGTCCAGCGATTCGGCCGAGCCGGGGCCGACCGAAGCCCGACCCAGCCTGGCCAAGGCCGAGTCGGGCACCGTCGATCCAGGCACCTCCGACGGCCGCGCCCGCGGGGAGAACGTGCGCGAACGCGCGGTGCGCGACGTGGCGGTCGGCGAGGTCGACGAGGAGACGACCGGATGAGCGAGCCGGTCTCCAACCCTGACGAGTCGAACCCTGATCCGGTGATCGCGCCGAGTCTGGCTACGTGGTCGCTGCGGTTGTGGTTTGCCTCGGGTGCCCTGTTCGCCGTCACCGGGGCGATCATCGCGGTGGCCGCGGCGTTCGCCGGTGCCGCGTTCGGTATCGGGGTGGGGACGCTGTCGGTGCTCATCGGAGTAGGCATCGGGGTGCTGGCGCGTCGGGTGGCTCAGCGCGAGGATCCGCGGTGGCGTTCGGCGCTGGCCATGCTCACCCTGATCGCCACCGTGCTGGGCATGTTGCTCTCGGTGCTCGCGATCAACCCCATCATGTTGATCTGCGGTCTGATCGGTTTGGTCGCCTCGATGATGGCGTATCGACCCGAACCCGACGCATGGTTCAGTCGTCGAACCGTGGGCGATGGCTGATCGCGGGGCCGACGAGCGCGGCGAGGTGTTGTTCCACGAGAGCGGTGGCAGTTGGTGGGCGCTGACGGTGGGACCGCTGCTGGTGGGTGCGGTGGTGGCCGTGGAGGCGAGTGGCCCCGGACAGATCCACTGGCCGGTGCTGTCGATCTTCTTCGTCATCCTCACCGGCTTCGCTGCGGTGCAGGTGTACGCCGCGCGCACCCACGTGTCGGTCACGCTCACCGAGACCACCCTCACCCAGGGCACCGTCACCATCGCGTTGAGCGACATCGCGACCATCTATCCCGAGAACCACGGTCATCGGGCCAAAGACTGGGAGAGCGCCCCCGCTCTGGGTGAATTGAGTGCAGTGCCGCGGCGGCGTACGGGTATCGGGCTCGAGCTGACGTCGGGAAAGCTGGCTCAGGCGTGGGCGCGCGATGCCCAACGCTTGCGCTCGGAGCTGGTCCAGGCCCACCTCGCCGTTGAGATGGGCCTGGGCCCCAAGGGTTGTGCGAAGGGAGCCGACGATGACGACTGACCGCCGCATCGGTTGTGTATACGTGCTGGCCGCAGTGCTCGCAGTGGTGGCCGCGGTCGTGCTCTTCGCCGCCGCGCCCAGCAGCGCCACCTACCCACCGCTCACCTCAGGTGGCCGGCAGGTGGCCGGTCCGTATGAGTTGACCACCTACCGTGGCGACCTCATCGCCCTCGGTACGGTCTTGGTCATCGCGTCATCGGTGTTCGTCGCCGCCGCCGTGTCCCGCTTCCGGCGTCGCCGACTCTGATCGGCGACGCCGGCGGTCTCACTTCATCTCGACGGTGAGCAGTTTCTCCGGGATGCCGAACGCGTCGACCAGCGTGCGGGCGTGGGGTCGGAGCTCCCGGCAGGCGGTGTTGACGCTGCGTCGAATCGCCTTGGCGCGCTCCACCGAGACGTGCTTGTGCATCAGGTACCACGACAGATGGTTCTCCAGCGTGGAGTAGACGAACAGGTCGCACACCTTGTTCAGAAGGTCGGCGGCGGCCTTGCTGTCGCAATCCTTGATGTGGGTCACGAAGCTCTCCAACACCACCCGTTCGATGCTGGCCCAGGCTGCAGCCAGCAGGTGGTCCTGCGCGGAGTTGAACACCTCGAAGCCGTCGGCGTCGGGCTCCTTGGCCCGCTGCATCCGCTGCGCGACAGTGCGCAGCAGGTGCTCCTCGCGGTTGCGGAACATCTGCAGATGCGTTGCGCGGCTGGCCAAGTCGGACTTGCCGTCGTCCTCGCCCGCGTCCAACAGGGTCTGGGTGAGCTGGCGGCTACCGGTGGCCTCGAGGAACATGTCGCGAGCGGTGTTGGCGATGAAGCCGGCCCATCCCACCATGTCCATGCCCTGGACCTCTTCGGCGTAGGCGGAGAGCAGCTCCTTGCCGACCAGCTGGGTCATCACGGTGTTGTCGCCCTCGAAGGTGGTGAAGACGTCGATGTCGCCGCGCATGATCGAGAGCTGGTTCTCGTCGAGATAGCCTGCGCCACCGCATGCTTCGCGTGCAACGTTGATGGTGTGCGAGGCGTGCCAGGTGGTGATGGCCTTGATGCCTGCGGCGCTGGCCTCCAACCGCCGCTGCCGCTTGGCGAACTCGGCGTCGTGCAGAGCGAGGTCAGGGTCGGCGGACTGCACCTCGTGCAACTCCTCCACCACGTCGTTCATCGCGAACTCCAGAGCGTAGGACTTGGCGATGAGCGGCAACAGCTTTCGCTGATGCACCAGGTAGTCCAGCAGCACCGTCTCCTCGGGCTTGCCCGGGGCCTCGAACTGGCGCCGGGTGGTGCCGTAGCGGGTGGCGATGGCCAATGCCTTGCGGGCTGCGGCACCCGACGTCGCGGCGACACTGATACGGCCACGGATCAGGGTGCCCAACATGGTGAAGAAGCGCCGGTTGGTGTTCTCGATCGGTGAGCTGTAGGTGCCGTCGGCGGCCACGTCGCCGTAGCGGTTGAGCAGGTTCTCCCGGGGAACACGCACGTTGTCGAACCGCAGTCGACCGTTGTCGACGCCGGCGAGCCCGCCCTTGTAGCCGGAGTCACCGATGGTGACGCCGGGCATGGGCTTGCCCTTGTTGTCGCGGATCTGCACCACGAAGCAGTGCACCCCGTGGCTCTGTGGCTCCTCGCCGGGCCCGGCGGTGATCAGCTGGGCGAACACCGACGCGAACCTCGCGTGCTGGGCGGCTCCGCCGATGTACTCCTTGGTGGCGCCGGCCGTGGTGGAGTGGATGACGAACTCCCCGGTGGCGCGGTCATAGGTGGCCTCGGTCTCCAGCGCCTGCACGTTGGAGCCATGGCCCATCTCGCTCATCGCGAAGCAACCGAGGATGTCGAGGTTGATGATCCCCTTGACGAACTTGTCGTGATGAATCTTCGTGCCGAGGTTTTCCACCGCGCCACCGAAGAGCCCCCACTGCACACCAGCTTTCACCATCAGCGACAGATCGGCGTAGCCGAGCATCTCGATGGCGGTGATCGCGGCGCCCACGTCACCGGTACCGCCATGATCGCGACGGAAGCCGTCGGATGGGAAGTCAAGGCGCGCAAGTTCTTCGACGTGTTCGAAGGTGCGGTCGCGGGCCTGCTGCATGGTCAACGAGGGGTCGGGCAGCAGGTCCTCGCGGTCGATGTTGGCGCGCACGTAGTCGCGGGTCTCGCCCCAGCGGCCGTCGAGGGTGACTCGCAGGTTGTCGACCAAGAGGCGGCTCGCCGGTTCGACGCCGGACGAGGCCTGGTCTGTGTCTGAACGGTTGCTCGCGTCTGTGATGGTCATGATTCCAGCGTACGGACGCACCACCCCGCGGAGGAGACACCTCGGTCACAATTCGACACGGCGCCGTTACCGATGTCGTTGGTCAGACAACGAAAGCATCACGCGCCGTTGCCATGTCGAAGTCGCGGTCGTCTGGAACGGTTGGTGCGGTGCAGCTTTGGTGATTCTCGCCGCGTCCCCAAGACCTGGCACTCTCCTGTCGAGAGTGCTAATATCGGTAGTGCACAGAGAACAGAGCCCGACAACGAGGGCGGGCCCGAGAGACGACCGGAGGTGGTGGCTGTGCTGCGTTTTGATCCCTTCAACGAACTGGATTCCCTGACCCGTGGACTGTTGTCCGGCCAGACCGGGTCGGCCCGTACACCGCGATTCATGCCGATGGATCTGTACAAGGTGGACGACCATTTTCTGCTGACCGCCGACCTGCCTGGCGTCGATCCCGGGTCGATCGACATCGACGTCGACCACGGCACCCTGACCATTTCGGCTCAGCGCACCTCGCGGTCGGACGACTCGGTCTCGTGGTTGACCAGTGAGCGGTTCTACGGCACCTACCGGCGCCAGCTCACCCTGGGCGACAACGTCGATTCCGATCGCATCAGCGCCGACTACGACAACGGGGTACTCACCGTGACCATCCCGCTGGCTGAACGGGCAAAGCCCCGCAAGATCACGGTGGCACACAGTGATGCACCGAAAACCATCGAGGCCCCGGCGCACTGACGTAGATCACGCCGCGACGAAACACGCTGCCCGCATCGAGGTTCGATGCGGGCAGCGTTCGTTGTGTTGTGTCTCGGGCGGGTTGCTGACAGGTGATGCAGTGGATGTCGCCACCTCGGGCGAACAGTCTGCAGGCATCGACGCCCACCACGCGGCGCCGGGGTAGGCCCTCGGCGAGGATGGCCCGTCGGTTGGGCGCTAATCCCCGTCGGTTGGGCGCTAAACCCAGTCGGTTGGGCGCTAAACCCCGTCGACTGGGCGCTAAACCCCGTCGGTTGGGCGCCAAACCCCGTCGACTGGGCGCTAATCCCCGTCGGTTGGGCGCTAATCCCCGTCGGTTGGGCGCCAAACCCCGGGTTCGACGGAGTCGAAACATCTAGCGCGTGCGTCGTGGGACAGCTCGCCGGGTGGCGCGGAACGACGCGGTGATCGTCGGCGACCACTGGAAGCGTCGGAAACCGAGTCCGCGCGTCCGTACTCTCATAAGCGGGAGTGCATTGGTCGTCGGCGGATGGGTGATGTCCGCAGAGGCCACCGCGCGAGAGGTTCTCGACGACACGAACAGGAGTGGCAATGAAGGCGACACTTATCTACGGAGCCGGTGACGTACGGGTCGAGGAGGTCCCTGATCCAGTCATCGTCGACCCGACCGATGCGGTGGTGCGGGTCGTTCGGTCGTGTATCTGCGGCAGCGACCTGTGGCCCTATGGATCCAAGCCTGCGTCGGAGAAGGGCCAGCGCATCGGGCACGAGTTCCTCGGGGTGATCGAGGACGTGGGTGCCGACGTGAACGGTCTGTCGCGCGGCGATCTGGTGGTCGC
This sequence comes from Williamsia sp. CHRR-6, assembly GCF_018474015.1. GTDB lineage: Bacteria > Actinomycetota > Actinomycetes > Mycobacteriales > Mycobacteriaceae > Williamsia_A. The sequence continues at coordinate 948,445 of NZ_JAHCSG010000001.1, read as the reverse complement.
CCCGTTCGTGTGGGCCGACAACACCTGCGACTTCTGCACCGAAGGCCTGCACACGTCGTGTCGCCACGGCGGCGGCTGGGGTTTCGGCGGGGTGGACGGCGGTCAGGGCGAAGCTGTACGGGTGCCCCAGGCCCAGGGGACCTTGGTCAAGCTGCCCGTCGCGCCGGACTCGGCGTTGCTGCCCTCGCTGCTCACGCTGTCGGATGTCTTCCCCACTGGACACCACTGCGCCGTGACCGCAGGGGTGAGCCAGGGAAGCTCCGTGACGGTGATCGGCGATGGCGCAGTGGGTCTTTCGGCTGTGTTGGCCGCCAAACGGCTCGGTGCCGAGCAGATCATCCTGATGGGTCGCCACACGGTGCGTACCGACATCGGACGCGAATTCGGTGCCACCGACGTGGTGGCTGAACGCGGCGAGGAAGGCATCGCGAAGGTGCGTGAGCTGACCGGCGGCGACGGTACCCGTCAGGTGCTGGAATGCGTTGGCTACGAGGACGCGCTCAACACCGCGTTCGGCGTGGTCCGCGCCGGTGGCACCGTCAGCCGCGTGGGTGTGCCTCAGTACCAACAGGTCACGGCCGGGCGGCAGTTCTTCATGAACAACATCACCCTGACCGGCGGCGTCGCCCCTGCGCGCGCCTACATCGAACAACTGATGCCCGACATCCTCGAGGGAAAGATCAACCCGGGCAGGGTGTTCGATGTGACGGTCGGGATCGACGGGGTACCTGCGGGTTACCAGCAGATGGCCGACCGTGAAGCGTTGAAGGTCCTCGTCGCGCCGTGAGCGCTGCCTAGCCTCATCGCAAGCTTCGTTCGCGCTCACCGATCTTGTCGGTCGAACTCATCGTCGATGCGGCGTTGGCGGTGGTGGACCGTACCGGCGACTTACCGAGCCGGGTGTTGCTGCGGCGCTTCAGGTTCGACCGTCGTCGTTGTACAACCACGTCGGGGGGCGCGGCGAGATCATCGAGCTGCTACGCGACCGCGTGATGGCATCGGTGCTGGTTCGCACTGCGGCGCAGGCGCAGTCGTGGAGCGACACGGTGAGTGCGGCCGCCCGCTCCTCTCGGGACGCCTACTGTGCGCACCCGCGGCTGATCCCGCTGCTCACCGGGCAGACCGTAGGTAGTCGGATGGCGGTGGCGACGTATGAGACTTTGGCCCGAGCCTTCCGCGCCGCTGGGTTGACCGATGTTGCAACCCTCGACGCGATCACCATCCGCGACGCCTTCGTGCTCGGGTCGGCCCTCGATCTCGCAGCGCCGCAGGAGGTATGGTCCGCCGAAGCCACCGATGATCCCGATCTCCTCGGTGCGCTGGCGCACGCCAAAGATTCCGACCGGGCCGACCGCGCGTTCGATTCCGGGCTGGCGGTGCTGATCGCCGGCTGGCGGGCAACGGTGGACGAGGCGTCATAGGTTTGCGCCCAACCGACACCGGTTTCCGCCCAACCGACGCGGGTTTCCGCCCAACCGACGCGGGTTTGCGCCCAACCGACACCGGTTTCCGCCCAACCGACGCGGGTTTGCGCCCAACCGACGCGGGTTTGCGCCCAACCGACGAGTCAGTGGCAGGAGGTGTCGTCGGTGGCGCACGCCTTTTCGGTGGGGGCTACGTCCAGGGCCGGGTTGCGGTCGAAGAACCCGAACGGCTTGAGCCAGAACGACACCGTGTCACTCGGCATCACCGGCCAGTCCTCCGGGCGGGTGATGTGGTGGATGCCGAAGACGTACCACAGCACCACGTCGGTGTTCTCGATCGGTCGGTTGGCCTTGGTCCACGCCCCGATCCCGGTGTCGGTGGCCGACTGGTTGACGAACTCGCCTGCCGGCCAACGTTCCTCGGGATCGTTCGGGGTGACCCACAGAGTGTGCCCGATGACGGTGGCGCGCTGGAAGATCGGTGACGCTGGGTCGAACAGCGGTGGGATGGCGTCACCGGGCACCAACTTGTACGCCGGATGCAGCCCCAACCCGGTGGTCACGTTGGGGTTGGTCACCTTCCAACTGCGTTGACTGGCCCAGTTCATGTCCTGTGCGCCCTCGGATTCGGTGCGCAGCGGCGTGTTGCGTTGCACCAGCGACAGGCCGTACGGGTTGCCTGGGCCCATCGGCTCCGCCTCGGTCTCGCTCATCACCACGGTGTTGTTGGTGCCGTCGACATCGAGATCGAGCCGCGCAACCAGGAAATGTTGGTGAAACGGGGCGTAGGTGCGATGGTCGACCAGGGTGCCGTGCGGATGCGGTTCGCCGGGCCGGACCGGGGTGGTGACCATGATCCCGGTTGCGCGCACCTCGCACTGGATGTTGCCGTCCTGGTAGAACCGCCAATAGACCAGGTACTCGTAGTTGGCGACGGTCACGTGGAACGACACCGTAAGCAATCGCATACGGCGCACCTCGGCGGTCCCGTTGTGGTCCACGTGCTTCCACAGCACCGCGTTGTCCTCTTCGTGGATGCAGATCGCGTTACGGATCACGTACGGCTCGCCGGCCGAATTGTGCAGGGTGGCATCAAGATAGCGGATCTCGCCCAGGCAGTCGCAGCCCAGTTCCAGGGAGGTGGTCATGAAGCCCAGACCCCATTCGCCGATGTCGAAGGCGGTGCGGCGGTAGTGGTCCTCGCAGTGATCGCGGTAGGGGACCATCATCTCGGCGAACGACATCTTGTGCGCCACCGACCGATCCCGATCTCCGTCGCGAAAACTGACCGTGTGCAACGTCATTCCCTCGCGGTGGTTGAAACCCACACGCATCGACCAGTTCTGCCACCGCAGCAGATTGCCCTCCAGCGTGAAAGACGGACCCTCGGGTTGGGTGATCTTCAACGGCTTGAGCGGTTCCCGCGTCCAGGTGCACCGGATGCGTTCGGGGATCAACGACGGCACGTACTCGCCCATCACCGGGGCCGGCTCCACGAAACCCTCAGGGCGATCGGCACTGTCCTCGATACGCAACACCTCCATCGTGTTGACGTCGATGACACAGTGCAGGCCGCTGACCGGGTGCGCGTAGAGGTTGCCGCCGGCCTCACCCCGCATCCACGTGTCCGACCAGCCCAACCGTCGGTCGGCCCACTCCGGTGGCATCACCGCGGCGCCGTAGGTCCAGGTGTCCATGAACACCAGATCCAGGTCGGTGATGCCGCGCCGGGCCAGGGCGGCAACCACATCCGGGTGCGAACGCAGTACCTGATCGCATTCTTCGTACTCGTCGACGGTGAAGTTCGGCTGTACCCCGGGGATCTCGTCGAACGATTCCACTGTGCCCGCCGTCAGCGACACCACCGCTTTGACGGTGAGGTTGCGCGGCGAGTGCAGCAGGGTGGCCAGGGCGCGCCGGGCCGGGACGGCTCCGGCGGCATCGAACTCGCGCAAGTCGGCCTTGCTCGGTTCGATCATCTCCACCGAGCAGAACCGCCATCCCGGACCCACCCCCCGGTGCTCCCGCAGAATGGTTGTCACCGAACGGAACTCGTCGGCGTCGAGCGGATCGAGGGGATGCGACAGCGACATCGGGGGTACCTCCATCTCAGAAGCGAGCGCCCCGGTCTCGAGCAACCCGACAGACCAACTAGCTGGTGGAACTCATCACGTGCTTGATGCGGGTGTAGTCCTCCACCCCGTACCCGGACAGATCCTTGCCGTAGCCGGAGTTCTTGAACCCTCCGTGTGGCATCTCGGCGACCAAGGGGATGTGGCAGTTGATCCACACGCACCCGAAGTCCAGGGCCGCGGTCATCCGGGTGGCGGTGGCGTGATCGCGAGTCCAGACACTCGACGCCAGACCGTAGTTCACGTCGTTGGCCAACTCGACCGCCTGCGTCTCGTCGTCGAAGGCCTGCACGGTCACCACCGGTCCGAAGGTCTCCTCCTGGACCAGCGCATCGTCCTGGTGTACCCCGGTGATCACGGTGGGCTCGACGAAGAAGCCCTTGTCGCCCTTGCGCTTTCCACCTATGGCCACCGTCGCGTGCGCGGGCACTCCTGCCAGCACCGAGGTGACCTTGCCGAAGTGGTTGACGTTGTTGAGTGGGGGAGTGGTGACCCCGGCGGTGTAGGCGACCAGCTTCTCGACGAACGCGTCATGGATGGAGGAGTGCACCAAGATGCGGGTCACTGCGGTGCAGTCCTGCCCGGCGTTGAAGAACGCGGCGTCGGCGATCGGGGCCACCGCGGTGTCGAGATCGGCGTCGGCGAACACCACCGCAGGTGCCTTGCCGCCGAGTTCGAGGTGGGCTCGCTTGAGTTGCTGCGCTGCGGCCACCGCCACGGCGATCCCGGCGCGCACCGACCCGGTGATGGCGACCAGTCCCGGGGTCTTGTGGCTGACCACCGCCGCGCCGGTGGCGCCGTTGCCCAGCACCACGTTGAACACCCCGTCGGGCAGGATGCCCTTGGTCAGCTCGGCCAGCACCAGGGTGGACTCGGGGGTGGTGTCACTGGGTTTGAGGACGATGGTGTTGCCTGCGGCCAGCGCCGGGCCGATCTTCCACAGCGCCATCATCAACGGGTAGTTCCACGGCGTCACCTGCCCGACCACGCCGATCGGTTCGCGGCGGACATACGAGGTGAACCCGTCCATGTACTCCCCGGCGGCCTTGCCCTCCAACATGCGCGCCGCGCCGGCGAAGAACCGGATCTGATCGGCGCCCACCGCCACCTCTTCGTCGGCGATCTGCTGGGCGGGTTGGCCGGTGTTGCGGGCCTGGGCGGCCACCAGTCGATCGGAGTTCGCCTCCAGCGCGTCGGCCAACTTCAACAGCGCGGTCTGCCGCACCGACGGGGTGGTCTTGCCCCAGGTGGCAAACGCCGCGGTGGCCGCGGCCATGGCGGCGTCGACGTCGGCGTCGGTGGAGATCGGCGACACCGCCACCACGGTCTCGTCGATCGGGTTGATCACGTCGAGGGTCTCGGTGGAACCGGAGGCGACGAACGCGCCGTTGATCCAGTTCTGCAGGACGGTCGAGGAACTCATGGCTGCCTTCCGTGCCGGGGTGAGCTGCGATTCGAGTGGTCAGGCGGGTGTGGCACTGACGATCTGCTCAGCTTAGGCGCAATCAGACGACCGTATCCGTGTTGTCGGCGATATCGGTGCGGTGTGTGAGGTGCGGCGTGCGATCAGTCGCCGTCGGTGCCGGCCAACGGTGCCAGCCGGGCCACGATCGACCGCGCCACCTCCCGCACTGCGGCGCGTTGATGGGTGTAGACCCAACGGTATCGGCGCTGGGCCAGCGGTCCGGAGTCGCCGAGGTCGACCGCGACCAGCGCGCTGGCGTAGTTCTGGTTGAGGATCGCCATGGCCAGTTGGCCGGTGAACCCTTCGCGCGGATCGGCGGCTGTGCGCACCCCGGCGATCTGGACGTCGCCCGCGCCCACCACCCCGACGATGGTGTGTTTGGCCGCGAACGCCGGATAGAACCGTGCGAACCGCTGCGCGAACACCTCCGGATACTGCACAGCGGTGACCATGCAGCCGGGCGTGGAGTATCCGCCGCCGCTTCGGTCGGCCAGGGTGTCGGCGACCCGCATGATCGTCTCGTGGTCGGTGACGTGCGAGGGCAGTCGCTCGATGATCTCGGCGGGCGAGTCGAGGATGGGTGGATCGTCGACGCTGATCAGCCGGATCGCCAGGTCGGGATCGGCGACAGGCATCGGGTCGGGCAGCGGTCCGGGCCGACCGAACAGGTACCCCTGACCCAGCGTGGCTCCGGTGATGCGGGCCGCGGCCAGGTCGTCCTCGGTCTCGATCCCCTCGGCGACGATGCTCGCCCCGCTCTCGCTGGCGTAGTCCAGTACCGCGTTGATGGTCACCCCGGAATGCTCGTAGCCGTGGACCAGTCGCCGATCCAGCTTGACGATGTCGGGGGACACCAGGTGCAGCATGGCCAACGATCCCGGCGTCACGCCCACATCGTCGAGCGCCACCCCGAACCGGAAGCGGCGCGACCACGCGACCGCCCGCAGCACCGCAGCGGGGTCGGTCAGCAGGTCGCGTTCGGTCAGCTCGTGGACTACGTCGAGGACACCGCCCATCTCCGCGCGCACCCGCGACACCGGGAACTCCGTCGACTCGGTGGTGTCGAGCCGTCGGGGCTCGAGGTTGAGGAACAGCGTGTGTGGGCAACGCATCCCGTGGCCAATCGCAACTCGCATCGAGGTGTGGCGACAGACGGTGTCCAGGTCACCCATCTTGCCCAGCGACTCTGCGTGGTCGAACACCTCGGGCGGGGATGCCGTCGGTTCCGACGGCCAGCGCGCCAACGACTCGTACCCCACCACGGTGCGGGTCTGCAGATCGACGATCGGTTGGAAGGCGGGCACCATCTCGGCCTCGAAGGCGCGTTGCGCGAAATCGCGTGACGACTGCATCTCCACCTCGATCTCCGCCCGACGAATCGCCCGATTCGACTCGTCCGGTCACATCATTCAATAGTGTGAGCCGCCGGACGGGATCACGAACATGCAGAAGTGTCCGGTTTCACCTCATTGTCCGGTGTTGTCTGTCTCACTGCACAACGCCAACAGCCCTGGTGAGGGCCCGCAGCGACGGTCCACCGCGGCAGGTTTGGAACACTGGTGAGGTGACCGCCGCGCAGACCCACCAGAGCACCGATCGTTCCGCCGCCCTGTTCGCCCGAGCCGGCGGCGTGATCCCCGGCGGGGTGAACTCCCCGGTGCGTGCTTTCTCGGCGGTCGGGGGCACCCCGCGTTTCATGGCCTCGGCCACCGGGTGCCGTCTCACCGATGCCGACGGCAACACCTACATCGACCTGATCAGCTCGTGGGGCCCGATGATCCTGGGCCATGCCCACCCCGAGGTGGTCGCCGCGGTGCAACGTGCAGCAAGTACCGGCCTGTCCTTCGGCGCCCCCACCGAGGCCGAGATCGAGCTGGCCGAGGAGATCATCGGGCGGGTGGCGCCGGTGCAACGGATCCGCCTGGTCAACTCCGGCACCGAGGCCACCATGTCGGCGGTCCGCTTGGCGCGTGGCTTCACCGGCCGCAGCAAGATCATCAAGTTCGCCGGCTGCTATCACGGCCACGTGGATGCGCTGCTCGCCGACGCCGGGTCGGGGGTGGCCACCCTGGGACTGCCCACCTCGCCCGGTGTCACCGGGGCACAGGCTGCCGACACCCTGGTGCTGCCCTACAACGACCTTGCCGCCGTGACTGCGGCGTTCGCCGAGTACCCCGACCAGATCGCCTGCGTCATCACCGAGGCGGCGGCGGGAAACATGGGCGCGGTGGCCCCGCAGCCCGGTTTCAACCAGGGCCTCAAAGACCTCACCGCCGCCCACGGCGCCCTGCTGATCATCGACGAGGTGATGACCGGGTTCCGGGTGTCGCGCTCGGGTTGGTTCGGCGTCGACGGGGTGGCCGGCGACCTCTACACCTTCGGCAAGGTGATGAGCGGGGGCCTGCCTGCGGCTGCGTTCGGTGGACGCGCCGATGTGATGTCCTACCTGGCCCCGATCGGGCCGGTCTATCAGGCGGGCACGTTGTCGGGGAACCCGGTGGCAGTGGCGGCCGGACTGACCACGCTACGACTGGCCGACGACGCCGTCTACGCAGCTCTGGATGCGAATGCTCGCCGGCTCGGCGACCTCATCACCGAGGCCCTCACCGCTGCGGGCGTGGGGCATCGGGTGCAGTACGCGGCCAACATGGTCAGTGTGTTCTTCACCTCCGACCCCGACACCCCCATCACCGACTACACCGCGGTGAAGGCGAGTCAGACCTGGCGATTCGCGCCGTTCTTCCACGCGCTGCTCGAACGCGGCGTCTACCCGCCGCCGAGCGCGTTCGAGGCGTGGTTTGTGTCGGCGGCGCTGGACGAGGATGCTTTCGACCAGATCGCCCAGGCCATGCCGCATGCGGCGCGGGCCGCCGCAGCTGCCTCGGCGCCGGCGGGTTCGGTGTGACCGTGACCCAGATTGCGACAACCCAGATCGTGAGAACCCAGACCGTGACGTCACAGGAGCTGCCCAGATGACCCGCACGATCGTGCACATGATGCGCCACGGCGAGGTGTACAACCCCGAAGGCATCCTTTACGGGCGGTTGCCCGGGTTCGGGTTGTCGACCACCGGCTCCAAGCAGGCTGCCATGGTGTCCGACGCGCTCGCCGACCACGACATCACGGCGGTGTTCGCCTCGCCGCTGCAACGTGCGCAGGAGACTGCCACCCCCATCGCCGCGCGCCACGCGCTGTCGATCGTCACCGACGACGGCCTGCTGGAAGCCGAGAACGTCTTCGAGGGACTGCGCGTCTCGGTGGGCGACGGGGCGCTGCGGCGGCCTCGGCACTGGACCAAGCTGCACGACCCTTTCACCCCGTCGTGGGGAGAGCCTTACATCCAGATCGCCCACCGGATGTTGGCCGTGGCCACCCGTGCCCGCGACGCCGCCCGCGGCCATGAGGCGGTGTGTGTCAGCCACCAGTTGCCGGTCTACACGCTGCGCCGTTTCCTCGAGGGCAAACGGCTGTGGCACGACCCGCGTCGTCGGCAGTGCTCGCTGGCCTCGTTGACCAGCCTGCTCTACGACGGGGACGCGTTGGTCGACATCGTCTACTCCGAACCCGCCGGCGCGTCGGACCCACTCGCCACGGGGGCGTGACCCGCGCTGCCATGTCTGTCATCGCCCGCACCCGTTCCCGCCTGCGCGCCGCTGTGGTGGCCGTGACCGCGGCGTCGATCGTGATCGCCGTGGCGGGCTGCGGAACCGGCAAAGATGCGGTGGCCCAAGGGGATACGTTCGAGTTCGTCTCACCGGGCGGCAAGACCACCATCACCTACGACCCGCCCACCTCACGCAAGAAGGTCCGCGTCATCCGCGGCAGCGACGTGGTGACCGGGCAGCAGCTGTCCCTCGACGACTTCACCGGCAAGGTGGTGGTCATCAACGTGTGGGGTCAGTGGTGTGGCCCGTGTCGGGGCGAGACCGCCGGGCTGGAGGACACCTACACCGCCACCAAGGATCTTGGTGTGGAGTTCCTGGGCATCAACCTGCGCGACAACCGGCAGGACGCGCAGGACTACATCGCCAACCGCAAGATCACCTATCCCTCGATCTTCGACTATCCGGGCCGCACGCTGGTCGACCTGACCACGCCCACCTCGGTGGTGCCGACCACGGTGGTGCTCGATCGAGCGCATCGGGCCGCCGCGGTGTTCCTGCGCACTGTCACCGCCGACGAACTCAGCGCTCTGGTGCGTCGACTGGCCGCCGAATCGCCGCCGACGCCGAGGGTCCCGTGAGCGCCGACGTCGTCGCGTCGGTCGGGTCGTCGTTCGCCTCCACCGTCTCCTCCGGTCCCATCCTGTTGGCGCTGGGGGCATGTGTGCTGGCGGGGATGGTGTCGTTCGCCTCTCCGTGTGTGGTGCCGTTGGTGCCCGGATACCTCTCCTACCTCGCTGGGCTGGTGGGAGCCGAGGCGCCGCCGGTGTCACCGGGGGAGAAGGCGTCCTCTGGTCGGGCGCGGGTGGCCGGTGCGGCCGCGCTGTTCGTGCTGGGGTTCACGGTGGTGTTCGTCCTGGCCACCGCCACCGTGTTCGGTATCACCTCGGCGTTCGTACTCAATCGTGAGCTGCTGCAACGGGTGGGCGGTGTGATCACCATCGTGATGGGCCTGGTGTTCATCGGTCTCATCCCGATGATGCAGCGGGAGGCGCGTTTTCAGCCGCGACTGGTGTCCAACCTGATCGGCGCGCCGCTGCTCGGTGCCGTCTTCGCCCTGGGGTGGACCCCGTGTCTGGGTCCCACGCTGGCGGCGGTGATCGCCACCGCCAGCGGCACCGAGGGCAGCACCGCACTGCGGGGGGTGACGTTGATCATCGCCTACTGCCTGGGATTGGGATTACCGTTCATAGTGTTGGCGCTCGGGTCGGCCACCGCGTTACGTGCGGTCGGTGTGATGCGTCGACACGCCCGGGCCATCCAGGTGGTCGGCGGCATGCTGCTGATCGCCGTGGGTGTGGCCCTGGTGACCGGCGCCTGGGATCACTTCATCACCTGGGTGCGTGACGCTTTCGTCTCGAACACGGAGTTACCGGTATGACCGACACCGAGGTGCGCCCCGCGGCCACCCCACCTCCCGCAGCAGCCGCTGCGCCGGTGTGGAAGCGGCGTCTGGCCTGGCCGGTCCGCAACCTGTGGCGGTCGTTGACCTCCATGCGCACCGCCCTGGCGTTGCTGTTCCTGCTGGCGCTGGCCGCAGTGCCCGGAGCGCTGCTGCCCCAACGTGAGCTCAACTCGCAGAAGACCGCCGCCTACATCGCCGACCACGGTGTGGTGGGGCGGATACTCGATCGCCTGCAGTTCTTCGAGGTGTTCTCCAGCGTCTGGTTCACCTCGATCTACGTGTTGTTGTTCGTGTCGCTGGTGGGTTGTCTCACCCCGCGGATGATCGAGCACGCCAAGCAATTGCGGGCTCAGCCGGTGGCCGCGCCCCGCAACTTCGAGCGTCTGCCCCGCCACGAGCGGCTAGAGGTTGCGGGCAGTCCGGTTGAGGTCGGCGAGCGGATCATGGCGAACCTGCGCGGGTGGCGCAAGGCATCGGTCACTCGGGGAGACGGCGGCGCCCAGACCGTCGAGGTCTCGGCTGAGAAGGGCTACCTGCGCGAGTTCGGCAACCTGGTCTTCCACTTCGCGTTGCTGGCTCTGTTGGTGGCCATCGCGGCGGGCAAGATGTGGGGCTACGAGGGCACCCGCATCTTGGTGGCCGGCGACAATCAGGGACTGTGCAACACCTCGACCGCGGTATACGACTCGTTCCGCGGCGGCAACCTCGTCGACGGGACCGCGCTCAACCCGTTCTGCGTGGAGGTCGACAGCTTCACCGCGAAATACCTCGACACCGGACAGGCCGACTCGTACTCGGCACGGGTGCGCTATCAGGTGGGCACCGACCTCGACACCGGGCGCACCCGCGACGACCGGCTGGCGGTCAACAAGCCGCTGCGGGTGGCCGGCGACCGGGTGTACCTGCTGGGCCATGGCTACGCGCCCACCTTCACCGTCACCTTCCCCGGTGGCGAGAAGCGAACGCAGACAGTGCCTTTCACGCCCAACGAGGCAATCACCCTGCTGTCGTCGGGGGCGGCGCGCTTCGACACCCCTGCGGGGCTTTACCCCGACGAGACGCAACGCCGCAAGAACCAGATCGCGTTGGAGGGCATCTTCGCGCCCACCGCGGTCTACAGCGGACCCAACAACTCGCTGTTGTCTTCGGGGTTTCCCGATGCGCGTGACCCTGCGGTGGCCATCCGGATCTACCAGGGCGACATCGGTCTGGACACCGGTCGCCCGCAGAACGTCTACTCCCTGGATCAAAACCTGATCAACCAGGGTCGGCTACGTCAGCAGGTCACCACCGGCGGTACCCAACGCGGTACCAACCTGACCATCGGCCAGTCCACCCGGCTGCCCGACGGCACCTCGATCAGCTTCGACGGCTACAAGCCCTGGGTGTCGCTGCAGGTCTCGCACGACCCGGCGCAGGACTATGTGCTCATCTCGGCCATCGCGATGCTGGTCGGACTGTTGGTGTCGCTGCTGATCAAGCGGCGCCGGGTGTGGGCTCGACTCACGCCGTCCACCGACGCCCACGGCAACAGAATTACAGTGGTGAGCATCGCGGGGTTGGCCCGCACCGACCAGGCCGGCTGGGGTGAGGGCTTCGGTGACCTGGCGCGTCGACTGGTGGAGCCACCCGCCTCGACCGGACGCGGCGGCGCCGCGGCGACCAACACCCCCACGACCACATCCGATGGCGAAAGGTGAGCCATGCACATCGATGAGAACGTCTCCCGGTACTCCGACCTACTGTTCGGGACCACGTTGACCGTCTACGTCCTGGCGATGATCCTGTTCCTGGTCTCCCTGGCGTCGAGCCGCCGCGTGGTCAGCAAGGCCGACGCCGAGTCCGCGCAGGCGCTGGCGCTGGTGAAGGCCGGGGGCGGGGGCGGGCAACCGCCGATGCGGGTGCCGGGCAAGGTGGTCGGCGAGGTGCGCCCGGGACTCGGTGAGCGGCTGGCCCGGATGGCCTATCCGGTCGTGATCGTCGGGGTGATCGCACACATCGGGTCGATCGTGTTGCGCGGTTGGGCGACCGACCGCATCCCCTGGGGCAACATGTACGAGTTCATCAGCCTGTCGTGCGCGGCCGGAGTGCTGGCGGGCATCGTGGCACTGCGCCGTGAGGAGTATCGCCCGCTGCTGTCGTTCGTACTGGTCCCGGTCACCCTGTTGATGTTCGTGGCCGGTACGTGGCTTTACACCCAGGCCGCCCCGGTGGTGCCTGCGCTCAAGTCGTACTGGCTGGCCATCCACGTGTCGATCGTGTCCGTCGGTTCCGGGGTGTTCCTGGTCTCCGGTGTGGCCAGCGGGTTGTACCTGCTCAAGATGCGCTACCCGCAGGGCGGTGGGAACTCGTTCTGGGGTCGCATCCTCGATCGCGTGCCTGATGCCGAGACCCTGGACCGGCTGGCCTACAAGACCGTCGTCTTCGCTTTCCCGTTGTTCGGGCTGGGCGTGATCTGCGGTGCCATCTGGGCCGAGTCGGCGTGGGGTCGGTTCTGGGGCTGGGATCCCAAGGAGACGGTCTCGTTCATCGCCTGGGTCATCTACGCGGCCTACCTACACGCCCGGGCCACGGCGGGGTGGCGTCACACGGCGGCGGCGTGGATCAACATCGCGGGTTTCGTGGCGATGCTGTTCAACCTCTTCATCATCAACCTGGTCGTGTCCGGCCTGCACTCCTACGCAGGTCTGTGACGCGCTGCGGGTGATCGCCGACCGGTGATCACCCGCAGGCCGCAGCGGTCAGTCCGTCGGGGTGTCCGAACCCGCCTGACGTTTGACCAGCTTGAGCAGCTCGATGACCACGTCGATGGTGGGACCGGAGAGTTCTCCGTGGCGAAACGCGGCGAGATGAGCGCCGGTCTCGGCGGCCATTGCCACGTACTCGCGTTGCTGCTCGACGCGCTTGAGGTCTTCGTCCGGGTCGGACAAGAAGTAGGTGATGCTGATCTCGAAGGCGCGCGAGATCGCTTCCACCGTGCGGAAACTCGGCGTCTTGGCCTTGCCCGTGCGGAGCTGGGAGATGTAGGCGTCGCTGAGCGTGTAGCCCAGGCGGTTGGCCTTGAGTGCGATCTTCTTTCCGGTGTACGGGATGCCGTTCTCATCCCGCACGGTGTCGAACAATTCGTTCAGACAGTCGGCAAAGGAACGGCTGGTGTCCACCGTGCTCGTGCTTGTCATATCGCGCTCTCCCCGATCCAGCACCGACGGGCCCGAGGCGTGCCGGTGCAGTTGTTTCCCCCGGACGCGCGCGAGGGCATGTCCGCGTTGGACGTGTGGCTATCGTACCGTTTGCGGATTCAAATCTGCGTGGGGCAGACGGAATCGCCTGTCGGTGTGGTTTAAATCTGCGGAATCGTAAGTTACGATGCTCCGGGTCGAGGATCGTCGTGTCGCTGCACTTCGTCAGCTGACTCGTCTTCGACCCGCGACGACTCCGTTGGTGGCGGTGTCGACGGCGGTGTGGATTCAGAACCCGGGGTTTTCGGGCCGGCGTGCGGCCCGGAGCCTTCGGGTCGTGTGGTGGGCCGCTGCGGACGCGTGGGTTCGGAGCGACCGAGATCGAGCAGGAAGTCCGGGTCGTCGTCAGGACCGATCGGTCCACGCCGCGTGGGCGCGGTTGTGGTCTGTGGTCCGAACGCCTTCCAGACCAGGTAGATGACGGCGACGGCCCCTATGAGGGCCAACAGATAGATCACGGTGAAGCCTCCATTCCCTCCGGACACCAGCCTACGGGAGGTGTCGGGAAGGTGAGCGGCGGCCGAACGTCGCGGCGACGCCGCATGCGGTTATCGATAACAGACGACTCTGGCATGCGGCGTCGCAATCTTTGGTGCACCCGGTGAGAGCTGGCAGCTGGAGACACCTGCATGACAGGTACCCCCCCGACTAGGGCTGATCAGACGCTCAGGTGGTGCATCGGCGATCCGGTCCGCCGTGGTGGCGGCGGGACGACACGACGAGTGTTGTAGTTGTCAGTCGAGTTTGCGGTTGAGCAGCGCGACCACGTCGGCCTCGCGGAAGCGGCGGTGTCCACCGGGGGTGCGGATGGCTCCGAGCAGGCCCGAGCTGGCCCATCGTGCGACGGTCTTGGGGTTCACGTTGAACATGGCCGCCACCTGTCCAGGGGTCAGCGTGTGCTGGCTGGCGACCCGAGGGGTGATGGGCAGGGAGGTGGCGTGCTGCAGTGTTGTCATCGAGATGACTCCTCGTCGTATGGCGGTGTGGTGGAGCGGTGTGGTCGTGGGCGAAATGCGTGGTTCGTTTCACCCACGAACCATGTTTACACAGAGATGGTTGGTTTTTCGAACCATAAGCTGTTGGTAAATACACAGTAGGAATCGGACATCTCGGGCGCGATCGGCCGCCCGGCCCGGGTTTCGGAGGCTCGCCACCCCTCGGATGGACAGATGTCCGGGATGTCCGACTTGGTCAACATGCGCCCTACCTGCGGTGGAACGGCGTGTCGAGGGTCCAACTGGTTATGTCCGGTAGGTCGGGTCATGAACTGTTGCAGCACACAGTGGCCCTCGGATGAGTCTCCGTGGTAGCACCGCCTCAGTTCACCGTGCGTTCATCCTTCGGACAGGTCGCCGATCATTCGTCGGACCGGGCCGCACATTCCCGGGTGGCCCAGGACATCGCTGCCGCAGGGTCGTCCGTGGGCGACGGAACCCCGCAGTCGAGGTCGCGGACCGTAGTCTTGAGGTGTGAACGAGCCCCACAAGACGAAGAAGACACCGCCGGCGGGCTCCTCCGGCGGAGCTGCACCGGAGTCGTCCCCATCCCAGCCGGCGGGCGGTCGCCTGGCCAAGGCCGTCGTGCTGTACACGCTGGCCCGACTCGGCCTGGTCGTGCTGCTGGGTGCGGCGATCTACGGACTGGGCCAGGTGTTCGGAGCCCAGGTGCCGGTGGTGGTGGCGGCGATCTTCGCGGTGGTGATCGCGCTCCCGCTGGGAATGCTGGTGTTCAAGCGGCTGCGGATCAACCTCAACACCGCCATCGCCGAGGTGGACGAGCAACGGCGGGTCAAGCGTGAGGCCCTCAACGCACGGCTGCGCGGTCCGGCCGACGGCACCGGTCGCTGAATGCCACCGGCGGCCCGCTGGATCGATCGTCGGGGTGATCGTGGGTGGGTCGACAACGCGGTCCGGCTGATCGAGGCCGATTCGACCCGCAGCGCCGACACCCACCTGCTGCGTTTCCCACTGCCCGAATGGTCGCAGTTCATCGACGACTCCGGTGTCTACACCGGCGTGGACCTGTACGTGAAGGACGAGTCCACCCACATCACCGGATCGCTGAAACACCGGCTGGCGCGGTCGCTGTTCCTCTACGCCCTGTGCAACGGGTGGATCACCCAGGGCACCCCGGTGATCGAGGCGTCGTCGGGGTCGACAGCGGTGTCCGAGGCGTATTTCGCGGCCCTGATCGGCGTACCGTTCGTGGCCGTCATGCCCACCACCACCTCGCGATCGAAGGTGGCGTTGATCGAACGGCAGGGTGGCCGTTGTCATTTCGTCGACGATCCGGGTCAGGTGGTGGCCGCGGCCGCCAAGCTGGCCCGCGAGTGCGGCGGTCACTTCATCGATCAGTTCACGATGGCCGAGCGCGCCACCGACTGGCGCGGCAACAACAACATCGCCGAGTCCATCTACTCGCAGCTGGCATCCGAGCGGCATCCGGTGCCCACCTGGATCGTGGTGGGTGCGGGCACCGGCGGTACCTCGGCCACCCTCGGGCGTTACATCCGCTACCGACGCCACCCCACGTGGCTCGGTGTGGTGGACCCGGAGAACTCGGCGTTTCTGCTCGGCTACGGCAACGGTGACGCCACCGCGGTCACCGCGGTCGGTTCCAAGATCGAGGGCATCGGTCGCCCGCGCGTGGAGCCGTCGTTCGTCGGTCAGGTGATCGACGCCATGATCAGGGTGCCCGACGCTGCTTCGGTGGCGACCGCTCGTCTGGTCGGCGATACGCTGGGCCGACGCGTCGGGGCGTCCACCGGCACCAACATGTGGGGTGCGTTCACCGTGATCGCCGACATGGTGGCCCACCGGCGCGGCGGGAGCGTGGTGACGCTGCTGTGTGACGGTGGGGATCGATACGGCGACACCTACTTCGACGACGACTGGGTCTCGGCGCAGGGCTGGTCGCTGCAGGAACCGGCGGCGGTGCTCGACGAGTTCTTCGCTTCTGGAAGGTGGACCGGATGACCCCGCTGATCGAGGCTGTCGATCTGGTGCGCGAGTACACGATGGGCGAGGAGACGGTGCGCGCCCTCGACGAGCTGACGCTGAGACTCGATGGCGGACAGTTCGTCTCGGTCGTGGGCCCCTCAGGCGCGGGAAAGTCGACGCTGCTGCACGTGATCGGGGCGCTCGATGTCGCCGACTCGGGACGCATCGTGGTCGACGGCGCCGACCTCGGCGCCATGTCCGACGATGAGCAGTCCGAGTTCCGCAGGCGCAAGATCGGGTTCATCTTCCAGTTCTTCAACCTGGTGCCCACCATGTCGGCATGGGAGAACGTCGCCCTTCCGCGATTGTTGGACGGTCAGTCGCTGCGCGGTTCCCGATCCGATGCGCTGGCGTTGTTGGAGCGCGTGGGGCTGGGCAATCGCGCCGACCATCGGCCCTCGGAACTGTCTGGTGGGCAGATGCAGCGGGTGGCGGTGGCGCGGTCGTTGGTGATGGATCCGCGGATCGTGTTGGCCGATGAGCCCACCGGCAACCTCGACTCCGCCACCGGTGCGGCGATCCTCGAACTGCTTCGCGACGTGGCCCACGACGATGCCACCCGGCTGGTGCTGATGGTCACCCACGACACCTCGGCCGCGCAGTACGCCGACCGCACCATCACCGTGCGAGACGGGCGTATCGCCTGATGGCGCCGTGGGTGGCGCTGAGTCGGATCGCGGTGCTCAACCTGCGTGACCTGCGCAGCCACAAGCTGCGCGTCATCACCTCGCTGTTGGTCATCACGGTGTCCTCGGTGCTGCTCGTCGCCGTCCTCAGCGCCTACGGCTCGGTCACCGACTCGGTGCGTAAGCTGAGCCAAACCGTCTCCGGCTCAGCTGATTTCGACGTCACCGCAGTGGGCGACAGCGGCCTGGACGCATCCCTCGAACCGGCGATCCGCGATCAGGTGCCGCAGGCGCGGGTGGTGGCCCCGCTCATCCAGCGACCGATCTTCGTCGACGGAAAAGCCGTCACCGTCCTCGGCTCCGACATCTCCATCTTGAGTCTCGGCGGCGCGGTGAGCGGTGCCCTGGGCTCGGCCACCGGGGGCCCGACGCAGGTCCCCGATGCCGATCCGGCGACCAGCGTGGCCGTCGGTGACGGACTGGGATACGCGGTGGGACAGCAGATCACCCTGGGCGGGGTGACGGTCACCGTGGCTCAGGTGGTCAAGTCGTCGAGCGCCAACCCGATCAACAACGGCCGATTCGTGGCGGCGCTGCTGCCGCTGGCGCAGAAGATCACCGGCATGCAGGGGCGGCTCGACTCCATCCTGATCCGCAAGGCCGACGGGGTGTCCAAAGCGCAGCTACGCATCGCCTTGGAGAAGGTGGTGGCCGGTCGCGCCGGGGTCAACGACCCGGCGTTCCGTGCCACACAGGTAGAGGACGCCAGCACCGTCACCCGCGACTCCACCCTGCTGGTGTCGATGATCTCGCTGGTCATCGCCACCTTCCTGGTGTTCAACACGATGAACATGACGGTGGCCTCGCGGCGCAAGACCATGGCGATGATCCGGGCGATCGGTGGTCGCCGGTTGCCGTTGGTGCGCGACCTCATCGCCGAGTCGGCGCTGTTCGGGGTGGTCGGCGGCCTGCTGGGGGTGCCGCTGGGGGCGCTGGCAGGGTGGGCGGTGATCAAGACGTTGCCGCAGGACACCACCGGGCAGGTGGGTGCCACGGTCACCTACTCGTTGCCGCTGTACGTGGTGCCGGTCGCGGTGGGACTGTGTGTGGCCGCGTGTGTGGCGGCCAGTCTGCTCGCCGCGCGGTCGGTGTTCTCGCTCTCGCCCATCGAGGCGATGGTGCCGGGGGAGATGGTGACCCGGGACCGGCGTGCCGGCTGGCTGGAGTACGCGGCGCTGCTGGTCGGGGTACTCGCGGTGATCGGCGGGTTCGTGGTCGCGTTCACCGTGACCGGTCGGGTGGTGTTCCTCGCCGCGGTGGCCGTCGCCATCGGTTCGCTGCTGGTGTTCTTCGCGCTCTCACCCATCCTTGTTGCGGCCACCACCTGGCTCGCCCGACAGTTCAGCGGACCGGGTCGGTTGGCCTCGGTCACCACCGAGCGCTCGCCCCGCCGCACGTGGGCGACCCTGATGACGGTGTCGGTGGCGGTGTCGGTGGGCATCGGCACCTCGGGGGCGATGAGCAACCTCATCGGCTCGGTCTCCGACGCCCTCGACGGGCTCGGCGACCCCGACGTCTATGTCAGCTCGCAGCCGGTCACCCAGGTCCCGGCCGGTCCCATCCTCGATCCGGCCGTCAAACGGGCGGTCGCCGCGGTGCCCGGTGTGGGTCGGGTGGTCGGAGGCCAGTGGGCCTACCTGAACTACGAGGGCAAGCGAATCCTGATGCAGGGCTTGACCCCTGGCGTGCAGGCGCCGTTCGTCAAACGTGCCGACCCCGCAGTGTTGCGTCAGGTGCTCGACGGCAAGGGCATCATCATCTCCAAAGTGCTCGGGCGCACCCTGGGCAAAGGTGTGGGCGACACCGTCACCTTCACCACCCCCACCGGATACCAGAGGGCCACGATCCTGCAGGCGGTCGACTACGTGGCCCTCGACTCGGGAACCGGCGCCATCTCCAACACCCTGCTGTCACAGTGGTTTTCCCGACCGGGTGATTCTTTCCTCCAGATCACCTATGCGCCGGGTGCAGACCAGGCGGCGGTGCGCGCGGCGGTGAAGGCGGCCGCGCTGCGACACACCGACCGCATCTTCGTCTTCCGCGGCGCCGAGACGGTGAGCACCACTCGCGCGCAGGTGCAGCAGCTCGGATCGTTCACCATCGCCATCCAGTGGATCGTCGCCGGTGTCGCCGCGGTGGCGTTGCTCAACACCCTGCTGTTGTCGGTGGTCGAACGCCGCCGCGAGCTCGGGGTGCTGCGTGCCATGGGCGCATCGCGACAATTCATCTCCCGCATGGTGTTGGCCGAGGCGGCCGCCATCGCCGGAGTGGGATCGGTGCTGGGGGTGGGCAGCGGCGAGCTACTGCACTTCATCAGCAATCAGGTGCTGGAGGTGACCACGGCGGTCAACATCACCTATCGGCCGCAGCTGTCCACCGCGCTGTACGTGGTGGCCGCGTTCCTGTTGTGCTTCGCCGGATCGTTTCTGCCCGCGGCCCGAGCCGCGCGGATGAACATCAGCGAGTCCATCCTCGAGGAGTGACCCGGCCACCCCCGTCGACCGTGCCGAAGTGAGGCGTCGACCGTGCCGAAGTGGGGCGTCGACCGTGCCGAAGTGAGCTTTTCGCCCAATGGACGGGGACTACCGCCCAACCGACGCGGGTTTCCGCCCAGTGGACGGGGACTACCGCCCAACCGACGCGGGTTTCCGCTCAGTGGACGGGGACTACCGCCCAACCGACGCGGGTTTCCGCTCAGTGGACGGGGACTACCGCCCAACCGACGCGGGTTTCCGCTCAGTGGACGGGGACTACCGTCCAACCGACGCGGGTTTCCGCCCAACCGACGCGGGTTTCCGCCCAACCGACGGGTAATCGCCCCGGGTGCGCTGTCAATAAATATTGACAGCAGTGCTTCGTCAACATAACCTGACACGATGCACGACGAGCCGACCGACATCACCGCTGCTGCCGCGAGCACCGATCCCGCCCGTGGATTGGCTGCCGTCCGCGCTCTGCGCACCCTGGCCGACCGCCTCGAATCGGTTCAGGTGGCCAATGCGCGTGAGCAGGGCTGGAGCTGGCAGGCGATCGCAGACGTGTTGCAGATCAGTCGGCAGGCCGTGCACCAGAAGCACTCACACCAAAGAAAAGAGACCTGACATGTTCGAACACCTGACACGCGAAGCCCGACACACCCTGGGCTTCGCCATGGAGGAGGCTGCAGACCTTGGGCACACCCACCTCGGCCCCGACCACCTGATCCTCGGCATGCTGTGCAATGCGCGTAGCCCGCTGTTCGAGTTGCTGACCGCAGAAGGCTTCACGCTGAACAATTCTCGTGAGAAAGTGCGTGAGATCCATTCTGCCACCGACGATTACGACCTAGATCCTGACGATGATTCTCGGGTGCAGGAGGATCGGGACGCGCTGCGATCGATCGGCATCGACCTCGATGCGGTGGTCGCAGCGATCAAGAAGAACTTTGGAGCCGACCTGATCGCCGGGTGGGGCGAGCGTGGATCACGTGGTCCCGCAGGCGGATCCGGCTCTGGTGACAACCACCGAGGCGGTCCGCACCGCCACGGGGGACGGGGTGGACCTCGTCGTCATGACGGACGAGGTGGACCGCACGCGCGCGGCTCGTGGGGCGATGGCCATGATCACCCTCGACAGATTGGTCCGTGGGAGCCGGGGCGTGGGCGTCGCGGCCCACGCGGGCGCGGCGGACCGTGGGGTCGACCCCGGTTCTCCGGTTCGGCGCGAGCGGCGTTGTCAGCTGCGGTCGCCTCGGCGCGCACCGCCGGCGGTTCCGACCTGACGTCGGAAGGTATTCTGATGGGCATCCTCGACGCCGGTGACGCACAGACGATCTCGTTGATCGAATCGGTGACGACCGTCGCGTCGTTGCGAGAGATGATGACCGCGCGGATCTGATGCCGTGGTTCGCGCACCGTCATGACTCGGGCGTCCAGTCCTCCGACTGAGGTGGGCCTCGGCCGGGGAAATATATCTTCGTAAACTAAATTGGTTGATATGCTTTTGCCGACTTCTCCGATCGGAGTTGTCGGCGACGACGCACCCTGGGTCCGTGGGGCGCGGGGTGTCCACAGGAGGCACCATGGCATCACACGACCTGATCAGAGAGTCGGCACGATCGGGCCGGGTGGTGATCTGGGAAGAGTCCGCTCGCGACGGTGCGCAAGCTAAGACGCTCATGAGCAGTGCATTTCGAGTGCAGCTGGCGTGCGAGATGGGTGCGATGTTCGGTGCGAACGGTGCTCGCCACGTCGTGTTCGCTGCGGGTTTTCCGGCGATCTGTGCGGCAGAGTTCGCCGCAGTCCGCGCCGTGGCGGACGAAGCATCTGACTCGGTCAGCGTTGCCGCCGTGTGTCGCAGCACTGAAGGTGACGTACTGCAGGCTGTTGATTCCGTTGCGGGAGCACCTGATTCGCGCGTGATGGTGGTGGTTCCGGCATCAGACGCGATGGCGCAATGCATGACCCACCAGCGAGCCGAGTCAGTGCTGGCCTCCGCGCGCGATCTGATCTATGCGGCGAAAGCGCGCAATGCCGATGTGGCCGTGGATATCTGCATGGCCGATGCCTCACGCGCCGACTACGGCCTCATGGGCGCGGCGGCGTCGTGGATGACAGCCGCTGGGGCCGGAGCGGTTCTGTTGGCTGACACGGTGGGAGCCCAACTGCCTGCCGACGCTGCCGCCATGTTCGCCGGGGTACAGGCGGCTGCCGACGACTCGGTGGTCGTGGGCTCGCACCTGCACAACGATCTCGGTCTTGGTCTGAGCAACACCCTCGAGGCGCTGCGGACGGGAACCCGGGTGGTGTCCTCATCCATCCTCGGTTTGGCTGAACGTTCCGGGCTGGTGCACACCGAGCAGTTGATGTTTCTGCTGGCGCACGACCGGACTCGGGCAGCTGCGCTCTTGGGTGCCGGTGATGACCTGTGGTGGGGCCCAGTCGATCTGAGCTTCCTGCCCCGACTGGCGCGTGCGGTGTCACGGGAGACCGGAACGCCATTGACAGTGACGACACCGATCGTCGGAACTGGGGTGGGGACCATCTCCACCGGCACGCCGTTCGTCGACCCCCAGCTTTTTGCGCCCTTCGATCCTGAGGCCGACCTCGGTATCGAGCCGACGATCGTGCTGACGCATCTGGCCAGTTTGCGTGTGATCGACGCAGTCGCTGGGCAACTCGGATACCGCCTCGATCGCGCACAGGCGCGGGCGGCGATGGAGTGGGTGAAGGAATCGGCTTTCGCCGCCAACCACGCTGTGGTTTCTCGGGATGAATTTGCCGACTACCTTGCCGGTGTGATGTCGGCGGTGGCGGTGTGAACACCTTCCCGGTCCCGGTGAGCGCTGCCCCCGCGGCAGTGAGCAGCGATCTGATGACGGCGCGCAGCGAGCTCGCTGCTGGGTCTGCGGTGGTCCTTGGCAATCCCGCGCCCCTGGCGTGGGTGGTGGCCGCCACCGATCCGCGCGTGGTGAACTCGGCGAAGGGGCGCCCACTCGAGCAGTCGGTTGCCTTGTGGGTGCACACCGCTGAGACAGTCGACGCGGTGATCGACCTCTGCGCGGTTGTGGACCGACCATTGGTCGACCACCTGCTGGTGGAGGAGCGGGCGACGGTGTTGCTGCCCGTGCGCCCCGGTGCCGCCATCCCACAGTGGATGGCTCCTGCGCACCGAGACGGTTGGGTGCTGCTGTTCGGGTCGCGGTGGCCGGGCACGTCGGCAGTGCTCGACGGTCATCGGGTCGTCTATGTGAGCAGCGCCAACCGCACGGGATCTGCCGCTGCCGTCGATATGGGTTCGGCCCGTTCGATGTTCGGCGAGAGCGTGTGCATCCACGATTGCGGGGCCGGCGCGCAGGTGACGGATGTGAACCGACGCTCGACCACCACCGTCCGGGTTCAGCCCGACGGGCAGCTCACACTGCATCGCCCTGGTGCACAAGACGGCCGGTGGCCCGACCCGCAGAGCTACCTCGATCATCTGCGGACCGCGTATCGAGCCAAGCCGACCTGACCCGACCGGGCGGGTGGGCAGGCCGTGGCAGGTGCGGTCAGGCGAGAAACAGCCCGACCGCGGTTCCGCCGGCCCAGGCGATCATCGCCAATCCTGTTGCCGCCAGCGCCGGGATCAACGCCGGCCCCAACGCTCCCGCGCGTACGGGGGCGTTGGCGCGGTAGGACAGCGGTATCGCCACCAGTCCCACAAGGGCCCACGGGGTGGCGGCCACCAGCACCAGCGACAGCACCGACGGCAGCGCCACCAGGCCCAGATGCAGGTGGCGGGTGCGTGCATCACCCAACCGCACCGCCAGGGTGATCTTGCCTGCGTCGGTGTCGGAGGCGATGTCGCGAAGGTTGTTGGCCACCAACACCGCTGACGAATAGCAGCCGATCGCCACAGCGCATACCGCGCCCACCCAGTCGATCCGCTGCGCCTGTACGAACTGGGTGCCCAGTACCGCCACCAGGCCGAAGAACACGAACACCGCCACCTCACCGAAGCCGAGGTAGCCATAGGGGGTTTTCCCGCCGGTGTAGAACCATGCGCCGGCCACACAGGCCACGCCGATCAGCACCAGCCACCACGCGGTGGTCGCGGCCAGCACCACACCCGCGATCCCCGCCACGGCGAAGGACAGAAATGCCGCCGCCCGTACCGCGTTCGGTGCCGCCGCTCTCGACCCGACCAGCCGCATCGGCCCCACCCGCGCATCGTCGGTGCCGCGGATGCCGTCGGAATAGTCGTTGGCGTAGTTGACGCCGATCACCAGGGCCAGGGCTACGACCATGGCTGCGACAGCCTTCCACCAGTCCGCCGCGCCCAACCAGCCGGCGGCCCCGGTCCCGGCGATCACCGGTGCGATCGCGTTGGGAAATGTGCGGGGGCGCGCCCCGTCAAGCCACTGTCGCGGTGTTGCCATGTGGCAATACTTGCCTACGAATCCGGGCGGGTCCGCAGCCGCCCCGGATGCAGCTGCCCGCTCGGGACGCAGGTCGCCCACCACCGCGGGCCCGGTGTCAGAGTTCGTCGAGATCGACGTGTCCGTCTTGCAGGGCGCGGGCGAGCAGCGATGCCTTGGTGGGTGCCGGTCGCCCGGCCGACACCACGCGCGCGGGCGCGGGCGGCTGCGGCGGCCACCGCGGCACTGTGCAAACCGGGGGCGCGCAGCCGATCGCGCAGTTCGGCGTCGAGCAGTTCACATTGCAGACGTTCGGCGGCGCTCAGAGCGGCCCCGGACGCGATGCGCGCCAACAGCGGTCGCGCCAGGGTGTCGAGTTCGGACAGTTGGGAATCCCGTTCGATCGCGGTGGCTTCACGCGCGGCCACCTCAGCCGCACGCCGGGCGCCTGCTGCCCGCAACGCGAAGATCGTCTGGGCGGTGGGCCGGATGGTCACAGCGAATACGGTCGCGATGGCCAGCACCGCACCGTCGGTGAGGCAGCGGGCTGCACCGGCCAGCGGCCCGATGGAGTGGGCGTAGTGGATGGCGAACACCGCGACCACGGCAAGGAAACCCGGCCATGCGTAGCGGGTACGGCCGAGCACGCACATGAAGCACAGCAATGGCACCCCGATACTTCGGCCCCAGCCCTCGCTGAGCTCGACGACCATGGGGCCGCCCTGCAAGGACACCCAGCCCAGCAGCGCAGGCGTCAGGCAGATCGGGATCGTCCAGCGCAACGGCAACGGATCGCCGGGGCTGGAAGGTCGCCGGTGGCCGCCGCGTGACCCCAACGCATCACCGTCGGCGATCGCCGCGCGAATTCGGGCTGGGCTCGTCCGGTGTGGTCCCGGTGCGCGCATCGACCGCTTCGATGACTGCGTCGCGCGGTCGCGTCGGGAACGGCAGGATGCCGTCTTCCAGGGCGCGCTTGTACAGGTCGGTCTTGGTGGGGGCGGGGCGACCGACGGAGGCGTACTTCTGGCGGATGCGGGCGAGGAAGATGTTCACGGTATCGCTGGCCAGACCGGTGAGGGTTGCCACCCGCGCCGCGGGCTCACCGGCGGCATACAGCTCCAACACCTCCCGTTGGCGGGGGCTGAGGACCACGCTGACGAACTCGCTGTCGGCGTCGATGGCTGCGGCCCAGTCCATGGTGGGCACCTGCTCGCTGCGGGCGGCCGCTCGGATCGCGTCCAGCAGCACGGTGGTTCGGGTCGACTTGCGGATCACTCCCAGCACCCCTGCGGCGGCCGCAGACCGCACCAGGAAGGGCTCTTCGGCGCCGTTGTAGATCAGGGACTCGAGGCCGTGTGCCCGCAGGCGCTCGACGTTCTCTCCCGGTGACGTCCCGTCACCGAGCCTGAGGTCCAGCAACACCAGGTCCAAATCATGCGTGGTGTCCAAGAACATGGCGACCGTCGGTGCACCGCCGGCGAACACCACATCGTCGGTGGTGTCGAGAATCGATTTCAATCCAATGATCGATATCTCGTGATCGTCGACGACGCCGATGCGAAAGGGTGCGTGGGATTGTGCTGTCGGCACCACCTGCGTCCCCTTCCGTCGAGCGAATGGCAATGCTGCCCACCCAGATTCATACCCCGGATCAGTGATCGGCAACCAATCACGACCCGGGATAGGACGATAAGTCATCTGATCGGACGACAATCGATGGCCCCGCGCTGTCTGATGTGTTCACCCACCTCGCCTGGCACCATGGGTCCCATGGCAACCCTCGATCTCACCCCCGATGAACTGCTGACCACCACCCGCACCGTGCGAAAGCGCCTGGACCTGGACACGCCGGTCCCGATGGCGGTGATTCGCGAATGCCTGGAGATCGCGCTGCAGGCGCCGTCGGGATCGAACATGCAGGGCTGGCAGTGGATTGTGGTGACCGATCCACAGCAGCGTCGCCGCATCGGCGACATCTATCGAGAACAAACGCAGGCCTATCTCGACTCGCGTATCTCGGTCACCAAACAATTCGTCGACGATCCGGACCGTTCGAAAGTACAAAAAAGAATCGGTACGAGTGTGGAATACCTCGGGGAGAACATGGGCAAGGTGCCGGTGTTGCTGATTCCCTGTATCCGCGGGGGCCGGGAGATGAATCTGGCCGGCCAAGCCGCCGTGTGGGGATCGTTGTTCCCGGCGGTGTGGAGCTACATGTTGGCCGCGCGGGCGCGGGGACTGGGAACCGCCTGGACCACCCTGCACCTGATGCGCGACGCCGAGGTGGCCGAGATCTTGGGTATCCCAGACGATTTCCTGCAGGGCGCGTTGATTCCCACCGCGTACTACACCGGCGAGACGTTCAAACCCGCCCCGCGTGCACCCCTCGACGACGTCTTGCACATCGACCGGTGGTGAGCAGCATGTGGTGGAAAGCGTTGGGGCGGACCGCTTCAATTCGTCCGGTTTGAACGCTATGCGGACAATGTGACGCTCGCCACAGCTCAATCCTCGGGCTACCGTGACGACAGCCGAGCAAAGCGTTCGGCCACATCACGATTCAGGGGGATGACATGTCAATCAGACTGCGATCGCTGTTGGTCGGAATCATCGCGTGCACCTTGGGACTGGCGTTGCATGCGCCTGCGCAGGCGGTGGATGAGAACACCGGCCCTGCGGTCGGGAGCGCACGTTCCCAGTTCAACCAGTCGCCGGCGGACTCCACTCTCGAGCAGCTCATGCTTCGGTTCGCGAACTGTGCCGCGTGGAAGAACTACAAGTTCGGTGTGGTCGGCAGCGACATCGACTGCTCGAACTCTTACTCCAGCAACCAGTTCGACTCGACGTATGCCCCGCAGCCCAAAGAGGTGTTTTACATCTTCGATCAGGTGGGCAGCAACGGCGGTTGCCCCAGCCACGCCACTCGGTATGTGAAGTGCTTCTTCCTCAGCTCAGGTAGCACGCAGATCGCCATGACGGTCTACGGAGCCGACCGCAACTACACCTACTACGGGGTGGACTGGTCCTTCCGCTGACGGCCGTTGGGGTGGGTGATCAGCTCCGTCAGTGGCTGTCCACTCACCCCGACGCGTAGCGGGCGCGTAACGCGCGTCGGTCGATCTTGCCCGGACCACGTAACGGCATGGCGTCCACCTCGATAACCTCACGTGGCGCCGCGAACCGGCCCAGACGCTCAGTCACGTTTTCCCGCAGGCGATCTGGGGAGATGTGGGCACCGACGGCGGCCACGACGACGGCCACCACCCGCTCACCTAGGCGCTCATCGGGCAGACCGATCACCGCGCATTCGGCCACCGTGGGATCGGTGAGGATCGCCGCTTCCACCACCTGCGGTACGACGGTCAACCCGCCGCTGCTGATCGCCTCGTCAGCGCGCCCGACCACGCTGAGCACACCGTTGTCGAGGCGTCCGAGGTCGTCGGTGCCGAACTCGCCCGTCACCGCGAACGCCGGGTGGTCGAGACCTCGATAGCCCTGTGCCACCACCGGTCCGCGGATGATCACCCGGCCCACTCCGTCCAGGGTCGGATCGACGATGCTGACCTCGACACCATCGAGCGGGACCCCGTCATACACGCATCCGCCACCGGTCTCGCTCATCCCGTAGGTGCGCACCACCGGGATCCCGGCCTCGATTGCCCTGTGCAGCAGAGGAACCGGCGTGGCTGCACCGCCCACGAGCACCGCATCGATCTCGCGCAGTGCGCCCACCGCGCCGGGGTGGTCGAGCACTTTCACCAGCTGCGTCGGAACCAACGAGGTGTAGCGGCGCGGTGCGTCCAGGGCGTCGAGACCCGCGATCAGATCGCCCGGGTCGAAGCCATGGGCCACGTCGATGGCTACCGGAGGATGACCGGATCGGATGCTGCGCAGCAACACCTGCAGCCCGGCGATGTGGTGAGTGGGTAGGGCCAGCAACCACCCACCGGGGCCACCCAGCCGCGCCTCGGTGGCCGCAGCCGATGCGGCCAGTGATGACGGGGTGTGCATGGCGCCCTTGGGAATTCCGGTGCTCCCCGAGGTGGACACCACCAGGCTCACTGCGTTGTCGATCGGTTCACCCACGCCCAGAGCTGACGTCAGCCGGTGGGTCTCGACGGGGTCGTCGGCGGGTGCAGGCACCACCGCCACCGATCCGTCCAGCACCTGCGCCAGGGTGTCCAGCGCGGTCAACGCGGCCGGTCCGGTCCCGATGGGCAGCAGCTCAAGCGTTTTCACGATGAGGCCCCACCGGGCGGACCCGGCTCGTCGAGATCCCAACCGGCCGCAGCCAGAACCGAGTGCACCCGCTCGGTGTCCTCCTGCGACGGCATCTTCTCGGTGATCTGACTGATCTGCACCGCGATGTCCACCCGTGATGTCGGCGGTTGTTCGGTCTGGTCGATGACGGTTGCGGCGACGTCACGCACCTCGTCGTCGGTCAGCCGTCGACCCAGCAGTGGCAGCAGTGGCAGCAGTGGGATGTGGTAGCCCCGCAGACCACCATGCGGGTCTCCCGCACGCAGCCAGGTGATGATCGAACGCAGCATCGTCGGGCGATCCACCTGGCCTCCTTGCGGTATGTGATCCGATCTTCACACACCGTGCGGTCGGTGGAGCTACGGCGTAGGAGACGCCAGCGGCCATCCGACCGACGCCAGGCGGGAGGCCACCTGGTGGATTTCCTCGGGGTTGGGTTCTTTCTCGATCACCGATGCGATAGCACCGCGGATCTGTTCCTCGGTGACCGGATCGTCGGTGCCGTGTTCTTTGAACATGATCAGGATGGCGCGTGTGATCTGTTCTTCGTCCAGCGAGCGCTTCAACAGAGCCAGCAGTGGAAAGTAGTCCGTGGGCGGCACCCCTTCGGGATAGCCCTTGCGTAGCCAGTTCAGGATGGCGTCGAAAGTGTTGGTGTCAGCCATGTGCATCTCTCATTTCACCGGTGCGAACGGGAACAGGTTCACGCCGAAGTGGTAGTTGATCGAGGTGCGGGCAATCCACAGGATGCCGACGACGATCACCGCGGAGATGAGGACGAACAGCGCCACTCCGAGTGCGCGCAGCGCCGGATTGGGTGCATGCGTGGTGCCGTCGGCGTCGGTGGCGCCCGAGCCGTTGGCGTAGAGGCGAAGTCCGATGGCGAACACGGCCGGTAGTCCAGCGCCCAGCGCCAGCCCCACCACCAGGACCTTGACGATCGATTCGAGGGTGTCCATGAGAATCCTTGTCAGTCTGTGAGAGTAGGCGTTGCTCAGCGGGATGCGACGGTGGATCGACCGGCCACCTCGGCGGGCAGCACCGAGTTCGACTCGTCGTCCCAGTCGGCGTTGACGTTGGTGTGGTCCACCTTCTGCTGCTGTGCGCGCCAATACATGTAGCCCGACAGCGCCACCAGGATGGCGAAGATGACGATGGCTCCCGCCGACCCGCCGATGAGGTGGGCGATGTAGTAGGTGGCCGCACCGACCAGGCCCGCCAGCGGCAGTGTGGTCACCCAGGCCACCACCATGCGTCCGGCCACGCCCCAGCGCACGGCCGCACCCGGTTTGCCCACACCCGAGCCCAGGATGGAACCGGTGGCGACGTGTGTGGTCGACAGCGCCATACCGGCGGCGCTGGAGGTGAGAATGATTGCCGCAGAGGATGCTTCGGCCGCCATGCCCTGTGGTGCCTTGATCTCCACCAGGCCTTTGCCCAGCGTGCGGATGATGCGCCAGCCACCCAGGTAGGTGCCCAGAGCGATCGCGATGGCGCAGGAGAGGATCACCCAGACGGGCAGTCCGTCGCTGACCGTGGATGCCGACAGGTGTCCGGTGGCGATGAGCGCCAACGCGATGACACCCATGGTCTTCTGGGCGTCGCCGGTGCCGTGGGCCAGCGATACCAGCGAGGCGGTGGCGATCTGTCCGGCGCGAAAACCGCTGTCTTTGACCGACTCTGCGATCTTGGCGGAGATCGCGTAGATCAGCCAGGTGCCCAGTGCCGCCACCACCAGCGCGATCACCGGGGCCAGCAACGCTGGGATGATGATCTTCTGGGTGATGCCGTGCCAGTTGACGCCGGAGGTGCCGATGGCGGCCAACCCCGACCCGATCAGTCCGCCGAACAGTGCATGCGAGCTGCTCGAGGGTAGGCCGAGCAGCCAGGTCAACAGGTTCCACAGGATGCCGCCGATGAGCCCGGCGAAGATGATGATCAGTGCCTTCTGCCCGTCCAGGCCGCTGACCAGCTCGCCGGCACCAGGTCCCTTGGTCTGCTGGATCTTGAGCACGTCCTTGGTGATGGTCGCAGCCACCTGCACCGAGAGAAATGCCCCGACGAGGTTGAGGAGCGCGGCGATGGTGACCGCGGTCTTGGGCTGGAGCGCCCCGGTGGCGATCGAGGTCGCCATCGCGTTGCCGGTGTCGTGGAAGCCGTTGGTGAAGTCGAATCCCAGGGCGGTGACGACCAGGAGCACCAGGATCAGTGTTTCTGCACTCATGGCGGTCAGTGTGATCCTGTGGCGGTGGCCGTGTCCAAGGATCACACAGCGCCCGGAAAGCGGCTGACCTGGCAGTTCACCTTGAGTAGATGAAGTGTTCAACCGACCGTCAGTGTTCAGGGGGCTGGTCGTTGGTCCACGCGTAACGGATGGTCGGCGGGGATCTCGACGAAGATCAGGGTGCGCCCGTCGGGGTCGGTGGCGTGCAGCTCACGCAGACCCCACGGTTCGGTGCGAGCCGACCGCGTGATCGGCACCGCTGCGGCCCGTAGGTCGGCTTCGGTGGCGTCGGCGTCGCGCACCTGTAGCCACAGCGCGGTGGTGGGTTCCACAGCGGTGTCGGCGGCCAGGTGCGCGGCCACCTCGATCAGCGTGGATCCAGCGAAGAACACCACGCCGCCGGGGTATTCGCGGGCGATGGCCAGGTCCAACTGGTCGCGGTAAAACGCCAGGGTCGCTGCTGGGTCGCGGGGTCGCAGCAACACTCGTGCGCTGAGGATCTCCATGTGCACGGTCTACCAGGGTGGTTGGCTCCGAAACCCACATATCACTGCCATAACCCCAGTTATGCTGACCCTGAGAGCTGGGCCACAGCGGTCTGAGGCAAGATCGACGGTGACGTCGACGAAAGGGCGGTAGCGACTGTGAAGATCGGTATGGGGATCAACTACGCAGGCGATTTCAGCGAGACGATCGACAACCTGCTGCAGTTCGAGGCGGCCGGCCTGGACCGCGTCGCGGTGCCCGAGGCCTACAGCTTCGACGCGGTGAGCCAGCTGGGCTACATCGCCGCCAAGTCCTCGCGGCTGGAGCTGGCCACCGGCATCCTGCCGATGTTCTCACGCACCCCCACCAACGTCGCGATGACCGCCGCCGGACTCGACTACATCTCGGGCGGGCGGATGGTGCTGGGAATCGGAGCCTCCGGTCCACAGGTCATCGAGGGTTTCCACGGCGTGAAGTACGACGCTCCGCTGGGCCGGGCGCGTGAGTACGCCGACATCTGCCGCATGGTATGGCGTCGCGAGCCGCTGAACTACGACGGCAAGTACTACAAGCTGCCCCTGACCAAAGAGGACGGCGGCACCGGGCTGGGCAAGGCCCTCAAGCTGATCAATCATCCCGTGCGTCAACGTATCCCGATGGCGTTGGCGGCCATCGGCCCCAAGAACGTGGCGCTGGCGGCGGAGAAGTTCGAGGAGTGGCAGCCGATCTTCTTCCACCCCGACCACGTCGATGCGGCCTTCGGTGAGTCGTTGCGCGCCGGCACCGCCAAGCGCGACCCCGAGTTGGGTCCGCTGCAGATCTCGGTGACCACGGCGCTGCTCATCTCCGAGGACGAGGCCGCGCTGGCCAATGCGCGAGTTGCGGTGTCGCACAACGTCGCCCTGTACGTGGGAGGAATGGGTGCGCGCGGCAAGAACTTCTACAACGACCTGGCGGTGCGCTACGGCTACGTCGATGAGGCCAAGACCATCCAAGACCTCTATCTCGACGGCAAGAAGGTGGAGGCGGCTGCGGCCGTGCCTGACGACCTGGTGCGTCAGATCTCGCTGATCGGGACCCCGGCCGAGGTGAAGGATCGGGTGCAGGCCTTTTCTGATGGCGGGGTGACGATGGTGCTGGCCAGCCCGATGGCACCCGACCACGAGGGCAACGTCAAGCAGATCGGGCTCCTCAAGGAGATGATTGCCTGACCTGCCCTCTGCACTGCCCGCTCGGCCGCGCCCCTGACACGGAAAAGACCACCTCATGCCATCTCCGTTCGATCCGGTACTGCGCTCCTACGAGGAGGACCGCAAGGTCCACGGCGATTTCCCACTGAAGCTGCAGTTGTTGCAGCGCGCCAAGACCACGGTCAAGAAGCTGATCGCCACCGGGGTGCCTGCCGAGCCGTTCGACCAGCCCTATCAGGTGGTGGCCATCCTGGGGCAGTCGAATGCGGCCGGGGCCGGGATCGAGGAGCCGGGGGTGAGTCCGCCGCCACCCAACCCGCGGGTGCACCAGTGGCCCGGCTGTGGTCGGTACCGCGGGCGTCGGGTGTTGCAGGCGCGTGACCCGCTGCTGCACGAAGTGCCCACCAGCGGAGTGGGTTTCGCCACCGAATTCGGGTCGCGGCTGGCCGAGGCGACCGGCGATCCAGTGCTGCTGGTGCCCACTGCGCGCGGCGACACGTCGTTCTACCCGAAGAACGGGTACTCGTGGAACCCGGAGAACACGTCGGTGCGGGTCAACCTGTTCCGCTACGCCGTGGCCCAGATCGACTCTGCTCTGAAGTTCACCGGCGAACCACTGTCGGCCATCCTGTGGCATCAGGGTGAGTCCGATGGCCCGTTGACCCCGCCGGAGGAATATCAGGCGCAACTGG
Source organism: Williamsia sp. CHRR-6 (assembly GCF_018474015.1). Taxonomy (GTDB): domain Bacteria; phylum Actinomycetota; class Actinomycetes; order Mycobacteriales; family Mycobacteriaceae; genus Williamsia_A. Next base: position 915,704 of record NZ_JAHCSG010000001.1, on the reverse strand, counting down.
ATCTGCTGATCGCGTCGCTGCGGGTGCGCTACGGGCCGGTGCCGTTCATCGTGGGCGCACTCAATCCAGAGCTGATCCGGCGCGGATCGCCGAAGCTGGTCGGAATTGATGCGGTGCATCGCGATTCACCCAACCGCCACCCCAACGTGGGGTTCGTCGAGTCACCGGACGGCATGTCGAATGGTGCCCACGATCCCCACCTCAACGCCGGCGCCGGTCGAATCATCGGGGCGCGGATGTTCGAGAAGTTCCAAGAGATGACCGACTGACCTCACGCGGCGTCAGTGGCCAGGTCATGATGTTCGTGTTCCTCCACACGAGAGCGATGAACGCTCGGGTCGAGTGGGGTGCCGATGCCGCCGGCATCATTGGTCGCGGTCGGTCAGTCGCGTGCGTTCAGGGCGACGATCGCATCCGAGATGCTCGCGCCGGGATACTCCTTTCGATACCGCTTGATCTCACTGGTGTCGAGGTCCCCGACATCGAGGAGTGGCGTACGCGAGCCGTCCGGGCTGATGCGGTCGGCACGCAGTTCGGCGACCCTGGTGGTGTCGCCGAGCATCGAGCGAAACGTCGACAACCGGGACACCACCAGGAACGCCGCCACAGCCACGAGGATCAGCACCTGGCCACTGAGCACGTAGGCGATCACCCCACCGACCAGCAGCACGAGTTCGAGAACGATCCTGATCTGTCGACTCATCGGGTTGTCCTCTCGACCTTGTTGTGCCACAAGTGATTCGGAGCTTCTAAGCATCAGTCGAAGCGCGCGGCCTTCACTGCCGTGATGCCGGTCAGTTCGGCGGCGGCACTGGGGGGTGGCGAACGTGATGCAAACCGTGGCTACGCAGGCCGCGGCGATGGGAGGACAGGGCCCGGAGCCGTCAGACTCCCTCCGCAGGGGACATCTCCCTCAGGCCGTCGCCGGTTCCCGCTTCTTCCTCGCACGGGTGGCGACACCGAGCTTCATACCGGGCTTTTCCACATATCGGTAGGTGATCGATGCGAGCAGTACCGAAGCAGACGTGACGATCGCGAAGGAAATGGCGGTTCCGATGATGTTGTCGGGCAAAGAGATGTCTGCCCGACCCAGCAGGATGAGAACCGGATAGTGCCACAGGTAGCCAGACAGCGAGATCATGCCCAAGTAACGCAAGGGGGCCCAGTCGGTGACTCGTGCCACCGCTGAACGTTCGCCGCGCGCGTTCGGAGTCACGATGAACAAGATGAGGTTTGCCGACGCGAAGGCGAAAACTGTTGCCAGGTAGCGCGGTGACGTGACGAAAAGTCCCAGGGAAGCGACTGTTCCCGCGACCGTCAGCGCGCCGAAGGTGAGCTGCAGTCGCGCGGTCGATACCGATGCGAAGGCGCCGCGCCCGATGGCGACGAACACGACTGCGGCAACCATTCCGTAGCCGAAAGTGTCGGCGAGGGGAAAAATGCTGCGCGACAACACAGCAACCCAGTTGGGGCCCCAGTACGCGGTAAGGCCGGAATACTGTGGGTTGGCCTGCTGGACCATGGCGACCACCGCGTTTCCGATCAGGCCGGTCACCAGGAGTACCCCCGCAGGCACCAGCGCCCACCACACGCGAGTATGCCCACGTCGGCGCAGCGCGAACAGGCCTGCGCCCAAGACCGGTAGCAGCAGGTAGAAACCGAACTCGGTGGTCAACGACCATGCTGGGTTGAGCCCGGTCTGCAACGTATCGGGAAAGAGGGACTGGGTGAGGGTCAGCGACGCGAGCAGTTTCAGCGGGTCGGTGATCATCCCGGTCCCGACGTCGGTGCGCGACCAGGACACGGTGATCGGGTTGGTGACGTAAACGGCCTGCAACACGAAGTTCGCGATCAGGAAGATCGTCAGGTAGGCGGGGAAAACCCGCCTCACCCGGTTGGCCAGGTACAGGCCGGTGTCGGGACGGGCGCCGCCGCTGGCGAACTTTGACACGATCGGGATGAAGAGCAGGAATCCGGACAGAGCGAAGAAGAAGGTCAGCGCCTGCCCGAGGAAGTCCAGGCGGGTTGCGGCCAACACGCTCGGCGTGAAGTGCACGGTGACATGCACCAAGATGACGCACAGCATGGCTACGCCACGGGGGCCTTCCAGGCCGGCAAGGAACTGTCGGGTCGGGGCAGAGGTCGCCGATGTCGTGGCAACGGGCGGCGTGTGTTGGTCAGACATGACTGGCTACCTCACGGAGTGCTGGAGAATTGGTGGAGACGCTTCGGGGAATGCCTGATCGGATGCGGGTCGGTGGCGTACTGCGGCCGAGGGCACGTGGAGTGGGCTCGTCGTCGGTCTGCGCGCGGTGTTTGCCCGCGCCGGCGAAACGTTCGACGGGGTTGGCCGCGACCATCGCGATGAATACGCTGAACACCAATGTCATCGGTGCCTGAGTGACGACGGGGAAGTCCAGCTGCAGCGCAACCACCGAGAAGCCGATGAAGCCGGCCACGAGAACGCCGCGTTCCCAGCGATTTTCACGCATGCTCCGCGACGCGACAACGATGGTCACCAGCAACACGACGATGAACGCGATGCCGACCAGGATTCCGCCACGGTAGGTGGTGAGTAGTGGCGTGTTCGCGACGTAGTTGGTCTTGTAGCCGATCACCTCATCGGTGAACTCCGGTGCGCCCCAACCGCGTCCCCACCACCAATGTCCGCTCATCGACGGGATGAAGTTGTCGAGTGCGTCGGCCCGGTCACGGGAACCCTTGTCCTGCGAGCCGAAGGAGTCGAAGATGCGACGGTTGATCGATGGCACAGCAAGCGCGGTGGCAACAGCACCGATCCCCACCGCCAGAATGCCGAGACGTAGGCCGCCACGCATGCGTTGGAAGAGGAAGAACACGATGAGGGCGACGACGACGGAGAAGATGGCCGATCGGCTCAGGGTCACCACCAGTGCGATCATGATGATCCCGCCCAAGAGCACGCGGCTCCATCCGCGTAGGAGCGCGACGGCGAGGACCAAGCCTACGAAGAGGAAGATTCCGGCCGCGTTGGGGTCGACGTACGTCCCGGTCAAGCGAACCACGCTGACATCGTCGGTTTTGTAGAAGCGCAGGTGTGTCCCGATGGTTCCGGTCTGGCCGTAGCCGATGATCGACAGCCGATTGATGATCGTTCCCGCTTTGTCGAACGCGAACATCCCCAGGGCAAAGGTGGCTCCGACGGCGGCGCCGTAGACGTACGTTCGGCCGAAAAATCGTAACGTTGTGCGGTCGAGTCGAAGTAGTGCGAAAACCAGTGATGTGGCGATCGCCCACTTGATGAATTCGCTGATGTAGGCGCTACCTTGAGTTGTGACGACTGCTGAGATGGCGGACACCGCGACGAAACCCACAACCGTCACCTCGATGGCTCGAACGCGCGTCTGTTCGAGTCGGTGGATGAGGACCGTGACCCACGTGGCCAAGGTCAGGAGTAGGAATGCGGGCAGTGCGATCCCGGGAACGATGGCAAGCGGGGCGGCACCCAGGATGAAGGCCAGCGATCCGTACACCGCGCGCGGATTGGCGACGGCGACCACCGCGCCGAGTAGGAGCAGCGGAACCGCGATACCGAGGACCTGAACTTTGGGTGTGGGCGAAGCCGCCAGCGCCCCCACCCCGACCGTCAGCGCGACCGCTCCGACCCCCGCGATGACGAAGCGAATCGGACTCGGCTCGCGCGTCCCTAGGTCAGCCATCTTGCCACCGACCGGTGTGGAACCTCATCGGTCCATCGACTGTGGTTGCGCTCGTAAAGCGCATCGCCTGCGGAGGTGGCGTCCGCCTTGTTCGCCAAGTATTGCCGCGCCTGCGCGATGAATCGATCTTTGTCGTCGAAGACGTGCACACCCAGTACCTCGCTCAGCGAGCCGACAGCCGCAGTGGTCCCCACGACGGGAAGGCCGCGGCTGGCCGCGTCGAGGATCTTCACCCGAACGCCTCCGCCGGTCTGGATCGGCGCGAGCAGCGCGCGGCAGGTGGCCAAGAATCCGTCGAGGTCATCGACGAACCCGACATCGGTCACGCCGTCTGGGAGTGAGGGGGTGGGTGCGGCCGGATCAGCGGCGCCCACGATGAACAGTTCTGCGCCCGCGATACCAGCGCTGATCTGCGGCCACCAACGTAGGATGAGCTCGAAAGCCTCCTGGTTGGGCCCCCAACGACGGTCTCCGACGAACACTAAACGCCGGTCGGTGTCGGAAACCGGGATCTGGGCACGTGGTGGCAACGTCAGATCCAACCAATGGGAGCGGCGGATTCCCAGCGATTGGTAGAACTCGGTCTCGCTGCGGTCGTAGGTTGCCAGGGTGCGGGCGTTACGAGCGATCTTGATCTCGTCGCGCACTATCCGTCGTGCGTCTAGGCGGCCGACAACCCCTCGAGTTGCCTTCCACACCAGAGCTTCTGGCACCACAGTGTTGACCGCCAACACCTCTGATGGCCGATATCGGCGCGAGGCCATCACGGCCTCTGCCATGTAGCTGTGGTCCGCGACAACCATGTCGGTGTCGCAGGCGTCGAGTGCGCGCGTCAGCTCAGGTAGCGCAAATCGGGTGTGGACCAGGCTCTGTCGCCGTCGCACGCTGTTGATCACCAGGCTGGTGGGTTTGGGAGCCGGTTTGGCCACCCGCACATGTCCGTCCTCTCGGGAGTGGGGACGGCCGGACAAACAGATCACGTTGACGCTCATCGCCTGGGAAGCCAGTGACATGACCAGCGATGCCATGGTCATGTCGCCGGTCGACTCGAAGCTGGGGTCCTTGCTCAGCAGGAACGTCGCCTTCATCCGCGAACAACCTCCTCATTGACATCGGGGCGTGCGGTGGGCGGTGAGCCTGCGGTCGCAGCGCTCTCCGTGGCACCGGCGGGGCGGGCAGAATGCGAGTACAGAGCCCGGTGGTAGACGGAAACCAGAGCCAGCTCGCAGAAGACGGCCGCAATCGCAGCCCCCCAGCCGCCGCACGCATGCACCAGCGGCACCAGCAAGGCCATCAGGACTATCGAGATGGTGACGGTGGTGCGCACCCGCAGAGCGTCCCGGTGCTGGAGCGACAGGATCATGGTGTACACAAACGTGATCGTCCGCAGGAACACGAAGCCAGACATGATGATTGCGATCATCCCGACCGTGGGTCCACCGAACATCAGGATCCCGACCGCGATGACGGCCATCGTGGCTCCGGTGAAGGATGCGACCCTGAGGACAGCCGCGCGCGACGGGCCACTCTCGACGCGGCCGGCTCCGGCACGCAGCGAATCGATGTAGGTCGCGGCAAAGTTCTGGCCGATCATTGCGATCGCCATCGCGGTGACCTGGGCTACCGAGTAGTAGCCGGCCACCGTGCTGTCAGCGACCGCGCCGATCACCAGCAGGGCGCCCTGGGAGTAGAGCGCAACAGCGAAGGCCTCAGTTGACAGCAGGCCGAACTCTTTCGCCCGACCGGGGAAGGCCGGTCGATGGCCGGGGACAAACCAGAGGCAACGCGCCCAGATGACAAGGTAAGGAAGAAGATACAGAGTCGCGGCCCACTGAAGGCTGGGACTGTTGACGCTGTAGAGGTAGGCGATACCGAGGCCGATGCTGGTGACCTGCCTCAGCGTCTCGTATCGCATGGTGAGGTCTGGTCGGCTACGCCGCATCTGTTGACTCTTGTAGCAGTTGAACAGGAGTTCGCCGGCGGCCAGGATGAGCGCGTACCCCGCTACGAACGACATTGTGAACGTGATGATGCCTGCAATCGCCACGGTGCTGCCGAAGAGGACGCGGGCGGCCCGCTCGCGTTGGTAGCGTGCCTCGTCGAGGCGTAGGGATCGTACGAAGAACGCGTTGTCGATCCCTGCGTTGATGATCGAGCCAGCTGCCACCGCAATGGAATACAGGCCGTAGTCGCCGAATCCCAGGGTGTGGATGAGCGCGATCGTCCAGCCCAGTCCCACCACCCGACCGCTGTAACTCCAGGCCGAGGCGACGGCTGTTCGCATCAGGTTCGACGATGGGCTGGGCAGTTTCATCAGCGGGCCGCCAACTCCGCCCAGGCGTCGAGAAGTGGTGCCACGCAGCGTTCGGTGGTCCGAGCGGTCCGTAGATCGTCCACGGCTGCGCCGAGTCCGCGCAGCGTCTCGGTGTCTTCAACCACCTGTGCGATCCGGCGTGCAAGCGCGTCCAGTCCGCCCTCGACTCCGACTGCACCACCCTCTGCCACCACTTCGCCGAGCGCACCGTCGAGGATGCACACGATCGGTGTGCGGTAGGCGAAGGACCGCGATACAGCACTCGAGGCAATCCACGCCTTGCCGTAGCGATTGTTCTTGGAGTACGGAACGACCAGCAGGCGAATGGATTCGAAGAACTTGTCCTCGTCCTCGTCATTCACCTCACCGAGAACGGTGACACCGTTGACGGGATCGAGCTGCTCGGTTCCACGTCCGGCCGCAACGATTCCGATGTGTGCGGGGAGTCGCTCGCGTAAGCCGCCGAGCAAGTCGAATCCCTTGCCCTTGTAGACGTGGCCAAACATGCCGACCGCCACCGGACGCTCGGTGATGTCAATAAGTTCGCGCCGCTTGGGGATGTGGATCCGAGTCGCGCGCGCATCGGTGCCTGGGTGCCGCGCGCCCAGGTTCTGGGCCCCTATTCCCGTGAGGGCGAACACAATCCGGCCGTCGGTGGACTTACGTTGCAGGAAGTTGGTGACAACCCGAAACGGGTAATGCATCAGGTGATGTAGCAGGCGGTACCGCATCAGCAGACGCGTACGCCACGGCCACCACACCGGCTGTGGGGCGTCGTGAACGGTGGCGGTCACCGGGACGTGTCGTGGCAGGAACGACCCCCAGAAGGCGGCCAGTGATCCGGCACTCTGCTCGAAGTGCACGACCACGGGCCCGCTGTTCGACGCGTCGGTCACCAGTTGCCGTATGGCGCGCACATCGGCCATGACGGTGCGTACGGTTTCGGAACCATCACTGGTAATCCGGTATTCGCGCACCCCGGCCACATGCGGCCTGATCGCCTCGACCACGTCGTCGGCGTAGTCGCCGACTCCGCTGCGGCCCGCGGCCGGTGCGACGTACACCACCGTGGTGGACCTCAGTTCGGTCATGTCGTGTGCTCCTGTCCTCGAGGCGTGTCGGATGCGGTCGGTGAGGGTTGCTCCTGCTCCATGGTTGCGCCGGCGAGGCGATCAGTACAGCAGCGGTCGGAAGAACGGATGGTATTCAAGAGTGGACTTGCGAACACCGAGCGGCTTGGCCGGCAGTCCGCCGACAATCGCCATCTCGTCGACGTCGGTGGTCACCATCGAACATGCCGCCACCACCGCGCCGACGCCGATGGTGACACCCTGCAGGATGGTGCTGCGGCTGGCCAGCCACGCATGGTGACCAACTGTGACCGGACGCAGCTCGATACCGAAATCCGGGCTGTGGACCAGGTGCTTGCCGGTGATGATGTGTACGTCGGAGGCTATGACCACGTCGTCGTCGATCCTGATCCGTCCCCGCCCGTCGAGTAGAACGTTGAATCCGATCGAGCAGTTGTTGCCGATCGTGATTCCTCGCAGGCCAAAGACTCGGGTGCCCATCATGATTGACGTCTCGCGGCCGATTTTCATCCCAAAGAGCCGTAGAAAGTTTTGACGCACGGCATGAAACGGGATGTGGGTGATGAGGAAGTTGTAGATTCGTTCGGCGAACTGATCCGACCGTGACGTCGGTACGGCTCCGGTGTCGGCGATGTCGTTGTGTGAGTGAGCTTCTGGTCGAGTCATCAGGGCGTCACCTCGTGGTCTGCGTGGCTGGTGGACTTGTGTCGTATCTCGGCGATGTCGTGCTCGACCATTGCCTTGACGATGTCGGTGAACGATGCGGTCGGAGTCCAGCGCAGTTCACGCTCGGCTTTGCTGGCGTCACCGACGAGTTCTGCAGCATCGGTCGGTCGGGCCATCTGATCGCCCACAGAAAGGTACGGCGTCGGGTCGGTGATCCCGATGACCTCGAAAGCGGCAGCGACGAAGTCGCCGACCGAGTGCGAGACGCCGGTGGCGATCACGAAGTCATCCGGCCGATCGTGGTCGGCGATCCGAACGAGTGCGTCGACGTAGTCGGGGGCCCAGCCCCAATCCCGACGCGAACCCAGGGACCGGAGTGCAAGGTGATCGCTGACGCCCGCTGCGATGGCCGCAACCCCGGAACTGATGGTGCGGGTCACGAAGGCTTTGGGACGCAACGGAGATTCGTGGTTGTAGAGGATGGCGTTGCTGGCCCACAGGCCGGACGCACGAAGCGCCTGCGTCATCGTGTGGGTGAACACCTTCGTCGCACCGTAGGGGTTGGTGGGACACAGCGGGGTCTGCTCATTCTGTGGTACCCGATCGGTGCCTGCGAAGATCTCTGCGCTGGAGGCCACGACCACCCGGATCGGGTCGGCCTGTGCTGAATAGGTGGCAGCCGACTGCAGGAGTGCCACGGTGGCCAATGCGTTGACGCGCGTGGTCTCGACCGGATCGGACCATGATTGCCCCACCGAGGACAAGGCGGCGAGGTGAAAGATTCGTGACGGGCGGTGCTGCGCGACGAGTTGCGCGCAGGCTTCGGTATCTGTGAGGTCCACGGTGACCCAGGTGACCAACGGGCTGCGGGTGAGGGATTCGGCCGGTGTGCCGGGAGCAATGGTGGCCACACACGGCTGACCGCTGGCGACGAGTTGCGCCAAGAGCAGCGTTCCGTCCTGGCCGGCGCCGCCGGTGATCAGCGCTGGCCCGTGGCCCGTGGTCATGGGTTCGTGGCCGCCGCTGCTGCGGTCTGCACGTCGAGGTCGTGGCGCACCATCATCCGAATCAATGAATCGAAGTCGACCTCAGGTTCCCACCCCAGTACCTTGCGGGCCTTGGTGGCGTCTCCGATCAGCAGGTCCACCTCGGCCGGGCGCATGAACCGCGGATCAGTGCTCACGTATCGCTCCCAATCGGAGACACCGACCTCGTCGAAGGCCACGTCAAGGAGCTCTTTGATCGAATGAGTCTCACCGGTGGCGATGACGTAGTCGTCGGCGGTGTCCTGCTGGAGCATCAACCACATCGCGCGCACGTAGTCGCCTGCGAAACCCCAGTCACGCTTGGCGTCAAGGTTGCCCAGCGTGATGCCGGACTGCAGTCCTAGATGTATCCGCGCGACGGCCTGACTCACCTTGCGGGTGACGAACTCGGGGCCGCGGCGCGGTGACTCGTGGTTGAACAAGATTCCCGAGCTGGCGTGCATGTCGTAGGACTCGCGGTAGTTGATGGTCATGTAGTGCCCGTACACCTTGGCCACGCCGTAAGGCGATCGGGGCCACAGCAAAGTGGACTCGCACTGGGGCACCTGCTGGACCTTGCCGAACATCTCCGAGCTGGACGCCTGGTAGAAGCGAACATCCTTCCCGGAGCGGTCGCGGTAGAAGCGCACGGCCTCCAGCATGTTGAGCACGCCTGCGCCGGTCACGTCGCTTGTCAGACGTGCGTTTTGCCATGAATACGCGACAAACGACACTGCGCCGAGGTTGTAGACCTCATCGGGCTCGGAATCGGCGACGGCGCGCATCAGGCTCGACAGATCTAGAAGGTTACCGCTGAGGATTTCGACGAAAGGGTGAGTGCGCGCCAGGCTTTCTCCCTTGGGGTTGTTTTGTCCCTGTACAAGACCGAAAACCTTATATCCCTTATCGTGCAGTAACTCGGAGAGGTAAAGACCGTCTTGGCCAGTGATTCCGGTGATGAGCGCAGTCTTCATGGGCGCTGTCCTTTTCGGGTTGTCGTGGCCCGCGCTGCGCGGGATTACCCAGAGAGTCGAGCTCTGCGAGAGGAGGGCTCCCCCCGGAGCCACGACCTGTGCAACTGACTCTAGCTCGGGTTAGTGTAGGTGGCTAGCGAGGGTTTAGCTGTCCGTAACCGGTCATCTCGCTGTGACAAGAATCCCACGCGCCTCTTGCCGGGAGGACTCGTTCGGGCCGCACAGGTCCGCCGGTGATCGTTTATGATCACGCCGACAGCCCTGAAATGCGGGGTGCCTGACTTCGGCGGGTCGCTAATCTCGTGGACGTAGCGGCTGCGTTTGGTTTTCAGTTCAACCGGCCCGAGGGGCAGGCCTTCAGCCGGCTGGTCGAGCGGGCCACGGGACACGGTTAGAACTGGAGGCTCGGATGGAGTTCAGGGAGTACATCGCGATCTGGCGGAGACGCTGGGTGATCCCGTTGGTACTCGCGGTGGTCGGAGCCGGAGCGGCGGCAGGGTTTGCTCTCACCCAGCAGCCGCAGTACGAAGCCAGCGCCACACTCTTCGTCAACACCACCGGTGGCGCGTCGGTCACCGAGGCTTATCAGGGCAACCTGTTCGCCAAGGATCGAGTGACCTCCTACGCCACGGTGGCGACCGGGCGCGATGTCGCGATGCGGACCATCAAGCAGCTGGGGATCTCGATGTCGCCAGACGCGCTGTCGGCGAGCATCACCGCCAAACCGGTTCCGGAGTCCGTTCTGCTCAAGATCACAGCCCGGAACGCAAACCGGGACCTCGCCAAGGATCTTGCCAACACCGTCGCCGCTCAGACCGCGCAGGTCATCGCCCAGCTCGAGACGTCATCTCGGGGTGGACTGCCCGCGGCCGCGGCCACCATCGTCGACCTGGCTGACCGCCCGAGCGCGGCCGTGTCCCCCAACTGGACGATGCTCCTGGCACTGGGCACAGCCGGCGGGCTCCTGGTTGGCCTGGCGCTGGCGATAGTTCGGGACAAGACCGACCGACGCGTGCGGGGGTTGGCCGACCTCGACAGGACGCTTCCGCTGACTCTCGGGCAGGTGCCACGCGCAGCGGCGAAGGGCTCCGACGTCGCCTATCGCTTGCACGAGGGCTTCGCGATTGCCGTCCGTCAGTTCCGAACGACGCTTTTCGCCTACGCGCGGTCGTCGTCGGCACGCAGTTTCGCCTTCGCCGCGGTTCGTGACGATGCGGGCGGAAAGGTTCGGCGGGTGGCGTCCTCGCTGGTTGCCAACGTTGCTGTCGCACTTGCCGACGCGCGGCACACCGTGCTGCTTGTCGAGGCGGACTTCGACAACCGCGACCTCGGACCACAATTCGGTCTCGACGCCGACTCACCGGGCCTGGCTGATGTCCTCGTCGGCGAGGCCCGCGCTGAGTCTGTCGTGCAGAGCACGACTGTTCCCAACCTGTCCCTCGCGCCGGCGGGACGTGCCGGGATCGACGATCCGTTCGGCGACAGCGGCTTCACGGACTTCATCAAGCAGATGCTGGCGGAGTTCGAATACGTGCTGGTTTCGTCAGCTCCCGTGCTCGCTGGTGCCGAAGCCGCCATGATCGGCCAATCGGTCGACGGCGTGGTGCTTGTGGCCAGGTTCGGCGATACCCGCCGACCCCACATCGACATTGCTGCCACCCGGCTCCGCGCAGCCGGTGCAACGGTTGTCGGAGTCCTCCTCGCCGATGTTCGGCGTCGAATCCTGGCTGTCTGACCGGACTGCAGCTATGTGGCTTTCGTCAGTGTCCAGTGTTGAGTGGGCCCGTGTTCGACGTGCATGCGCCGCGGCGGCGGCGGTTGCACTGGTCACCGCCGGTTGTTCGCAGCCGACGCAGAACTACTCGCCGCGCGAGATCAGCGGGCTACCAACGATAGGTGGTGACGTTGCCGCGACGTCGCTGCCGTCGGTCATCCTTCCGAACATCTCGGGTGACCGCCCTGGCAGCTTGGTCAGCGCTCGTCCCATTCGCGCAGCCGATCCGCGGGTGGCCGCGACCGGCGCCGCAGGTGTCAGGATCAGTTATCGATCCACCTCCGCCAGGACCGGCCGCACCACCGTGGTAGGAGGGATGGTCTGGGTGCCGGTGGGCAAACCGCCGGCCAACGGGTGGCCGGTGGTGGCCTACGGACACGGAAACACCGGTTCAGCACCAGGGTGTGGGCCATCGCAGTTCCCCGACCTGCTGAACTATGGCGATGCCATCAGTGAGTTCGTACGCAATGGCTACGCGTTGGTCATTACCGACTACGAGGGTCTGGGCGGCCCCGGGGTGTTCGGCGTCTTCGACGCGCAGACCTTCGGCCTGAACATGATCGACTCCGTCCGCGCAGCCACGAAAGTCAGCCCGTTGGTGTCCTCACAATGGGCGGCCATCGGGGCGTCGCAGGGCGGTGCGGCTGCCTGGGCGGCCAACGAGTTGGCATCGACCTACGGCGCGGGCCTGAACTTCGTGGGATCGGTCGCGCTCGCTCCGACGTTGGACATGTCATCCCTGGTGGACCGTGCCGCGCAGAAAACCCTGACCGACCCGCAGCGGGATCTGTACGTACAACAGCTGCTGAGTTTTCGCAGGGGCGCGCACCCCGACATCGTGCTGACGGACTACATGCCGTCTGATGTGGTCGCCAACGGGGCCAAGATAACCGCCTGCAAGGGGCCCGCAGTGGCTCAAGCTGCGGCCCTGCTGGACCGGACCAGCCGATCAGCCTGGGTTCCCGCCTCGCGGCAGGCAGCCGACAGGGTCCGCGCCTGGCTGTCCGACTACGCGTTGCCAACCCGGGTGACGTCGGGCCCGGTACAGGTCACGGTGCCGACTGACGATCCGCTCAGCCCTGAGAGCGCCATGAACGCCGCCATCACTGAATCGTGCAAGCTGGGCTCGGAGATCGAGATCATCCGGCGCACGGGCCGAGCCGAGAACGGCGCTGAGGAAGAGTCTGCTTTTGCATGGATACGGAATCGATTTGCCGGCGTGAAGCCGTCCGACAACGACTGTCGCACGCAGCCGTGAGTACCGTGCCGCTGGAGCGCGCTCGCGGTGGTGGACTCCGGCGCGGTGGTGGTCGACGGCTGTTGCTCGTAGGGCTGTGCGCGATTGTCGCTGCGGCGACAGGGTGTTCGGCCCCTGCTCGCGACTACCGACCCAATACGTCGATCGAGTTGCCAACGCCGGGAGCTGCTGCGCCGTCGACGTCGAATTTTCTACCCCCCGGTTACCCGAAGTTGGGTTCGCCGAACCGTATGGGCTCGCTGTTGTCTGCATCAGTGTTCTCCACCATCGATCGTCGGATCACTGACGCCGACGCCACTGCTTACCGCATCCGGTACGTTTCGCAGGACGATACGGGGCGGCCGACACCGGTCACCGGTGTCGTTGCGATTCCCAACGGTCCTGCGCCCGAGGGTGGTTGGCCGGTCGTGGCCTTCAACCACGGCAACACCGGTACCAACTACGACTGTGGGCCGTCGCTGTATGACGGTCTGCTGAACCAGGTGATCCCGATCGCAGCGCTGCTGATGAATCGGTTCGCTGTGGTCGCCTCGGATTACGCCGGACTAGGTGGAGTGCCAACTCAGGTTCACGCGTTCCTCAACGCGCCGGTGCTGGGGCGCAACGTGATCGACGGGGTGCGGGCTGCGCGGTCCTTGCGACCGGACCTGTCGACGAAATGGGCTGCCTTCGGTGGGTCGCTGGGTGGTCTGGCGACCTGGGCCGCCAACGAACAAGCGGCGAGCTACGGATCGGGTCTGAAGTTGGTGGGAGCGGCGGCGTGGGTGCCGGTGGTCAACACTTCGTTGCTTCCCGAGAAGGCGATGATGGACACCCTGACCAAAGATCAACGCCACCTGTACTTTCTGGCGGTCACGTCGATGAAGCTGACGACGCATCCCGAGATCGAGCTGAGTGACTACTTGCGGGGGTCCTATCTACGCAACCGTGAGCTGCTGCGGCTCTGCGTTGGCCCGCGAGTGAACGAAGCATTGTCGATATTGGACAAAGCCAAACCCGCTGACTTGGTCCCGTCGAGCGACGCTGAGGCCAGACAGATGAAGACGTGGCTGGATGACTTCTCGGTGCCGAAGGTGAAGATGGCGGCACCCATGTTCGTGGTGTACGGCTCAGCCGACAAGCTGGTGGATCAGCAGTGGGTGGAGACGGCGCTGCGTCAGGGCTGTGCGCTGGGAGACACAATCGAGTGGCAACTTCGGCTCGGTGAAGGCCACGGCGACATCCAGGCGACAGCAGCGTTACCGTGGGTACGCGGGATGTTTGAAGGCCGCCGCGCCGTCACCATGTGCGACCGACTGCCCCCAAGGAGCTGATCACATGCCGATAGCGGCGGGCACAACCTGGCAGCGCCTGTGCGTAGTGGTCATCACTGCAGTCCTGACGCTGACTGCCTGCAACTCTGACAACCAGCAGCGAGGTGAAGCGCCCCGCGCGGTGACTGATGCCGACTTCTCGGGTTCGGGTCCCGGGACGTTGGTGCAGGCGCAGACGATGCCCGGAATCGACGGATCTGTAGCCGCAGCGGGGGCGCGGGCGGTCCGTGTTGTCTACCGTTCGACATCGGGTCTCGATGGTCGGGCCACGACGGTGTCGGGCGCGGTCTTCGTGCCGTCGGGACCGCCTCCGACCGGTGGTCGATTCGTGATGTCGCTTGCCCACGGCACCAGTGGGGTTCGAACCGAGTGCGCGCCTTCGCTCACACCGACAATCGGCGGTCAGGCCGCACTCATCGTCGCCTATCTGAAACTGGGTTTCGTCGTCACGGTCTCGGACTATCAGGGGCTCGGCGCGCCCGGTGTGCACCCCTACCTGAACGCGAAGACCGCCGGGTTGAACGTCATCGACGCAGTTCGCGCGGCAAGGCGAGTGGCCGGGGGAGTGGCCGGTCCGAAATGGGTGGCCTTCGGAGGCTCGCAAGGTGGTGGTGCCACCTGGGCTGCGGCTGAACAGGCCGGGACCTACGCTCCGGAACTCGCGTTGCAGGGCGCGGTGAGTTTGGTCCCGGCCGCAGACATGTCCGGGCTGGTGCAGTTGGCGCAAGCGGGCACGTTGACCCGCGACCAACAGGCGGCCTACATCTGGGTGCTGTACTCGCTGGGCAAGACCTATCCGGACTTCGACCTCGAGGCATACCGGCGCGGTGCGGCTGCAGAGAACTGGGAGACGTTGTCGGTGTGTGCAGGCCCTCGGGCGAAGAAGCGCGCGGACGTGCTGGCCAAACTGCAGGCATCGGATCTTCGTCCCGCAACTGCTTCTGCCGCGCAACGACTTCGAACGATCCTGCAGCGGTGGGCCCTACCGCAAAGGCGTACCTCCGCGCCTCTGCTGGTCCTGTACGGGGGACGCGACTCCTACATTCGTCCTGAGTGGACACGGGATGCCATCGCTTCGAGCTGCGCGCTCGGATCGGTGGTGACTTCTCAGTTTCAGCCCAACAAAGGGCATGAAACCGTGGATTCCAGTAGCGCTGTGGAATGGCTCGGGCAGCGGCTGGCCGGTCGTCCGGCGCCCAACAACTGCCCGGGCAGCGCGCCGAGTCAGACCGGACGGTAGGACAGCGGGGATGTGCGCGTAGCCGTGGCGGTGGCGGGAATGCCAGACGCGATGGCCATGGCGGCGATATCTGAGCGCACCATCGAGCACGGCTCGACAACCGCGCCATCACCTATGCGTACGCCGCCAGTGACCAGCACGCGACACGCCACCCACGCGTGATGCCCGATCTCGATCGACATGAACACGTTTCCGAAGTCGGACGAGTGCACGTCGTGGTGACCGGCGATCAACTGCACGTCGTGATCGAAGACGGTGTCGTGCTCGATGGTGATTCCCCCACGAGCATCGAGCAGGCAGTGATCTCCGATGCTGCAGTGTGGCCCGATCGACAGGTGCGATGGGCCATGAACTCGGGTTCCGAGGCCGATGACGGTTCCATCTCCGATTGCCGCGCCCGCGAATCGCAACCATGTTGCTCGTATCCGATGGGAGGGCAGTCGCCGGCCGACAATGTTGTACAGCCGTTCCACCAGTTGCTCCTTGGCTGAGGTGGGCGAGACCGTGCTGGTTTCCGGAACACGGGTCGGCGGAGGCGGCGGAGGCTGGGATGGAGTCACGTACGAATTCTCTCAGTTCGGATTGTGATCAGGTCAGTTGGCGCACCGCGAACTGGTACGCATCTGCAAGTTCAGCGGTCATCCGCTCGAAGGAGAACGCTGCGGAGAGTTCTTTGGTCACGATCTCGACGTGCTGCCGGTAGCCCGGGTCGCTGAAGAACGCGCGCACCGCGTCGGCCATGTCGTCTGGCGTCGATCCCCCGAGGGGATATCCCAGTGAACGCATGCTCGGGATGTCGCGGGAGATGACCGGGCATCCGGCGTCGGCGGCCTCGATGGTCGCGAGCGGCCCGCCCTCCCAGGCCGCGGTGTGGACGTAGAGGTCGGCGCGGCGGATCAGGGTGCGCGCTTGATCTGCCGCCACCCACCCGGTCACCGTGACTCCGGCCGTCATGAGTTCGGTGCGGCCCTCATCGCCGTCGCCGATCCACACCACGTCGCATACGTCACGTAGCAGTCTGGCCACTGCAGCCATGAAGTGCGGATCCTTCTGCGCCGAGATTCGCCCCACGGTGACGACAGTGGGTCGCGTCGGCCTGTTTCTGAGGGGCTGACCTGCGGTTCGCGGAGCCACATGTGAGTGCTCGGCGGCCGCATTGGGCACGAAGCGAATAGGCATGGTCATTCTCAGTCGTGCTCCGATGGCTGTCTCGTGAGGACTGACCGAGATCAACAACTGCCGACGTTGCGCCATGGATTTCTCCACCGCCCAGTAGGCCAGCCGGCGGGTGCGCGTGAGACCCATCTCCATCGCGTAGCAGTGCGGCGAGTAGACGACCGCGATGTTCTTGGGCATCACCAACCGCAGTGCGCCCGCATAGCTGGAATGTAGATGCACGATGTCGTAGCGCCCAGATGCTGCCATCTGCCGTGCCCGGGCCGCGAAGGCCACGAGCGAGCCCGTGTGTTGCTCGTACCTGGCGAGTTCGGGAACCTGAAGCGTTTCGTGTCCGTCTCGCGCGCGGGCGAAGATGTGGTGGTCGTGCTCGGGAGTGGCGGTTGCGTAGTTGACAATCGCGGTTCGCAGGCCGCCGCCGAAAGCCTCTGAAATGTGCAAGATGCGCATGATGATTCCTGCTTGCGGTTCGGTCGAATACCGAATATCTGTACGGTCCACTGTGCGAACGGCAACGGAGAAAACCCGATGCTGATTGATCAGCGCAGCGATTCCAGAATAAACGGTCGCTCGGTTCACGTCTAGCGAAATTTAGAGATCAAGATCACGTGTAACGTTTGCGGACTGTTTCCGATTTTCCTGGCGGGCAGTCCATCTCGTGTCGCCGTACGATGAGACTGTCCGTACAGCGCGTCGAATCACAGGTGGGCGGCGCTGCCGAGCGGGGAGGACGTCGGTGATCGGACGAGAGCCATTCGGTAGGCGCCAGCTCCTTCACGGAGCGTTGAGCTCGGCGCTCCTGCTTTCCGCTGGCTGTGCGACCACGTCGAATCGGTCGGGGTCCACCACTGGATCGGCGCCACGGCGGGCTGATGTCACGGAACCCCGCCGTGGTTCCCTCCCGATGTTGGGCCTGGCCGGCGGTTCGGCCTTGGTCTACGCCGATCCTGTGACACGGGCGGCGATGTTCGACATCGTGTCCAACACGAGTGTTCGAATAGTCCGCTTTGATATTCCATGGCAGTTCGTCGAGCCGGTCCGTGGACGTTTTGAATGGAATTTCGTAGATCAAGTGATCGACGACGCCAGACGCCGGAATCTTTCGGTCTTGTGTTCGGTAGTCGGGACTCCCCAGTGGGCTGCTCTGGGCGGGAGCGGTGTGGCCCAAACTCAGCCTGCCGATCCTGAAGAGTTCGGGAAATTCTGCGGTGCCGTCGCAGCGCGTTACCGCGGCCGACTGGCTGCGCTGGAGATCTGGAACGAACCCAACGGCACACTCTTTTTCCGGCCTGAGCCCAACGCAGGGGCCTATACCGCGATGGTGGTGTCGGCATACCGCAGGGTCAAATCGGGCGCGCCCGAGATGCCGGTGGTCGTTGGAGCCTTGGGTCCGTTGACCGGAACCAACTCGATCGGAGTGGCCGCCGTTGAGTTCGTGGCGCAGATGTACGCGGCCGGAGTGGCAGGGCATCTCGACGCGATGTCGTTCCACCCGTACGACTTCGGGGCTGACCTTGCGACCGGTGGGTTGTACGACCAGTCGCCATGTCGGCAGTTGATCGCGATCCACGCACTCATGGCGGCTCACGGCGACGGCGAAAAGAAGGTGTGGCTGACCGAATACGGGGCGCCAACGGTGGATGCAATAACGCCGCAGCGCCAGGCCGATCTGATCGTGGCGACCGCGAGGCAGTGGACGGAGGTGTCGTACGCCGGCCCGATGTTCGTCTACGGGATCCGCGACGATCAGGCGAACTCCCCGGACCCGGAACACAACTACGGTGTCGCCACCTTCGCGTTCGCTCCCAAGCCTGCGGTCGAGGCAGTCGCCGGACTCGTCGCCTCTCCGGGGGCGATGCGTCCAGAGTTTGCGCTGTTTCGTGACAGGGGTGATCTCGGCATCGGCGCCCCGGTGGCCCCGGTACGCCGACAGGGTGCCGGGTTGGCCTACGAACACGAGAGGGGCACCGTGTTTCGGGTCGGCACGCGGTTCGTGGTGGTCGACACCGCAGTTGCCGAAGTGGCACGACGGTTTCGTGTAGCGGCGTCGTCGCGGTTCGCCCGGGGGATCGTGGACTGCGCGGTGCCGGGCGGGTTCAGGATCTTTGCTCGCCCAGGGCAGCCCGCGTACGCCATTTACGGTGCGATCCTGGCGGCGTGGTCTCCTAGTTTGGGATTTCCCGTAGGCGATCAGCAGCAGAGTGAGGATGGAGGTGTGGCTGCGTGCCGATTCGAGCGTGGTCAGATCGTGTGGACGCGCTCGGCGGGAACGAAGGTGACCAGGTCGTGAGGCGTTTCCGCGCAGGTCGTCATGTCAGTAGAAATAGGGAAACCGATCCCAGTCGGGTTCCCGCTTCTCAAGAAATGCATCCCGCCCCTCAACTGCCTCGTCAGTCATGTACGCCAGCCGGGTCGCCTCCCCGGCGAACACCTGCTGGCCCATCAGTCCGTCGTCGGTCAGATTGAACGCAAACTTCAGCATCCGCTGAGCGGTGGGTGACTTTGCGTTGATCACACGGCCCCACTCGATGGCCACATCCTCTAGGTCAGAGTGGTCGGCCACCTCGTTCACAGCCCCCATACGCTGCATCGTTTCGGCATCGTATGCCCGGCCGAGGAAGAAGATCTCGCGGGCAAACTTCTGGCCCACCTGCTTGGCCAGGTAGGCGCTGCCGTAGCCGGCGTCGAAGCTGCCCACGTCGGCATCGGTCTGCTTGAACCGCGCATGTTGGCGCGAGGCGATGGTCAGGTCACAGACCACATGCAGCGAGTGCCCACCCCCAGCCGCCCAGCCGTTCACCACCGCGATCACCACCTTGGGCATGGTGCGGATCAACCGCTGCACCTCCAGGATGTGCAGCCGTCCACCTTCGGCGGCCACTCGCGCAGCATCGACTGTCTCTGTCGACTCACCGTCGGCGTATTGGTAGCCCGAGCGCCCGCGGATCCGTTGGTCGCCGCCACTGCAGAACGCCCACCCGCCGTCTTTGGGGCTGGGGCCGTTGCCGGTCAGCAACACCGTGCCGATGTCGGGGGAGCGTCGCGCATGATCCAGCGTGCGATACAGCTCGTCCACGGTGTGCGGGCGAAACGCGTTACGCACCTCGGGTCGGTTGAAAGCGATTCGTACGATCCCGTTCTCGCGTCCGGTGCCGTTGTGCCGGTGGTAGGTGATGTCGGTCAGATCCTCGAAACTCGCGACCATGTCCCAGTTCTGCGGATTGAACGGCTGCGCAGCGTGATCAGTCATGCCCGCAGCGTAATGCGCTGCTCACGAGGGCTTTCATCGCCGGGTCGCTAGCCTGAGCGGATGACAACCGACGGCCCCGCAGCCACATCGACAGACGACAGTTCACCGGCCAACCCGCACGTCGGCGGATTCCGCGACGACTTCGGCTTCAACACCGAACGCGGAGGCCCACGCTACGGCGAGCTGGTGGAACAGTTTCGCGTGTTGATGGACCTGGCGCGGGCCGCCGACCCCACACCAGAGCTGGTGGACGGGCTCATCGACCAGCTGACAGCAGTGAACGCGCAGCTCGCCACGGCCGAAACCGACGAATGGAGTTCACCGTCGGGCCGGCGTATCGACCTGACTGCGCGCGGCAACGTGATGCTGCCACCCATGGTCATGGACCGCGCCGATGCCACCGGGATCACCGCGCGCGTCACGTTTCGCCGGTTTCACCTGGGCGGCAACAACGCTGCCCACGGCGGCTACATCGGCACCGTCTTCGACGACCTGCTGGGCATGACCTCGGCCCTGGCCACACGCAAGATCACCCGAACCGCCTACCTGAACGTCAACTACCGCTCCATCACCCAGCTTCACATCGAACACACGGTGGAGACATCTGTCACACGCGTCGATGGGCGAAAGGTGTTCGTGGAGGCGAAGATGCGCGCCGGCGAGCAATTGTGCGCTGAAGCGGATGCATTATTTGTGATATTAAAACCCGGTCAGCCGTAGGCGACCTCGGACGTCACCCGGGCGTAGGGCCCGTGATCTGCTCAGAAAAGTGCCCCTCGTCAGATTCCTGATCCTCGAGAGACCTTTCTGCGGACTGCGCGCTCTCGTCCACTACGCAATGTGGTCGAATTCTCATGAGTTGCAGTTCGACAACCACAGCCATACGTTTAGGTAGGCGAACATGCGAAAGCGGCTTCGGCACGCTGGACTCTGCTCGTACGGGGCGGCACAGCTCGGGTTTTCCCGCGAGAGTCAGTGTGGCTGAGGCGCGGCACGCCGCGCGTCGATCGCGGTCGACCGGGTAGTGATCATTGAACTGGGGGGTTCACATGTCGTTGGCTGCTGCGCAGTCTCCGAACGAGAGGTCTGCAGGGACGGCGGCTCTGCCGCGGCCCGCATGTCCAATGCGAGAGCCACAGCCGCACTGGGTGATTGGCTACCGGCGCCGCCTGATCTGGTCGGACGCGATCGTCGTGATCGCAGTGGTGCTCGCGGCCGAGTTCGCGCGGTTCGGCTTCGACTTCGAGGTAGGGGTCGCTTCGGTGCAGGCCCCTGCGATCTTGGTGTCCGCGGTGCTGGCCGCCCTGTGGATCATGGTCTTGCACGTGACGCGCGTATGCGATGTCCGGATCATCGGATCGGGGACTGCCGAGCTGAGCCGAGTGGCAACGGCCAGCCTCATGGTTTTCGGGTTGATGGCCATCATCGATCTGTTGTTCGCACTGAATGTGGCACGCGGATTCATAGCTCTCGCACTACCTCTGGGAACACTCCTCTTGATGTCCTCACACCTTGCGTGGCGCCTTTATCTTCGTCGTGAACGGGCGAATCTGCGCTGCATGAGTCGCGTACTGGTGGTCGGCAACGAGCGCTCGGCGCGACCGATGCTGAGCCACCTCGAACGCAACCCGCGACTGGGTTACGAAGTGGTGGGCGTATGCCTGCCCACCGTCGACTCCCGCACCGCCGCGTCGATCACCATCGAGAAGCGGCCCATCCCGATCCTGGGCGACTTCAGTGCGGCTGCCATCGCCGTGCAGCAAGTCGGTGCCACGACCGTGGCCGTCACCTCTGCCGAAGTCCTGGGCCACTCAGCGATGCGTGAACTGTCCTGGGAACTCGAGGGCCTGGGGGTGGACATGCTGGTGGACCCGGGCGTCATCGACGTAGCTGGTCCGCGGATGTTGGTGCGACCGGTGGCCGGCTTACCGATGCTGCACATCGACAAGCCCACCTACAGCGGGGCCAATCGCATCCTGAAGAGCCTTGTCGACAGGGTGGGTGCGCTGGCCCTGCTCCTGGCGATGTGGCCGGTCCTGCTGGCCTGTGCCATCGCGGTGAAGCTCGACTCCCAGGGTCCGGTCTTCTACAAGGCGGACCGGATGGGCATCAACAACGTGCCGTTTCGGATGTGGAAGTTCCGATCGATGGTGGTCGATGCCGACGCCCGATTGGCCGAGCTGTCAGTGCTGAATGAGGGGTCGGGACTGTTGTTCAAGATCCGTGACGACCCACGAGTCACGCGGGTCGGCAGGTTCATCAGGCGTTACAGCCTGGACGAACTACCGCAGCTGTTCAACGTGCTGGGCGGATCGATGAGCCTGGTGGGGCCCCGCCCGCCCCTGCCCGCCGAGGTGGCGCGCTACGAAGGTCCGGTGATGCGCCGCATGTTGGTCAAGCCCGGCATCACCGGGCTGTGGCAGGTCTCCGGTCGGTCCGACCTGTCGTGGGAGGAATCGGTGCGCCTCGACCTGAGGTACGTAGAGAACTGGTCCATCGCGACCGACGTCCAGATCCTGTGGCGCACGGTGCGGGCGGTTTTCGTGCGGTCCGGCGCCTACTGAAGGTCGACCAGTCGAGCCCGCCGCTGTGGCACACTCCGTCCGCTGCCCGCGCGGCTACGGCACTTCTTTATCAGGGAAGATGGGATTCTTCGGCTGCGGCCGAAGAAAGAAGGCCACCGAGCAGGCGTGAACCCCGATCGCGGCCGCACGTGACGCGCGGGGTCGGCTCAGGGCATTGAGTCGGAGGGGATTGACCTGTCACATGAGTTGCGCCAACGTCTGACCTGCGCTCAGCAGGCGCTCCTGCATGTCCAGGAGACGCTGCCCAAGAACCCACTCAACATCGCCCACTACCTCGACCTCGTCGGTCCGTTCGACCTCGAGGTGTCGCTGGAGGTGGGTCGGGTGTTCGTCCGTCGGATGGCGGCGATGTTCCTGCGGTTCGAACGCGTCGACGGCGACGTGGTGATGGTCTACGACCCGACGCTGTCCGACGACCTGACCTCCATCGACTTCGGCGACGAGCCCGATCCGCTGCGTGCGGCGCAGGACTGGATGGCCGCGGACTGGTCACGCCCGCGTGACCCGCTGTCGGACCGGTTGGCCACGGTGGCCATCCTGCGACTGTCCGACCAGCGGCACTT
Organism: Williamsia sp. CHRR-6; assembly: GCF_018474015.1. Lineage (GTDB taxonomy): Bacteria > Actinomycetota > Actinomycetes > Mycobacteriales > Mycobacteriaceae > Williamsia_A. The sequence goes on along the minus strand of NZ_JAHCSG010000001.1, from coordinate 892,777 downwards.
CCTCTACTTCTGCATGCACCACATGACCATCGACGGTGGTGCCGCCATGCACTACATGAACAGATGGGCGCAGTGCTACACCCAGCGGATGGCCGGTGACCAGCCCGACTTCCCGCCGCCGGCCGATCTGGCCGGCGCGTTGGCCGCCGACACCGACTACCTGACCTCGCCGCGACGTCGCCGCGACCGCAAGTACTGGGCCGACACACTCGACGACCTGGCGCAGACGGTCAGCCTGTCGCGCCGATGGGGACCACCGGCACCCACCGCACACCACCTCACCGGCACCATCGACGCCGCTCAGACGGCCGACCTCACCGCCGCTGAAAAGGCAGCAGGCACCAGCCTTCCCGCCATCATCAGCACAGCCGTGGCCGTCTACCTCGCGCGGATGACCGGTCGCCGCGACGTGTCCATCGCGCTGCCGGTGGCGGCGCGAACCACCGCCGCGCTGCGGACCACGCCGCTACCGGTGTCCAACGTGGTGCCCATCCGCACCGCGTTGAGCGCCGAGGCCACGGTGTCTGACGCGTTGGCCGCCACCTCGGCCTCGCTGATGGGGGCGCTGCGGCATCAGCGCTACCGCTACGAGGACATCCGCGCCGATCATGCTGCCGCCCAGGGCATCCCGGTGGCCGGCGCGGTGGTGGCCGGACCGGTGGTGAACCTGATGCTGGTGGTTCCCAGCGTGCAGTTCGGTGCGGCTGTCGGCACCGTGCGAGTGCTGTCCACCGGGCCGGTGGACGACATCGCCATCACCGTCTATCACGGCGACACCGGCGCCGAACCCACCCTCTACCTCGACATCGACGCCAACCCCCACCGCTACACCCGCACCGAGGCCGCCGCCCACCACCGGCGCATCATCGAACTGATCGCCACCCTGGCGCGCGCCTTGGCCCAGGCCCCCGACACCGCAGTCGACGACCTCGACCTGTTTGCCCCTGGGGAAGCCGAGGCCCTGCTGAACCGGGTGGGTTCACCGGCGCCGGGTCCGTGCGTGCTGCCCGATCTGTTGGCCGCGGCCACCGCGCGCGTTCCAGACACCGTGGCGTTGACCGACGCCGGTGCGCGCGCCTGGACCTACCGGGAGCTGACCGCCGACAGCATCGACCTGGCTGCTCGGCTGGCCCAGCGCGGTGCCCGAGCCGGCACGGTGGTGGCCATCGTGGCCGGTCGCGGACTGTCGCAGTCGCGGTATCTGTGGGCGGTGGCCCACACCGGTGCCGCCATCCTGCTGATCGATCCGGCCCAGCCTGCCGCCCGCATCGAGGCGATCATCGCCGACGCCCGCCCCGACCTGGTGATCACCACCGCACGCACCACGCTGCGGCGCGCAGTGGGCCATGAACACTGGCTGGTGCCCGAGGACCTGGCACCCGCCGGGCCTGCGGTCCGGGCGCGACCCGCCCTCGACGACACCGCCTGGCTGGTGTACACCTCCGGCACCACCGGTGCTCCCAAGGGTGTCGCGGTCACCCACCGTGGTCTGGCCGCGTTGGCCGCCGACATGGCGGTGCGCCTGCGCGGTGGGGTGCGGGCCCCGCGGGTGGCCCAGTTGGCTGCACCCACCTTCGACGCCGCCTACTTCGAACATCTGCTGGCGGTGGCGTTGGGCGCCACGCTGGTGCCTGCGCCGTTGCAGACGCCCACCGGCGACGCGTTGGTGGCGTTCTCTCGGCGCAACGCGATCACCCACCTGGTGATCACCCCGACGGTGTTGGCCACCATGAACCCCGACGCGTTGACCGGTGGCACACTCACCATCGTGATGGCGGCGGGTGAGTCGCTGCCCGCGAACCTCGCGCGCAGCTGGGGGCAGCGGGTTGACCTGCGCAATCTGTACGGTCCCGCCGAGACCACCATCATGGCCACCGCGGCCCGGGTGGGAGCCGACGACGCCACCGTCCCGGCCGGGGCCGTGGAGTCGGTGATCGGGACGCCGATCACCGGATTTGCCGCATATGTGCTGGACAACGCACTGCGACCGGTGCCCGTGGGGGTGGCGGGCGAACTGTATCTGGCCGGGGCCGCCCTGGCTCTGGGCTACGTCGACGACCCCGCCGCCACGGCCACCCGGTTCGTCCCGTGCCCGTGGGGTGTGGCCGGTGCCCGCATGTACCGCACCGGCGACCTGGTGGCCTGGGACGGTGAACCGGCCGCAGCACAACTGCGCTACCTCGGCCGGGCCGACGCGCAGGTGAAGGTGCGTGGGGTGCGGGTGGAGCTGTCGGAGGTGCAGGCCGCCGCGGCCGGGCATCCCGACGTGATCGCAGCCGCGGCCGTGGTGGTCGACGACGCGTTGATCCTCTACGTCGTGGGGTCCGGGTCGGATGTGATGGGCGGGGCTGGAGACATCGGCGGGGCGGTCGGTGCGGCGGCTGAGGTGACCGCTGCAGTGGCACTGCGGTCGTCGGTGCGACGGCACCTGGCCGAACACCTGCCGCCCGCGATGTGGCCGGCGCGCATCGTGGTGATCGAGTCGATGCCGGTGACGGTGAGCGGCAAAATCGACCGTGACGCCCTGGCGCAGCTGCCGCTTGCCGAATCCCAGGTGACGTATCAGGCCCCGTCGGGCACCGCCGCGCTCGTGGTCGCCGACGTGGTCTCCTCGGTGGTCGGGGTACGACGCCCTTCGATGCTCGCCGACATCGTGGAGCTGGGGGCCAGCTCGCTCAACGCCGCGCAGATCGCCTCGGAGATCTCCCGGCGCACAGGGGCTTTCATCTCCGTTCGCGACGTGCTGACCGCCACCACCCTGCGTGAGCTGGCAGACACGGTGCAGGCACACGCCGGGATGACGCCTCTGTCCCCGATCCGCCCCGAACACCCGCCGGCCTCAGCACAGCAGCAGGCGTTGGTGGCTCAGCATCGGCTGGATCCACAGTCACAGGTGAATGTGTTGCGCGGCAGCATTTCTCTCACCGCAGTGGGCCTGTCGGTGGCTGTGGTGGCACAGGTGATCGCCGATCTGGTGGCGCGCCATGAGGTGTTGCGGACCGTGCTGCGCATCGACGAGACCTCCGGGCAGCTGTGGCAGGACGTGATCGACGTCGACTCCGCGTGCGCGCAGATCATCGTCACCGACACTGACCTGACCGGGGCGGATCTCGGCGCTGCGGTGGTGGACCCGGTGGGTGGTATCCCACTGCGCATCATGCTGCGCGACAGAACTTCTGAGTCTTCGATCGGCGGGGTCGAGGTGGTGGTCGCCGCCCATCACATCCTCGTCGACGACGCCTCGGCTGCAGTGCTGACCGCAGACGCCATCACCGCGTGGACGGCTCGTCGCGACGGCCACGTCCCGCAGTGGTCGCAGGCGGCGCTGCCGTACGCCGACGCCACCCTGGTCACCGCCGCCTGGCTCGGTGATGTCGAGGATCGGGACAGCGAGGCCGGCGTCCAGCGTGAGTACTGGCGCACTCAGCTCGCCGGCCGCACGACACGGCCCCGGCGGCCGACCGATGTGCGCCGCGAGTATGACGTGCCCACCGCCGCCGCAGGCACCCAGGCCGCGCTCTTGTCGCCGGAGCTGGCCGATCAGATCGATTCCACCGCAGCACGATTGGGTGTGAGCACCTTCGGGTTGCTGCACGCGGTGTTGGCGGTGGTCGAGGCGCGCCACACCGGGGTGGACGACGTGTGGATCGCGGTTGCCGCCGCCGGCCGCGACCGCCTGGACGCCCGCCCGGCGGTGGGCATGTACGTCAACCCGGTGGTGCTGCGCACGGTGATCGCGCCCACCGACACCATCGCCGACATCGCCGCCGCGGCCGCGCAGACCGCACGCCAAGCCCAGCTGCACGGCGACCTGCCGTTCGCCGAGGTGGTGCGGGCGGTGCAACCGGATCGCGATCTGAACGAGGCGCCGCTGACCGATGTGCTGTTGAGTTTCCGCGAGACCGATCACCGGCAGCTCGCCGTCGACGGGTTGACCATCGAGGTGACCGAGGAGTCGGCCGTCGATCCACGGGTTCCGTTGCAGTGGAACATCGATCGCACCGGCGACAGCCTGGCCGTCACGCTCACCCATCAGGTGTCGACGGTGTCGGTGGGCACCGCGGCCTGGCTGCTACAGACCTACCTCGACGCGCTGGCCGTGGCCGTCGCCGACACCTCCGCAACCGTCGAGGTGCTGGTGGCTGGGGTGGGGGTGCTCACTGCACCCACCCCGGCGGGCCGGTCGGGGCGCACCCTGCTCGACGTGGTGTCCGGCAGCGTCGGTGTGCATCCTGAACAGGTGGCCGTGCACGGGCTGGGCGCCGACGGCACCCCCCGCCGGCACACCTATGCCGAACTCGACGCCGTGGCGCGCACCGTGGCCGGGCGGCTGGTGGTCGCCGGGGTGCAACCCAACAGCACTGTCGCCGTGGCGCTTCCACGCAGTGTGGACGCGGTGGTGGCCCAGCTCGCGGTGCTGATGGCTGGGGCGGCCTTCGTCCCGGTGGACATGACCGCGCCTGCGGTGCGCATCGGGACCGTCCTCACCGAGGCGGCGGTGTCGGCGGTGCTGGTCTCGCCGCAGACACCGGCGGTCATCCCGGTGGGCTACCCGCAGGTGATGTGCGACAGCGGCGCCCCGCTGGATCCGTCGGCACCGCTGTTCACCCCGGTGCCGGTACCCGCCGACGCGCCTGCCTACGTCATCTACACCTCCGGCTCCACCGGAGGACCCAAAGGTGTTGCGGTCAGCCATCGCAGCGTGGTCTCGATGCTCGACGCCACCGCGGTGTACCTGGGCTCGGAGTCCTCCGACGTCTTCTCCTGCACCCATTCACTCGCCTTCGACTTCGCGGTGTTCGAGGTGTTCGGGGCCTGGCGGGTGGGTGCCACCGTCGCCCTGATCGAGCACCCGATCCTCACCGACCCTGCGGCCCTGAGCAACCGGCTGCGCACCGACCGGGTGAGCGTGCTCAGCCAGACGCCGTCTGCGTTCGGTCCGTTGGCCGCGCAGCTGGTGGCCCAGGCAGACACGCCGGGTCTGGGCCAATTATGGTTGCGCCACCTCGTCTTCGGCGGCGAGGCACTGGCGCCGGCCCGATTCGATGCGGTCCCGTCGGTGTTGGGCACCTATGTGCGGATGCACAACATGTTCGGCATCACCGAGGTGTCCGTGCACGCCACCGCGGCCGAGGTGAACACGGCCGACCCCCGTTCGCTGATCGCGGGCGTGTTGCTCGACGGCATGCGGGCCGAGATCCTCGACGACCGGTTGCGCAGCGTCCCGGTGGGCACCTGGGGCGAGTTGTACCTGCACGGACCGCATCTGGCGCTGGGGTATCACGGCCGCACCGACCTGACCGCCGAACGTTTCGTGGCCGGACCGCAGGGTGTGCGGCGCTACCGCACCGGAGATATGGTGCGGCGCACCGCCGACGGCTACCTCGAGTACGGCGGGCGCACCGATACGCAGGTGCAGATCCGCGGCCACCGGGTGGAACTCGGCGACGTGGCCGCTTCGGTGCGCGCGCTCCCGCGGGTCACCGACGCGCAGGTGATCGCCCGCACCGGCGAGCGCCTCGATGGCGCCGAACTGGTCGCCTACGTCAGCAGTCACGGCACCTTCGATGTTGCCGCGGCCCGGGCCGCGTTGCGACAGACGTTGCCCGCCTACGCGATCCCCACCCATTTCGTCGACGTCGACACCTGGCCGCTGACGGCCAGCGGCAAGGTGGACATGGCCGCCCTACCGGCCCCCCACACCAGCCCCGTGGTGTTCGACCCCGCCGCCCCGGTGCCCGGTGCGGTGCTGGCGGCGGTGGGCACGGTGCTCGGCATCGACCCGGCCGAGGTCGATCCGCAGCGATCGTTGGCCGACCTGGGTGCCCATTCGCTGACCTACATGCATCTGGCGGTGGTGATCGGGCAGGCCACCGGCCGGCCGGTGGAGGTGGCCACCATCGTCGGCACACCGTCGCTGGCCGCGTTGGCCGCAGCCCTTGAGGCCGAAGCGTCCTCGCAAACAAGTGAATCCACACCGGAGCCCGAGACCGCGGTGCGACTGCCCGGGCATCGGGAGGACACCGCCGGTCACGGCGACGACGGGCCACTGGACTATGTGCCCAGCCCGCAGCAGCAGGGGCTGTGGATCCTCAACCGCATCGATGCCCGCTCCACCGTCTACCACCTACCTGTGCTGGTGGAGTTGGACGAGGAACTGGACCGCGATGTGATGGTGGCCGCCCTCGGCGATCTGGTGGCCCGCCACGAGATCCTGCGAACCGTGGTCTCGGAGCGAGCCGGTGCGCCCATCGCACGAGTGCTGCGGGTGGACGACGCCCGGACCCGCATCATCGCCGCCACCGCCGATCCGCGGCGGGTCAGTGCGGCGGGCCTGGGTCGCGCGGCGGCCCAAGCCGCCGTGGTCCCGTTCCAGCTGCAGCGTGATCTGGGTTGGCGGGCAACGCTGTTCACAGTCGACGGCGCCGCCGGGGTGCGCTCGGCCGCGGTGTTCGTGGCCCATCACATCGTGGCCGACGGCTGGTCGCTGGACCTGATGGCCGCCGACTTCCACCACGCCCTGCAGGCGAGGCGGGCGGGTCTGGCACCGCGGTGGGCGGCCGCAGCAGTGCCCTATCACCGGCATGCGCAACGACTGGCGGCCGCCGATCACACCGACGACATCGCCTACTGGACACAGGCTCTCGCCGATGCACCGCTGCACCTGTCGCTGCCCACCCCGGGGTGGGCGCCGACCGATCGTTCCGATCCCGAACCGGCTGATCACCTGCAGGCCACCATCGACCCCGCCACCCGGGAGGCCGTGTCCCGCTGTGCTGCGGCAACCGGTAGCACCGTCTTCCACGTGGTGCATGTGGCGCTGGCGCACACGCTGGCCGTGTTCACCGGCAGCGACGACATCGTCATCGGCACCCCGACGGCCGGCCGCGACACCGCCGACGAGCTCGGCGGTGTAGGCATGTACGTCCGGACTGTGTTGTTGCGCAGCCGGATCGACGCGAACGCCAGCTTGTCGCAGACCTTGCGGGCCAGCGTGACCGCGTTGAGCGAAGCGGTGGCACACAGCACGCTGTCGTATGAGGGCCTCGTCGAGGCCCTGGCGCCCGCGCGCACCAGCGACACCGATCCGTACCTGGACGTGTTGTTGGCCTTCGGATTTCCCACCGACGCGGCCGCATCGATGATCGGGCGTAACGGGTCGGTCACCCCTCTGCTGGTTCCGCACGCTCGGGTGCCGCTGGAGTTCAGCGTGACCGACTCCGGGTCGGGCGGTGCACTGTCGATCACGCTGGTGGTGGGTACCTGGCGGGTGGATGTGGCGTTGGCCGGACGCATCCTGCAGGCACTGGTGGAGGCGATCGGTTTGATGGCCGGATCGCCGCTGCACCAACCGATTCCCGGCCTGGTCGATCCGCAGCCGATCGCTGCGGGTGCGTTGAGTGTGCGATCGTCCATCGGCGACCCGATCGCGGCCATCGCCCAGAACGCGGTGAGCGCGCCCCACAGCATCGCCGTGGTGGACGGCGCGACGACGATGAGCTACCGCGAACTGCTGGGCGCGGTGCGGGAAGTGGCTGACCGCCTGCAGGCGCACGGGGTGGGCGTCGGTGACCTCGTCGCGGTGATCGGTGGTCGCACCACGGGCACCGTGGTGGCGTTGCTGGCTGTGATGACCGCGTGTGCCGGGTACGTCCCGATCGATGTCGTCTACCCCGAGAACAGGGTGGCCACCCTGCTGGCGGCCGCCGACCCGGTGGTGACCATCACCGTCGACGCCCAGGTTCCCGCGACGCCGAACCCCGAGACCGAGACCGAGACCGAGTCTGCACAGGGGCCCGATTACGCGACGGACACCGTGGAGATCGCCGGTGGCCGTGAGCATCTGGTGATCCAGGCGGCCCGGCGTGGATCGGGTCGCGGTCGCATGGGTGCCATCGCCGGTGGTGCCCCGGCGTATGTCATCTACACCTCTGGCTCCACCGGCGATCCCAAAGGCGTGGTGGTCAGCCGCCGCAACCTGACCGCCATGCTCGACGCCGCGCTGCCCGTCGTCTCCCCCGGCCGCTCGGACGTGTGGTCGTGGTTTCACTCACCGGCGTTCGATTTCTCGGTGTGGGAGGTGTTCGGCGCGTTGGTGTCCGGTGGTCGCGTGGTCACCGTCGACTCCGACGCCGCCCAGGATCCCCAGTCGTTGCTCGACCTGTTGGAGCGCGAGCGCGTCAGTGTGTTGAGCCAGACGCCCACCGCGTTCGCCCGCCTGGCCGACCTGGAGGTGCCCCCGGCGCGGTACGCCGCGGTGCGCACAGTGGTGTTCGGGGGCGAGGCCGTGACCCCGGAATCGTTGCGGGCCGCCCAGGTTCGGATGCGTGGCGCCACGCTGCTGAACATGTACGGCATCACCGAGACCACCGTGCACCTCACCCACGGCGAGGTGGACACCGCCGACCGGCGCAGCATCGTGGGGCGGCCGCTGCCGGGGGTGGGCCTGGTGGTGTTGGACCGTCGGCTACGCCCGGTACCCGTCGGTGCACGCGGCGAGCTGTATGCGCTTGGTCCGCAGGTGGCACATGGCTACCTGGGCGCCAGCGCGCTGACCTCGGAACGGTTCGTGGCCGCACCGTTTGGTCCGGCGGGCGGGCGGATGTATCGCACCGGCGATCACGCCCGGCGCCTGAGTGCTGAGGTGTTCCAGTACCTGGGCCGAGTGGATCAGCAGATCCAGTTGCGCGGCTACCGCATCGAGTTGGGTGAGGTGGCCTCGGCGTTGCGTGCCGATCCCGGCGTGGCCGATGTGCGGGTGCTGTTGCGCCCGGGTGCGCGTCCCCGCGACGAGGTGCTGGTGGCATTCGTCATCGGCCACAGCGTGACCGGTCCCACCGGGTCCATCGCCACCGATTCCACTCCGACACCGCTGGACGGCCGTCGGCTGCGGGAGCTGTGTGCGGCCACCCTGCCGGCCCATCTGGTGCCTGCCGGGGTGTTCGTGGTGCGAGCATGGCCGCTGACCAGCTCGGGCAAGCTGGACAGCAATGCGCTGCTGGCGCTGGCCTCCTCATCGGGTGGGGGACGCCCACCGATGATCGGGGCCGAGCGCACTGTGGCTGCCGCCTTCGCTGCAGTGGTGGGGCTGGAGTCATCGGCGTTGAGTGCCGACTCCAATTTCTTCGATGTCGGCGGCAACTCGTTGTCGGCGGCGCGGTTGGCCTCGACACTGTCGGTGCGGGCCACCGTGATCAGCGTGCGCGACATCTTCGACAACCCCACCGTGGCCATGCTGGCCGGGCTGATCGATCAGGCGCAGCCCGGTGCGGCACAGGCGCTTCCGGTCTTGCAGGCGCGCCCGCGTCCAGACCGGCTGCCGGTCACCCCGCAGCAGGGAGAGTTCTGGCTGCTGTGGCGCATCGATCCCACCGACACGGGATATCACCTGGCTGCGGCGGTGCCGCTGCCCGCCACCCACGATGTGGCCCAACGGTTGGAGCGGGCGGTGCGCACGGTGATGGCGCGTCACGACGCGTTGCGTACCAGCTACCCCGAGGATGCCGACGGGCCGTATCAGTTGCTCTGGGAGGTCGACGACGTGGCCGTCGACCTCATTCCGCGTCAGGCCTCCGATGTCGCGCAGGCGTTGACGATGATCGGTCGCCCGTTCCACCTGCCCACCGAGATTCCCTGGCGGATGGGCGTTTTCGACATCGATGGCTTTGATCTGCAGATCCTGGGTGTGGTGGTGCACCACATCGCCGTGGACGGTCGGTCGTTGGCCATCATCGAACACGAGTTGGCCGCCGAGATCGCCGGCCCCGGCTCCCTGGGTCCAGCGCCGCTCGACTTCGGCTCGTACACACAGTGGCTGGCCGAACTGACGCGGGTACGCGCCGAGGAGCTGCGGGAGTTCTGGTCAGGTCGATTCGCCACGCCGGTGCCGCCCCTGCGTCTGCCCGGCGTCACCTGGCGGTCGCCGGTGACCATCGGCACCGACATCGACGACAGCGAGTTCGTCTCGATCGACTTGCCCGCCGACACCCGAGCCAAGCTGTCCGACTTCGCAACCGCCCACCACTCGACGTTGTTCATGACCGTGCACGCCGCGCTGGCGAGTCTGCTGGCCCGGCGGGGCGCCACCGACGATCTGGTCATCGGGACCGCCACCTCGGGCCGCGTGCACGAGGCCCTGGTGGGCACGGTGGGCATGTTCGCCCACACGGTGCCGCTGCGCACCCGCATCGACCTCGAGCGTGGGTTCGGCGACGTGCTGGCGGCGGTGACCGCAGACGACCTGGAGACATTCGCCCACGCCGAGCTGTCGTCGAGTGCGGTCACCGGGTACCTGGATCCCGCCACTGTCGAAGTGGGACAGTCGATCTGGGATGTGTTCCTGGCTGACCTGAGTCAGGAACACCGGCCCGGGGGCAGTGCCGTGTGGGGTGTCGAGCTCGAGGAGCTGCGCGCTGCGCTCCCCGGACCACAGGCGCGATTCGGACTGGACTTCTTCGTCGGCTCATCCGACGATCAGGCGGGGTTGACCATCGGTCTGGTCCACCGCAGAAGCGTGGTGTCACCGGAGGTCGCTCGAGGCCTGCTCGACGAGCTGGCCACGCTGCTTGTTGCCGCGACCAGCGCACCCGAGGCGCCGGTCGCGGTGCTGCTCGCCGCGCCGCGTCCGGTGCCTGCCGCGGCGCACCCGGCACCGGTCGGACTCGGTGAACTGTTGGAGGCCGCGGTGCGCGAGCACCCCGATCGGGTGGCCGTGGCGGTGCCCCCGCGTCGACACCACGCTGACGATGACGGGGTGTCGGGCTGGTACACCCTGACCTACCGGGACCTGTTGGCGCAGGCACATCAGTTGGCGCGCAACCTGATCGCGGCCGGCGTGCGCCGCGGCGACGTGGTGGCCGTGCACGGGTCGCGGTCGCCGTGGTCGATCCTGGGCATGTGGGCCGTGGCCACCGCAGGCGCCGCGTTCGTCCACCTCGACGTGCGTGATCCGCTGGCGCGTCGACAGGCGATCATCGCCGACGCCGCCCCCGTGCTGGGGATCTACGACCGGACCGGGGTGCCCGCAGATCTGCCCGGTCGGTGGCTGCCCATCGAGACCGACGTCATCTCCGATGACGTAGGGGTGACCCGCGCACCCACTCGAGAAGACGAACTGGCCTATCTCACATACACATCCGGGTCCACCGGGGCACCCAAGGGGGTGCTGGTGACCCACGCCGGTCTGTCTGGTCTCATCGATGCTGCGGTGGCCGCCACCGGCATCACCGCCAACAGCGTGGTATTGCACAACTACGCCACCACCTTCGACGCCCACCTCATCGAGTTGCTGCCGGCCTTCCACGTCGGCGCTGCGGTGGTGGTGTGCCCGCCGGAGGTGATCGGCGGCGAGGAACTGGTCGAGCTGATCGAGCGGGCCACCGTATCGGTGCTGTTCACCAGCCCGTCGGTGCTGACCACCATGGAAACCGGTTCGCTGCCGTCGGTGACCAGCCTGGTGGTGGGCGGTGAGGCCCTGCCGGAGACGTTGGCGCGCAACTGGTCTCGAGGTCGTCGGATGGTCAACCTGTACGGGCCCACCGAGACCACCGTCGCGGTCACCGGGGACACGGCGGTGGGTGCGCATCCGGTGAGCATCGGCACGGCGTTCGACGGGGTGTCGGTGTATGTGCTCGACGAGCGGCTGCGTCCGGTGGCCGATGACACCGTGGGCGAGTTGTACATCGCGGGCCGCGCGGTGGCCCGGGGCTACCTGGGATTGTCCGATCGCACCGCCTCGCGGTTCGTGGCCGACCCTTTCGGGTCGGGGGAGCGTATGTATCGCACCGGAGATGTGGTGCACCGCAGAGGTTCTGATGGCCACCTGGTGATTCACGGCCGCACCGACTCTCAGCTGACGCTACGTGGGGTGCGGTTGGAGCCGGCCGAACTCGAGGCCGCCATCACGTCCCTGCCCCAGATCTCCGACGCCGCAGTCGGGCTGCATCCCACCCCGCGCGGCGACGACGTGCTGGTGGCGTGGGTGGTGCCGAGCAACGCGGATCGACCTGTGGGCGAGGAGGTCTCAGCCGATCCTGATACATCCGGTGCGGCGGTGACCCCGCACCGATCGCGGTCGGTGTCCAGCGAGGTGCTCACCGCACAGTTGAGCGCGCTGCTACCCAGGCGGATGCTGCCGACGGTGTTCAGCGTGCTCGACGACTTGCCGCGCACCGGCGGGGGAAAGGTGGATCGGGCTGCGTTGCCCACCCCTACCCGGCTGGGGGCGGCGGCCGGAACGGCACCGGTCACCCCCTACGAACGGGCGGTGGCTGCCGAATTCGCCACGGTCATCGGCATCTCGCCGTCCACCCTGGACACCGGCTCAGATTTCTTCGCCCTCGGCGGTACCTCCTTGAGTGCCACCCGCGTGATCGCCCGGCTGCGCGATCGCACCGGTCGCGCGGTCACCGTCGGCCACCTCTTCGATGCCCGCACGGTGGGCGCGTTGGCCGCGGTGCTCCAGGGCGACCTGGCCACTGCGCCCCGCCTGCGGCCCGACCACATGCCGACACCAGCCGACCTGCCGTTGGCGTATCCGCAACGCAGACTGTGGATCCTGCATCGGATGAACCCGATGTCCACGGCGTACACGGTGCCGTTGGTGTTGAAGGTCGCCGGTGATGTGGACCCGGCCGCGCTGGCCGGTGCAGTGGCGCAGCTGCCGGTCCGTCACGAGACGTTGCGCACCGTGTTCCCCGAGACGCCGCACGGCCCACGGCAAGTGGTGCGCCCGGCGCAGCGTGTTGCGGTACCCGTGCGCTCGGTCAGCGAATCGGAGGTGCCCAACGCGGTCGCCGAGATCATCACCGCGCCTTTCGACCTGGTGTCCGAGCCGGGATTCCGGGCGGTGGTGCTACAGGTGGTGCCCGAGCGTGGCCAGCGCACCGACGCCGGTGGCGAGGACATCGGCAGTGAGGCCCCCGGTGCGGGCACCGTGGTCTGGGACACCGATCGTCACTGGGTGCTGGTGATGGCCATCCACCATGTGGCCGTGGACGGTTGGTCGATGCGGACGCTGTTGGCCGACCTGGCCGCCGGCTATCACGGGGGTACCGATCGGCCCCGCGACACCGACCTCACCTACGCCGACTTCACCCGCTGGCAACTGCGGCGCCTCGGCGACCCCGAGGATGCATTCTCCGAATACCAACGGCACCTGGACTTCTGGACCAGCACCCTGGCGGGCGTGGGCAGCCCGGTCCGACTGCCCGGCACGGCCCCAGCGCAGACCGCCATCGGACCAGGTGGCCGCACAGTCCGCACCCTCGACGAGTCGGTGGCGGCCGGTCTCAAGGCGTTGGCCGACAACACCTCGGCGTCGCTGTTCCACGTGACCCATGCCGCGTTGGCCGGGTTGCTGACCAACCGTACCGGCCGACCCGATCTGGTCATCGGTGCACCGGTGCTCGGTCGAAGCGATCCCGCCTGGGAGCCGGTGGTGGGCATGTTCGTCAACACCATTGCGCTACGGACCATCTCGCGGTCCGGGGAATCGATCCGCGACGCCGTCAAGCGGGTCCGTGACACCGATCTGGCCGCATCGGCACACGATGAGCTGCCCTACGACGTGGTGGCCCGCGCGGTGAAACCCGCTCACAGCGGTCGCCAGGACCCGCTGATCTCGGTGCTGCTGGTGCGCCAGGAGGTCGCGGCTCTGTCCGGAGACGTGATGCCGCCGACCGTGGTCGGGGTGTCGGTGGAGCCGGTGATAGGTCCAGAAGCGTTGCTGGGCGCCAAGTTCGATCTCGAAGTGGTGATCGGTCAGATGCCGGGTCGACCGCTGTCGTTGACGCTGGTGCACTCCGGAGCGGTGCCGGCCGACATCGCCGAGGACTTCATCGACGAGCTGATGGCTCTGCTGGGTGCGGCGGCCACCAACCCCGACGCGCCGTTCCCGTATCGCAGCGCGGCGGCCCCGGCGGTGGTAGACCCCGATGCCCTCGGAGAGGGCGGTGCGAGCATCAGTGGTTCGGAGATCCCGATGGCGCGTGCCGACGGTGTGGATCCGGCGATGGTCGACGGGGTGGCCGCGGTGTTCGCCGACGTACTCGGGGTGGACCCCGCTGCGATCGGTCCCGACGACGACTTCTTCGCCGCCGGCGGATCGTCGCTGGCGGCGACGCAGGTGGTGTCGGTGCTTTCGCGCCGCTGGGACACCACGATTCGCGTGTCCGCTGTGTTCGACCACCCGACCCCGCGCAGTCTGGCCCGTGCGGTACGCCACGAGGTGGCCACGGCTGCAGCCGAAGTGGGTCTGCGCAGCATCGCCGCGCCGCCGCCGGGCACCCTGCTACCGCTCACGTCTGCGCAGCGTCGCATGTGGTTTGTCGACCGACTCGCTGCCGATGCCGAACGCGCACAGGTCGGTGGCGCCCGGATGGCGCCGGCCGTGATCCCGGTGGCGGTGGCGCTACCCGCCGGGGTGTCGCCGGCCACGATCAGCGCGGCCGTGGCCGCGGTGGCTGATCGCCACGCGCCGTTGCGCACCGTCTACCCCGACACCCCCGACGGACCGCGCGCACAGGTGCTGCGTCGGCTGGAACTGGAGGTGACCGAGGTGGCCGCCGACGTGGATCCCGTTGCGGCCGTGCGTCAGTTGGTGCGCCAACCGTTTGACATCACCACCACACCCGGTGTTCGGGCCGCGGTGGTGGGCACCGATCCGCACCGTGTGCTGGTGGTGGTGGTGCACCACATCTCGATGGACGGCCAGTCGGTACCGTTGCTGACCGCAGACCTGACCGCCGCGCTGAACGGGCGCTGGCTGACGCCCCTGGCCGTGGGTTACCCGCAGTTCGCGGTGTGGGAGTCAGCCCAGTGGGATCTCGCCGAACCCGGCGCGGACGCCGATTCGCAGCATTCGGGCTCAGTGGGACAGACTCGTCGCGACCGTGAGATCGACTTCTGGCGGCGAACTCTCGAGGGTCACCCCGGCGTGTTGGAGCTGCCCACCGACACGGTGCGTCTGCCCGAGCGCTCGTTGGAGACCGCACTGGTGACCCTCGACCTGGACTCGGCGACCATGGCGATGATCGCCCACACCGCCCGCTCGGCGGGGGTGACCGACTTCCACGTGCTGCACGCCGCGTTGGCGTTGACGCTGAGCGTGTGGGCGGGCACCGACGATGTGCTGGTGGGGACCCCGGTGTCGATGCGCAGCCAACCCGAGACCCGCGACATGGTCGGCATGTTCGTCTCCACCGTCGCCTTGCGTACCCGGCTGCGTCCAGGCCTGCGGGTGGGTGAGCTGCTGGCTCTGGTGCGTGAAACCGATGCCGCCGCACTCGATGCCGCGCTGATCGGCTTCGACGAGATCGTCGGTGCGCTGGGCGTTCCCCGTGATGCCGGGCGCCATCCGTTGGTGCAGGTGATGCTGTCGGTAGTGGAACTGGCAGGTGGCGTGGGATCTGCTGAGTCCGGTGCCGAGAGCTCGGATTCGCAGATCTACAGTCCCGCATCAGAATTCGACCTGCAGGTGACGGTGACCGTCGACCCGCTCAACGGTCGGATGACCGTCGCGTTCGGCTACGCCGAGTCGCTGTTCGACCGGTCGACGGTGGCCGTGTTTGCCGACCGGTGGCGCCGCGCGCTCACCCAGATCACCGACCGGGGCCTGGCCGCGCCGGTGGACGCGATCGACCTGCGCACCGACGACGAGGCCGACCTGCAGTCGCTGTCGTTGCTGGCCGAACCAGAACGCACCCCGGTCAGCTTCGGATCGATCCTGGCCGCGGCGGTGGCCGAGCATCCGTTTGCGGTGGCCGTGGACGACGGCACCCTCACCCTGACCTACCGTGATCTCGACCGTTGGTCTTGGCTGATCGCCAACGAACTACGTGCGCACGGTGTTCGCGCGGGACAGCCGGTGGCGGTGCTGTTGCCGCGCTCGGTGCGCTCGCTGGTGGCGTTGTGGGCTGTGGTGCGGATCGGCGCGGTGTATGCGCCAATCGATCCCGCCTATCCGCCTGAGCGGATCACCCTGATGCTCGAGACCGTGGACGCCCGGGTGGTGATCGGAGATCCGTTGGGGGACCTCGCGGCCGGGCGGGTGAGCGTGGACATACCGGTGCATCCGGGTGCACTGGATGCGGTGACCCCGCAGCCGCCGGTGGACACCGGGGTCGATGCGCCCGCCTACCTCGTCTTCACCTCCGGTAGCACCGGGGTGCCCAACCCGGTGTGGGTGACGCATCGAGGTCTGTCGACGTTCACCGATCCCGACGAGTTCCCGCTCACCCCGCTGGACCGGGTCGCCATGATGTCGGCCACCAGTTTCGATGCCGCCATCCTGGATGTGTTGCTGGCCACCGGATCCGGAGCCCGGCTGTCGGTCATCGCACCGGGCCTGGTCGGCGGCGACGTGGGCACGGCCGAGTTGGCACGACTCGGTGTGACCGCGATGTTCCTCACCCCCACGGTGCTGTCGAGCCTGGACCCCGCGAAGTTGCCGCGTCTGCGGCGAGTGTGGGTGGGCGGTGAACGGATGTCGCGAGATCTGTTGGAGCGCTGGTCTTCTGGGCGGGTGGTGTTTGTCGTCTACGGACCGACCGAGGCGACGATCTTCGCCACCCGATGGCCGGTGGTGGCCGAGCGGTCGGTGTTGATCGGCTCGCCGTACGCCGATGTCGGGGTGAGCGTGCTGGACACGCATCTGCGGCCGGTGCCCGACGGTACGGTGGGCGAGTTGTACCTGCACGGTCCGGCGTTGGCGCAGGGTTACAGTGATTCCGCGCTGACAGCAACACGTTTCGTCGCCGGACCACGTGGTCGTCGCATGTATCGCACCGGTGATCGGGTGCGCACCACCACCGGTGGGTTGGAGTTCTGTGGCCGCGTGGACGAACAGCTCACGGTGCGCGGCGTGCGGGTGGAACCCGGTGAGGTGAACAGCGTGCTGCGTCGGGTGGGGGCTCGTGACGCTGCCACCGTGGTGAGCGCCGGCCCCTTGGGTGCGGTGCTGGTCTCCTACGTAGTGGCGCCGACCGACGGACGCGACCTCGCCCGGCTGCGCTCAGCGGCCGCGCGACTGCTGCCGTCCACGTCGATGCCGGCCCGGCTGATCGAGATCGATCAGCTACCGCGCACCCCGGTGGGCAAGTTGGACGTGGCCGCATTGCCCGCGGTGGACTGGTCGAGCCCGGCTGGTGGTCAGCCGGTCACGGCCACCGAAGCCGCGGTACTCGACGTGTTCCGAGAGGTGTTGGACGCCAGTAATATCGGAGTACACGACGACTTCTTCGCGGCCGGCGGCACGTCGCTGCAGCTTGCGCGGGTGGCCGTGGGGCTGCGGGAGCGCCTGGGGGCGCACGTGGCGGTGGCCGCGGTGTTCGTGCACCCCACCGCGGCCGCACTGGCCGCCGCCATCGATGCCGGCGATCAGGCCCCCGACGCTCTGGCTGCGGTGGTTGAGCTGACCAAGACGGGTCCCCGCGCGGTGCCCGTCGACGAATCGGTGTCTCCCGGCGCGCTGTGGTGCGTGCACTCTGGCGGCGGATTGGCCTGGAACTACGCCCCGTTGGTCTCGACGCTGCCCGGACCGATACTGGGGCTTCAACTTCCGGGACTCGTCGATCCCGATCTCCCGATGCCCGCCACCATCGGTGCATTGGCCGAGGCGCATCTGGCCACGCTGCGGCGGCGTCAGCCGCACGGTCCGTACCGGCTGTTGGGCTGGTCGGTGGGTGGACAGCTCGCCCACGCGATGGCGCAGCGGCTGCAGCGTCTCGCCGAACGGGTGGAACTGCTGGTGCTGCTCGACGCCCGGCATCCCGACGAGATCGCGACCCGCACCGCCGCCCGCATTGAACCTGAGGTGGCCAGCCTGCTGCAGGCGCTCGACGCGCGTCGCTATGCCGACTACCTACGCCGAGTCAACCTGCTGATCCAGGCCGCCGGGCAGGACACCCCCGGGTCGGCCACCCCTACCTCTACGGTTTACGTTGCGGCGCAGGATAATCCGAACCCACAGCGCTGGGCTGCGCACGTGGGCGGATCGATGATCGCGGTGTCGTCCGGAGTGGATCACGCGGAGATGGGCGAGTGGGAAGCGATGAAGAAGATCGGGGAGATGCTTGCCGCTCTGGATCTCTCGGCCGGAGGTGGGCCGGGCGGGCTGGGTGGGGTTGAACAGTGACATGAGGCCGAACAACAGGGAGTGGCGATGACCGACGAGTACGGCTCGGATGAATCCCGACCCGACGAACCCAGCCCCGAAGAATCCAGCCCTGAAGAATCCAGCCCTGATGAACCCAGCCCCGAAGAGGCCAGCCCTGGTGAACTCAGCTCCGATGGATCCCGATCCGACGATGGCGTCCTTGATGTGGGTGCCGGGCAGCCGGCGACTGGCGCGATGCGGCGCCGACGTCGCCGCCCCGTCCTCATCGGTGTCGCCGTGGTCCTCGGGTTGCTGCTCATCGCCGGGGCCTACCTGGGCTATCTGACGTATTCGGCGAAGACGAACCTCGAGTCGGCTCGCACCCACGCCAACGCAGCCCGCCAGGCCATCCTCGCCGGCGATGTGGGTGTTGCCAAAGCGCAAGCTGCGCAGGCATCCTCGGCGGCGCGGACAGCCCACGCCCGCACGCGTGACATGGTTTTCCGGGCCGCCGCGGCGGTGCCCTACCTCGGTGATCCGCTGGCCACCGCCGGTGCCATCGCCGGGGTGGTCGATGACGTGGCTACCGACGTCCTCACTCCCACATCGGCGTTGGCCGACACGTTGAATCCCGAGACGTTGCGGAGCGGCGACAAGGGCATCAACGTCGATGCGTTGGCCGCGGCCCAACCCGAGCTGGCCCCGATCGCGGCGAGCGCCGCGCGTCTGCAGACCCGTGCGTCCGGGATCGATCCATCGTGGTTGGGCACAGTCGCCAACGCCCGCGACGCACTGGTGACGCAGTTGGTGAAGCTCAACCGGTTCGTCGCCGGCACCGACTATGCCGCGCGCCTGCTGCCACCGATGTTGGGCAGGCAGGAGCCACGCCGATACTTCTTCGGGTTCCAGACCCCGGCCGAATCACGCGGCACCGGAGGACTGTTGGGGGCGTACGCGGTGTTCAGCGCCCGCGGCGGCAAGGTGACCGTCGACAAGCTGGGACCCAACTCGACGCTGCGGGCTCCGGCGCGTCCGATCAACCTCGGAGCCGATTTCGACTCCAACTACCTGGCCAGCCGGCCCTACACCGATTCGCGCAACAGCAACATCAGCGGCAACTTCCCGTATGCGGCGCAGATCTGGATGTCGATGTGGCAGCAGCAATCCGGGCAGCGGCTCGACGGTGCGGTGGCCGCCGACCCGATCGCGCTGAGCTATCTGCTCACCGCGACCGGCCCCATCGTGTTGCCCTCGGGCGAGCAGATCACCGGGGCCAACGTGGTGGAGGTGACGTTGTCGTCGTCATATCGCCGGTTCGGTGGGGACAACCCGGCGCGTAAGGCTTTTCTGCAGGAGATCGCCGCGCAAGCCATCAGCAAGGTGTCGACGGCGCGCGGCAACACCGCCGGGGTGCTCGAAGCGCTGGGTCGGGCGGTGCTCGAACGGCGACTGATGGTCTACAGCGCCCGTGCCGACGAACAGAACGTGTTGCGGCAGGCGGGATTGGCGCACGAGGTGACCGAGACGAACCGTCCGTACGCCGAGGTGTTGATCGGCAACCTCGCCGGCAACAAGATCGACTACTACCTTCGGCGTTCCATCACCTACACCGGACCCGAATGTGGCTCCGGCCCCACCCGCATCACCACGATCACGGTGACACTGCAGAACACCGTCACCGATCTGACGTTGCCCGAGTACGTGATCGGCGGCTTGGGCAACCCGCAACTGAAGCTGCGCAAGGGCACCATGCTGTCCGAGGTCACCCTGCTGGCCACTGCTGGGTCGGAGGTGGCCAACATGACCCTCAACGGTCAACCCGTGCTGTATCTGGTCGGCGAAGAACGCGGCCACCGCCGGGCCTCGGCACAGGTGACCACGCTGCCGGGCAAGACATCCACCGTGGTCATCAAGATGCTGGAGCCGACCTCGGCCAAGGGTGCACCGTTGGTTCCGGTGCAGCCCTTGGTCGACAAGCCGACAGTGCAGGTTGACCTTCCTGCTTGCCGCTAGCGCTGGGCGAAAACGCCTGCGATCCAGGCGAAGTCGGTTGCGTCGAGCTTGGCGTACTGGTGGTCGCCGCCCACCTGCACCCGCTGGGACACCGAGCCGCCTGCGGCTCGCGCCGCTCGGATCGCAAAAGTGTTCCAGGACGGCAGGATCACGTCGTCACGATCGGACTGGATGACCCGCAGCGGGACGGACAGACGGCGCTGGGGCAGCGCCAGCCGACTCAATGCCGCCTGATACGACGTGACCGCGGAGGAGTCGGCCGGGGTCACCTGTGCCGCGGTGATGCTCGCCGCCACGGCGGGTCGATCAGGTCCGCAGCCGATCAACGAGGTGATCTGATCCTGGGTGACGCCAGGAATGAGCTGCTTGAGAGTCAAGGTGCCGTTCGACGACTGGACTGCCGCATACGCGAGAGCCGTCGCGAGGGCACGTTGATTGGCCGAGAGTCGACCCGCCGCGGCCAGTGCGGGGAAAGCGGTTACATTGGCCACGGGGTTGATCGCCACCGCTGCGACCATGGAAAGACCCTGCCCATAGAGCGAGTTGTATTCGTCTGCGGCCCAGGCCGCATGGCCACCCTGGGAGTTTCCGACGACCAGCCATCGCTTCGACACCGCAGGTGAGAGCTTGCCGAACGCTCGGACGGCATCGATCACGTTGTACGCCGCGGCACGTGGGTCCAGATAACGATGGGTTCCGTTGGGGCCCAGTCCTTCATAGTCGGGAATCGCCACGGCGTACCCCAGCGAGGTGAACGGAGTCACGATGGGCAGGGCCACGTAGGCGGCCACCGGCAGGTTGGGGATGCCGCAATTGTTGGTCAGCCCGATGGTGGGGTGAGCGATAACGACCACCGGCCATCCGCCCGGAGGTGGCGTGCCCTGCGGGATCACGAACGAACCGGTGACCGTCACCGCGGAACCGCGGGTGGCATCGGTCGAACTGTACGAGGCGAACTTCGCCAGCGAGACAGTGGTCTTGTCGATCCACGTCAGATCCTGGGTGGGCCCGATGATGGCGCCACGCGCCACCGGTGAGGTGCCCACTGGGGTGGGCAGCGTCGAGGCGGGCAGCGGCGTGTCGGAGACGGCCGAAGCTGAACCTGTCCCGAGCACGAATACGCAGGCAACTGCAATCGATACGGCGGTGACGAGACCGCGATGCCATTTCGTCGTGATGACCACGATTTTCCCCTGATGCTGGCTGTGGCACTGATGTCCATCTGCGGCGTCCCACGACTTTTCCGAGGCGGCCAGGTGGCTCTGGCCGGGCAGATGGTGCCACTCAGTGTACGCAAAGTGTTGTGTCCCAATAATGTTCACGCGGATTTGGATAATGTCCGGCAAACAAAGGCAAAACGGGCGAGAGGGTCAGCAGCCATCCTGTGCGAATGCCCGAACGAAACCCGCTGTCTGGTAGAGGTACATATAGCCCCAGTAGTACGGCGAGAGATGCGGGGAATAGTCGATCACCCGCAGATCGCCGGTGAAGCAGCGGCCGACGATGTATTCAGCGCGCGCGACGTGCGGGGTGAAGGTGACCACCATCGCCGATCGCCAGTGGTGGATGGCGGCCTGGGCGCGAAGGTAACGGGCCTCCCCGCGAGTGGTGGTGGGCGAGGGGGCAAAACAGACCACCCGCACCGAATACGTGCCGTCGCAAATGGAATTGGCGTAGGCGTCATCGGTGCCGTACGGGTTGGAGATGAGAACCGTAGGCGCGAGGCCTTTTTCGGCCAGTGAGATCGCGTAGCGCTCACGTCCGTCCTGGCGCCCACCGAGGACCATGATCACGTCGGAGCGGTGTGGTTTGTCGGCGGCCACCGGATAGACGTAGACGGGTAGGCCCGCCGCACCGATGAGGAGCACCACGAGCAGGCCCCAGAGCACCAGCCTCCTCGCGATTGCGATCACGAGGACTCACGATAGCGATCGTTTCTCGCCCGTGGTGGTCGGCCGCCGCACGTCACAGTGACCGACTGTGCGACCCCGGCCATGCCACGGGCAGTCGAGGAGTAGATTTCACGCCAGTACAGGAGGAGTGAAGGTTCGCACGGTGACCCATGACGAGTTGACGCAGACGCGACCTCACGATCGACGGCGGTCGCGGTCACGTGACATCGAATCGCGGGTCAGCAGTCCGCAGTCGTGGGTGTCTCGCTACATCCGCTCGGTCTGGGCTACCGACGTGGTGGTCATCGTGGCTGCAGTCCTGGGGGCTCAGTTCCTGCGTTACGGGCCGGTGTCCTTCGACGAGAGGTTGGGCCGCTCACACGTTCCGGTGTGGGTGGTCAGTCTCCTTCTGATCGCGGCGTGGGTGGCAGCTCTGCGTATCCGGCAGTGCACGGATCGTCGGATCATCGCCTCCGGTCCCACCGAATACGCGCGCATCGTGGCCGCATGTTTCGGGGTGTTCGGCACCCTGGCGATCGCCGACCTGCTGTTCGACCTGGGGATCGCCCGCATCTACATCGCCATCGCGCTGCCGGTGGGCACGGTGGGGCTGATCGCCTCGCACTGGCTGTGGCGCGGACACCTCAACCGTCGCCGTGGGCGCCGCCTCGATCTCGATCGGGTGGTGGTGGTCGGCGAGGTCCTTTCGGCGCTGCCGCTGATCGATCGGTTGCACAGCATGCCGGGGCTGGGTTACGAGGTGATCGGGGTGTGCGTGCCCGCAGACCATCCGGATCCGTTGAGCCCGTTGACCGTCGGCGATCGAGTCGTGGAGATACTCGGGCACTTCGGTGAAGTGCGCGAGGTGGTGTCGCGGGCCGGGGCAGGTGTGGTGGCCGTCGCCTCAGCCGAAGCGCTGGGGCATTCGGCGATGCGTGAACTGTCCTGGGAACTAGAGGGTCTCGACGTCGACATGCTGGTGGCGCCAGGTGTGGTGGACGTGGCGGGCCCCCGCATGCACATGCGTCCGGTCGCGGGTTTGCCGCTGCTGCACATCGACAAACCCACTTACAACGGGGCCAACAAGTTCGTCAAGGCGGCGGTCGACCGGGTGGGCGCGCTGGCACTGTTGATCGCGGTGTCGCCGCTGCTGTTGGTGTGTGCGGTGGCCATCAAACTCGACTCGCGTGGGCCGGTGTTCTACAAGTCTGAGCGCGTGGGTGTGAACAACATTGCCTTTGCCATGTGGAAGTTCCGGTCGATGGTGACCGGCGCCGACGCCATGCGGGCCGACCTCGCCGAGGTGAACGAGGGGGCCGGCGCGCTGTTCAAGATCCGCGACGACCCACGGGTCACCCGGGTGGGGCGCATCATCCGGCGCTACAGCATCGACGAGCTGCCGCAGTTGTTCAACGTGATCGGCGGGTCGATGAGTCTGGTGGGCCCGCGTCCGCCGCTGCCCTGCGAGGTGGAGACCTACGACGGTCCCATCGTGCGGCGGATGTTGGTGCGCCCCGGAATGACTGGTCTGTGGCAGGTGTCGGGGCGCTCGGACCTGTCGTGGGAGGAATCGGTGCGCCTGGACCTCACCTACGTGGAGAACTGGTCGATCATGTCCGATGCGATGATCCTGTGGCGCACCGCTCGCGCGGTGCTTGGTCGCCACGGTGCCTACTGAGACATATCGGGGCCGGCCCACGATTTCGACGGGCTCTACGCCGAGCTGGATCCGATGATCGCCCGACTGGCCACCTGGCTCACCTGACCCGTCGAGTGGGCGGAAACCGGCGTCGAGTGGGCGGAAACCGGCGTCGGGTGGGCGGTAATCGGTGTCGGGTGGGCGGTAATCGGTGTCGAGTGGGCGGAAGTCGACCCGCCGATCACCGTTTCCACCCCCTGCCCTCCAGCGCGCGGCGAATCCGGGCGGTCACCGCATGCGGATCCGAGGCCAGTTCGGCGCCGGTCACCCTGATGACGATCCATCCGAGCGCCTCGGCGGCACGGTCCAGCTGCTCGTCGTATGCGACTTGGTCGGTCGTCGAGTGGTAGTTGACGCCGTCGTACTCGACGGCCACCTTGTAGCGGCGGTACCCGAGATCGAGTCGGGCGAACACCCGCCCGGTGCGGTCGCGCAACTCGATCTGCAACTCGGGTCGGGGCAGTGAATCCTTGATCATCACGTATCGCAGCCAGCTCTCACCCGGAGACTCGGCCAGCGGATCGATCCACCTGATGAGCTCTCTGACCTGGCAGATCCCGCGTGATCGCGGATGATCTCGGATATAGACCCACAGCAGTTTGAGGTCCATTCCGGTCACTGCGGTCAGCTCGTCGAGGTGGGCCAGCGCCAGCCAGTCCGGGAAGCGTCGGCCCAGGTCATATGCAGTGCGGATCGGGTTGGTCACCGCCATGGACTGCGCGGTGGTGACATCCTCGGGGGCGAGCCCGTCGGTGCGCATGATTCGGACCGAATTACAGTTCCGCCCTTGGCCTTTGAGGTCGCGAAGGAGTTCGACATCGGTCTGCTCTACGTAATGCGTGCCGTGCAAGATGGCCGCGCTGGTCCCGGCCACCACTGCGCCCGGACCGGCCCGCATGACCGCGGCTCGTATGAGATCCACTGCCTCGAGGTGCGCAGTCGCGTCCGCGAATACGCCGCGATGGATCCGACGGAGGCCGTGGTTCGGCTCGATCAGCTCGCTCGACCGGAACAGGTGGGCGCTCGGTCCCCAGAACTCGTGTGGTGTGAAAGTCATACCAATGGGACGTCGGCGAGGCGTAGTTGGTTTCACTCGATTCGACGGCCTGTGGACAACTCGCGCCGCAAGCCCTCAGAGCTGCGGTTTTCCGCCCAGTCGACGGGATCTTCCGCCCGCTCGGCGATCTGGTCAGCCGGTGGGGCCGGCCGTGAGGCTGATGCCCGCGCCGCGCAGGCGTTCGATGAGTGCATCACCCATCGCGGCCGCTGGGGTCAGTACGCCGCCACCGGCAGGGAGCTTGTCGCGGTCGAGGGCTAAGGTCAGCGCACACTCGCCCAACATCACTGCGGTGGCCTGATAGCCCGGGTCGCCTTTGGCGCGCATCCGTGAGCTGAACCGTCGACCGGTGGTGGTCGTGGTGTAGACGTCGGTGGTGAAATGTCCTGTGGTGCGGGTCTTCTCGCTGGGACCGTCACCAGGCTTGGGTAGCACCTTGTCCAACAATCTGCGGGTCGGGCCGAACGCCATCGCGCCCAACATGATCGGTGTGAGTGCAGTTATCGCACCAGCGATCGCACCCGAGATCACTGGGTTGCGTCCGACGGCCATCACCTCGCCGTACCGGAAGTCCTTCCCGTACGCGCCGTGGAGCAATGCGTTGCTACGCCGCACGATTCGAGTGTTGTGCGACGACATGACAAACGGGGCGAGCACGCCCCTGATCGACGGATCGATCGTCGAACCGCGCACCAACTGCACATCGCTGGGCTGTTTCACGCCGCCCCCGACGCGATGCTCGCCGGGGCCGGTCGACAGCGACTGCGGATCGAGCAGGGTGCGTCGGACAGCGGGATCCTTTGCCTGCTGGGCGATCACGCGCATCGAGTCGATGGTGCCGCCCGACACCCCGCCCTTGAAGGAACTGACCACCAACGTGGTGTCGGTCAGCTCGCCGGCCTCGGCGTCGCTGACCGCGCGATGCAGCAGGTAGACGCCGATGTCGGAGGGGACCGAGTCGAATCCGCAGGAGTGAACGATCCGGGCGCCGTTGGCTGCGGCCTGATCGTGGTACTTGTCGATCGACATCCGCACGAACGGCACCTCACCGGTCAGGTCGACGTAATCGCTGCCCGCGTTGACCGTGGCGGCCAACACCAGCTCGCCGTATTTCAGGTAGGGGCCCACGGTGGTGCACACGACCCGCGTGCGGGCGGCCATCGCGTCCAGGGCTGCAGCAGAATCGGCGTCGGCGACGATCAACGGCCAGTCGTGTGCGGCCGCAGGCAGTGACGCTCGGGTACGCGCGAGTTTCGCTTCACTGCGTCCGGCCAGTGCGATGCGTGTGCCTGCAGGTGCGTGTTCGGCGAGGTAGGCGGCGGTGAGGACGCCGACGAAGCCGGTGGCACCGTAGATGACGACATCGAATTCGCGCGTATCGGTCATGGGCACCAACTGTAGATGGCTGGTGTGGTGTGGTCGACATCGCTGCGGAGCGGACTAAACCGGCGTCTAACCTGGAAGTATGAACCCGTCCACCGTGCAGGCCCGAGTGATCGTCGACGAGATGATTCGCGGCGGCGTGCGCGAGGCTGTGTTGTGCCCCGGATCGCGCAACGCGCCGTTGTCGTTCGCGCTCCACGCCGCCGACGTCGAGGGGCGCCTGCGGCTGCATGTGCGGATCGATGAACGGACCGCGGGATTTCTGGCGTTGGGGCTTGCGATGGCGTCGGGGCAACCGGTACCCATCGTGATGACCAGCGGTACCGCAGTGGCAAACGTGGGACCTGCGGTGTTCGAGGCCAACTACGCCCGGGTGCCGCTGATCGTGGTGAGCGCCAACCGTCCCTACGAGTTGCTCGGCTCCGGCGCCAACCAGACCATCGAGCAGAACGGGATCTTCGGCACCCAGGTACGCGCTGCCCTCAGTCTCGGTTTGGCCGAGCAGGATCTGGACACCAACTCGCAGTGGCGATCAGGTGTGGGTCGAGCGTTGGCCGCAGCCCGGGGCGCGCGCACAGGCAACGCCGGACCCGTTCAGTTCGACATCCCGTTGCGCGAACCGTTGGTACCGGAAAGTGGTGTGGGACCACGTGATTCGCTGGGCGATTACGAAGGCCGTCCCGGTGGGGCGCCGTGGACGACAGCTGCAGTGGGTCGCCTGGATGTTCCGTTGGAGATCGACCTGAGCGCTGACACCGTGGTGGTGTCTGGGCATGGGGCGGGTGTTCGTCCCGAACTCGCGGGCATCCCCACCGTGGCCGAGCCCACCGCACCGGCGCCGCACACGCCCCTACATCCGTTGGCGCTCAACGTTATCCGGCCGGCGCAAGCGATCATCTGCGGGCGGCCGACGCTGCACCGCGGTGTCTCACGGCTGCTCGCCGATCCAAAGGTCGCGGTGTACGCGTTGACCACCGGGCCGCGGTGGCCCGACGTCTCGGGCAACGTGTTGGCCACCGGCACGCGCGCTGAGGTGGTGGGTGCGGCACGTGAGGAGTGGCTCAAGGAGTGCGGTCAGGCCCATCAGCGGGCCCTGGGATCTGTGGACGCTGAACTCGACAAGCCAGGCCCGGCAACGGGTTTGCATGTGGCGCGGGTGGTGAGTGCGGCGCTACGGCCCGGAGAACAACTGCTGGTGGGTGCGTCCAACCCGATCCGCGACGTAGCCCTTGCGGGCCGCGTGTCACCGGAGGTGCGGGTGATGTCCAACCGTGGCGTTGCAGGAATCGACGGCACCGTCTCCAGCGCGATCGGTGCGGCCCTGGCCGCCGACGACACCCGCACGGTGGCGTTCATGGGTGATCTGACCTTCGTGCACGACGCGTCGGGCCTGTTGATCGGCCCGAACGAGCCTCGGCCGCGCTCGCTGACCATCGTGGTGGCCAATGACGACGGTGGGGGAATCTTCGGTCTGCTGGAGCAGGGAGAACGGCGCTTCCGCGGCCCCGAATACGACGGTGCCTTCGAGCGCGTCTTCGGCACCCCGCATCACACCGACATCGGCGCGCTGTGTTCTGGCTTCGGAGTGGTCCACCAGCGCGTCTCGCTGGCAGAGCTGCCTGCAGTGTTGGCCCGTGATTCGGATGGGATCCGAGTGGTGGAGGTCCCCACCGAACGCGACAGCTTGCGGGACCTACACGCCGCAATTGCCGCCGGGATCGTCTGACCACCGCCCAGTCGACACCGGTTTCCGCCCAGTCGACGCCGGTTTCCGCCCAGTCGACGCCGGTTTCCGCCCAGTCGACACCGGTTTCCGCCCAACCGACGCCGGTTTCTGCCCAACCGACGCCGGTTTTCCGCCCAACCGACGCCGGTTTTCCGCCCGACCGACGGGTGGGGGGATCGGTATCGTGACTCACATGCCACCGGTCATCCTGCGTCGCACCCAGCTGGGTCTGCTGACAGTGGGCGTGATCGTCACACTGCTGGTGCTGGTGATGGTCGCCGGGTGTTACCGCGACGATGCGTCCATCGAATCGCACAAGGCCACCGCAGTCGCCGAAGTGGTGGTGGCCGGCGCCACCAAGTCGACCGTGCGGTTCACCACCCCCGACGGAACCGTGCAGAGTCCGCGGCTGGGTGTCTTCTATCCATCGGAACTGACTGCTGGACAACGGATCACCGTGGAGTACGACTCCCGCAAACCCGATCTGGTGCGGGTGGCGGGCCGCGATGCGAGCCTGGCCTGGATCCCGGCGTTGTCGATCGCGGGATACACCTGGGTCATCGTCGCAACCGTGATGGTGTTGCTGGCGCAGTGGAGCCGTCGCCGCAGGTCACAGCACACCGAAACGGCGTCCACCCCGGCAGATGCGCTGGCCTGAGCAGACGTGGAACACCCACATGATCAGCGAACGAGCGCTGCACGAACATGGGGTGAACCGGCCGCGCGGACGTTCACCGGGCATTCCGGGGCGTGTCACGTCACCGAGTCTCGACGGTCAGCTGCGCGGCCGACACTGAGGCCCGTGCGAGTAGCGATAGTCACCGAGAGTTTCCTGCCGAACATGAACGGCGTCGTGAACTCTGTCCTGCGCGTTCTCGACCATCTCGAGCGCACAGGTCACGAGGCCATGGTGTTCGCCCCCGACACCCCGCGCGGTCAGCAACCGGCTCCGCGCGAGGTGAACGGTGTTGCCGTACAGACCATCCCGTCGATGATGGTGCCCAAGATCTCGTCGTTGCCGGTGGGGGTACCCACCCGTGCGATGTACCGGGCGATGGCCCAATTCGCCCCAGACGTGGTGCATCTGGCGTCGCCGTTCGTGGTGGGGGCGGCCGGTGCGCACGCGGCACGGCGGATCGGGGCGCCGTCGGTTGCGGTGTTCCAGACCGACGTCGCCGGATTCGCCGAGAGCTACGGCATCGGGTTGGGTGCTCGCGCGGCATGGTCGTGGACGCGGCGGCTGCATGCCTCCTGCGACCGCACGCTGGCCCCGTCGTCGGTGTCGGTGCAGGCGCTGGAGGATCACGGCGTGCCCAGGGTGCACCGGTGGGGACGAGGAGTGGACATCGAACGATTTCACCCCGACCGCCGCGACGACCAGTTGCGCCGCGCCTGGAGCCCGTCGGGAGCGCCCATCGTCGGGTTTGTGGGTCGGCTGGCCCCGGAGAAGCACGTCGAACGCCTCGCGGTGCTCTCTGGTCGCCGCGACCGGCAGCTGGTCATCGTCGGCGGCGGCCCCGAGCGGGAGCGGTTGCAAAAACTGATGCCTGACGCGGTGTTCACCGGCGAACTCGGTGGGCTGGAACTGGCGCGCGCCTACGCCAGCATGGACGTCTTCGTCCACACCGGCGAGCACGAGACCTTCTGCCAGGCCGTGCAGGAGGCCCAGGCCAGTGGCATCCCGGTGATCGGCCCAGATGCCGGCGGCCCCAAAGACCTCATCGCCCCCATGCGGACCGGTTACCTGCTGGATGTGCCCAGCTTCTCCGATCGGTTACCTGAGGCGGTCGACACCCTGGTCGGGCCGGTGGGTGCTGCGTTCGGCGCGGCGGGTCGACGTGGAGTGTTGGGCAAGACGTGGCCGGTGATCTGTGATCAACTGCTGGGCCATTACGCTGCGGTGCTCGATCCGGGACTGTCCGCCCAGCGGCGCACCGCCTGATCGACGCCCGCTTCACCGTCGCACCGGCTGTGGTCGGTGTCTCCTCGCTGCCGGCGACAGCGACCCGTACCGTTGAGACATGACTTCAGCTGTTTCCGGTGATCAGACCGGCCGGGCGGGACTGGACAAGCAGCCCACCGACGTGGCTCGGATGTTTGACGGGGTGGCACGCCGCTACGACATCACCAACACGGTGCTCTCGTTCGGGCAGGATCGCGGCTGGCGCAAGGCCACCCGGGAGGCGCTGGATCTGCACCCCGGTGATGTGGTGTTGGACTTGGCCGCCGGTACGGCCGTGTCGACCGAGGAGTTGGCGAAGTCGGGAGCACACTGTGTGGCCGCGGACTTCTCGTTGGGGATGTTGAAGGCGGGTCATCGTCGCGACGTCCCGAAGGTGACCGCTGATGCATTGTCGCTACCGTTCGGGGACGAGACCTTCGACGCGGCAACCATCTCGTTCGGTCTACGTAACGTGGCCGACGTGTCGGTGGCGCTGGCCGAGTTGCGTCGGGTGCTCAAACCCGGTGGGCGGCTGGTGGTCTGCGAGTTCTCCACGCCCACCTTCGGGCCCTTTCGCACGCTGTACATGGAGTACCTGATGAAGGCGCTGCCGTGGGTGGCCACGCGGGTGGCCAGCAACCCCGAGGCGTATGTCTATCTGGCCGAATCGATTCGGGCGTGGCCGGATCAGGAGGCGTTGGCACGCAAGATCGATGCGGCCGGCCTGCGCAACGTTCGGTGGCAGAACTTGACCGGCGGCATCGCGGCGCTGCATCACGCGGTCAAACCGAGAGCCTGACAAGGGGTCTGGCCCAGCAGGGGTGGGTCAGTGGAATGGTCGACGATGGTCGAACCGCTGCGAGGCCACCCCGGCGGTGTGCCAGGCGCGGGCGATCAAATCGTCGTCCTCCTCGGAGATGAGGTTGCCCATCACCCGAACCACCATCGACATCAGGGTGGTCGATCGGATACCCGGACGACCAAGCAGCGGAACCGCTTTCGGCACCGTCAGCAGGCCGGCCAGGCGGCGCGCCGCAGAGAATGCGGTGCCGTAGTGCTCGGCGAGCAGCGCGGGCCAGGCGTGGCTGTGGTCGCCGTCCTGCAGGCGTGCCGCGGCGAAACGACCGGTCTCCAACGCATAATCGATTCCCTCGCCGTTGAGCGGGTTGACGCAGGCGGCGCTGTCGCCCACCAACATCCAGTTGCCTCCGGCCACCCCCGACACCGCGCCGCCCATGGGCAACAGCGCCGATGCGATCTCCACCGGCGGCCCCGACAGTTGCCAGTCGGCCGTCTGTGCGCGGGCGTAGTGCTCGAGGGTGGGGCGTAACGCCATGTGCGCCGGACGTTTCCCGGTGGCCAATGCGCCCACGCCGATGTTGATCCTCCCGCTGGCAGCACCCAGCGGGAACACCCAGCCGTAGCCCGGCAGCAGGGTCCCGTGTGCGTCACGCAGCTCGAGGTCTGATCCCATCCACGAGTCGTCGGCGCGCCCGGACGACGCATACGCCCGCGCGGCCACCCCATATGCGGTGTCGCGGTGCCACTCTCGGCCCAGCATCCGCCCCAGCGGCGAGCGGACACCGTCGGCCACGATCAGTTGTCCGACCCGGATCGATGCCGTGCCGTCATCGGCGGCCACCTGCACCGAGCGGACGGTGTTGTCGGAGACATCCACCCCGACGGCTTTCACACCCTCGACCATCGACGCCCCGCGGTCGAGGGCCGCGATGCGGATCCGGTCGTCGAGCTCGGTGCGGGCCACCGCGCTGCCGTGGGCGGGGAAGCGTCCCGACGGCCACCGGATGTGTTGGGTGGCACCCCATCCGTGCATCTGCAACCCGACGATCTTCGGCCGATCGGCCAGGTAGGCATCCAGCCCGAGCAGCGACATCTCGGCCACCGCGCGTGGGGTGAGACCATCGCCACACGTCTTGTCGCGGGGAAACACCGCCGAGTCGAGCAAGACCACCTGATGCCCGGCGCGGGCAGCGTGAGCCGCTGTCGCCGCACCGCCTGGACCTGCACCGACGACCAGCACGTCGGCGTGGCGGGGGAGCTGCGCGATGGAGGTCACCCAGCCAGTATCACCGAAGCCAAGCCGGTGCGATTACCCTCGGGTCCAGGCAGACCGAACGGTTCTGTCCGCCGGCCGCGTCGGCCAAGAGATGGAGCGAGGGCGAGCCGTGAAGACCACGTTCATGGGCCTGGCGTTGGGATCGGACGAGTTCTCCGCCGACATCGGTGGGTCACTCGCCCAGGTTGAAGACCTGTTGCTGTCCGAGTTGTCCTCGGGCGAGGACTTCCTGACCGAGGCCGCCACCCATCTGCTGAAGGCGGGCGGCAAGCGGTTCCGCCCGCTTTTCGCCCTGCTGGCGGCGCAATTCGGTCCCCGACCGCACCACCAGGACGTGATCACCGCGGCCACCGTCGTCGAACTGATCCACCTGGCCACGCTCTATCACGACGACGTGATGGACGAAGCCTCGATGCGCCGCGGTGCGCCCAGTGCCAACGCCCGCTGGAACAACAGCGTTGCGATCTTGGCCGGCGACTTTTTGTTCGCCCGCGCCTCGCGCCTGGTGTCGACGTTGGGGCCGGAGTCGGTGCGCATCATCGCCGACACGTTCGCCGAGCTGGTCACCGGTCAGATGCGGGAGACCATCGGCCAGCAGCCGGGTACCGACCCGGTGGATCACTACTTGCGGGTGGTGTGGGAGAAGACCGGCTCCCTGATCGCTGCCGCCGGCCGTTTCGGTGGCATGACCTCACAGGCGGCGGCCGAGGACATCGAACGACTTTCCCGGCTGGGCGACGCCGTGGGGACCGCCTTCCAGGTGTCCGACGACATCATCGACATCGCCTCGGACTCAGGCGATTCCGGCAAGACACCAGGCACTGACCTGCGGGAGGGTGTGCACACCCTGCCGGTGCTCTACGCGTTGCGTGAGACCGGAGCCGACGCCGACCGGCTGCGTGAGCTGCTGTTGACCGGCGGTGGTGAGCGGCGCCCGTTGGTCACCGACGCCGAGGTCTCCGAGGCGCTGAAGTTGCTCAACGCCTCGGCCGGGATGGACCAGGCGCGTGCCACGCTGCAGGGCTTCGTGGACAAGGCCGACGCCGAGTTGACGCAGCTGCCCGACTCGCCGGCCAAGGACGCGTTCACCTCGCTGGTCCGCTATACCGTGGAACGCACCGGCTGACCCATCTCCACCTGCGATGACCTCGATTGTCGCGGCGCTGGGGCTGGGCGCCTGGGCGGGATTGGGCCTGGTCGTTCCGCTGGGCGCCATCGGTGTGATGGTGGTGAGCGAAGGGGTGCACCGGGGGGTGCGGCGTGGTGTGCCTGCCGCCGTCGCGGTTGCGAGCGTGGACATCGTCTACTGCACCCTGGCGGTGGTCGCCGGCGGACTCGTGGCGCCGGTGATCGATCAGCTCGGTCGATGGCCTGCGGTAATCGGCGGGCTGTCGCTGGTCGTCGTGGCCGTGGTCTCGATCGCCCGGTCGATGCGCATCAGCCCGGAAAGGGTTGCGCCCGTTGATCATCGGGGATATCGCCGGTTCGGGCTGTTCCTGGGTCTGACCGCGGTCAACCCCGCCACCTTCGTCTACTTTGCCGCCATCGCGCTGCCGCTCACCCGGTCGCTCGATGCGGTCGCGGGCGCGGCTTTCGTCGCAGGGGTGGCGGTCGTCTCGCTGACCTGGCAGATGGGTCTGATCGCCGTGGGTGCGTTGCTGGGGGCCAATGTGAGCTCGCGGATGCGCCAGGTGACAGTGCTGCTCGGCAGTGCAGTGGTACTGGTGTTCGGGACGATGGTGCTGGTCACGGCGGTGGGCTGAGGATGCTCGCTTCCGGTGCGGGCACGGCGCGGGTGGGTGGCAGGGCCTCGGAACACAGCCGGTCGTCGGTTCGTTCACCGTAGAGACCACCATCGTGAGGGTGACGAGCCGAGGAGTCGATTGCCATGCGCGGCCACGCGAACGGACTGAAAACGGTGTTGCTGCTGGCGTTCATGTCAGCCATCATCGTGGGCATCGGCGCGATCTTCCGCAGCCCGGTGATCCTCGGTCTTGCAGTGCTGTTCGCCGTCGGCATGAACGCCTACGTCTACTTCAACAGCGCGAAGATGGCGCTCAAGGCGATGCACGCCCAGCCGGTCACCGAGGTCCAGGCGCCAGCGATGTATCGGATCGTGCGCGAATTGGCCACCACCGCACGCCAACCCATGCCCGCCCTTTACATCAGCCCCACCGATGCGCCCAACGCGTTTGCCACCGGGCGGAATCCGAAGAACGCCGCGGTGTGCTGCACCCAGGGCATCCTGCAAATCCTGGACGAGCGTGAGTTGAGAGCCGTTCTGGGACATGAACTCTCACACGTCTACAACCGCGACATCCTCATCTCGTCGATCGCGGGGGCGATGGCCGCAGTGGTCAGTGGGCTGGCCAACCTGGCCTACTTCGCCGGCTTCTTCGGTGGTAACCGGGACGGCGGGCCGAGTCCCCTTGGGCTGCTGGCGGTCTCGCTGCTGGGCCCGATCGCGGCGACGGTGGTCAAGCTAGCGGTGTCGAGGTCGCGCGAGTATCAGGCCGACCAGTCGGGGGCCGAGTTGTCCGGCGACCCGCTGGCCCTGGCCAACGCGTTGCGCAAGATCTCCGGCGGGGTGGCGGTGGCTCCGCTGCCACCCACCACCCAGATCGCCAGCGCATCACACATGATGATCGCCAACCCGTTTCGGGCCGGCGAGAAGATAGGGCGCATCTTCTCCACCCACCCCCCGATGGAGGATCGGGTGGCGCGGCTGGAGGAGATGGCCCGCGGGGGCGGGTACTACCGCTGAGTCCGACCGCTAGCGGTAGTTGACGAACTGCAGTGCGACGTCGAAATCCTTGCTCTTGAGCAGGGCGATCACTTCCTGAAGGTCATCGCGCTTCTTGCTCGACACCCGTAGTTCGTCACCCTGGATCTGGGCCTTGACGCCCTTGGGTCCCTCGTCGCGGATGGCCTTGGTGATCTTCTTGGCCTTCTCGGTGTCGATACCCTGCACGATGGTTCCGGTGAGCTTGAACCCTTTGCCCGAGGCGACGGGCTCACCGGCGTCGAACGCCTTGAGGGAGATGTCGCGCTTGATCAACTTCTCCTTGAAGACGTCGAGCGCGGCTGTGGCCCGCTCGTCGGAACTGGAGGTGATCACGATCCCCTCCTCGCCCGACCACTCGATGGTGGTGTCGGTGCCGCGGAAGTCGTAGCGCTGCGTGAGCTCCTTGGCCGCCTGGTTGAGCGCGTTGTCGACCTCCTGCCGATCGACCTTGCTGACCACGTCGAACGATGAATCTGCCATGCGATCAGGGTAGCCAGCCTGGCGGCACCGGCCCACCATCGCCGCGCGGATGTCATCGCCGGTCGCATGGTTGCGTCGCTGTCGCGCGGTCGGGTCGCGTTCGTGCTGTTGGAGGCAGTTCGCTCGGTGTAGGCCCGTTCGCATGGGTCGGTCGTTTTCGCGCGACTTGTGTGCGTTCGCATGGGTCGGTCGTTTTCGCACGACTTGTCTGCGTTCGCACGCTGCACGTAGCGTGCGAACTTCGCTTCAGGGTGCGAACGCGACTTTGGGGTGCGAACGCGACTTCAGGGTGCGAACGCGACTTCGGCGTGCGAACCTGACCGCACCGTGCGAGTTGCCGGGAACCGTGCGATCCACAGATCCACGGAATCTGTCTGAGCGGTGGACAACTATGGGTTGTTACCCCCAGGTGGGGTAAGACCGGCTGGCGGATCGGTCATCGTCGAGAACATGTTGATCACCGACATCACTGCGCGGGAGACGGTACGGCCGGCCACCGCGCGCACTGCCGCGCAGCTCAGACACTTCGGTATGACCCGCGGCGAGGTCGAGCGGGCAGTGGCAGAGGGGGTCTTGACCAGGTTGGCGCCCGGCTACTTTCTGCCGTCTGCCGAGGTGGGGGAGTTCCCCGAGGACAGGCATCTGGCGCTGGGGCGCGGGGTGCTGGGTGCGACTGCGGCGCCGAGCGCATTGGCGCGGATCACGGCGGCGGCCGCCTGGGGCCTGCCGATCGTCGACGCCGACCTGTCCCGCGTGCATCTGGCCCGTGTCGCGGGGACCGTGTCGGGTTCGCGCGCGTCGTCGATCAGCGTGATGCACCGCAATGTCGCGGCGTCGGATGTCTGCTTCGTCGACGGCGTTCCCGTCACCACCCCGGCACGCACTCTGGTCGATCTCGCGCGCACCGCGTCGGTGCGGTGCGCAGTGACTGCGCTGGACGCCGCCCTGCATCGAAAGCTGTGCACCCGAACGGAATTGGCTCGACAGCTCGGGTCGATGACGCGGATGTGGGGTGCGTCGCGGGCGGCGGAAACCATCGAGCGGGCGGATCACCGAGCCGAGAGTCCGCTGGAGTCGTGGAGTCGCATCGTGTTCGCCGGGACGCGGCTGCCGCAGCCGGAGCCGCAACGTGAGTTCTTCGATCGGTGGGGCCGGCTGATGGCGCGGGTCGACTTCTTCTGGGAGGAGTTGGGCCTGGTGGGGGAGTGTGACGGGATGGGCAAGTACTTCGGCGCCTATACGCAACGGTCGGCTCAGGAGGTCGTCAACGACGAGAAGATCCGTACCCAGCAGTTGCTCGATCTGGGGCTGGGGATCGTGCGGTGGAACATTCGGGACCTGGAGCGCGGCCCGAGTGTGGTCATCGACCGGGTCGCGCACGCGCTGGCCGCCCGTCGGCACTGATCGGGCTGCCCTCGGTTCGCATGGCGAGCGGGATATCGCACGGTTGTGATCGTTTCGCACGGTGCATGCAGTGTGCGAACGGGCCTAGACCGTGCGAACGGGCCTAGATCGTGCGAACGGACACAGGCCGTGCGAAGCGGCCACAACCGTGCGAAACGGGGCTGGAGCAGGGGTTTTCGCAACCGCGGGGGCGTCGTTGTAACCTGTGTTGCGCGCAGACACACCGCCTCCGGCGGGGTCTGGGCACACGGCACGTTGCCCGAGCGGCCAATGGGAGCGGACTGTAAATCCGTCGCGAAAGCTACGTAGGTTCGAATCCTACACGTGCCACCTTCCACCTGCGGGATCACCGACGACGGTCGGTGAAACCGCCGGTGGACAGGGATTTCGGAGTTGCACACGCCGTTCCGGGGCCGCCGGTCGCAAGCGATTTGGCGGCACTCGGGGCGGCTGTGTAACCTCGACGAGGCTCTCCGGCAGCGTCAGCGCAGCCGAGGATCCCGCCCCCTTAGCTCAGTCGGTAGAGCGTTTCCATGGTAAGGAAAAGGTCAACGGTTCGATTCCGTTAGGGGGCTCGCTGGACTCCCGGGTCGTCACTGATCCGGGCGCCAAGGCGGTGTAGCTCAGTTGGTTAGAGCGAACGACTCATAATCGTTAGGTCGCCGGTTCGAGTCCGGCCATCGCTACAGCGAGAACGACGGCGTGAGTCGGCGAACGCCACCTGCGATCGAGTTCGCCGCCCGCAACGACCAGACCCACCCGAAAGGCAAGCCCGTGGCTTCCTCAACAGATGTGCGCCCCAAGATCACCCTGGCTTGCGAGGTGTGCAAACACCGCAACTACATCACCAAGAAGAACCGTCGCAACGATCCCGACCGCCTCGAGATCAAGAAGTTCTGCCCGAACTGCGGCACCCACCAGGCGCACAAAGAGTCGCGCTGACCTCGACAACGCCCATCGCCGCGCGGTGGGCGTTTTGGCGTGGGATCCTTGCCACTGCCAGCTGGTAGCGTTTGCCAATCGTAGAAGTCGTCCGGCCGGGACCACCTACATCCGTCCCAGACCGGAGAAGATGATGTCGTCACGACGCCGAGTCCGTTCGGATGGTTCACCCGAGCTCACCGCGACGACATGTCTGTAGTCGAAGGGTCGGGTTCTGTGACCAACGTCAGTGAGTCCTCTTACTCCTCGGTGGAAGATCGCCTGGCTGTGATGGCCACCGAGCAGAAGCTGACGCCGGAGGAGAACGCGGTACGCACCGCGCAGATGGTCGGCTACCACTACACCTGCGCGGACTACTACGAGGTGGGTCGCGAGAAGATCCGCGAGTACGCCCGCGCGGTGCAGGACGGTCACCCGTGCCATTGGAACGACTCGGCCGCGCAAGCCAACGGCCACGCCGGCATCATCGCGCCGCTGACGTTCGTCGGGATCTTCGGCATGCTCGCCCAGCGCCGCCTCTTCGACGAGATCCTGCAGGGCTACGACGTGTCGCAGGTATTGCAGGCCGATCAGCGGCTGGTGTTCCATCGTCCGTTGGCCGTCGGTGACCGCCTGGTCGTAGAGGTCTCGCTGGACTCGTTCCGTCGGGTGGCCGACGCCGACATGTTGGTGACCAAGAACCAGATCACCGATCAGCACGGCGATCCAGTGCTGACCACGTGGACGACCCTGGTGGGCAAGGCGGGCGAGGACCCGTCGGTCGAGATCATGGACATGGTTCGACACACCATGCTGGTCGAGGGCGCGTCGTTCGACCCCGGCCGCACCATCCCCGAGCACTCTGGCCGGTTCGAGACCCCCGACTCCGAGGTGCGTCCCGAACACTTCGGTGCCGTCAGCTTCGACAGCCTGACCGTGGGCCAGGAGTTGGCGCCGCGGACGGTCCGACTGACCCGCGGCAACCTGGTGAACTACGCGGGTGTGGCCGGCGACCCCAACCCGATCCACTTCAGCGAGGAGATCGCCAAGGCGGTGGGTCTGGAGAACGTGGTGGCCCACGGCATGCAGACGATGGGGATCGCGGCCGGCTACATCTCGGCGTTCGTCGGTGACCCGGGTGCGGTGTTCGAATACAACGTGCGCTTCACCAGCCCCGTCTACGTACCCGCCGACGGCTACGGCCGGTTCGAGCTCACCGGCAAGGTGCGGTCGCTGGATCCTCAGACGCGCACCGGACAGATCGCGCTGGTGGCCAAGCAGGACGGGCGCAAGATCTTCGGCCGCGCCTTGGCGCACGTCCAGTTCTCCTGACCCGCGCCGCCTTTTTCGATTCTTTCGTGACAGCCCAGCCGAGCTGCGGCTTTGTGCGCAGGGAATTCACGCCGACGGCCGATATCGGTGATTGGAGTTCGTCTGGCCGCGTGTCGTACACTGAACTGTCTGGGGTTACTCATACTGCGCGCTGCCCTGCAGGGTGGCGCGTTGGTTTTGTGGAACGCAGACGGGCATCGACTCGCCGATGAGAGCATGACGGCATCGACGACGACTGTCCGATGGATGGGCGTGATGCCCGACCAAGGGGCGTAGCTCAACTGGCAGAGCAGCGGTCTCCAAAACCGCAGGTTGCAGGTTCAAGTCCTGTCGCCCCTGCCCGTGGCCGGCGTAATCGCGTCGGTCGGCGGATCTCCTTCGCGGGCGGTCCGCCGCACACGATCACACGCAGCGTGACGAGAGGATGCAGGTGGAGAAGCGCGATAGAGCTGCTCGGGCCAAGGGAGCAGCCGGGGTCGACGCCACCGATGCCGGGGTCGATGACGATCGGGACGCCGACGCGTTGACCGACGACGTCGACGAGTCCACCCCGAGCGGCAAGCGTGCAGCACCGCGCGGTAAGCGGGCGGCCGCGCGAGCCGGTTCGGGAGTGGCGCTCAAGGAGCGCACCGCAGAGTCGACGGCGGACCAGAAGGATGCCTCACGCAACCCGTTCGCCCGGCTGTGGCTTTTCCTCGGGCAGGTCGTCTCGGAGCTGAAGAAGGTCATCTGGCCCACCCGCCAGGAGATGATCCGCTACACGATCATCGTGCTGATCTTCGTGATCGTGATGACCGCGTTCATCTCGGGGATCGACCTTGGCTTCGCCAAGGTGGTCCTCTGGATGTTCGGCTGATCGAGGCCGCGAACATCGGTCCCGGCCACCGGCCCGGACCAGCACGACAACGGTGCACCGCTTGGGTGTGACCGCAACGAAAGGGAGCGTGGGCTGCAGTGAGCACCCCCGAACACGAGAGCATCACCGACACCGACACTGATGTCGTCGAGCCGGGCACCGATGCTCTTGACGCGTCTGTCGGGGAGGTTGACGAGGCGTCGGATGCGGTTGCCACCGACGATTCCGCCACCGGTGAGTCCGCCGCCGACGACGACCACTCCGGAGCGCAGGACGCCGACGAGTCCGGCGCCGTCGAGCCCGACGCGCCCGCCGAGCCGGAGGGAGAGCTCGATCCGGTCGAGGCGTTGAAGAAGGAGCTGCGTCGCGCGCCGGGTGACTGGTACGTGATCCACAGCTACGCCGGGTACGAGAACAAGGTGAAGGCCAACCTCGAGACCCGCGTGCAGAACCTCGATGTCGGTGACTACATCTTCCAGGTCGAGGTCCCGACCGAAGAGGTCACCGAGATCAAGAACGGTCAGCCCAAGAAGGTCAACCGCAAGGTGCTGCCCGGATACATCCTGGTGCGCATGGAGCTCAACGACGAGTCGTGGGGCGCGGTGCGCAACACCCCGGGTGTCACCGGGTTCGTCGGTCTCACCTCGCGACCGTCGCCGTTGTCGATGAACGAGGTGCTCAAGTTCCTCGCGCCGCGGGTGGAGACCAAGAAGGTCGCCGCCGGGCGCGGTGGCAGCGTCGCCGAGGGAATCGAGGCCGCTGCGGCGTCGACGATCGAGGTCGATTTCCAGGTGGGCGAGTCGGTGACCGTCATGGACGGTCCGTTCGCCACGCTGCCTGCGTCGATCAGCGAGGTCAACGCCGAGCAGCGCAAGGTGAAGGTGTTGGTGTCGATCTTCGGTCGCGAGACCCCGGTCGAACTCGCCTTCTCCCAGGTCGAGAAGATCTGACGAGAGTTTTCCCAGACTTTCGCGTCTCCAGCGGGCGCGGAAACGTCTGAGCGCGACCTGGTGCGATCGGGTCGGGGTCGGACAGACACGAACAACAAAAGGTAACGAAGAAGATGCCCCCCAAGAAGAAGAAGCTCGCCGGGATCATCAAGCTCCAGATTCAGGCCGGCCAGGCCAACCCTGCGCCGCCGGTGGGTCCGGCGCTCGGTCAGCACGGCGTGAACATCATGGAGTTCTGCAAGGCCTACAACGCCGCGACCGAGTCGCAGCGCGGGACGGTCGTGCCGGTCGAGATCTCGGTGTACGAGGACCGCTCGTTTGATTTCAAGCTGAAGACCCCGCCCGCGGCCAAGCTGCTGCTCAAGGCGGCTGGTCTGCAGAAGGGCTCGGGCGAGCCGCACAGCAAGAAGGTCGGCAAGGTGACCATGGACCAGATCCGTGAGATCGCCAAGACCAAGCAGGAAGACCTCAACGCCAACGACATCGACCAGGCCGCGAAGATCATCGCCGGTACTGCTCGCTCGATGGGCATCACGGTCGACGGCTGATAGGGACCGACGGCTGACAACGACCAACGGCTGACAGGGACCGACGGCGCAGCCGTCGACAATCAAAAACCCCCGTGGGAGGGCCTGACTCGGCCCGCACACCACCGATCTGCGTGAGTTGCAGAGAAGGAAAGAGCACATGAGCAAGACCAGTAAGACCTATCGCGCCGCCGCCGAGAAGGTGGACCGCGACCGGCTGTATAGCCCGCTGGAGGCTGCGGCCCTGGCCAAAGCGACCGGATCGACCAAGTACGACGCGACCGTGGAGGTCGCAGTTCGTCTCGGCGTCGATCCGCGCAAGGCCGATCAGATGGTGCGCGGCACCGTCAACCTGCCGCACGGCACCGGCAAGACCGCGCGTGTGATCGTGTTCGCCGTGGGCGACAAGGCCGCCGAGGCCACCGCCGCTGGTGCCGACGAGGTGGGCGCCGAGGACCTGATCGAGAAGATCCAGGGCGGCTGGCTGGAGTTCGACGCCGCGATCGCGACGCCGGATCAGATGGCCAAGGTGGGACGTATCGCACGCGTCCTGGGCCCGCGCGGCCTGATGCCCAACCCGAAGACCGGCACCGTGACCCCCGATGTCACCAAGGCGGTCAACGAGATCAAGGGCGGCAAGATCAACTTCCGCGTGGACAAGGCCGCCAACCTGCACTTCGTGATCGGGAAGGCGTCGTTCTCGCCGGAGAAGCTGGCCGAGAACTACGGCGCCGCGCTCGACGAGATCCTGCGGTCCAAGCCGTCGGCGGCGAAGGGCCGGTACCTGAAGAAGGTCACCGTTTCCACCACCTCCGGTCCCGGTATCCCGGTCGATCCGTCGATCAACCGCAACTACGCGGAGCCGACCGAGAGCTGATCACACCCTGATGATCTTTGCCCGCAACCCCCGACCGCACCAACGGTCGGGGGTTGCGGTGTCTGGGCGGTCGCATCAGAGCAGGCGGGCCACCAGGGTGGCGGCCAGAGTCAGCATCAGCACCCCGATGGCGATGTCGAGGACGCGCCAGGCCGACGGACGTGTGAACACCGGACGTAGCAGGCGTGCGCCGTAGCCCAGGGCGGTGAACCAGATGGCACTGGCGCCCATCGCGCCGAGGGCGAACCACCAACGGCCTGCGCCAGATTCGTGGTTTGCCACCGACCCGACGAACACCACGGTGTCGAGATAGACGTGTGGGTTGAGCCAGGTGAGCGCCAGGCAGGTGCCGATGGCGCAGGCGCGGGTGACCGCGGTGGCACCGCCGATGGTCATCGCCCCGGGGTGTCGGGCGCGGCGTAGCGCGGTCAGGCCGTAGACGGCGAGGAAACCTGCTCCGAGGATGGTGACCACGGTGACCGCGGACGGGAAGCGGCTGACCACCACCCCGACACCGGCCACACCGGCAGCGATCAACACCGCATCGGAGACGATGCAGACGCTCACCACCGCGCCCACGTGCTGACCGGCGATGCCGCTGCGCAGCACGAAGGCATTCTGTGCGCCGATGGCCACGATCAGCGACAGGCCGACGCCGAGCCCGAGCAACGCAGATGTCACCGCGCCAACCTAACCGCCCCGCCTGCCTGGGAAGCGATGTCGCGACTCGATGGAACCGAATGCGCGTGTGCCTAGTCTCATGTGTATGCGAGACGACAAGTTGCTGACCCGGATCGCCGGGCTGTTGCGCCAAGCCGAGGGGACCGACAACGAGCACGAGGCGGCCACGTTCATGGCGGCCGCCCAACGCCTGGCCACGGCGGCGTCGATCGATCTAGCGGTGGCGCGGGCGCACGATCCGGTGGGCTCACGCAGCGTCCCGGTGGTGCGCCAGGTTGCGATCGGGACGGCCGGGAAACGCGGATTACGCACGTATGTGGCTCTTTTCGCGGCGATCGCGCACGCCAACGACGTGAAGGTGGACGTGGCGCACAACTCCACGTTCGTCATCGCTTACGGCTTTGCCGGCGACATCGACAGTGTGGAGGCGCTGTACAGCTCGCTGGTGGTGCAGATGGTGGCGGCCAGCGACGCGTACCTCAAGAGCGGTGCCTATCGCGAGGAGACCGCCCGCAAGGTGGTCACGCGGCAGTCGGGCTGGATGACTCGGCGAGTGGTCGAGACCACGCCACTCTCGCCCATCACCGCCCGGTTGAACTTTCAGTCCGCGTTCGCCGAGCGGATCGGGGTGCGGCTGTCGAACGCCCGGGACGAGGCGCGCGAGCAGGCGATGACCGCCGATGCCGGACATCGAGCGTCTTCGACCCAGATCGCGCTGCGCGACAAGGAGGTGGCCATCCTGGACCTGCATCGTTCGCAGTCGTCCGCGCGTGGGACGTGGCGTGGGTCGAGCGCGTCGGCGGGCTACTCGGAGGCGGCCCGACGGGCCGGAGACCGTGCGGGTCGCCGGGCACGTCTCGGGGAGAACCCCGGGCTCGACGGATCGCGAGGTGCGCTCGAGCGCTGAGGGGCCCGCTGGGCAGGGGTGGGGGTGGGACGGATGCGCTGGGTAGGGTCGCGGTCATGGGTCAGGACGGGCGCGATCACCAGCGAGCGGCGCTGTATGCGGCAGAGGCGTTGGTGCACAGCATGTTCGACGCGCCGACGTCGATGCTGCAGGTGGCCGGAACCACCATCACCCGCCCAGCCGAGGCGCGATTCGGATCGGTGCAGGCCGTGACCGACCACGTCGCGCGAGTGCTGCAGCGGCCCACGGTGCGCGAGGCGTTTCCCCGGGCCACGCGGCCGGTGGCGGTGCGGACGCGCCGAGGGCACCGCAG
Organism: Williamsia sp. CHRR-6; assembly: GCF_018474015.1. Taxonomy (GTDB): domain Bacteria; phylum Actinomycetota; class Actinomycetes; order Mycobacteriales; family Mycobacteriaceae; genus Williamsia_A. The sequence continues at coordinate 848,861 of NZ_JAHCSG010000001.1, read as the reverse complement.
CGCCCACTACGAGCCGGGTCCGCCGGCGGTGATAGCGCTCCCGGAATCGTCAGCGGGACGGTGGGCGCTGCGCGAGCTGGTGGTGCTGCACGAGTTGGCGCACCACCTCGCCGAACCGGGCACACCCGCCCACGGCGGGCAGTTCGCGGCCACCCTGATCGATCTGGTGACCGATGTGATGGGGCCGGAGGCGGGGTTTGTGTTCCGGGTGGTCTTCGGTGATGCCGGGGTGAGGGTCGGGTGATCACCTGATGAACGGCTACCGGCGGCAGCCATTTGTTGCTATCTTGGCAACAAATACTCCAGATCCCCGAGGTGGATTGTCATGCAACAGGTTCCGGTCCGACCGTCCTCCAGCGTCGAACGTGCGCTGGCCATCCTGACTGTGCTCGGCTGTGGCACCGTGCAGGGCCTGGCCGCTACGGGGGTGGTGAGCTGGTGGGTGGCGGCGGTCGCGGCGGTGGCGGCGTTCGCGGCGTGGATCGCGGTGCACGTCAACGGTCTCGATCGTCCCCGGGTGGGTAACGGCTCGACAGCGTTGGCGGTCGCCTTCCTGGCTGTGTCGGTGGTCCTGGCCATCGGATGGCGTTCGGCCACCGTTGGTCTGGTGCCGGCCGTCATCGCCGGCGTCGTCTCGGTGGTGCCGCTGGCGATCTACTTCGGCTTCCGGCGCTGAGCGGTGGATGACCTCGATGCCGCGCTGCACTCGCCGCCACGACTCAAGATCATGTCGTACCTGTTCGCCGTCGCCCAGTCCGACTTCGCAGTCGTGGCCCAGACCGTCGGCCTGAGCGCACCGGAACTGTCCAAGCATCTCAAGGTGCTGCGCGAACGTGGTCTGGTGCGCTCCAGTGTGCGCAGCGGGCGCGGTGCGCCGGTGACGGTGTTCCTCACCAAGCAGGGTGAACGTGAGTTCCGCGCCTATCGAAAGGCTTTGTCGCAGATCGTTTTCCAGCATGACACGGGTGATGCGGGAGCGGGTGGACCTGCGACCGACGGCGGTGCTGGGTGAGCGCCGCCGCCGGTCACCGCCGATCAGCCCCAGAACTTGCACCAGATGGCGGCGGCGGACAGCCCGGCCGCCAGGCCCACGACGCCGCCCTTGACGGCCGAACTGCCAACGGTCTTGATGATCACCTTGGCCACTTCCGACCACAGTTTCTTCTCGATCAGCTCCTTGTAGGCGCCGGCGAACAGTCCGACCAGACCGCCGTAGCCGGCCTTCTCGAGCACGCACTTGAAGTACCCCGACAGCTTCGACTCACCCACCGTGGTCAATGCGGTGGTCTGCGCGGCGATCTCGTCGGCCACCTCGCGCCCGAGGGTGGCGGTGGTCTTGTCGTAGTCGTAGACGTATGCGCCATCGGCGTTGCGGGTCAACACCTTCTCGAAGAGCTCGGCCACGATGGGTGTCAGTTCCGCGATCTGGGCGTCCTCGTCCGCAGTGGTGGTGGCGTTGAGCGGGTCGCCGTCGGGTACGACCACGATCGGCGCCTCCGGCGCGGTCACACCGGGGGTCTGTGGTTCGGCCAGAGCGCTACCAGCCTGTCCGAAGCCGAAGGTCATCGTGAGAACGCAGGCCAACAGCAACGTGCTGAGCCGGGCGCTACGGCGGGGGAGTGATGTCGTCACCAGGTTTCCTTACCGATCATCGACACCCGAGGGTCGGGTGCGCACCCGGAAACGTAGTGCGATCCGAGGGTCTGCACACCGCGCGGTGCTCAGGGTTCACCAGATGGTAAAGACTTGGTAAGCAACAGATTCCGGCGTATCGGCCGAAACGGGCAGATCGCCCGCGACGCCCGCCGCCGCACTCACCAGGCGGGGTCGCCGGTGGCCTGCAGGGTGAGGTAGCTGGGGTGATCGGGGTCGAGCACCAGCTCTTGCTTACGGCCATGCGCACGGATCAGGTCGGGCACCACGGTGAGGTAGCGGGGCACGCTGCCCGCGTAGATGTCCACGCGCAGCCGATGGCCGATCTCGATCACCGCGTCGGTGGGCACCAGATCGACGTCGATGGGCAGCGGCACGTCCTTGGGCACCGGCAACTTCCGCTTGCGCGAGAGGTAGTGATGAGCCACCAGCAGGGTGCCGTCGGGGGCGTACTGCGACCGTTCCCGGTCGAAGGCGCGGTTGGACACGGTCAGGGCGCCGTTGGTCACCACCCGTGAACTGCCGTCGGGGGCCACATCGTTGACCGTCACCGCCCAGATGCCCTCCTGGCCGGAGGTGGAGACGAACAGGTGCAGGTTCAACGCACCGCTGATCTGGGTGCGCGCAAGCGCCGGGGGCGTGGTGAACGACAGGGCGCCCCGCTCCTGATAGCGGGCGTCATGGGTGAAGTCGCGGCCGAACATCACCGTCAGCCCCGCGGTCACCTGGGTCATGTCGCGCGATCGCAGACCACGCAGGTCAGGCGACACGGTGTGGTTGGTGCGCCCAGCCGGGGACGGTTGCGACCCCAGACTCCCGTCGAAGGTGGAGTGGGCGGCGGTACCGCTACGCGAGGCGCCCAGGTGCAGATGGCGCACCGAGACGCCTGGGCGTGGAAAGCTCTCGCCCGCCGTCCACGAGCCCCCCTGCTGCTGCATGGTGACCGGGCCGTAGGCGTCCACCCCGTTGTCGATTCCCTTGAGCCACTTGTCGAACCACGCGCGCTCGAGGACATCGACCCGCGGCGGGGCGCTGCCTTCGCCAAAGCCCGAGCCGACGTCGAGGTGGTAGCCGTCGGCCACGATGAGCTGCTTGCGGCCGGGTTCCATCTGCAGGTTCTGGTAGATCGAGGTGGCGCTGCGACCGAACAGGTCGTGCCAGGCGCCGAACAGGAAGGTGGGCGCGTCTATCCGCGAGATGACCGGGTTACGCTCACGGAAATACGGGTCGTCGTAGATACGCGGGTCGTGTCCGGTGAGGAAACCCCAGCCCAGGGAGGCGGCCTCGGTGGCGGGGGAGGCGATGCGGTCGAGCAGCCACTTGGCGGTGGTGCCGCGCATCAAGTCGCGAACAGCGTGGGCCGGGTTGGGGATCCATTTGAGGCCGTTGACCACCGACATCCACAGCGGGATGAACGCCGACGGTAGACCGCCGGTGATGTAGATGTCGCGGACGATGTCCTCGCAGCCCTCGATGGCGAAGACCGCCTTGAGTCCGGGTGGACGCTTGTCGGCGGCCTGCAGGGAGGTGATGGCCGAATACGACCAGCCGGCCAGGCCGAAAGTGCCGTCGCACCAGTCCTGTTCGGTCACCCACCGGCAGATCTCCACCGAGTCCTGCTGTTCGCGGGGGCCCAGGATCTGCCATTTGCCATGGGAGGCACCGGTTCCGCGGACATCGACGATCACCTGCACGTATCCGCTGCGCACCAGGTTGCGGTTCACGCCGAACACGTCGAGTGCGCCACCGGAGATCATCCGGGTGAGATCGGTGATCCCGGCCAGTGGCGTACCCGAGAGGTCGGCCCGTCCGGCCACGCCGCGCACCAGTCGGCCGAGGCCGTGGGCGTGGGTGAGCTGATCGATGACATCGAGTATCGCCCGGTTGTACGGGTTGATGCTGACCACGGCCGGGTAGGCGCGCTGCGCGGCCGCGCGGGTGACGCCGGCCGGTCGGATCACCGTGGCGCGCAGCACGATTCCGTCGGACATGCGGATGTGGACGTCGCGATCGATGGCCACGTGCGGGTAGCGCGACGGCCCGTCGACGAGCTGGCGCCACGCCAACGCATCGGCACCGCCGGTGGGATCACCGAGCGGCAGCGTGGGCAGTGCTCCGATGCGCGGTCGGCGACGTGGGCCGGGCAGGCCGGGGGTGAAGGGTCCGACGGTGTACTCGGCGGGGTCGCCGTCAGCGACGGAGCTGGCGAGCGCCGGGAGCGGGAACCCTGCGTAGGAGGTGTCGAAACGGGGATCGTCGCCCCGGTCCACCTGCGGATCTGCTGGGACGCTCATGGTGGCCCACCTCCTCGTCTTCCTGTCGGGTGGGCACATCGGTACCCCGCCACTTCGTCGTGGTCAGGCCGTGATGCGTTACACACGTGTGCGTTGTGTCACGGGCCATCGCAGAATGTAACCCAACCTATGACGCCTGTATGCCCGTGCCCGAGACTTCGTGACCGGAGTGAATCCCGCTGGGGTGTTTCATAACGACGGCATCTCACGACGCTCAGGCCGTCCGACCAGGGCGGATTTGGTCGCCGGCGGGGTCGGCGGGTACCGTCGCCAGTGGAAATCAGGCCGTGTGGTCTGGTTACCGGTTCAACCAGAGACCGTTGGTCGACTCCCACCCGGTGGGGGTTCGAAGGCCCGACGTATGTCGGCGGCCCACGCAGGGTGGACGAGGTGAGATGAGCATGCGCGCGATTCCTGTTCGCCCGCAACCGCTTCCACGCCCCGGTGCCCTGCGCCCGGGGCGTTTGTCATTCAGTGGGGTCGGGAAAGCTCCGACGGTCTGTGCACCACTGGAATCGACATGAGAGGAGGCGAAGTATGGCCAAGTCCGAGAAGGTCGCCGCAGTTGCGGAGATCGCCGAGCAGTTCAAGGGCTCCACGGCCACAGTGATCACGGAATACCGTGGCCTGTCGGTCAAGCAGATCAGTGAGCTGCGTCGTTCCCTCGGCGAGGGCGCAACCTACTCCGTCGCCAAGAACACCCTGGTCAAGCGCGCCGCCAGTGATGCGGGCGTTCAGGGTCTCGACGAGCTGTTCGTCGGACCGACCGCGATCGCCTTCATCGAGGGCGAGCCGGTCAACGCGGCGAAGGCGATCAAGAAGTTCGCCAAGGACAACAAGGCCCTCGTCATCAAGGGCGGGTACATGGACGGTCGCGCGCTGTCCGTGGCGGAGATCGAGCAGATCGCCGACCTCGAGACCCGTGAGGTCCTGTTGGCCAAGCTCGCCGGTGCCATGAAGGGCAACTTGGCAAAGGCTGCTGGGCTGTTCAACCAGCCCGCATCGCAGGTCGCGCGTCTTGCCGCGGCCCTGCAGGAGAAGAAGGCTGCCGCAGGCGAGGCGCCCGCGGCGGACGCCGCCGACGCACCCGCCGACGCTGCCGAATAGCGCACCCGCGCACCCCACCCGATCCACTCGCCGGCACGCGCCGGCGCGGATGAACACCCCCCACGGGGGACAACAGGAAGGACGCCATCATGGCGAAGCTCAGCGCTGACGAGCTCATCGATCAGTTCAAGGAACTGACCCTGCTGGAGCTCAGCGATTTCGTGAAGAAGTTCGAAGAGGTCTTCGAGGTCACCGCGGCTGCTCCGGTTGCCGTCGCCGCCGCCGGTGCCCCGGCCGCAGCCGCCGAGGCCGCCACCGAGCAGGACGAGTTCGACGTCGTGCTCGAGGGTGCCGGAGACAAGAAGATCCAGGTCATCAAGGTCGTCCGTGAGGTCGTCTCGGGTCTGGGTCTGAAGGAGGCCAAGGACCTCGTGGAGAGCGCCCCCAAGGCCATCCTGGAGAAGGTCGACAAGGACGCTGCCGAGGCTGCCAAGGCCAAGCTCGAAGAGGCCGGCGCCAAGATCTCCATCAAGTGACACCCTGCGGCCGAGCCCGGATCGTCGTGCTTACCGCGCAGTAAGGTCGAGCCCGGATTTCGGGCAACACAGACACGGCAGAACCACCCTGAGACCAGGGTGGTTCTGTCGTTTCTGCAGCTAGAAGGCATTTCTGTGTTTGTGATCCCCAATTGCGGAGTTGAAGTTCGTAGATCGCAGACTGTGGGCTACAGTGACTCCAACCACAGGCCGGAGACGGCAGAGCATGAGGAGTCAAACGTGGGTGTGGAGGTCAGCGTCGAAGGGCTCACCAAGTCCTTCGGTTCGCAGAACATCTGGCGCGACGTCACCCTGACCCTTCCCGAAGGTGAGGTCAGCGCTCTGCTGGGGCCCTCGGGTACCGGCAAATCGGTGTTCCTCAAGGCCCTCATCGGCCTGCTGCATCCCGAACAGGGCTCGGTCATCGTCGACGGCACCGACATCACCAAGTGCTCGTCACGGGAGCTCTACGAGATCCGCAAACTCTTCGGGGTGCTGTTCCAGGACGGCGCCTTGTTCGGCTCCATGACCCTGTTCGACAACACCGCCTTCCCGCTGCGCGAGCACACGAAGAAGTCAGAGTCCGAGGTCCGCAAGATCGTCATGGAGAAGCTGGACCTCGTCGGTCTGGCCGATGCGGGCGAGAAGCTGCCCGGCGAGATCTCCGGCGGTATGCGTAAGCGCGCGGGCCTGGCCCGAGCCCTGGTGCTGGACCCGCAGATCATCCTGTGCGACGAGCCCGACTCGGGTCTCGACCCGGTGCGCACCGCCTACATCTCGCAGCTGTTGATCGACATCAACGCGCAGATCGACGCGACGATCCTGATCGTCACCCACAACATCAACATCGCCCGCACCATCCCCGACAACATCGGCATGCTGTTCCGCAAGGAGCTGGTCATGTTCGGTCCCCGCGAGGTGCTGCTCACCTCCGACGAGCCTGCGGTCAAGCAGTTCCTCTCCGGTGACCGCTTCGGCCCCATCGGTATGTCCGAGGAGAAGGACGACGCCACCGCTGCCCAGGAGGCGCAGCTGGCACGGGCCGGCGTCTCCGGTGGCGGAACCAAGGACGACTTCTCCGAGATCATCCCGCAGGTGCAGCCCAACCCCGGCATGCCTGAGCGTCGGGCGGCCATCCGCCACCGTCAGCGTGTCCACGACCTGCTGCACACCCTGCCCGAGGGGGCCCAGAAGGCGATCCGCGAGAGCATGGCCGCCGAGGACGAGATCAAGAACGCGAACCTCGCCCGCGGGGCCGAGCTCGCGAAGTCGCCCCAGTTCGCCGGTGGGCAGGGATTCGGCGGCTCCGAGGCCCAGACCGAGCAGTTCCCGGCCTATCGCGCGGGTGGAGACGCCTGACATGACACGAGAATCCTTGGAGGCCACCAGATGAGCGGAGCCACCACACGTGGCGTCGATCGGGTGACACAGGCAGGAACGTCTGCTCTCGCGCAGACGGGCAACATCGTCCAGCTCTTCGTCGATGTGGCGCGCCAGAGTGTCGTCCGACCGTTCCAGCTCCGCGAGTTCGTGCAGCAGGCCTGGTTCATCGCCAGCGTCACCATCCTGCCGACCGCGTTGATCGCCATCCCCTTCGGCGCGATCGTGTCGCTGCAGACCGGCTCGCTTATCAAGCAGCTCGGTGCCGAGTCGTTCACCGGCGCGGCCAGCGTCCTGGTGGTCATCCAGCAGGCAGCGCCGGTCATCACCGCATTGTTGATCGCAGGCGCGGCCGGCTCGGCCGTGGCCGCCGACCTGGGCTCGCGCACCATCCGCGAGGAGATCGACGCGATGCGGGTGCTGGGCATCAACCCTGTGCAACGCCTGGTCGTCCCGCGTGTGCTGGCCATGGTCTTGGTCTCAGCGTTGCTCAACGGACTGGTCTGTGTGGTCGGTATCGGCGGCGGCTACTTCTTCAACGTGGTCGTGCAGAACGGCACCCCGGGCGCCTATCTGGCTTCGTTCAGTGCGCTGGCGCAGCTGCCCGACCTCTACGTCGCCACCGTCAAGGCCGCCATCTTCGGTCTCCTGGCCGGTGTCATCGCCTCCTACAAGGGGCTGACCCCCAAGGGTGGACCCAAGGGCGTGGGCGAGGCGGTCAACCAGAGTGTCGTCATCACCTTCCTGCTGCTGTTCTTCGCGAACCTGATCATCACCGCCGTGTACCTGCAGATCGTCCCGGCCAAGGGTTCGTAGGGGAGGACTGAGCAATGACGATCGCCAAGAGCAGGGCCGACCTGTTCACCTACCGCATCCGCAAGACCGTCGACGCGCCGCTGAAGGTGCTCGACGGCGCCGGCGAGCAGATGTCGTTCTATGGTCGCGCCGTCGCCTGGGCGCCGCGCACCATCGTGGCCTACCCCAAGGAGCTGCTGCGCCTGCTCGCCGAGGTGGCCTTCGGCGCCGGCGGACTGGCCGTCATCGGCGGCACCATCGGTGTGATGGTGTTGCTCACCGGCTTCACCGGTGTGGTGGTGGGCCTGCAGAGCTACGCCGCCCTCGATCAGATCGGGTCGCAGGCACTGACCGGCTTCCTGTCGGCCTACGTCAACACCCGTGAGGTGGCCCCGCTGGTCGCCGGTCTGGCCCTGTCGGCCACCGTCGGATGCGGTTTCACCGCCCAGCTCGGTGCCATGCGTATCTCCGAGGAGATCGACGCCCTCGAGGTCATGGCCGTGCCGTCGGTCCCGTTCCTGGTGACCACCCGCGTGGTCGCCGGATTCATCGCGGTCATCCCGCTCTACGTGCTGGGCCTGCTGTCGGCCTACCTGGCCACCCGATTGATCAACACGACGTTCAACGGGCAGTCGACGGGTTCCTACGACCACTACTTCAACCTGTTCCTGCCACCGGCGGACGTGTTGTGGTCCTTCGGCAAGGTGCTGGTCTTCGCGTTCGTCGCCATCCTCGTGCACTGCTACTACGGCTACTACGCCAGCGGCGGACCGGCCGGTGTGGGCGTGGCCGTGGGACGCGCTGTGCGAGCTGTCCTGGTGCTCATCGCGGTGCTCGACTTCTTCCTGGGGTTGGCCATCTGGGGCACCACCACGACTGTCCGAGTGGCGGGCTGAGCCATGGCCGTACTGCGTAGACGTCTGCTGGGTCTGGTGTTCTTCCTGGTGCTGGCCCTGGTCATCGGCGGGTCGATCCTGAAGTTCAACCAGACGTTCTCCACCTTCACCGACGTCACCTTGACCACCGACTCGGCAGGCAACGCGTTGCCCAACAACGCCGACGTCAAGGTCCGCGGGGTGCTGGTGGGACAGGTGCGTGAGGTGACCACCCGTCCCGACGGCACCGTTGCGGTCAAGTTGGGTCTCGACCCGGACAAGGCCAAGATGCTGTCGGCGGGAACCACTGCCCGCATCCTGCCCAAGACGCTCTTCGGTGAGCGCTATGTGGCGTTGCAGCTGCCCGCGGGGGACAGCGGCGAGCCACTGCGCAACGGGGCGACCATCGCCACCGACTCCACCGGCAACGCGATGGAGCTGCAGACGTTCTTCGACAAGTTGCTACCGGTGCTCAAGGCCATCCCGCCGCAGGACCTCAGCGTCACGCTCGGCGCGCTGGCCAAGGCCCTGGACGGCAACGGCGAGAAGCTCGGAGCCAGCTTCGAGGAACTCAACAACATCTTCACCCAGGTCAACGCGAACATGCCGCAGCTGCAGGGCACCCTGCGTGGGTTGGCGACGTTCTCCCAGACCTACTCACAGGCGCTGCCCGACATCGTCGACTCGTTGGACACCCTGCGCACCACCACCAACACTTTGGTGGAGAAGCAGGGCGATCTGAAGACACTGATCTCCACGGTCACCGCCACCGCGATCCAGACCACCGATTTCCTACGCACCAACCGACGCGACCTGCTGACCCTGGCCATCGATTCCGAGCCGTTGCTCACTGCGCTGGCCACGCATTCGCCGGCCTTCGGGTGCACGTTCAAGAACTTCGCCGGACTGGTCCCCGAGGTGGGCAACATCGTGGGTGTGGGGACCAAGAACCCCGGTGTGCGCGTGAACCTGAGCTTCTCGAACCCGCGTGGTCGTTACCTGCCCAACCAGGACGAACCGCGTCTGCTCGACGACCGCGGACCGCGCTGCTACCCGCAGCACTACCAGAGTGGCCGCCCGTTCCCGCAGTACCCGGGTGGATCTCTCAACGACGGCTCCTACCAGCCGCCGTCGCGCAACCCCGGTCCGCGTAACCTTCCCACCCTTCCGATCCCGGATTTCTCGGGCAAGCCGGCTGGAGTCATCCAGCCCAGCGTGTACGACGATCCGCAGAACAAGGTTGCCCTGCAGGCGATTATGGCGGCCGAGGCCGGTGTGAACCCTGGCGACGTGCCCAGCTGGATCGCCCAGATCGTGGCGCCGGGCCTGCAGGGAGCGCAGGTGACCATCAAGTGAAGAACAACTTCTATTCGCCGCTGATCAAACTGATCGTGTTCACGGTGATCACCGTGATCGCGACGGCCACACTCGGGGTGACCATCGCCAACTCCGGTACCGGCGGCGGCAACGACTTCAAGGCGATCTTCACCGACGCCGCCCTTCTCAACCCCGGCGACGACGTGCGCATCTCCGGTGTACGCGTCGGCGAGGTGCGCGACGTGAAGATCTACGACCGCAACAAGGCCAAGGTCACCTTCTCGATCGACCGCAAACGGTTGCCCGACGGGGTGCAGGCGTTCATCCGGTTCCGCAACCTGACCGGTCTGCGATATGTCGCCCTGGAGAAGGGTCCCGGTGACATCGACTCCACCATCTCGGCGGGGTCGACCATCCCGCTGTCACAGACCCACCCGGCGGTGAACCTGACCGAGTTGTTCAACGGGTTCAAGCCGCTGTTTCAGGACCTGTCGGCCGACGACGTGAACAAGCTGGCCAACGAGATCATCCAGGTGTTCCAGGGTGAGGGCGGCACCATCACCAGCCTGCTGTCCAACACCGCCGAGCTGACCAACACCATCGCCGACAAGGACCGGGTGATCGGGGAACTGATCACCAACCTCGGCGCGGTGCTGCAGAACATCAACCAGCACGACGACGAGCTGACCACCCTGTTGACCACCACCGAGAAGTTCGTCAGTGGCCTTGCCGCGCAGAAGAACTCGGTTGGTTCGGCCATCACCTCGGTGTCGAACCTGACCTCGGTCACCAGCTCGATCCTGACCCCGGTCGGACCGTCCCTGCAGGGCTCCATCGCAGGCCTCAAGCAGCTGAGCGACACGATCAACGATCGTCGCGGCGAGGTGGAGAAGACACTGACCAACCTGCCCATCAAGGCCCAGAAGATCGGCCGCGCGGCGACGTTCGGTTCGTGGTTCCAGTTCTACCTCTGCGGCCTGGACATCTCGGCGGGCAACGGCAAGTCCACGCTGCTGAGTCAGCCGTTGATCCCGCTGCCCGACATCAACTACGTGCTCTACACCAACGTGGCCACACGGTGCTGGGCCGACGACAAGCCGCCGAAGTGAGGGAGGAGGACAACCATGGCTGATCAGAAAGTCAACAAACGCCCGGACGCACCGCGGCGTACCCCGGTGAGCATCGGATCGATGGGCGTGCTCATCTTGCTGATGGCGGCGGTGTCGTCGTTTTATCTCGGCAGCCTTCCCCTGGTAGGCGCCTCGACCATCTACACGGCCGACTTCAGCGAAGCAGCCGGACTCAAACCGCGCAGTGAGGTGCGGGTCGCGGGCATCAAGGTCGGTTCGGTGACCAGCGTCGCCCTGCACGACAACAAGGTGCGGGTGAAGTTCTCGGTCGCCAACACCTGGATCGGCAACAACAGCTCGGCGTCCATCCAGATCAAGACCGTGCTCGGTCAGAAGTACCTGGCCGTCGATCCCAGCGGCGACAAGCAGGCCGACCCGAACAAGGTGATCACCAAGACCACGTCCCCGTTCGACGTCATCGATGCCTTCAGCGCCGCGTCGAAGCAGATCAAGGACGTCGATTCCGATCAGCTCGCCACCAGCTTCCGGACGCTGTCCGCCGCGTTTGCCGGTACCCCGGCAGAACTTGGCAACTCACTCGACGGGCTGACCCGGTTGTCTTCCACCATCGCCAGTCGCGATGACGAGGTGCGCAAGCTGCTCGAGGCGACCAAGGGCACGTCGAAGATCCTCGCCGACCGCAACGTCGAGTTCACCCGGTTGATCGCCGGCGCGGGAGATCTGTTGGCGGAGTTGAACAACCGGCAGCAATCGATCTCGCGGTTGTTGAGCAGCACCACCCAGCTCTCGACCACGCTGACCGGGATCGTTCGTGACAACGAGAAGCAGATCGGGCCGGCGTTGGAGTCGCTCAAGGGCGTCACCGATTTGCTGCGCAAGCAGGACAAGAACCTGCGGTCGGCGATCATCAACCTCGCGCCGTTCTACCGGCTCTACGCCAACGTGCTGGGCAACGGCCGCTGGTTCGACTCGGTGATCACCAACATCCTGCCGCCGGGTCTGCCCGCGCAGAACACGCTGCGTCCGCCCAACCGGACCCGCAATCTCAACATCGGTGGAACGGAGGCGACCGGATGATGTCCGCAGCGCAACACGATCTGCGCGACTCGGCCGGTCCCGGACGGTGGTTCACCCCGCGCCACATCGTCATCGGGGTGATCGGTCTGGTGCTGGCCCTGGTCGTGGTCGGCTCCCTGTGGTGGTTGTTCAGCACCATCAACCAGACCAAGATCACCGCTTACTTCAAGAGCTCGGTGGGCATCTACCCGGGCACCGACGTGCGTATCGCCGGGGTCAAGGTGGGCACCGTCGATTCGGTCACCCCGCAGGGTGATCGCGTCCGGGTGAAGTTGACCATCGACGGCGACAACGACCTGCCCGCCGATGTGGGGGCCGTGCAGGTGGTTCCGTCCCTCGTAGCAGACCGCTACATCCAGCTCACCCCCACGTACTCCGAGGGCCCCAAGGCCGGTAGCCGGATCACCTTGGGCGAGGACAAGGCAATGGTCCCCGTGGAGGTGGACCAGCTCTATGCGAGCGTGCAGAAGTTGTCGACCGCACTCGGGCCCAACGGCGCCAACAAGGACGGAGCGCTGAGCCAGCTCATCAAGACCGGCGCGGCCAACCTCGGCGGCAACGGTGAGAAGCTCGGTCAGACCATCGAGCAGTTGTCGAAGGCCGCCACCACGCTCAGCGACTCCAGCGGCAACATCGTCGACACCATCAAGAACCTCGACGTGTTCGTCAAGGCGTTGGCCGACAACGACGCCCAGGTGCGCCAGTTCAACACCCAGCTCGCGTCGTTCACCGGCTTCCTCTCCGGCGAACGCCAGCAACTGGGTCAGGCGCTGAACAAGCTGTCGATCGCCCTGGGCGACGTGGCCGGGTTCGTCCAGGACAACCGGATCGCCCTCGGCGATCGGGTCAAGGAACTGATCCCCACCACCCAGACCTTGGCCGACACCACCGACTCGCAGAAGGAACTGTTGACCGTCCTTCCGGTGACGATCAACAACCTCATCAACGCCTACAACGCCGAGTCGGGCACCCTCGACCTGCGTGTGGTGCTGCCGGAGTTGCAGGACCTCGCCGGCGCCGGCTGCAAGCTGCTCGACCTTGGCAAGCTCAAGCCCGGCGACCCGCAGTTCCAGCAGTTCAGCAAGACGCTGCGCCCGCTGCTCAACCAGTGTTCGGCCATCGCCACCCAGATCACCAAGGGTTCGATGACCCCAACTCTGAACCTGCCGTTCGGCATCATGAGCGGCGAGAACCAGCAGAAGCGTGGACCTGTGCCCGGAACCGTTCCCGGAACGCCGTCACCCGGATTGACAGGTGGGTAGACCATGACGCGATTCGATCTCCCACGGCGCGCGGCAGTCGCGCTGGGCGTGGTCTCGGTGGCCACCGCGGTGATGGTGACCGGGTGTTCATCCGGGGGCATCTACTCGTTGCCGCTGCCCGGCGGCGCCGACACCGGCGACAACCCGCGCTCCTACAAGATCCAGTTCAACGACGTGTTGGACCTCGTGCCGCAGTCGGCGGTCAAGTTCGACGGCGTGACGGTGGGCAAGGTGACCAAGGTCGAGGTGGCGCCCGACGGGTGGTCGGCTCAGATCGAGGTGTCGGTCAAGCGGACCATCGACCTGTCGACCAAGTCGCAGGCCAAGGTCGCCCAGACCAACCTCTTGGGTGAGAAGTTCATCTCGCTGAGCGATCCCGAACTGCGCAGCTCCGCGCCCCGTCAGGACTCGGCAACCCCGATCCCGGTGCTGCGCACCGGCACCGCCACCGACATCGAACAGGTGCTGGGTGCGTTGTCGATGCTGCTCAACGGTGGCGGCATCGCCCAGCTGACGCCGGTGGTCAAGGAACTCAACATCGCGCTCGGCGGGTCCCGCAGCAAGACGGTCAACTCGCTGCTCAACCAGACCGAGAAGCTGATCAAGAGCCTCAACGACCAGAAGGCCGACATCACCAAGGCGATCGACGGTCTGGCCACGCTGTCCACCCGCGCGCAGGCGCAGACCACGCAGATCAACCGGATCCTCGATCAGCTGCCCGCGGGGGTGAAGGTGCTCGAGGATCAGCGTCCACAGTTCGTCACCCTGCTGCAGAAGCTCGACGGTCTGGGCCAGGTGGGTGTGGACATCCTCGGGCGGGCGCGCGAGGAGATCATCACCGACCTGCGGTCGCTGCGGCCGACGCTGCAGGCCTTGGCAAAGGCGGCGCCCGACATCATCACGGCGCTGCCGCTGCTGCCCACCTATCCGTTCCCCGACCAGCTGCTTCCGGGTGTGCGTGGTGACTCGACCAACCTGTTCGCCACGGTCGACCTGCGTCTGCTCAATCAGCTCGAGGCGCTCGGTGTGGGGCAGCCGCAGCCGCGCTACCAGCCGGTGGGCTCAGGTCCGCAGCCGGTGCTCGACCCGCGCAACCCTTACACCAACGGCAACGGCCCGCGGGCGGGTTGGCCGACGGTGACGTTGCTGCCGCTGCTCAACGCTCGCCCCGGCCCCAACACGCCGCCGTCGGGTGGTCGGTATCCGGTGCTGCCGGCCCCGAAGAAGAACCAGTCGCCGCTGAGCGGTCCGCTGGGGATGCTCTTCGGCCCCAAGCCGGCTCCCAAAGCCCCGGCCAAGGCCCCGGCACCGAAGACAGGAGCACCGGGACGATGATGTCCAAGCTGGTGCGTTGGCAGCTGATCGCGTTCACCGTGGTTGGTGTGCTGGCGGTGGTCTACGTAGGCGCCAAGTACGCGCAGCTCGGTCGCCTCGTCGGGGTCGGCTACTACACGGTCAACGCCGATTTCCCGGACTCCGGGGGCATCTTCAGCAACGCCGAGGTCACCTATCAGGGTGTGCCCGTGGGACGGGTGTCGTCGCTGAAACTGCAGCGTGACGGGGTCCGGGTGGTCATGAAGCTCGAGTCCGGCGGGCCGAAGATCCCGGCGTCGGCGAAGGCGGTCGTGGCCAACCGGTCGGCCATCGGTGAACAGTATGTGGACCTGCGCCCCACCTCGGCGGGACGTCCCTTCCTCAAGGACGGCTCGAGCGTCGGCATCGGCGACCAGCCCATCCCGGTGCCGGTGCAAGACGTGCTCTCCAGTGCCATCGACCTCACCTCGTCGGTTCCGCTGGACGACCTCAACACGGTGGTCACCGAGTTGGGCAAGGCGTTCAACGGCCGCGCGGAGAACTTGAAGAACCTCGTCGACTCGCTGGTCAACCTGTCGAGATCGGGCAACGACAACCTGCCCCAGACCATCTCGCTGATCCGTAACGCCGACACCGTGCTGGGTACGCAGGCCGACGTGTCCGATGCGATCCTGGACTGGTCGAAGAACCTCGGCCTGATCACCGCGCAGCTGGCCACCAGCGATCCTGACCTGCGGCGTCTGCTGACCACCGGCACCACCTCGGCGACGCAGCTCTCGGCGTTGCTGACGCGCAGCGGTGGCGACATCACCACCGCAGTGCGCAACCTCGCGCTCGACGTGCGCAACGTGAAGGGAACCTACAGCGGCATCTCGCCGGTGCTGGCGATGGTGGGGGCGTTGTCCACCGGCAGCTATTCTCCCGCCCCGGGAGATGGCACCATCCACTTCGGCATCGTGTTGGAGACCAACAACCCGCCGTCGTGCACGCTCGGGTACGAGGGCACCCAGAAGATGATCGACGAGATGAAGAAGAAGAACCCCGACTTCGACATCCGCTACGACGACTTCCCCTTCAACACCAACGCGAAGTGTGCTGTGGCCCAGGGCAATCCGACCAGTGTGCGCGGTGCCCAGAACGCGAAGTACTCAGACCCCTACATCGCACAGCCGTGGGATTCGCTCCCCAAGCGTGATCCGGACAAGTTGGACCTCAACCCACTGGCCACCCAGCTGGCCGCATTGCTGGGCGTTCGGCAGAAGTGAGCCCACCACCTGCGTTCGCGCGGGTGATGGCGCACACAGCTTCGATGGTTACAGTGGCCTGCGATGAAGAAATCTGATTCCGTGCGCACCCCAGCGGTGAGCACCGATACCGAGACCGATGAGAAGCCCAGCGCCTTGTCCCGCCTAGGACTGCCCTTGGCGACAGCTGCGGCTGTGGTGGCGTTGGTCGCGGCAGTGGTGTTCGCCGCGGTGTCGGGCTACCGCTGGTACGACGCCGCATTCAACCGGGAGCCCGTGCAGACTGCGCGCGACGACGCCCTCAGTGGAGCCGAACAGGCCATGCTCAACGTCCTCAACATCGATCTGAAAGATTCGGCCGCCTACCAGAAGCGGCTTCGCGAATCGGTGACCGGCAACGCGCGCACCCAGCTGCTCGGCAGCGACGGGTTCGGGGCCATCCAGAAGGCAGCCACCGGTACCGACCCGGCCAAGCTGACGGCCAAGCTGGTCCGCAGCGCGGTCGTCGAACTCGACACCGAAGACAAGACCGCCAAGACCGTGGTGTTCCTCGAGGTGACTGCGGCCCGGCCAGGTGAGCAGCCCTCCACCCAGTCCATGGGTTTCCAGGTGGAGGTGACCAAGCAGGGATCGGCGTGGAAGGCCAGCAACATCCAACCGCTTGATGCGGTGGCCATCGACAACCCGGGCACCACGGATCCGGCTGCGGGCACCCCCGCGCCAAGCCCGGACCCGGCCGCCCCCGCGGCAAGCCCGGACCCGGCCGCCCCCGCGGCAACCCCCGATCCGGCGGCACCGGCTGCGCCCGCCGATCCGGCCGCACCGCAGGTTCCCGCCGCCCCGCAGGTGCCGGCCGCGCCGGGAGGCAACTGACCATGACCCGACCCCGCCCGCCCCGCAAGGCCACCCCTCCGCGCCGGACCCCGAAGGTCGCCGGACGCACACCCGCAGGTGAGCACACTGCGCCCACCCCGGCCAAGAAGGTCGTCCCGGCCACGAAGGCTGGGACTCCAGGCAAGAAGGTCGTCCCGGCCACAAAGGCTGGGACTCCAGGCAAAAAGGTCGCCCCGGCCACAAAGGCTGGGACTCCGGCCACGAAGGCTGCGGCCCCGGCGAAGAAGGTGATGCCGGCGGCGAAAAAGGCTGCGGCCCCGGCGAAGAAGGCGCCGCCGCCCACCGCCGCCGACGATCTCTCCGACACCCAGGGTGCCGAAACGGCCGAGACGGCTGCCATCAGTCTCGCCGCCGGCGAGGCCGACACTGCTGTCACCGAGGCCGATGCTCCTGCCCCCGACACCGACGCGGCCGCCCTCGACGCGGCCCCCGCCACCGGGTCCATCTCGCTGGCGAAGCCACCTGCAGGGCCGCGTGGCAAGAAGCGGCCGCCGGCGGCACGCGTGTCCACCATCAAACCGGCGGCCACCCGGCCTGCGATCGAACGCGTGCCCGTTCCGGCCACCAGTCGCGTGCGTCGCCGGCCGACCTGGAAGACAGTCATCGCGCTGGCGGTGGCCGCGGCGGTGATCGCGGTGATCGGATTGATCGCGACGAGTAAGCCGGGCGTGTCCATCGGGTCGAACAAGGCGTTCGTCGACTCCGCGTTGACCAACGAGATCAGCGGCCAGGCCAAGTCGCGTATCTGCTCGATCTTCGGCGTCAAGTACGACAAGCTCGACGAGTGGGAGCGCAACGCCCGCGGCAACGTCACCGGTACCGCAGCTCAGCGGTTCGGCCAGTACAGCAAGAGCGTTCGCGATGCGTTGACCCAGGCCGGGCTCACCCAGGGCGCGGTGGACTGTCGGGTCGACACCGTCGGTGTGCGTTCGATCGACGGTGACAAGGCGGTGTTGATAGTGAACCTGCTGTTCAGTCAGACCGACGGGCAAACCGCAGCCGGCAGCGGCACCAAGCGGTATCAGGTCTCGGTGGCGCGGGTCAACGGAGACTGGTTGATCTCCGACTTCGTCGACTTCTGACCCGTACGTGACGCACATCGGTCAGGACCCACGTACCTCACGCACGGGTCAGTCGGGCGACGTGCAGTGCCAAATAGGTGACCTCGTCGTCGGTCATGGTGATCGACAGCCGCAGCTCCAGCAGAGACTGTAGCCGCGTGGCCGCTTGGTAGGCCTCCGGCAGTGAGGTGCGGATGGCCTCCGCGGCGGCCGACATCCCCCGGTCGAGCTGCCGGTCGGTGTGCGCGCGCACCACGAAATATCGCATGTGGGTGATGAATCGGGCCGCATCGATCGAGTCACGGGCGATGGGCCAGCCCACCAGCTGCTCCAACATGTCCAGCAGTTGGGTGAACAGTCCCGTCATCCGGTAGGTCAGGGTGAGATCACCGCCGGTGAAGCCGGAGTTGACCAGGTGCAGGGCCACCGACGTCGCCTCGTCATCGGGTAGGTCGAAATCGGCGGCGGTGTTGACCGCGGCCACCACCCTGCGTGCGACGTCAAGCTCAGCGGGGTAGAGGTGCGCCACCTCGGCCTGCAGCGGGTGGGCCGGCTCGTGCTCGTCGAGTTCTCGGCGCCGCCGCATCGCCACCGCGAGGTGATCGGCGATGGCGATCACCGTGGAGGCGGGGACGGAGTCGAGTCGGGCTGTGCTCAGGGCCTGCGTGGTCAGCTCGATGACATCGGCGGGGATGGCCGCCACCATCGCTGCCACCGTGTCCGGGTCGCGACCGTGTTCGGGCACAAAGACCTTCGTGATCTTCTCCGCGTCGATCAGGTCGCCGGGCCGGGCCGCAAACCCCACGCCTCGGCCGGTCAGGATCACCTCACCCCGGTCTGGGTCCCGGGCCAACACCACGTTGTTGTTGAACACACGCAGAATTCGGGCCGGAACGCCGCCGGTGACCCCGGTCATCCCAGACGCGCTCCGCGCGAGGCGATCACGTCGCGATACCAGCCGAACGACTTCTTACGCAATCGGTTTCCGGTTCCACTCCCGTCGTCGTTGCGGTCGACGTAGATGAACCCGTAGCGCTTGCTCAGTTGGGCGGTCGATGCGCTCACCAGATCGATGCACCCCCAGCTGGTGTAGCCCAGTACCTCGACGCCGTCGACGAGGGTCTCTCGCAGCTGACGCAGGTGCGCCGCCAGGTAGTCGATCCGATAGTCGTCGATCACCGTGGCCACACCGTCGACCTCGGTCACCTCGTCGCGGGCGCCCAGGCCGTTCTCGACGACGAACAGCGGCTTGCCCCACCGTTCCCAGAAGGTGTTGAGGATGACGCGCAGCCCCTGCGGGTCGATCTGCCAACCCCACTCCGATGCGGGCAGGGTCGGGTTGGCGACGCCACCCATCAGGTTGCCCGCACCGGCGGTGGCATCGGGATCGGCGGTGGCGCAGGTGCTCATGTAGTAGCTCAACGACACGAAGTCGACAGTGTGGCGCAGGTCGGCCCGATCCTCGTCGGTGATCTGCAGTTCGACACCGTTGTCGCGCAACCACCGCAGGTGGTACCCGGGGTATTCGCCTCGACAGTGCACGTCGCCGAATGCGAAGTTGGCCCGGTCGGTGTGCATGGCGGCCACCACGTCCTCGGGGTCCGGGGTCAGGGGGTAGACCGGGATCGCGATCAGCATGCAACCGATCTGGACGCCAGGGATCATCTCGTGGGCCAAACGGGTCACCCGGGCCGAGGCCACCAGCTCGTGGTGGATGGCCTGATGCAGATCTGTCGGTGACAGCTGCTCCTTGGGCGTGGGGATGGCCCCGGACATGAACGGGGCGTGGATGATCGAGTTGATCTCGTTGAACGTCAGCCAGTACTTCACCCGATGCCCGTAGCGAGTGAACAGTGTGTGGCAGTACTTTTCGTAGAACCCGATCAGTTTCCGGTTGGTCCAGCCGCCGTACTCTCGCGCCAGATGCAGGGGCGTCTCGTAGTGGCTGATGGTGATCAGCGGCTCGATCCCGTGCCGTTCGAGCTCGTCGAGTACGCGATCGTAGAAGGCCAGGCCGGCCTCGTTGGGTTCGGCGTCGTCACCATTGGGGTAGATGCGGCTCCAGGCGATGGAGAACCGGAACACCCGAAAGCCCATCTCCGCGAACAGGGCGATGTCTTCGGGGTAGCGATGGTAGAAGTCGATCGCCTCGTTCTTGAGGTTCTCAGGGGTGGGGCCGTCGGTGGGTGGGGTGGTGATGCCGTGGGGCATCACGTCCTGGATCGACAACCCCTTCCCGTCCACGTCGTAGGCGCCCTCGATCTGATTGGCCGCGGTGGCGCCTCCCCAGAGGAAATCGCTCGGGAACAGTTGTGGTTCAGTGGAGCTCACGCGTTGATCTCCTCATCGATGCTGGCGGCGGCAACCCTCAGCAGCGGGTCACCGGCTTCGAGGTGCACTCCGGGCGGCGCGGGTTCGACGGTACCGAGTCGCGCTGAGTTGGTGATGGCGACGATCACGGAGGTGTCGTAGCCGGCAGCGCGCACCACATCGAGGTCCACGTCGACCAGTGGGTCGCCGGCGTGCACGGTGTCGCCGCGCTGCACCAGCGCAGTGAACCCGGAGCCGCCGAGTCGAACGGTGTCGATCCCCGCGTGCACCAGCACCTCCACGCCGTCGGCGGTGGTCAGGCCGAAAGCGTGACCGGTGTTGGTGGCCACCACCACCGTGCCGTCCACCGGGGACAGGATGCGACCGTCCTCGGGCGTGACGGCCAGGCCCGGCCCCAGTGCCCCGGAGGCGAACACCCGGTCGGGCAGATCGGCCATGGCCACGGTCGTCCCGGCGACGGGAGCTTCGACAGTCAACGGGGTGGTCTGAGACACCCTGGGCGACAGGGCAACTGAGTCGTGGTGATCGGTGTCGGCTGCGTCGGTGTCGGCCTGGCCGGATCCGTCCAGGTCGGCTTCGGTGGACTCAGGGTCGGGGCGCTCACGGTCGACGAAGATGAACGTCAGGACGAAGGCCACCGCGACGGCGGTCACCGTTCCGATGATCAGGGTGACGATGTTGCCGACCGCGGTGAAGCCGGTGATGGCCAGCAGTGATGGCAGCACCAGCGAGGACACCGCCGTGCCACCTGACGCCACGATCGCGCCACCCACCGCACCGCCGAGCATGCCGAAGGCGAAGGGCAGGCGCAGCGGCAGGTTGACGCCGTAGATGGCGGGCTCGGTGATGCCGGCCAGGAAACCGGAGAAGGTGGCCGGGCCGGCCACCGCGCGGCGCTTGGCGCTGCGGGTACGCAGGAACACCGCGAACGTGGCTGCGGCCTGAGCCAACACCGCAGGCAGCAACGGGCCACCGAGCAGCGAGAATTTGTTGCTCGTCACCTCGCCGGCGATGATCGGCAGGAACGCCCAGTGCAGCCCGAACAACACGAAGAACTGCCACAGCCCGCCCATCAGCGCTCCAGCCAGCCAGGGCACGGCGTCGAAGGCCGAGGAGATGCCCGAGGAGATCCAGTCCGACAGGTGGCTGGCAATGGGTCCGATGGTCAACAACACCAACGGGACCATCACGATCAACACGATCATCGGCACAGCGAAGTTCTTGACCACCTCAGGGACCCAGCGCCGCAGCCACCGCTCCAGGTGGCCCTGCACCCACACCGCGATGATGATGGGGATCAGGGAACTGGTGTAGTTGAAGGTCGCGACGGGGATGCCGAAGAAGTCGACATCGCCCTTCGCCGAGGCCAATTCGACCACCGAGGGGTACACCAGCGCGCCGCCGATGGCCATCGCGGTGAACTCGTCGGCCCGAAATCGTCGAGCTGCGGTGACGGCCAGGATGATCGGCAGGAAGTAGAACAGCGAGTTCGAGGTGGCATCGAGGATCTTGTAGGTGGAGCTCGTCGTCTCCAACCAGTTGAACTGATCGGCTGCCGAGACGAACGCTTTCAGCAGACCGGCACCGGCCAGAGTCCACAACATGGGCGAGAGCAACGCAGCGATGACTTCCAGTGCGGAGCCGAAGAACTGGCCGATGGTGCGGGGTCTGGGCGTGGGTTTGGCAGGCGCAGTGGCGGTGCTTGCGTCGTGGTCCTGGCCCAGCAGCGGGGTGAACGCCGCGTAGACGTCGGCGACGTTCGTGCCGATGACCACCTGGAACTGTCCGCCGGCCCGCATCACGGTCAGCACGCCGGGCAGCTTTTCCACGGCGTCGGCGTCGGCGCGGGATTCGTCGTGCAGCTGCAGCCGCAGCCGGGTGGCGCAATGGGCAGCGCTCGCCACGTTGTCCGCGCCCCCCACCTTGTCGAGGATGGATGCGGCCAGGGTCGGTAGATCTGTTCGCGTCATTGCGACCTCCGTCTCGTGGGTTCGACCAGGTGGCGGCCGAAGGACCATGCCCGACAACCGAATACGCTCGGCCCCGAGCGGGCACAAAAAAAGACCCGAGCAGCGCGAGGCCGCTCAGGTCTTGCCCCGCTCGAGTCGGGTGACAATCCTGTGGGCCATCGTTGGCCCGACTCCCACGATAGGCGTGACTCAGCTCACTGGCAACCACTCCGCGTGCGATCGGTGGCCCACGCAGCCCGACGGAACGTATCGGGTGAGAGATGAACCCAGGGTTGCCGGAGTCGAGACCTGTTGCCAACTAATGTATCTGGCGATCAAGAGACGTTCACCGACCCGCCACCCGGGCGCTGACCGCTCGCAATTAGCCGGGGCAACGATTCAGCGTATGCCCGATCACGATGGTGTAACCCTGCCCCACGCACTGACCGTCGGCGCCGACCGCACCCTGCGTGCGGGCACCACGCGCCGTCGCTTCCTCACCTGGTCGGCCGTGGTGGCCGGCATCGCCATGACCCCACAGCTGTGCCCGGGGACGGCGTCGGCCGAGGGGTCAGCCGACCTCTTCGCTCCAGCGCCCCGGGACAACCCGTTTCGTCTCGGCGTGGCCTCCGGCGATCCACTGCCCGACGGGATCGTGTTGTGGACCCGGTTGGCCACCGACCCGACCGCACCACGCGGCGGCATGACACCGGGGTCGGTGGCGGTGCGCTGGGAACTGGCCACCGATCCCCGGTTCACCTCGATCGTCCGCAACGGCCAAGAGCTGGCCACCGAGCTCGACGGCTGGTCGGTCCACGTGGACGTACGCGGGCTCGATCCGGCTCGAGACTACTTCTACCGCTTCATCGCTGGGCCACATCGCAGCACCGTCGGCCGCACCCGTACCGCACCCCGGCTCGGTGCGCCACTGTCCTCGCTGAGTTTCGCCTGGACCTCCTGCCAGCGCTGGGATCAGGGTCTGTTCACCGCATGGGCCGACCTGGCCCAAGCCGCCCCTGATGTCGTGTTCTTCCTGGGCGACTACATCTACGAGTACCCGATCCCGGCGACCGGACCACGGGCCGGGCAGCCACGGCCGGAGTCGGTGACCCACGAGCAGATGTCGTTGGAGGACTACCGCGATCGCTACGCACTGTACAAGTCTGACCCGAATCTTGCTGCAGCACATGCGTCGTCGCCGTTCATCTCTGCCTTCGACGACCATGAGGTGGAGAACAACTGGGCCGGGCAGATCAGCGAGGACGACGTCGACCCGCGGGTGTTCCTGGCGCGGCGGGCCAACGCGTTCAAGGCCTGGTGGGAGAACACCCCGGTGCGCGCCAACCTGCGCCCGGTGGGGCCGGACCTGAACGCATACCGCCGCTTCACCTTCGGTGACCTGGTCGACTTCTCGGTGCTCGACACCCGGCAATACCGCAGTGATCAGGCCGATGGAGACGGTGTGCACAAGCAGGATGCGGTGACCGCCGATCCGGCTCGGACCATCACCGGTGCGGCACAGGAGAAGTGGATCCTCGACGGGTTCACGTCCCGATCGAGGTGGAAGTTCCTGGCGCACCAGACGGTGATCAGCGACCTCGCGCGGACCACCGGCGGCGAGCGCAAGGTGGACGTCGACCAGTGGGGCGGCTACGAGGCGTCGCGGCACCGCATCCTCGACGGGGCACGGGAACGCGGCGTGAGCAACCTGGCCTCGATCGTCGGCGACATCCACCGCACCGTGGTCTCCGAACTCAAGCGTGATTACGTCGACACCTCCGCGCCGGTGCAGGGCGTGGAGATCTCCGCCACCTCCATCTCCTCGGCGGGCGACGGTGCCGACGTCGACTCGCAGGGAAAGGCGATCGCGGCAGCGTCACCCCACGTGAAGTTCGGCAACGCCCGGCGTGGCTACGCGCGGGCCACGCTGAGCCCGACGAACTGGCGCACCGAGATCCGGGTGACCGACTCGGTGAGCACCCCGAACTCGCCGATGCGGACCGCGGCGACGATCACCGTGCCGGTGGATCGGCCCGAGATCAACGTGAGTTGAGGACCAGCAGGCCCCGCACCGCGCAGCCCTCGGCTGGCCGCGTTCCTGGCCCGCCACCTGAACTGACCTGCACCGACCGTGCCGAAACACCCCGTCGACCGTGCCGAAACACCCCGCCGAGCGTGCCGAAACAGCCCGCCGAGCGTGCCGAAACAGCCCGCCGAGCGTGCCGAAAAAACCCACCGACCGTGCCGAAACACCCCGTCGACCGTGCCGGAACACCCCGTCGACTGGCCGGTGATCCTCGCCGGCTAAGCGGGACCCGGGTCGGTTGAGCGGTGAACTCCGTCCGCCGGCCGCCTCTGAGGACGACATCGGATGCGTTGGGCTTCAACGGTTGTGTTCGGCTGGTGAAGCCAGGCCGAGTGCAGCCCACAGGGTGTGAGCGCAGAGGTTGCTCAGCTGTTCGCGGGTGATCGTCGGAGTGTCGAGCCAGCTGAGAATGGCGGCGGGAACAAAGGCGAGCCATCCCGTCACGGCGATCACGTTGGCGGCATCGGGCTCCGACAGCGAGCGGACGCCGGCGAGGATGTGGTCGAGATGTGCTGCTCCACGGCCCTCATGAATGCCGAGCAGCTCCGGGTCGGAGAGGGCGGAGCGGTGGGCGACGCGAAATCCGTCGGGGTGCGCGGCGGCATAGTCGACGTACACCCTGACGCCCGCCCGGATCTGGTCGAACGGATCCAGGGTGGTGTCGGGTGTTGTGGCGTCGAGCATGCGCGCGCTCTCGTTTTCGACAACCGCCAAGAAAAATGCCCGCTTGCTGGGGAAGTAGCGATAGAGCAGCCCGCATGACACCCCGGCCGCCGCTGCGACTTCCTCGATCGAAACCTCCTCGTGTGGTCGGGAAGCGAACAGTTCGGCACCGATGCTGAGCAGTTGTGCGCGCCGCTGATCGGTGGTCATCCGGGTCCGCATGCAGCGAGTGTATTGACGCCGTGCCTGGAAAGAGACAGACTTCCAGTCTAATGAATCGGATTCATTAGCTGGAGGCCACGTGGACACCACCCTTCTTCCCCACCCGCCGTATCGCGTGCCGATTGTCGGCGACGTGTGGGGTATGGATCCGCGTCGGCCAATCCAATCGATGCTGAGGCAAGTCCGTGAGCTCGGGCCGATCTCGGTTCGCAAGATGTTCGCCAGCGAGATCGTCACTGTCGGCGGCGCGGAACTGGTGGCGGAATTGAGTGACGACCGCAGGTTTGCGAAGTACGTGGGCTTTCACCTTCCCCCGCTGCGTCGAGTCGTGGGGGACGCGCTGTTCACCGCCGACACTGATGAACCAAATTGGCAACTGGCGCATGACATTTTGGCACCTGCATTCACCCGTGAAGCGATGATGGCGTATCACCCGATCATGCTGGAGGTGGCGTGGGAGCTGTTGGATCGGTGGGATGCGCTGGCTGCAGTCGGTCACTCGACTGATGTCGCTGCGGACATGACACGGCTGACCTTGGAGACAATCGGACGGGCCGGATTCGGCCATCGCTTCACCTCGTTCGGCAACGAACGCCCGCACCCGTTCGTTGCCGCCATGGTTCGGGTGCTGCGATACGCCGACTTGTCATTGCTTCCGCCCTGGCTGCCGATACGCCGAGTTCTCGCGGGCTCGGCGGGTCAGAACCGGTCCGACATCGCTTTGATGGAGCGTACGGTCGACGAGGTCATCGCAGCACGCAGAGCAGGTGCGCAGGGTGATGCTCCCGATCTGCTGGGACAGATGCTCAAGGCTGGCAACCCGGTAAACGCAGAACGACTCGACCCGGTCAACATTCGAAATCAGGTGATCACGTTCCTGATTGCTGGACACGAAACGACCTCTGGTGCTTTGGCATTCGCGATCCATTACCTCCTCTCCCAACCCGAGACCCTCAGTAGGGTGCGTCAGGAGGTGGATGACGTGTGGGGTGCCTGCGACGCAGTGCAACCCGCCTACGCTGATGTCGCCAAACTGAGACTCGTGCGATCAGTGCTCGACGAAGCGCTTCGTCTGTGGCCTACCGCGCCGGGTTACGCGCGCGTCGCCCGCGACGACACCACGCTTGGGGGCCGCCAGATGCGGGCGGGCGATTGGGCATTGGTGCTGTTACCGCTCTTGCATCGGGATCCGGCGGTCTGGGACGAACCAGACCGGTTCGATCCCGACCGCTTCGCCCCGGGCGCGGCGAGGTCGCGACAGCCGCACGCGTACAAGCCCTTTGGTAGCGGACTACGGGCGTGTATCGGTCGACAGTTCGCAATCCACGAAGCGGTGCTTGCCCTTGCGCTCATCGTGCATCGGTACGACCTGGAACCTGATCCAGACTACCGGCTTCGCATTGCCGAATCGCTGACCCTGAAACCGCACGGATTCCGAGTGCGCCCACACCGTCGTCGCACCGCTGGGTAGGTGAGGTCGCTCATGCAGCTGGGCTCAGCGGCGCGCCGTTCGCCGTTCGCGTTGGGCGATCGGGTCGGCCACCGGGGTGGCGGCGATGAGGTCGGCCGCGTAGGAGGAATCCGGGTTGGTCAGGACGTCGGCGGTGCGGCCGTCTTCGACCACCACCCCGTTGCGTAGCACCACGATCCGATCGGCGACAGCCTCGGCCACAGCCAGGTTGTGGGTGATGATCACCGATGCGAACCCATGTCGCATTCGCAACTGGGCCAACAACTCCAAGACCGAGCGCTGCGTCTTGGCGTCCAGCGCACTGGTGGGTTCATCAGCCACCAGCAGCGACGGCCCGGTGGCCAACGCCCGCGCCAACGCCACCCGTTGCCGTTGCCCGCCGGACAGCTCGCGGGGATGGCGGGTGGCAAACGCCGGATCGAGCCCCACCTCGCCCAGCAACTCGGCGACTCGCTCTGCTCGCTGCCCTCGGTCGAGGTCGGTGTGGATCCGCAGTGGCAGCTCCAGCGAATCACCCACAGAATGCTCAGGATTCAGTGATGACCCCGGATCCTGGAACACCACCCCGATGTGTGGAGCCAACGATCGGCGGGCACGCGTGGACAGGCGTCGCACGTCCACCCCGGCCACCGTTGCTGTTCCTGAGCTCACCTGCTGCAACCCGATCAGGATGCGCCCCAACGTCGACTTGCCTGCCCCTGACTCGCCGACCAGCGCCACGGTCTCACCTGCGCCGACGGTGAGACTCACCGAATCCAAGGCCGGGGCCTCATCTTTGGCGTATCGCACCGTGACGTCGGTCAGCGTGGCGACTGGTACTGATGTGCTCGACCCCGGCGCCGGAACCGCCTTCTTCACCGCGACCGCAGCCGCCGAGCCGTCCAGTCGAGCCACCGCATCGACCAGCTCGCGGGTGCGAGAATGCTGCGGCGACAACAGGACCCGCTCGACCGGACCCGATTCGGCCACGGTGCTGCCCGATGCACTGTCGGCGGCGAGAACCACCACCGAGTCGGCGCAATCGGCCACCACACCCATGTCGTGGGTGACCAACAGCGTGGTCAGATCCCGCTCAGACTGCAACGTGCGCAACAAGTCCAGGATCTCGGCCTGCACCCGGGTGTCGAGCGCCGTGGTCGGCTCATCAGCGATCAACAGGGCCGGCTCGTGCGACAACGCCATCGCCACCATCGCCCGCTGCAACTGTCCACCCGACACCTGGTGCGGATAGGATCGGGCGATACGTTCCGGTTCGTCGAGGCGGGCCTGAGTCAGCAGATCGACCACCTTGTCGTGCCGAGCCGACCCTCGGATGCCGGTGCGCACACCGAGTACCTCGCCGATCTGGCGGCCGATCCGATGCAGCGGATCGAAGGCCGAGCCCGGCTCCTGGAACACCACGCCCACCGAGTCGAGTCGAAAGCGGCGTGCGGCATCCGGTTTCAACGCCAGCAGGTCAATCGGCGTCGGTGGCGCCGAATCATCCTGCGCTGTTCCGGTTTCGGTGAACACCGCCGCACCGCTGGTCGTCATCTGAGCCGGCAGCAGGCCCAGCAGGGCGAGGGTGAGCAGTGACTTGCCCACCCCGGATTCGCCCACCAGTGCCACCGTGGCTCCGCGCGACACGTCGAACGACACCGATCCGACGATTGGACCCTGCGGACCCGTGATCCCGACCGAGCGCAGGCTCAGCAGCGGATCACTCACGGCTGCAACGAGATCCGGAAGTAGTTCGGGTACGACGGGAACGGCGGCGCATAGAAGTTCGACACCCTACTGCCGTACACCCACGTGTTGTTGGTGTTGGCCAACGGGATGGTGGGAGACAAGCCGGTGATCAACTTGTCGGCCTCACCCCACAACACGTTCGCACGCGCAGTGTCGACTTCTGCGGTGGCCTTCGCGATCGCGGCATCGACCGTCGGATCGCTCAGCCGGGAGATGTTGTAGCCACCGCGACCCACCTCGGTGCCGGCGAACAACGGCTGCAACATCGAGTACGCCGACGGGAAGTCGGCCTGCCACTTCGCCAACGCCAAGTCGTAGCCCGAACCGTCCTGCTGGGTGGTCACATCCTCGTAGGCGGTGCTGTCCAGTGGTCGCAGCTTCACCCGGATGCCCGCACGCTTCCAACCGGCCTGCAGACTCTCGCTCTGCGCGACCTGCTGGGCACCGTTCTGAGTGACCAACACCAGGTCGATTCCGTTGGGAAAACCTGCCTGTGCCAGCAGCGCTTTCGCCTTGTCCACATCGCCGGTGGGCGCTGCGGGCAGCGCATCGAACGTGGTGAACCCGGGAATGGCGGGCGGGATGTTGGTGGTGGCCACCGTGCCGCGCGCGCTGCCACCGCTGGCCACCAGATACGAGGTCTTGTCAGTGGCGTAGTTCAGCGCCTGACGCACCCGCAGATCACGCAGCGCACCGCGCGAGGTGTTGATGGCCACCTGATCGACCGACCCGCCACCCACGGTCACCGACCGCTTCTTGGCGTTCGCATTGGCGTTGAGAGCTGCGACCTGAGACGACGGCACCGGACCGCCAAACGAGAACCGGCCCACCGTGGAGTCGGAGATCACTTGCTGCACAGCCGTTTCGGCCGTGACACCCAGAGCGAACTCGATGCGATCAGGCCCGGCGGTGCGGTTGCTGTCGGTCGCGGCACTCCAGTTGGGGTTGCGATCCAACACGATCTTGCCGTTGCCGTTGGAGACCACCTGGTAGGGACCACTGGCCACCGGCGACTTGCCGTAGGTCTGCGGGTTGTCCTTGGCCTTGGGCACCGGGGCGAAGGCCGGCTGCGACACGATCCACGGCCAATCGCCGAACGGCTGCTTGAGAGTGAAGATGATTGTCGAATCGTCGGGTGTGGCAATCGAATCCAGCTGCTTACCGTCATAGGGCCCGGTGTAGTCGGCACCACCCACCAGCAGCTGCTTGTGATAGGTGAACCCGCCCGAGAGCAGCGGCGCGAAACTGCGCTCCACCGCATACTTCACATCCTTCGACGTGATCGGTGTGCCGTCGGAGAACTTCAACCCCGGCTTCAGCGTGTACTTCCACGTGGCGCCGCCGTTGCTGGGGGTACCGGTGTCGGTGGCCAGATCAGGAACCGGCACAACAGGTTTACCCGGAACCGCCTGCCACGTGGTCAACCGACGGTTGATCAACGACTGGGTGGTGATCGCCAAGTTCTGCGACTTCGCCGGATCGAGATCCAGCTCGGTGCTGCTCACCGGGATGGTCAAGGTGCCGCCCTTGACGAACGAGGTGGACGACCCACCCGAGGAATTCGAGTTTGCGTTGCAACCCGCCGTGGCGATCACCGCCACCGCGGTCGCGGCCACAGCCAACGTGCGCGAGATGTTCATCAGACTCCGATTTCTTGGTAGGAGGAACGAAAGGTCGACATCACTGAGCGTCTGGCGATGCGGTATCACTGCGCGTCTCCGACGCGGGGATCCAACAGGCGCGTCACCGCGTCCACCGCCAGATTCGCCACCAGCACCAAAAACGCCGAGAACACCGTCAGGCCCACCACGATCGGCAGATCCACCTTGGCCACCGCATCGATCAACAGGCGGCCCAACCCGGCCATCCCGAACACCGTCTCGGTGATCACCGCACCGCCGAGCAGCAGGCTCACCTCGATCGCGAACAACGTCACCACCGGCACCGCACCGTTGCGCGCAGCGTGGCGCAACACGCGCCGCGCCGGTAGCCCGTTCGCCTGAGCGGTGCGAATGTAGTTCTGCGCGTAGGCATCGATGATGTTGCTGCGCATCAAACGCGCATACAGACATGCGCCGGAGCAGGCCAACACCAGCCATGGCGTGACGAGGTGCCAGGCCCACTGCACCGGGTCATCGGTGAAGGGGACGTAACCGCTGACCGGGATCATGTTCAGTTGAAAGCCGAACACGTACACCGCCAACAGCCCGGTCAGGTACACCGGCGTCGACGAGCCGACGGCGGTGACCGCGATGACCACCCGATCGGTCACCGAGCCCGGCCGGACACCAGCCACCAGGCCTGCCCCGATACCGAACACCATCCACAACACCGCCGCACCCACCGTGATCGACAGGGTGACCGGCATCCGGTCGGTGATCAACCGCAGCACCGTCTCGTTCTGCTGGAAAGAATAGCCCAGACATGGTGCTGGACAATGGATTCGGTTGCCGCCGGTTCCAAAGGTGCGGCCGGAGACGACGCCGGTGACGAAGTCGGTGAACTGGGTGAACCACCCTTTGTTCAACCCCATGAACTCCTGGGCGCGGGCCAGGTTCTCCGGTGTGCACGGTTTGCCACACGAGAGTTGCGCGGGATCCGACGGCAACAAGAAGAACACCAGGTACGTCAGCAACGCCACCGCCAACAGCACCGCCACCGAGGCCACCACCGCCCGCCCGAAGGACACCGCCGCGCGGGTCGGGCCGCTCACGGGGCCACCCGAACGGTGGACACATCGGCCAGTCGGGCGCGCAGGAACTCGCCGATCTCGTTGAGGCTCAACGTGATCAACACCAGTGCACCGCCGGGGAACAGGAGATACCACGGGTCGGTCTGGATCCAGTTGATGGCGTCGCCGATGCTGCGGCCCCAGGACGGGGTGGGTGGCGGCACCCCCACGCCCAGAAACGACAGGGCCGCCTCGGTGCCGATGAAACCCGGAACGTAGGTGGTCGCGAAGACGATCACCGTGCCGCGCAGGTTCGGCACGATCTCGCCGACGATGATGTGCCGCCGCGAGGCGCCCACCGCAGCGGCGTAGCGCACGTAGTTGCGGCCGGCGATGGTGCGTGTCTGCGCTCGGATCACTCGCGAGCCACCGGCCCACCCGAACACCGCCAGCACGCCGATGACGATCGCCACGCGCGGCACATCGATGGAGATCACCGCGCCGACGGCGATCATGAACAGCAGGGTCGGGAACCCGAACAACACATTGGTCACCGCGGAGATGATCCGATCGGGCCAGCCGCCGAAATAGCCGGCGCTCACCCCGATCGCCACGATCACGACCGTGGTGATGACTGCGGCCGCCGCGCCCACCAAGAGGGAGGTGCGGGCGCCGTAGACGACGATGGCGAACATGTCGCGGCCGCTCAGCGGCTCGACCCCGAACGGATGCGCCAGGCTGATCCCGCCGAAACTGCCCTTGGGTGCGCTGTCGGGCCCCAGCGTGTCCGGGTGGTAGGTGTACGGGCTGTCGCCGAACAACTCGGTCACCTGTTTGGCGAACACCGCCACCAGCACGAACACGGCGACGACGGAGAGCGCGACGAGGGTGGACATCGGGATCGGGGCCCACGATCGGCGCGGTCGGTTCAGCACGGGCGTCACTATCTCAAGGTGGTTCGGAGCACTCCAAACCTAGCGTCATCGTGATTAAAAGTGCTGTTCACGGGCCATTTTGCCCGAATCGAGGGACCTAGGAACCGTCGTTGTCGGGACCGTCGGCCGCACGACGGAGATGATCGCGGCGGCCGCGCAGACTCCGACTGATCGGACGCTGTCCGCGCGTTCCTCTTGACTAGCGCGTGAGGTGGTCGCAAGCTTGTCGGCAGACGAACGGCCTGTCTGGCGTTCGGTCCCTGCGACATCTCCGGCAGCCACTGGCGATGCATGTGCAACCGGTTCCCATCCGGTCTCATTTCTGATACAGTTGGACGTTGCGCTGGCTGCCTCCTGTCCACATCACGATTCCCCTGCTCGGCCACCCCTGTGTGCTGCGTTCTGGTGATCCTCTGGTGCACGACGTCGGGTCGGTACCAGCGCCACCGTGCGCCACCCGCGCCAGAGTTCGGCCCCTTGTAGAGATTCGTGTTGGAAGGACGCATCTTGGCAGTCTCCCGCCAGTCCACCGCAACCACAGACGACGTGAACCGTCGGACAATTCCCGGAGCACCACACCGTGCTTCATTTGCCAAGCTTTCCGAGCCGCTCGAGGTTCCCGGCCTGCTCGAGGTCCAGCTGGAGTCGTTCCAGTGGCTCGTCGGTTCCCCCGAGTGGCACGCCCGCGCTCTCGCGCGCGGCGAAGAGAACCCCAGCGGTGGCCTCGACGACATCCTCGCCGAGCTGTCCCCGATCGAGGACTTCTCCGGTTCCATGTCGCTGTCCTTCTCCGACCCGCGCTTCGACGAGGTGAAGGCGTCGGTCGAGGAGTGCAAGGACAAGGACATGACCTACGCGGCGCCGCTGTTCGTCACCGCAGAGTTCATCAACAACAACACTGGTGAGATCAAGTCGCAGACCGTGTTCATGGGCGACTTCCCGATCATGACCGACAAGGGCAGCTTCATCATCAACGGCACCGAGCGTGTCGTGGTCAGCCAGCTTGTGCGCAGCCCCGGCGTCTACTTCGACGCCACCATCGACAAGACCACCGAGAAGACCCTGCACAGCGTCAAGGTCATCCCGGGTCGTGGCGCCTGGCTGGAGTTCGACATCGACAAGCGCGACACCGTGGGCGTGCGTATCGACCGCAAGCGTCGTCAGTCGGTCACCGTGCTGCTCAAGGCGCTGGGTTGGTCCACCGAGCAGATCACCGAGCGCTTCGGCTTCTCCGAGATCATGATGTCGACCCTGGAGAAGGACAACACCGCAGGCACCGACGAGGCCCTGCTGGAGGTCTACCGCAAGCTGCGTCCGGGCGAGCCGCCGACCAAGGAGTCGGCGCAGACCCTGTTGGAGAACCTGTTCTTCAAGGAGAAGCGCTACGACCTCGCGCGCGTGGGTCGCTACAAGTTCAACAAGAAGCTCGGCCTCACCGACAACCCGATGCGCGGCTCGTCGGTGCTGACCGAGGACGACATCGTCGCCACCGTCGAGTACCTGGTGCGGCTGCACGAGGCTGAGCCGAACATCACCTCCACGATGACTGTGCCTGGTGGCGTCGAGGTGCCCGTCGAGGTCGACGACATCGACCACTTCGGCAACCGTCGTCTGCGCACCGTGGGTGAGCTGATCCAGAACCAGATCCGGGTGGGCCTGTCCCGCATGGAGCGTGTGGTGCGCGAGCGGATGACCACCCAGGACGTCGAGGCCATCACGCCGCAGACCCTGATCAACATCCGTCCCGTCGTCGCCGCGATCAAGGAGTTCTTCGGAACCTCCCAGCTCTCGCAGTTCATGGACCAGAACAACCCGCTGTCGGGGCTCACCCACAAGCGTCGCCTCTCGGCGCTGGGCCCCGGTGGTCTGTCCCGTGAGCGCGCCGGCCTCGAGGTCCGTGACGTGCACCCGTCGCACTACGGCCGCATGTGTCCGATCGAGACCCCCGAAGGCCCGAACATCGGCCTGATCGGGTCGCTGTCGGTGTACGCGCGGGTCAACCCGTTCGGCTTCATCGAGACCCCCTACCGCAAGGTGGTCGACGGCCAGGTCACCGATCAGATCGACTACCTGACCGCCGACGAGGAGGACCGGTACGTCAAGGCCCAGGCCAACGCGGTGCTCGACAACGACCTGCGCCTCACCGAGGACAAGGTCCTGGCCCGCAAGAAGGGCGGCGAGGTCGAGTTCGTCGCGCCGAGCCAGGTCGACTACATGGACGTCTCACCGCGTCAGATGGTGTCGGTGGCCACGGCGATGATCCCGTTCCTCGAGCACGACGACGCCAACCGCGCTCTGATGGGTGCCAACATGCAGCGTCAGGCGGTGCCGCTGGTGCGCAGCGAGGCTCCGCTGGTCGGTACCGGCATGGAGTTGCGTGCCGCCGTCGACGCCGGCGACGTGATCCTGTCGACCAAGACCGGTGTGGTGGAAGAGGTCTCGGCCGATTACATCACCGTGATGGGCGACGACGGCACCCGCGACACGTTCCGGATGCGCAAGTTCGCCCGCTCCAACCACGGCACGTGTGCCAACCAGCGTCCCATCGTGGACGAGGGCCAGCGTGTCGAGGTGGGTCAGGTCCTGGCCGACGGCCCCTGCACCGATTCCGGTGAGATGGCGCTGGGCAAGAACCTGCTCGTGGCGATCATGCCGTGGGAGGGTCACAACTACGAGGACGCGATCATCCTGAGCCAGCGCCTCGTCGAAGAGGACGTGCTCACCTCGATTCACATCGAGGAGCACGAGATCGACGCCCGCGACACCAAGCTCGGTGCCGAGGAGATCACCCGGGACATTCCCAACGTCTCCGACGAGGTGCTCGCCGATCTCGACGAGCGCGGCATCGTGCGTATCGGCGCCGAGGTCCGCGACGGCGACATCCTGGTCGGCAAGGTCACGCCCAAGGGCGAGACCGAGCTGACCCCCGAGGAACGCCTGCTGCGGGCCATCTTCGGTGAGAAGGCCCGCGAGGTGCGTGACACCTCGCTGAAGGTGCCGCACGGTGAGACCGGCAAGGTCATCGGCGTGCGCGTCTTCAGCCGCGACGACGACGACGATCTGCCGCCGGGTGTCAACGAGCTGGTCCGGGTGTACGTGGCGCAGAAGCGCAAGATCCAGGACGGCGACAAGCTCGCCGGCCGCCACGGCAACAAGGGCGTGATCGGCAAGATCCTGCCCGCCGAGGACATGCCCTTCCTGCCCGATGGCACCCCGGTCGACATCATCCTCAACACCCACGGTGTGCCGCGTCGTATGAACATCGGCCAGATCCTGGAGACCCACCTCGGGTGGATCGCCAAAACCGGCTGGAACATCGATGTCGCAGGCGGAACCCCGGAGTGGGCGCAGGGCTTGTCCGAGGACATGCTCTCGGCCGGTCCGGACACCCGCACCGCCACCCCGGTGTTCGACGGTGCACGGGAGGAGGAGCTGACCGGACTGCTGTCCTCGACGCTGCCCAACCGTGACGGCGAGGTGATGGTCAACGGCGATGGCAAGGCGATGCTGCTCGACGGTCGCTCCGGTGAGCCGTTCCCGTTCCCGGTGTCGGTGGGCTACATGTACATCATCAAGCTGCACCACCTGGTCGACGACAAGATCCACGCTCGCTCCACCGGGCCGTACTCGATGATCACCCAGCAGCCGCTCGGCGGTAAGGCCCAGTTCGGTGGCCAGCGCTTCGGTGAGATGGAGTGTTGGGCCATGCAGGCCTACGGCGCGGCGTACACGCTGCAGGAGCTGCTGACCATCAAGTCCGACGACGTGGTGGGTCGCGTGAAGGTCTACGAGGCCATCGTCAAGGGCGAGAACATCCCCGAGCCCGGCATCCCCGAGTCGTTCAAGGTGCTGCTCAAGGAGTTGCAGTCGCTGTGCCTGAACGTCGAGGTGCTCAGCTCCGACGGTGCCGCGATCGAGATGCGCGACGGCGACGACGAGGACTTGGAGCGCGCAGCGGCCAACCTCGGGATCAACCTGTCCCGCAACGAATCCGCCACCGTGGACGACCTCGCCAACTGATCTCACCCCCGGTGGGGGCCGCGCAGCGGCCCTCACCGGATCTGGCCCATGAGCTAGGGAAGGTACTAACTTGCTCGACGTCAACTTTTTCGACGAACTGAAGATCGGTCTGGCCACCGCCGACGACATCCACAACTGGAGCTTCGGCGAGGTCAAGAAGCCCGAGACGATCAACTACCGCACGCTCAAGCCCGAGAAGGACGGCTTGTTCTGCGAGAAGATCTTCGGGCCCACCCGGGACTGGGAGTGCTACTGCGGCAAGTACAAGCGCGTCCGCTTCAAGGGCATCATCTGTGAGCGCTGTGGCGTCGAGGTGACCCGCGCCAAGGTGCGCCGTGAGCGGATGGGCCACATCGAGCTGGCCGCGCCGGTCACCCACATCTGGTACTTCAAGGGCGTTCCCTCGCGCCTGGGGTACCTGCTGGACCTGGCGCCGAAGGATCTCGAGAAGATCATCTACTTCGCCGCCTACGTCATCACCGCAGTCGACGACGAGCTCCGTCACAACGAGCTGTCCACGCTGCAGGCCGAGATGGAGGTCGAGAAGAAGGGTGTCGCCGACACCCGCGACGCCGACCTCGAGGAGCGCGCCAAGAAGCTCGAAGAGGATCTCGCTGAGCTGGAACGCGAAGGCGCCAAGGCCGATGCGCGTCGCAAGGTCAAGGACGCCGGTGAGCGCGAGATGCGCAAGATCCGTGACACTGCCCAGCGTGCCCTCGACGATCTGGAAGAGATCTGGGACAAGTTCACCAAGCTTGCGCCCAAGGACATGATCATCGACGAGAAGCTCTACCGTGAGCTGCAGGATCGCTACGGCGAGTACTTCACCGGTGCGATGGGTGCCGAGGCGATCAAGAAGCTGCTCGAGACCTTCGACATCGCCGCCGAGGCCGAGATCCTGCGCGAGACCATCCGCAGCGGCAAGGGCCAGAAGAAGCTGCGTGCGCTCAAGCGCCTCAAGGTGGTCGCGGCGTTCCAGCAGTCGGGCAACTCTCCGCTGGGCATGGTCCTCGACGCGGTGCCGGTGATCCCGCCGGAGCTGCGTCCGATGGTTCAGCTCGACGGTGGCCGCTTCGCCACCTCCGACCTGAATGACCTGTACCGCCGCGTCATCAACCGCAACAACCGGTTGAAGCGACTGATCGATCTCGGGGCGCCCGAGATCATCGTCAACAACGAGAAGCGGATGCTGCAGGAGTCGGTCGACGCCCTGTTCGACAACGGTCGTCGTGGTCGGCCCGTCACCGGGCCGGGCAACCGCCCGCTGAAGTCGTTGAGCGATCTGCTCAAGGGCAAGCAGGGTCGTTTCCGTCAGAACCTGCTGGGCAAGCGTGTCGACTACTCGGGCCGTTCGGTCATCGTCGTCGGCCCGCAGCTCAAGCTGCACCAGTGTGGTCTGCCCAAGTTGATGGCACTCGAGCTGTTCAAGCCGTTTGTGATGAAGCGTCTGGTCGATCTCAACCAGGCGCAGAACATCAAGTCGGCCAAGCGCATGGTCGAGCGTCAGCGTCCGGCTGTGTGGGATGTCCTCGAAGAGGTCATCGCCGAGCATCCGGTGCTGCTCAACCGTGCACCCACGCTGCACCGTCTCGGTATCCAGGCCTTCGAGCCGCAGCTGGTGGAAGGCAAGGCCATCCAGCTGCACCCGCTGGTGTGTGAGGCGTTCAACGCCGACTTCGACGGTGACCAGATGGCCGTGCACCTGCCGCTGTCGGCGGAGGCGCAGGCTGAGGCCCGCATCCTGATGCTGTCGTCGAACAACATCCTGTCGCCGGCATCGGGTCGTCCGCTGGCCATGCCGCGTCTGGACATGGTCACCGGCCTGTACTTCCTGACCACCCTCAAGCAGGACAAGGTCGGGGCGTACGTCGGGGCCACCAAGGACGATGTCGAGCGTGGGGTCTACTCCACCCCGGCCGAGGCCATCATGGCGATGGACCGTGGCGTGCTGTCGGTGCAGGCCCCGATCAAGGTGCGTCTGACCGATCAGCGGCCGCCGGCCGAGATCGAGGAAGCACAGTTCGCCGACGGGTGGAAGCACGGTCAGGCGTGGACCATCGAGACCACGCTGGGCCGGGTGCTGTTCAACGAGCTGCTGCCGCGGGACTACCCGTTCGTCAACGAGCAGATGCCCAAGAAGCGTCAGTCGGCGATCATCAACGATCTCGCCGAGCGGTATCCGATGATCGTGGTCGCCCAGACCGTCGACAAGCTCAAGGACGTCGGCTTCTACTGGGCCACCCGTTCGGGTGTCACCGTGTCGATGGCCGACGTGCTGGTGCCTCCGACCAAGGGTGCGATCCTCGACAAGTACGAGGAGCGGGCCGACGGTCTGGAGCGTAAGTTCCAGCGCGGTGCGTTGACCGCCGACGAGCGTCGTGACGCCCTCGTCGAGGTGTGGAAGCAGGCGACCGAAGAGGTCGGTGCGGCCATGGAGGCGTACTACCCCGAGGACAACCCGATCGCGATGATCCCCAAGTCGGGTGCGACGGGCAACATGACCCAGGTTCGTAACCTGTCGGGCATGAAGGGTCTGGTGACCAACCCGAAGGGTGAGTTCATCCCGCGTCCCATCAAGTCCTCGTTCCGTGAGGGCCTCACCGTGGCCGAGTACTTCATCAACACTCACGGTGCACGAAAGGGTCTGGCCGACACCGCACTTCGCACCGCCGACTCGGGCTACCTGACCCGTCGTCTGGTCGACGTGAGCCAGGACGTCATCGTGCGCGAGACCGACTGCGGCACCGAGCGCGGCATCATCACCACGCTGGCGGAGAAGGCTGCCGATGGCACCCTGATCCGTGATGCGCACGTCGAGACCTCGTCGTACGCCCGCACCCTGGCCTCCGACGCCGTCGACGCCGAGGGCAACGTGGTGGTCGAGCGTGGTCACGACCTGGGTGATCCGGCCATCGAGGCGCTGCTCGCCGCGGGCATCACCGAGGTGAAGGTGCGGTCGGTGCTGACCTGCACCACGGGCACCGGTGTGTGCGCGATGTGCTACGGCCGTTCGATGGCCACCGGCAAGCTCGTCGACATCGGTGAGGCTGTGGGCATCATCGCCGCGCAGTCCATCGGTGAGCCCGGTACCCAGCTGACGATGCGTACTTTCCACCAGGGTGGCGTCGGCGACGACATCACCGGTGGTCTGCCGCGTGTGCAGGAGCTGTTCGAGGCCCGTGTCCCCAAGGGCAAGGCCCCGATCGCCGAGGTCTCGGGTCGCATTCGGCTCGAAGACGACGACCGCTTCTACAAGATCACCATCGTCCCCGACGACGGTTCGGAAGAGGTTGTCTACGACAAGATCTCCAAGCGTCAGCGCCTGCGTGTGTTCAAGCACGACGACGGCACCGAGCGCCTGCTGGCCGACGGCGACCACGTCGAGGTCGGACAGCAGCTGATGGAAGGTGCCGCCGACCCGCACGAGGTGCTGCGCATCATGGGTCCCCGTCAGGTGCAGGTGCACCTGGTCAACGAGGTCCAGGAGGTCTATCGCAGCCAGGGTGTGTCGATCCACGACAAGCACATCGAGACGATCGTCCGTCAGATGCTGCGTCGCGTGACCATCATCGACTCCGGTGCCACCGAGTTCCTGCCCGGTTCGCTGACCGAGCGCGCCGAGTTCGAGGCGGCCAACCGTCGCGTCGTCGCCGAGGGCAACGAGCCCGCGGCCGGACGCCCGGTGCTGATGGGTATCACCAAGGCATCGCTGGCCACCGAGTCGTGGTTGTCGGCGGCGTCGTTCCAGGAGACCACCCGTGTGCTCACCGATGCGGCCATCAACAGCCGCAGCGACAAGCTGGTGGGTCTGAAGGAGAACGTGATCATCGGTAAGTTGATCCCCGCTGGTACGGGCATCAACAAGTACCGCAACATCACGGTGCAGCCGACCGAAGAGGCTCGCGCGGCCGCCTACGCCGTGCCCGCCTACGACGACACCTACTACAGCCCGGACGGCACCTTCGGGGCCCCCGCCGGTGCTGCGGTGCCGTTGGACGACTACGGCTTCTCGTCGGACTACCGGTAGTCACCAGCTCGAACCAGAACGGCCCCCACCTTTCGGGTGGGGGCCGTTCTGTTCTCCGTCGGACCGGTCGCGCTTCGCACCCTTTGCTGCTGTTCGCACGTTCGGCGCTCGTTCGCACGCTGCATGCACCGTGCGAACGGTCGTCACCCGTGCGAAGGCACCGTCAGTGTGCGAGCTGCGCGCGCATGGAGTTTCGCGCGTCGCGGAACCGCGCTGTCTCGTACACCACCAGCGTCGCTGCGATCACGGCGAGCAACGTCAGCGAAGCCAGGGCGGGGATCACCAGCGCCACGGGGATGGCGGCCACGGAGATCACCGCAGCGACCAACCGCTGTGTGGACAATCTGTGCACGTTGCGCCACCGAAAGGCCACGTGGGCGAGCAGATAGATGGCCATGCCGCCGAACATCGCCACGGCCACCACCAGCTTGAGATGATCGTCGGCAGCTCCGATGGTCTTCTTCATGCCGAGTGCGACCAGCACGATCCCGGTCACCATGGGCAGGTGCAGGTAGGAGTAGCTGTCGCGGGCGATGCGATTCTGTTCGGCCCCCGGAGTGGCCTTCTGTAGGCGGTGCGAGGCGACCTTCTCGACCACGTCGAAGTACAGCCACCACATGGCAAAGGCGACCCCCACCCCGACGATCACCGCCACCACCTCGCGAAACCCGAGTCGGGCCTCGGCGCCGATACCGATGGCCACGATCGATTCGCCGAGGGCGATGATGATGATCAGCCCGTGCCGCTCGGCGAAGTGCTTGGGGGACAGTCGCCAGCCCTCGCTGCCGAACACGTAGGGACCAGCCAGGTCGAGTCCGATCGCCAGCAGCCAGAGCGCGCCCTGGATCGGGCCGTCGGCGAAGGCGGCCCCGATGATGATCGCTACCGCGATGGTGGTGCTGACGAACAGTCCGGTCACCGAACGCCGCAGGGCTGCCGCATCGTCTGTCGAGGCGGCGAGCCAGAACAGGCCGAGTTGGCAGTACCGCACCACGGCGTACGCGCCGGCGAACAGCAGTGCTCGATCGTCGAAGGCCTCGGGCAGAGCGATCGCGGCAATGAGCAGGGCTGCCATCGCACCCGCGATGACCAGCCGGTTGATGCCCTCCTCGGGATCGACGACGCTGGTCAACCACGCATATCCCACCCACGCCCACCACATGACACCGAGCACGAGCACCCCTTTGGCCAGGCCCTGCCAGGTGGGATCGGCGGCCATGATCGCGGTGGCCTGGGTGAGGGCCAACACGAGGACGAGATCGAAGAACAACTCGAGGAAGGTGACTGTCTCGCCGTCGCGGAGGACCGTGCGTGGCCGATGCAGGCGTCGGTCGGAGTCGCTGCTGCTCACCCGAGAACTGTAACCGCGGCGCGTGCTGCACCACAGGGTTCGCACGCGGACCGGCCGTTCGCACGGTCTACTGCGTGTCGCACGCTGCATGCACCGTGCAAGGCGACCCCCACCGTCCGAGGCGGGTCAGGACTGCGCTCGACACGGCAATTGCTGGACTTTCCAGGTGTTGCCGTCCGGATCGGCGAAGTAGGCCCATCTCGCTCCTGACCACCGCAGAGGTTGTCGACGCCCTCGCATGTACGTACAAGCGCAGGACTCGGACAACGTTGCCGAAACGACTGGCGATACAGATCTGAACGTATATCGCACTCGATAACACGTGGCTAAACTGGTGGTGTGGACGTACGCGCGGAACGATTGGCGGCTGGGTTGAGCCAGTCGCAGTTGGCCCGGGCCGCGAATGTGTCCCAACCCAATCTGTCGGCCTATGAGAACGGGCGCAGAGTCCCCAGTCCGGAAGTTCTCTCGCGAATTGCGGCTGCGCTGGCGGGCCGACCGTCCGCGCGGGTCGAGCACCATCGTGATGACATCCGTGCCACCGTAGAGAGATTCCGCGGTACTCGTCCCCGAATCGTCGGTTCCATCGCTCGGGGGGACGATCGCCCGGGGTCCGATGTCGACATCCTCGTCGACTTCACCGACGAAGCGACTCTGCTCGACGAGGTCGGGATGCGCCTCGCGCTCACCGACCTGTTACGCGTGAAGGTCGACGTCATCGCGTCGGACTCCCTGCGCGGTGAGATCCGCGACCGGCTGCTGAACGAAGCGGTGGCTGTGTGAGCGACAACTCCAAGGCCCGCGACGCAGTGCATGGTGTGATCGCTGTGTGCGACAGGCTGATCGAGCTCACTGACGTCGGATTCGAGTACTTTCGGCAGGACACCCGCAGTCAGTGGGCCACCGAGATGGGGCTCATTCGCATCGGCGAGGGGATCAACCGAGTCCCTGACGGGGTTCTTGCGCGGTTCGACGGCCAGCCGTGGCGGGAGATCGTGGGTATGCGGAACTTCGCCGCCCACCAGTACGACGATCTCGAGCCGCAACGGGTGTGGCGGACCGCCACCCTCGATGTGCCCGCG
Organism: Williamsia sp. CHRR-6; assembly: GCF_018474015.1. GTDB lineage: Bacteria > Actinomycetota > Actinomycetes > Mycobacteriales > Mycobacteriaceae > Williamsia_A. The sequence continues at coordinate 806,485 of NZ_JAHCSG010000001.1, read as the reverse complement.
CTGCGTTCCTACCTCGCCGACACAGTTCTGCCGGGCCTTCACTGACGAGGGCTGCTGCGGAGAGCGTCACGGGCTACTGATCCGAGATCGTCGTGTCCGCCGGGAACGACGGACCACATCGAAACCCGCCCTGTCCGGAGGGGATGTGTTCGCGCGTGAAGTCTTTGACGCCATTGTGAACCCGGTCGTTGACGATGAAGTCGCAGGTGGTTCAGGTTCTGTTGTGCGACAGGATCAGCCGCTTGTGAGTAGGGGTGCCCTCCTCCGCACCGAAGTATCTGTGGACCCACAACAACTTGTCCGACCAAGCGGATGGGCTCAGCCACGGTGCAGTCGACAGGATGAATGCGTCGAACAGGGTCGAGAACTCTACGAGCGCCGGTGATGGCGATCAGAACTGTGTTCGTGCACACCGAACTGGACCATCCCACACGAACGGCCACGACCGCACCCGAGTCTTTGTAGCCTGACGAGATGGTCAGCAGTGATCCGCCGGACATCCGATTCTGACCGCTGACCCGCGACGACTTCCCGGATCTGTCTCGGTGGCTGGCCACGCCGGAGGTGCGACGCTGGTGGAACCACGACGTCACCCCCGAGGCGGTGGAACGTGACTTCGGGGCGGGGGTCGATGGAACCGAACCAGGGGAGACCCTTATCGTCGAATGCGATTCCCAGGCAATCGGATTGCTCCTGCGATACCGCCTCGTCGACTACGCCGAGTACGCCATCGAACTCGCGGCCGTCATCGACCCCATGCCGCCGGGGGCCTACAGCATGGATTACCTGATCGGCGAACCTGAGCTCATCGGGCGGGGACTGGGAACGGCCATCGTCGCCCACGCCGCCGCCGACCTGTTCGCCACCGTCGCCGACGCAGACTTCCTGTTGGTGCCCGTGGTCGCGGCCAATCGCCGGTCGTGGCGAGCCCTACAGAACGCGGGTTTTCGCATCATCGCCGACACCGAGCTGGCGCCCGACAACCCGATCGACAACCCACTGCACTTTGTGCTGCGCCTCGACCGGCCCCACGAAACGGTCACACCAACGGCGGCTCCGCCGACCGTCACACCAACGGCGGCTCCGCCGACCAGGGAAAATTGATCCAGAGGTCGGTGTGTCGCCAGACATAGGTCGGATCGATGATCGACTGCGACTTGCGGTAGAGCACCGCGTGGCGGACCTGCGCGACCTGACCCTGCTCGCGACAAAACCCGTCGATCAGTTCCAGCGTCCTACCGGTGTCGGCAACGTCGTCCACCACAAGCACTTTCGCCGCATTCAACTCGCCGGCATCCAGCAGTGACGGCAGCATCACCGGTTCGGCCAGCGTCTCGCCCACACCGGTGTAGAACTCGACGTTGATCGACAACAGGTTCTTGCAGTCCAACGCATACGCAAGCGAGCCCGCCGGGATCAGCCCACCGCGCGCGATACCCAGCACCACGTCGGGTCGAAAGCCGCTGTCGGCCACCGCTCGAGCCAATTCGCGGCAGGCCGTACCGTACAACGACCAGGTGAGGATCTCGCGTTCATCGCCCACAGTTCAGTGTCCTTTCGCGCCGGTATCGCACAACCGTAGCCCGATCAGAAACGGGACTTGACCCTCACGTCGCGTCAGGCTTTAGCGTGAGGTGTACCGCCGCAACCGCGACGGTGAGGAGACGACGGGCAGGAAGCGCACGATGATGTCCTATCGAATCGGACAGCTTGCGCAGATGGCAGGTCTGACCGTGCGCACGCTGCACCATTGGGATGCAATCGGGTTGTTGACACCCACGCACCGCACCGCAGCCGGATATCGAGGCTACACCGGCGGCGACGTGGAACGTCTGTATCAGATTGTGGCCCTGCGGTCGTGCGGCTTCGCTCTCGACGACATCGCCGCAGTCCTGGACCGGCGCGCACCGATAGACAAAGCGTTGGCCGACCACGCACACCGGATCGATCAACAGATCACGGCGCTGCAAGCGGTGGCACGTCGTCTGACGGCGGTGCGGACCAGGATCGAACGTGATTCGGGCGCAGGGGTTCTCGACCCCAACCTTCTCGACCCGGACCTCCTCGACATCGTACGAGAGGTAGTGACCATGGACGACAAGATCGCATCGTATTTCGAGCCCGAGGTGCTGGCCGAATTCGCAGCGCGCCGAGCCGAACTGGGCGATGCGGCGATTGCCGCGGTGGAGAACCGGTGGCCCACGCTGATGGCCGAGGTGCAACAGGCCATCGACGACGGCGAACCGCCGACCGGCGACCGTGCGCAGGTGCTGGCCACCGAATGGATGGGCCTGCTGGCCGCCGCGCACGGTGGCAATCAGCAGATCGCGGCCGGTCTGCAACGGATCGCTGATGACAACGCCGACACCGCGCAGTCGATGTTCGCCGGACCCACCCGCGAACAGATGGAGTTCATCGGCGCGGCCAACGCGGCTCGGGGTGCGTGAGAGCTACACGCTCCAGGCCATCCGGAAGCGCTCGGTCAGGTCGTCGGTGTCCATCTCCCCGTAGTGGCGGGTTTCGTAGCGGCGCACCGCGACCACCGCGTCGACCACATCATCGCCCAGGACCGATCGCGCCAGCGGCGCGTGTTCCAGGGCATCGATGACGGTCGACTGGTCGGTGGACAGTCGGTGGATTTTCGCACTGTGCCGCTGGGCGTCTGACAGCACCTGCGGATCGACGGCGGTCTCTGGGGGCAGAGTGGCCCCGCGACTGATCCCGTCCACAGCCAATCCGAGCAGCGCGGCGGTGGCCAGATACGGGTTGGCCGACGGGTCGATCACCCGGATCTCCACCCGGGCCCCGTGGCCGTGCGTGTCCTGTTTTGGGATGAAACGTACTGCAGCACTGCGGTTTTCCCTGCCCCAGCAGGTGAAGACGCTGGCGCGCAGCTCCGGGGACAGCCGTAGCCCGGACACGATCGAGCCGGCGAACACGCCCTGGAGATCCGCGAGTCCGCCCACGATCCCGGCCAGCGCGGCGGTCCCCAACTCGGTGAGACCCGCGGTCGAGCCACCCCCGGAGAACAGCGGCCCGTGGCGGCCCTTGATCGAGAGATTTTGGTGCGCAGCGATTCCCACGCCACCGGCGAATGGGGTGGGTGACATGCTGACTCGGCGGCCGTGGTTTCGCGCCACGCGTCCCACGACCAGTCGTGCTGCGACGAGCTGATCGGCCGCGGCGACCGGAGACAGTGGCGCCAACGACACCTCGAACTGGCCGGCCCCATACGACGGGTGCACGGCCTCGATGTCGACCTCGGCGGCCCGGGCAGCGGTGATCAGGTCGCGCACAAAGCGTTCGTGATCCAGCACCCCGGCCACCCCGTACTGCGCCCACGCCGGTGACGGCACCGGTTCGGCGTCGGCGTCGAGGACGAGGAACTCCAACTCGTGTCCGACCACGGCAGTGAAACCCGACTCGGCCAGCGCAGTGGTGACCCGATCGAGGGTCCCACGCGCGCACGCGGCCACCGGCTCACCGTCATGATTGTGGAAACCCGCAGGCGCCCAGGCCAGACCGTCCTCGAGTACCCGTAGGCCGTCGAGGTCGATCCGGATGTGGTGATCGCCCACCACCGAGAACGCTCCACTGGTCGGGGCCGATGCCGTTCCGATCCCGTCGGCGGCGGTGGTGTGCCAGGCTGGTCCCGCGGACAGGCCGTCGCGGGCGAATTCGGGAACCCGGTTGATGTCGACCACTTTTGCCTGCGTCACCCCCGCCGGGCTGACGATCGTCCCGACGAGCGCGTCCACGTTGCGGCTGCGCAGATACCCCACGACATCGGATTGGATGGTTGCCATGACCGACAGTCTGCCGTGTCGTCTGATCGCCCACGTCGACCTCGACCAGTTCCAGGTGGCGGTGGAGCGCCTGCGCACGCCGCAGTTGCAGGGCAGGCCGGTGATCGTCGGCGGTACCGGCGATCCGACCCAGCCGCGCACCGTGGTGACCTGCGCATCGTATGAGGCACGCGATCTCGGGGTGCGCGCCGGGATGCCGTTGCGTGCCGCGCACCGCAAGGCACCGGAGGCAACGTTCCTACCCGTTGACCTCGACACCTATGCGGTTGCCTCGGCCCAGGTGATGGATACCCTGCGCAGCTTCGGACACCCCGTGGAGGTGTGGGGTTTCGACGAGGCGTTCATCGGGATTCTCGACCCACCGTCGGACGTGCACGCCTTCGCCGCCGAGGTCATCGAGCGGGTGGCGCAGGTGACGCGACTGCGATGCGCGGTGGGGCTCAGCGACAACAAGCAGCGGGCCAAGATGGCCACCAACGAGGCGAAGGCGCAACGCACCGGCGACGGACCCCGAATCTTCGTCCTCGACGCCGACAACTGGATGCCGGTGATGGGCCAGCGACCCACCCGTGACCTGTGGAGTGTGGGCGCGAAAACCTCGGCGCGACTTGCCGATGCCGGCATCACCACCGTCGCTGAACTGGCCGACACCGACCGCGCAGAGCTGATCGCGATGTTCGGTCCGCACCAGGGCAACTGGCTCAACGTGTTGGCCCGTGGCGGTGGCGACGCCTTGATCACCGCCGAACCGTATGTGCCCAAATCGCATTCGAAGGCTGAGACCTTCAGCGCCGACGTCACCGACTCCGACGAGTTGCACGCCCGGCTCGGTGAGATGGCTGCCGCGCTGCACCGACAGATCCGGGATGGGGGTCGCGAGGTGTTCCGGGTGGCGGTCACCCTGCGCACCTCCACCTTCTACACGCGGACCAAATCCAAGAAGCTTCCGGCCCCGACACTCGAGTTCGACGACATCGAACCGCCGTTGCACGCGTTGCTCGACCGGTTCGCCACCGACCCGGGCACCGAGGGTCGCCCGGTCCGATTGTTGGGTGTGCGTTACGAACTCACCGATCCCTGACTCAGGAAACCCACTTGAGAGCCCCGGCTCCTCAGCACGTCGTCGGATTCACCCGGCGGACCGGTGGGTGATCTCCAGGAAGGTTGCGAACAATCGCGCGCTACGGGCCGCCAGATCGTCGGCGTCAGCCTCGATCCGTGCGGCCAACTCGTCAGGATGCACCCCGAACTGCGCGTGCACCGCGGCCTCGGACTAGACGGTGGCGCTGAGCCGCCAGTTGGCGAAGGCGGCGGTGGAGATCTCGGGGTGAAACTGCAGACCCACCGCGCGGCCGAGCGCGAAGGCTTGCTCGCCGGCGGTGTTGTAGGCCAACCGTCGTGCGCCGGGCGGAAGGGTGAAGTGGTCGAAATGCCATTGCATCCACGGACCCGACTCGATCACGCCAGGCTGCTCGGCGTCGATCGAGACGAACCCGACCTCTGGACGGGGTGAGCGTGCCACTACGCCCCCGAGGATCCGGCTGAGCAGCTGCCCGCCGAAGCACACCCCGAGCGTTGGTGTCCCGGCAGCGAGAGTTGTTCGTAAATAGTCGATCTCGGTGCCAAGCCACCGCAGGGTGTCGTCGTAGGCCGATTCCAGCGATCCCAACACCACCACCGCATCGACAGAGCTCGGATCGGGAAGGAGGGCGTCGGAACCCACCAACCCGATGGCGACGTCGTACCCGAGGTCGGCGGCGGCATCGGCGAGGGTGCCCGCCTCGTCGCGCCCACGTTCCACCGACGGTTCGTGGGCAAGGAACAACACGGTCTGCATGGCGCCAGCCTAAAACGGGCCTGCCCCGGGTCGCGACGGTGCCAGTATGGGAGCCATGCCCGACACCCACGCCGTGTTCAACCAGGTTCCGCCGCTGATCGGCCACAACCCGGCCGACAATCCCGCGTTGCTCGAGGCGCTGGCTCGGGAGGGCGGGCAGTGGGGCGTCGAGGAGGTCCATGCGCTCGGTGCAGTTGCCGCAACCGAGGAAGCCCAGCGGTGGGGCACCCTGGCCGACCGCAACCGACCTGTGTTGCGCACCCACGACCGCTACGGCCACCGTATCGACGAGGTGGAGTACGACCCGGCGTACCACCGGCTGATGACGGTGGCCACCGAACATGGCCTGCACAGCGGACCGTGGACCGACCCGCGATCCGGGGCGCACGTGGTGCGAGCGGCCAAGGTGTCGGTGTGGAACGTCGAGGCGGGACATGTCTGCCCCATCTCGATGACGTATGCGGTCATCCCGTCGTTGCGGCACAACGCCGAGTTGTCGGCGCTCTACGAGCCGTTGCTGACCTCGCGCGCCTACGATCCCGTCCTCGCCGTGCCCACCGAGAAAGCAGGCCTGATCGCGGGTATGTCGATGACCGAGAAGCAGGGTGGATCGGATGTGCGCGCCAATGCCACCACGGCGCAACCGAATTCCGACGGCAGCTACACGATCACCGGGCACAAGTGGTTCACCTCGGCTCCGATGAGCGACGTGTTCTTGGTGTTGGCCCAGGCCCCCGGCGGCCTGTCGTGTTTCTTCCTACCTCGGGTGCTGCCTGATGGCACCCGTAACCGGATGCGGTTGCAGCGCCTGAAGGACAAGTTGGGCAACAACGCCAATGCCTCATCCGAGGTCGAATACGACGGCGCCACCGCGTGGTTGGTCGGGGAGGAGGGTCGTGGGGTGCGCACCATCATCGAGATGGTCAACCTCACCCGGCTCGACTGTGCGGTGGCCGGCGCCGCGCTGATGCACACCTCACTCACCCAGGCCGTGCATCATGCCCGTCATCGCAGTGTTTTCGGTTCCACGCTGATCGACCAGCCGCTGATGCGCAATGTGCTGGCCGACATGGCCGTCGAAGCGGAGGCGGCCACCGCGGTGGCCATGCGGATGGCCGGTGCAACCGACGCCGCCGAACGCGGAGACGAACGCGAGGGGCTGATCCGTCGGATCGGGCTGCCGGCCACCAAGTACTGGCTGTGCAAACGGTCGCCGGGCTTCGTCGCCGAGGCGATGGAATGTCTGGGCGGAAACGGGTATGTGGAGGACTCCGGGCTGCCCCGGATGTTCCGGGAGTCGCCGCTGTACGGCATCTGGGAGGGCAGCGGCAACGTCAGCGCCCTGGACATGTTGCGCGCCATGGCCACCGCGCCGAAGTCGGTGGAGGCGGTCTTCGACGAGTTGGATGCCGCCGCGGGGATGGATCAGCGCTACGACCAGCATCTGGCCGCCATCAAAGCGCAGTTGTCGCGGCCCGAGGATCTGCTCGTCGGTGCGCGCCGGTTGGCCGAGTCGCTGTGCATCGGGCTGCAGGGGGCGTTGCTGCTGCGTCACGGCCATCCGGCGGTGGCCGAGGCGTTCGCAGCCACGCGGTTGGGTCGTGATTGGGGTGGTGCGTACGGAACCCTGCCCGCTGGAACAGATCTCACACCCGTCCTCGAACGCATCGCGGTCAAGTAGTGCCCGTCGACGTACGGTGGTCAGATGAGAACTGAGCGTGGCGTGACGATCGTGGGGGCCGGGATGGCCGGCGCCGCGTGCGCTGTGGCGCTGCGCGCTGCCGGGGTGGAGGTGCGCGTTCTCGATCGCGGTCGGGTGCCCGGTGGCCGGATGTCGTCGCCCGCCCTGCATGATCGTCGGGTAGATCTCGGTGCCGGCTATTTCACCGTGCGCGACAAAGGATTCGCCGAGTTGGTGGCGCGGTGGGACAAAGCTGGTCTGGTGCATCGGTGGACCGACACCTTCGCGGTCTTCGACGCCGGTGAGCCGCCGCGGACATCGAGCGGCCCCACGCGGTGGGGCACCCCGGCCGGGTTGCGGTCGCTGGTCCGCGAACTGCTGAGCGACATCGAGGTGACCAGCAGCACCTGCGACACCCTGCCCTCAGGTGACGTGGTTGTGGCCATGCCCGACCCGCAGGCCGCTCGTCTGCTGGCGGTGCCCGACGCCGTCGACTACCAGCCGGTGATCGCAGTCGCCTGCGGGTACCGCGATCTCGGCGGTCTGCCGTTCACCGACGCCGCGTTCGTCAACGGTCACCCGCACCTGTCGTTCGTGGCCCACGATGGCGCGCGTCGCGGTGACGGCGCCCCGGTGCTGGTGGCCCACACCACCGGTGAGCTGGCCGCAGCGCACCTCGCCGCGCCCGACGACGTGGCCCCCACGGTCACCTCGGCGGTCTCGGAGCTGTTCGACATCGACACGCCCGACTGGACCCACGTGCACCGGTGGACGTTCGCCAAACCCGTTGCACAGCATGAGTCGTCACATCACCTGAGCATGGCCGAGGGTCGTCTGATCGGTCTGGCCGGGGATCAATGGTGCCCGCAGGGGGCTCCGCGAGTCGAGAGCGCCTGGCGTTCAGGGACCGACCTCGCAGCCGCGATCGTCGCCGCACGTTCCTAGCTCCCGGACTTTCCGCAGTTCACGGGCGCTCTTCGATGAGCGCACGGCGGCGAGCGCCCCGGCTCCGGGCCGCGGCGATCGGATCGTCCAGCGTCGGTGGCGTACTCGCCGGCGAGTGAGCCGACAGTTGCGGTTGGGCGGCCGCGTGGTCGACGGCGCCGTGGGCTGGGTTACGTCGATCGAGCTCTGCGGCGAGGGCATCTGCGGTGGGAAAGGCGAACAGGTCGAGCACGCCGACGTCAGATCCAGTCACCTCGCTCAGTTCCGCGAGCATCTCGACCAGCGACAGTGACGTTTCGCCCACCTCGAAGAAGGTGTGGTGTGCACTCACCGGTGGTGTGACAGTCGGATGGCGCCGGGCGAGCAGGTCGACGATGGCCGCACGCCGGCGATGCACGCTGGTGGTCGGGGTGGTTGGTGCAGCGGCACGATCAACCATCTCCGCCGAGTCCTCCGGCACCGAACCAGCATCTCCGGCATACCGCTCGATATGCTGAATCAGCGTGTTCCACAGCCGGTTCAGCACTGCTGAATCCAGCAGATCGCTGCGCGCGTCCACGTTGAGGCGCAGGGTGCCCGCGGCAACGAACGCTTGGGTGTCGAGCAGGACCTGTGGCGTCTGGCTGATCGCGTGCACGGTGCGGCCGCCGGCGAACCCCTCGAGCAGCATCGATGCGTCCACCTCGTCGGTGGTGCCGATCCCACTGGAGTAGACCACCGGGAAGCGAGTTTCGGCTGTCGCCGGGAACCTGTCGCGGGCCATCCGCATCACCTCGTTTGCGTGTACCCCGGCAGCGCCCGTGCTGTGATCGCAGCCGGCCAAGAGATCACCGGCCACCGCCCTCAGGTACTCGGCCTCCGTCGCGGATCGATCGGGCCGGGGTTCGATCAGCATGGTCTGTGTGTAGTCGCCCACCACGCCGGCGTGGGCCTCCGGGCGGCCGAACATGGTGACCACGAGGGTGTTTCCGTCGGCCCCGAACTCGGCTGTGGCGGCACCGAGGCACGCCAGCACCAGTGCGTCCAACGACACGCCTGCGGTACGCGCCGCCGCGGTCATCGACTGCAGCTGCTGCGGGGTACTGCACCACCGGCGCCGAGTCACCTCCGGTGTGCGAGCACGTCGGGTGCCGATCGCAAGTCGCGGCCCTGGACGCAGCGAGTCGATGCTGTCGCGCCAGAAGGCCAGGTTCTGGCGCCGCGATCGGGTATCAGCGGCGAGCGCGATGTCGCCGATCCATTCCCTGAAGTGTCGCTGCGGCGCCTGAAGTGGCTGCCCGGCGTAGGCGGTAGCGAGGTCGCGAGCGATGATCACGGCACTGTGCGCGTCGCAGAACAGCAGATCCAGACTGACGTGGACGCGTGCGCGATCACCGTCGATGCTGGCGGCCAATGTGATCAGGGGATCAGTCATCGGGTTGGCCACTCGGTGAGACATGCTGCGGCGCAACGACTGGGCTGCTCCGGGATCGGTGGCCACCACCAGGTGGGCCCGCGGCTCGGCGTCGATGCGCTGGCGTGCGTCGGCGGTGGCTCGGGCTCGCAACATCGGGTGATGTCGCTGCACCGTCGTGAACGCTGCGGCCAACCGGTCGAGGTCCAGATCCGGGCCGTCCACCTCGATCTCGGTGTAGTAGTGCGGGGCCACCGGAGGCCCCCATTCGCGGTCGGCGCGACCGACGAGATAGGCGAGCTGCATCTCGGTGAGCGCAAAGGTGTCGGTCTGGCGTTCAGTCGATGCACCGACTGCCGGCACCGCGCAGGGGGAGCCGTCCGATGCGGCGGCGGTGGCCACCGATGGGGAAGCGGTGCCGCCCACCGGATGATCGATGACCACCAGGGTGTCTGGGTCGGGGCACAGTCGCAGCCGGGAATGGGGGGTCACGTTGGCGTCGATCCACGCTGCGGCGGACCGAAGAAACGCTGAGGCGTGCATGGCGGGCACGGCTTCGGGCAGCCGCACCCCGACCATCGTCGCCGCATACACGAGGGGTGGGGTGGTCGGCTCTTCCGATGGAATCGGATGGTGCGCAAAGCTTGTGGTGACGGAGTCGGTGTCCTTGACCGAGTCGAGCCATTCCCATCCGGTCGCCAGCTGGCTCAGCGATGGCCGAATCCCGGTCGTGTCCTCGATCCGGTTGGCCAGTCGCACCAGGTCCACCGACGACAACCCTTGTGTGACGAGGGTGTCGCCGCCGATCACGATGTTGCCAAAGCCGATCTCGCTGCACAGCTGCGCAGCTGGGTGATCCGATGCGACGTCGGGTTGTTCGGCGATGTCGGTGACCAGGCTCTCCCACTCCGGCGCGTTGGCCAACGCCGTCAGGTCCACCTTTCCGTTGGCGGTCAGCGGGATGTTCGCGACGCGGCGAATCATGCTGGGCACCATGTATTCTGGGACGTGCGCGGCGATGTGGGCTCGGAGCTCGGCGGCCGAGACCGGCGTGGTGGGGCAGCAGTAGGCAACGATCGACTGTGATGACGTGGCACCGGTGACAGCGACGATGGCGCGCCGGACGGCGGGGTGTCGGGTGAGAACGCTTTCGATCTCGTCCAGCTCGATCCGATGTCCGCGGATCTTGACCTGTCGGTCGTTACGACCGAGGAAGCGAATGGTGCCATCGGTGCACCACTGGCCGAGATCCCCAGTGCGGTACAGGCGTTGACCGATGGCGGGGTGCATGGCGAACCGCTGCGCGGTCAGGTCTGGGGCACCCACGTAGCCGCGCGCCACTCCGTCGCCCCCGATGAACAGTTCACCGGTCTCGCCCATGGCACAGGGTGCCTGTGCATCGTCGAGAACAAAGAACCGCTGCCGTGACAGCGCGCGGCCGTAGGGGATACTCGGCGCATCCGGGTCCACCCGGTCCACCCGGTGTGAGATCGACCAGATGGCCGCCTCGGTGGCCCCGCCGAGGCTGTGGAACTCGATGTGGGGCAACACTGCTCGTATCCGATCGGGCAGGGTGACCGGGATCCAGTCCCCCGACAGCATCACCAACCGCAGAGACCGCAACAGCCGAGCCGCACCGGGGACCAGAGTGCAGTACTCCATCAGCATCTCCAGTACCGCAGGCGCGGTGTTCCAGACCGTGACCTGCTCAGTGGCGATCAGGTCCAACCAATGTTGAGGGTCGCGGGCACGGTCGGGATCGGGCAGGACGAGGGCGCCGCCTGATCCTGGGAGGCCGAACACGTCGAACACAGAGAGGTCGAAGGTCAACGCGGCCAAACCGAGCACCCGATCCTGCGGACGGATCCCGAATCGCGTCACCACGTCATCGAGGGTGACCCGGGCCTGCCGATGCTCGATGGCTACACCTTTGGGTTCGCCGGTTGAGCCCGAGGTGAAGATGACGTAGGCAAGTTCGGTGGGGTCGGCTGCCGGCGAGTCGATGTCTGGGCGGGCAGAGGCACCGACGTCGGCGAGTTCGCTTGCGGGGATTGCGGTCACGGCGTCCGGCACCGATGAGCCGTCAGTGCCCAGGTCGTCGATGACCATGTGGGTGATGTCGGCGCGGTGACACACGCGCGAGATTCGTTCGGCCGGCCATGCCGGGTCGATGGGGACGTAGGCGGCGCCGATGGCCAGGATCGCTCGCACCGCGATGATCTGTTCGATCGACTTCGTGAGGGCGACCCCGACGAGATCACCAGGATGTACACCGTGGTACCGCAGCTGACAGGCCGCGCCGGCGGCGAGCTCGGCGAGTTGTCGGTGGCTGCGGCGACCGGCAGGAGTGATCAGGGCCGTCCTGTCGGCGTGCACCTGGGCCGCGCGGCGTACCGGGCCGTCGAGCAACCCATCGCTGTCATCGAGGATGGCGGGTAGAGGGTGGGGCAGTGTCTGGGGGGTGGCGAAACATGGGTCCCAACCCACTGTGGCGTCATCCCAGGTTCGCGGATCTGTGGCCAGGCGGACCAGGAGCCTGCGGTAGGCCTGCATCATCGCCGTCACCGCTGCGGTGTCGAAGTGATCGACGGCGTGGTCGAAGATCAGCCGGAGCTCGCCGGACTCCTCCCACACCAGATGGTCGAGGTGGACCTGCGGAGTCTGCGACACACCGTAGATCTCCTCACCCAGCCAACCGCCGACCGGGCCGGGTGATCGATCGCTGTCCGGTCCGAGGCATCGCGTGCCGTCTGCGCTGCCGTCGCGTCCGAGACCGATTCCAGACGTGAGCACCACAGTGTGCGTTGGGCTCAGCGGATCACCCTGTGCCACAGCGCAATCACGGGCCACCTCCACGCCGCAGTACTCTCGGTGATCGATCGCCTCCCACAACTCGTGGTTCACCAGTGTGGCGATCTCGGCGAAAGTCCTGCCGGTGGGTTGCTCGGGCATGGCCAGCAGGGCCGTGGTGGTGAAGTCGCCGACCAGTTCGTCCGCCCCGTCGAGATCGAGCGGGCGGTCGAGGAGGGTGACGTTGAGACAGAACCTTTCTCGTGCACCCCAGCGATCGAGGAGTAGTCCGAAGGCGGCCGCGATCAGTGCGGTGCGTGAGACTCCGTGTGCGCGTGCCTGACCGATGAGTGCCGACCATGTTGCTGCATCGAGACGGTGCTGGACCCGTGCGAAGCGTCGCCGAGTGGTGGTCGTCGGTGGCGCGGCGATCGCCGCGGGTCGCGGGGTGCCAGGCAGAGTGGGTACTCGCCGCGACCAGTAGCGCTGGGCGCGGATACGTCGGTGTGGTTCATGGGCGCGGGCCACCGCGTCGAAGAAGCTGAGCTGGGAGGCCGGCCACGCCGCGGTGGGTTGGCGGTAGGCCTTCTCCCAGTCCCGATGAATCAACTGCCAGCTGGTGAAATCAATTGCCAGGACGTCGAATCCGACGCAGAAACGGATGGTGTCGGTCGACTCCACCACCGCCCGGAGGTCGAACAGGGGCCCGGTCTCGGTGCAGCATCGACGATGCGACCACTCCTCTCGGGTGCGCGTGGTGGTGGCGCCCACCTCTGCCGGTGGCTGGGTGCGAAGGTCGATCACCTCGACGGCCACGGGCATCGAATCGCTGATGCGGGGCTGACCGTCCCGAGTGATGGTGAGTCGCAACATCGGATGGCGGCCCACCACCACGGCGAAGGCGCGGCGCAGGCGCTCGATTTCGGCGAGTGGGTCACCGGGGGCAGTTCGTCGGTATTCCATGTACCACCACGACGCTAGCCCGCCGTCGCCCATCCCGTCCTGGCGCCCCGCCCAGTACGCCTGCTGCACCGGTGTCAGCGTCGGAACAGGTGCCGCCGGGCAGTCCCCGCTGCCCCGGTTCTCGGGCCTGATCGGTGCAGATGGCCGGGGACTCGAGGCCAGCGTGTCGGCCACCTCTCGGAGGGTGAGGTGTCCGAGCAGATCGGTCAGGGCCGGTTCGACCCCGAACGTCTCGATCAGCAGGGCACGAAGGCGCAGCGCGGCCATCGAATCCAGCCCGAGCTCACCCAGGGTGAGCTCGGCGAGGTCGGCTGGCGAAGGGGGTGTCCGGCCGAGGTTGCTCGGGTTCGGGTGATCGGACGACCCGACGGCCGTGGTGATGGTGTCGAGTAGGCGTCGCATCGCGGTGGTGTCCTGCGGTATCGGACCTTGGATGGTGGTGTCTGTCGATTCGGCCACGAGCTCAGGTCACATCCTCATCTGTGATGGTGTGTACGGTCCGGCGTCTGCGCCTGCCGGTGCGCTCACCGGCGAGGTCAGTGGCCTCTAGGGCGATCGCCACGAAGGTGAACCCACTGCCCACTCCCAGCAGCACAACTCGATCGCCGCGTCGGATCAGGCGCGAGCGACACAGGTGGTCGAGTGCGACGAGGTGGTCCACGGCACCCAGATGCCCGGTGCGGGAGCCGAGTTCGGCGAGAGTTCGGTCCGGGGTGAGGGTCAGCGGCTGCAGATAACCGACGGAGACGACCGACGGCGCCACGAATGGCAGCGCGAAGCATCGCACCGAGTCGATGCCCCACTGCGCGTCACGCAGGACGGCGAACACCGCACCCTGCACTCCCCGGTGTTGTAGTTGACGAGCCTGCTCGCCGGTCAACATCCCGGATGCGAATGCGGTGCGGGTGCGCTGCGAGATCGGCGCGGCCGGCGGCCACAGCTGCGGGTCAGGCCGGTCGTCGCCGCGCTGCAGGACCTCCAGCGCGGGGACGGTGTAACCCGACACCGCAGCCACCCGGAACAGGCCGCCGCCGGTACCGATCACGGCCGCCGCGGCGGCGTCTCCGAGAATGAGTCCGTGATCAGATCGGTAGCGGTCCAACGCGGCTGGGGAACCCGGGCCGTAGTCTGCCGGGTCGCCGAAGGTGTCGACCGCGGTCACCAACACCGGCCCCGTACCGACCGCAACCGACCTGATGGCGTTCTCCAGGGCCACCGTCGATCCGGCGCAGGCCGCTGACACACTGGTCGACAGTCCGGCGAAACCGGTTCGGTCACCGGGACGTAACCGGCCCCACAGGTATGGCGCCACCGACCACATCGGCGGGCCCTGGGGCAGGCCCGAGGCATGGACATGCGACCGCGGCACCTCGGGGGCCGCATCCAGCGCTGCGGCCCCACAGCGTGTCACCATCTCGATTCCCGGACCGTCGGCGATCGACGAGGAGATCATCCCGGATCGGCGTGCCACCTCGGCGTCGTACTGTCCCGCAGCCACGGCATCGGCCACCGGCACCAGCCGGCCCAGCTCCGCGGCCACCGAGACCACCCACACGTCGTCACATCGCATCGCGCACCATCGACAGCATGGGGTCCATCGCGGCGACGATCACGTCGTGATGCGTCGGATCCAGAATTGAATAATGATGGGCAGCAACATCGATCACCCCAAGTGAGGGCGTCACGGCAGACCAGCCGTGATCGTCGAGATCGGTGCAGTCGCCCACTCCCATCCCCAGCCCGGCGTTCTGTGGCGCGGGCGCTGTGGCCCGGATCAGCACGGCCGGTATGTCGGAGGGCAGTGGCTGTGCGTGGTGTCCGGCCAAGAAATGCAGATGTTCCCCGAGCAGATCCGCCCGCGGTCGCAGCGCGTCGTTCGCGCTCGGAGTGGCGATCACCGCGGCTGCGTCGGGTTCGCACAACGAGCCGAAGGCCTGGACTGAACGCAGATACAAGGTGCGCGCCAGATCTGGAGTCGGTGTGAGGGTGATCCGATCCGGCGACTCGGCATCGATCATCACTACGCCGGTCACCTGAGCCCCGCGCTCGTGCAGGCGGCGCGCGATGTCATGGGCCACGATGCCGCCCATCGACCAGCCGCCCAGCAGGACCGGGCGCGTGGCACCCAGGGCGGCGATCGCGTCGGCATAGCGGGCCGGCCGGTCGTCTGGTCGGTCCGGGTCACGGAAACCGTTGTCGGCCAATCCGAGAACGCAGAGCCGGGAACCCAGAGCGGTGGCGAGGTCGCGATAGAGCGACACGTCGCCTCCGGAGGGGTGTACGAGCACCACGGTCGCGTCTGCGTCGGGAGGGTCGGCAAACGGGACCAACACGGCTCGAGCGGCCATCGCGCCTGCGATCGCGCGGGGAGTGGGGCCGGCGACGATGTCGGCAACCGCACAGGGGCAGTGCGCCGTTCGGATCAGCACCCCGAGGTGTCTGATCAACGACAGGGAGTCCACGCCGGCGGTGAAGAGGTCGGTGTCGGGGCCGATCTCACCGGTCCCGGCGTCGGTCACCTGCCCGGCGAAATGGTCGCTCACCCAGCGCACCAGGGCCGAGGACGCGGCATTTTCTGGCGCGGGCGGGGCGACGAGCGGCATCGGGTCGGGGCGAGCGGGTGAGGTCCGCGTCGGCGGTGACGACAGCTGCTGCTGCCAGCCTTCGGGGTTGGCGAGCATGCGCATCAGCGACTCGACTCGCTCCACCACGGTGACGGCGGTGGCATCGTCGAGTTGTTCGCTGACGTAGGCCAGGTCGAGCACCAACTCGCCACGTGGACCGTCGAACGTCCGGAGCTCGCACACCACCTGTGGGGTGCGAATGTGGTGAGCGATGTCGTCAGGGTCGATGCGGCCCAAAGGCCCGGCATCGGTGGGTCGTTGGCCCAATGCGCCAGACAGCCCGAGGGTGGACTGGAACACGAAGGGTGACAACACGGGATGCTCGGTGTCGTCGTGAGCACGCCGATGTGCGCGCAGGTCGCGTAGCACTTCCACACCCCCGTAGAGGTCATGTGCGGTGGCCTGGGCGAGCTCGGAGTGCACCGCCCGGCAGGCCTCGGTGACCGATGACGCTGCGGGAAGGTCGATGTCGAGGACGGTGGTGGAGGAAAAGGCGCCGATGATGCGTGGGACATCGGCGTGCAGCGGCTGGCGGTGTGATTGCAGGGTGGTCAGCAGGAACCGGCGGTGGCCCGCCGCCTCGGCCAGGGCGATGGCATAGGCGGTCAACGCAGCACTGGACAGACTCACGCCGTGAGCTCCGCATTCCGTGGCGATGGCGGCGGTGACCTCACCGGCCACGGTGCGATGGGTACCCGACATCACGGCCGGAGCTGCGTCGACAGTCAAGGGGTGCAGGGGGATCGAGGGCGGGCGCGGAAGACCGGGTACCCGAGCCCGCCACCACAGTTGATCTGCGCGCCAGGCCTCGGTGCTGCGCACTGCGTTGAGGGCGACCGCGTAGTCGGCGGCGTCGACGGACAGTGGCGCGAGGATGGCGTTGGGATCGGCCAGCATGCTCAGCAGTTCTCGTTCGAACAGCGCGGCCGACCAACCGTCGACCACCAGCAGGCTGAACGCGCACAGCAGGCGGGCCCTGCCCTCGCCGAGAAGGATCAGGCGCACGATGACTCCAGGGCCGGTGCGTGGGTTGGGTCCACAGCGGGCCGCGTCGTCACGAGTCTCTTTGCACACCAGGCGTTGTCGCTCGGGTGAGAGAGCACGCAGATCGAGCACGTGGAGCTCCACCCGGGCATCGGCGTCATCGAGATCACGGATGACCCCGTAGCCGTCGTCGGTGATCGCCATGCGCAGGCCGGCCTGGTGAGCCACCAGTCGATCGAGGGCGTCTTCGAGCTCGTCGGCGATGATGTCGCTGTCGACGTCGGAGAGGCCGACGTCGGTGAGATGGTGAACGGTGGGGTAGGACAGCTCCCATCCGGGGTGGTTGCCGACGAAGTATGCCTGGGCCAGCGGTGGGAGGGGAATGGGCGCAGTCGGATCCGGACGCGGTGTCAGGGTGAGCGCAGGGGAGCGAAGGCTCCCCGACGCCCGCTGCGACACCAGGGCAGCCAGCTGTTCGACAGTGGTGTCGGTTCGCACATCGGTCATCCGCAGGATCACGCCGAGGCGTTCCCGGATCGCTGAGGCCATCCGAACCGCCAGCAATGAGTCCCCGCCCAGGGTCAGAAAGGTCTCGGTGGTGGGAATGTCGGCGATCCGGCGGTCGAGCAGCTCGGCCCAGATCTGCTGCACCGCCGTCACCACCACCTCACCGTTGTCCGGTGAGTGCGGCGGTTCTCCGGCGACGAGTGCCTCGATGGCGTCGCGGTAGCCGGCGAAGTGCTCGGCGGCGACCGCAGGGTCGAGATGGTCGGTGTCGACATCCCATTGCAGCACCAGCTCGCCACGATGCTCGTACGCCTGGTGATCGAGCCACACCTGTGGGGTCTGACTGATCCCGGCGACGATGGGGCCCAACCACTCCGAGTCGTGCTCACCGTCGTGAGCCAGATCTGCAATCTTGTGCAGACCCAGCATCCCGGTGAACACCACCGGGATGGAGCCGTCGACCCCGGTCCGTCGGGCACGGTCGGCGAGCACGGCGGGGCCGGGATAGCTGCGGTGATCGAGATCGTCGAAGAGCTGCTCGGTCACCGAACGCATCCCGATGCGCGGGTTCTTCTGTTCGTCTGTGCGCAGATCGATCTCGTGCAGGACGAGGGAGGAGAACTCGCCGACCACCGCGTCGGCGTCGGCGATGTCGGTGGGCCGATCGAAGACGGTCAGGGTCACGGTGAAATGCTCGTCACCGCTCCAGCGGGCCAGCGTCATCCCGTAGCACCACAGCAACGCCGCTGTCGGCGTGACGTTCTCGCGCGCGCAGCGCTGCATGATCGCCGACCAGTCCTGGGCACTGACACGCGCGGCGAGCCGGTGGAACCGCCCGGCCGGATCGGCGTGTGGTGGTTGCGTGGTGCGGGGTAGGGCGGGGGCGGCGGGCAGGGTGTCCAGTCGCGCCTGCCAATATGCTCGATCCCGCCGGTAGGCCTCGGTGGCCTCGCGGGCGGACAGAGCCGCCACGCACTGAGCGAAGTCCGATGCCGGTGAGGCCAGTTCTATGCGACCGAGGCCGGACTGCAGTTGGGTGTAGGCGGAACGAACCGCGGCGTCGACGATCAGGTAACTGGCGCTGTCGCAAACCATGACGTCCACCGAGATCCCGATGTGCCAGCCGTCGGCGCAGCGCAGCACCTCTGGGACCACCAACGGCCACACCGCCGGATCGGCAACCCGGGTGGACAGCCGCGCGCGGAAAGCGGTGAGGGCGGCGTCCTGGTCGGCGATCGGCTCGGTGTGGACGTCCCGGAACGGGAGGCGGTAGCGCGGAACAGCGGTCAGGACGCGATTGGTGCCATCTGGCCCCACCACCGCACGCAGCATCGGGTGCACGCCGATGACCGCATTCCAGGCGGCCTCGTAATGAACGATGTCGAAGGGCTCTGCAGCATCTGACGAGTACAGGTGCTCGACGTAGAAATGGCAGCCCACCTGGCCCCCGTCGGCGCGAGCTCGCGTGCGGCCGACGCGGTAGGCGTGCTGGACCCACGTCAGGGGAAAGCCTTGTGACGGTGACGGTCCACCCGATCCAGGGTCGGGTCGGTTCTCCCTCACGTCATCGCCGATGGCGTCGGAGCGGAGTCCGCCGGAGGAGTCGATGAGGGCGGCCACCCCTGCGACCGTGGAGGCGCGCAACAGGTCTCGGAGTCGTAGCGGGGTGACCACGATCGGCTCGAGGTCGCGCAGCACTCGCGTGGCCAGCAGTGAATGGCCGCCGAGCGCGAAGAAGTCGTCGTCGGGGTGCTGTGCCGCAACCCCGAGGCTATCGGAGAAGATGCGCGCCACAACGCGTTCGGTCGCCCCGAGCGCAGCAGGTGATGCTGCGGTGGTGGTGAGTCGTGGTGTGCGCTCGGGACGTGCACGCGAGCGCTGCTCCAGATTTCCCGGTGAGACGCTCACAACCGCCGGGGGTGGTGCCAGCCGCCGGCCCGCCAGATGTGTCTCCACGATCGTCCACACGGCCTGTGCGGCCGCGGCTGGTGATATCGCGTATCGCATGGATACCTCGGCGGCGCTTTCGGCCTCCTGTGCCGTCCCGGTTCTGAGACGATCCAGGCTGATCGTGACCCACGGTGTGCTCTCCGGTGACATCGTCTGGGCCGGAACAGCTTCCAGGTAGCGGCTGGCTGCGGTGTAGGCCCCCAGTCCGGCGCCGGCCACCGTCGCACCTACTGAGGAGATCGCCACCGCGAGGTGGGGCCTCATCTCGGTGGTCATCGTGGCGCACGCATCGGCGAGGAAACGCTGACCGTCGACCTTGGTGCCCCAGAGTGTCTGGGTCACTACGCGATCGTCCTCGGCGAGCAACGCCGGCTCCACCGTGACGGGGGCGTGAATGACGACGTCGATGGCTCCGTGCGATGTGGTCACATCGGTGAGCAGCCCGCGCACCGCGTCGGCGTCGGTGCTGTCGACCGATCTGACCTCCACCGAACCCCCGTTGTCGGCAAGACGTTTGATCGCATCGTCCAAACGATCGCGGCGGTCGCCGACGAGGCCGGCGTGTGCGCGTCGGGAAGTCACGACGACCCGCGCCGGGACGGCGGTCTCGGCCAGGTGGGCGATCAGTGCTGCACCCAGGTTGCCCACCCCGCCGGTCATGACCACGGTCGGTGAGTCGCGTCGTGCCGACCGGATGGGCGCTGCGGCCCACGGTGTGAAGGTCCGTCGAAACCGGCTGCGCGTGGCACCGACTGCGCGCCAGGCGATTTCGTTGGACCCGTCGACGCCGGCGCGCAGAACGCGATGTTCGGTGGTGACCAGTTCCTCGACGAGGTCCGCGTCGAGCCGCTCGGGGTCATCGAGATCGATGCTGAGCCAGCAGATGTGGTCGCATTCCTGCGCCGCCACCCGGGGCAACGCGCGAATGGCCGCGCCGAGGGGTTCGGCTACCTCGCCCGGCTGGACCGCTTCGCAACGTTCGGTCAGCACCGTGAGCTCCACCGCTGTCCCGGAGGTGCGGGCGGCTTCTGCGATGCGCCCGAGTACCCGCATGGCGTCGATGACCGTGGGCACGGTGTCGGTGCAGTCGATGATGATCGACGCGGCGTCGTGGCCGCCGAATGCGTCGGCGACTCCGGCCGACGTTGCCGTGAAGTCAAGGCGCACGGCCTGACCGGCGATGCGCGACTGCCCGTCACAGACGACGACCCGCACCCGGTCCGGGCCGCACGCCTCGGTCGTCGGCACCGAGGGCAGGGGCGCCACCACCCAGGTGGGGAGCCACAGCTGGGGGCTCGGGTGTGGTCCCACGCTCGTCGTGGCTGTGGTGGGCACATCGAAGCGCCGGCGGTCGAACCGGTAGCCAGGCAATGGGATCCGCCGTAGCCCGGTGTCGGGGGCGAGCTGTATCGGCGCGCCCGACACCCATGCCTGCGCGATCACTGCGTCGAGGTCGTGCGCGTGAGTCCGGTCGTCGGCCGACACCGCGGCAACGGTGACCGTTGTGGAGTCGACGGCCCGGGCGGCCGACAGTAGCGCGGCGCCTGGACCCATCTGGACCACGACCGCTCGGGCCGCGCTCGGCGCGCGGTCGACACCGTAGGCGGCCAGGGCGGCGGAGATGGCCTGGTCGAACCGGACCGTCGCGCGTAGATGCTCGCCCCAGCGTCCGTCCCGCGACAGCTCGGCCGCGCACGCCGGTGCTGATGTCAGTGTGGAGATCAACTGAACATGACCTGGCCGGAATGTGATTCGCCGAGCTGCGGTGTCGAGGGAGGCGCGGACCGAATCAACCGCCGCGCTGTGCGCGGCTACGGCTATGTCGAGGCGATCGACGTGTACGCCCTGGCCTTCGAGTTCGGTCACCACTGCATCCACCGCAGCTTGCGGGCCGCTCAAGGTGATCGCCCGCGGCGCGTTGACCGCTGCGATCTCCACCTCGCGATGGCGGTCGACCACGGCGCGCGCCTGCTCTTCGGGCATGTTCACCGCCACCATCGACCCGGGTGGCATCGCCGACATACCTGCCGCTCGGGTGGCGACCAGCAGCGCGGCATCGGCCAGGTCGGCCATCCCGGCCACCACCGTGGCGGCGTACTCCCCGAGCGAATGGCCCACCACGGCGTCGGGCCGGAGCCCCCGCCCGGTCAGCGCGGCTGCCGTGGCCACAGACAGTGCGAAGATCGCCGGCAGGCCCTGCCCGGGATCGCGTTCGCGTCGACGCCAGGTGTCGAGATCGGTTGTGGCCAGCAAGAGGTCGCGAACATCAGGAGCACCGTGGGCCCGTAGAGCTGTTGCTGCGGAGTCGAGGGTTCGCGCGAAATCGGGGTCCTGGCCATACAGGTCGCAGGCACTTCCCGCGACGCCTCGGCCGCCACCGGGGAACGCCCACACCACCCGGGCCTCGGTGTCGCACCGATCCCGGAACTGCGTGTGGTGGTCGCCGTCGATCACGGTCGCCACGCGGTGCGGCAGTGGTTTTCGCCCGACCCGTAGCGAGTGTGCTGCGTGTGGGAGCAGGGTTGGATTTTCACGCGACCAGGTCGTTATCGCCTCGGAGGTGGTGTCGGCAGCCCGGGTCGTGGCGGCGGACACCATGAGCGTGACCGGCCCAGCCGGACGCGACGCAAGTGGGGTCTGAGGCCAGTTCTCCACCACGACATGGGCGTTGACGCCGCCGAAGCCGAACGAGCTCACGCCGGCAGTGCGCGTCGGAGCCGTCCAGTCGAGGGGGGCGAGCGCCGCGCGGAACGGTGATCCGGGTGCGTTGAGGTCCTCGGCAACAGGGTCGCAGTGCAGAGTGGCCGGGATGAGGCCGTGTTCGACGGCCAGTACCGCTTTGATCAGCCCGGCCACTCCGGCCGCAGAGTCAGCGTGGCCGATCGAGCTTTTCACCGAACCCAAGGCACACCATGGTTGCGGCGCCGAACCGAAGATGGTGCGCAACGCCTCGATCTCGATGCGATCACCCAGGGCGGTGCCGGTGCCGTGACCCTCCACGTATTCGATGTCTCGCGGGGAACGCTCGGCCATCGCCAACGCTTGCGCGATGGCTCGCGCCTGCCCGGTGCTCGTGGGTGCGGTGAATCCCATCCGGTTGGCGCCGTCGTTGGTCACGGCGCTCCCGCGGATGACGGCGTGGACGGTGTCACCGTCGTCGAGTGCATCGCGTAGGCGCCGCAACACCACCACGCCGCAGCCCTGGCTGAACACGGTGCCGGCTGCGTGCGCGGAGTACGCGCGGGTGCGCCCGTCCGGGGCGAAGGGGCCGTCGGGCACGGCGACGTATCCCTGCTCCTCGGGGAGCCGCAGGCTGACGCCTCCGGCGAGCGCGGTGTCGGTCTCGCCGGACAGCAGCGATTGGCATGCCAGGTGGACCGCAACCAACGATGTGGCGCACGTGGCGCCGACCGACAGTGCCGGGCCGGTGGCGCCGAGTCGATGCGCCACCCGCAGGGGCAGGTAGTCGGCAATGTGGTTGGCGTGGATGTCGAGGTTACGGACTGGATCGTCGCCACCGGACGGATCGAAGTCCGGGTGCGCTCGCCACAGGTGATGTGGGTTGGCCGCCCCGGCGAACACGCCTGTCTCGCCGGCCTGGGTGAGATCCCCGTAACCGGCGTGTTCGATGGCGTGCCAGGCGCATTCGAGGAAGACGCGGTGTTGTGGATCGAGTCGTGCCGCCTCGGACGGGGTCATCGCGAACGGAGCTGGGTCGAACTCCAACTGATGCGGTAGCAGACCCGCCACGCCGATCCGCCCAGGCTTTGCGTCTACATTGCTGAGTCCGCTTCGGCTCGTACGCAACAGATCCCAGAACTCATCGAGGTCAGCCGCGCCTGGGTATCGAACTGCGCAGCCGACCACCGCGACGAGTTCGGCCCGCTGTTGGCGATCGCTCATCGGGCGGATCCCACGCGTGCGGCGTACCCGAACTGCCCCGTCTCGGCGAGTGGGTGATCATCGTGCGGTAGTCGTTCGATGGTGGTGAAACCGGCGCAGAGCAATGCAGATGTCCATTCCGAGACGGCGGGAAGCATGGCGCCACTGGTGCGCCGTGCGTCGGTCGGGGGGCGGTGCGAGGCCTCGTTACCAGACATCAGGAACTCGGCCGAGGCGAGCAGTTGTGGTCGCTCGACGCTGGTCTCGATGAGGACCAGTAGTCCGTCGTCGGCTAGTACCGCGCGGACCTCGGCGCAGAATGCGTTGATGTCGTTGGCATTATGGGCAACGTTGGCGGCCACTACCACGTCTACGGCGCCCCCGGTTGCGTGCACCTGTGGTCCCAGAGGGCGCGCGATGTCGACGATGGCGGTCGCCACCAGGTCCCCGAACCGTGCGTGGGCATGCCGTAGGAATTCTTCTGACACATCGGTGAACAGGTAGTGCGGTGCCGGTGAGATGTGTTGGGTGGCAAGCACAACAGACTCGGTGGTGGCACCGGTTCCCGCGCCGAGCTCCACGATCCGCCCTCGGCGTTGCAGGCTGTTCAGGTGGCCCGCGACCCACTCCCCGGCCGCCTCGTTGACCATCCGGCTCGACGGGTTGTCGCGGTAGATGGCGTAGGCGATGCTCAGGTCGAGCCCGCCGGCGGACTCCGGGCCGCCGAACATGAGAGTGTGCGGCGACAGCTCGCCGGTGAGCAGATCTGGCACTTGTGCGAGCGCTCGGCGTAGGTAGCCGGGGTAGGCGCGCGTGGTGTCGACACCACGCCAGGCGCGTTCAACGGTAGAAGCGCGGACATTGGTGATGGACACGATGACGTTGTCCTCCAGTGTGATTCGACCCGCTGCCGCCAGGGTGCTGACCCAACGCCGAAGCAGCGGCCGATGGATGGTGGCGCAGCCCAGACCGTCGAGCAGTGCGTCGACGGTCAGCGGAAAGGTCGGCGCATCTGGGGAGACACGCCGCGCCAACGCCAGCGTCATCACGTCGAGTGCGATCGCGTCCAGCGCGCGACCCTCGGTGAGGAACTCGTCGATCTCTCCCGGCGACAGCGGCACAGTTGAACTCCCGGTGGTGTTGATAATGAAAATTGTTATCATTAAGCACGCGACGACGCCACAAGGAGACGGATTTGTCCAGTTACGATGCTTTGATCGTGGGCGGTGGTCCCGCCGGACTCACTGCCGCGGTGGTACTCGGACGACAGCGTCGACGAGTGCTGCTCGTCGACGCCGACACGCCCCGCAACGTCAACTCATCGGCGATCCACATGTTGCCGGGCCGAGAGGGCATGGCGCCGGCGGATTTTCGGGCCCGCGTCGCCGCTGAGATCGACGCGTTGGAGACGGTCACACGGGTCACCGGCCGCGTGGCGTCGGTGGTCGCGGCCGCGCCGGGCGTGGCCTTCACGGCGCAGGTCGAGCCCTTGGGTGCTGACCCGATCGAGGTGCGGCGGGTGTTGTTGGCAACGGGGGTCCGGGACCTCCCCGCCGACATCCCGGGGCTGGCCGAGAACTTCGGCCGCGGTGTGTATCACTGCCCGTTCTGCCACGGCTACGAGGTCAGCGGCCACTCGATCGCGGTCATCGCAGGCGGCTACTTCGGGGCCACGCTGGCCGGCTACATCCGTGATCGGTTCAGCGACAACGTGACATGGTTCTCCCACGACGGCGTCGTACTCGCGCCCGACATGCAACGGTTCCTCGATGAGGTGGGCGTGGTGCACGAACCCGCACCGGTGGCGGCAGTCGAGCCGGCCGCATCCGGGATGGTGGTGCGGACCTCCGATGGCGAGGTGAAAGTGGACTCCGTCTTCCACAAAGCAGATGTGGTGCAGCAGAGCACGTTGATCGCCGCGCTTGGGCTGGCGATGACGCCTGAGGGGTCGGTCTCAGTGGATGGCGGTCAGATGACAAGTGTTGCAGGCGTTTACGCTGCCGGGGACTGTGCGCGTGTCGACTCGGCGCCTGGACCGTCTGGCTTCGCGGCAACCGGCTCGGGAGACGGGCAGCGGGCAGCGGTCTGGCTCGAGCAGTCGTTGCTGCGTGAGGACGTGCGGCTGCCTGCCATGCAGTAACCGCTCGACTGGTCGTGGTCGCGCCTGCCTCGGCCGGATCAGCGAGGGATGAACAATCCGTTCACCCTCGCCGGGGGGCTGGGGGACAGTCCGATCGACGCCCAGTCTGTGGCGACGCTGACCACCGCATACGCCGAAGTGGGAAACCGATCGATATCGCCTGCTGGGTCCAAATACAGTGCCGTGGAGGGCATCCCGGGTTCGTGACCTACCACCAGTACGGTCTGCGCGTCGGCGGGCGCATGCACGCGGATCGCCTCGAGGATCTCCTCGGGCGCACCGCCGTAGATGTCATCGAGGTAGACGACGACCGCGGCGTCTGCGAAGCCTGTGCGCAGCAACGTTTCCCGCGTTCGCGTGGCGGTGGAGCAGATGACCGCATCGACGACGATCCCGTCGCGTCGCATCCAGTCGCCGGCCAGGGCCGCCTCCCGGATCCCGCGTTCGGCCAGCGGACGTTGGTGATCGGACACGCCGTCGGGATACCCGGACTTGCCGTGACGCATCAGGACGAGGGTGCGAGTCATGGTGGCCCTACCCGGCGCGGCGACGCGAGCGCAACGATGGGGTCACGTACACCGACGCCTGCCGCAACACCCGCGCGGTGTGCCGCCACGCCGCCGCCTCCTGGGTGTGGTGACGGGCGAGGTCGCCGTCGCCGGCGTACTCGGCGTCGTCGGCGGATTCGAGGTGGTCGATCTCCTCGTCGAGGCAGAACTCCGCGAGTTCTTGCCACACCCGGGGATCGGCGATCACACGGTCGATGTCAGCGCGCGACAGCGTCGCAAGCGCCTCGAGCTCGACGGCGAGTGCGGGCTGGACGTGATGCATGACACCACCGTATGCGCAGGTACCGACACCGCCCAAGCATCGTGTTCGGGGTGTCGTGAGGCGAATCGGACCAATGCCCCACCGACGGGGATCATCGCCGCGCGGCCGCGGCAGCCATTACCCTCGAGTCGGTGGACACCTGGCTTCCCGCACTGCTGGCCATCGGTGCCGCGGCGCTGATAGCCGTCGGCACCGTGCTTCGGCAACGCGCCTCCATGCGTTCGGGTGCGGCGGCGATGTGGTGGACCGGAGCGATGGTCGCGATCTGTGGCTTCACCTTGCAGGCGACCGCGCTGGGCTTGGGGTCAATCCTGCTGGTCCAACCGCTGGTGGTGCTCGCGGTGCTGTTCGCACTGCCGATGGAGGCCTACTTCGACCACCGGAGATCCACCCGACGTGAGTGGATGTGGGGTGGCGTCCTCGTCGGCAGCGTCGGGCTGTTCCTGTGCGCCGCGTCCCCGCACGACGTCGCGCGCAGGCCCGATCACCTGTTGATCGTGGTGACCATCGGTGGCCTCATCGCACTGCTGGTGGGCCTGGTCTTCGCGGCCGAACGTGCCGATCGACACAATCGGGCGCTGTACTACGGGCTGGTGGCGGGTGCGTTGTTCGGTATCAGCGCCCTGTTGGTCAAGACGGTGGTCGATGTGTCGCTCAACGACCCGCTGGCGCTGGCCATGCGCCCTGAGCTGTACCTCTTCGTGCTCGTAGCCGGCGGCGGCGTCATCGCCCAGCAGCGCAGCTTCGTCTCCGGTGAACTACAGACCTCGTTTCCGGCGATGACGGTGATGGAGCCTGCCGTGTCGATGGTGCTCGGGGTGAGCCTGCTCGGGGAGTCGGTGGAGGTCGGCTGGTGGCAGACCCCGGTGATGATCATCGCGCTGGTGGGCATGGTGTACGCGGTGGTGATCCTGGCCCGCCAGTCTGCGTTGCGTAACGAGCCCTGGGCATCGGATGCGGGCTCGGCCGACGCCGTAGACGCGCGCGGATCGCGCAACACCGTCGACTCGGCCACGCAGTCCCCGCCACCGGCTTGAACACCACATTTCGCCCGAACACCTGTGATCGGGCCCGGGATCGTTGCAGGCTGGTGCCATGACCACCGACACCGCCACGCCCGACGCCGACATCATCGTCATCGGAGGTGGGCCCGCCGGTGAGGTGGCGGCGCAGTTCGCCATCTCCGGGTCCGACCGCACCGCGATCATCGTCGAGGCCGAATTGTTGGGCGGCGAGTGCTCCTACTGGGCGTGCATGCCCAGCAAAGCGTTGCTGCGACCGCTGGAGGTGGCCGCCGCAGCCCGCTCGTTGGCCGGGTTCGAGGTGTCTGCACTCGATTCCGCCGCCCTGTTGGCGCGCCGCGATCAGTGGGTGAGCCACTACGACGATGCCGGGCAGCGCACGTGGGCCACCGGTGCGGGCATCACGGTGGTCGATGGCCGGGGGCGCATCGACGGCGAACGTCGGGTCGTCGTCGACGACGGCGGTGCGCAGACCGTCCTCACCGCCGGGCTCGCGGTGGTCCTGGCCACCGGCAGCGTGGTGGCTGTGCCTGATGCCCTGGCCGCCACCCACCCATGGACGTCGCGAGACGCCACCGGGGTCATCGAGATCCCGCAATCCCTCGTCGTGATCGGCGGGGGCGTGGTGGCCTGTGAAGCGGCGATCTGGATGTCGGCGTTGGGTTCTCGGGTCACCATGCTGGTCCGCAGCCGAGTCCTGACCACCCTCGACGACTTCGTCGGCGACGCGGTGGCCGAGGGGTTGCGGGCGGCCGGAGTAGCGGTGCGCACCGGTGTCGTGATCGACACCGCCACGCGTCCGGAGGCCGCCGACACCGGGGTGGGTCGGGTGCACGGCGGCCCGGTGACCATCACGCTCGCCGATGGGCAAACCCTCACCGCCGCAGAAGTTCTGGTGGCCACCGGTCGGCGCCCGGCGGTCGAGGGACTCGGGCTCGACACCATCGGTGTCGGCGACCCGCGTGATCTGGCCGCCCACGACTGGCTGTACGCGGTCGGTGATGTGTCCTTCGGTCCGATGCTCACCCACTGGGGCAAGTATCAGGCGCGCCTGGTCGGTCAGCGCATCGCAGCGCGCGCCGAGGGCGCCACCCCGCCACCGCAACGCCCCGATGTGCCGGTGCCTCAGGCCGTGTTCACCGATCCGCCGGTGGGCAGCGTCGGGCTCACCGAGCGCGCGGCCGGCAGGTCTGGGCGTGCGCACAGCGTCATCACCCAACCGATGCGGTCGGCCTCGGGGATCGGGCTGCTACGCGACGACGCGGGCGGCACCGCGCAGATCGTCGTCGACGAGGCCAGCCGCACCATCGTCGGTGCCACCTTCGTCGGGCCCGAGGCCGGCGAACTGATCCACTCCGCCACGGTGGCCATCGTCGGCAGGCTCACCGTCGACGATCTGTGGCATGCGGTGCCCTCGTACCCCACAGGCAGCGAGATCTGGCTTCGGTTGCTGGAGAAGTATTTCGGGTACTGAGCCGGCTGGGCCGCTTGAGGTGCCGATCAGACGATGGACCCGGGGTTGAGCAGACCGTCGGGGTCGAGTGCAGCCTTGATCTTGCGGGTGATGTCCATGACATCTTCGCCCACCTGATTGGGCAGCCACGCCTTCTTCATCCGGCCCACGCCGTGCTCGCCGGTGATGGTTCCGCCCAGCGCGATCGCCAGATCCATCACCTCACCGAAAGCGATGTCGCCGCGGCGCTTTTGGTCCTCGTCGTCGGGATCGACCACGATCAGAGGGTGGGTGTTGCCGTCCCCGGCGTGGGCGATCACCGAGATGATCACCTCGCGGCGAGCTGCGATGTCGGCGATGCCCTCCACCAGGTCGGGCAGCTTGGGCAGCGGCACGCCCACATCCTCGAGCAGTAGCATCCCCTTCTTCTCCACGCACGGGATGGCCACGCGCCGAGCCACGGTGAACGCCTCACCCTCGTCGGGATCGTCGGTGGCGAACACCTCCGAGGCGTTGTGGGCCTCGAACGCTTCGGTGATGATGCGGATCTCCTCGTCGGCGGCGGCACCGGGTGCGTCGCTCTGGGCGACCATCAGCGCGCCCGCCTCACGGTCGAGACCCATCTTCAGGTCATCCTCCACGGCGTTGATCGCCACGGAATCCATGAACTCCAACATGGCCGGTCGGATCTGGTTGACGATGTCGAGCACGGCCGAGGTCGCGTCGCGGACGTCGGCGAAGCTGGCCACCACCGTCGACTTGGCCGGCTGCGGCGGCAGCAGCCGCAGCGTCAGCTCGGTGATGATGCCCAGCGTGCCCTCGCTGCCCACGAACAGCTTGGTCAGCGACAGACCGGCCGAATCCTTCAACCGCGGCCCGCCCAGGCGGATGACCCGACCGTCGGCGAGCACCACCTGCATGCCCAGCACGTAGTCGGTGGTGACGCCGTACTTCACGCAGCACAGTCCGCCGGCGTTGGTGGCGGCGTTGCCGCCGATGGAACAGATCTCATACGACGACGGGTCCGGCGGATACCAGAGTCCGTTCTCGGCGGCGGCTTTCT
This sequence comes from Williamsia sp. CHRR-6, assembly GCF_018474015.1. GTDB lineage: Bacteria > Actinomycetota > Actinomycetes > Mycobacteriales > Mycobacteriaceae > Williamsia_A. The sequence goes on along the minus strand of NZ_JAHCSG010000001.1, from coordinate 776,614 downwards.
TGACCTCCACGTTGAGCAGACCGGGCTGCACCACGGCCACCCGGGTGACCGTGTCGATGGTGATGTCGCGCATGCGCTCGGTGCTGATCGTGATGGCGCCGCCCACGCCGCTGGAGCCGCCGGACAGCCCGGTGCCCGCGCCACGCGGCACGATGGCCACCCGGTGGGCCGCCGCCCACTTCACGGCGGCGACCACGTCATCGGTGGAGTTGGCGCGCACCACCGCCAGCGGCATCCCGGCGTCGGGGTCGAGGGCTCGGTCCTGCCGATATCCACCGATGATGTCGGGATCGGTGACGACGGTCCCCTCGGGGAGCGCGGCGATGAGGTCATCGAGGGCGAGAGTGCTGGTCATTGATTCAGACTACCGTTCGTGTCAGATGGCGCGCCACCCCGGTCGGCGCGCGCAGTGTCGAGGAACTCGGGAAGGACCGGGAGTTCGGGAGAGTCGGTCGCCGACTCGTGCGTCTGAGCGTGTTCGAGGCGACCCTGCTCGATCCGCCGCAACTCCACCCGGCGGATCTTGCCGGAGATGGTCTTGGGCAACTCCGCGAAAGTGATCCGCCGGATGCGTTTGTAGGCGGCCAGGTGCGTGCGGCTGTGCTCGAAGATCGACTCCGCGGTCGCCTCGGTGGGCTCGTGGCCTGCGGCCAACACGATGTAGGCCTTGGGCACCGACAGGCGCAGTTCGTCGGGAGCAGGCACCACGGCTGCCTCGGCCACCGCATCATGTTCCAGCAGAACCGATTCCAGCTCGAACGGACTGATGCGGTAATCGCTGGACTTGAACACGTCGTCGGTGCGACCCACGTAGGTGATGTAGCCGTCGGCATCCCGGCTGCCCACGTCGCCGGTGTGATACACCCCGCCCGCCATCGCCGTGGCGGTGCGCTGCGGGTCACCGTGGTAACCGACCATCAGCCCCAACGGTCGCGCGGAGAGATCCAGACAGATCTCGCCCTCCGCGACTCCAGTCGCACCGGTGGCCGGATCGACGAGGGTGACCACATAGCCGGGGCAGGGCCGCCCCATAGAGCCGTCGCGCACCGGTTGTCCGGGGGTGTTGGCGATCTGCACCGTGCTCTCGGTCTGCCCGAACCCGTCGCGGATGGTCACACCCCAGGCCGCGCGGACCCGCTCGATCACCTCGGGGTTCAAGGGCTCGCCCGCACCGACCACCACGCGCGGCGGGGTGGTCAGCGCGCTCAGATCATGTTGGATCAACATGCGCCACACCGTCGGTGGCGCACAGAAGCTGCTCACCCCGCAACGCTGCATCTCCCGCAGCAGAGCCGCGGGGTCGAAGCGGGCGTAGTTGTAGACGAAGACGCACGCGCCGGCGATCCACGGCGCGAACACGTTCGACCACGCGTGCTTGGCCCAGCCCGGCGACGACACGTTGAGGTGGACATCGCCAGGACGTAACCCGATCCAGTACATCGTCGACAGATGCCCCACGGGATAGGAGGCGTGAGTGTGTTCGACCAGCTTGGGCTTGGAGGTGGTGCCCGAGGTGAAGTAGAGCAGCAGCGTGTCGTCGGCGTGGGTACGGTGTGTGGGGACGAAATCGACTGCGGCCGAACGGGCGTCGGCGATGTCGAGCCAACCGGGCACCGGTGGGCCCACGCTGATGCGGGTGTGGGCAGAGCCCACGGTGTTCGGGTTGTGGGCAGAGCCCACGGTGTCGAACGCGGGAGCCAGTTCACTGCGCGCGATCACATGCGCCACCCCGCCACGCTGCACCCGGTCGGCGATGTCGGACTCCGAGAGCAGGGTGGTGGCCGGGATGACCACCGCACCCAGGCGCATCGCGGCCAGCATCGCGTCCCACAGCTCCACCTGGTTGGACAGCATCAGCAGGATGCGATCACCGGGACGTACGCCGACCGTGTGATGCAGCCAGGCCGACAGGCGGATGGAGCGCTCCCGCATCTCGGCGAAGGTGAACCGCGTCTGGCTACCGTCCTCCTCCACGATCCACAGCGCCGGGCTGTCGGGGCTCACGCCGTGCGGCCCCTCGGCGGCGGCGCCGGTGGCCATCACGTCGAACCAGTCGGTGGCCCAGTTCCATTCGTCGAGTTCGGGCCAGGTGAAGTCGGTGACGGCGCGCTGATAGTCCTCTGGGTGGTCCAGTAGGAGGTTGCGGGCTGCGAGGAAGCGTGTGGTCCCGGTGCCGCCGATCCCGCTCGGTCCTGTGCTGCCTGCCATCTGCGACGCCTCTTCTCGTCGGTTCCGAACGGCCCGGGTGGCAGGCCGACGACATCTGATGAAAACGATACGTGACGGCAGTCACATGATCAGAAACTTGGACATGCAAGTGTTCTGTCACTAGGATATCCAAGTAAGCGGTGCAGGCCGCCGTCACACCGAACTTGGGGACCGCAATGACCAACGAGATTCCGCACTTCATCTCCGGCGCCCGGCGCGCCGGCACCTCCGGCCGCAGTGCCGACGTGTTGAACCCGAGCACCGGCGAGGTCCAGGCCACCGTGCCGCTCGCGTCGGTCGAGGAGGTCGACGCCGCCGTGGCCGTGGCCGTCGACGCCCAGAAGGTATGGGCCGCATACAACCCGCAGCGACGTGCTCGCGTGATGATGAAGTTCATCCAGCTCGTCAACGACAACGTCGACGAGCTCGCCGAGCTGCTCTCCATCGAGCACGGCAAGACCATCGCCGACGCCAAGGGTGACATCCAGCGCGGCGTGGAGGTCATCGAGTTCGCCATCGGCATCCCGCACCTCATCAAGGGCGAGTTCACCGAGGGTGCCGGTACCGGCATCGACGTCCACTCCATCCGCCAGCCCCTCGGGGTGGTCGCCGGCATCACCCCGTTCAACTTCCCCGCGATGATCCCGCTGTGGAAGGCCGGTCCGGCGCTCGCGTGTGGAAATGCGTTCGTGCTCAAGCCGTCCGAGCGTGATCCGTCGGTGCCGCTGCGCCTGGCCGAGCTGTTTCTCGAAGCCGGCCTGCCCGCCGGGGCCTTCCAGGTTGTGCACGGCGACAAGGTGGCCGTCGACGCGCTGCTCAACCACCCCGACGTGCAGGCTTTCGGTTTTGTCGGAAGCTCCGACATCGCGCAGTACATCTACTCGACCGCGGCCGCCAACGGGAAGCGCGCCCAGTGCTTCGGTGGCGCCAAGAACCACATGATCATCCTGCCCGACGCCGACCTCGACCAGGTGGTCGACGCGTTGATCGGCGCCGGCTACGGCAGCGCCGGTGAGCGATGCATGGCCATCAGCGTGGCCGTGCCGGTCGGCGAGGAGACGGCAAACCGCCTGCGCGCCAGGCTCGTCGACCGCGTCCGGGCGCTGCGCGTCGGCCACAGTCACGACCCCAAAGCCGACTACGGTCCGCTGGTCACCTCGGCTGCGTTGGAGCGGGTGCGCGACTACATCCGCCAGGGCGTCGACGCCGGCGCCGAAATCGTGATCGACGGTCGCGAGCGGGCCGCCGACGACCTCACGTTCGGTGACGCCTCGCTGGAGGGCGGTTACTTCATCGGCCCCACCCTGTTCGACCATGTCACCAAGGACATGTCGATCTACACCGATGAGATCTTCGGCCCGGTGCTGTGCATCGTGCGGGCCAAGACCTACGAGGAGGCACTTGCCCTGCCGTCTGAGCACGAATACGGCAACGGCGTGGCCATCTTCACCCAAGACGGTGACGCCGCAAGGGATTTCGTGTCACGCGTGCAGGTGGGGATGGTGGGCGTCAACGTCCCGATCCCGGTTCCGGTGGCCTACCACACATTTGGCGGCTGGAAGCGATCCGGATTCGGCGATCTCAACCAGCACGGCACCGCATCGATCCAGTTCTACACCAAGGTCAAGACGATCACCACGCGGTGGCCGTCGGGAATCAAGGATGGCGCCGAGTTCGTCATCCCGACGATGGAGTGAGCATGGCTGTCGCAACCACCGCAAGCGCCCACGGATCGGCCACCGACGATGTCAGTGACGTGATCGCCGAGACCGCCGCCGCGTTCGCGGCCAAGAAGATCGCCCCGTTCGCGTTGGAATGGGATGCGAGCAAGCACTTTCCGATCGATGAGCTGCGCGAGGCCGCCGAGTTGGGGATGGCCGCCATCTACTGCGACGAAGAGTTCGGTGGTAGCGGGCTCACCCGGCTCGACGGCGTGCGGATCTTCACCGAACTCGCGGTGGCCGATCCGACCACTTCGGCGTTCCTGTCCATCCACAACATGGCCACCTGGATGATCGATCAGTTCGGCACCGTGGAGCAGCGCGCCAAGTGGATTCCCAAGCTGGCCCCCATGGAGCTCGTCGCCAGCTATTGCCTCACCGAGCCGTCGGCCGGGTCGGATGCGGCAGCGTTGCGCACCAAGGCCGTTCGTGACGGCGACCACTACGTTCTCGACGGGGTGAAGCAGTTCATCTCCGGTGGTGGGGTGTCGGACGTGTACGTGGTGATGGCCCGCACCGGTGGTGACGGACCCAAGGGCATCTCTACGTTCATCGTCGAGAACGGAACGCCTGGACTGTCATTCGGTGCCCAGGAGAAGAAGATGGGCTGGAATGCCCAGCCCACCGCGCAGGTCGTGTTCGACGGGGTGCGGGTGCCGGCCGCCAACATGTTGGGTGGCCCCGCGGGTGAGGGCACGGGTTTCCGGATCGCCATGAACGGGCTCAACGGCGGCCGACTCAACATCGCGGCCTGCTCGCTGGGCGGTGCCCGTCAGGCGTTGGATCTGGCCAAGTCCTATTTGCGTGATCGGGAAGCGTTCGGCGGCAGCCTCATCGACGAGCCGACCATCCGGTTCACGTTGGCCGACATGGCCACCGACATCGAGGCGTCGCGACTCATCCTGGAGCGCGCGGCGACCGCCTTGGACAACGATCACCCCGACAAGGTGGCGTTGTGCGCGATGGCCAAGAAGTTCGTGACCGAGCACTGTTACGAGGTGGCCGACAAGGCACTGCAGCTACACGGCGGGTACGGATACCTGCACGACTACGGGGTGGAGAAGATCGTCCGTGATCTGCGGGTGAATCGAATCCTCGAGGGCACCAACGAGATCATGCGGTTGGTCATCGGACGCGCGGTTGCCGCCGATGCCACCGGGGGAGGGCGTTCGAGATGAATCGGATCGGATTTCTGGGTCTGGGCCACATGGGCGGGCCGATGGCGGCCAACCTGGTCGCTGCGGGTCACACGGTCGACGGCTATGACCCGGTCCCGGCCGCGCAGGCTGCGGCCACCGAAGCCGGTGTGTCGGTGGTCGGTTCGGCGGTCGAAGCGGTGGCGCATGCCGACGTGGTGATCACGATGCTGCCCAACGGAGCGCTGGTGCGCTCGGCCTACGCCGAGATCCTGCCCGTCACCCCGGCCGGTGCGGTGTTCATCGACAGTTCCACCATCTCCGTCGACGATGCGCGCGCGGTGAACGCGTTGGCCGACGAGCATGGTTTCGCCCAGGTGGATGCGCCGGTGTCGGGCGGGGTGAAGGGTGCCGCTGCGGGGACCTTGGCCTTCATGGTCGGGGGCAGCGACGAGGCCTTCGCGCAGGCCAAGCCGGCGTTGGAGCCGATGGCGGGCAAGATCATCCACTGCGGTGCCACCGGCAGCGGCCAGGCGGCCAAGGTGTGCAACAACATGGTGTTGGCGGTGCAGCAGATCGCCATCGGTGAGGCGTTCGTGTTGGCCGAGAAACTGGGGTTGTCGGCGCAATCGCTGTTCGATGTGATCACCGGGGCCACCGGCAACTGCTGGTCGGTGCACACCAACTGTCCGGTGCCCGGTCCTGTGCCCACCTCACCGGCCAACAACGACTTCACGCCGGGATTTGCCACCGCCCTGATGAACAAGGATCTCGGGCTGGCGATGGATGCGGTGAACTCCACCGGCGCCACCGCGCCACTTGGCACTCACGCGGCCGAGATCTACGCCGAGTTCGCGAAAGACAACGCGGGCAAGGATTTCAGCGCGGTCATCGAGACGCTGCGCGTCGGGTGAGTGAATTGCACCCGCCGGGGGGTGCAATTCACTCACGGGTCAGAAGTCGCCGGCGTTGCGGCGTAAGGCTTCGATCGAATCGACAAGCGCAGCAGAGTGTTGCGGTGAGAGCCCGATGTCGGAGAACACCTCGTCGTTGAGTCGGGCGGTGGCCTCTTCGACCGTCGACCGTCCCACCGGGGTGATCTCGACCAGCGTGGTCCGACCGTCGGTCGGATGGGGAAGCCGACGCACGAGGCCGGCGGCTTCCAGTCGCCGGATGGCGTGGGTGACGCTGGTGACGTGCACCTGCAGACGGTCGCTGGCGCGGGTGATGGGTAGCGAACCGGTGCGGCTGAAAGCCAGCAGGCGCAGGAGTTCGAAGCGCGCGAAGGTCAGCTCGAAAGGTCGCAGCGCGGCCTCCACCCGCGCCAGCAGTATCTGGTGTGCTCGCATCACCGAAGTGACGGCCACCATGCCGTCGGCCACATCGCCCCACCCCGCGGCCACCCAGTTGTCACGAGCCTTCTCGATCGGGTCGACCTTGCGTGGCTGCTCGGGCATGTCCTCATTGTCGCGCAGAAGGACGGTTCTGTGGCTCAGCCGGCGCGGATTCCGGCGAACTCGGCTGCGTCGGCAAGAACGGACTCCAGCATCGCCGGTGTGAGCCGCCCGGTGAAGGTGTTCTGCTGCGAGACGTGGTAGCTGCCGTACAGCCGAAGCGGCCGCGCCCGAGGGCGGTCGGCGTAGGGCAGATCGACGTGCTTGCCGTGCCCGAATCGTGGCCGGGGCACGCCGATCACGCGACCGTGCGTCTGTAACGCAGTCAACGCGGCCTGCCAGCCGAACGCGCCCAGGGCCACCACCGCGCGCAGCCGCGGAGCCAGGATCGTCAGCTCGGACTGCAGCCAGTGCGCGCAGGCATCCCGTTCGGCCGGGGTGGGTGCGTTGGCGGGGGGAGCGCAGTGAACCGGCGCAGTGATACGTACGTCGTGCAGCGCCATCCCGTCGCCGACGGAATCTGAATTCGGTTGGTTGGCCAGCCCGACCGCGTGTAGTGCCGCGAAAAGTACGTCGCCGCTGCGGTCACCGGTGAACATCCGCCCGGTGCGATTGGCGCCGTGCGCGGCTGGGGCCAACCCGACGATGAGCAGGCGTGCGGTCGCTGGACCGAATCCGGGAACTCCTCGGCCCCAGTAGATGTGATCGGCGTAGGCGCGCTTCTTCTCTCGGGCCACCTGCTCGCGCCAGGCCACCAGCCGGGGACACGCCCGGCACTCACACACCGCCGTATCGAGCGCAGCGAGGTCACTACGTGCAGACATACGACGACGCTACGCGGACCGTCAGGATGAGGTCTCGTGGACAACGGTCGGTGTCGACACCCTTGCCTCACGGATGCCCGCAGGGCAATACATCTCGGTTGGGTAACGAACGGTCGGTCATTCTGGACTTGTCCGGTACGGGACAGTTCCATTACGTGTCGTGGCGATATTGCGAACCTTGAGCCGATGCGTGGCGTTGCTGTCGGTGGCTGCTACCGCGGCAGTGGTGGCGCCCACGGCCGCCGCGGCGCCGGCGGCTGCGGTCACCCGAATCGACCGCGTCGATGCCGGCTTGGCCACCGTGTGGGTGTTCTCGCCGTCGATGGGCCGCGTCATCCCCAACCAGGTGTTGCTTGCGCCGAGGCCCGGACCTGCGCCGGTGTTTTACCTGCTCAACGGCCGTTCGGGTGGGATCGAGGGCGACAGCTGGGTCAAGCAGACGCGCTATCGGCAGTTCTTCGCCGGCCGTCAGATAATGGTGGTGTCACCGCTCGGTGGTCCGTTCAGCTGGTACGCGAACTGGCAGCGGCCCGACCCTCGCCTGGGTGTCAACCGGTGGGAGACATACCTGAACTCCGAGCTCCCGTCGGCGCTGGCGGCTCGGTTCCCCACCACCGGTCGCAAGGCGATCGCGGGACTGTCGTTGAGTGGGGGACCGGCGCTCGACCTCGCGGGACGATCGAGAGGTGCCTACCGTGCTGCGGCGTCCTACAGCGGATGCCCGGCCATCAGTTCGCCGGCAGGTATCGCGGCGGTCACCGCGACCACCGCTTTCGGGGGAGGCAACGCGTTGAACATGTTCGGTGCTCCCAGCAATCCGGCCTGGGTCGACCATGACCCCACGCGCAACCCTGCTCGACTGCGTGGCGTCGCAGTGTACCTCGCCTCGACGACCGGTGTGCCCGGAGCCATCGACGGCGGAGCGAATCCGCAACTGGCGCTGGGGCCCTCGCAGGTGGAGCAGGTCACCAAGTTCTGCACCGATCAGCTCGCGGCCGCGCTGCGCGGTGCGGGTGTGCGACACACCTATCGCGTGTTCGGGCAGGGCGCGCACACCTGGTCGCTGTTCGAGGCCGAGATGCGCGACAGCTGGCGGGTGATCGGACCGGCCATCGGAGCCTGAAGGCTCAGCCGCCTTTCGGTCAGCGGCCCGCCATGTGCGGGAGTGATGTTAAGGCGCAAGAAGTGCATCAGTGCCGCAATGCATGGCACTACGACGGTGGGTCGTCAAGGTCGGATTGTCATCCCAGCGGAGCTGCGCAGCGATCTGGGCCTTGGCGAAGGGGATGTCGTCCATGTCGCCCTGGAAGGGCGCCGAATTGTCATCGAACCTCCGCGGGATGCCGGTGCCGGTCTCCGCGGGATTCTGCTGGCCTCGTCCGATGGGCGGTCGCTGGTCGAGGAATTGCTGGCCGAGCGCGCAGCCGAGGCTGCACGCGACAGCGAATGAGAGTCCTCGACGCCTCGGCAGTGTTGGCGCTGCTCAACGACGAGCCTGGTGCGTCGATGGTCGCAGAACGACTCGACGGGGCGACGGTCTTTACGGTCAATCTGGCGGAGATCTTGACGAAAGTCGTTGACGTTGGCGGAGATCCACGAGCCGTCACGGCCCAGCTGGCTGCCGCAGGGGTTGCCTACACCGAGATCACGGTCGACGACGCTCAGCTTGCGGCGGTGCTGCTTGTGCTCGATGGGGCGCGCCAACTGTCCCTGGGCGACCGCTGCTGCCTCGCAGTTGCACTCCGGGTCGCTGACTCGCAGGTGCTGACCGCAGATCGTGCGTGGTCACAGCTGGCCGTTCCCACCACGATCGTGCAGATCCGCTGATACCGACCAGCACGCCGCGTCATCAGGCGCGGGTGTCGCGCGGTGCTGACGAGCGTTCGGTGACCAGCGCGGCGATCTCGTCGATGAGGGTGCGGAGCAGCGTCACATAGTCCGAGTGCTCGGGACCCAGATCGGCCAGGGCTCCGGCGCGGGCGCGGGCGGCGGCGACGTGATCACCTGCGGCACCGAATGATCCGAGACGACGCAGGTTGTCGGCGATGTTGAGGTGCAGCGACGGGTAGAAGGCCGCCACCTGCAGGCTGAGGCGTTGCTCGGCGGCCCGTGCGTCATCGATGAGGTCGGCGGCGTCGAGTGCACGCACGTCCCACATCAGGGCCTGTGCGGGGTCGTCGACCCTGTCGGCGAGGTGGTGGGCGAGCACGCATCGGTGCAACGGGTCCCCGGCTGGGGTGAGCCGCGACCACAACGCGATCAGGTCATCGCGGGGCTGTCCTGATCCCGCTCGATGCGCGGTGACCGCGGCGGTGATCTGCTCCATCACAGGATCGGGCTCGGTGGCAGACTGGCTCATGAGCAGGAGTGTGTCAGCTGGCCCCGACGATCGACGCGACGCACCTCAGAGCCGCAGGTCGAGCCACACCAGTCGGTGATCGCTGCTGACCGTCGGCGGCATGAACTCGCGCAGCGGCTGCCCCGGCGCCTGCCAGTACACCTGCGACCCGACGATCTGCAGGCCACGCGAGGGCAGCACGTAGTCCACGCGCAGGTTGCCCGGCTCGGGATCGGAGAAGTCGGCGGTGCGGTATTGCGGCGGGGTCTTGTGACCGGTCTCGCCGGCGCTGTCGATCACCGCACCCAGTGAGGTGGGCTTGGGGTCCTGCACGCGGGGCAGCGAGAGCACCTGGTTGATGGCTCCGACACCTGGTCCGGGCGCTCCGCCGTCGTTGGGGTCGCTGTTCTGGTCGCCCACCATCACGAACTTCGCGCCACGCGGTAGTCCGCCGCGCACACCTTTGTCGTCGTAGATGTAGTCGGCTCGTGTACCGCCGGCGATGTAGTCCGCCGACAGTCGCACCTCGTCGTGGTTGCGGCGACCGTTGCGGTCCTCGGGCCCGTCGAAGCTGGGCGGGGTGGGGTGGGAGGCCAACAGGTGGATGGTGCGGCCGTGCACATCGATGGGCAGATCCCAGTGCGACTTGCTCGACAGGCGCAGCTTGTCGGCGAACGCCCCGTAGTAGTCCCGCGGAATCAGGTTGCCCGGCATGTCTTTCCACAAGAAGTTCTGGAAGGTGCGCACGTTGGCGGTGTCGATGGGGAACTTCGAGGCGACCAGCATCCCGTACTGGCCGGGGAACGCCCCGAAGCCGTAGGCGTCGTCTGGTCCGTCGGTCTTGCCGTCCTTGTTCAGATCGACCCCGGTGGGCACGCCGGTGTTCACCGGTGCGGTGTAGAGGTACGGGTAGTCGATCGGGGTGGCCCCCCGCTGCGACCGCTTGAGGTAATTGTTCGAGAACGCCTGTGCCGCAGCCAGATCCGGATAGTAGTCGAACTCGTTGAGCAGCAACACGTCTGGATGGTTGCGTTGCACGATCTCGGCGATCACCTTGGCCTGGGCGTTGTCGCCGGACTGCAGGTCCGTGAGCAACCCGCCGGCAGCGGGGCGGTTGAGGCTGGCGTTGTAGGTGGCGAACCGAACCGTTGAACCACCGGTGGTCCCGAAGTCCGACGACCCGAAACCGGGGGCCGCTGCTGCGGTCGAGGCGCCACTCATGGCCAGAAACGTTATCGCGACGACGACGACCGTTCGTGAGAAACGGGGGCTACGCATGCGGAGAACCTTAGGACAGCTCAGCAAACGCGGGGTAACGCAGAAGCGGCCGCCCGGTGTCGTACTAGAGCCACTTGACCAGTTCGGTCGACCGCTGCGGGTAGCGCTCCCGGAACCGGGACACCACCTCGGCTATGTGGTCGGCCATCAGTGTGGAGGCCTTGCGGGGTTGCCCGGCGATGATCGCCTGGGCGATGTCGACGTGTGCATGGTTGAGTTCATCGTTCTCGGCCACTCGTTCGCTGGAGGCCAGCACGTGCTCGACCACGATGTGCGTGATGGACTGCGTGAGCAGCGTGAGGACCCGGTTCCCGCTGAGATCAGCGATCACCGCGTGAAAGTTGTTCAGGTCGGCGACCACCTCGTCCTCGTCGTGGGCGGCGACGTCGTAGTCGAGGAACGGCGCGAACGCCGCCTGTTTGAGCGCCCGGTCATCGATCCGCGCCACCTGCGCGGCCAGTTGCGGCTCCAGGATCTGCCAGGTGTCGAACACCTCGTCGTAGGTCGCGCCGGCCAAATGCAGGAACAGGGTGGCCGTGCGGGCCAGGTATCGGGCATTGAGCGCGCCGACGAACGGTCCGCCGCCGGGGCCGCGCTTGAGGGTGATCAAGCCCTGGACCTCCAGAATTCGCAGCGCTTCCCGCAGTGTCTCCCGGCTCACCTGATAGTCCTCGAGCATCTCGGACTCGGCGGGAAGCCGGTCACCCGGTTGCAGCCCACGCGCCACGACGTCGGCCACGATACGAGCGGCCGTACCCTCAGATGCCTTGGGAGACCGGGTCGCTCCGGCCTCGGTGGGCAGCGACGCGGCCGCCGAACTCGTGGGGTGATAAACGATCGGCAGACCGACATGGGGCCCGGTGTTCGATCCAACGCCCATGTGACCTCCGGTCGTGACTGGCGCGCGCAGCGATTCCTCGGCACGAATATGCGCCAGATCCTACGGGGCGCGCGGGTGCAATGTGGCCGTCACCGGCCGGTGTCAGACATGAATGCGCTGACGATGGGTCTTGCCGCGGCCTACGGACCCACCGTGCGGGTGAACACGGTGATGGCGGGCGCGTTCTTCACCGACATCAGCGCGGGGTGGGACATGGCGGCCTTCGACGAAATGGCCGCGACCTGGCCCCTGCAGCGCGGCGGTCGACCAGACGAGATCACCGGCGCTGTACTGTATTTCGCCGGATCCCACTCGTCCTACACCACCGGATCGCTGCTCGCGGTCGACGGTGGGCGGATGGCCGTCGGCTGACCCGAACCTCGGCGGCCTGGTCACCTGGCCGGGTTCAGCCGCTGCTCGACCAACACCTCGACCCGTGACGTGTCGGCTCCGAGTTCAACTGTGCTCACGGGGATGTCGGTGGGTGCAGGCGGTGGCGGTGCGGGTTCTTCACCGGTGTGCACCGGCGCGCCGGCCGGGTCGCTTGAGAGCTCTGCGTAGCGAGCTGCGATGTGGGCCAACGAGATGTCGATCAGTCCGCCGCCGCCCACCGACAGTTGCTGGGCGATCAGGCGTGCGGCGTCGATTCCGGTGAGTGGGTCGGCGATGGCATCGCCGCAGAAAGTCGGCGGGTGGGCCTGGGACGCGGGCACCACCAACCCGCCCGCCACCGCGGCATCATCGCCGAATCCCACCCAGTTCGCTGCGTCCCCGGTGGCGCCATGCCCGGTGATACGAAGCCACACCTGGCCCGGTCGGGGTGCGATGCTCGCAGCGTCGAGTCCCAACCGGCGTAGCGCACGTGGTCGCGCCGATTCGATCACCACGTCGGCGACCGCCAGCAGGCGCGCCAGCCGATGTCGATCGCGATCGAAATCAACTGCGTAGGATAGCTTTCCCGCGTTCAGCCACCGAAAGAAGGCTTTGTCGCCCGCGCGGGTCCCATCGGGTCTGCGGGTACTCTCCACCTTGACCACCGTCGCGCCCGCAGTTGCCAGCAGATGACCACACAGCGGGCCTGCCCACATCGAGGACAGGTCGGCCACCAGTAGGTAGTCGCCCAGCACCGCAGGGCTGCCCCGTTCGGTGCGGCTCGGGGCCTGCGGGCGGGCCTCGCCCAGGGCGGCCGCAGGCAGGCCCAACAGCCGCGCCCGCGCCACCCACTGCGCCGCACTCCGTCGGGATACTGTGCGGTGCAATGCCTGCCACTGTTCTCCCGGTGTCACCTCGGCCTCCACCAGGGCCGGAACCAGATCCAGGTCGGCGGCACGGGCCAGCGTCAACGCCCACCAGGCGCCATCGCCTGCCGACATCAGTCGGGTGGCTCCACCCACCGAGATCGTGCCACTGCGCACCGCCCCGGTCAGGCCGGCTCGTCCGGAGAACAGAGTCGCCGCATCGTGATGCACGCGTGTTCGAACAGTGGATCGGCTTTCCTCGCCCGCCACGGACCGGCCGCCGGTCAGATCCAATTCCGCAACAGCGGAGTCGAATTCGTGTAGCGCGGTGACTGCGCCGGCCAACACGCCCGCGCGGGACCAGTCACCCCGACCGGGAACTGGCCCAGACAGTGCGGCCAGGCCAGCTCGTCCCCAGGCGTCGCGGAGGTGGTTCACGCCTCGTCGAGCACCGTGGCCAGATGGGGGTTGGTGAACACCCGATGCGGATCGAGTTCTTCTCGTATGGAACAGAACTCGTCGAATCGTGGATACACCGCGCGCAGCTGACGGGCGTCGCAGGTGTGCATCTTGCCCCAGTGCGGACGACCGCCGCGACCGATCATGACGTCTTCGACGTCGCGGAAATAGGCGTGGTCACGATCTCGGTGGTAGCGGTGCACGGCGATGTAGCCGGTCTCGCGTCCGTACGCGGTCGACATCATCCGGTCGTCGGCTGCGGTGGCCCGCACCTCTATGGGAAACGACACCCGGTACCCGCGTCGTTCGATGAGCGCGCGCACCTCGCCGATCGCATCAGGCACCTGCTCGAGGGGCAGCGCGTACTCCATCTCGCGAAAGTGCACGCGGCGCGGTGCGGTGAACACCCGATCGGATCGGTCGGTGAACTCGCGGCCCGAGGCCACCCGACCGGCCACCCGGGCCAGCGGTGCGGTGAGAGCAGGCATCATCGACGACACTGCGCACAACGCCCCGAACGCCGCGTTGGACACCACCTCGTCGTTGATGAATCCGCTCACGCCGCCGCCGGTGCGCCGCGCGGGATCGGGGGTCATGCGGGTGTTGGACTTGCTCTGCACCACGTCGGTGTGGGGGAACTAGTAGAACTCGTGGTGATCGACCTCCCGGATGCGGGTACCGAAATCGGCTACGGCCGAATCGAAGTCGGTGATCTCCTCGACGGCGCTCAGATCGAATGCGGGCACGCATTGCAGGGTGATGTCCACCAGCACCCCCAGCGCGCCGAGCCCAGGCGCGATGGCGGCCAGCAGCCGCCCATCGTGACGGCCGATCCGCAGGGTGTCGCCGGTGCCGGTGACCATAGTCGCCCCGATCACCTGGGTGGCCAGTCCGCCGAACCCGACACCGGTGCCGTGGGTGGAGGTGGAGACGGCGCCGGCCAGGGTCTGGCGGTCGATGTCGCCGAGGTTGGGCATGGCCAGGCCCAGTGGATCGATCAGGCCGGGAACCTCGTACAGGTGTGTTCCCGCACCCAGGGTCACCTGGCCTCGGGGCACGTCGGTGGCGATCAGCCCGCGCAGGTGGCGGGTGTCGATCAGCATGGCGTCGGTGGCGGCGATGGCACTGAAACTATGTCCTGCACCGATGGCCTTGACGGTGGTGTTGCGGGCCAGGGCCGCACGTACGACAGCGGCCACCTCGTCGGTGTCGCGCGGGGTGACCGCGCGGGTCGGGCTGATGGTCTGGGTACGACCCCAGTTGCGTAAGCGTCGCCCGGGTACGCCGAGAACCGTTGTGGGGGAGTCGGTGTGGGTCACAGAAAACACTTCCCTTCGCCTCGGTACGTGCGGTGGCGTCCGACGATCTGTCCGCTGCGGACCAGCACGATCTCATCGGTGTGCTCGGCGGTCTCCCCGGATTTGCTGTGGCGAAACCACACTCGATCACCGATGGACAGGGTGGCCGCTGCGGGTCCGCGTAGCGGTGTCTGCACCTCGCCGGCCGCCTCGCGGTCGAAGTAGCGCAATCCTGCCGGCCACACCGGGCGAGGTAATCGGTCCGGTCCCGGCGGGCCAGAAGCGACCCAGCCGCCACCATGGCAGGTGATGACGTCGGTGGCCGGTCGGCGAACCACGGTGAGCCCGAACGCCATCGCCGGGGCCGGCTGAAAGTGGCGGTAGGTGTCGAACAGGTGCCCGCCGAAAAATCCACTGCCCGCCGCGATGTCGGTCACCGACGGGTCAGTCGCGGTGAACTCGATTGAACCGGTGCCGCCGGCGTTGACGAACTCCAGATCGGCCACCTCCTGGATCGCGGCGATCACCCTCGCCCGCCGGGTGCGCAGCTCCGCCGCTGATCGTCGTTGCATCACTCGGATCATGCTGCGGTGCAACAGGTTACCGGCCGCATCGCCCACCCCGGCGATCTGTGCCTCATACGACATGGCCCCCACCAGTCGCAGCTGTGGACGCGCGATGATGGCGCGCGCCAATGCGGACGCTTGCGCGGTGTCGTGCACCGGGGAACGCCACACCCCGATGTGTCCGACCACCGGTGCGCGCAGCGACGCATCGACATCGATGGCCACCCGGATCGGCGGAGCCGGTGCAGGCACTGCCGCACAGATCAGGTCGATGCCTTCGATGCTGTCGACGAGCAGAGTGACACGCGCTGCGGCCACCTCATCGGCGGCCAGCGCAGCGATGGCGTGGCGGTTGGCGGTGGGGTAGCCGACGAGGACATCGGTGATCGACGATGCCGTGGCCAGCCAGTGTGCCTCGGCCAGGTCGTAGGCCAGCACCCCGGCGAACCCGTCGCGGGCGAGGATGTCCTCGATGATCCCGCGCACCCGCAGCGACTTCGACGCCACGCGGATCGGCACGCCGCCCGCGCGGCGCGCCACGTCGGCGATGTTGAACTCCAACGCGTCCACGTCGACGACGACCACCGGCCCGTCGAGGTCGGCGACAGCTGCCGAGATCGCCGTCCAATCGGGCGAGTGAGGCGAACCGCTCATGGTCGGGACGCTGTCGCGGGCATCGATCTGGGTCATCGCCCTCACCATCCCTCGAGTACGTCGGAGTTGCTTCGACGCTAGAGCACCGCTTGCGGCCGCGCGGGTGCATCGACCCAGATCGCGCCGGTGTCGCCGGATATATTCGGCAGCGTGTCGAGTGTGCGGGTAGACGCCTGGATCTGGGCGGTGCGGCTGACCAAGACGAGGTCAGAGGCCGCTGCCGCGTGTCGCGGCGGGCACGTCAAGGTCAACGGCGTGACGGCCAAACCTGCCCAGCAGGTGGCCGTCGGCGACGAGGTGCGGCTGCGGGCGGGCGGCCGCGATCGCATCGTCGAGGTGGTGGAGTTGCTGCGCAAGCGCGTCGGTCCGCCCGTCGCCGCAGCAGCGCTGATCGACCGTAGCCCGCCGCCCCCGCCTCGGGAACTGCTCGCCGCCGTCCCGGTCCGCGATCGTGGGGCCGGGCGCCCGACCAAACGCGATCGGCGTGAGATACAACGACTGCTCGGGCGAGACGCCTGAGGTCGCGACGGGTCCGCTCAGCGCGGACCGGCCGGGGCCGTACGCATCTACACTTGCGGGCGTGAACACATGCCGTGATCGCCGCGCCGCCGCCGGTCGACGAGCGGTGGGTCTGCTCGCCGTGCTCGCCGCCGCCGCCGCGCTCACCGTCGGCTGCTCGGACTCCGGCGGCGGGTCTGATTCGGGTGGCACCGCCATCGCCCTGCCCACCGAACCGGCCGGATCGGGGCCGTTCTTCGGCGAATGCGGCGGCGTGGACGTCAGCGACGTGTCCAAAGCAACCGGTGTCAACGGGCTGACCAACACCGTCAACAATCCCTCGGCGTGTGAATGGGTGACCGGCGCCGATCAATTGGGTCCACAGATGTCGTTCAACTGGTACCGCGGCAGCCCGATCGGACGTGAACGCGCCACCGAACAACTCGCGCGGGCCTCGGTGGAGAACCTGACCATCAACGGACACTCAGGCTTCATCGCCTCCGATCTGGGGATCTGCGAGATCGGGATCGCCTTCGGGGCCGACTTCTTCGAGTGGTCGGTCTCGCTGGGCACCACCGCACGCACCTCCACCGCACCCAGTCCGTCGGCGACCGCGGACGAAAAAGTGTGCGAGGCAGCGAAGACGTTGTCCACCTTGACCATCGAGCGGTCGAAATGAGGCGGGCGCTGGCAGCCCTAGTGCTGTTGCTGGCGGTTGTCCTGACCGCATCGGGGTGCAGCCGTGCGGTGTCCGGGGAGCCCCGTTCGGTCGACGCCGGTGGCTCCTCGGGCAAAGGCGACGTCGACACCGACCAGTTCGACAAGCTGACGCTGGAATGTCGGCTGCTGGCGCCGGACGTGCTGGCCAAGGCGGTCGGCGGGGTCACCGCCGAGAGCAGTTTCAACGGAGCGATCTGCCGCTGGGTGGTCAGTGGACCGGTGATCACGGGGGTGACCTTCAACTGGTTCGAGACGTCTACGCTGCAGGTGGAGAAGGACACCGCCAAGAAGCTCGGCTACACCACCGAGAACGTACGGGTGGCCTCCACCGCGGCGTTCACCAGTCGTGACCCCCGGCGGCCTGCGATGTGTGGGGTGACCGCGAAGTCGCCCATTCGGGGTACCTACACCTGGTGGGTGGAACCGCGCACGCAGACCGCATCTGGCGATCCCTGCGCCGCGCCCACCAAGCTGATGGAGTTGGTGCTCAACGGAGGTCAGTGACCGGCCAGAACACCGTGGCGCACATCATGGATCAGGCGTAGGCCCGGGGCTGTACTGAGACGGTGGCAGCCACCTGTGCCTCGACGATCAGCCACATGAGGAGTCTGTTGCCCTCGCGGGTTCGGCGGATGGTGATGGTGGCGCCAGGTGTGATGGGTCGCAGGTACTCGATCACCGCGCGAAACGGTCCGGCGATCAGATCCGGATGCTCGACCAACTCGTCCTCGACCGCGGCCCAGTAGGCGGCGTTGTTGAGGTGCTTGAACGGATCGAAGTCGGTGCTACGCAACACATGTGGCCGGTCGGTGCCGTCGTCGGCGGGCAGCGGATCGGGGATCATGGTCTTCCACCGCAGCCGGTGCTCGTCGGTCATCGCCGCCAGCATCTCGAATGCCTCGTCGGTGATCCGTGAGGGCAGGCCCTGATCGTTGACGTTGATCCAGAATCCCTCGCTCTCGATGAGCCCGGGCGGTCGCGGTTCGGTGTTGAACCGGTTGGTCTCATGCTCGGCGGTGACCCGTACCCGCATGTTGGTCCATCGGGTCGACAACGCCCCGCACCACCGCTGCAACGTGAGGTTGGCCGGCCAGCTGATGGGTGAGATGACGTCGATGACGGTGCGTCGCACGATCCAGAACGGGTCGGTGGCGTGGAACTCGGTGGCCTCGATGTTGTCGTTGGCGATGTCCTGCAGATAGCGCGCGGTGCCGTCAAGGCGCAGGCGCATGTGTTGGTCCACGTCGCCGGTGCGGACCCGATAGCGCGACTCGAAGTACTGCGCCTTCTCCGCGCGCGGAGCCAGCGGTGGATCGAACCGGTCGGGTGCGGGCGGGGTGGTCTGCTCGGTCACGGGTGTCCTCTCGGTCGGTGCTCAGCATAGGCATCACGATCGGCGGTGCTCGGTCTCGATCAGGTGGACGGGCTCAGCGTGCGGGGTCTGCGCGGCGTCGACTCTGACATCAATTAATGTTGAGATCGACCACACGTTCCCGCGACGGGGGCGTCAGAGACGAGCCGAGGTCGAAGCCCCTATGGCGCATGTGATCACCCAACCGTGCTGCAACGATGCCAGCTGCGTCGCCGTGTGCCCGGTGAACTGCATTCATCCCACGCCGGACGAGCCGGAGTTCGCCACCGCCGAGATGCTCTACATCGATCCCGACACGTGTATCGACTGCGGCGCCTGCATCGACGAGTGCCCGGTGGAGGCGATCTTCCCCGACGATCAGCTCGACGCACGCGGGGAGCGCTACCTGCAGATCAACGCCGATTACTACCTCGATCACGACGTCTCCGGTGGGCTGGTGCCACCGCGCAAACAGCCGCCGCTGCCTGCCGGGCGTGAACTGCACGTCGCGGTCGTCGGAGCGGGGCCGGCCGCGTTCTACGCCGCCGAAGAACTGCTGCGGCATTCCGCGGCGCGGGTGGACATGTTCGACCGGCTGCCCACCCCCTACGGATTGGTGCGCGCCGGGGTGGCCCCCGATCATCCGTCGACCAAGAACGTCGAGAAGAGCTTTGCGGCGGTGGCGGGCAAGAAGTCGTTCGAGTACTTCCTCAACGTAGAGGTGGGAACGCATGTCACCCACGCCGAACTCACCTCGCGCTACTCGGCCGTCATCTACGCCGTGGGCGCGCCCACCGACAAGAAGCTCGGCGTCCCCGGCGAGGACCTGCCCGGATCGATCCCCGCGACCCAGTTCGTGGCCTGGTACAACGGCCACCCCGACTTCGCCGACCTCGACTTCGACCTCTCGGGTGAACGTGCGGTGGTGGTGGGCAATGGCAACGTGGCCCTCGACGTCGCGCGGATCCTGCTCACCGAACCGGATACGTTGGCGCGCACCGACATCGCCGACCACGCCATCGAACGGTTGCGGTCATCGCAGGTGCGCGAGGTGGTGTTGCTGGGTCGGCGCGGCATCGCGCAGGCGGCCTACACAAACCCGGAGTTCCTGGCCATGGGTGATCTGCCCGGTGTCGACGTGATCATCGACCCCGACGAGTTGATCCTCGACCCCTCCAGTGCCGCAGCGCAATCCGCCGGATCTCTGGACTCGACCATCGCCACCAAGATCCGCATCGCGCGCGAGTTCGCCGACCGGACCCCCACCGACGGACATCGCCGCGTGGTGTTCCGCTATCTGGTGTCACCCGCCGAGTTGACCGGCGACGGCGCGGTCTCGGCGCTGCGGTGTGTGCGCAACGAGTTCACCGGTGCCGAGGGCGGGGCGGTGTCGGCCACCGACGACACGTTCACCATCGAGACCCCGATGGTGTTGCGGGCCATCGGATATCGGGCAGTCCCCATCCCTGATCTCCCGTTCGACGACGCGCGGTCGGTGGTACCCAACGCCGACGGTCGCGTGCTCGCCGAGGCCGGCGGTGCCCCGCTGCCCGGGGTGTACGTCACCGGGTGGATCAAGCGCGGTGCCACCGGCGGGATCGGGATGAACCGATGGGACGGGCAGCAGACCGCGCGCGCGGTGCTCGCCGACTTCATCGACGGGACCATCGCCGATCCCACCGCCTCCCGCGACGAGATCCCCGCGCTGGCGGCCGGCCGGGGCGCCAAGAGGATCGACGGGGCGGGATGGAAGAGCATCGATGACGCCGAGAAGGCGGCGGGCCGCGATGCCGGGCGCCGTCGCGTCAAACTGGTGCGTATCGACGAGCTGGAAAGCGCTGCGGCGGTCTGACTCTCACGTACCGTGAGGGCATGAAAGCACACGTCCTCAGCGAGGAAACCGGACCAGACGCACTGACCTTCACCGACGTCGCCGACCCGGTGCCCGCAGACGGTCAGGTGCTGATCGACGTCAAGTCGTGCGGCCTGTGTTTCCCAGACCTGTTGATGACGCAGGGCAAGTACCAGCTGCGGGTGCCGCCGCCGTTCACTCCGGGAACCGAGGTGGCCGGGGTGGTGAGCGCGGCGCCGGCGGGGTCGCCGTATGCGGTGGGCGACCGGGTGGTCGCCATGTCGATGGTGGGCGGTTTCGCCGAGAAGGTGGCTGTGCCGGTGGAGATGGTGTTGCCGCTGCCGCCGAGCCTGACCTTCGACGAAGGGGCCGCCATGGGTCTCAACTTCCCGACCGCCTGGTTCGCGGTCAAGATGCGGGCCGCGGTGCAGGCCGGTGAGAACGTGGTGGTGCTGGGCAGCGCCGGCGGGGTGGGTGTGGCCTGCATCGCGGTGGCCAAGGCACTGGGCGCGCGGGTGATCGCGGTGGTGCATCGCAGCGGTGCGGAGGAACTGTTGCGGTCCGAGGGTGCCGACGAGGTGGTGGCTCTGACCGACGGCTGGGGTACCCGCGTCAAGGAGCTCACCGACGGTCGCGGCGCCGACGTGTTGCTCGATCCGGTGGGCGGCGAGGTGTTCGACGAGGCGCTGCGCCAGGTCGCCGTCGACGGGCGGTTCGTCGTCATCGGGTTCGCCGCCGGCGGGATCCCGTCGGTGAAGCTCAATCGTGTTCTGTTCCGCAACATCTCGGTGGTGGGTGCGGCCTGGGGTGAGTACATCAGAGCGCATCCGACGGTCATCGGCGACGTCCACGACGAACTGACCCGGATGATCGCCGAGGGCCTGCGCCCGCCGGTCAACGTCATCTACCCCTTCGCCGAGCTGAAAGAGGCGCTGCACGACCTTGCCGGGGGCAAGATCCTGGGCAAGGCTGTCATCCACATCGCTGACTGACCCGCGCCGGATGCGCGCGATCTGGGAGGATCATCATGTGCCGCAACATCACCGAGCTGCGCGGACTCGAGCCCGCAGCCACTGACGCCGAGATCGAAGCCGCCGCACGGCAATACGTGCGCAAGATCAGCGGGGTGCAGAAGACCTCGCCGGCCAACGTCGAGGCATTCGAAGCCGCGGTCGCAGCGGTGACCGCGGCCAGTCACACCCTGCTCGCCGCCCTACCGCCGCGGCGTCAACCACCTCGTACGGTTCCGCCGTTGCGCCGACCTGAGGTCCAGGCCCGCATCGCCGCGCGAGGTACCCACTGACCGCGTCGGTTGGGCGGAAACCCGCGTCGGTTGGGCGGAAACCCGCGTCGGTTGGGCGGAAGTCTCGTGTCACCTGCGGGTGGAGTTCACAGTTGGTGATCGAGAGGTTCACTCTGTCCCTCGCGGCCATCCGTTCCGCCCAATGGATGTGAATTACCGCCCAGTGAACGTGGGTTTCCGCCCAGTGGACGCGAATTACCGCCCAATCGACGCCGGTTTCCGCCCAGTGGGCGGGGTTTACCGCCCACTCGACGCCGCTAGCGGCCGCTAGCGGCCGGTGGCTGCCGCGCGGCGGCGAGCGATGGCGTCCACCCCGGCAGCCAGCAGCAGCACCGCAGCGGTCACCGTGAACTGGATGCCCGCCTCCTGCGTGATGAACGGCAGACCGTTCTGGATGATCGCGATCACCAAGCCGCCCAGAACCGCATCGATCACCCGGCCCTTGCCGCCGAACAGTGACGTCCCGCCGATCACCGCCGCCGCGACCGACAGCAGCAGGATGGACGAACCGCCGGTCTGCGGCGACACCGAACTCAACCGCGACGCCAGCAGGATTCCGCCGAACGCCGCAAGGCTGGAACAGATGACGAAGCAGCTGATCTTGATGCCGGTGACGCTGATGCCGGCTCGGCGGGCGGCCTCGGTGTTGCCGCCGACGGCGTAGACATGGCGACCGAAAGCGGTGCGGGTCAACACGAACGTCATCAGCACGGTCAGGCCGGCCACGATGGCCACCACGATCGGCACACCCTTGAGGGAGTTGGACACGAACGCCGAGACCTCGCCGCGTTCGGTGTTCAACACGGCGGTGGCCACGCCGAACAGCACAGCCAACCCGGCGATCTTGAGTCCGATCAGGGTGACCGACTGGGTGGGCAACCCTGCTTTGCGGCGAGCTGCCGCGCGCAGCAGCGTGACCGCGGCGTACCCGCCCACCAGGATCACCACGAACAACCAGCCCAGCACCGGCGTCATGTTGTTGTTGGCGATGGCCACGATCTGCTTGTTGTCACGCAGGGTGATGGTGCCGCCGTTGCCGATGATCAGCAGCAGCGCACCCTGCAACCCCAGGAACCAGGCCAGGGTCACGATGAACGACGGGATACCCAGGAATGCGACCAGCGCACCCATCGTCAACCCGATCACCGAACCGGTGAGCACAGCCGCGAGAATGCCCACCCACCAGGGGAATCCGTTGTTGGTGACCACCACGGCCAACACCGCCGCACAGGTGCCGGCGGTGAATCCTGCGGCCAGGTCGATCTCGCCGAGCAGCAGTACGAACACCAGACCCATCGCGATCACGATGTAGGGCGCCGACTGTGCGAGCAGGTTGGCGAAGTTTCCCTTGTTGGCGAACGAATCCGGGCGCAGCACCGTGAAGAACACCACCAGCGCCAGCATGCCCAGTACGGCGGGCACCGATCCGATGTCGCCGCCGCGGATGCGGACGACCCACGCTCTGAACTCGTCCTGCAGGCCGGCGAGCCCGGTGTTCGGCGACGTCGCGGCCGGCGGCGGAGTGTCGGAGGGTGTGGTTGTGGTGGAGTCGGAGTCGGTCGTCATTCGACCACGCCTTTCGTGAGGACCGGCGAATCGATGTCGCCGGCGGCTGAACCGATGCGTCCGGAGGTGATCAGTTCGACGATCTGCCCGTGACTGACATCGGCGGCTCGCACCTGCGCGGCCATCTGGCCGAGGTAGAGCACGGCGATCGTGTCGGCCACCCGTTTCACGTCGTTCATGTTGTGCGAGATGAGGATGACGCCGAGACCGTTGTCGGCCAGGCGGCGCACCAACTGCAGCACCTGTTCGGTCTGCGCCACCCCGAGTGCGGCGGTCGGCTCGTCGAGGATGACCACCTTGCTGTTCCACAGCACCGCTCGCGCGATGGCCACCGTCTGACGCTGACCACCGGACAGGCTGGCCACCTTCATGCGTACCGAACTCAGGGTGCGCACCGACAATCCGGCCAATGTCTCGGCGGCCCGACGTTCCATGGTGATCTCGTCGAGCAGCCCCGAGGCAGTGGTCTCGCGCCCCAGGAACAGGTTCTGCACCACGTCGAGGTTGTCGCACAGCGCGAGGTCCTGGTACACGACCTCGATGCCGAGCGCGTTGGCCTGTTTGGGGTTGCTCGGCGATGCCGGCGTCCCGTCGAACAGGTACTGCCCTCGGTCGAAGGTGTGAATTCCGGCGATGCCCTTCACCAGGGTGGACTTGCCGGCGCCGTTGTCACCGACCAGCGCGGTGACCTGCCCGGCGAAGACATCGAGATCGACGCCCTTGAGCACGTCGACCGGCCCGAAGCTCTTGTGGATCCCGCGCAGGCTCAGCAGCGGCCCGGGACCTGATGGTTGACTCATCGCGACTTCTTTCGTGACAGCGCCCGGTCCGGGTCGATTCGCTTGCGCAGGAACCAGACCCGGACCGGGCAGACGACCGTGGGCGGAGCGGAGGATCAGTTGATGCCGTTGGCCGCGCAGGCCGCCTTCAGCTCAGCGGTCGTGCAGATCTTGTCCTTGGTGGTGAAACCGTCGGCCACCACGTCCTTGACGTTCTCCTTGTAGATCGGTTGCGGGGTGAGCAGGATCGAGGGCACCTGCTTCTTGGTCACCGTGTCATCGGACTTGGCGGTGGCCAGCGCATCGGCTCCGGCCTTGTCGCCCTTGATGATCTTGATGGCCAGCTGGGACGCGGCGTCGGCTTCCTTCTTGATTGCCTTGTAGATGGTCACGTACTGCGAGCCGAGCAGAACTCGTTGCAGCCCTTCATCGGTCGCATCCTGACCGGTGACCGGGATCTTGCCGGTGAGGTTGTTCTTGGCCAGCACCGAGGCCACCGAACCGGCGAGGCCGTCGTTGGCAGCGGCCACACCGTCGATACCGCCGGCGCCGAGTTTGGTGAAGATCTGCTCGAAGTCGGTGAGCGCCTGCTGGTTGTCCCAGTCCTTGACGGCCTGTTGCGCGGCGACGGTGTAGCCGGCGTCGGTGATGGCCTTCTTGTAGCCGGTGCTGAACAGGGTCGCATTGTTGTCGGTGGGTGAGCCGTCGAGCAACACCACCGGGCCGTTGTTCTTTCCGTTGGCCTTCATGCCCTTGACCAAACCCTCGCCGATCTTGGTGCCCACCAACACATTGTCGAACGAGACGTAGTAGTTGGCGCCGCCACCGAGGGTGAGGCGGTCGTAGTCGATGACCGGGATGCCTGCGGCGGTGGCCTTCTTGATCACCGCTGCACCGGAGTCGGAGTCCAGGTTGACCATCATGAGCACCTTCACTTTCGACGAGATCATCCCGTCGGCGATGGTGGAGAACTTGTTGACGTCGCCGCCGGCGTTCTGGATGTCGTAGCCCACCCCGGCGTCCTTGAATGCCTTCTCCAACAAAGGTCGATCGGCGGTTTCCCAGCGTGCCGACGACGCGGAGTCGGGCAGGATGACACCCACCTTGTCTCCGCCACCCGAGTCGGATTTGTCATCGCTGCAGGCGGCCAGCGACGCCGCGCCCACCGCTGCGACCGCAGCGATGCTCAGCAGTCGGGTGCTGCGAGAGAGTTGTGTACGACGCATGACTATGTCGATCCTTTCGTTCCGCGCGCCGATCCTGGCGGCGCGCAGGGTCCCCGGAGGGTCTGGCGACCCCTCGGACCGAACGGCCGAGGGGTGGATGGTTTCCGATCGGAAACGGGCGTGGCCATCGCGGGCCTGTCGCAACGCGATGGACGTGGTTCAGGTGTCGCACGCGGTCGGCCACGATAAGCAGGCCGCAAGTGACCTGGGCCACACACTACGGTTCACGTCGGTTGTGGGTAGGCATTTCGCCCGATTCCGTCGTGGCGCGCGCTGTGCGTTCGGTACCGGTCGTAGCTCGCGCGTTGCGATGACGCGTCGGCGATGGGTTGCAGAGCGGTTGCGATCATTGCCGTGCACGCCACCGCACCGAGTCCGCGCACGAGGGATGCCCACAGCAGCGGTTGCACCACGCCACCGGTGCCGGTCAGATAGAACGGGGCATCCAGTGGCACCGGTCCGCGCGTGGCCCGCCGGAGCGTGCCGACGACGGCGCCGGCGCAGATGATGCCCAGCTGTGGCAGCGACAGCGGCCAGGTCCAACCGACGATCAGCGCCCAGGCGCCGATGCTTGCGGCCGGGAGCACGGCGAACGCGGCGACAACTGCGTGGTCACTGATGCCCAGCGTGCGCCCGATCGCGCGGTTGGTGGCCGTCCGACGCAAACCACCTGATGCGATCCGCCCGGCGCGATAGGCCAGCAGGCAGGCCACTGTCGGTGCGGCGATCGGCGCCGAGATCACCAGCGGCACAGCAAGACTGATCGCCACAAGCAGTAGCCAATTGCAGATCTCATCGGTTCTTCGGCGCAGTCGAACGGCGTCGGCCGCCACCAGCGCCGCCCACCGTCCGGTCGGCCACCGGCGCGACCTTCGGCGCGAGGGCTTCTGCAGCCATCGCAGCGTCCGAGTGTCGCTCAGCCAGTCCAGGTCCAGGGTGGTGGCAGCCAGCAGCAGCGACGGTTCCAGTCCGTCGCGCGGTGCCACCGCGGTGCGTGACAGCTGCTCGGTCGTCACCCACCTGCGCCCGATCGAACGTGCCGACCGTCGATGCTGAGCAACCGTGGCGAGTGCGAACCCAAAGAGTCCCACCGCCGCACCTGTGCCTGCGGCAACGCAGACGTTGCTGGACAACACGATCGCGAACGACTCAGCCACCACGATCGAGCCGATGGTGAGCACAACAGTGGCACGTCGTCGCGCGCGGAGAAATGTCGTGCGTCGGCCGTCGGGGCCGCCGAGTTGCCAGCGTAGTTGCGCCGGTCGCACGCGGACCGGGCCCCACCAGACGGCCAGCGGGATCACCGTCGCAACAACAAGTCCCGACACCGCAGAGATCAGACTCAGGACTGGGTGGGTGCTCGCCGCAGGCGACCAGGTGACCCACTGTGCCAACGGGTGATGTGTGAGGACGCTGTGGGATAGGCCGACCGCAACAGCGGCACAGAGCATCAGACCGACGCCCTCGTCGCGATGGGCGCGAATCAGCTCCACCAGTCGAGTCATCCCGATCCCTCGGATCAGCCCCACCAGCCGGGTCCTGGTGGCTGATGAGTGGACGCTGCGCCGCGGGAGGGACCTCACCGTGGCCCCAGCGGGATTCGAATGTCGGCGATCGCTTGCAGGTCTGGTGCATGCGACGCCATGACAACTGTGGTTCGGCGTCGAGTTCGGGTGAGCAGCGAGTCGATCAGCCATGCGCGCCCGTCGATGTCGAGCGCTGACTCGGGCTCGTCCAGAACGATGACGGCGGCTGGTCGTAGGAACGCTGAGGCGAGGTCGAACCGGTGGCGTTGGCCGCGGGACAGGTTGTGGGGCAGGCGGTCTGCGTGATCGACAAGGCCGCAGTCGGCGAGCGCGACCTCGGCAGCATCATCGGACAGAGACCACAGGCGGGCGATGAGGCGAAGGTGTTCGACGACGGTCAGTTCTGCGAACGTGGCGTCTTCGCCCAGGTCAAAAGCAACGAGTTGCCGAAAGTGGCGGTCGGTGTCATCGGCGACGATGCCGTCGACCGTGATCGAACCCGTGCTCGAACTGCTGCGTTGTCGGAGGCCGCAGATGAACTCCAGCAGAGTGGTTTTTCCGGTGCCGTTCGCGCCGGTGACGCAAACGATCTGCCCGGGATGGGCATCGATCGACAGGTTGTCGATCAGTGGTCGATCGTTGACCTCAACGCTCAACTTGTTGATTGAGAGCATGGCAAAGCCTTTGTGTCGGAGTAGTTTTCGGGTGGCATGTGACCACCCGACTCCGAGGGTTTAGCTCAGCAGCAGGTTCGGGCGGTCGATGGTGACCACCCGGGCGCGCGGGGTTGATGTAGTGCGCTGAGAATCGCCGAGAACAGTTGCCTGTCCCGGTTCCTCGTTCGTCGTGGCCGCGATGATCGGCTGACAGGTCGACGCCCATCGACTCTGACGATGAGGCGGGCGATGGCCTGCGCGGTGTGGCGGCCCCCGACGATCCCGATCCCGACCGTTGCGAACAGGGCCGCAGCCGCCGACATCAACGCGGTACTCCATGCGTCGAGCAACAGCCAGTCGAGGGTGAGGACGACGGTGAGGATCGGGGTGGTGAGCGGTGAGAGCGGCGTTGCCCGTAGAGTCCGCAGCACGTCGCCTCCTCCTGCTGCCGTCGGCCCGCGCGTCGAGCGCCGGTTCTGTCAGTGTGGCATGTCCTCACCCAATCCACACGGGGGTCCCCGCCGGTGATGAACTGTGGCCCCGATCTCAATTGCGCCTTCCCCTGAGTGGGTGGCTACCGGGGCTCGGGTACGAACATTGGATGACAACTGCTACTAATCCCCTCGACGCATGCGGGGTGGCCCGGGCATTGACCTCGCACAGCGACGACTTCGCGACGGTGACACTGGCCCAGCAATTGTCGAACGGGGTCGCCGATCATCGCGGTCGGATCGAACTGGGCTCCTACGCCGTGCTGGTGGACACGGTGGGCGGG
Organism: Williamsia sp. CHRR-6; assembly: GCF_018474015.1. GTDB lineage: Bacteria > Actinomycetota > Actinomycetes > Mycobacteriales > Mycobacteriaceae > Williamsia_A. The sequence goes on along the minus strand of NZ_JAHCSG010000001.1, from coordinate 748,368 downwards.
ATGCCGTTTGTCGCCCACATCGAACCCGGGTTCGGGGTGGTGCAGTCGCGACTGTCGTTCGCCACCGCAGGTCACCCGCCCGCGCCCGATGCCGCGATCGTGGCCACCGCCACTCTGCGGGATCGGCTGGCGGACTTCGGATGCACGACCGTGGAGGTGTCGACGGCCGATCGGCTGGTCGCGGCAGTGCAGGTGCGCAGTGTGCGCACCGGGCGGATGTTCGATCCCGAACTGCTGCGTGCCGCTGGGATCGCGCTGGAACCAGCTGCCACGCTCGCCGCACCCCAAGGCGCTGCCCGAACACGCGACGGTGCACACGCGGTCGAGCTGCCGCCTGCCATCGACCCGGTCCTCGACGGTGTGAGCATCATCGATGCCATTGCTGCGCAACGCATGTCCATCGGACCGTTTGCGCAGCTGTTGGGGTGCAGCCTGACTCGCGCCGAACAGCAACTGACCATGCGGTGCACGCCGCAGCAGTGGATGAGCAACGCGTTGGGGACCATGCACGGCGGTGTGATCGCGGCGTTGGCCGCCCAGGCGGTGTCGTTCGCCGGGCAGCTGGCCACCGCACCCGGCGGCGACTATCGGGTGTCAGACCTGACCATCGACTTCTTTCGGTCGCCGGCGCTCGATGCCGGTGATGTCGTGGTGGTCACCGACCCCGTCCGCGTCGGCAGACGGGTGGCGACCATGGCAGCGACGATGACCACCGAGGACGGCACCCCACTGGCGCAGACGAGCGCGAGCGTTCGTTTCGAGTGACGCTGCGCCTCACCGGGTCGTGGCTGTGCGGCCACGGCACTCCATGGTCGGCGTAGTCGGCTCGGGTGAGCGGCGTGGTGCCCAGCCGGTCCGGGTGATGGCCGACCGCTGAGGTCAAGCGCAGTGTCACCGATCGGCTCGCCGCCACGTCCCAGGAAGTAGGGTGCACGGCCACCTCGTCGACATCGGCCTCCCACTCGCTGGATCGGATCGGGCAGACCGTGAGGTGCAGGGCGGTCGTGTCGTCGGTGATCTGCCGGCCCTCCACCGTGTCGATGGAGGTGGTGTCGGGAACCAGCACCCACGCGCCCGAGCTGCTGCCTGCACGGTGGACGCTGAGCGCGAAGGGATATCCCGTCGGTGAGGTGAGGTCGAGCCAGGCGGCGTCGGTGGGCCAGACGGCCACCGCTGTCGTGCTGTCGGTGTCGACGCGATCACACGGCCCGAGGTCGGGTAGGGCTCGTGTCGTGACCGCACCGGGTCCCAGCCGCAGGGTGCGACGGACATCGATGACGAGAACGGCATCGGGGTGGACGGCGTCGAAGCGGAGTTCAACGGGCGCGGCGATCTCGGCGTGGCTCACCGGAACGGTCCTCTCATCGGGTGTGTGTGCCGTCGAGCGACTGCACACACACTTGGATGCATCCGACGCGAGTTTGGTTCCCGTACCTCGCGCACACGCCATCACCTGGGTAGATGCTGCTTGGGCAACGGTGCCGGCGGAGAAACAATCAATGGCGCTTGCTTTTTTCGACGCCTGATGTGACGCTGCTCTCATGAGTGCCGCGCGCGACCTGGTCGCCGACCTACTCGCCGAGGCTGATGCGCTGGATCGTCTCGTGGCCGACCTCGACGCCGATCAGTGGCGGCGGTCCACGCCCGCGCCGGGCTGGACCATCGCCCACCAGATCGGCCACCTGATGTGGACCGACGAGGTGGCGCTGCGTTCGGTCACCGAACCGGAGAAGTTCGCAGCCGACCTGCAGGCGACCGATCCTGATGGTTTCGTCGATCGCGCGGCCGAGGAGGCCGCGGCGCTGGAGCCGGCCGAGCTGTTGGCCCGGTGGCGGACCGGACGAGAGGCGTTGGCGCACGCGCTGAATGCGCTTGCCGCCGGTACCTCGCTGGCCTGGTTCGGCCCCCCGATGTCGGTGGCCTCGATGGCCACTGCACGACTGATGGAGACCTGGGCACACGGACTCGACGTCGCCGACGCCCTGGGTGTCCCGGTGGAGCCGACCGCGCGGCTGCGGGCAGTCGCGCACATCGGTGTTCGCACCCGTGACTTCTCGTTCCTCGTCAACGGCGCCACGCCGCCCGGCGAGCCGTTCCGGGTCGAGTTGATCGGCCCCGGCGGCGAGTGTTGGGACTGGGGGCCGGTCGAGGCTGCCCAACGGGTGAGCGGTCCTGCGCTCGACTTCTGCCTCCTGGTCACTCAGCGTCGCGCTCTGGCCGACCTGGCGTTGACCTTCGAGGGACCTGAGGCGATCGAATGGTCCACCATCGCCCAGTGTTTCGCCGGCCCACCTGGAGCCGGTCGCGTTGCCCACACAACCGAGACGAGTCCGGCATGACCACCTCACACACGCCGCTGCGTATCGGCAATTCGTCGGGGTTCTACGGAGACCGCTTCTCGGCCATGCGGGAGATGCTCACCGGCGGCGACCTGGACTACCTGACCGGCGACTATCTGGCCGAGCTGACGATGCTGATCCTGGGTCGCGACCGACTCAAGGACCCCGCCCGCGGCTACGCGACCACGTTCGTCCGGCAGCTGCGGGACTGTCTGGGGCTGGCCATGGAACGCAAGGTGCGCATCGTCAGCAACGCCGGTGGGGTCAACCCGCGCGGTCTGGCCGACGCGCTGGCGGCCCTCGCCGAGGAGTTGGGCCTGACGGCGGCCATCGCTTACGTCGACGGTGACGACCTCATGGCCCGCGCCGACGAACTCGGGTTGGGCGCACCGTTGACCGCCAACGCTTACCTCGGTGGCTTCGGGATCGCGGCCGCGCTCGATGCCGGCGCCGACGTGGTGATCACCGGGCGGATCACCGACGCATCGCTGGTGGTCGGCCCCGCGATCAGCCATTTCGGTTGGACGCCACACGATCTCGACGCTCTCGCCGGCGCAGTGGTGGCCGGTCACGTCATCGAGTGCGGGGCGCAGGCCACCGGTGGCAACTACGCGTTCTTCACCGAGATCGCAGACCTGCGCCACCCCGGGTTCCCCATCGCCGAGGTGGCCGCCGACGGGAGCTCGGTGATCACCAAACACTCCGGAACCGGCGGCGCGGTGAGCGTGGGCACGGTGACCGCGCAGCTGCTCTACGAGGTGGGCGGACCCCGCTACTTCGGCCCCGACGTCACCGCCCGGTTGGATTCGGTTGCGCTGCACCAGGTCGGACCCGATCGGGTGCAGATCTCCGGGGTTCGTGGGGAAGCGCCCCCGACCACGCTGAAGGTGTCGCTGAATCACCTCGCGGGATTCCGCAACGAGATGACGATGGTGCTCACCGGGCTCGACATCGAAGCCAAGGCAGCTCTGGTGCGGGAACAGTTCGAGGGTGCGCTGCCAGTCAAGCCGGACTCCCTGACCTGGGAGTTGTCGCGACTCGACCGTCCTGATCCGAGCACCCAAGCACAGGGGAGTGCACTGCTGCAGGTGGTGGCGCGCAGCACCGACCCTGCTGCGGTGGGTCGCGCTTTCTCCTCCACCGCAGTGGAATTGGCACTGGCCAGCTACCCGGGGTTCACCATGACCGGCCCGCCGGGCGCGGGCGGGCCCTACGGCGTGTTCGAACCCGCCTACGTCGCCGCCGAGGCGGTGGAGCACCGCGTGACCCTGCCCGACGGATCGGTGCGCGTGATCGACCCCAGTCCGACCCGGGCTGATCTCCCTGCGCTTCCCGCTGATCCGGTTACGCCACAACGGGACTGGGGTCCGTGCACCCCGATGCCGCTGGGTCGCATCGCTGGGGCGCGTAGCGGCGACAAGGGCGGTAGCGCCAACGTCGGTGTCTGGGTGCGCGATCGGGAGCACTTCGAGTGGCTCGATGAAGTGCTGACGGTTGCTCGACTCGCCGAGTTGTTGCCCGAGACCGCCGATCTGGCCGTCCACCGGTACCGCCTGCCCAACCTGCTGGCTGTCAACTTCGTGATCGAGGGCATCCTCGGTCGCGGAGTGGCCGACAATGTGCGCTTCGACCCGCAGGCCAAGGGCATCGGGGAGTGGTTGCGCGCCCGCATCATCGACGTCCCCACCCGATTCGAGGTATCCGCATGAGCTTGGCCACCCCCGCCTGGGAGACCGACGAACGACGTGAACTGCGTTCCACCGTCGTCGGCTTCGTGGAGCGCCACGTCCTTCCGTTCCAGAGCGAGTGGGAGCGTGAGGGACTGATCCCGCGCGAGCTGCACATCGAGGCAGGCAAACTCGGTCTGCTGGGGCTCGGGGTGCCCGAATCGGTCGGCGGCGCCGGCGGTGACCACATCGACGCGACCATCCTGTGTGAGGAGTTCCACCAGCGCGGCGGTGCGGGCGGGGTGTTCGCCTCGCTGTTCACCAACGGGATCGCGTTGCCCCACATCATCGCGGCCGGTGACACCGATCAGATCGACCGCTGGGTACGCCCGACCCTGGCGGGGGAGAAGATCGGGAGCCTGGCGATCACCGAACCCGGTGGGGGCAGCGATGTCGGCCATCTGAGCACCAGCGCGGTGCGCGACGGGGATCACTACGTGGTCAACGGGGCCAAGACCTACATCACCTCCTCGGTGCGGGCCGACTTCATCGTCACCGCCGTACGGACCGGTGGTCCCGGAGCAGGCGGGGTGTCGCTTCTGGTCATCGACACCGACACACCCGGATTCAGCGTCAGCCGCAAGCTGGACAAGATGGGCTGGCGCTCCTCGGACACCGGCGAGCTCAGCTTCGTCGACGCCCGGGTGCCGGTGGAAAATCTCGTCGGGTTCGAGAACACCGGATTCGCGCAGATCGCAACGGCATTCGTCTCCGAACGCGCCGGTCTGGCCACGCAGGCTTACGCTAGCGCCCAGCGCTGCCTGGACATCACCCTCGACTGGGTGCGCAGTCGTGAGACCTTCGGCAAACCGCTCATCGCGCGACAGTCGGTGCAGGACAGCATCACCGAGATGGCGCGGCGCATCGACGTCGCCCGGGTCTACACCCGTGCCGTGGTGGAACGGAAGGTGACCACACCGGCCGACGACCTGATTGCCGAGGTGTGTTTCGCCAAGAACACCGCCGTCGAGGCGGGCGAGTGGGTGGCCAACAAGTGCGTGCAACTGTTCGGAGGGTTGGGATACATGAGTGAGTCGGAGATCGAGCGGCAATACCGCGACATGCGGATCCTGGGGATCGGCGGCGGCACCACCGAGATCCTCACCGGACTGGCCGCCAAGCGGTTGGGATATCAGGCATGACGACATTGCGATCAACCGTCGACCCCGCGTCGCCGGAGTTCGTCGACGCGGCGACGGTGATGGAGGAGAAGCTGGCCGCGCTCTCCGCCGAGTTCGACACCGCCCTGGCCGGTGGTGGCCCGGACAAGGTGGCTCGTCACCACAAGCGGGGAAAGATGCTGCCGCGGGAGCGGATCGAGCTGCTGATCGATCGCGACAGTGCGTTCTTGGAACTGTGTCCGTTGGCCGCCTACGGCTCGGACTTCCAGGTGGGTGCGTCGGTGGTGGTCGGCATCGGCGTGGTGTCGGGGATCGAGTGCATGATCGTCGCCAATGATCCGACCGTACGCGGCGGCACATCGAACCCGTGGACGTTACGCAAGACGTTGCGGGCCAACGAGATCGCCATGGAGAACCGACTTCCCTGCATCGCGTTGGTCGAGTCCGGTGGTGCCGACCTGCCCACTCAGAAGGACGTGTTCATCCCGGGGGGTCGTGGGTTTCGCGACCTGACTCAGCTCTCGGCGGCCGGAATCCCCACCATCGCATTGGTCTTCGGCAACTCGACCGCCGGCGGCGCCTACATCCCGGGCATGTCCGATCACGTGGTGATGATCGAGAACCAGTCCAAGGTGTTCCTCGGTGGCCCGCCGCTGGTGCAGATGGCCACCGGTGAGGTGAGCGACGACGAGTCGTTGGGTGGAGCGTTGATGCACGCGCGTCAGTCGGGGCTGGCGGACTACTTCGCCCGCGACGAGCAGGACGCCATCCGGATCGGGCGTCGTATCGTGTCCCGATTGAACTGGCGCAAGCAAGGTCCTGGGCCGGTGGCCGGGGTGATCGAGCCGAGGTTCGACCCCGACGAACTGCTCGGCATCGTGCCCGGTGATCTGAAGATCCCGTTCGATCCGCGCGAGGTGATCGCGCGCGTGGTCGACGACAGCGACTTCGACGAGTTCAAACCCGAGTACGGATCGTCGCTGTGCACCGGCTGGGCCCGCATCCACGGCTATCCGGTAGGCATCCTGGCCAACGCACAGGGCGTGCTGTTCAGCGCCGAGGCGCAGAAAGCCACCCAGTTCATCCAGCTTGCCAACCGCTCTAACACGCCATTGCTGTTCTTGCACAACACCACCGGCTACATGGTGGGCAAGGAGTACGAGCAGGGTGGCATCATCAAGCACGGCTCGATGATGATCAACGCAGTCTCCAACTCCACCGTGCCGCACATCTCGCTGCTGATCGGGGCCAGTTACGGCGCGGGTCACTACGGCATGTGTGGCCGTGCGTTCGGCCCGCGATTCCTGTTCGCCTGGCCCAGCGCGAAATCGGCGGTGATGGGCGCCGCGCAGCTGTCCGGGGTGATCGCGATGGTCTCACGCGCGGCCACCGAAGCACGCGGTGGTTCAGTCGATCCCGAGGCCGAGAAGCAGATGCGCGCAGCCATCGAAGCCCAGATCGAGGCCCAGTCGGTGCCCGCGTTCCTGTCCGGGATGCTCTACGACGACGGCGTGATCGATCCCCGCGACACCCGGGCCGTCCTCGGCATCACCCTCTCGGCGATCGACACCGCGCCGGTGCAGGGCACGTCCACCTTCGGCGTCTTCCGGATGTGATGGGGCAGATGACAATCCAGAACAGCACCCCCCACCGCAGGCCGATCAGCTCGGTGTTGGTGGCCAACCGCGGCGAGATCGCACGTCGGGTCTTCGCCACCTGCGCTCGGATGGGGATCGCCACCGTGGCGGTCTACTCCGATCCCGATGCCCGTGCCCCGCATGTCGCCGCCGCTGATCGCGCGGTCCGACTGCCGGGCGACACCTCGGCGCAGACCTACCTGTCGGGTTCGGCGATCATCGCAGCGGCCCGGGCTGCCGGGGCCTATGCCATCCACCCCGGCTACGGATTCCTCTCGGAGAACGCCGAATTCGCTCAGGCGGTGCTCGACGCCGGTCTCGTGTGGATCGGGCCGACGCCGCAGGCCATCGTCTCGATGGGATCGAAGGTCAACGCCAAGGCCATCATGGCCGACTCGGGAGTGCCGATCCTCGGTGATCTCGACCCGGCCACCCTCCAGGCCTCGGATCTGCCGGTCCTCATCAAGGCATCGGCCGGCGGCGGCGGTCGCGGCATGCGCATCGTGCGCGACATCGGCGCGCTGAGCGACGAGGTGAACGGTGCTGCACGCGAGGCGGAGTCGGCCTTCGGCGACGCAACGGTCTTCTGCGAGCCCTATGTCGAACGCGGCCACCACATCGAAGTACAGGTCCTCGCCGACACTCACGGTCGGGTGTGGGCAGTGGGGGAGCGCGAGTGCTCCATCCAACGCCGCCACCAGAAGATCATCGAAGAGGCTCCGTCGCCGTTGGTGGAGCGGATCGGTGGTGATCTGCGTGAACGATTCTTCGAAGCGGCCCGCACGGCGGCCGCCGCCATCGGCTACGTGGGTGCGGGCACCGTGGAGTTCCTCGCCGACGGGCAGGGTCGGTTCTACTTTCTGGAGATGAACACCCGTCTGCAGGTGGAACATCCGGTGACCGAGGCCACCACCGGCCTCGATCTGGTGGAGTGGCAACTGCGGGTGGCCGCCGGTGAAGAACTGCCACCGAATCCGCCGCCGATAGTCGGGCATTCCATCGAGGCGCGGCTCTATGCCGAGGACCCTGCCGCAGGGTGGGCGCCGCAGTCCGGTCACGTGCACACCATCGACATCCCAGCCGACGTGCACTTCGATCGACTGGATCGTCCTGGGGTGCGGGTCGATTCGGGGATCGAGGACGGCAGCGACATCTCGGTGTTCTACGACCCGATGCTGGCGAAGGTGATCAGCTGGGCTCCTGATCGGGCTCGAGCGGCCGCGATGTTGGCGGCGGCGCTGACCCGCGCGCGGCTGCACGGGCCGGGCACCAATCGCGATCTGTTGGTGAACATCATGCGCGAGCGCGTGTTCGGTGGCGGCGACACCGACACCGGATACCTCGATCAGGTCGGACTCGAGGTGTTGGCGCGCCCACTGGCCGACGCCGACCAGGTACGGCTCGCGGCGGTGGCCGCGGCGCTGGCGGCCGCAGCGGCCGAGCGCGAGGCCGCACCGGTGCACCGTGACATCCCGGCCGGCTGGCGCAACCTGTTCTCGCAGTATCAGACCCGATCGCTCGTCACGGCCGGGGGCGATGAGGTGGCGGTACGCTATCGGCACCGCCGCGCCGACGTGGAATTGCCCGACGACGAGGCGATCGCTGTGGTTGACGCCCAGGCTGATCAGGTCGCTCTCGAGGTGGCCGGGGTACTGCGGCGGTTCGCGGTGGCTCGATATGTCGGCCCCGACGGTTCGGTGGCTCACCACGTCGACTCCGACACCGCCTCGGTGGCCTTCAGTGAGGTGCCTCGGTTCACCGATCCGTCCACCGTCGGACGCCCAGGGTCGTTGCTGGCGCCGATGCCGGGTTCGGTCATCCGGATCGGGGTTGCGGTGGGCGATCAGGTGACCCAGGGGCAGCCGTTGCTGTGGTTGGAGGCGATGAAGATGGAACACACCGTGCACGCCCCCGCCGACGGGGTGGTGGCCGAGATCTCGGTGGCCACCGGTCAACAGCTCGCCGTGGGTGATGTGTTGGCCGTCATCGCATCTGAATCGGAGACCGAGATCCACCCCAGCCCGGCCGCCACCTGACCCCGACCACTCGATCCCCGACCATCCGAGAAACTCGATCAACCATCACACCGTCCGCCACAGGAGAGCATCATGACCGCTACGTCGGAACGTCCCGCCACCGTCAACCCGTTCGTCGAGACACCCGAGCGCGCCGCGTTGCGTGCGTCGGTGGCGGCGTTGGCCAAGAACTACGGCCAGGAGTACTTCCTCGAGTGTGCCCGCACCGACCAGAAGACCGACGAGTTGTGGAGTGAGGCAGGCAAGCTCGGGTTCCTCGGGGTGAACATCCCGGAGGAGTACGGCGGCGGTGGTGCCGGGATGTACGAGCTGGCCATCGTGATGGAAGAACTGGCTGCGGCAGGCACCAGCCTGCTGATGATGGTTGTGTCCCCGGCCATCTGCGGCACCGTCATCGCCCGGTTCGGCACCGACGAGCAGAAGCAGACGTGGCTGCCGGGTCTGGCCGACGGCTCGATCACCATGGCGTTCGGCATCACCGAACCCGACGCCGGGTCCAACTCGCACAACATCATCACCACCGCGCGTCGTGACGGCGACGACTGGCTGTTGACCGGGCGCAAGGTGTGGATCTCAGGTGTCGATCAGGCGCAGGCGGTGCTGATCGTGGCCCGCACCGAGGACGCGCGGACCGGCAAGCTCAAGCCCGCGCTGTTCATCGTGCCCACCGACAGTCCCAACTTCGAGTACAAGCAGATCTCGATGGAACTGTTGAACCCGGAGAAGCAGTTCCAGTTGTTCCTCGACGACGTGCGGCTGCCTGCCAACGCATTGGTGGGCTCGGCCGATGCGGCGCTGAGCCAGTTGTTCGCCGGACTCAACCCCGAGCGCATCATGGCCGCGGCCTCGGCCATCGGCATGGGCCGGTTCGCGTTGGGCAAGGCCGTGGACTACGTGAGCACCCGGACGGTGTGGAAGACCCCGATCGGTGCGCACCAGGCGATCGCACATCCGTTGGCCGAGGGCAAGATCGCGCTCGAGATGGCCAAGTTGATGATGCAGAAAGCCGCCACTCTCTACGACGCGGGTGATGACTGGGGTGCCGCTGAACCGGCGAACATGGCCAAGTACGCCGCCGCCGAGGCGTCGGTGAAACTGGTCGATCAGGCTGTGCACTCGATGGGTGGCAACGGTTTGTCGACCGAGTACGGGGTGGCGCCGTTGCTCAATCTGTGTCGGATCGGGCGGGTGGCCCCGGTCAGTCGGGAGATGGTGCTCAACTTCGTGGCGCAGACCAGCCTGGGCCTACCCAAGTCGTACTGAGACCAACCCGTCACCGCGCCCGATCGATGCGAGAGGCACCACCCAGCTCATGACCGACGAACTCGTCCACCTCGACGTCGCCGGCACCACCGCGACCATCACGTTGGATTCACCGAGCAACCGCAACGCGTTGTCGACCGACCTGGTGTCCGGACTGCTGGGGCACCTGCAAACGGCAGCCGCCACCGCATCGGTGCGGTGCGTGGTGCTCACCCACACCGGCGGGACCTTCTGCGCAGGAGCCGATCTGGCGGGGGCGCTGAAGACGGGTATGTCGCCGGACGAGGCGTCGGCGGCGGGAGCGCAGGGCCTGGTGAGGTTGATGCGTGCCATGCTCGAGTTGCCGATCCCAGTGATCGGACGCGTCGACGGCCATGTCCGTGCCGGTGGGTTCGGGTTGCTCGGCGCCTGCGACATGGTGGTGGCCGGGCCGTCGAGCACCTTTGCGCTCACCGAGGCGAGATTGGGGCTGGCGCCGTCGGTCATCTCGTTGACCCTGCTGTCGCGCATGACGTCTCGAGCCGTGAGTCGCTACTTCGTCACCGGTGAGAAGTTCGGTGCGCAGGAGGCCGCCGCAGCCGGGGTGATCACCGTGGCCGCCGATTCGCCGCCCGACCTCGACGCGAGGGTGGCGGGCTGGGTGTCGGATCTGGCGGCGGGCTCGCCGCAGGGGCTTCGAGAGTCGAAAAGGCTTGCCACCGCCGCCATCCGGGAAGAGTTCGACCGGTGGGCCGACGAGCGGGCTGCGCATTCGGCCGCGTTGTTCTCCTCGGAGGAGGCGCGTGAGGGGATGGCGTCGTTTCTACAGAAGAGGCCCCCGCGATGGGTGAGCGCACCGTAGCGGCGGCGGGGACCCGTCGGTCGATTCTGCGTGCACCGCAGCAGGATCGGTCTCGGGCCACCCGTGAACGACTGTTGACCGCGACGATCGAGGTGTTGGCATCTGATGGTTGGGCTGCGGCGACAGTGGCGGCGGTTGCCGAGCGGGCCGGGGTGTCTCGCGGTGCGGCGCAACATCATTTCCCCACCCGTGAACGGCTGATCACCGCGGCGTTGGAACAGACCTTCGAGGAGATGACCCTGCGGGCCTCAGGCATCGACCAGGACTTCCCGGCCGGCCCGGACCGGGTCCGGACGGTGGTGGAGCATGCGGTGGCCATCTACACGGGGATGCACTTCAAGGCTTCGCTACAGGTGTGGAGCGCGGCGGCATCCGATGCCACGCTGCGGGCCGAGATCTTACCGATGGAACGGAAATTCGCTCGGGCGGCGCACAAGATGACAGTGCGGTCGTTGGCCGGCGATCACGCTGATCCACAAATCCACCGACTGGTGCAGGCGACCCTCGACATGGCGCGCGGACTCGGTCTGGCCGACACCCTGTCCGACGATTCGGCGCGCCGGGCGCAGGTCATCGAGACTTGGTCGGAGGTTCTCGCCGCCGCCCTGCGCTAAACCTCGTCGCCATACCGGTCGAAGAGTCGACCCCACCGCCGATCAGGTGTCGATGTCGCCGAACAGGCGCGGGAGAACAGCTGCGGCCCTTACCGTTCATACGACGCCCTTCGATGAGGAGTGAGATGCCGACAGCACTGCTGAGGTCCGTGACCGACACCGCCCGCAGCATCGTGGTCCTGCAGCGGCGCGGTGTGTTGGAGTTGACCCGACCCGATCTGGCGGTGCTCTCGTTCCGGACGGCAAAGCAGTTCGGCCCGCTCGCGGGGGTGGTGGCCAACGCGGTGGCCCGCGACCCGTCCACTCCCGCCGTCATCGACGACGCCGGCACCATCACATACGGCGAACTGGATTCGGTGTCGAATGCGTTGGCGCGCGGTCTCATCGAGCGCGGCGTGACCGCCGGCGGGGTGGTAGGCATCATGTGTCGCGATCATCGGTGGTTGGTGGCCACCACGCTGGCCACCAACCGGATCGGTGCCCGGGCGCTGCTGCTCAACACGGGGTTCGGTGCCCCGGCGCTGGCTGCGGTGGTGGACCGGGAGAGCGCGACGGTGATCGTCGCCGACACCGAGTTCACCGGTCTGTTGTCGGTGGTGCCCGACACGGTCGAACGGGTGATCGCCTGGGGTGCAACCGATGGCGACGTGTCGGTGCACGATCTGCTGGTCGGACGGTCGAGCGCACCGATGCCCCGACCCCCTGCGCCGGGCGGGCTGGTGTTGTTGACCAGCGGTACCACCGGTGTCCCGAAGGGTGCGCCGCGGGATCGGGTGAACCCGCTGGTCACCGCGCAACTTGTGGATCGGGTGCCGGTGCCGCGCGGTGGGGTGGTGGTCTCGGCGGCCCCCATCTTCCACGGAACCGGTCTGGCCATGGGTCTGATCGGCATGGCGTTGGGCAATGCCATTGCGCTGCAGCGACGTTTCGATCCGGAGCGCACTCTGCGACTCATCTCCGACAACAAGGCCCGCATGGCCGTCATGGTGCCGACCATGTTGCAACGCATTCTCGATCTCGACCCGCAGATCCGGGGGCGCTATGACTGTTCGTCGCTGGAGGTGATCCTGGTGGCGGGGTCGGCGTTGGCTCCGGACCTGTGTGAGCGCGCCCGCGTCGAGTTCGGCGACGTGCTGCACAACCTGTATGGGTCCACCGAGGTGGCGGTGGCCACAGTGGCCGGGCCTGACGACCTGAAGTTGGCGCCGGGCACGGTGGGTCGCCCGCCGGCCGGTTGCCGGGTGGCTCTGTATGACGATGCCGGACAGGCGATCACCACCCCGCACACCACCGGGCGCATCTTCGTGTCGAGTTCGTTGAGCTTCGGCGGCTACACCGACGGGCGAACCAAGCAGATGATCGACGGGCTGATGTCCAGTGGCGACATGGGTTACGTCGACGACAACGGTCTGTGGTTCGTGGTGGGGCGTGACGACGACATGATCGTCTCGGGCGGCGAGAACGTGTATCCGCTCGAGATCGAGAACCTGCTGCACGCCCACCCCGACGTCTGTGACGTCGCGGTCATCGGGGTGGACGACAGGGACTTCGGACAGCGCCTCTGTGCCATCGTGGTCGTCGAACCAGGAACCCACCTCGACGTCGATACGGTGAAAGATCATGTGCGCGCGAACCTTGCGCGATTCAAGGTGCCACGCGAGGTGATCTTCGTCGACGAGCTACCCCGCAACGCGACCGGCAAGATCGACCGTCGCGGGGTTGCCGAGCTGGTTCAGCGTGCCCTGCACCCCGACGCGGCGGAGAGCTGACCGCAAGACGCAAGCGAGTCAGTCGAGCCCGGCGAGGTAGGCGGCGTTGCCGCGGATGGCGGCGTCGTTTACGTTCGCGCGATCACGCGCAGCGAGGCCATGGGCGATCGCGTCCTCGAGGTCGGTGGTCAGCGGTTGGTCATCTGGGGTCATCGGTCAATCCCACCAGAAGGACCAGACGTCTCGGACGGTCAGCATGTCGGTGTAGGTCTCCCGATCAAGGCCCTGATCGATGTTGTCTGGGCAGAAGGCATAGTGCTCGTCGACCAGCCGCTCCACCTGATTTTCCGCTGCTGGGGGCCGGCGCACCAGCAGAGCCAACTCGGCGAAGCCGATCTGCACCAGCACCGCACCGAATCGGTCCTCCCAGGAGGCCAGCACTGCCGAGATGTCGGCGCCGGACAGGTCGTGGTTGACCGGTCCCATCCATCCCAGGGCGCCGGGGACATCGGAGGGTCGTCGGGCCGGGACCAGCAACAGGCCCCCGTGCGGCGTGTAGACATCGCTGGCGGTGTAGTCGGGGCCGGTGACTGCGTCGGCAAACGTGGTGACCCCACGTCCGGACAGCACGTCATCAGGCGTAGGGGCGACGGCCTCGACCGGTGGGCCGGCCAGTTCGCCGTCGGTCCACGGGCGTTCCAGCGAGTCGCCGCCGAGGCCGGCGGCTGCCAGCGGCCACAGTCCGGTGGTGGGGAACACCTCGACCAGCGACCGCACCAACTTCGACAGCGCATCCTCGCTGAGGATGTCGCGGCTGATCCATGCCACCGGCCGGCTCTCGCCGGTCTGGTCGAAGCCGGGGTCGGAACGCACGATGCTCCCCGGCGGTAGGGCCACGCCGCCCAGCTCTGAGGTCGATTCATCGGGCAGCAGGCCGGGTGCGGCAGCGGTGAACATCCCGACAGACTAGAGACGTCTACCCCCGTGGAACCGTGCGTGAGATGACGATTCGGTGAACGCCATCGCCTCAGGTCTCGGTGGCGCTGCGGGCCTCACGCAGACCCATGGCGGTGACCGTGGCGGCGATGACGGCCAGGCCGGCCCACTGCGACCCACTCAGGTGGGTGCCCAACACCAGCGCGCAGCAGGGCAGGCTCCAGTTCGGACACCCGCACCTGCATCGGGTCGGCGAAGGCCAACAACCACGCACCGACGAGGACAGGTAGCACGTACAGGCCGAAATGGGGACGCAACCGTTCGCCGAGGACGAGAACGGCCAGGGCGATGGCCAGGACGGGCTGCAGCTTCTGCAGCACCAGCGGCGTGATGTAGTCGCCGTCGGCGCCTGCGATCGCGAATGCTCGGGTGAACAGAGCTGTCGCCACCGCCGACGAACCGATGCCGATGAGCACGACAGCGGCCTGGTCGCGGCGCGTGAGTCGCGCGAAGGCGCGCAACGCGGACGGCAGGAACGGAGCCAGGACGACGATCGGGATGATGTGCTCCCACAACACCACAGTGCCTGCGGCGAGGTCGGAGGCCAGCGGCTTGCGTCGGCGCCTGCGGGTGCGACGCGACAGTCCTACCAACGCCGCTGCGCTGTCGAACCTTCCGATGATTTCTGCGCCGGCTATGTGAGCCCTGCGGCGATGGTCCGTTCGACAGGGCTGCTCGGGTGATCGAGATCGAACTGCTCGCTCAGCATCAGACCCGGCTGCGCCAGAAATCGAGGGGACGCGACGCGCCCAGGCGTCCCGCGATGCAGCTGCGCGGCATGGACGAGGAACGGGTGGCACAGGAAGACGTCGCCGGCCGATCCGGTGGCCAGGACCTCGCGACGATCGGCTGTCTCGGTGCGGCCGATGCGGTCGAGGACGTCGGCGAGCTCGAACATGTCGACACCGGCGGGTCCATACGGGGCGAGGTGGCGTGGGACGTCGAGGTGTGAGCCGGCTCGGATGCGGGTGGGCGCGTCGTCGTCGTCGACATCGGAGAGCAAGAACAGCATCAGCAGGCCACGATCGCGTGAGGACACGTTGATGAAGTACCGGCGGGCACCGTCGGGCAGGTAGCTGGCATCGATGTGCCATCCGGTGTCGCTCGAATCGGTGCCGGTGGGAAAACGCACTGCCACGTTGCCGAGTTCGATGCGTCGCTGCCATCGACCCGAGCCCACCAACTGGTCGTAGGCCTCGCTCAGCGCAGTCGCGTGCGCGGCCCGGGTGAAAGGCCTGGTCATCGGGCTGCTGAGCCGTCGGACCGGTTCGGTCCAGGTCGTCGGGTCGGCGGGATCCTCGGCCAGCAGTTCCCACAGCTGCCGACGGCAGTCGTCGATGGTCGCGCGGTCCACCGCGCCCCGGATCGCGACGAATCCGTCCCGCTCGAAATCGGCGATCTGGGTGTCAGAGAGGCTCATGGTCGACCAGTGTCGACCGGGTGAGCCGGACGCGGCAACGTTTTTTGACCTCATCTGGGGCGGTCGGTACAGTTGGCCGCTGGTGCCTGGCAACAGCTGGGCTGATCCGTATGCCATCGATCGCCGGTCTTGTTCCTGCTGGTGTGGGCAGCGTGCGGGTGACGAACCCATCCTCGTGCGGGCAATCGCGACACGCCCGACAGTGGGGTGAACATAGCACTACTGACCAGGGCATTCGTCCTGGTGGGGCGATCTGTGGAGATTCGCCGACCGGACGTGGTCGGTGGGCCTGCCCGGAGCACCAACCACAGAGCCGAACGACGAACGCCGATCTGAAGGAAAAACACTCAGTGCCAACAATCAATCAGCTGGTCCGCAAGGGCCGCCACGACAAGACCGCCAAGCAGAAGACGGCGGCTCTGAAGGGCAGCCCCCAGCGCCGTGGCGTGTGCACCCGCGTGTACACCACCACCCCCAAGAAGCCGAACTCCGCGCTGCGCAAGGTCGCCCGTGTGCGACTGACCAGCTCGGTCGAGGTGACCGCCTACATCCCCGGTGAGGGTCACAACCTGCAGGAGCACTCGATGGTGCTCGTGCGCGGTGGTCGTGTGAAGGACCTCCCAGGTGTGCGCTACAAGGTCATCCGTGGCTCCCTGGACACCCAGGGCGTCAAGGGCCGCAAGCAGGCCCGCAGCCGTTACGGCGCGAAGAAGGAGAAGGGCTGATGCCACGTAAAGGACCCGCCCCCAAGCGCCCGCTGATCGCCGATCCCGTCTACGGTTCGCCGCTGGTCACCCAGCTGGTGAACAAGATCCTCCTCGACGGCAAGAAGTCGACCGCCGAGCGGATTGTCTACCAGGCACTCGAGCAGGCGCGTGAGAAGACCGGCACCGATCCGGTCGTCACCCTCAAGCGCGCGCTGGACAACGTCAAGCCCGCCCTCGAGGTGAAGAGCCGCCGCGTCGGTGGCGCCACCTACCAGGTGCCGATCGAGGTCAAGCCCAACCGGGCCAACACCCTAGCGCTGCGCTGGTTGGTGACGTTCAGCCGTCAGCGTCGTGAGAAGACCATGGTCGAGCGTCTGGCCAACGAACTGCTCGACGCGAGCAACGGCCTTGGTGCTGCCGTGAAGCGCCGCGAGGACACCCACAAGATGGCTGAGGCCAACCGGGCGTTCGCGCACTACCGCTGGTGATCTCCCCGGTCTGCGGGCGGCCCGACCGGCGGCCCGCAGACCGACCCCAATCCTGACGTTCCAACGCGAAAGAGCGAGGCACACAAAGTGGCACAGGACGTGCTGACCGACCTCAACAAGGTCCGCAACATCGGCATCATGGCCCACATCGACGCCGGCAAGACCACCACCACCGAGCGAATCCTGTTCTACACCGGTATCTCGTACAAGATCGGTGAGGTCCACGACGGCGCAGCCACGATGGACTGGATGGAGCAGGAGCAGGAGCGGGGTATCACCATCACCTCTGCTGCCACGACGTGCTTCTGGAACGACAACCAGATCAACATCATCGACACTCCCGGCCACGTCGACTTCACCGTCGAGGTCGAGCGCTCGCTGCGCGTCCTCGACGGCGCGGTCGCGGTGTTCGACGGCAAGGAAGGCGTCGAGCCGCAGTCCGAGCAGGTGTGGCGTCAGGCCGACAAGTACGACGTGCCGCGTATCTGCTTCGTCAACAAGATGGACAAGCTGGGCGCGGACTTCTACTTCACCGTGCAGACCATCAAGGACCGCCTCGGGGCCAAGCCGCTGGTCATCCAGCTGCCGATCGGTGCCGAGGACAGCTTCGAGGGCATCGTCGACCTGGTCGAGATGAAGGCCAAGGTCTGGACCGGTGAGACCAAGCTGGGCGAGAAGTACGAGGTCAAGGAGATTCCCGCCGACCTCGTCGAGAAGGCCGAGCAGTACCGCCAGGAGCTGATGGAGACCGTCGCCGAGTCCGACGAAGCGCTGCTGGAGAAGTTCTTCGGTGGCGAGGAGCTCTCGATCGAAGAGATCAAGGGCGCCATCCGCAAGCTGACGGTCGGCTCTGAGCTGTACCCGATCCTGTGCGGTTCGGCGTTCAAGAACAAGGGCGTGCAGCCCATGCTCGACGCCGTGATCGACTACCTGCCCTCGCCGCTCGACGTCGCCGAGACCGTCGGCCACGCCGTCGGTGACGAGGACAAGCAGATCATCCGCAAGCCGTCGGCCGACGAGCCGTTCGCGGCGTTGGCGTTCAAGATCGCCTCGCATCCGTTCTTCGGCAAGCTGACCTACGTGCGTGTGTACTCGGGCAAGGTCGACTCCGGCGCCCAGGTCATCAACTCGACGAAGGGCAAGAAGGAGCGTCTGGGCAAGCTGTTCCAGATGCACTCCAACAAGGAGAACGCGGTTCCCACCGCGTCGGCTGGTCACATCTACGCCGTGATCGGGCTCAAGGACACCACCACCGGCGACACCCTGTGCGATCCGCAGGATCAGGTGATCCTGGAGTCGATGACCTTCCCGGACCCGGTCATCCAGGTCTCCATCGAGCCCAAGACCAAGTCCGACCAGGAAAAGCTGGGCACCGCGATCCAGAAGCTGGCCGAAGAGGATCCCACCTTCTCGGTGAAGCTGGACGAGGACACCGGCCAGACCGTCATCGGCGGTATGGGCGAGCTGCACCTGGACATCCTGGTCGACCGGATGAAGCGCGAGTTCAAGGTCGAGGCCAACGTCGGCAAGCCGCAGGTGGCCTACCGCGAGACCATCCGCAAGACGGTGGAGAAGCACGAGTACACCCACAAGAAGCAGACGGGTGGATCGGGCCAGTTCGCCAAGGTCGTCGTCAAGCTCGAGCCGTTGGTCGACGCCGAGGACGGCGCCACCTACGAGTTCACCAATGCCGTGACCGGTGGTCGCGTGCCGCGTGAGTACATCCCGTCGGTGGATGCCGGTGCCCAGGACGCCATGCAGTACGGCGTGCTGGCCGGCTACCCGCTGGTGAACCTGAAGTTCACCCTGCTCGATGGCCAGTATCACGACGTCGACTCCTCGGAGATGGCGTTCAAGATCGCCGGTGCGCAGGCCCTCAAGGAGTCGGCGCGGATGGCCGGACCGGTCATCCTCGAGCCGATCATGGCCGTCGAGGTCATCACCCCCGAGGACTACATGGGTGATGTGATCGGTGACCTGAACTCACGCCGTGGTCAGATCCAGGCCATGGAAGAGCGCAGCGGTGCTCGTGTCGTCAAGGCGCAGGTCCCGCTGTCGGAGATGTTCGGCTACATCGGAGACCTTCGGTCGAAGACCCAGGGCCGGGCGAACTACTCCATGGTGTTCGATTCGTATGCCGAGGTTCCGGCGAACGTCTCGAAGGAGATCATCGCGAAGGCGACGGGCGAGTGAGCATCGTAGGACGCGCCAGCGTCCGAGGAGCGGAGCGAGTCCGGAGTCGAGCCAACTGCATCGCGAAGGCGACGGGCGAGTGATCACGCCGTTCACGGCGCCTGCCGTGAACGGCACTGCAAGTATCAAACTTTGCGGCTGAGAAGGCCTCAGGCGCAACAACAGTCCAGGAGGACATCAAGTGGGTAAGGCGAAGTTCGAGCGGACCAAGCCGCACGTCAACATCGGCACCATCGGTCACGTCGATCACGGCAAGACCACCCTGACCGCGGCCATCACCAAGGTTCTGCACGACAAGTACCCGGACCTCAACGCCGCGTTCGCGTTCGACCAGATCGACAAGGCGCCGGAGGAGAAGGCTCGTGGTATCACGATCAACATCTCCCACGTCGAGTACCAGACCGAGAAGCGTCACTACGCGCACGTCGACGCCCCCGGTCACGCCGACTACATCAAGAACATGATCACCGGTGCCGCCCAGATGGACGGCGCGATCCTGGTCGTGGCGGCCACCGACGGCCCGATGCCCCAGACTCGTGAGCACGTGCTGCTGGCCCGCCAGGTCGGCGTGCCCTACATCCTGGTCGCGCTGAACAAGGCCGACATGGTCGACGACGAGGAGATCATCGAGCTCGTCGAGATGGAGGTCCGCGAGTTGCTGGCCGCCCAGGAGTTCGACGAGGACGCCCCGGTGGTCAAGGTGTCGGCCCTCAAGGCCCTCGAGGGTGACGAAAAGTGGGCCGAGTCGATCGTCGAGCTGATGGCTGCGGTGGACGAGTCGGTGCCGGATCCGGTCCGCGAGACCGAGAAGCCCTTCCTGATGCCCGTCGAGGACGTCTTCACCATCACCGGCCGTGGCACCGTGGTCACCGGTCGCGTGGAGCGTGGCTCGGTCAACGTGAACGAGGACGTCGAGATCGTCGGCATCCGCGAGAAGTCCACCAAGACCACCGTCACCGGTATCGAGATGTTCCACAAGCTGCTCGACTCGGCCGAGGCCGGCGACAACGCTGGTCTGCTGCTGCGTGGCCTCAAGCGTGAGGACGTGGAGCGTGGCCAGGTCATCGTGAAGCCCGGCACCACCACCCCGCACACCGAGTTCGAGGGCCAGGCGTACATCCTGAGCAAGGACGAGGGTGGTCGTCACACCCCGTTCTTCAACAACTACCGTCCGCAGTTCTACTTCCGCACCACGGACGTGACCGGCGTCGTGACCCTGCCCGAGGGCACCGAGATGGTCATGCCGGGCGACAACACCGAGATGAGCGTCAAGCTGATCCAGCCGGTCGCCATGGACGAGGGCCTGCGCTTCGCGATCCGTGAGGGTGGCCGCACCGTCGGTGCCGGCCGCGTCACCAAGATCAACAAGTGACTTCAGGTCCGCTAGCGCGGACCTGAGTCACGGATCAACACGTGACGCTGCTCGACACGTGACACCTCCCGCGCCCAGCGGGAACGCACCACCGAGAACGCCCGATCCCTGTCGAGGGGTCGGGCGTTCTCGCGTGCGGGGAGTCGCCGACGCGCATGGCTCGGTCGCGTCGAATATCGTCGACAGCCGTGACCTTCACCGATCGAACCGATTCGCCGACGGCGCTGGTGCGCCGTGCCGAGATGCCGCGCCTTCTCGGCATCGCCGCGGTGTTGGTGGTGCTGCATGTGCTCGGGTGGGGACTGTTCACCCACTACAACTCCATCCCACGCATCCATTCCCTCACCGGCCCCGACGGCAGCCTGGTCTACGCCGGAGCCGGGGCGTTGGCGTATGCGCTGGGGATGCGACACGCGTTCGACGCCGATCACATCGCCGCCATCGACGACACCACGCGATTTCTGCTGCAGAAGGGCAAGCGCCCGTTGTCGGTGGGATTGTTCTTCTCCCTTGGACATTCGACGGTGGTGCTGGTGTTCGTCGCCGCCATCGCGCTGGTCGCCGCGAAAGCCACCGCGTTTGCCGACGTGTTCGCCGGTCCGGGCGGGATCATCGGGACGCTGGTGTCGGGGATGTTTCTGTACGTGATCGCCGCGCTGAACGTGGCGGTGCTGCTCGGGATCATCCGGGTGTGGCGGCGTGCTGCGCGCGGGGAGTTCACCGACGACTCCCTGGACGAGGTGTTGGCCAAGCGGGGCCTGATGAACCGGCTGTTGCGGGGCCGCTACGCGGCAGTGATCAACCATTCCTGGCAGATGTACCCGTTGGGGTTGCTGTTCGGGTTGGGGTTCGATACCGCCACCCAGGTGGGTCTGCTCGCGATCGCCGGGACCTCGGCCATCGCCGGTGGGTTACCGCCCGCAGCGATCATCGCATTGCCGATCCTGTTCGCAGCAGGCATGACGCTGATGGACACCGTTGACGGGGTGTTCATGGCCAAGGCCTACGGATGGGCCTTCGTCACCCCGGCGCGCAAGATCTTTTACAACATCACCATGACCGGGCTGTCGGTCTTCGTCGCCTTCGTCATCGGCACCCTGCAGCTGCTGTCCCTGCTGAGCGACGAGCTCGGCCTGAGCGGCGGCCTGTGGGACGTGGTGGCGGCGATCGACCTCGAGCGGATCGGCATGGTTGTGGTCGCAGTGTTCGTGGCCGTGTGGATCACGGCGCTGGTCTACTACCGCGTGGCCCGCGTCGACGATCGTTTCAGCGAGCATCGGGTCGCGCCGCCCGCGACCTGATCGTCGGTGGCACAGTGGATTCCACTACCGGACGTCCACCACCGGAAATCCAGGAACGGGGAGCCATGAACGATCAGTCAGCGCTGGTGCGCACCGACCGCGGGCTGGTGCGGGGTACGACGGTGTCCACGCGCAGCGGCGCGGTCCACGCGTTTCTCGGCATCCCGTTTGCCGGTGGCCTGCGCGGGCCGAGCCGGTTCGCCGCGCCGAGCACGGTGTCGCCGTGGGACGGCGAGCGTCCCGCGGTGCAGCACGGGCCCACCCCGATCCAATCACCCTATGCACGGCCGACTTCGGCGTTGCTGGACAGCGTGATCGTGCCCGGCGCGGACGCGTTGAACCTGTCGGTGTGGACGCCCGATCCGGGGGCCAACCGCCTGCCGGTGATGGTGTGGATCCACGGCGGGGCCTTTGTGCGGGGCACTCATCGGCTGCCCACCTATGACGGCACCGCGTTCGCGCGTGACGGTGTGGTGTTGGTGGGCATCAACTATCGGTTGGGGGTCACCGGGTTCCTCTCGGTCGACGGCGCGCCGGACAACCGCGGTCTGCTCGACCAGATCGCGGCGCTGCGGTGGGTGCAGACCAACATCGCCGCATTCGGCGGTGACCCCGATCGGGTGACGGTGTTCGGTGAATCGGCCGGCGCGATGAGCATCGCCGCACTGCTCGCGTCACCTGCCGCGCAGGGACTGTTCGCTCGGGCAATCTTGCAGAGCGGCAACGCTGTTGCCGCTGCCGAGCAGGCCGATGCGCGGCTGGTGACGGCGGAGTATGCGCGGGTGTTGGGCGTGGAACCGACCGCGGAGGCGCTGGGAGCCGTCTCCGATGACGACCTGCTGCAGGCGCAGGACCGGTTGGCGTTGGCCGTGGTCGGGGGACCGGAGCCGTCGCGCTGGGGTGCCACGGTCATCGCGCGCGGTCTGGGAGTGATGAGTCAGTTCCCGACCATCGACGCAGATGTGCTGCCCACTGTGCCGATCGACGGGATCACGTCCACCTCGGTGGACATCCTGGCCGGTACCACGCGTGAGGAGTTCCGCTTCTTCCTGGTGCCTACCGGGCTGGCCGGGATGGTGACCGCGGAGATGATGCCGATGCTGCTGGCGCGCTTCGGGGTGGACCCGGCGGTTGTTGCGACGTACCGGCGCAATCGACCCGCCGCCACCGAGGGTGACGTGCTGTGCGCGTTGCTCACCGATCACGCCTTCCGGTCACCCACCGCGCAGTTGGTCGACATGGTGGCCCGCAGCCGGACTGCGCGCGCCTGGCAGTACGAGTTTGCCTGGCGCACAACGGTGTCTGATCTGGGGTCCTGCCACGCGCTGGAGCTGCCGTTCGTATTCGACACCCTGGGCGGTTCGGCGAAGTTCACCGGCGAGAACCCACCGCAGGTGTTGGCCGACGAGATGCACTCGACGTGGGTGCGTTTCGCCACCGACGGAGAACCCGGTTGGGCGCCGGTGGGATCGGTCCGCCCGGTCAGGGTGTTCGGCGACCCAGATCCCGGTGCGCCCACGATTGCGATCGACCCGCGCGCCGACGAGCTGGGGCTCAGTTCGGTCCGCTGAGGTGTGGCCGATCCCCGCGTCAGACGGCGACGAGGTGCGGGGTCTCGATGGGGGAGTAGTGCGTGGCGTCGCCTGCGATCACTCGACTCGACTCGCCCTGCAGGCTCACCGGGACGTCGCCGGCCAGAGTCACCCGTTCCAGGCGTCGGTACTGATCGTCCCAGTCGGCGATCGCGTAGTGCTGGGTGGCACGGTTGTCCCAGATCGCGACGTCGCCCAGTGACCATTGCCAGCGCACGGTGTGCTCCAACCGGGTGATGCGATCCTGCAGCAGGTTGAACAGCGTCTGTGACTCCTTGGTGGAGTAGCCGACGAAGTTCTTGACGAAATGGCCGAGAAGCAGTGTGCGCTTACCGGTTTCGGGATGGATGCGCACCACCGGGTGCTGCACCTCGTAGTAGGACGACTCGAATTCCCGCCGGTAGGCCGCGTTCTTCGGGTTGGTGTGGTCCTCGGCGGTGGCGGCGTAGTCGTAGAGGTTGGTGTGGGTGGCCCACAGGTTGTCCACCAGCAGACGCAGGCCCACCGGCAGCGACTCGTAGGCGGCCACCTGTGATGCCCACGTGGTGTTGCCACCGTATTCAGGCAGCGCCACCGAGCGCAGAATGGACGCCTTGGGAATCCGGTCGACGAACGTGACATCGGAGTGCCAGCTGTTGGCTTTGCTGTGCTCGGAGTCGATGGCCAGGGTGCGGGTGCCCTGCGAGGTGACCGTGGGGTGCGGGGTGGTGGGCGTACCCAGCCGGGCCGCGAACTCGTACTGGGCCTCGTCGTCGAGGTGCTGCTGATCGCGGAAGAAGATCACCCCGTGGGTGAGCAGGGCACGACGGATGAACTCGACCGATCCGGTGTCGAGGTCGCCACCGAGCCGGATCCCGTCGACGCGGGCACCGATATGGGCGCCGAGTTTGGTGACGGTGGGGGTCTGCGTGAACATGTCAGGGGCCTTTCGATGTCAGCATGCGACGGTGCGTTCAACGACACCACCGCTGCTCGTCGACCTCAACGGTTCAATTCGTGGTGATTGCAAGCCATCTCGACCCTGAATACTCAGGTGGTGCGATTGTGCAATCGGCGTGGATCCACCCCGGCGGCCACCCAGGCCTCATGCGCCCACGGGGTGTACAACACCGCCAGGGGTAGCCGGTGGAACAGCGGGTTGGCTAGTCGCATCGCGGCGGCGAAACGATCGAAACGTTTCTGGCGCTTGGCATTCCATGGCAGATCGCAGACATCGCGCATCTCCTGCGGAACGGTGCCCACGATCACGGTGCGGATGAACTCGTTGAGCGGTGCCGAGAGCACGGCCCAGACCGGCGCGGGAATCCGTCGAGGCCGAGGTACACCCTTGCGGATGTATCCGGTGGCATACACCACGGTCTTGTGCGGGACGAAGCGCTGACACATGGAGTCGAAGTAGTCGCAGAACTCGTCGTAGGTCGCCGGCTGGTCCCGGGCGCTGATGCCGTAGCGGGCGTACCAGGTCTTGCTCTCGTCGAAGATCTGGCACTTCTCCGCGTACGACAGCCGCCGGATGAAAGTGTCGGTCACGAAGATCAGCGTTTCGACGAAAGTCGCATGCGCCCAGTAGTACAGCTCGGGATTGAGCGCGTGATACCGCGATCCGTCGCTGATGGTGCCCTTGATGTCGCGGTGGAAATCGCGCACGGTGTGACCCCAGTCGGTGTCGTCGGCCCCATAGACGGTTTTCATGATCGGCGGTCCGGTGCGTTTGGCCCGCCCGATGAAGTCGTCGAAGATCACCGAGTGGTCCAGCACGCCCTGGCCCAGCTGTTCGATGCAGTTCTCGGTGCCTGCGGCCCGCTGAAATCCCAGTATTCCGCGTACGTCGCCGAAGAACTTCCAGGTCAACGATTCTGGTCCCAGTGGTGCTCCGCTCCTTTGCGGGGACATGTCGATGACCGGTTGCGCCTCACGGATCCGCGTGTCGAAGTCGGGTCGCCCAGTCGGTGGAGTGGTCTCGATACTCTCGGACATCGGTGATTCCTCCGAATCGTGTGAGACGGTGCGGATCACCGTCTCACGAGCATCCGGAGCCCGCAATCGCGGTGGCCGGCAACCCACACGGAGGTTCGATGCGACTGCCCGCACTCGCGGAGATCCTCGATTCGGCCATCGTGGTCGCACTGCCCATGCGCGAACGGTTCCGAGGCATCACGGTGCGTGAGTCGATGATCTTCGCCGGTCCCGCCGGGTGGGGCGAGTTCGGGCCGTTCGTCGAATACGACGACGCCGAGGCAGCTTGGTGGCTGGCAGCGGGAATCGAGGCCGCCTACCTCGGACCGCCCGCGGCCGTGCGCGAGAGTGTGGCGGTCAACGCCACCGTCCCGGCCGTCCCGGCCGCCGATGTGGCGGCCATCCTGGCGCGGTTTCCCGGCGCGCACACAGCCAAGGTGAAGGTGGCTGAACCCGGCGACACCCTCGACGACGAGGTGGCGCGGGTGGCCGCGGTGCGCGAGCTGGTACCCACGGTCCGGGTGGATGCGAACGGCAAATGGTCTGTGGCGCAGGCGATCCGGGCCATCGCCGCACTCGGCGAGCTGGAGTACGTCGAGCAGCCATGTGCCACCGTGGCGGAGTTGGCGCAGGTGCGGGCGGCGGTGTCGGTGCCGATCGCCGCCGACGAGAGCATCCGCCGCGCCGAGGATCCGCTGCGCGTGGTGCGAGCAGGCGCGGCCGACGTCGCGGTGCTCAAGGTGGCACCGCTGGGTGGGATGCGGCGGGTGTTGTGGCTGGCGCAGGAGACAGGGCTGCCGGTCGTCGTCTCCAGTGCCCTCGACACCGCGGTCGGGTTGTCGGCGGGCGTCGCCACCGCCGCAGCGCTACCCGCTCAGCCGCCGGCGTGCGGGCTGGGCACCGGCAGCATGTTCGTCACCGATGTGGCCGAGCCGTTCGCCGTGGTCAGCGGGCATCTCGTCCCGCGTCTGGTCCGTCCCGACGGTCGGGCGCCGCTGGCGTCGCGGGCGCGACGACGGTGGTGGGTCCACCGCCTCGAACGGGTCCACGCCCTGCTGGTCGACGGCCACCCGGCGGCCCGCCATGTGACGTAGTAGACATTTTCGCGCCTCAAAGATACGGTTACCGGCATCTGTTCCAATGGAGGGTGAACCGAGATGACCACAACCGCTTTCTCCCAGATTCCGGTCGGCAGCGAGCTCAAGGAAATCCCGATCTCGAGCAAACCGGGGATCGTCGAGGTCCTCAGCTCGCGGCGGGACCCGCTGGCATTTGAACGCAAGCGGATCGCGCAGCTGGGTCCGGTGTCGGGGTATCACGCATTCGGGCGGACATGGGTGGTCCCGTCGGGACCCGAGGCGGCCGAAGAGATCCTGATGAACAAGAAGAAGACCTTCGCCAACGGGCCGGCCTGGACCTATCTCATCGGGCCGTTCTTCAATCGGGGCGTCATGCTGCTCGACTTCGAGGAGCACCGCAGCCATCGACTGATCCTGCAGCAAGCATTCAACCCGGCGGTGCTGCGCAAGTACATGGACCTCATGCAGCCGATGATCGCCGAGCGGATGGCCGCCTTCCCGACCGGAAAGGTAGACCTGTTCAAGGAGTTCAAGGCACTCACCCTCGACGTGGCCCTGGAGGTGTTCCTCGGTCTCGAACTGCCCAAGGCCGAGGCGGATCGCATCAACAAGGCATTCCTGGAGACGGTGCAGGCCGGCGTCGCGGTGATCCGCAAACCGGTGCCAGGGACCCGGTGGTGGAAGGGCCTGCGTTCGCGCAAGATCCTCGAGGAGTTCTTCTACGCCCACATCCCGGCCAAGCGGGCCACCAAGACCGATGATCTCTTCTCGGTCCTGTGTCACGCGGAAAGCGATGAGGGACAGACGTTTTCCGATGAAGACGTGGTCAATCACATGATCTTCGTGCTGATGGCCGCTCATGACACCTCGACCATCTCGATGACCCAGATGTGCTACCGGATGGCCACTCATCCGCAGTGGCAGCAACGGGCCCACGACCAGTCGATGCAGCTCGACGCGACGCTGAGCTACGACGACCTCGGCGCGCTGACCGACCTCGACGTCATCTTCAAGGAGTCGCTGCGCATGTGCACCCCGGTGCCTGCGCATCCGCGGATGGCCATCGAGGACACCGAGGTGTCGGGATACTTCGTGCCCAAGGGCACGATGATCACCGTCCCGGTGTACGCCAACCACTACGACGAGACCGTCTACACCGACCCGCTGGTCTTCGATCCCAACCGATTTGCCCCGGACCGGGCAGAGGACAAGAAGTTCCGAATGGGCTTTGCGCCGTTCGGTGGTGGCGTGCACAAGTGCATCGGCCTCTACTTCGGTCAGATGGAGATCAAGACCATCATGCATCACCTCGTGCGCGACTACGAGTGGTCGGTACCCGAGGGCTACGTACTCCCGATGAACTACGCGTCGCTGCCCATTCCCAAGCGTGGCTTCCAGGTCACGTTGCGGCACAGGTGATCTCAGGATGAGTGCGGGGCCGATGGTCTCGGCGAGCGGGCGCAAGATCCGCAACACCGCCAGTCCACGGGATCAGGAAGACGCGATCGTCGACGCGGCCGCAGCGGAGTTCACCGAGTTCGGTGTCCGCCGCGCGTCGATCGACGACATCGCGCGGCGCGCGCAGGTCAGTCGCAGCACCCTGTATCGCCGGTTCCCCAACCGCGAGTCGTTGCTGCTGGCGGTGGCCACCCGTCTGTACCTGCGTGGGATGCGGCAGCTCGAAAACGCGATGGTGGGCCTGACGCCGAAAGAGGCTGTGGCCGAGGCGTTTGCGGTGGGTGCGGCGCTGATCGCCTCCGATCCGCTGATGCACCGGCTGGTGGTCGACGACGAGGAGATGCGTTCGGTGATCTCCTCGTCGGTGACAGCGATGTTCATCGACGCGGTGACCGACCGCACGGTGGCCACCCTTCGCTCGCTGGGCGCCACCCGCGCCGACGACGAGCTGCGTGAGGTGGTCGAGTTGATGATCCGGCTCATCATCTCGCTGCTCGAAGTGCCCTCGGGCGATCCCGAGACCAGGGAGCCGGAGTACGTGCGCGGCTACGCCACCCGGTATTTCGCACCGATGGTGTGGTGACCAGCTGGTCGCCACCGGTGTTCGACAGACCCCGGCCCATGCCGGCCCACCCCCGTGCGGATCGGATCCGCACACCTATCGAGGAGAACGACTCATGGCCAACAAGACCGCAGCGGGCAAGGTTCGACAGGACAAGGTCCGCGGCCTGACCATCGCCATCACCGGAGCCGCCCGCGGCATCGGGTTCCAGACCGCCCGCACCCTGCTCGACGCCGGCGCCAACGTGGTCATCGGCGACATCGACGGCGAGGCCGTGGGTAAAGCCAACGCCGACCTCGGTCGCGACGGTTTCGTCGTCGACGTCACCGACCCCACCTCCTTCGAGGCGTTCCTCGATCAGGTGGAGAAGGTGGCCGGCCCGATCGACGTGCTGATCAACAACGCCGGCATCATGCCCACCGGCCCGCTGCTCAACTATGACCTCAACGTGATCAAGCGCAACTTCGACATCGACCTGCTCGGCGTCGTCATCGGAACCCAGCTCGCCGCCAAGCGGATGATCCCGCGCGGAGGTGGCCAGGTGATCAACATCGGTTCGGTGGCGGGTCGATTGTTCGTGCCGGGGCTGACCATCTACAACGGCGCCAAGGCCGGAGTGATCGCGTTCTCCGAATCCGCCGACGCCGAACTGTCGGGCCAGGGAGTCACGATCAAGACCGTCAACCCGACGTTCACCCGCACCGGACTGATCTCGGGCATCAAGACCAACAAGTTCATCCAGACCGTCAGCCCCGAGCAGGTGGCCGCGCAGGTGCTGCGCAGCATCGAGGGCAAGAAGATGCATGCAACTGTGCCCGCCTCGCTGGCGTGGGTGCACGGCAACTCGGTGCTGCCGCGCAAGTTCAAGCGCTCCACCCTCAAGCTCACCGGCACCGACACGATGTTCATGTCCTACGACGAGACCGAACGTGCGGAGTACCTCAAGCGGGTCACCGGCGAGCAGGAACCCACCGGCGCGCCCTGATCCCACCGGCACCCCCGGCACCGTCGGGCGAGCCCCCACAAGCCCACGACGCCCCCCGTACCGAGCAGGTGCGGGGGGCGTCGCGGCTGTCTGATGCGGCGTCGCTCGGGGTCGGCTACGCCCTCACCATTCGTCGAGGGTGGTGTAGCCGTCCTGGATGGCCCGGGCGAACAGGCTGGCCTTCGATCGGGCCGGTCGCGCCGCGGCGCTGTACTTGGCTCGGATCCGGGTGAGGTGGGTGTTGACCGTCGAGGCGCTGATGAACAGCGCGTCGGCGGCCTCGGATTTGGACTCGGCGGCCAGCCAGGCCAGCAGGACCTCCACCTCACGATCGGAGAGGGCAGGCACCCGGGTGGACACCAGATGCAGATTCGCGCCCGATCGAGCACCTGCGCGCGGGTCGCCGCCGGCCGGGATCCGAGCAGATGACGTCGACCCGAGTGGGCGGGCAACTGACATGAGACATTCCTCCATCGACCTTCGTCGCACGCTCGTGCGGTGGTGCCCATAATCTCGGGCAGGACCATCGGCGGCCAGCTAGTTGCCAAGTTTTCGGCAGGTCCATACACAGGTCCATACATTCGGCGCTGTTTGCGCAGCTCAGAGGAGTGCATTGCGATGAGGCCAGACGAGGTCCGCACACATGAGGACCTGGCGCGGGGGCTGACCGAGCTACGCACCGAGGCCGGGTTGTCCATCCGGCAGGTCGCCACCAACGCGGATGCGATCTTCGGGACGGTGTCGGGGTGGTTCTCGGGCAATCACGTGCCGGGAGGGGCCAACCTCGAACCGTTCCGCAGGGTCCTCGCGGTGTGTGGGGTGAGTGATCCGCAGGAGCAGGACGCCTGGGTGTTCGCCGCCGAGGGGGTTCGTCGCCGCAACAACCGCAGGCCCTCGCCGACGGTCACCCCGCCGCCCTACCGTGGTTTCGAGGCTTTCGGGATCGGCGACCGAGACTGGTTCTTCGGACGTGAGGACATCGTGGATCTGGTGGCCGCCACGGTGCTCGAACAGGCCGAGAACCCGACCGCCGCCCTGGTCGACGGACCGAAGGTGCCGGTGGTCACCCTGGTGGGGGCATCCGGTGCGGGCAAGTCGTCGGTGCTGCGTGCTGGATTGCTGTCGCAGACCGGCCTGCCTGGACCGTTCGAACAGTGGCGGCACCTGCTGTTCAGCCCAGGTCGTGACCCGCTGGCGGCGTTCGAGGCGGCGCGCGAGTCGCTGTCGGAGGGCACGGGTCCGGTGATCGTCGCCATCGATCAGCTCGAGGAGCTGTGGACCCAGACATCGGATCGGGTGGTGCGCGGCGCGTTGACCGAGGCCATCATCGCTTTTGCCGACACCGTGCCGCGGCTGGTGGTGGTGACCGCGATCCGCGCGGACTTCTACGGGTCCATCGCGTCGAGCCCGCGACTGACCTACGCCCTGCAGAACGCCCACGTCCTGGTGCCTGCGCTGGGGGAGAAGCAGTTACGTGAGGTGATCACCGCTCCGGCACACAAGGCGGGGTTGGAGTTGGGCGACGGCCTGGTCGACCTGATGCTCGCCGATCTACGTCCCGGGGCCGAGCGTGGTACCGGCACCGGAGCGCTGCCGCTGCTCTCGCATGCCCTGCACGCCACCTGGTCGCGTTCGGATCGGCGTCGCCTGACGGTGGCCGACTACCTCGCCACCGGTGGTATTCGCGGCGCGGTGGAGCAGACAGCCGAACGGGTGTACTCGGGGTTGGACTATGCCGAGAAGGTGGTGGCGCGGCGGCAACTGTTGGCCATGACCCACGTCGACGAGGACTTCGCGTCGCGGCGGCGCGCCGAGCTCGCCGAGTTGGGCATCGAGGGCACCGCCGCCGTCGACGTCGAACGGCTCGACGTGCGGCAACGGCGAGCGGCGCGGGTGGTGAACCTGTTCGCCTCGGCGCGACTGGTCACGGTGTCCGACACCCACGCCGAACTGACCCACGAGGCGCTGCTGAGCGCGTGGCCCCGGCTGGCCGCCTGGATCGACGACGATCGCGGCAACCTGCTGATCCTGCGGCGTCTGCGGGTGGCGCGTGAGATGTGGACCGAGGCCGACGAGACCGACGACCTGTTGCCCCGGGGTGGACGCCTGGACATCTTCACCGATTTCGCCGACGACCCGGTGAACGCCAGCCGCATCCATCCGGCCGACCGGCGGTTCCTGGATCGAGCTCGCGCGCAACAGGATCGCAGCGAGCAGGAGGGGAAACGGCGCAACCGGGTGCTGGGTGCGATCGCACTTCTGGCCACCATCTCGGCGGTGCTGGCGTTGGTGGCCGCAGGGTTCGCCGTCTCAGCCCGCTCGGATGCCCTCGCCCAACGCAACACCGCCGAACAGTTGCGCAAGAACGCGCTCAGCGCCCGCCTGGCGGCGGTGGCCGACCAACAGCGTGCCATCGACCCGGCGCTGTCGGTGCAGCTGGCCATGGTGGCCAACCGCATCGCGCCGACGGAGGAAGCCCGATCCGCGCTCGTCGACAGCAGCGCCGGTCCACTGCCGGTTCGACACCTCACCGCTCCGGGGTCGAGTCGCGTGGCACACAACCGTGACAATTCGTTGCTGGCAGTGGTCAACTCCGACAACAAGATCCGACTGTTCCGTCCCGACTCGCGCAGCAGCGGGCCGGTGAGTGTCTTCGGCGGCGCGCAACCGGACAAGGAGCTCTACGCGGTGTCGTTTGCACCCGATGGCGCCACCCTCTACGTCGCCGGGCAGGCCGAGGTGCAACGCTGGGACATCTCCGATCCGGCTGCGCCGAAACAACTTCCGGGGCCCCCGCCGATCTCGGCGGCAGTGCGTGACCTCGAGGTCGATCCGAGCGGGCAACTGCTGGCGGTGGCCGCCGACACCGTCGGCATCGTCGTCTACCGCATCCCCGCCACGGCGCAGGCCCCGTGGGTTCGGCTGGGGGTGCCTGCCGACGTGGCCGGTGACGGTTCGGCGGTGGCGTTCTCACCCGACGGGCGACGGCTGGCCGGGGCCAGTGGAAAGCAACGGTTCGAGCTCTACGACGTCGCCGGTGACCAACTGCGCGTACTCGCCACGGTTCCGTTGCCAGGATCGAGCAACATCGTCGCGACCGACATCGCCTTTGCGCCGCAGCGCCCCGAGATCGCGGTGGGTCTGAAGTCGCGAGACATGAGGGTCTACGACATCGGTGACCCAGCGCGACCCCGACTCGTCGAGGACTACTCCGATTTCGGCAGCTACGTCAACGCGGTGGACTACAGCCCGGACGGTAGCCACCTACTGGGGGCCAGCTCGGACAACACCGTTCGCGTCGTCGACCGCACGGGCATCGCCGGCCCTCAGGCACTGCGGGCCGGTGCGGTGGTCACCTCGGCGGTCTATGTCGGCGAGCGGATCGCCTCGGTGTCTGAGGACGGGGCCCTGCGTGTCTGGCCGGCCGCGCGACCAGGCGTGCAGTCCGCGGTCGATCAGAGCTTCCAGTTCGCGTTCACCGGCGACGGCACCGCGCTGATCACAGGCAACGCCCGCACCGACGGATCGCTGTCGCAGTGGCGGGTAGGCCCGGGAGCAGACTTGCAGTCGCGCGGGCCATTGCTTTCCGCCCCCGCGGGTACGAAGTTCACGTCCCTGTCGTATTCGGCCGACGGGCGGCTGGCCGTGGTCGGTGGTGTCGACGGTCGGGTCTACTTCGGTGACTACTCCGATCCGACGCGGCCGGTGCTGGCCGGGCCGGGCGTGGCCGCGGTACCCGGCCTGGTGGAGACGGTCGACGTCAGCACCCGATCGAATCTTGCGGTGGCGGCGACCCTGGCCTCGTCGAGCGTCGCGGTACTCGACGTGACCGATCCCAGTCGCCCGACGACCGTCTCGACCGTCGACGTCGGGACGGGCAACGGCCCCGCGTGGGCGGCCATGTCGGCCGATGGGCGCCGGGCGGTCGTGACGACCGATCGCGGCGCGGTCTTGCTGATCGACCTCTCCGATCCTCGCCGACCCCGAATCCTGTTCCGGCAGCAGCTGTTCGCCACCCTTGCCTTGGCCGCCCGGTTCAGTCCCGATCAGCGGTCGCTGGTGGTGTCCTCGGCCACCCGGCAGGTGAAGATCATCGACATCTCCAGACCCACCACGCCGGTGGTCACCAGCGAGATGACCGGACCGTCGAGCACCATCTACGGCGCCACGTTCTCGCGCGACGGTCGACTCGTCGCCGTCGGCGGAGCCGACAATCAGGTGTGGGTGTGGGACGTGAGTCGCCGCGGACATCCGGTGGAGAAGTACCGCCTGCAGGCCTACCCCGGCCGGATCTACGACGTGATGTTCGGGCCCGACGACCGCACCGTGTTGGCCGCCGGTGCCGCCGGGGTCATCCAGTCGTGGGCGCTGGACGCCGAGGCGATCGCCGCCTCGGTGTGCTCGTCGGGCACCGCTGCGATCACCGAGACCGAATGGCAGCGTTACCTGCCCGGGCAGGCCTACGACCCGCCGTGTCGTCGCTGAGGCGGACGCCGACCTGTGGTGGCTGAGGTGGACGCGGAGGTGTTCTCGCGCAGGCGGGACGGTTGCGTAGAGTCGGCCGCAGGTCAGTCGATTGTGAGGAGAAGCGCTCATGGGTAACGCCGTGGTCATCGTCGGAGCCGGGCTGGGTGGCGCACGAGTGGCCGAGAACCTCAGGCTGGCAGGGTTTTCCGATCCGATCACGCTGGTCAGCCGCGAACGTCATGCACCATACGACCGGCCGCCGCTGTCGAAGGCGGTGCTGCGCGGTGACCGCGACATCGTCGAGCTCAAGCCGCAGGGGTGGTACGCAGACAACGACGTGACGTTGCTGCTCGATGCGGAGGTCGTCGACGCTGATGCCGACGCGGGCACCGTCACTCTCGCCTCCGGGACGACCCTCGACTTCGACACCCTGGTGCTGGCCACCGGCCTCGACGCCCGGTATCTCCCCGGCACGCAGCAGGTGCGCGGGGTTCACGTGCTGCGCACCCAGGACGACGCCGTCGCCCTGCGTGAGGCCGCCGGGCCCGGGGTGTCGGCGGTGGTCGTGGGCGCCGGGTTCATCGGTTGCGAGGTGGCCGCCTCACTGCAGTCGTTGGGTACCCAGGTCACCATCGTCGAGCCTGCGCCCACCCCGCTGTATGCCGCGTTGGGTCCGGTGATCGGTTCCCGGGTGGCGCAGCTGCACACCAGTCGGGGAGTGGGGGTGCGTACCGGCGTGGGCATCGAACGCATCGACGTGTCCGACGGGGCGGTCACCGCGGTGGTGCTCGACAACGGCACCACCCTGGCCACCGACCTGGTGGTCGTGGGCATCGGGTCCACTCCGACGACCGCGGTGGCCGAGAAGCTGGGTCTAGAGCTGGCCGACGCCTCGCTGGCCGGTGGGATCGCCTGCGATACACAGGGTCTCACGTCTCGCAAGCACATCTACGCCCTCGGCGACGTGGCCAACTGGGCCCGCGCCGACGGCAGTCGGGTGCGCCGGGTGGAGCACTGGAACCATGTGGTCGAGGAGGCCAAGGTGGTCGCCGACGCCATCGCGGGTACCGATCTGGCTCCGAGTGTGCTTGGGGTGCCGTACTTTTGGACCGATCAGTTCGATCTGAAGATCCAGAGCCTGGGCGATCCGTCGGCCGACGATGAGGTTCATATCGTCGATTCCGACGGGGACAAGTTCCTGGCCTACTTTCACCGCGACGGCGTGCTCACCGGCGTGGTGGGCGGCGGTCGGGCCGGGGCGGTGATGAAGATGCGGGCCACCGTGGCCGCGCGACCACCGATCGCCGATCTGCTCTGATAGTGGCCGGATCAGGCTGTCCTCCGGCCTGATTCAGAACGCGATCTCGATCCGGTCGGCGGTGGGCCGGGCCTGGCAACCCAGGATGTAACCGTCGGCCACGTCGTCGGGGTCCAGCGCCTCACATGCTGTCATCTCCACCGTGCCCGCGCTGATGGTGGCGGTGCACGATCCGCACTCGCCGGCCTGGCAGGAATACGGGACGTCGATCCCTGCGGCGAGCATCACCTCGACCAGCGTCTGGTCGCGCGGCCAGTCGAGCTGGTGCACCGTGCCGTCGAGTTCCACGGCCACTTTCGCGGCGTCGGCCGTGTCAGTCCCGGGGGCGTCAGCGGTGTCGATACCGGGAGTGTCAGTGCCGGTTCCGGTCGTGTCCGATGCCGTCGGGGCCGGGTCGGTGAACGGGTCACCGGTCAGTGACAGGTAGACCTCGGTGTGGATTGCTGCGCGCTCTACGCCGATGTCGGACAACGCCGTTCGGGTCACCTCCATGAACGGGGCCGGTCCGCACAGGAACACCTCGCGGTCGCGGTGAGGCCGTAGCACCGGCGCCAATGCGGCTGCGGTGGGCAGGCCCCGCTGATCGGCCGGCCAGTGCACGACGGTCAGCCGGTCGGGGTTCGCGGCGGTCAGCGCATCGAGTCGGTCGGCGAAGATCACGTCATCGGCGCTGCGGTTGGCGTAGACCATCGTGATCGGCGCGTGGCCCTGGGACAGGGCGGCGGTGAGGATCGACATGATGGGGGTCACCCCGCTGCCCCCGGCGATCAGCAGCAACGGCACGTCGAGATCACGCGGGGTGAACACCCCTGCGGGCGGCAACGACTCGATCTGATCGCCCACACAGATGTTGTCGCACAACCAGTTCGACGCATACCCGCCATCGGTGCGCTTGATGGTGACGGTCGGTCGCGGATCGTCGAACGGCGACGACGACAGCGAATAGCTGCGTGCCACCGATCCCGTGCGTTCGCTGGGGATCCGTAACGTCAAAAACTGTCCGGGTGCGTAACCGAAGCGGTCGATCGCCTCGGTGGGTACCTCGAAGGTGAGCGAGGTGGCCAGGGGGGTCTCGGCGACGACATCGGTGACGGTCAGGATGGCGCTGCGGCGAGAGTGCGTCGGTGCTGTGGTGCTCATCGAGTCCGAGCGTAGCGACAGGGGCGGCGCGTAGCGACTGGGCCGGCGGACAGCCACAGGGCCGACGGGCCGCGTCAGGGACGCGGCGCTCGGCCGTGCGGTCAGACCCAGATGGTGGCCGGGTCGGTGGCCGTGCGTACCGGCGGCGTCGGAGTGCCGGGCACGGTTCGGGAGAACCGTGGTGCCACGGCGGCCTGGGTCACGCCGTCGAGTTCGACGAGGTTGGCTCGTGCAGCCATGTGTGGATGTGTCGGTGCCTCGGCGAAGGTGAGGACCGGGGTGGTGCAGGCGTCGGTGCCGTCGAACACCGCAGCCCACTCGTCGCGGGTGCGGGTGGCGAACGTCGTGGTCAGGATCTGGCGCAGTTCGGGCCAGCGGGCCACGTCATTCTGGCCGGGAAGGTCGGTGTCGGTGAGCCCGAGCCCGTGCACCAGGGCGGCGTAGAACTGCGGCTCGATCGCACCCACCGCCATGTATTTGCCGTCGGAGGTCTCGTACACGTCGTAGTAGGGGGCGCCGGTGTCGAGCATGTTCACCCCGCGGGTGTCGCGCCACATGCCCAGACCACGAAACGCCCACATCATCTGTCCCAGAACCGAAGCGCCGTCGACCATGGCCGCGTCCACCACCTGTCCTGCGCCGGAACGGTTGCGCTCCACCAGCGCCGCGAGCACCCCGAAGACGAGGAACATCGAGCCACCACCGAAGTCCGCGGCCAGGTTCAACGGGGGGACGGGCCGTTCCCCTGCTCGGCCGATCGCGTGCAGCAGGCCGGTCAGCGACAGGTAGTTCATGTCGTGTCCCGCGCGTTGGGCCAGCGGGCCGTCTTGTCCCCACCCGGTCATCCGGCCGTAGATCAGGCCAGGGTTGACCGCCAACAGATCGTCGGGGCCCAGACCGAGGCGCTCCATCACCCCGGGGCGGAATCCCTCGAGGATCACATCGGCCCGAGTCACGAGACCGACGACCTGCTCCCGGTCGGCGGGGGACTTGAGGTCGGCTTCCACGACCGCGAATCGACCACGCAGCAACTGATCTGCCGGGGCGCCGGCGATCGGGAGCGACCCCGCCCGCTGCACCCGCACCACCTGCGCACCCAGGTCGGCAAGGAGCATGGCCGCGTGTGGTCCAGGTCCGATGCCGGCGAACTCGACCACCCTCACCCCCGACAGAGGTCCGGTGCCGGCGGGCTGGGTCGGGTCGGGTTCTGTCACGGGTCACCTCGTTGTCACCGGATCGACCCACCAGGGCCGACGTGTCCTGTCGCCACCCGTCGGTGGCAAGCCGTCGGGCTAGCATCGCATACCTCGACGAAGTACCTGAATCTCGGTTCACAATGCGCTTACGCTGGTCAGATGAGCAGCCTCGACGATCCCGACGTGCGCCGTTTCCTGACCACCGGCACACGAACCGGGCACCTCGCCTTCACCGCGTCCGACGGACGGCCCCTGGTCGCACCCATCTGGTTCGTGCTCGACGGGAACCGGCTGGCGTTCAACACCGGCGCCGACAGCGCCAAAGGCCGCGCCCTGCGGCGCGATCGGCGGGTGGCACTGAGCGTGGATCTGCCCGAGCCGCCGTACGGGTTCGTCCAGGTGCAGGGCATCGCGACCCTCGATGACGACCTCGCCGAGGTCCGTCGCATCGCGACCGCGGCCGGGGGCCGCTACATGGGGGCCGATCGGGCCGAGGAGTTCGGGGCCCGCAACGGGGTGCCCGGTGAGTTGGTCGTGTGGATCGAGCCCACCAAGGTGATCGCCGGGCTGGACGTGTCCGGCTGAGTCAGGGCAGGACGCGGTCGGTCTGGGTGGAGCGCAACCGGAACCGATGTGCCTGCGGGTCCCACAGCCGGAGCGCGGGCCAGCACAGCGCGTGAGCGATGCGGGCGGCAGTCACGCCGATCATCGATCGAACGAAATCGCCTGTGCGACCGTGCATCCGGAAGGTGCGCGGCGTGCGTGCGCTGTAGCGCCAGTAGCTGCGCGGGCTGGTGCACAGCCGCCGACCGGAGATGGTGGCGTCCATGCCGGGGATCAACGCCAGGCGCCAACCGGCGGCTACCACGGTGATCCCGATGTCGAGGTCGTCCTGGATGTCGTTGCGGGTGCTCGTCTTGTCCGCGATGTCGCGCCACGCCTGGGCGCGCATCACGAAGTTCGCGCCGAAAGAGTCGGCCATCTCCGAGAACTCACCCCGCGCGAGTTTCGCCGTCAGCGCCGAGGACATGCGTCGTTGCAGGGCGGCGAAGGGCCGCTGCCAGGGCATGTCGTGCATGGTGCACATCCCGCTTCCGCCGGCCATGTCGGCGGGGGCGACGGCGAAGAACGCCGCGATGTTGTCAGACCAGGCGGGCAGCACCAGGGTGTCGGCGTCGATCTTGGCGATGAGGTCGCCGGTGGCTTCGGCCAGCCCGCGCGCAGCTGCGTGCAATGCGCCCTGCCGCTGCTCGGAGATCAGGTTCACCTGCGGGTGA
This sequence comes from Williamsia sp. CHRR-6, assembly GCF_018474015.1. GTDB lineage: Bacteria > Actinomycetota > Actinomycetes > Mycobacteriales > Mycobacteriaceae > Williamsia_A. The sequence continues at coordinate 709,574 of NZ_JAHCSG010000001.1, read as the reverse complement.
TCGGTCGCGAAGTCCTTGACGATGGTGGCGGTGTCATCGGTGGAGTTGTTGTCCACCACCACGATCTCGTGGATCGGTGCGCGCTGCGCACACAGCTGCTCCAGGCAGCGTTCGATGCTCTGCGCCTCGTTGTAGACGGGGATGACCACCGACAGGGTGTGCATTTTCATGGTCGTTCGAGGCTCTCACCGCCCGTAGGGGGTCGCAACCGCTCGGTGTCACTCGTTCATCTGAACTTCGCCACATCCACCGACCAGCACGTCGGACAATTCAGACGAGATGCGGTTCCTGGGGCGGGTTGGCCTGACCCCTTTATGGATTCAGGACGGTGACGCCGCCGCCTTACGGTAGCCGCGCAGGGCCGGGTAAGCGAAGACGACCATGATGCCGATGGCCCAGGCGAGGGTCTTGACGAGGCTGTCGGCGACCGGGCCACCGACAGCCAGGGCGCGCATGGTGTCGATGGCGGTGGTCATCGGTTGGTTGGACACCAACGGCTGCAACAGTTTCGGATACGCGCTGACCGGGGAGAAGCCGGAGTTGAAGAACATCAACAGGCTCGACACCAGTGACATCACCTGCACCAGGGGCACTTTCGACGATGACAGCGACACCGTGAGCACGATGCTGAAGAACGCGGCCCCATAGAGCAGGGCGACCGCGAAGATGCCCAGGGCGGGTAGCAGGCCCTGGTTGAACCGCCAGCCGATGATCATCCCGAACGAGGTGAGGATGACCGTGCCCAGCAGGATGCGCGCCAACTCGGCGATGATTCGAGCGCTCAGATCGGCGCCACGGTGGATCGGCAGCACGTACAGACGCGTCAGCAGGCCGGTGCGTCGCTCGGTCATCAGGCGGACACCTCCGGCCAACGAACCGAACATCGCGCCGACGAGGACGACCAGTGGGACGGTGCCGAACGCGCTGTTCTGGCCGGTGGCCTGACCGATGGCATCACCGAGCACCACCTTGAACATGATCATGCTCAAGGCCGGGAACAACAGGGTCTGCAAGAGAGTGACCCGGTCGCGACCCACCACCATCAGCTGTCGCCCGCTGAGCGCGGCGGTGTGCTTGCGGTAGGCGGTCCACCCGCGTTCACCGAGGGCAGCCGCCGGGGGGAACCGCGTGACCGCAGACCACGCGGCGCGGGTGGTGACGCCGGTCGTCGTAGGGGTGGCGGTGTCCGCAGCGAGCGCGGCCGCGCTGATGGCGGTCAGTCTGATGGTCGGTGCGTCGTCGGCCCCCGTGGCCGCATCGGTGTCGACCTGCTGGGGCCGGGAGCTCTCCCGCAGCGCACCGGAGTCTGTGCGGGCGCGCTCACGACCGGTGCGCTCGCCGGTCATCCGTTCGTTGAGGACCGTCCACGGGCCGACCACTGCGCGAATCGAGCCCGTGCCGGGAAACAGCACCTGCCGCTCGGGCGGACCTTCCCGATACGCCGCGTCCCGGTACGGACCGTCGCGGTGTGGCCGCAGCGGTCGGTCTGCGACAGGTGCCCCGGGTGGCCGCGGTCCCCAACCCGGCACGGAACGCGGTCGCACCACCCGACCGGACGGTGTGCGCGCGCCCGGCCCGGACGGTGTGCGCGCGCCCGGCCCGGACGGTGGCTGCGCGCCCGGCCCGGACGGTGGACCCGGTGGGGTCGCATCGGAACGCACCCGGATGATGGGCCGGGTCAGCGCCTCGCCGGCGTTCTCGGCTCGCAACGCCGCGTTGCGATCGGTACTCCACCACCGATCGTCGGGGGTCGAGTCCGGCGAGCGGTGGCGAGATCTACGGCCCGACTCGGCTCGCCCGGCGGAGTCGTCGTCACTCGGCGGCGGGGTACGTGAGCCGCGGCGAGGTGGTTGTTCCGGGGTCCCGGTGATCTCCCAGCTCATCGGCGCGAACTCCGCACGATCAGCAGCACCCCGCCACCGACGGCGAGCACCGCTATCCCGCCGGCCCAGGCCAGGGGGCCGATCGCCATCGATGCGGTGACGTTGCCGTTGTCGAAACCACGCATCAGCTCGGTGAACTGCGAGATCGGTTGATTGCGGGCGAAGGGTCGGATCCACTCGGGGAAGCTGGCCTCGGGGACGAACCCGGTCGAGAGCATGCCCAGGATGAGCTGTGGCAACGCCAACGCCTGGCTGGTCGCCTCGGGGTTCTTGGCCAGCACGCCGATGATGTCGGCGCCGAACGCCAACAGCAGACCCACCGCGAACGCCACCGCGAGGAACCCCAGCAGGTTCAGCGGACCGTGGTTGGGGCGCCATCCGATGACCAGGCCGGAGAGCATCGCCCAGCCCAGCGATATGGCCAGCAGCACCGCGTTGGCGAACAGGCGCGCGACGATCGGCACCACGGGGCTCACCGGCATGCTGCGAAGCCGCTCGGTGATCCCGACTGTGCCGTCGTTGGCCGAGCGCATGGCGGCCGAGGTCGCCACGAATCCCACCGATTGCAGGCAGATCACCGGCATCAGGAACTGCGCGTAGTTCACCCCGGGGAACGAGTCGAAGATGCTGCGCAGCGGCACGTAGAAGCAGATCGTCAGCATGATCGGCGCGACGATGCCGAGGAAGAACTCGCCCTGGCGCCACATGCCGCGGATCGAGCGGTTGGTCAGTGCCGCCACCTGCCCGATCACCGAGATCGACGGTCGCAGGTCGGCGCCGTGCAGTTCGGGCGCAAAGGTCACCGCCGTCACCGGGCGGCTCCGGGATCGGGTCGGAAAGCGAGGTCTGCGCGATCCTGGTCGCTGGGGCCCGACTGGTCGGATGCGGCGAGATCAGTTGCCTCGCCTGCGGTCCGGTCGGTCAATTTGAGGAAAACGTCGTCGAGCGAGGGTCGGCGCAGCCCCACGTCGGTCAGCGCGATGGAGGCCGCGTCGAGCCGACGCACGATCTCGACCAGAGTCGTGGTGCCGTCGGTGGCCGGTACGGTCAGGGCAGTGCGGGTCGGGTTGATCCGCAGCTCGCCCTTCGGAGCCAGGTCGGCCAGCAGTTCTTCGATCTTGACCAGATCGTCGGGGTAGCTGGGCACCACCTCGCAGAAGGTGCCCGAGACGCGGTCCTTGAGCTCGTCTGCGGTGCCCTCGGCGATCACCCGCCCGCGATCGATGACCACGATGTTGTCGCTGAGCAGGTCGGCTTCCTCGAGGTACTGCGTGGTCAGCAAGGTGGTGATGCCCAGATCGCGCAGCGAGGTGACGATGTTCCACACGTCCTGGCGACTGCGGGGATCGAGGCCGGTGGTCGGTTCGTCGAGGAAGACGACCTCTGGACGCACCACCAACCCGCAGGCGATGTCGATGCGCCTGCGCATGCCACCGGAGAACTTGCCCACCCGGCGCGTCGCGGCCTCGGTGAGGTTGAACGCCTCCAGCAGTTCCTCGGCTCGCCGCCGGGCCGCAGCCTTGTCCAATCCGAGCAGTCGTCCGAACAGGACCAGGTTCTCGCGGCCGGTCAGCGATTCGTCGAGGGCGGCGAACTGGCCGGTCAGCATGATCGACTTGCGCACCTCGCTGCGCTGGGAGACCACGTCGTAGCCCGCGATCCGGGCACTGCCACCGTCCGGCAGCAGCAGCGTGGCCAGCATGTTCACCGTCGTGGTCTTGCCTGCGCCGTTGGGGCCCAGCAATCCGAGCACCGTTCCGGCGGGTACCTCGAAGCTGACGCCGTCGACTGCGGTGAACTCACCGAAGCGTTTGACCAGCCCGTCGGCCACGACTGCGGGTCCGCGGGCGCTCCCGTGCGCGTGCGCCGCATCGACACCCTGCGCCGCATCGACACCCTGCGCGTGCGCCGATCGCCGACCGGTGTCGATCTTCTCCGGCAGGGACCACGGGCCGGTGACGGGCCTGTTCGACTCCACGGGCGTACGGTACGTGGTCGCGGGCGTCGGGTCATCACGCATCCGCGTGACCCCCGACTCGACTGCCGCCTCGACGTTCGCCCGCCCGGACTCCGCCGACGCCGCTGTGCCAGGTCATGAGAAGAACTTAGCTCAGACGCCACACCTGTAACGCTCAGCAGCGTGGATGCGACATGTCAGTCGACGCGGATGCGACATCCCCGTCGAACAGGTGAACCGCCCGACGTCCTCCGGGTGTCGGCGTGCTCGGATACAGTGAGCACCGAACACAGCTGCGACGTCTGGGGGCATTCGTCGCGCCCATGTCGGTGGAGACTCACCGACCTGTAAGCGCCAGTGAGGAGAGCTTCCGTGACGTCGATGTATCGATCGCGTCGGATCACCACCGCGATGCCCCAGAACTCGAACTCCCAGCCGGTGAACCGGCAGACACCGAACGCGCTGCACCGCACGTCGGCCGCCGTGGCGACTCGCTCGGAGGCCGACACCTCGCTCGGGTCGTTGGTCTCGGCGGCGGCGCGGGTCGCGCCTGATGCCCCGTCGGTCATCACACCGGCCCGACCGGTCAGCTTCGCCGAACTCCACGCTCGTGCGCAGGGGGCGGCGCTGGCGTTGTCCGGCGGGCAGGTGGTCGACGACTCGGCGCTGACCATGGCCCTGATGATGTGTGTTCCCGGTCTGGCCGTGTCCGGACCCGACGGTCTGGCCGCTACGCTGTCGTCTGTCCGAGTCCAGGCGACGATGGCCGTCGCCGGCGCACGAGAGGTGTGACCACGATCGACGTGGCCACATCGGGGGCGTACCGGTGGCCCTGCCGCCCTGTTGAGAACCGAGAGGGGATGGTTCGACCATGAGCAATCCATTCGACGACGAAGAGGGTCGCTTCTTCGTTCTCGTCAACGACGAGAACCAGCACTCCCTGTGGCCGACGTTCGCCGACATCCCCGCGGGGTGGAACAAGGTCTTCGGCGAGGCATCCCGAGCGGACTGCCTGGCTTACGTGACGGAGAACTGGACCGATCTGCGTCCGCAGAGCCTCATCGACGCCATGGAAGCCGACTCGTCTCAGTAGTCACATCGTTCATTCCTGTAACACTGGCCACTTTGATAACGGCCATGACACTGCGGGGCCACGGATGTGCGTCAGAACACACGCGCTTTGAGCTGGCAAACACTGGTCGTTGGGGCCTTTTCTGCTGGTAGACGGCAATTCAGCTCGTGTTGTGGCGTAGGTCACGGTTACGTTGTGTAACATTCTTTCAATCCGATCGGCACGGGCGAGAGTTACGCTCTTCCCACGCACGCACGGTGGAAGCAACGCACAGGGGTGAACATGTCATTTGCAGCAGTTCGGTCGGGGGGAACGACCGCAGCATCAACGAACGGGATCAGGGCCATGTCGACTGAGGTGGACGCAGCCGATCTCTTGGCCGCGGTTCGCCGAATCGCCGACACCGGTCCGGATCGAGTGGTGGTCCGCTACCACCATCGAACACTGACCTATCGAGAGCTGGCGTCGGCCATCGATCTGATGGTCCCGGTCACTCGCAGCCAGAGCATGGACGATCGGGCCGCAGTGGTGGCTGCGGTCTTCGCCGGCATGCCTGCTTTGTCGTCGGAATGCGACCCGGCGACGGTCGCAGCCGTCGTCGACGGCACGTTCGCGCGAGTTTTCGCCGACCTCGCCGAGCTCGACGACGCGTCGAACGCGCCGAAGGGGGCCTTGCGGACCAACGAGATCGACTTGCGAGACATCGCCAGCCGCCTCGCTGCGTCGTGAGCAGCGCCCTTCACATCAACTCCTGACCTCGCCGGACGTCGCATGCGTCGTCCGGCGAGTCCGTGTGTCTACACGAGATCTGTTGAGGTCCTCACTCTCGTGTAGCATCGGTAAGCATCTTTTCGACATCGTTAAGTCACTTGCGAGGGGCGTCGTGAGTGGCGGGAGATGCCCGCTGTGTCAGCTCGCCACATGTGGCGTGAGCTGGTCATATTCGGCCAAGACGCTGTCGAGATCGGGCGGCTGGGCGTGTCCATCGGACGCGACCGATGCCCGATGAGACCATTGTGGTCCGGAGAACACGCCGCAGTACCGACGTGCGATCATGGTCCCCGGGGGATTGGCGAGCGAACGTTCGGGATTGGAGCAAGAGGACTTGGTTGCCGGTCGCTCACCTGCATCCGCAGCAGTGCCGCCACCAGCAGCAGTGCCGGGTGACGCGTTCGAGTTGTCGACCGCGCAGCGCGGCATCTGGTTCGCGCAACAGGCGCTTGGGTCGGTCCCGATCAACATCGCCGAGTACATCGAGCTGACCAGCCCCATCGATCTCGCCACCCTGACACAGGCGTGCAACATCGCTGCGGCGGAGATCGGGTCGGGGTTCCTGCGCCTGATCGACACCGGCGACGTGCCCATGCAGCAGGTCGTGACCGGCGTCGAGGACACGATCGAAGCCATCGACTTCACCGGCGACGCCGATCCGCGCGCCGCGGCTCTGCGGTGGATGCACGAAGACTATGGCCGCCCCATCGATGTGCTCACCGATCGACTCACCGTGAGCAGTTTGCTCACCATCGGGCCCGATCACCACCTCTGGTATTTCCGCGCCCACCACATCGTGCTCGACGGATTCGCGGCGTTCACGTTGCTCACCCGGGCGGCCGAGGTCTACTCCGCACTGTTGGCAGGCACCGAGCCCGGTCCGTGGGCGGGCGCGTCACTGCAGGAGGTCGTCGACGGGGAGCGGACGTACCGCACGTCATCTCGGTTCGACAAGGACCGCACCTATTGGGCCGAGCGCAATGAGGGCCTGCCGGCGGCGATCTCGCTCTCGGCGCGGCGGGAGACACCCGGACGGTTCTCGCGCCTGGCGACCATGCAGCTCACCGACGATCTGGTCGAGCTGATCGACCGAGCCTCCGAGACCGACGGAACAGGCAGTGCCGCGCCGGCCGTCATCGCCACCTTCGCCTGCTACCTGGCCCGCATGGCCGACACCGACGACGTCGTGTTGAGCCTGCCGGTCAGTGCTCGTAACACGGCCAAGCTGCGCAACGCCGGCGGGATGGTGTCCAACGTGGTGCCGTTGCGGGTGGCCGTACACGACGACGTCACCGTGGCCCAGCTGATCACCGCGGTGCAGACCGGTGTGACCGGCGCGTTGCGTCGTCAGCTCTACCGGCACGAGGACATGCGCCGCGACATCGGCCAGGGCACCGGGGAGCGCGGCCTGTTCGGTCCGTCGGTGAACCTGATGATGTTCCAGTCCTCGCTCACCCTCGGCGAGGCGCTCGGGGTGCCCAACATCTTGACCACCGGACCGGTGGAGGACCTGTCGGTCAACATTTATCCAGGCGCCCACGGCAGCAGGCTGCGCGTCGAGCTCGAGGCCAACCCACAGGCCTACTCCGATGCTGACCTGGCGCGCCACCTCGATCGGTTCGTCGACCTGCTCGGTCAGGCCCTCGCCGACCCCACCCGCACGGTCTCCGAACTGGTCCTCGGCTCGTCGGCGGAGATCGCCGAGCTCGTCGTCGACCACAACGCCACCGATCACGAGATCGCAGGCCCGACTGTGGTGGAGTTGTTCGCCCGGCAGGTGGCGGCCACCCCGGATACGATCGCGGTCGTCGACGGCGAGCGCACCTTCACCTTCGCCGAGTTCGACGCCTGGACCAACCGGTGGGCCCGCCACCTCATCGCCGCCGGTGTGGGGCCGGATGTGCGGGTGGCCGTCGCCGTGCGACGCAGCGCCGAATTGCTCGCCGTGCTCTACGCCACCGCCAAAGCCGGTGGTGCCTACGTCCCCATCGATCCCGATCATCCGGCCGGCCGCATCGCCGATGTCCTGTCCACCTCCCAACCGGCACTGCTGATCGCCTTCGCGGCCGACCGCGACCGCTTCGCGACCGCCAACCCGCACGATGTCGAGTTCATGGCGGTGGAGAGCGACGTCTCGAGCCGGTCCGAGGCTCCGGTGTCTGACACCGACCGCCTGGCGCCGCTGCGGCCCGAACACCTCGCCTACGCCTTGTTCACCTCGGGATCGACCGGAGCGCCCAAGGGTGTGGCGGTGCCGCATTCGGCCGTGGCCAACCAACTGTGTTGGGTGGCAGGTGAATACGGCATCGGGCCCGACGATGTCGTGCTGCAGAAGACGCCGGTCACCTTCGACGTGTCGGTGTGGGAGCTGTTCTCACCCTCGGTGGGCGCGCGGGTGGCGATGGCTCGGCCCGACGGACACCTCGATCCCGGTTATCTCGTGGCGGAAATGGATCGGGTGGGTGCCACGGCCACGTCGTTCGTCCCGGCGATGCTGTCGTTGTTCGTCGCCGAGATCACTGCGGCACCGCAGACGTTGCGAGTGTTGCTGATCGCCGGTGAGGCGTTCCCGGCCCGGCTGGCCCAGACCGCAGCCGCCGCGCTGCCTCAGGTCGCCATCGAGAACCTTTACGGTCCAACCGAATTCACCGTCCATGCCACCGGCGCATCGATCGACACCGTCCGCGGTGAGGTGGTGCCCATCGGGTCGGCGGCGTGGAACTGCCAGGCCTATGTGCTCGACCGACGGCTGCGGCCATGTGTCGCCGGCGCGGTGGGGGAGCTCTACCTCGCCGGAGCGCAGCTGGCGCGCGGCTACCTGCAGCGTCCCGATCTGACTGCCGAGCGGTTTGTGGCGTCGCCGTTCGGTGCCCCCGGGACGATCATGTACCGCACCGGCGACCTCGTCCGCTGGGCCCCGGACGGGAACCTGGAGTACGTGGGGCGCACCGACTTCCAGGTCAAGGTGCGTGGGTTGCGGATCGAGCTCGGCGAGATCGAGGCCGCCATCCTGTCGGATCCGGCGGTGCGCGAGACCGTGGTGACGGTGCACCAGAGCGCGCATGGCCAGCGCTTGGTCGCCTACGCGGTGGCTGTCGACGGCCGGCAGATCGACACCGCATCGGTGATCACCGCTGTGCGAGCCGCCGTACCCGAGTACATGGTGCCCGACGCCGTGGTGGTCCTCGACGCCATGCCCCTGGGTGCCAGCGGCAAGGTGGACCGAAAAGCGTTGCCCGAACCCGACTTCTCGGCGCATGCGGTGGCCTTCCGGCCCCCCACCACACCACGCGAGCGCACCATCGTCGCCCTGGTGGAGAGTCTGCTCGGACACGAGCGCGTCGGGCTCGACGACTCGTTCTTCGGCCTGGGTGGCGACAGCATCATGTCCATCCAGCTGGTCTCGCGCGCGCGGGCGGCCGGGGTGCACTTCACCTCACGAGAAGTGTTCGAGCACAAGACGATCGGTGCGCTGGCCGCAGCTGCGCGTGACGACGCCGACGGCGGCGCGCTGGCCGAGCTGCCCGGCGGCGGAGTGGGACCGGTGCCACTGACGCCGATCGTCGCCTGGATGGCCGAGATCCCCGCCGGGGTGGGCCCGTACTCCCAGTCGGTGCAGCTGCCCTTGCCCCACCCGCACGACCCGGCCGCCCTGCACGCTGCCGTTGCCGCGCTGGTGGCGCACCACGACGTCTTGCGATCGCGGCTCACCGTCGACGACGACGGCACCGTGACCCACCTGATCGACCCGGTCGACAGCGCTGACCGTCCGGGGGTCGACATTGTCGAGGTGACGGTGGCGGCGGCGCCCGGAACCGTCGCGTTCGCCGATGCGCTTGCCGCACAGGCAAAATCGGTCACTGAAAGCCTTGATCCCGCCGCCGGGCGCGTGCTGTCGCTGGTGGTGGCGCGTGGCCCGTGGGAGAGTGCGCAGACCTCGGCGCGGCTGCTGATCGTGGCCCATCACCTGGTGGTCGACGGGGTCTCGTGGCGCATTCTGCTGCCCGACTTGGCCACCGCCTACACCCAGGTGGCGTCGGGCTCGGCCACCCACCTCGCCCCGGTGGGGACCTCGATGCGGCGCTGGGCGCACGCGCTCACCGAACTCGCCCGGACCGACGGTCTGCGCGACGAGCTGGCCTATTGGGAGTCGATCTCTGCGCAGCGCGGGGTGTTCGATCTGCGGCCCGATCCCGAGCGTGACACCGTAGGCACCCTGTCGCGCCGCGAACTGTCGCTGGCCCCCGAGCTGACCGAGACACTGCTGACCCGCATCCCGCAGGCCTTCCACGGTGGCGTGAACGACGGCTTGCTGGCCGCGCTGGCCCTGGCCGTCACCGAATGGGCTGCCGCACATCGAGTCACCGCCGACGATGATCTGAGCGATCCCAGTGTGCTGGTGTCGCTTGAAGCCCACGGGCGCGAGGAAGAGTTGGTCGCCGGTGCCGACCTGTCGCGCACCGTGGGGTGGTTCACCACCATTTATCCGGTGTCGCTGTCGACGGCCGGGATCGACCGGGCCGACGCGATGTCGGGCGGGAGGTCGGCCGGGGAACTGCTCAAGGCGGTCAAGGAGCAGCTCGCCGGGGTGCCGCGCCGCGGGGTGGGCTTCGGTTTGCTGGCCCACCTCACCTCCGAAGGATCTGCGGCGCTGGGCCAGTACGCAGATCCCGCCATCAGCTTCAACTATCTCGGTCGGTTGGCCGGCACCGAGGGAACCGGGCCGTGGATCCCCGATGGCCGAGATGCATTGCGCGGCAACCGGGGTGCGGCGGTGCCGGTGCGTCACGCCCTCGACGTCAACGCCATGGTCACCGAGGGCGACGGTGGGTCACAGCTGAGCGCCACCATCGACTACCCGGCGGGGTTGTTGCGTGATGATCAAATCGACGAGTTGGTCGACCTGTGGTTGGCGGCGCTGGAAGCCGTTGCCCGGCATGCTGTCTCGCCGCAGGCGGGTGGGTGGACCCCGTCCGATCTAGACCTGGTGAGCATCGATCAGGCCCAGATCGACGCCCTCGAAGGGCGTTACGACGACATCGAGGACGTCTGGCCGCTGGCTCCCCTGCAGAACGGGCTGCTGTTCCACGCCGAGTTGGCCACCGGGTCGGTCGACCTCTACACCGCGCAGACCGTGCTCGAGTTGACCGGCGTCGACGCCGACCGCATGCATCGCAGCGCCCAGGCGCTGCTCGATCGTCACCCCACGCTGCGTGTCGCCTTCGTCACCGACGATCGGGGTACCTCGACCCAGGTGGTCATCGCGGGCATCGCGGTGCCCTGGCAGGAACACGACCTGACCGCTCTGCCGGTCGAGCAGCGGGATGCCCGAGCGGCGGCCATCGTTGACGCCGACCGCGTCGAGGCGTTCGACATGGACTCGCCACCGCTGCTTCGGTTCACGCTGTTGACTCTGGGAGAGAACCGATTCCGGTTGATCCTGACCAACCATCACGTACTCCTTGACGGCTGGTCGATGCCGTTGCTGATGGGTGACCTGTTCGCACTCTATGCAGCAGGCGGAGCGGCCGAGGGCCTGCAGTCGCCGCCGGCCTATCGGAACTATTTGTCCTGGTTGGCCTCTCACTCGCCGGTCGCCTCGTTGCAGGCGTGGTCGTCGGCGTTGGCCGGGGTCACCGAGCCGACCCTGATGTTCGCCGACGGCGATGCCGCGGCCGCCGACGCGGTGCCGGAGGTGATCGAGGTCGCCGTCGACGACGCCGTGGCCACCCGCCTCACCGAACACGCCCGAGATGCCGGCGTCACCTTCAACACCATCCTGCAGTGCGCCTGGGCGGTGGTGGTGTCGCGATTCACCGGCACCGACGACGTCGTCTTCGGCACCACTGTGTCCGGTCGGCCCGCCGAGGTCGCAGGCATCGAGACGATGGTGGGGTTGTTCATCAACACCCTGCCGGTGCGGGTGCGGCTGGAGGACGGCGACGACGTCATCGGCCTGCTCAAGCGGGTGTCGCAGGAGCAGGCCGACCTGCTCGACCACCACACGGTGGGTCTGGCGGAGATCATCGCGACCACCAACGCCGATTCGTTGTTCGACACGATGATGGTCTACGAGTCCTACCCGCTGGACCGCGAAGCGCTGGCCGCAGCCGCCACCATCGACGGGATGGCGGTCACCGACGCCGACGTCCGCGACGCCACCCACTACCCGCTCACCGTCATCGCGATCACCGACCCGACTCTGCGGCTTTCGGTGAAGTACCTGCCCGGGATCGTCGAGTCGGCTACGGCCCGAACCATTCTCGATGCACTGGTGCGAGTCCTCGACGCGATCGGGACCGACCCCGGCGCGCGTGTTCTCGACCTCGACGTCCTCGATCCCGGCGACCGGTCGCGGCTGCTCGCCCAGGACGGAACCGAGGCACGCGACGGTCACGAGGTGTGGCTACCGACCCCGGCGACCCTGGCCGATCTGATGGGGCACGCCGCGCAGGTCGGTTCGCAGCGCCTCGCCGTCGACGGTCCCGACGGTTCCATCACCTATGCCGAGCTCGATCGACGCTCGAATGCGTTGGCGCGCTTGCTCATCTCTCGGGGTATCGGGCCCGAGCAGGTCGTGGCCATCGGCATGGGCCGGTCGGTGGAGTTCATGGTGGCGGTGTGGGCGGTCGCCAAGTCCGGCGCGGCGTACCTGCCGGTGGACATGCGGTATCCAGCCGACCGGATCGAGCACATGCTCCTCGATTCCGGTGCGGTGTACGGGTTGTCGACCGCGCGGTGGCGCGCGCAGCGGCCCGCCTTGGTCGAGTGGTTGGAGCTGTCCACCGCCGCCGAGGGGTCGCCGGAGTACGACGTGGCGATCGCCACGCTGTCGTCGGAGGCCGTGACCGACGCCGATCGCATTGCGTCACTGCGGGTCTCGAACCTGGCGTACATGATCTACACCTCGGGGACCACTGGCAATCCCAAGGGGGTCGCGGTCACCCACGGCGGACTCGCCGCGTTGAGCGCCGAACAGGCCGAGCGTTTCGCACTGACCCCCGACTCCCGCACGCTGCACTTCGCGTCGCCCAGCTTCGACGCGTCGGTACTCGAGCTGCTGCTGGCGTTCGCGCACGGTTCCACCATGGTCATCGTGCCGACCGAGGTATACGGCGGCGAGGAGCTGCGGGATCTGTTGATCTCGTATCGGGTCACCCACGGGTTCATCACCCCCGCGGCGCTGGCCTCGGTCGATCCGACCGGCCTCGACGAGTTCGCCTGCGTCGCGGTCGGCGGCGAGGCCTGCCCGCCCGAGCTGGTGGCGCGGTGGGCACCGGGTCGCGCTTTCTTCAACTGCTACGGGCCCACCGAGACAACGTGTTTCGCCGACGTGGCCGGCCCGATGACGGTGGGCGAGGCGATCACCATCGGTTACCCCGTCCGTGGTCTCACCTCGCAGATCCTCGATCGACGCCTGCAGCCGGTGCCGATCGGGGTGCAGGGTGAGCTCTACCTGCGCGGACCGGCGATGGCACGCGGGTACCACGAACGTCACGGACTGACCGCGGAACGATTCGTCGCCGACCCACACGGCGCGCCCGGCGACCGCATGTACCGGACCGGCGACATCGTGGCGTGGACCCCGGTGGGTGATCACCTCGAGATCCGGTACGTGGGACGCAAAGACTTCCAAATCAAGATCCGCGGATTCCGGATCGAACTCGGCGAGATCGACGCCGCGTTCGCCGCCCATCCCGACGTGGAGTTCGCGGCGACCATCGGCGCCACGCTGCCCTCGGGCAGTGCGGCGTTGGTCACCTATGTCCTGGCGCCTGAGATCGACGACATGGACGTGGTCCGGGAGTGGGTGGCGCAACGATTGCCCGCACACATGGTGCCCGCGATCATCGTTGCCATCCATGAGATCCCGTTGACCAGTGCGGGCAAGTTGGATCGGCGCGCACTGCCCCAACCCGATCTCACCGGGCTGGCCGAGGTGGGGCGTATGCCCGAGTCGGACACCGAGGTGCTCGTGGCCGGAGTGTTCGCAGACCTGCTTGGGCTCAACTCGGTGGGTGTGGATGCCACCTTCTTCGATCTCGGCGGCAACTCGCTGACCGCCACCAAGGCCGCAGCGCGGATCGGTGCGGTCCTCGGGCGTCGGCTGCCGGTCCGCGACATCTTCGACCACTCCACCGTGGCCGCCCTCGCGGCGCACATCGACGGGGTCACCACGAATGTGGGAGAACAGGATTCGGCTTACCCGCCGCTGACCCCCGGACTGGCCGGTGAGCACCCGGTGCTCTCGCCCACCCAGCAGCAAATGTGGTTGCTCAACCGCTTCGACACCGCCGGCGCCGCGTACAACATCGGTCTGGTGGTACATCTGCAGGGTCCGCTGGACCGCGCCGCGTTGGTCGCCGCTGCCCGCGACGTGGTGGCTCGACACGCCACTCTGCGCACGGTCTTCCCCGATAGCGGGTCCGGGCCCTATCAGGACGTCCGCGCGATCGACACCCTCGACATCGAGGTGCACCAGAAGTCGGTGACGTCGTCGTCGGTGCGCGCCGCCATCGGCGAGTTCGCCTCACGTGGTTTCGATCTCACCGCCGAGGTGCCCACCCGATTCGGGCTGTTCGAGGTGGCGTCCGACGACGTCTACGTGAGCCTGGTGATCCACCACATCAGCACCGACGGCGCCTCGTTGGCCCCGCTGGCCCGCGACATCATGGTGGCCTACGCCGCACGTGCGCAGGGGAGTGCGCCACAGTGGTCGCCGCTGCCGGTGTCCTACGTCGACTACGCCGCCTGGTTCCGTCGCCATCTCGGTGATCCCTCCGATCCGACCTCGGTGTCGGGTCGCCAGCTCGATCACTGGCGAGTCGCGTTGGACGGCAGCCCCGACCTGCTGGCTCTGCCGACCGACCTGCCGCGGCCCACGGTTCGCACCGGCCGTGGTGCGGCGGTACGTTTCGACATCGACCCCGAGCTGTACCGCCGGATGAACTCGGCCGCGGGTTCGGTGGGGGCATCGGTGTTCATGGTGGCCCACGCCGCGCTCGCGGTGCTGTTGGCGCGGACCACCGACACCGACGACATCGTGATCGGCACCCCGGTCGCCGGTCGCCCGGTGGACGAGCTGGCCGAACTCGTCGGCATGTTCGTCAACACCGTGCCCCTGCGGGTGCGGGTGGACGAATCACGCTCGGTCATCGACCATCTCACCGCTGTGCGCGCGGCCGACCTGGAGGCTTTCGACCACGCCGACGTCCCGCTGGAGACGGTGGTCGACGCGTTGGGTCGACCGCGCACCGCGGCACACTCCCCGCTGTTCCAGGTCCTGCTGTCGTTCCAGAACACCGAGCGGGTGGTGTTCGACCTCGCCGGTCTGCGCGCGGAGATCAACGACGACAACGTCACCGCCTCGGCCCAGTTCGACATCACGGTCAACCTGTCCGAGCGGTTCGACACCCCCGACGATGCTGACGCCGTCACCGGTGCCGACCGGAGCCCCACCTCGCTGGGCGGCACGCTGACCTACGCCACCGACCTTTTCACCGAGGCCACCGCAGACCTGATGGCCCGGCGCTTCGTGACCACGCTGCGCTCGCTGGTCGAGGCCCTGGAGATGGGTGCCGGACCCGCTGGGCCCACGATCGGTGACCTCGACGTGTGGGGCGAGACGGCACCGGCGGCACCCATCGCCGTGTCGATTTCCGGTGGGTCAGGTGCGCCTGCACCGAATCTGGTTGTCCCGGTGGTGGATCCACGTCGCGACCTGCTCGCCGACATCGATCATGCGGCCGCCACCGACCCCGACGGGGTGGCGCTGCGCTGGGACGGCGGCAGCGTCACCTTCGCCGACCTCGCCGCGCGGCTGGCCCCGCTGGCGCCGATGGCGGCTGGTGGCCTGAGCGCAGACGCCGTGGTCTCGGTTGCGTTGTCCACGCTGATCCCCGCCGCCGCTGTCGCGGCCCCGGACTCAGCAGATGCGTTGCCCGCGTTGATCACCCGTCTCACCGAGTCACTCGCCTCAGTCGGGACCGCAGCGGCCGCGGGCCCGGCGGCGCACACGGCGGACACCGACCTGTGGGCGATGTTCACCGATGCGGTGGCGCAGACGCCCGAGGCGCCTGCGCTCACCTTTGAGGGTGAGACGCTGACCTACCGGGAGTTCTCGCAGCGCGTGTCGCGGCTGGCCCGTCATCTGATCGCCGGTGGCGTGGGCCCGGAATCGTTGGTGGGGCTGGCCATGGAGCGCAGCCTGGACCTGGTGGTCGGGATGTATGCGATCATCGCCGCCGGCGGCGCGTATGTTCCGCTGGACCTTGAACACCCCAGGGCCCGTTGGGAACACACTCTGGCGACCGCTGAGCCGGTGTGTGTGCTGGCCTGGGCTCGAAGCGACCTGCCCGATGGGGTGCAGGTGGATGCCCTCGTCGAGTTGTCGACGCTGGACGTCTCCGACCGTGACGGCACGCCGATCACCGACGGCGACCGCAACAGCCCGTTGCGCCCCGACAACACCGCTTACGTCATCTTCACCTCGGGTTCCACCGGTAAACCCAAGGGTGTGGCGGTCAGCCACCGTGCCATCGTCAACCGGCTGCGCTGGATGCAAGACGAGTACCGACTCGGTGCTGCAGATGTTGTGGTCCAGAAGACCCCGGCCACCTTCGACGTGTCCGTGTGGGAGTTCTTCTGGCCGTTGCAGATCGGCGCCCGCCTGGTGGTGGCCGCCCCGGGCGGGCACCGCGACGTCGCCTATCTGTGCCGACTGATCGCCGCCGAGTCGATCGCGGTGATCCACTTCGTCCCCTCGATGCTCGGGGTGTTCGTGGCCGGGGCCGATCGCGATGCCCTGACGTCGCTGCGGCTGGTCTTCACCAGCGGTGAGGCGTTGGTGCCCGACTACGCGCGTGACCTCGATGCGCTGTGCGACACCGAGATCCACAACCTCTACGGGCCGACCGAGGCCGCGGTCGATGTCACCTACCACCAGTGGGTTCCCGCCGACACCGCAAGCGTCCCGATCGGACGGCCGGTGGCCAACACCGCGGTGGCGGTGCTGGATCGGCGGCTGCGTCCGGTGCCGGTGGGGGTCGCCGGTGAGCTGTACCTGCTCGGTGTGCAGCTCGCGCGCGGCTATGTATCGCGCCCGGACCTGTCCGCCGACCGGTTCGTCGCGGCCCCGCCTGCGGTGGGTGCGCCGGCCGGTGCGCGGATGTATCGCACCGGCGACCTGGTGCGGGCCCGAGCCGACGGCGAGCTGGAGTACCTGGGCCGCACCGATTTCCAGGTGAAGCTGCACGGTCTGCGCATCGAGCTGGGCGAAATCGAGGCGGCGCTGTTGACCGATCCGTCGGTCGCCTTTGCTGCGGTGTTGCTCGCGGATTCGGAGGTGGGTGCCCGGCTGGTCGCCTACGTGGTGCCTGCGGCGGGCCACACCATCGATGTCGCAGCGCTGCGTTCCTCGTTGTCGAACACCCTGCCCGAGTACATGGTTCCGGCTGCGTTGGTCGAGATCCCCGAGCTGCCCACCAACGCCAACGGCAAGCTCGACCGCGCTGCGCTGGCCCAGGTCGAGGTCCCCGACGCCCCGGTGGCGCAGTACGTGGCGCCACGGACCGCCCGCGAAGAGATGGTGGCCGGGGTGATGGCCGCAGTCCTCGGCGTGGAGCGCGTCGGCGTCCACGACTCGTTCTTCGATCGGGGCGGGAACTCGCTGGCGGCTGTGCGGCTGGTCTCGGAGTTGTCCGACGCGCTGTCGGTCGACATCACCATGCGTGATGTGTTCCAAGCGCAGTCGGTGGCGCAGCTGACCGAGCTGGCCGAGATCCGGGCCGCGCAGGCCACCGGGTCGACGGTGGTCCCGCGGTTCGAGATCCCGAGTGGGCCGCAGCCGCAACGGATCCCGTTGTCGCTGGCCCAGCAGCGGTTGTGGTTCATCAACACCTACGAACCCACCTCCGGTGCCTACAACATCCCGTTGACGTTCGTGTTCACCGGCGAGCTGGACATCGACGCCCTCAGTTCGGCCCTGGTCGACCTGGTGGATCGTCAGCGGGTGCTGCGCACCATCTACCCGGGCGGACCGCAGGGCCCCGAGCAGGTCGTGGTGCCCATCATCGACGCGCTACCGCCGGTTCGGGTCGATTCGGTGCACCCCGACGATCTGTGGAACCGTCTGCGTGAGTTCGTGTTCCCCGGATTCGACGTCACCACCACCGTCCCGGTGCGCACCGCCCTGCTGCGTCTGGACCCCACGGCGCCGCGGATCGCCGACGGCGACCGGTCGACCCGGGTGGTGCAGGATGACAGCACAGTGCCCGCCGACAGCACAGTTCTCGACGACGCAGTGACCGACAGTGGGGTGCTCGACAGTGGGGTGCTCGACGACGCGGTGATCGAGGCGGGCGACTCGTCGGCTCCCACGCAGCACGTCCTGGTGTTCGTCATGCACCACATCGCCTCCGACGGTCTGTCCATGCAGCCGTTGGCCGCAGATCTGTTGACCGCCTATCGCAGTCGCGTCGCCGGACAGCGCCCGGACTGGGCGCCGCTGGCGGCGCACTACACCGATTTCGCCCGCTGGCAGTCGGCCACCTTCGGCGACGATGCCGACTCCGGATCGCCGGCCGCCCGTCAGCTCGAGCACTGGAAGGGCGTGTTGGCGGGGGCGCCGGAGATCATCGGTCTGCCCACTGATCGCCCCCGGGGACAGACGCGACCGGGAGTGGGTGCCACCGAGGTCTTCACCATCGACCCCGCGCTGCACGCGGCCATCGGCGAGCTGGCCAACCGGCACGGCGTCACCCGATTCATGGTGTACCACGCGGCTTTTGCCGCTCTGCTGGCCCGGTACAGCAACTCCGACGACATCGTGGTGGGCGCGCCGATCGGCGGTCGTGGGGCCAGTGAGCTCGACGCGCTGGTGGGCATGTTCGTCAACACGCTGGCACTGCGCACACGGGTGGACACCGCGGCCACGGTGGGGGAGTTGCTCGCCTCGGTGCGTGCGGTCGACCTCGACGCGTTCAGCAACTCCGACGTGCCTTTCGAGCGCATCGTCGACGTCATCGCGCCCTCCCGCTCGGCGTCGCACACCCCGATCTTCCAGGTGGTGCTGGGGGTCAACGGAGCGCCGCAGACCGGTTACGACGTCGGCGAGCTCAGCGTGAAGATCGGTGCCATCGACACCGAATACACCAAGTTCGACCTCACCGTGGACCTGGCGGAGAGCTTCGACGAGTCCGGTGCCGCGGCCGGGGTCACCGGGTTCGTCGGCTACGCCACCGACATCTTCGACGCCTCCACCGCGGCCGACCTGGGTCAGCGACTGCTGCGAATGCTGGCCGGCTTCGTCGCCGACGACGCCGCCACCGTGGGCGACATCGGGCTGCTGACCGATGCGCAGGCGCGTGCGCTGGTCTCGGTGCGCGGCGGCACTCCGCCGCCTGCGTGCACGCTGGCCGATCTGCTCGACCGGGCTGCGCGCGTGCACCCCGATGCCGTGGCGATCGTGGCCGGCGATCGCCAGCTCACCTACACCGAGTTGGATCGTCGATCCAATCAGCTTGCGCGCGAACTTATCTCGCGAGGTGTCGGACCCGACGACGTGGTCGCGCTCGGCATGGCGCGCAGCATCGAGTCGGTGCTCGGAGTGTGGGGAGTGGCTCGCGCCGGAGCTGCGTTCGTCCCGGTCGACCCGACCTACCCGGCCGATCGCATCGCCCACATGCTCACCGATTCTCATGCCCGCCTGGGCATCACGACCACGGCAGACGCCGGTGCAGGGCTGCCCGACGACGTCGAATGGATCGCCATCGACGACCCGGTCATCGATACTCGCGCCGACACCGCGATCGAACCTGACGAACGTCTGCGGCCGGTCGCTCTCGATCACCTGGCGTACCTGATCTACACCTCTGGGACCACCGGTCTCCCCAAGGGCACCGAGGTGACCCATCGCGGGCTGGCCGCGCTGACCGAGTCGATGCGGATTGCCCTGAACACCGACAGCAGTTCGCGGGTATTGCATTTCGCCTCGCCGAGCTTCGATGCCTCGGTGTTCGAGCTGGTCTTCGTGCTGGGTTCGGCGGCCACCATGGTCATCGCGCCGGTGTCGGTCTACGGCGGTGAGGAGCTGCGGGAGCTGCTGCACGACGCCGCGGTGACCCACGCCTTCATCACCCCGGCTGCGCTGGCCCTGATGACCCCCGACGATTTGCCCGACCTCGACGCGGTGGTGGTCGGTGGCGAGGCGCCGTCGAGCGAGTTGATCACCCGCTGGTCGGCCGGTCGTCGACTGATCAACGCCTACGGGCCCACCGAGGCCACGGTCGCCACCAACGTCAGCGCGCCGTTGACCGCCGACGTCCCGGTGACCATCGGACCGCCAGTGCTCGGGGTCAGCGCCCTCGTGCTCGACGATCGGCTTGCGCCGGTGCCGGTGGGGCTGCCCGGCGAGCTGTACGTGAGCGGACCCGGTGTGGCCCGCGGCTACCGCAACCGATCGTCGCTGACCGCGCAGCGGTTCGTCGCCAATCCCTATGGGGCGCCGGGAGATCGGATGTACCGCACCGGCGACGTGGTGCGGTGGGTGCGCTTGGACCCGGACGCGCCGCAGGCGCTGTCTCTCGCGTTCATGGGTCGGTCGGACCATCAGGTGAAGGTGCGCGGGTTCCGCATCGAACTCGAGGAGATCGATGCCGTGTTGGCCGGGCACCCGGCGGTCGACTTCGCGGTCACTCTCGGTGTGCCTGGACCCACCGGCGACACCGCGTTGGCCTCTTACGTGCGACTTGCTGTGCCCGACAATGCATCCGATGCCGTCGAGGTCGGGCCGGCGGAGTTGGCCGCGCACGCCGCCCGATTCCTGCCCGGCTACATGGTGCCCAGCTCGATCACGGTGCTCGACGAAGTGCCGTTGACCCCGGCGGGCAAGGTGGACCGCCGGGCGTTGCCCACGCCGGAGTTCCTGGTGAGCGCGGCATCCGATCGGGTGCCCGCGACGCCGATGGAGCGGGCGGTGGCCACGGCCTTCGCCGAGGTCCTCGACCGTGCGCAGGTCGGCGCCGACGACTCGTTCTTCGACCTCGGCGGCAACTCACTGGCCGCGACCCGGGTGATCGCCCGACTCAGCGAGACTTTGGGCGTGCGCCTGGGCGTACGGATGCTGTTCGAGTCGCCGACGGTGGCGCAGCTGGCGACGGCGATCGGCGAACTGCCCGACCTCGACCAGTTGGCCATGCAGCCGCTGACCGCAGGTGAGCGCGGCGCGCAGATCCCGCTGTCGCTGGCCCAGCAACGGATGTGGTTCGCCAACCGGCTCAACCCGCACGACGCCGACTACAACATCCCGCTGGGCCTGCGTCTGCGAGGACGGCTCGACGTCGCCGCGCTGACCGCCGCGCTCACCGATGTGGTTGCGCGCCAGGAGATCCTGCGCACCATCTATCCCGACTCGGTCGACGGACCCACCCAGAAGGTGTTGGCTCTCGATGAGTTCGACCTGCCGTTGCAACAACGATCGGTCGCATCCGACGACGAACTGATCGCGGCCTGTATCGAGTTGGCAGGGCAGGGTTTCGACGTGACCGCCGCACCGCCGCTGCGGGCCTGCCTGTTCTCGCTGGGCGGCGACGCCGACGCCGCCGGCGCTGGTGACGATCACGCGCTGCTGTTGGTGATCCACCACATCGCCGCCGACGGATCGTCGTTGATGCCGTTGGCCACCGATCTGATGACCGCTTACCGGGCCCGTGTCGAGGGCGTCGAACCGGTGTTTCGACCGTTGGCGGTGCAGTACGCCGACTACGCCATCTGGCAGCAGTCGGTGATGGGCTCGGTGGAGGATCCGGAGTCGTTGGCGGGCAAGCAGATCGAGTTCTGGCGCGCTCAGCTGCGCGGCATGCCCGAGCTGTTGGCCATCCCGACTGATCGGCCGCGCACCGAGCCGCGCTCGATCGTGGGCGGCGAGGTCGAGTTCACCGTGCCCGCCGCGACCCAGGATCGCCTGCGCGCGATCGCCCTGAGTCACGACTCGACCATGTTCATGGTCCTGCACGCCGCGTTCGCGACACTGCTGGCGCGCCTCGGTGGCACCGACGACGTCGCCATCGGCACCCCGATCGCCGGCCGTAGCGCCTCGGCCGTCGAGGGGCTTGTGGGCATGTTCGTCAACACGCTGGTCCTGCGCACGCGGGTGGGTAGCGGCGAGCGGTTCGTCGACGTGTTGGCCACCGCCCGCGAGGCCGACCTGGGGGCGTTCAACAACGCCGATGTGCCGTTCGAGCAGGTCGTCGAGGCGCTCGCGCCCGCGCGCTCCCGCACCCACGCCCCGCTGGTCCAGGCCAGCCTCACCATGCAGAACATCGACATCCCTGAGGTGGAGCTGCCGGGTATGACGGTGGGACAACTCGATTCGTCGATTCGGGTGGCCAAGAACGACATCACCCTCGGCATCACCGAGACTTTCGGCGCCGACGGCCGAGGCCGGGGGATCGCGGCCGTCTTCGACTACGCCGTCGACATCTTCGACGCGGCCACGATCGAGGCGATGGCCCAGCGGTTCCTGGCCGTGCTCTCCGCAGTGGCCGCCGATCCCGACATCGTGGTCGGCGACATCGACATCCTCACCGAAGCCGAATGGCTGCAACTGGAATCGGGCGAGGACAACGACACCGTCGGGATCGGCGGGCTGGAGAACTCCTCGCTGGACGAGCTGTTGGAGACCGCAGCGCGGATCAACCCCGACGGGGTGGCACTGTCGCACGAGGGCACCGACGTCACCTACGGGGCCCTGTCGGCCAAGGCCCGGGAACTGCACGCCACGCTGGCCGCCGTCGGTGTCGGTCCCGAGGCGGCGGTCACCGTGGCACTGTCGACCCTGCTGCCGGGCCTGCTCGACGACTCCTCGGGAGGTGCGTTCGCCGAACGCTTCTCGGCGATGCTGGCCAAGGTGATCGCCGAGTCAGGCGAGGCCCCGGCGGCCGACAGCCTCACCCTGGCGACCCTGTTCGACGAGCAGGTCCGTCGCACCCCGGAGGCGACGGCGCTGGTGTTCCAGCGGCGCACCCTCACCTACGCCGACATGGCGAGCCAGGTCAACCGGCTCGCCCGCCACCTCATCGACGCCGGGGTGGGCCCGGAAGTGCATGTGGCGCTGGCCATGCGGCGCTCGGTCGACCTGTTGATCGGCATGTACGCGGTGATCGAGACCGGTGCAGCCTACGTCCCGGTCGACCTCGACCACCCGGCTGAGCGCATCGCCTACGTGCTCGACAGCGCTCGCCCCGCTGTGGTCCTCACCACCACCGGCGACGGATTTCTAGCCCCGACCACCGAATCCGGCGAGGCCCACGTCGTCGTGGAACTCGACGTCGTCGACGTCTCCGGATACTCCGACGCCCCCATCACCGACACCGACCGGGTCCGTCCGCTGCTCGCGGACAACACCGCCTACGTCATCTACACCTCCGGTTCCACCGGCAAACCCAAGGGGGTGGCGATCACCCACCGCGCCATCGTCAATCGGCTGCGCTGGATGCAGGATGAGTACCAGCTCGGTGCGCGGGACGTGGTGTTGCAGAAGACCCCGGCCACCTTCGACGTGTCGGTGTGGGAGTTCTTCTGGCCGTTGCAGGTCGGTGCGCAACTGGTCATCGCCATCCCCGACGGTCATCGCGACCCGGTCTATCTCGGCCGAGTCATTGCCGAGACCGGCGTCACCACACTGCATTTCGTCCCGTCGATGCTGTCGGTCTTCGTGGCCTCGGCGCAGTCGTCGGACCTGGGTTCGCTGCGGTTGGTCTTCGCCAGCGGCGAAGCACTGGGTCCGGCCCCCTCGGCGCGACTGGCTGCCCTGTGTGATGCCCAGCTGCACAACCTCTACGGGCCCACCGAGGCTGCAGTCGACGTGACCTACCACCAGTACGTCCCCGCCGACACCGAAACGGTGCCGATCGGTCGCGCGGTGGCCAACACCGGTCTGCACGTTCTCGACGACCGGCTGCGCCCGGTGCCGCCGACGGTGGTGGGCGAGCTCTACATCACCGGTGTGCAGTTGGCGCGCGCCTACGTGGGCCGCCCAGACCTGTCCGCCGAGCGGTTCGTCGCCGACGTCGCCTCGACCGGCGGCGAACGCATGTACCGCACCGGCGATCTGGTGCGTCGGCGCCCCGACGGTGAGTTGGAGTACATCGGACGCAGCGACTTCCAGGTGAAGCTGCGTGGCCTGCGCATCGAGCTCGGTGAGATCGAGGCGGCGCTGACCGAGCGGCCCGATGTCGCCGACGCCGTGGTGATCGTCCACGACGCCCCCGACCCCGCCTCGGGTGAGTCCGAGCAGTACCTGGTGGCCTATCTCGTCCCCATGTCGCGCCCCACACCCACCTCGGGCTCCGGATCGCGGCCGGATTCCCCCACATCTGATGCAGCGGGGGATGTTCGGGTTCTCGACACCGCCGCCATCACCGCACATCTACAGGACCGGTTGCCGGCCTACATGGTGCCCGCGCTGCTGATCGAGCTGGCCGAGATGCCGCTGACCGCCAACGGCAAACTCGATCGCCGTGCGCTGCCGGTGCCGCAGTTCGGTTCCACCGCAAGCGATCACGTGGCCCCGAGCACCCCCACCGAGCGGACCGTGGCTCAGGTCTTCGCCGACGTCGCCCGCACCGAGCGGGTGGGCGCGACGGACTCCTTCTTCGACATCGGCGGCACCTCCATCGGCGCCACCCGTGTGGCTGCGCGCCTGTCGGCCGCGGTGGGCGTCGAGGTGGGTGTGCGTGAGGTGTTCGACAACCCCACCGTGTCCGCCCTGGCCGCGATGATCGACAGCGACGGCGCAAGCGTGTCACGTCGCCCGGCACTCACCGCCGGTCCACGGCCGCAGACCATCCCGCTGTCGCCGGCGCAGAACCGGATGTGGTTCATCAACCAGTTCGACACCACCTCACCGGCCTACAACCTGCCGCTGCCCATCCGGCTCGACGGCGACCTCGACACCGCCGCCCTGCGCGCCGCGGTCGTCGACGTGGTGGCCCGCCACGAATCGCTGCGCACCATCTACCCCGACGTCGACGGCACGCCGGTGCAGGTGATCACCGATCCCGAGACCGCCGCACACGTCATGTACCGCGAACGGACAGTGGCCGCAGCCGATGTCGTCGAGGTGATACGCGCCGAGGCGGCAACAGGTTTCGACGTCACCGTCGACCTGCCGGCCCGGATCACGTTGCTGACCGTCGCCCCTGGGGCCCACGTCCTGATCGTCGTGCTGCACCACATCGCCGCCGACGGCGCCTCGCTGGCCCCGCTGTTCGCCGACGTCTTCATCGCGTATCAGGCTCGGCGCGAAGGTCATCCGCCGCAGCAGGCGCCGTTGAGCGTGCAGTACGCCGACTTCGCCATCTGGCAGCGTGCGCTGCTCGGCGACGAGGACGATCCGCAGTCGATCGCTTACGACCAAATCGACTTCTGGGCGCGCCAGTTGCGGGGACTGCCCGAGTTCCTCGATCTGCCGACCGATCGGCCGCGCCCGGCCGAGCAGTCGCTGCGCGGCGCGGCGTTGGCCTTCGAGATCGATGCGGATCTGCGGCACAGGCTGATCGAGCTGGCACAGGCCCACGACGTGAGTTTGTTCATGGTGCTGCACGCCGGGCTGTCGGTGCTGCTGGGCCGGTTGAGCGGGTCCACCGACATCGCGATCGGCACCCCGGTGGCCGGGCGTGGTGACGAGGCACTCGACCACCTCGTCGGCATGTTCGTCAACACGCTGGTACTGCGCGTGGACGTCGATCCCGACCAGACGATCGCCGAGCTGCTCGCCGCGGTGCGCGAGACCGACGTGGCTGCCATGGCGCACGCGGACGTGCCGTTCGAGCGGCTGGTGGAGGTGCTCGACGTAGCGCGGTCCACCGCTCACCATCCGCTGTTCCAGGTGGCGTTGTCGTTCGACAACAACGCATCTCCGGAGGTGCAGTTCCCGGATCTGCGGGTCACCCCGGTCGAGGCGGCCATCGAGGTGGCCAAGTTCGATCTGCAGCTGTCGATCAGCGACAACGTCGCCGACGACGAGCCGGCCCCGGCCACCCTCACCTACGCCACCGACCTATACGACGAGGCGACCGTGGCCGAGTTCGCCGATCGCTATCTGCGCGTGCTGGAGTCGTTCGTCATCGACGTCGACGCCCCGGTGGCGGCAGTGGAGATCATCAGTGACGCCGAACGCGACGACCTGCTGAGCCTCACCGGTGCCGGCGACGAGCCGCCCACCCTGCTGCCCGACCTGCTCACCGCAGGCGTGGCGGCCAACCCGGCCGGCGAGGCGGTGGTCGGTGGGGGACAGAGTCTGACCTACCACCAGCTCGACACCCTGACCTCGCAGGCGGCCCGCGAGCTCATCGAACTCGGGGTAGGCCCGGATTCGGTTGTGGCCCTGGGGATGCGCCGATCACTGGAGTCGGTGGTGGCCATCTGGGTGGTGGCCAAGACCGGTGCGGCGTACGTGCCGATCAACCCCGACTACCCGGCCGACCGGGTGACCGCGATGCTCACCGACGCCGCTCCGGTGGTCGGTTTGACCACCGCAGCCGATCGCGTCGCGCTGCCTGACGACATCGACTGGATCGACATCGACGAGCTGATCGATCACGCCGACGACCATCCCGGCACCCCGGTCACCGACGCCGATCGCCTTCGGCCCCTGCGGATCGCCGATGCGGCCTACTACATCTACACCTCGGGCTCGACCGGCACGCCCAAGGCGGTGGTGGTCACCCACGCCGGCTTGGCCAACCTCGCCGCCGACGTCGACGAGCACTACGGCATCTGTCCTCAGGCCCGGGTGCTGCATGTCGCGTCGCCGAGTTTCGACGCCTCTGTCGGTGAGCTGTTGGCCGGATTCGGAGCCGGGGCAACGGTGGTGGTCGCGCCCCATGACGTCTTCGGTGGCGACGAGCTGGCGGAGCTGATCCGCGCCGAGCAGGTGTCGACGGTGGTGATGACCCCGACGGCGTTGCTCACCGTGGACCCCGAGGGCCTCGACTGCGTCACCACGGTGATCGTCGGTGGCGACGTGTGCCCACCGGAGTTGGCCCAGCGGTGGAGCGGACGGCTCAGCAACGCCTACGGCCCCACCGAGGCGACCGTGATCGACACCATCACCGAGCGGATCAACGCCGGCGACCGCATCACCATCGGTTCGCCGTTGCGCGCAGTGACGTTGCGCGTGTTGGACTCCCGGTTGCGTCTGGTGCCGCGCGGGGTGCCCGGTGACCTGTACCTGTCGGGGCCGGGTCTGGCGCGCGGATACCACAACCGCCCCGATCTGTCCGCTGAACGTTTCGTCGCCGACCCGTTCGGTGCACCCGGGTCCCGGATGTACCGGACCGGTGACCTGGTTCGGGTCAGCCTGGATCGCAGTGTGGCGCCCAACTCGCTGGAATATCTGGGGCGCAGTGACTTTCAGGTGAAGGTGCGCGGCTTCCGGGTGGAGCTCGGCGAGATCGACCGTGCGCTGGTCGACTCCGGACTCGTCAACTATGCGGTCACCGTCGGGGTGCCCGACCCGACCGGTCATACCGCGCTGGCCGCCTACGTCACCCTGCCCGACGAGGCGCAACGCGACGCGACCGGCCTGGACGTGGCCGCGCTGCTGGAGTTCGTGGCCGCCCGGCTGCCTGCGCACATGGTGCCCGCGGCGGTGGTGGTGCTCGACTCGATCCCGCTGACCCCCATCGGCAAACTGGATCGCCGCGCCCTGCCCGAACCGGAGTTCGCAGCGCTCGAACGCGCTTACCGGGCCCCGCAGACCGCAGCTCAGCAGTTGGTGGCGCGAATCTTCGCCGAGGTGCTGGGCACCGAGCGGGTGGGCGTCGACGACAGCTTCTTCGACCTCGGTGGCAACTCGCTGTCGGCCACCAAGGTGGCGGGTCGACTGGGAACCGCGTTGTCGCGCAACCGTATCCCGCTACGAGACGTGTTCGACAACCCGACCGTGGAGCAGTTGGCGCGGGTGGTCGACGGTCTCGGCGGTCTCGACGCGCCCACGTCGGGTCCGGCGGCACCGCAGCTGTCCGCCCGTCCACACGACGGTCCGCAACCGCTGTCGTCCGCGCAGACCCGGATGTGGTTCATCAACCAGTACGACACCGTCTCGGGTGCCTACAACGTGCCGGTGGCGTTGCGGTTGACCGGGACCCTCGATCTCGACGCGCTCGAGGCGGCGATGGCCGACCTGCTCGAGCGTCAGGCCATCCTGCGCACGGTGTATCCGTCGATCGATGGCACCCCGATGCAGGTGGTGCGGTCGGTGGCCGACAGTGGGGTGGTGCTGGCGCGCGAGACGGTCGGCATCGAGGAGGTGCCTGATCGGGTCCGCGCTCTGGTGACGGCCGGATTCGACGTGACCGCAACGGTTCCCGTGCGGGTGACGGCACTGTCGATCGCGCACCCCGACAGCTCGAGCACCACCACTGCCGACACCGACGTCGTGCTGGTGATGGTGGTGCACCACATCGCCATCGACGGCGCCTCGGCCGCGGTCGCCGCTCGGGACCTGATGACCGCCTACCTGGCGCGCGCCGCGGGTGGCCGCCCGCAGTGGACGCCACTTCCGGTGGCCTACACCGACTTCGCCCGCTGGCAGCGAGACGTGCTCGGAGACCTCGACGATCCCGAGTCGGTGGCCGCACGTGAGATGGACTTCTGGCGCACGACATTGGCCGGCGCACCCGAGGTACTCGACGTCGCCTTCGATCGCCCGCGCCCGGCGCAGGCGTCGCTGCGTGGCGCCACCGTGCCGCTGGCGGTCGACAGCGAACTCCACGAGCGGATCGTGGCGGTGGCCACCGCGCACGGCATGACCCCGTTCATGGTGCTGCACGCCGCGGTCGCCGTTCTGTTGTCGACGTTGTCGGGCAGCGACGACGTGACCGTGGGCACCCCGGTGGCCGGTCGTGGCCATCCCGATCTCGACGATCTCGTGGGCATGTTCGTCGGCACCGTCGCGCTGCGCACCGAGCTGGACCCCGCGGAGTCGGTGTCTGCGTTGCTCGACCGGGTGCGGGCCGCCGATGCCGCCGCGCTGTCGCACACCGAGTTGCCGTTCGAGCGGGTGATCGACGAGTTGGCGCCGGTGCGGTCCACGGCGTTCGCGCCGCTGTTCCAGTGGATGGTGGTGTTGCAGAACACCGAACAGGCTGCCGTTGAGCTGCCCGGGGTGACGGTGACACCGTTGCCTGAGCAGGTCGAGGTGGCCAAGTTCGACCTGCAGTTCACGCTGGGTCCCGACAGGGACATCGCAGCCGGCTCGTCGGTCGGTGGACTGACCGGCGCCATCACGTACGCGACAGATCTGTTCGACGCCGCCTCGGTCACCCGGATCGGCGCCGCGCTGCTGTCGGTGCTCGATCAGCTCACCCGCGCCGCGCAGGCCGATCGGGTGGTCGGCGACATCAGCATCCTCGACGACGCCGAGCGGAACCTGGTCTTGGCGGCCTGGAACACGCCGGGTGCCCCGATCAGCGGTGACACCCTCGTCGACCGGTTCTACGCGGCCTGCCGGTCGTGGCCCGACGCCCAGGCTCTCGGTCGCCGAGGCGCGACCATCACCTACGCGCAGCTGCAGGCCCGGGTCGATGGCGTTGCGCGGCAACTGATCTCGACCGGAGTTGGCCCCGATGACCTGGTGGCCGTCGCCATGGCGCGCGAGGACGACCTGGTGGTGGCGCTGCTGGCGGTCCTGGTCGCCGGTGCCGGGTACCTGCCCATCGACGTCACCTACCCGGCCGAGCGCCTCGAGTACACGGTCACCGACGCACGCCCGGTGGCGTTGCTGACCACCCACGCTCAGGCCGTCGAACTGCCTGCCGCGGTCCGCGCGGTGCCGACGGTGTTCCTCGATCCGTCCGCGCCGCCGGTCGGCGATGAGGTCACCGACGCCGATCGTCGTGCGCCGCTGCGGGATTCGAACCTGGCCTATGTCATCTACACCTCGGGGTCGACCGGTCGACCCAAGGGCGTGGCCATCACCCACCGTGAGGTGCTGGCGCTGTTCGACAACGCCGACCCGCTGTTCGGCTGGGTCACGCCCACCGATGCGACCGACGCGACCGGCGGGGACGCAGGGGCCGAGGTGTGGACGATGTTCCACTCCTACGCCTTCGACTTCTCGGTGTGGGAGCTGTGGGGCCCGCTGCTGCACGGCGGTCGTCTGGTCGTGGTCGACTACGACACCTCGCGCAACCCGATCGCGTTCGTCGAGTTGGTGGCCGCCGAAGGTGTCACCGTGCTCAACCAGACGCCGTCGGCGTTCTACCAGTTCACCCAGGCCCGCAAGGCCGTTCGTGATCGTGGTGACGCATCCGAGCTGAGCCTGCGCCACATCGTCTTCGGTGGCGAGGCGTTGGACTTCTCGCAGCTGACCCGCTTCTACGCGCTGCAGGAGCCGTGCGCGCCACGGCTGGTGAACATGTACGGCATCACCGAGACCACGGTGCACGTCAGCTTCAAGGCGCTCGACGCGCACACCGTGGCCGCCACCTCGTCGAGTGTGGTGGGCCGGGCGCTGCCCGGCCTGTCAACCTACGTCCTGGACAGTCGGTTGCGCCCGGTGCCGGTGGGGGTGCCCGGTGAGATCTACGTGACCGGTGCACAACTGGCCCGCGGATACCTTGCCCGCGCCGATCTGTCGAGCACCCGTTTCGTGGCTGATCCCTACGGCGTGCCGGGTGCACGGATGTACCGCACCGGCGACGTGGCTCGGTGGAACCGAGACGGGGAACTCGAGTACGCCGGCCGCAGCGACTCGCAGGTGCAGCTGCGTGGTTTCCGCATCGAGCTCGGCGAGATCGGCGCGGTCCTGCGCCGGGCCGACGGTGTCGCCGACGCCATCGCCCACGTCCGCGACGACGGTCCGGGCGGCGAGGTGCTGGTGGGTTACGTCGTGGCCCAAGCCGGTGTCGAGGACCTGCAACCGGCGCACCTGCTCGACTTCGCGGCGCAGTTCCTCACCGGCTACATGGTGCCGACCGCCGTCGTGGTGCTCGACGCGCTGCCGCTGACCCCCAACGGCAAACTGGACCGGCGGTCGCTGCCCGCCCCGGATCTGTCCGCCGCCGCATCGAGCGCGGGCTTGCGGGCACCGAGCTCACCGGTGGAAACCGCACTGGCGCAGGTCTTCTGCGAGGTCCTCGGACTCGACGAGGTGGGCCTCGACGATTCGTTCTTCGCCCTCGGCGGCGACAGCATCGTCTCGATCCAGCTGGTCACCCGGGCTCGCGAACAGGGGGTGGTGATCACCCCGAAGGACGTCTTCGACCGCAAGACGGTGGCCGGACTGGCGCAGGTGGCCCGCACCGACGCAGCCGAGGAGACCAGGCTTGCCGAGTTCGACGGCGGTGGCGTGGGAGAGTTCCCGATCACCCCGATCACCGCCTGGATGCGGCAGCGGCCGGGTGCCCATCAGCGGTACTCGCAGGCCAACCTGATCACCGCTCCCGACGGCTCCGACGGGCCGTCGATGATTGCTGCGATCGGCGACCTCATCGATCACCACGACATGTTGCGGGCGCGGCTCGCGGTGGCCGCCGACGGCACGGCAACCGTCGTCGTCGCCCCGGTGGGCAGCGTCGATCCGGCTACGGTCGTTCGGGTGGTCGAGCAC
Source organism: Williamsia sp. CHRR-6 (assembly GCF_018474015.1). Lineage (GTDB taxonomy): Bacteria > Actinomycetota > Actinomycetes > Mycobacteriales > Mycobacteriaceae > Williamsia_A. The sequence goes on along the minus strand of NZ_JAHCSG010000001.1, from coordinate 678,276 downwards.
CACACCGCGGCGGGCAGTGACGAGTTCGCCGCGTTGGTGGCCGCCGAACTCGACACCGCCGCAGGCGAACTCGATCCCTACGCCGGAACCGTGTTCACTGCGGTGCTGTTCGTCGCCCCCTGGGGCCGACGGCTGCTGCTGGTGGCGCATCACCTGGTGGTCGATGGTGTGTCGTGGCGGATCCTGCTGCCTGATCTGGCCACCGCCTGGTGGACCCGAAGTTCGGGCGCGCAGCCGAGCCTGGCTCCGGTTCCCACCTCCATGCGGCGCTGGTCGCACGCGATCAGCGAGTCGGCCGCCGCACGCGCGGCCACCGACGAGGTGCAGTACTGGCGCACGGTGCTGGCGAACGGCCATGCGCCGCTGGGAGATCGGGCTCTCGACCCCACCCGTGACACCGCGTCGACGATGCGCCGCCACGAGGTCGTGTTGTCGGAGTCGCTGAGCGCGGCTGCGCTGTCGACGATCCCGGCGGGCTACCGCACCGGCACCGACGTGGTGATGATCGCGGCGTTGGCCGTGGCCGTGGCCCGGCTGCGCCGTGAACGCGACGGTGCGGTCGCACCGTTGATCGTCGACGTCGAAGGTCACGGACGGGAAGAGCAGGTGGTGCCCGGCGCCGACCTGTCACGCACCGTGGGCTGGTTCACCTCGATCTACCCGGTGGCCATCGATCTGGCCGACATCGACCTCGACGACGCCCTGGCCGGCGGCGCGGCCAACGCGTCGATCCTCAAGACGGTCAAGCAGATCCTGGCGACGGTCCCCGACCGGGGGATCGGGTTCGGCATCCTCCGGTACCTCGCCGGAGTGGAGTTCGACGCGCCGACACAGCCGCAGGTCACCGTGAACTACCTCGGCCGCTCGGCGCGCGCCGACGCCGACACCGACGTGGCCGCACTGGGATTCGCCCCCGACGACTCGGTGGCCGCGGTGTGGGGTGCCCTGGACGACGACATGCCCATCTCGGCGCTCGACCTCACCGGCATCGCGATCGGTGATCGACTCGAGGCCACCTTCAGCTACCCCGGCACGCTCTTCGACGAGGACACGGTGGCCAGGGTCGCGCAACTGTGGACCGAGGCGATCGAGGCGATGGCTGCGCATGTGGCCACCGTCGAGATCGGCGGGTTGACCCCGTCGGATCTGCCGCTGGTCACCATCGACCAGGCGGGGATCGAGCGCCTCGAGGACCGGTTCGGGCCGCTGACCGACGTGTGGCCGCTCTCGCCGCTGCAGGACGGGTTCCTGTTCCACGCCACGCTGGCGGGGGAGAGTCGCGATCTCTACACCGCGCAGGTGGTGCTGTCGCTGGCGGGAACCGTTGATCCGGAACGGATTCGGCGCAGCGGCCAAGCCCTGTTGGCGCGGTACGACAACCTGCGGGCCGCATTCGTCTTCGACGAGGTGACCGGTCGGCGTATGCAGGTGATCCCGGCCGCGGCGACCCTGGCGATGGGCTACGACGACCTTCGCGACCTCGACGAGGCCACCCGCGCCGAGCGGCTCCGCGAGATCCTGGCCGACGAGGTGGGGCGCCCGTTCACGATGGCCGCGCCACCACTGATCCGGTTCCGGTTGATCCGGCTCGCCGAGCACGATTACCGCTTCGCCTTGTCCAACCACCACATCCTGCTCGATGGGTGGTCGACCCCGCTGCTCATCCGAGATCTGTTGACCCTGTACGTCACCGACGGCGACGCCACCCATCTGGCGGGTGTGCGGCCCTACCGGGACCACCTGCAGTGGTTGGCGCGCCAGGACAGCGAGAAGTCCCGGCAGGCGTGGGCGCGTGCGCTCGACGGCGTCACCGAACCCACGCTGGTGGCGCCGGCGGCGGCCGCACTTGGCGAGCACGAGTTCGACGCCCGGTCCATCGTGGTCGACCGGGGCGTCACCGACCGCCTCCTCGAGCTCACCCGCACCCGCGGTTTCACCGTCAACACTGCGCTGCAGGTCATCTGGGCGGTGGTCGTCGCCGAGCTGACCGGAACCCATGACGTGGTGTTCGGCTCGACGGTGTCGGGCCGACCCCCACAGGTCGCCGGCGTGGAGTCGATGGTGGGTCTGTTCATCAACACCATCCCGGTGCGGGTGGCCCTGCGGCCCGAGGAGACGCTGCCCGATCTGATCGATCGTGTGCAGACCGAGCAGTCGGCGTTGCTCGACCATCACCAGGTGGGGTTGGCCGAGATCCAGCGTGCCGCCGGGGTGGAGGGACTGTTCGACACCATCACCGTCTACGAGTCCTATCCGGTCTCCTCGACCGAGGCGACCTCCGAACTGGATCTGGCCGGTATGCGGGTGACCGGCGCCGACGGTGTCGACTCCACCCATTACATGCTGGCCATGTCGGTGGCGCTGCGTGACGAGCTGGTCGTGGACCTCAAGTTCTCGCGAACCGTGTACGGCGACACTGTGATCGACGCGATCGAACGGCGGTTGCGCACGCTGTTGGCTGCGGTGGCCGACGGGGCCGACACCCCCATGCGGACCATCGTCGGCGATCCGGCTGCGGCGGCGCGTGCGGCGATTGATGCTGCCCCGCAACCGGTCTCGCCGCTTACCTATGCCGAGGTGCTGCTGGGTCCCGCCCGCGACCGCGCCGACGAGACGGCTCTGATCGCCGGTCACCTGCGCTGGACCTACGCGGAGTTGTTCGCGCGCGCAGCGGGGCTGGCGGGCGCTCTCATCGCCGACGGGCTGATGCCGGGATCGGTGGTGGCCGTTGCCATCCCGCGTTCGGTCGAATCGGTGGTCGCAACCATCGCGGTGACCCTGACGGGGGCCACGTTCGTGCCGGTCGACCCGAACTACCCGGCCGATCGCGTGGAGCTCATGATCGTCGACTCCGGCGCGCAGCGGGGGCTCACCGTTGCCGCGGTGGCCGACACGCTGCCCGGTGCGCTGCGGTGGATGAGCGTGGACCTCGATGCCATCGACGGCCACTTTGACTGGGCCACAACGGTGTTCCCGGGTTCGACGGTGCCCGTGGATGCGGTGGCGTACATGATCTACACCTCCGGTTCCACCGGTACGCCCAAGGGTGTGGCGGTGGGCCATCGCGGCCTGGCCGGACTGCGGGCGGCACTGGGTGCACGCCTGAGCATCTCCGCCACCGATCGCCTACTGATGCTGTCGTCGCCGTCGTTCGACGCCTCGGTGATGGAGTTCGTGATGTCGCTGGGACAGGGGGCCACCGCGGTGATCGTGCCGCCGGGTGTGGTGGGCGGCGACGAACTGGCCACCATCCTGCGTGACCACGATGTCAGTGCCGGGTTCATGACGCCGACGATGCTCGCCACGATCGAGCCCGATGGTCTGCCGCAGCTACGTTCGCTCTACGTGGGCGGTGAGGCCTGCTCGCCGGATCTGGTGGCGCGCTGGGCCGATCGGGTCGCGTTGTACAACCTCTACGGACCCACCGAGGCCACCATCGTGGCCAGCGGGGGTCGCCTGCGCACCGGTGTCTCCGTCACCATGGGCACCGCCCTGGACGGAGTCGGGGCGCTGGTGCTCGATCAGTGGCTCACCCCGGTGGCCGACGGTGTGGTGGGCGAGCTGTACCTGACCGGACCGGCGGTGGCACTGGGCTACCACCACCGGCCGGACCTGACCGCCTCGGCGTTTGTCGCCGACCCGTTCACCACATCCGGTTCCCGCATGTACCGCACCGGTGACCTGGTGCGCCGCAATGCATCCGGCGAGTTCGAGTACGTCGGCCGTGGCGACGGTCAGATCAAGATCCGTGGCCTGCGGGTGGAACTCGGCGAGATCGACGCCGCCGTGGCCGACCACCCGTCGGTGTCGTTCGCCCACACCGTGGGCGTGCGCGGCGCGGCCGGGAACACGCTGCTGGTCACCTACGTCACCGTCGCGCCGGGACCCGACCTGGACCCCGCCGTGTCGGACCCCGCGGTGTTGGACCCCGCCGCGGTGTTGGACTCGGTGTCTCGCCGACTGCCCGAGCACATGGTGCCTGCCGCGCTGATGGTGCTCGACGAGGTGCCGTTGACCGGATCGGGCAAGCTCGACGCCCGAGCGCTGCCCCCGGTGGACGAATCCCTGCTCGGCGCGACCGGCGAGTTCACCGAACCCCGCACCGAGACCGAACGGCGTCTGGCTGCGGTGTTCGCCGATGTGCTCGGGGCGGAGCAGGTGGGCGCCGACGACTCTTTCTTCGCCCTCGGCGGGGACAGCATCGTGGCCATCCAGTTGGTGGCCCGCGCCAAAGCCGCAGGTCTGTCGATCGCCACCCGCGACATCTTCGAGCACCGCACGGTGGCCGCGCTGGCCGCTGTCGCCCGTGAGGTGAACGCAGGCACCGAGGTGGTGCTGGCCGAGCTCGACGGTGGCGGGGTGGGCGACATGCCGATCTCCCCGGTCATCGCCTGGATGCTCGGTCGGGGCGGATCGCTGCACAACTTCCTGATGCCGATGGTGCTCACCACTCCGGTCGGGATCACCGAGGCCGACCTGATGACCGTGATCGGTGCCGTCGTGCAGCGACACGACATGCTGCGGGCGGCGCTGCTGGTCGACGAGCAGATCTTGCGAGTGCCTGCAGCACTGGATGTCTCGCAGATCGTCACGGTGCGTCGACTGGCCGCCGAGGAGTCGGTGGCATCGGTGGTGGGTGCGGAGATGCTGCGTGCCGCCGACGCCCTGGACCCGGCGGCCGGGCGCATGGTGGAGTTCGTCTGGTTGCAGCCGGCCGATGCGAACGACAACGGCCGCCTGCTCGTGGTGGCGAACCACCTGGTGGTCGACGCGGTCTCGCTACGCATCCTGGTGACCGACCTGGCCACCGCCGGTGCCGCCGTCGCCGCAGGTGATCCGGTGCAGCTGGCCCCGGTGGGTACGTCGATGCGGCGGTGGCTGCACGCGTTGGCCGACGAGGCAGCCACCGCAGGCCGTCAGGCCGAGCTGGAGACCTGGCTGGCCACCGTGGCCGGCGATGAGCCGGTGCTGGGTGCCCGTCGCGTCGATCCCACGCGCGACACCATCGGCTCGATGCGTCGGGTGCAGGTGGATGTCTCGCCGCAGGTGACCGCAGCTGTGCTGGGTGAGGTGGCCGAGACGTTCCGCGCCGGAGTCGACGACGTGCTGCTCGCCGCGCTGGCGCTCGCGGTGGCCCGCCACCGCATCCGGCAGGCTGATCGCTCCGGTGCCACCGCCGATCACCTGATCGTCGATCTCGAGGCGATGGGCCGCGAGACCGACGCCATCGCCGGCTCGGATCTCTCGCGCACCGTCGGCTGGTTCACCTCCGTGCACCCGGTGCGGCTGCCTGTGCCCACCGCCCACGATGTCGACGACGCGTTCTCCGGTGGCGGCGCGGCGGGTCGAATCCTCAAGGGCGTCAAGGAATCCCTGCGAGCGCACCCCGACAACGGTCTGGGTTGGGGGCTGCTGCGGTACCTCGACGAGACCGCTGGCGCCGCGCTGGCCGACGCCGCGCCCGCTCAGGTCGCGTTCAACTATCTCGGCCGCTTCGGTGGGGGCGAGTTGGATCGGCAACTGCGTCGACACGGCTGGGTGCCCTCCGGCGACGACGTCGACGCCACCCTCACCCTCGACATCGGCGCAGCTGCCGCGCTGACCCTGGACGTCGACGTTCGCGCGGCGCTGGGGGCTGAGTCCGACGCGGACACCGCCCCGGGCGAGAGTCTGCACGCGGTGTTCGCCTACGTCGACGGAGTGTTGGATGAGCAGGCGGTCGCCGCGATCGCCGCCGATTGGCAGGATGCGTTGTCCGCCTTGGTCACCCACGCTCGCAGCGATGACGCCGGTGGCCTCACCCCGTCCGACGTCGAGCTGGTCTCGGTGACCGCGGCCGATCTCGCGCGATGGGAGGCAACCTACCCCGGCGTGCTGGACGTGTGGCCGCTGGCACCGCTGCAGTCGGGCATGTACTTCCACGCCATGGTGGCCGGTGATGGCGACGGTGGTGCGGGTGGACTCGACGCCTACACCGCACAGGTGGCGCTGGAGGTCGGTGGCGTCATCGACCCGGCGCGCTGGCACGCCGCCGCCGATGCCCTCATCCGGCGGCACCGCAACCTCGGTGTGGCCGTGGTGCCCGACGAGACCGGGCGGCCGGTGCAGGTGGTCGTCGACGGTGCCCGCCCGGACTGGTCTGAGGTGGACCTGCGGGGTCGCGACGAGGAGTCGGCGCGCGCCGAGCTGGCCGCCCTGCTGGAGCAGCACCGCACCGCTCCCTACGACATGACGCGTCCGCCGCTGATGCGGTTCCTGTTGGTGCGCACCGCCGATGATCGCGCGCAGCTGGCCGTGTCAAACCATCACATCCTGCTCGACGGGTGGTCGTTGCCGCTGGTGATGCGCGATCTGCTGGTGCTCTACGCCACCTCCGGTTCGCTGACCGGTCTGCCGGCGCCCCGCGGTTTCGACGAATATCTGCGCTTGTTGGCGCGCCGCGACGCGACGGCCTCGCGGACCGCGTGGATGGCGGCGTTGGATGGGCTGACCGAGCCCACCGTCGTCGTCCCGGCTGCGGTCGACGCCGTTCTCTCGGCCACCCCCGAGGAGGTGGCCGTGCCGATCGACACCGAGCTGCGGGCCGCGCTCGAGACGGTGACCGCGCGCCTGGACGTCACCCTCAACACTGTCGTGCAGGTGGCGTGGGGCCTGGTGGTCGGGGCGATCCTGGGCCGCGACGACGTCGTCTTCGGTGCCACCGTGTCGGGCCGTCCCGGCGACCTCGAGGGCGTCGAGGAGATGGTGGGTCTGTTCATCAACACCATCGCGGTGCGCGTACGCACCGATCTGTCGGAGACCACCGACGACCTGCTTCGTCGGGTGCAGAACGAGCAGGCCGACCTGCTGGACCACCACCACGTCACCCTCACCGAGGTGCAGCGCGCAGTGGGTGCCGGCGCGGTGTTCGACACCCTGACCATCTTCGAGTCGTATCCGATCGACACCGAGGCCGCAGCTCGCGCCGAGGACATCGACGGGATGCGCGTGCTGGGGGCCCAGGGTGCCGACGCTTCGCACTACGCGCTGAGTCTGGTCGCCATCGTCGATCACGGCCTCGAACTGGCCGTCAAGCACCAGCCGTCGGTGGTGCCCGCCGACGAGGCACGTCGGATCGCCGATCGGGTGGCGACGGTGTTGCGGGCGATGGTCGACGGTCGTCGCCGCATCGCCGACGTGGATCTGGTGCTGGCCGAGGAACACGCCGAGATCGCGCATCTGGCCACCGGACATCCGGCCGTCGTCAGCGAACCAGATGTGGCCGCCATGCTCGCCATGCAGGCCGCCGCCACCCCCGACGCGGTGGCGCTGCGCTTCGAAAGCGGTTCGCAGACATCGACGTTCACCTTCGCCGAGCTCGATACATACGCAAACCGGTTGGCGCGCCGCCTGATCGACACCGGGGTGGGTCCCGACGACCTGGTGGCCGTGGCCATGGAACGCTCACCGTGGCAGCTTGTCGCCATCCACGCCGTGGTGCGCGCCGGTGCCGCCTACGTGCCGCTGGATCCGGCCGCGCCGACCGCTCGTCGAGAGCGGGTGCTGGCGGTGGCCGCGCCGGTGGCGGTGCTGGTGGCCCACGCTCCGCAGGAGGACGTGTCGCTGCCCACCCTGATCGTCGACGCCGAACTGACCACCGGCGGCGAGGACGCCGCACCGATCACCGATGCCGATCGTCGTGGCCGACTGACCCCCGATCACCTCGCCTACGTGTTGTTCACCTCCGGCTCGACCGGGGAACCCAAGGGTGTGGCGATCAGTCACCGCGCGTTGACCAACCAGCTGCGGTGGCTGGCCGATACCTACGACATCGACGCCACCGACGTGGTGTTGCAGAAGACCGCGTTCACCTTCGACGCCTCGGTGTGGGAGCTGCTGCTGCCGGGGTCGGTGGGTGCTGAGCTGGTGCTGGCGTCGGCTCAGGGCCACCGCGACCCGGCCGAGCTGGCGCGTCTCACGCTCGAGCACGGGGTGACGGTGGCGCAGTTCGTGCCGTCGGTGCTGGCCTACTTCGTCGACGAGCTCGCCGCCGCGAGTGAGCGCACCGCAACGCATCCCGATCTGCGAACAGTGTTCAGCGGTGGTGAGGCGCTGCCGCGTGAGCTGGCCCTGCGGGTCGGTGAGGTGACCTCGGCGCAGGTGGTCAACCTCTACGGTCCCACCGAGGTGACCATCGACTCGACCGCGGTCACCGTCACCTCCGACACCCCGGTGCCCACCCCGATCGGGGTGCCGGTGTGGAACACCGCGATCCGGGTCCTCGATACGGCGCTGCGCCCGGTGCCCCCCGGCGTGGTGGGCGAGTTGTACTTGGCCGGAACACAACTGGCGCGCGGATACGTGGGCGCACCCACCCTGACAGCTGAACGTTTCGTCGCCGACCCGATGGGCGGTGGTCGCATGTACCGCACCGGCGACCTGGTGCGGTGGCGCGACGGCGGCCTGGACTATGTGGGCCGCGCCGACTTCCAGGTGAAGCTGCGCGGGCTGCGGATCGAACTCGGCGAGGTGGAGGCTGCTCTCACCGACGCACCCGAGGTGCGCAACGCGGCGGCAGTGATCGACGAGCGCACCCCGACCGGACGCTTGGTGGCGTTCGTCGAGTGGCGCAACGGGGCCGGCGACCCGGCGCAGGTGTTGGCTGCGGTGCGCAACCGGCTGCCGGAGTACATGGTGCCGGAGAGCATCGAGGTGTTGGATGCGTTGCCGCTCAACGCCAGTGGCAAGGTGGACCGGGGCGCGTTGCCGGAACCGGCCGGCGCTGTCGCCGTGGGCTACCAAGCCCCGCAGACCGACACCGAGCGGCTGCTGGCCGGGCTGTTCGCCGATCTGACCGGGGCGGAGCAGGTGGGCCGCCACGACTCGTTCCACTCCCTGGGCGGTGACAGCATCGCCTCGATGGTGCTGGTGAACCGGGCCCGCGAGGCGGGCGTGATGATCACCGCCCGCGACGTGATCGTCGAACGCACGGTGGCCGCATTGGCGGCGGTGGCCACCGAGGTGGGGGACCGCAGCCCGGGTCGGCGCACCGGCCGAGCGGCGTTGTCGCCGATCGCAGCGAAGATGGTTCAGCGGGGTGGCGACTACTCTCGATTCGCGATGCCGCTGTTGATCACGTTGCCGCACAACGTGACCCGCGAGCAGATCGTCACCGTCATCGGGGCGGTCACCGACTGCCACGACGTGCTGCGGGCCCGACTGGACACGGGCACACAGGAACTCGTGATCGACGAGACGTCCCTGGACGTCGACGCCGTGACCGACGAGGTGGAACTGGCCGCCGATCAGCGTCCGGGGACGGCCGGGTTCGACGACGCAACGCGCGCAGCGCTGGACGCCGCGGCCGCGCAGCTCGACCTCGACGGTGGCGGGTTGCTGCGCCTGGTGTGGCTGCGTTGCGGCGGCGAGGTGGCCGACCGACTGCTGCTGGTGCCGCATCACCTCGTGGTCGACGCCGTGGGCTGGCGCGTGCTGGTCGCCGACATCGTGGCCGCCGGTGTCGCGGTGGACGGCGGCTCCACGCCCGAGCTGACCCCGGCGAGCACCTCCTGGATCGACTGGATGGACGGTCTGGTGCAGGCAGCCGCACAGCGGCGCACCGAGATCCCGCACTGGGCGGCGATCACCTCGCACCCCGATCCCGACCTCGGGCGGCGCCGTCTCGACCTGAGTACCGACCGAGCCGACGCCCATCGTCGACACCTGGTGCGGGTGCCGGCACCGCTGGTCGAGGCTTTGACCCGTCGTGCGGCGGCATCGCACGGCAGCGGCACCGCCGCCGGAGTCACCGTCGGCGATGTGTTGACCGCGGGATTGGCTGCGGCGCTTGCCGGGTGGCGCGCGGATCGCGGAGTCGTGCACGACTCGGTGCTGCTGACCGTCGAAGGCCACGGGCGCGAGGAGCACGTGGTGCCCGGCGTCGACCTGTCACGCACCGTCGGCTGGTTTACGACCATGTTCCCCATCCGGGTGGACCTGTCCGGCGTTGCTCTCGAGGACGACGCCGCCGCTGATGTCGGTCACATCGATGAGCTGGTGGCTCGTGCGGTCGCGGCGCGAGCGATCAACGCCGACAACGGGATCGGATACGGGATGCTGCGCTACCTCGACGACGAGGGGCGTGCGGCGCTGTCGGGTCGCCCCGAGCCGCAGGTGGTGTTCAACTACATCGGGTCGGTGGGGGCCACTGAGGTGGCCGAGCTGCCCGCCGACTCCCCGTGGTTGCCCGACACCTCACAGGCGACGCAGGCACCGGTGTCCGACGATCGCCTGATCGACCTGGTGAACCCGATGCCCCCGCAGGCCGAGATCGACCTGCAGTCGGCGATGATGCCCGGACCGGACGGGCCGACGATCGCGGTCTTCGCCTCCTACCTGCCGGATGCGTTCGACGACGACGAGATCGACGACCTGTTGGCTCGCTGGCTGCGCTGGCTCGAGGCGATCGGGAACGCCTGAGCCTGAGCCCATCTCTGATGGGGGGCCCGTTCGATCCAGGGCCCTCTTCGATCAGGGACAGGTTCGATCAGGGGCAGGTTCGATTCGGGCGTCGGCCGAGCTCACCGGCAGGGCAGGGGGATGGCGGTGGCGTTGGCAGGATCGAGCCCGCGCAACACCAGGCCCACCGCGCGGGGGTCGGTGGTGACCTCCATGTGGTTGACGCGGGCGCTGGGGCATCCGGTCTGCACCCACACGTTGTCCACGGTGGCCCCCGGACCGGCCCGCAGGAACGTGGTGGCCGCAGGGGTGACCACGTTGTCGTCACGGGTGCCGACAACCACGTAGCGCACCCCGGGTCGGGTGTCGCCACCGGCGTTGAGTCGCATCAACACCGGCGAGCCGACCATCTGCTCCACGTAGGAGGGACCGACCGCGGTGGCGGCCAGGGTGATGACCGGGATGCCCAGCATCTGTCCGATCGCCCCGATGGCCTGATTGCGGTTGAAGGTGGTGCCATGGTTGGTGCCGGCCAGGCTCACCACGGTGTGAACGATGTTGCGCCACGGCGCCTTCGCGTCGGTGCCGCCGGCGAATCGCAGGTACTGCCGGGTGACCACCGCGCCCTGCGAGTGGCCGACGATGTCGACCTGCCGGGCGCCGGTGCGCATACGTACCCGGTCGACGAATGCGGCCAGATCGTGAGCGGATCGTTCGATGCTGTTGCCGCCGAACATGTTCAGCAGGTTGTCGGTGCTGCCGGGCTGGTGCTGCCCGTAGGAGACCGCGAACACGCAGTAGCCGGCGTCGGCCAGGGCGGGGGAGAGGGTCTTCCAGGTACCCGCGCGGTCAGACCAGGTGCCGTGCACCAACACCACCGGGCGCGGATGAGCGGCGCTCGGCCGACAGGAGAAGTCGTTGGACCCGGGCGGCGAGGCCGGGGCCGGTTGCGCTGAGGCCATCCCCACTCCGCCCACACCCATCCCGCCCACACTCACTCCGATGGCCGCGCCCAGCGCGATCAGCGAGCGGGCAAACGTCGAGCGGGCAGACGTCGAGCGGGCAGACGTCGAGCGGGCAGACGTCGAGCGGGCAGACACAGTGCGGTGCAACCGCATGACGTGGCCTCCAGTGCGTGGGTTCCCCACCCGTTGGCGAACGCTATCGGGCTGCGGGCCGCACGATCCAGCCACGAATACGATCCATGGCATTCGAGATCCAACAGAGGCCGATCCGTGATCTGAAGCGATCGGCTTCGCACGGGGAAGGCGCGGTCAGGCGACCAACGCTGACTCCACCAGCAGCCGGATCTCGTCGACCACCAGCGACGGTTCGGTGAGCTGGATGTAGTGGCTGGAGGTGGAGGCGAACACGTGCTTGCCCCGTTCGGCGCGTTCGGCGGTCTCGATGTGGGACTGCGCGATGTAGTCGTCGGCCAGCTTGTCCTCTGGCACCCGGTTCGACGAAATCTCCACCAGCGGTGCCTCCGGGATCCAGGGGCCGGTCTCGGCGAAGTCGCGGATGCTCTCGCCGTACTGCTCCCACTCGACCACCAATGTCTTGGCTGCGGTCACCCCGCCATCTTCGGCACGCACCTCGGTGATCGCCTCGGCCAGCACCTGCGCGGTCTGCTGATCGAGCGCCTCGTCACCGGTGTCGCGGAGCAGTCGGTTGTGCAGTCGCGGGGCGATGCGGGGTAGCAGTCGTAGTCTCGCCAGCAGCAGACGTGACTGGTAGACCGCGTCGGTGAGGCCACCGTCGAGTCCCACGAGTTCGTCGCACAGCTCGGAGACCTCGTCGACCAGGACCACACCGGCGACGTCGTCGGGGTCGCGTACCGCGCCGCCACGGGTGATGGGGCCGCCGTAGCTGTGGCCGACCACCACGCAGGGGCCGTCGACAGCGGCGTTTCGGACGGCGAGATGGTCGGAGATGAGTCGGTCCAGACCGCGATCGCAGAGGTCGACGTCGCTGAGCCCGTGCCCGGCCCGGTCGTAGGTGACGATGCGTGCGAACCGTGCGACCAGGGGAGCCACCGCAGCCCAGGTGTTACGGGACCGGCCGATACCGGCCTCGAAGAACACTGTCACCGGACCTGATCCGGCCACGCAGAAGTGCAACCGTCGGCCGTCGTCGACCTGGACGAAATGCGACTCTCCCAGAGCCGGCATACCGATCACCCCGTGTGCCCCCGACAGGCGTTTCCGCATATGCGGACCAACCACCCGAACGTATCATTTCGTTCGCCTGAGAAACGGGCGGCGGTGAGTGCTGGGACGGATCGTCACACAGCTGTCACCTGCGCAGGTAGCGACCAGGCGCTCAGCGGGCGGTCGGTTCGCCGAACCCCGACAGCAGTCCGGTGTAGGGCTTGGCCGGCGGCGGGGCGAACTCGATCCCGGCCTTGCCGGGACTACCGCCGATCGGGATCAGAGCCTGCAGCAGGCGAACCCCCGCGGCCACCCCGTCGATGACCGGGGCCCCGATCGCCTCGGAGATGCGGTGCGCCAGATCGGCCATCCCGCCGCAGCCCAACACGATCGACTCGGACCGGTCCTGGTGCAGCGCCTGCCGACAGGCCTCGGTGAGAATCTGTTCGGTGTGCGGGTTGGTCTCCAGTTCCAAGACGGGGATCTCGCAGGCGTGCAGACCTGCGCACAGTCCGGCGACGCCGTAACGGTGGGTCAGTTCGTCGGCGCGGCCGATGGTTCGGGTCAGGGTGGTCACCACCGAGAACCGGCCCCCGATCAGTGCGGCGAGATGCATGGACGCCTGGGCGATGCCCAGCACCGGCGCTTGGGCCACTTCCCGGGCGGCGTCGAGCCCAGGGTCACCGAAACAGGCGATCAGGTAGCCGTCGCTGGGATGGTCACACGCGCGGTCGGCGACGATGGCAGCCAGCACCCCGGGGACCGACAAGGCCTCGTCGTAGTGGCTCTCGATGGATGCTGGACCCATGGTCGAGGTGAGCGCCACCAGGTCGGTGTCGGGCATCGCCGCCGCACGCGCCACCTCCGCCATGACGTCGGTCATGGCGGAGGTGGTGTTCGGATTGATCAGACAGATCCGCATCAGGACAGTGGTGTCCTCACCGCGTGGCGGATTCGTCGGCTGTGCTGCGTCCGAGGTTTGCCGGGGCGGGCGGGTTGTCGTGGATCAGCGACTGCGGCACGTAACGCATACCCAGCCAGTAGAGGACGAACCCGAGTCCGGCGCCGATGAACCAGGTGTAGCTGCTCATGTAGGTGGTGCCGCCCACCACGACGGCCACCCCGACCGCACCGGCCACCACGGTGGCCACCACGGCGACCGGGTTCACCCCGCTGCGGAACCAGTACCGCGAGGTCGGGGACATGCTGAACAGGTCGTCGACGACGATCTCCTTGCGCTTCACCAGGTAGAAGTCGGCGATCAGCACCCCGAACAGTGGACCGATGACCGCGCCGAGGGTGTCGAGTGTGTAGTGGATCGCCGAGGGGTTGTTGAACAGGTTCCACGGGGTGATCAGCACCGAACCGATGGCGGCGATCATGCCGCCCATGCGCCAGGAGATCTTGGTGGGCGCCACGTTGGAGAAGTCGAATGCGGGCGAGACGAAGTTGGCCACGATGTTGATGCCGATGGTGGCAATGGCGAAGGTGAGCACGCCGAGCACCGCAGCGGTGGTGTTGTCGATCTTGTCGACGATGTGCACCGGGTCGGTGATGATGTTGCCGTTTTCGTCGCGCCCGATGACGGTGGCCCCGGCTGAGACCGTGCACACCACCAGCAGCGAGAAGAACAGGAAGTTCACCGGCAGGCCCAGGAAGTTGCCCTTCTTGACCTCCTCGTAGGACTTGCCGTACCGGGAGAAGTCACCGAAGTTGAGCATCGGACCAGAGAAGTAGGAGACCACCAGCGCGACCGCACCGATTGATGCCGAGACCGCTGCCCACCCGGACTTGTCGGGACCGGAGGACAGGTTGAGGCTGACGTTGCTCCAACCTGCTTTGAAGATCAGGTAGCCGGCCAGCGCGATCATGACCACGTACACCGCGGGACCGCAGAAGTCGATGAACTTGCGGATGGTCTCCATGCCGTTCCAGAAGACGATGGCCTGCAGGATCCACATCAGGATGAACCCGGCCCAACCCAGCGCCGACAGGCCGAGGAAACCGTAGTCGCCGACGCTGTCGTACTTTGCCAGCGAGGGGAAGAACTTGATGGCCAGCAGTCCGAAAGCGACTGAGGCCAAATAGGTTTGGATGCCGTACCAGGCCACAGCGATCAGGCCGCGCAGGATCGCGGGCAGGTTTGCCCCGCGCACACCGAAAGCGATCCGGGTGGTCACCGGGTAGGGCACACCGGCCTGTTGGGAGGGCCGGGCCACCAGATTGCACAGGACGTTGACGAACACGATGCCGACAAGCAGGGCGATCAACACCTGCCAGGCCGTGATGCCCAGGGCGAACAGGCTCCCGGCGAAAACGTAGCCGCCCACGCTGTGGATGTCGGACATCCAGAACGCGAAGATGTTGTACCAGGTCCAGGTCTGCTTTTTGAGCGGGGCAAGGTCCTCGTTGGTCAGCCGTTGGTCGTAGCTGAGCTTGATGACACTCTCGCCCGCCGCGCTGGCTCGGGTGGGCTCCGCGATGTCGCTGGGCGCCGCACCCGATTTCAACATGTCGGTCATGGGTTCTCCTGTGAGGTGGTCGGTTCCGGTGCACGTGCGGTGTCCGTGATGTCCGACGTGTGGGGGTGAACAGGAGATTAGGAGCGGGTTATTACTCGCGCGTTTCGGTGAACATATATTTTCCCGCCAGCTCGCCGCTGGGTCCTGACCGCTCACGTCTCGGGGTGGGCCACCCCCAGTTTGGTCACCGAGTCGACGATGATCGACTCGAGGTGGGCATGGTGGGACTTGGCCACCGCGATCAAGGTCTGCGCGTCCCGCCCGGTCATCGCCGTCAGTAGTTGCTCATGGTCGATGTGCAACTGCGCCACCATCTCCGGGGTGGCCACCCGCATCAGCTGAAAGGGCTCGGTCACGTTCCAGGTGGATTCGACCATGTGCAGCAACCGCTGCATACCGCACGGGGCGATGAGAGCTCGATGGAACACCCGGGACTGTTGGTGATATGCGCGGGCATCGCTGAACTCCGAAGCGCGCAGCAGGGATTCGTGGGCGGCGCGCGCGGCTTCGATGTCGGCCGGCCCGGCGGTCTCGGCGGCTCGGGCCAGAGCGGCCTGCTCGAGAACGCCACGTACGAAGTAGATCTCACGCAACTCGTCGGCGGTCAGCTGGGCCACGAAATAGCCACCGTTGGTCTGGTGGCCGACAAGTCCTTCGCCCACAAGCCTTTTCAAGGCCTCGCGCACCGGGATGGGGCTCACCTTGAACTTGTCGGCGATGGTGGCCACCGGTAGCGGTGACCCCGGAGGTGCCCCACCGTCGAGGATCACCTGGCGCAGTCCGTCGACCACGGTCGGCGGGGTGCCGCTGGTGATCTCGGTCAGTGCGGCCATCAGGCGATCACTGCGTCGTGACGACACCATGGCGCAGTCCTTCCCACCAGCCGACACCTGATGATGACAGCTCATGCCGCGAACTGCAGGGCTCGGCGATAACCTCGCCTCGATCAATGACCACCATGCGAACAAGGGGAGTGTGCACCGTGTTTTTCGATCTGTACGAAGACGGCCGCGTGCCGATCGATGCGGCCGCGCTCGCCGGCCTCGCACTGCCCACCGACCTCGGTGCCTGGCTGAGCGATCCAGGTCTGCCAAAGCTGGACGGGCAGCTGCTGGGCATCACCTTCGTCACGCCGCGACCGGTCACCATCTCATGGGATGGTCGAGACGAGGTCGCAGTGCTCGACGTGGGAGAGGAGAAGTGGGCCGAAGAGCTGCGCCTGGGCGTGATCCTCGAGACCGGGGAGTTCATCGGCTACGGCCCCGCACCCGACGACAATGCGCGGATCAACGCCAGCCTGCCTGCGTTCGTCGCGTCGCTCGCCGCGTACGCCGGAGTCCAGGAGTCCTTGGCCGAGGGCGCCACGGCGTCCGAGATCGACCGCGAGCCGGTGGTCGCGAAGCTGCGCGCCGACCTGCTGGCCATCGACTCGACCGGCCAAGGCGAGGAGAGTTACTGGGACAACGTGCTCTTCGAGCTCGAGGAAGGACTGATCTAGCCGTCGGTCCCGCCAGGCCGATCTACTTCGGGGTGACCCAGCAGATGATGTCGCAGTGCACCACCTCGATGCCGCGGGTGTCGGTGATGGTGATGGGCACGACGATCTCGGCACCCTCGCCCACCGTAGCGGCGGTGATCACCTCGTCGAGGTGGGCCACCGCGGTCAGCCGGGTGGCCGCCTTGGCCAGGTAGTGCGAGGACATGGCTTTGGGAATCCAACGCAGATCGGCCGGCACGGTGGCCTCCATCAGCATCCCCATTGCCGTCTCGGCCAGGTTGCACGCGGCGATCGCGTGAAAGGTGCCCAGATGGTTGTGCACCCCGAACCAGTTCGGTGCCACCACCTCGCAGTGACCGGGCTCCATCCGGCGGACGTAGGGGAGGATGGTCCCGAAGTAGGGCACCTTGGCCACCATGCCGAGGGAGAAGATGGCCGCGCCCAGCGCGTTCTGCGGGAGGCGGCGCCGAAACGCATAGGTGGATCCGACGCTCACCGAGCCCCGGTCGATGTCTGCTGACCTGGTCATGGGGGACCACGCTAGTACGGTGACCAGCAATTTGGCGCGACCGCAGATCTGTTGCATACTGTTCGGGTTGCCCAGAGAGGCGTCGTAGTGTGCTCATGCGCCCACCGACGGCTGATCGAGGCGAGATCGAACCGGCGGGACAAGCGGTCACCGAACTGTCCCGAGCCCCGGCCACACGATCACCCGCACGACCGTCCTACTCGCCCGCGAGGGTGATGGGGACCGCCAGAGTCGAGAGTTTCGGCAGCGCACAGGTTTGTCCTCGGCGCCCGACACGCCCGACCTCGGGTGCCGGAGCCACCAGCTCCGATACCGCACGACCGGTTCGATTCCCCGCGAGGGGGCGGGCCACATGAACAACGTCAGATGAACAGCGTCGATCACGGCCTCGGGTGAGGCACGCGCATGCAGCCATGCGCGGTGGTCCATCTGTGCCCCGCACCGCGGGACGTCTGACGAACTTGATACCGACGGAAGAGGACACAGCGTGGCGGGACAAAAGATCCGCATCAGGCTCAAGGCCTATGACCATGAGGCGATCGACGCTTCGGCGCGCAAGATCGTGGAGACCGTGACCCGGACCGGGGCGCGCGTGGTCGGCCCGGTGCCGCTGCCCACCGAGAAGAACGTGTACTGCGTGATTCGTTCACCGCACAAGTACAAGGACTCGCGCGAGCACTTCGAGATGCGTACGCACAAGCGGCTCATCGACATCCTCGACCCGACGCCGAAGACCGTTGACGCCCTGATGCGCATCGATCTGCCGGCCAGCGTCGACGTCAACATCCAGTAGACGAGCCTTCAGCGCGAATAGGGACACAGCAGACATGACTCAGAAGAACGTGAAGGGAATCCTGGGCACCAAGCTCGGGATGACCCAGGTCTTCGACGAGAACAACCGGGTCGTCCCGGTGACCGTCGTCAAGGCCGGACCCAACGTGGTCACCCAGATCCGAACCCCCGAGACCGACGGCTACACCGCCGTGCAGCTCGCCTACGGCGCCATCGATCCCCGCAAGGTGACCAAGCCGGTCGCCGGGCAGTTCGAGAAGGCTGGGGTCACCCCCCGCCGTCACATCGCCGAGATCCGCCTGCTCGACGCCTCCGACTACACCGTGGGCCAGGAGCTGACCGCCGAGATCTTCGCCGACGGCGCGACCGTCGACGTCACCGGCATCTCCAAGGGCAAAGGCTTCGCCGGCGTCATGAAGCGCCACGGCTTCGCCGGTCTCGGCGCCAGCCACGGTGCGCACCGCGTGCACCGCGCACCCGGCTCGATCGGTGGCTGCGCCACCCCGGGTCGCGTGTTCAAGGGGATGCGCATGGCCGGCCGGATGGGCAACGAGCGCGTCACCACCCAGAACCTGACCGTGCACAAGGTGGATGCCGACAACGGCCTGCTGCTGATCAAGGGAGCCATCCCGGGTCGCAAGGGCGGCGTCGTCATCATCCGCGACGCTGTGAAAGGCGGTGTGACCGCATGAGTGTCAAGACCACGAAGGACGCCGTCACCAACCTGACGCTCGACGTCAAGACCGCTGCGGGCACGACCGCAGGCACCGTTGATCTCCCCGCCGAGATCTTCGACGCCCCGGCCAACATCGCCCTCATGCACCAGGTCGTCATCGCGCAGCAGGCCGCCGCCCGTCAGGGCACCCACTCGGCCAAGACCCGCGCCGAGGTGTCCGGTGGTGGCGCAAAGCCGTACCGCCAGAAGGGAACCGGTCGCGCCCGTCAGGGTTCTACCCGCGCTCCGCAGTTCACCGGTGGTGGCGTGGTGCACGGTCCCAAGCCGCGTGACTACAGCCAGCGCACCCCCAAGAAGATGAAGGCCGCCGCCCTGCGTGGGGCCCTGTCGGATCGGGCGCGCAACGCACGCATCCACGTGATCGACGAGCTGGTGGCCGGGCAGACCCCGTCGACCAAGTCGGCACGCACCTTCCTGGAGTCGATCTCCGATCGCCGCAAGTTCCTCGTGGTGATCCCCCGCGAGGACGTCACCGCATGGAAGAGCGTGGCCAACCTGCCCCACGTCCTGCCGATCACGCCTGATCAGCTCAACACCTACGACGTGCTGGACTCCGACGAACTGGTGTTCAGCCTCGAGGCCCTCACCGCGTTCATCGCGCGGGCCACGGGCGCGTCGGACTCAGCCGAGAAGGAGGCCTGAGCATGACCATCCAGGCAGATCCGCGCGACATCATCCTCGCGCCGGTGATCTCGGAGAAGTCCTACGGACTGATCGAGGACAACGTCTACACGTTCATCGTCCACCCGGACTCGAACAAGACGCAGATCAAGATCGCGATCGAGAAGATCTTCGACGTCAAGGTCGTCAGCGTGAACACCGCCAACCGACAGGGCAAGCGCAAGCGGACCAAGTTCGGTTACGGCAAGCGCAAGGACACCAAGCGCGCGATCGTGACGCTGACCGCTGACAGCAAGCCCATCGAGATCTTCGGAGGACCGGTCGGCTGACGCCGCACCGGAACTCCCTTCGAGGAAGTAGAGGACAAGAAGACTCATGGCCATTCGTAAGTACAAGCCGACGACACCGGGCCGCCGTGGCTCCAGTGGCGCCGACTTCGCCGAGGTCACCCGTGACCACCCGGAGAAGTCGCTGGTGCGCCCGCTGCACGGCCGCGGTGGACGCAACGCCCACGGTCGCATCACCACCCGTCACAAGGGCGGCGGCCACAAGCGCGCCTACCGGTTGATCGATTTCCGTCGTCACGACAAGGACGGCGTCAACGCCAAGGTCGCTCACATCGAGTACGACCCCAACCGCACCGCACGCATCGCGCTGCTGCACTACCTCGACGGCGAGAAGCGCTACATCATCGCGCCCAAGGGCCTCGGTCAGGGCGATGTCGTGGAGTCGGGCGCCAACGCCGACATCAAGCCGGGCAACAACCTGCCGTTGCGCAACATCCCCACCGGTACCCAGGTGCACGCGGTGGAGTTGCGTCCCGGTGGTGGGGCCAAGATGGCGCGCAGCGCTGGCGCCTCGATCCAGTTGTTGGGCAAGGAAGGCGCCTACGCCACCCTGCGTATGCCCTCAGGCGAGATCCGTCGTGTCGACGTGCGCTGCCGCGCCACCGTCGGCGAGGTGGGCAACGCTGAACAGAGCAACATCAACTGGGGCAAGGCCGGCCGTATGCGCTGGAAGGGCAAGCGGCCCACCGTCCGTGGTGTCGTGATGAACCCGGTCGACCACCCGCACGGTGGTGGTGAGGGCAAGACCTCCGGTGGTCGCCACCCGGTCAGCCCGTGGGGTAAGCCCGAGGGCCGCACCCGCAAGAACAAGGCCAGCGACAAGCTGATCGTCCGCCGCCGCCGCACCGGCAAGAACAAGCGATAGCCCAGGAGGGAGTTAGCAGATGCCACGCAGTCTCAAGAAGGGCCCGTTCGTCGACGACCACCTCCTGAAAAAGGTGGACGTGCAGAACGAGAAGGGCACCAAGCAGGTCATCAAGACCTGGTCGCGCCGTTCGACCATCATCCCCGACTTCATCGGCCACACCTTCGCCGTCCACGACGGGCGCAAGCACGTGCCGGTGTTCGTCTCGGAGTCGATGGTGGGACACAAGCTCGGCGAGTTCGCGCCGACGCGCACGTTCAAGGGCCACATCAAGGACGACCGGAAGGCGAAGAGGCGATGAGCGCAGCCAAGACCGAGGCGGCCGCCCAGAACCCGACGGCCAAGGCCACCGCGAAGTTCGTTCGCGTCACCCCGATGAAGGCGCGTCGCGTCATCGATCTGGTGCGCGGCAAGAGCGTCGACGAAGCCCTCGACATCCTGCTGTTCGCCCCGCAGGCGGCCAGCGAACCCGTCGCCAAGGTGGTCGCCAGTGCGGCGGCCAACGCGGAGAACAACCTCGGCCTCGACCGGCGCACGCTGGTCGTCACCCAGGCGTTCGCCGACGAGGGTCCGACCATGAAGCGCTTCCGTCCGCGTGCCCAGGGGCGTGCGTTCCGGATCCGCAAGCGCACCAGCCACATCACCGTCGTGGTGGAGAGCGTCAGCTCGGCGGCCCCGGCCGCCCGCAGCCGCGCCAAGACCCCCAAAAAGGCTGAGGCTCAAAAGGCCACCGCGAAGACCAGCAAGGGAGCTCAGTAGTGGGCCAGAAGATCAACCCGCACGGCTTCCGTCTGGGTATCACCACCGACTGGAAGTCGCGGTGGTACGCCGACAAGCAGTACGCGGACTACGTGAAAGAGGATGTTGCCATCCGCAAGCTCCTGGCCACTGGCCTCGAGCGGGCCGGCATCGCCAAGGTGGAGATCGAGCGCACGCGTGATCGTGTCCGCGTCGACATCCACACCGCCCGTCCGGGCATCGTCATCGGTCGCCGTGGCGCCGAGGCCGACCGGATTCGTGGCGACCTGGAGAAGCTGACCGGCAAGCAGGTGCAGCTCAACATCCTCGAGGTCAAGAACGCCGAGTCCGAGGCGCAGCTGGTGGCACAGGGTGTTGCCGAGCAGCTGTCCAACCGTGTCGCGTTCCGTCGCGCCATGCGCAAGGCCATCCAGTCGGCCATGCGTCAGCCCAACGTCAAGGGCATCCGAGTCCAGTGCTCGGGTCGCCTCGGCGGTGCCGAGATGAGCCGTAGCGAGTTCTACCGCGAGGGCCGCGTGCCCCTGCACACGCTGCGCGCTGATATCGACTACGGGTTGTACGAGGCCAAGACCACCTTCGGCCGTATCGGCGTGAAGGTCTGGATCTACAAGGGTGACATCGTCGGTGGTAAGCGTGAGCTGACCGCCGCCGCGGCCCCCGCCGGCGACCGTCCCCGCCGTGAGCGTCCGCAGCGTCCGCGTCGTAGCGGCGCCTCGGGCACCACCGCCACCAGCACCGAGGCGGGTCGTGCCGCCGCGGACACCGCAGCTACCGAGGCCCCCGTGGCCGTCGACGTGGCCGCGGCTCCCACCCAGAATCAGGAGGGCTGACCCATGCTGATCCCTCGCCGGGTCAAGCACCGCAAGCAGCACCACCCCAGCCTCAAGGGGCAGGCCAGTGGCGGCACCAAGGTGACGTTCGGTGATTACGGCATCCAGGCTCTGGAGAGTGCCTACATCACCAACCGTCAGATCGAGTCCGCGCGTATCGCCATCAACCGGCACATCAAGCGTGGCGGCAAGGTGTGGATCAACATCTTCCCCGACCGTCCGCTGACCAAGAAGCCTGCCGAGACCCGCATGGGTTCGGGTAAGGGTTCGCCGGAGTGGTGGGTGGCGCCGGTCAAGCCGGGTCGCGTGCTGTTCGAGATGAGCTACCCCGATGAGCACACCGCTCGCGAGGCCCTGCGCCGCGCACAGCACAAGCTGCCCATCAAGACTCGCATCGTGACACGAGAGGAGAAGTTCTGATGGCTATCGGAATCGCCGCAGCCGAGCTGCGTGAGCTCACCGACGAAGCCCTCCTCGAGCGTCTGAAGGAGTCGAAGGAAGAGCTGTTCAACCTGCGTTTCCAGATGGCGACCGGACAGCTCGACAACAACCGCCGCCTGCGGCTGGTCCGGCGCGAGATCGCACGTGTCTACACGGTGCTGCGGGAGCGCGAGCTGGGTCTGGCTGCTGGACCGGACGGTGACAACGCATGAGTGGAGACAAGGTGACCGACACCAAGAAGGGTCCGGCCAAGACCCCGCCGACCGAGAAGCCGCGTGGCAGCCGCAAGGTGCGTGTCGGCTACGTGGTCAGCGACAAGATGCAGAAGACGATCGTGGTCGAGCTCGAGGACCGCGTGAAGCACCCGCTGTACGGCAAGATCATCCGCACCACGTCCAAGGTGAAGGCGCATGACGAGCAGGAGATCGCCGGCATCGGCGACCGCGTGCGACTCATGGAGACCCGCCCGCTGAGCGCCACCAAGCGCTGGCGTCTGGTCGAGGTGCTCGAGAAGGCCAAGTAAGCCTTTCGCCGACAACGACAACGACCCGCCACCGATTCCTCGGTGGCGGGTCGTTGTGGCGTTGGGCCAGGTCAGGAGTAGGTGGGTGAGCTCAGACCGAACGCGATGATGAGTCCGATCAGCAGCGCGACCAGGATGAGACACACTGCGCCGCAGATGATTCCGGCCAGCGCCATTCCGGATCCGCGGTAGCGGTTGGGTTCAGCGTTGATCTGGCTGCGGCCGATGAACCCGCACACGATCGCCCCGATCGCCAGCGGCAACCCCAGGTAGCAGGCCAGCATCATCGGGAACGACAGGATGCCCAGGACCAGCGACACCAATGCGAGAGTGTTGTTCGGGGGTGGCCCGAATGCTGCCGGTCCGTATCCGGGCGTACCGAAGGGCTGCGCCTGTCCATAGACAGGCTGCCCGTATTGGGGTGCGCCGTAAGCGGGTTGGGCGTAGCCGGGTTGACCGTAATCGGGTTGGCTGGCGGAGGGTGCGCCGAAGGGTTGCTGGCCGTACGTTGTCTGGTCGTACGGGTTGGACCCGTACCGGTTCTCGACGTACGGATCCTGCGCCGGTGGAGGGTAGGCGGGTGGTGACCCGGGGATCGGCGGGCCGGGCTTGCTGAGGGAGATGTTCGGATCGTTCGATCCCGGCCCTGTCGGTGTGCTCATGGGATCCTTCTACCACAGGGCGACCAGATGGATCGTACGTGTGTGCGGGCGACGCGGCGGGGGCGTTTTTCGACGACGATCAGCCCATGTGATCGGTCGAGTTCCTGCCGATGGCATCGGCGGCCGCGATGTTGATGCTAACAATCGGTGCTGTTGGCATCGGTTCCGTCATGACCGACAGAATCTGAGACCTGTATCGGTTTTTCGCCGGACGCGTGCCCTGTGCTGCGCTACGTCGGCACTCACGATCCCGCCGACTTCACGGCGCTGAATGACCGCTATCAGAGCGTCTACGGTCAGCGGGTCGCCGCTGGCGGACAGGAAGGCTGACATGGCCGGCAGTGTGGCCCCGACGGCGTTCGCCGAGAGGGAGATCTGATTCATCACTGCAAGCCAGGGACTTTACGGTCCCGAGATCCTCGATCAGGTGGCCGATCAATCACGTTGTCTGGTCGGCAAACTCGATGCTGCATCCGAAGTGCCGGTGCGGGTGCGGTGGATGCCGGTGGTCACCGTCGCCGACGCCATCTCCATCGTGCTGTCCTAGGCCGACACCACCACCCAGTGCGTGGGCGTGGTGGCGTGGATGCACACCTTCTCGTCGGCCAAGATGTGGATCCGTGGTCTGAACCTGCTGCGAAAGCCGTTGCTGCACCTGCACACCCAGGTGGGAGCGCAGATCCCCTGGGACAGCATCGACATGGACGTCATGAACCTCAACCAGGCCGCGCACGGTGATCGCGAGTTCGGCTACATCCAGACCCGGCTGTCGGTGCCACGGCCACGGTGGCCGGTCGCCTCGACGATCCGCGGACCGCGACCGCCGTGGGTTCCTGGGTACGGGCGGCAGTCGGCGCCGATGATCCGAACCGGTTGGTGGCCAACCGGATCCGGGTGGTCGGCCCGAACGCGCCGATCCCCGAGTTGCCGGTGGCGTGTGCGGTATGGGAGCCCGAGCCGTCGTGGTCGACCTCGACCGAGGCCTGGCTGATGGCCGGCGGGCCGCATCACACGGTGCTCAGCACCGCGGTCGACGCCCGCACGCTCGATCACTTCGCCACCATGACCCGCACCGAGCTGCTCGACATCGACGGGGACACCACGACGAAATCGTTTGCCCGGGAATTGAAGTGGAACGCTGTCTACCATCACATCGCGGCCGGTCTATGAGCCGGCGCGATGTGACGCAGAAGCATGGTGATGCGCTCCGCTCGGCGCGAGCCTTCGCTGCGTCTCGCGCCGAGCCCTGTCCATCAGGTGTGGACGATCAGACAAAGTACCCGAAGCGGTAGTCACTGACCCCCAGCGCCCGGTTCAGGAAGTGGCAGCTTGCGTTGGCGTCGCCCTGTGCGATGTGGATGTTGTCCACCCGGCCACGGAAGGTTGCCGGTCCGTACTTCGAGTACCCGTCCCAGATGTCCGATCGCAGTTCCACGTTGCTGAGCACGTAGGCACCGGTGGGCAGATGCTCGCGCTGTCCCGTATAGGTGTAGCGCTCGACGTTGTTGCCTTGCTTCTGGAAGCAGAGAAGTCGGAAACTCGGTGCAGCGCTTGCGGTTCCTGCTTGCGCGGTCACCGCTGCACCGATGGCGGCCGCGACGGCAAGCGTAGTCACTGCTGAGATGGATCGTGAAAACATAAAAGGCCCTTTACTTTACGGTTCTGGAAGGCGTCTGCCTCCGGGGCAACTGTCGCACTCGGTAAGCAGTGGCACAACCCCGATTTGGGCACAAAGAGGCTTTTGCGAGGCATCGCGACCCGACCGACGCAGCTGATACCTGTTGTTCACCTAGCCCCGTCGGTTCCGTGATCTGCGGCCCCGAGGCCTGGGCCGTGTGGCGCAGAATGTCGGAATCCGACACCTGCTCCGCGACCTGCGAGGCTGCGCTTCGCAGCTCGACGTCGAGCCACGACTCGAGGACGCGACACATCCGGCACAGCTCGGAGGCGACAGAACTGGCCACACCCTGCTCTACAGCATGCCGTCGGACAGGCGCACCGTGATGCCGACGGCGCGCCTGATGAGACGTCGTCGATGCAGGACGACGCGAACAACCGCACCCAGTTGGGCGGTCTCGGGGTGCGCGGGGTGAAGGAGGCTCCAGCGCGGTGTCGACATCGCCCTCCCGCTAGGTGCACTTCGCAGGAGGTGGGGGGCCGAGAGTGTCTGCGCCTGGCTGGGTACACCACGTATTTCGGAACAGTCTGCGGCCAAGCCGATCTAGTTGAGTTGCGGGTGAATACTACTGTCCTGTAGTCGAATTAGCGATTTGGAATCGAGCATCTAATCACCCATGTGGGCCGGGCGTGCGTGGCTCGAGGGCCCGAGCTGTCGTGATTGATTTCGGCCGAGGCTTACTGCTGGACGGCGGTCGGCACTCCCGCCGTATGCTGCATCATGTTCGGGCGCAGGCGCTTTCGTCTCGGTGGCCCACATGACCGGTACCGATCCGCTTGTCATCGAAGCGCACAGCCTGATCCGATCCGTTGCGCACGAAATGAATTGGCAAGCGATCGACCTGTCGTTCGCGCCTGGTCCACAGGCCGCGCGATGGGGCGCAGCCAATCGGTGATGCGCCCCGCTCGGCGCGAGCGGGATCAATCATCCTCGCGCCGAGCCCTATTCATCAGATGGTGAACGATCAGACCCAGTAGCCGTAGCGGTAGTCGCTGACCCGCAGTGCCTGGTTCAGGTAGTAGCACGACGCGTTGGCGTCGCCCTGGGCGATGTGGAGACTGGCGACATGACCGCGGAAGGTCGACGGGCCGTAGTTCGAGTTCCCATCCCAGATGTCCGAACGGAGATCGGCTCCGTTGACCTGGAGTGCGCCGCCGGCGAGACGGTCAAGCTGTCCGGTGTAGGTGTAGCGCTCGACGTTGTTTCCTTGCTTCTGAAAGCAGAGAAGGGTGAAACCCTCTGCAGCAGAGGCGGTTCCGGCTTGCGCGGACACCGTTCCACCGATGACGGCTGCGATGGCGAGGGTGGAAGCTGCTGCGATGGATCGTGAAAACATTTGGGAGCCTTTGCTTTACGGGATGAGAGGCGATTGCCTTCACGAGAGACTCTCGCACTCCGGAAGCACTCACACAAGCTCAATTAGGTACAAATCCGACATTCGACGACTTCGCCGCCCGACCGACGCAGCGAACGCCTGCCGTTCATCTCGCCGCGATGATTCTGTGACCTGGTTCACCTGGAACCGGCCTCGACCGCGTCGACAGTGGATGTCCGGATCGAACACCTCTTGCCACGACACGACACGACACGACACGTTTCGGCGTGCCGGGCCGTGCGTGAGTACCAGAGCGTGCGCGGGCGCCGATCCAGCACAGAACTGCGCAGCGACCGGCGCGACCTCTACTACCTCTGCAGTTCGCGGCGCAGTAGGTGCAGTGCGATGCTGGTGGCCCGCTCACGCACATCTGCGCGGTCCCCAGGCAGGCGCAGAGTGTGGGTGACCACCGGACGCCCCGCCAGCGCGATTCCAAAGCAGACCGTGCCGACCGGTTTCTCGGCGCTCCCACCGCCTGGTCCGGCGATACCGCTCGTGGACACCGCGGTGTCGGCACCCAGGCGGGCCAGGGCCCCGCGCGCCATCGCGGCGGCCACCGGTTCACTGACCGCCCCGTGTTCGGCGATCAATGTCGCATCGACGCCGAGCACCTCGGTCTTGGCCTCATCGGCATACGAGACCACTCCGCCGAGCACATACGCCGACGAACCGGCGAGATCGGTGAGCCGGGCGGCGATCATCCCACCCGTGCATGATTCGGCGGTGGCGATGGTGCGGCCCTGCAGCAGATCGGCGATCTGCTGATCGATGGTGGTGCCGTCGGTGGAGAAGATCTGCGCGGCATGGCGTGCGAGCAACAACTCCAGCACGGCGGCATAGGTGTCGGCGGTGGTGGGGGTGAACCGGGTGACCATCTCCACCTCCGAACGTCGCAGGCACGTGGTCACCTCCAGGTCGGCGTAGCCGGGGATGGTCTGCTCGGCGATGCGCAGACTCTCGGCCAGTTCCGACTCGGCAAGTCCGAAGGCACGAATGGTGGCCTGCTCAAAATCGTTTGCACCGGAGAGCAATTGCGAGAGTTCGGGTGTGGTTATCGCGGCCGGCCACATTGCCTGCAGTTCTCGCGGTGGCCCCGGGAGCACCACGACCGCGGGCGTGCCCGGCACCACCACACCCGGTGCGGTGCCGGTTGGGGGCACCCAGCGCGCACCTTGAGGGACCATGGCCTGTTTGCGGGTGGCCGCACGTACGGAGTCCGGTGTGGAGGTCTGACCGCGCGCGGCCAGCCACCGATCGACGATGGCGGTGATGTGGACCTCGAGTTCGGCGTCGAGGAGCAGCGGGCGGCCGGTGAACTCGGCGACCATCTGCACGGTGAGATCGTCGGCGGTGGGCCCGAGGCCACCGGTGGTGATGATGAGGTCGACACCGTCGTCGGCGAGGAACCTCATCTGAGCCAGCAGATCGGCGGGGCGATCGCCGCAGATGGTGATGTGGGCCAACTCGACGCCGAGGCCGAGCAGTGCCTCGGCGAGATATGGGCCGTTCTTGTCGGCGACGCGGCCGGACAACACCTCGGTTCCCGTCACCACGATCCCTGCGCGCACGGTCATCGGTGTCCCCACCGACTGCTCTGCGATGTTCACCCCTCGATTCTATCCGCGCGGCTCCCACCTGGTCCCGCTCTTATGTCGTGGGCGGTGCCAGATGCCGGGAATCGTTGGTGCACAGGATTTTCCCAGTGCGGCGCACAGTGTTCTCGCAACCAGCGTCTCTAGCGTGGCGGTCAGTCGCGATGCACCCGGTCCGGTGTGGATCGCGGCGGACACCGCCGCCGGCGCCCACGGTGGCGCTGTCAGGCACGGCAGCTCTTCGACCCAGAAGCCGTAACCACACCTTCAGCCCAGAGCGACGCAGAAGCCGACGTCGTTCCCGGCCTCGGTCGATCGGCCGGATCGCAGACCGTTCGACTTCCACGGCACACGGTGACGCCGGTCTACGACGCAGCTCACCAGGGGTGGGGTTTCTGGTTCCTGGGCTGCTGGGTGCCCGTGGTCTGACCGCCGGCGGCCGCCGTCGACGGGTGTGGGTGCTCAGTGGTGCCTGGGCCCGTCGGGTGGGGCGGGCGGCGAGGCGTCAGCGCCCGCCGAGCAGCCCGCCCAACGCCCCGCCGACGCCGGACTGTTGTCCACCGCCGGTGCCGCCGATGAACCCGCCCGGCGGTTGCTCGGAGGGCTGCACGATGACGAACCCCTGGCCGGAGAACGACAGGGTGAAGCGTTCGCCGGTGCTTCGACCCATCAGGGTGCCCAGGTTGAACGAATCATTCTGTTGCACACCGGTTCGTAGGCTCGATGACCACGCCACCGCCGCCTGGGGGTCGGCGTAGGTCGGCTGGTCGACGGTGAGCACCACCGGGGTGCCCTCGGTGGTGATGGCGATGCGACCCCGCCCGGTGAACACACAGTTGAACAAACCGGCGCTGCTCAACGCGCCTGCGCCACGGACCATCTCGATCTTGTAGCTCAGCCCGGTCTCGAACGCCAGCACGTTGGCGCCGTTGATGGTCAGACCGTCGCTGCCGTCGAGGTCGATCAGGTGGACATCTGAGGCGGCGTTGGCCAGGAAGAGATCACCCTGGCCGCTCACCTTCATCAGCGGTACACCTTCGCCGCTGAGTTTCTGACGGATCATGTTGCCGATGCCGCCCGAACCGAGGGCCTCGAACCGCATGTTGCCCTGGTAGGCGACCATCGAACCCGACCGCGCCATGATCTCGCCGTTGAGCGCGACCTTGGCCATCTTCGAGCCCTGCTTTTGGATGCCTGCGCCTGTCGTCTCGGCGAAGGCAGGGGCGAACAGTTCGCTTTGCATGGCATGGGCTCCCGGATTGTATTGGGGGACAACAGGTGTGGCCGGCGGAGGCGTAGTCGGCGGCGTATAAGCCGCAGGTGGGGGCATCGGCGGTGCGGAGGTTGGCCGAACCTGGGTGGGTGGGGCCTGAATCGGGGGCGGGGGTGCCGGCGCCGGCTCGTCGTCGACATCGATGCCGTAATCGGTTGCGATGCCTGCCAATCCGCTGGCGTAACCCTGCCCGACCGCGCGGACCTTCCAGGCGTCGTTGCGGCGATAGACCTCGACACAGACCAGTGCGGTCTCGGTGGTCAGGCCGGTCATCTCGAAGGTGAGCGATTCATTTCCGGCCGCGACCGTGGCCAGTGCGCCGCCCACCGCGCCGAAGGTCGACGGACCAGATCCGTCGAGGCTGGCGGTCACCACCACGCTGGTGACGTCGGGAGGCAGTGCCGTCACGTCGATGGTGACGCGGTCGGGCCCACCTGCCCCGTGTAGGTAGGACACTCCGGGGCCCACCGGGTTGTTGAAGAAGATGAGGTCGCGGTCGGTGCGTACCTTGCCGTGTGCGGCGAGGAGCAACGCCGAGACGTCGACCGCCGCGCGACAGGTGACGGTGACCGCGGCGCTGGGCGCGGGCAACGGCCGGTTCTCGCCCTGGGCCAGCTCGGTCATCTCCGAACTCGGTGAGGTGTCGGTGCCACGATGTCGCTGATCACACAACCCAGTGTTGCAGAAAGTCTGATCCGACAGGGCTCGATACCGCTACCGGTCGAACAGTTCAGACCTTGGTCGCAGGCCTCACTTCTTCTCGCAGGCGATGCCGTCACGGTCGCGGTCGAGGCCTCGGTTCTCCAGATAGGCCGCGCGGTTGACGCGAAAGGTGGTGACCGGTCGTTTGCCTGCGGCCACCTTGTCGCGCGCGCCCGGCTGCCCGACCCCATGTGGATAGGTCTTGTTCAGTGCGGCGCAGTTTCGCGCCTTGGCAGCGTCGGCAGTCGCGGTGCCCAGGAGCGTTCCCGACATCGCCAGGATCAGTGCGCCGAGCGCGATGGTGGACCGGTGAATCATGGACGAGCGTGACACGAGGTGCCTTTCGACTGAGGTCGGCGACGCCGGAAAAACGTGGCGTCGGTGGGAGTGTGGCATGAGGCACGCAGACGCGCCGAGCTATCCGCCGAAAATCGGCAGCACCGGTGAGCAGGTGAAGTCTTTCGCGTTCGGGACACCGCCGTTGGCGAGCGTGCTGCTGACGATGCTGAGTGTGCGTGGCGAGTACGGCAAGGCCAGATGATCGGACAGGTCGGCCGAACATCCCTGTTGCAGGCGGACATTGGTCACCGCACCCTTGCCGGCGGTGAGGTAGGTGAGCTCGGACGGCGTGGTGATCTCGTCGTACTTCGACCCGATGACGGTGTATTGGACGCCTGCCTCGGTGTCGCCGTCGGTGTTGAGCCGGGTCATGAACGGTGAACCCACCACCTGCTGGATCGGCGAGGTTCCGATGATCGCAGGTGCGAACCCGAGGACATCGATGCCCAGTGCATTGATCTGCTTGCCCAACGTTGCAATCCCGGAGAGGGTGGTGCCGTGATTGGTGGCGCCGATGGTGATCACGTTGCGCACCTTGTTCTTTGCCGGTGCCACTGTGTCCACGCCGCCGTGGAATCTCAAGTAGTCGCGGATCACCGGTCCGCCGAGTGAGTAACCGATCATGTCGACCTGCGTGGTGCCGGTGGACAGCAGGACAGTGTCGACGAACCGGGCGACCTGTTCACCCGAGACGTCGATGTCGTCGGTACCGCGAATGGCCGGGATCTTGCCGATCAACGACCGAGTCTCCTTGCCGTGGACGACGGCGAACACGCAGTAACCCTGCCGTTTCAAGGCGGGGGCCAAGCGGGCGAAGCTGTTGTACTGATTGACCCAGGTGCCGTGGACCAACACGACCGGACGCGGGTGGGCAGCGGTCGGGCGACAGGAGAAGTCGTTGGTCCCCGCCGGCGCGGCGTCGGGTTGAGTGAGGCTGAAGGCGAACGCGGGCAGGAACGTGGTCGAAGCGGGACCGTTGCCGATGGTCGGGGGCGCGCTCGGAGCAGTCGGAGCTGCGGCTGCGATGCCTGCGGTCGTCATTGCCGTCGCGGCCAGCAGCGCAACAGCGCCGGTCAGTGCGGTGATGGTTGAGCGCATCGCGGACCCTCGATTCCTCCGTGGCGAGGTGGCAGTCGCGTCCCCCGTCGTATGGAAGATCCCGAATTGCGAATCCGCCACCACGAAGCATGTCAATGAGCGATCCGGCCGTCAACCACGCCGGGTCGGTGACGGCCGCCGATCACGCGGTCGCGGTCACCGTCGCAAGGATCTCGGGTCCGTGCTCGTGGACCAGACGCACACCCCACCGATAGGCCACCCACACGATCGGGATCCCGATCGCGACCTCGACGATCACCGCAGCCCACGCGAACGGACCCGACACGGCCAGCCCGATGATGATGCCGGGGGAGCAGACGAGTGCGAAGCCCGCCAGGTAGCCGAACAACATTCCCAGCGACCGTCCTGACATCGAGCCGCGCGAGTTGATCGATCCCATCCCCGACCCGGTGGGCACCCGGTAGGGCGCCAGCGCCGGGAGGACCGCGGTGGCTGCGGCACCGGACACGACGCCACCGACGAGTACGGCCACGGTGACCGGCCACGTGTCCGGGTCGGTGTCACGCACGATGCGCGCGATCACCGTTCCGGCCAAGCCCACCAGCAACGCCGCCGACGCGAACAGGATCATCCGCGCACGGATGATCAGGGGGGCCGCTCGCCGGGACGTGAGCAAGGTGGCGAACCCCCACCGGTCGAGTCCGTAGCTGTTGGCCATGGTCGAGGTCATCAGGAACACGACGAGCGGAGCGCCGTATCGCATCCCGTAGCTGTCGAAGCCGGTGAACACGAGAACGATGCCGATCGCGATGAATGCGACCGGGGTGATGAGCAGCCCCAGCCGCTGCGAGTCACCGACCAGCATGCGCGCCTCGGTGCGAATGATCAGTGCCACCGGTGAAGAACGTCTGGCTTCGGAGCGGTCCGCGCGCGAGCCGGTGCTCGGTGCGGCCAGCGCGTTGTTGTAAACGGCGAGGTCGATCTGCCGGGACCAGTCGCGGCGCATCAGCAGGATGACTGCGACGAGACCGGCGAGCGCGAGGACGGCCGGCCACCATCGGCCGCGCGAGGCGCCCTCCGCGGCGACCGCAGGCCACCCGCTGGGTAGCACTCGCACCACCGCCTGCAGAGCGCGGTTGTCGGTGTCGATGGACTGGTTGGCGGTCAAGACGTACACGACGTAGACCGTCACGATGCCGACGACGCCGCTGACCACCCCGATCACCTTCCCGAGCTGCGTGCGTATCAGTCCCGCGAAGCGCAGGCCGGTGACCCGTGGCGCAAGGTCGAGCAGGATGGCACTGCCGATTCCGCCGACGACGGCGAGCGCGATCGCTGCCGGGGAGTCACCGCTGGTGGCGACAGCGAGTGCGATGAGCATGGCGGGCACCAGTGCCGCCCACAGTTGTCGGAGTGCGCGACGGGTGATGGCGGCCCGGTACTGATCGGCTGAGACCGGCAGTGTGCGAACGTGTTCGGGCTGCAGGCCGGTGGCCCGGCCGGCGATCAGCGGCGACAGCGCGCTGAATCCGAGCAGCACCGCCGACAGCAGACATGCAGTGGTGACGCGGGCCGATCCAGCCTCGGCGATGATCACCAGTCCGATCATGCCGAGCACAAACAATCCCAGGAACGCGTAGACCACCGCGCGGACCGCCACCGACCGGTTCGCGTTGCGGTACAGCTCGCGATCCAACTCGACCAGGGTCGCGACGGTGTCGGGAGCAGTTGCTGTGGCGGTCATGGCGCGTGGTCGGTCGAATCGACCTGGCGCGGATCGGGCGAATCGCTGCGCACCGGGGGATCGGCGGCGGCACGGTCGGCCAACCAGTCCAGGTGCGGGGTGTCGAGGCCGACGCGAGGGCCGACCGAGTCGATCAACACCGATTCCAGGCTGCCGCCCGCGCGCACCTCCTCGGTGGGACCCGCTGCGTAGAGCGCCCCACGGTTCAGGATGGCGACGTGGGTGCACAACTGCTCGATGAGGCCCATCGAGTGACTCGACAGCACGACGGTGCCGCCAGTTGAGGTGAACTGCTGCAACAGATTTCGGATGGTCACCGCCGAGACCGGGTCGACGGCCTCAAATGGCTCGTCGAGCACCAGCAGCGCAGGCGAGTGGATGAGGGCGGCAGCCAATCCGATCTTCTTCCTCATGCCTGCGGAGTAGTTGCTGACCGGCTTCTCGGCGGCGTCGGCGATGTCGAGAACGGCGAGGAGTTGGCGGGCGCGGCGGTCGGCGACATCCGGAGAGAGGCCCTGTAGGACCCCGACGTAGCGCAGCCCGACGAGTCCGGGTAGCGCCTCTGACATGGTGGGCCCATCGGGAAGCAACCCGATCCGGCCGCGGGCGGCGATCGGGTCGGCCCACACATCCACGCCGTCTATCAGTGAGGTACCTGTGGTCGGCCGCAACAGGCCGGTCGCCATCGACAGGAAGGTGGTCTTGCCCGCGCCGTTCGCACCGACCAGCCCGTACAACGCGCCGCGCGGGATGCTCAGGCTCACATCCGAGACTGCGCGGATCCCCTCGTAGACGGCGGTCTTCTCGCCGTAGACTTTCGTGAGCTCACGGGTCTCGAGCGCTGGATGCACGGGCCTTCCTCTGTCCGACGTCGCGGTGATCCGTCCCGGTCAAAAGTACACAGCGAGCTTGTGGCGGTGACCAATTTGATTCTGACCTGCGGTTTCGCCTACTCTTGTGCGGTTGCCTGCGGCACAGTTGTGTCGCGCACCCGAGCGCGAACCCTCTACGGCCCTCATCGGCCGTGGTCAGGCGCGCAACGGCGGCAGCAGACCGCGTGCGTCGGGTCGGAATCCGGCGTACACACCATCCAGGTCTGAGGAGATCTACGAATGATCCAGCAGGAGTCACGCCTGCGGGTCGCCGACAACACCGGAGCCAAGGAAATCTTGTGCATCCGCGTGCTCGGAGGCTCGTCACGCCGGTACGCCGGCATCGGTGACGTCATCGTCGCCACCGTCAAAGACGCCATCCCCGGCGGCAACATCAAGCGCGGCGAGGTGGTCAAGGCCGTCATCGTGCGCACCACCAAAGAGCGGCGTCGCCCGGATGGTTCCTACATCCGTTTCGACGAGAACGCTGCGGTCATTCTCAAGAACGAGAGCGATCCGCGCGGTACCCGCATCTTCGGCCCCGTCGGGCGCGAGCTGCGCGACAAGCGTTTCATGAAGATCGTCTCACTCGCCCCGGAGGTGCTCTGACATGAAGGTCCACAAGGGCGACACCGTGATCGTCATCTCGGGTAAGGACAAGGGCGCCAAGGGCAAGGTCATCGAGTCCTACCCCGCGCGCAACCGCGTCCTCGTCGAGGGCGTCAACCGCATCAAGAAGCACACCTCCGCAGCGCAGAGCGAGCGCGGCGTCTCGGCCGGCGGCATCGTCGTCACCGAGGCCCCCATCCACGTCTCCAACGTGATGGTCGTCGACTCCGACGGCAACCCGACCCGCGTCGGGTACCGCACGGACGAAGAGACCGGCAAGCGCGTGCGCATTTCCCGCAAGAACGGGAAGGACATCTGACATGACCAGCACTGAGAACAAGGTCCAGCCACGCCTGAAGACTCGCTACCGCGAGGAGATCAAGCCTGCGCTCAACGAGCAGTTCAAGTTCGACAACGTGATGCAGATCCCCGGTGTCGTGAAGGTCGTGGTGAACATGGGCGTCGGTGACGCTGCTCGTGACGCCAAGCTGATCAACGGTGCGGTCGCCGACCTCGCGCTGATCACCGGCCAGAAGCCCGAGATCCGTAAGGCCCGCAAGTCGATCGCGCAGTTCAAGCTCCGTGAGGGCATGCCGATCGGTGCTCGGGTCACCCTGCGCGGCGACCGGATGTGGGAGTTCCTCGACCGTCTGGTGTCGATCGCGCTGCCGCGTATCCGCGACTTCCGCGGCCTGTCGGACCGTCAGTTCGACGGCCACGGCAACTACACCTTCGGCCTCAACGAGCAGTCGATGTTCCACGAGATCAACATCGACAACATCGATCGGCCGCGCGGTATGGACATCACCGTGGTCACCACGGCGACCAACGACGACGAGGGCCGTGCGCTGCTGCGTCACCTCGGGTTCCCGTTCAAAGACAACAGCGTGAAGGACAACTGAGATGGCAAAGAAGGCTCTGGTCAACAAGGCCAACAAGAAGCCCAAGTTCGCCGTGCGCGCCTACACCCGGTGCAACCGGTGCGGGCGTCCGCACGCGGTGTTCCGCAAGTTCGGCCTGTGCCGGATCTGCTTGCGCGAGATGGCCCACGCCGGCGAGCTGCCCGGTGTGCAGAAGTCCAGCTGGTGACCTGACCCGCTGATCACTCCACAAAGGCCCGAGTCCTGCTGGACTCGGGCCTTTGTCGTCGGCCTTGCTGCTGAGATCGTCCGCGCAGGCGGTCGACGTGGTCGTGGTGACCACGCTGGCGCCAGATTCGGACGATGTCGGTGGATCCGGCTGGGCACCTGTCGACGTCTGATCGGTATGAGCCTCCTACACCCCGCCGACGCCGTGTTCTCGACCGGTGTGTTCACCACCGCGCAGCTGCATCGTGGGGGATCGACCGACAATCAGATCCGGCGAGCCGTGGCCGCCGGCGATCTCATCCGGTTACGGCCCGGTTGGTATGCGCGTGTGGGGGCCGACCCCCGTGTCGTCGCGGCGGTGACCGCTGGTGGTGTGTTGAGTTGCGTGTCGGCGCTGGCTCACCACGGCGTGTGGGTGTCACCCGGGTATTCCGACCTGCACGTGCGGCGGAGCAAAGCGCTGCGGGACGGGCAGCGGAGTTGTCAGGCAGTCGGACCGCCGCGACCGACCACCGGCGCGATCGACTCGGTGGCGGTGGCGCTTGGATGCGCGGTGCGATGTATGCGCCCCGAGGACTGGATCGCTGCGTGCGATTCGGCACTGAACCAGGGCCTGGCCCACGGTGGTGACATCGTGGCCGAACTCGGCCCCCGTGGTCGCGACCTGCTGGCCCGCTGCGATGCCCGCTCCGAGTCGGGAACCGAGTCGCTGGCCCGGGTTCGCCTGCGTGCCGTGGGTTTTGCGGTGATCGTGCAACCGCAGATCGAGGGTGTCGGGCGGGTTGACCTGCGCGTGGGCGCGTTGCTCATCGAGTGTGACAGCGTGGCCCACCACACCAGCCTCGCGAACTACCGCAACGATCGGCGACGAGACCGCGCCGCGCTGGTCCACGGGTGGTTGAAGATCCGATTGACCTACGACGATGTGGTGTTCGGCTGGGACGAGACCCTTGAGGCGATCCGGGCTGTCACCGTCGCGAGGCGGCACCGGCTTCGGTAACCGAGATCGTCTGCTGAGAAGGCTGCCGTGGTCATGGTGACCACGGCAGCCCGCCACGCGGACGATCTCAGCAGAATTCGAGACGACCACAGGTCATTGATCGAGGCAGTTGTCCACAGATCCGGTGTGGTCCAC
Source organism: Williamsia sp. CHRR-6 (assembly GCF_018474015.1). Taxonomy (GTDB): domain Bacteria; phylum Actinomycetota; class Actinomycetes; order Mycobacteriales; family Mycobacteriaceae; genus Williamsia_A. Next base: position 641,098 of record NZ_JAHCSG010000001.1, on the reverse strand, counting down.
AGGCACGTGGTGGCCGGTGGATACCGGGATGGCGAATCAGCCTGTGGTGTCAGGAGATTCATTTGTAATGGGTGAGTTCCATGTCGAGGCGGGTGGTACCGAGCGCATGGCTGGGTGGATGATGACGAACACCGCGGTGGCCGCGAGCCCGATCCCGAAGATCGGCGCGCCCGACAGTGGTAGGCCACTGCCTGCGGCGAGTCCGGCGAGAGCCGGTGCAACCGTCGTCAGCGACATGGAGCCGACGCTCAGCGCCGCGCCGATGCGGCCCAACTCGCCGGCTGGCATCAGATGGTAGGCGTAGCCCTGGATGATTCCGTTGACGGTCGGGTTGGTGATCATGGCCACCACAATGGTGACGACAGACGGAATGGGTGTGGTCACCAGCGAGAAGCCGAGGAAAAAAACTGCCGTCCAGGCCAACCCGATGCACACCAGGCGGCCGTCGCCGTGCCGTGACACCAGCGCGGGCGCCAACGCAGCACCGATCAGAGTTCCCGCAGCCGCACCTGCCCCGATCAGACCGATCACGGTGGGGTTGGTGTGCTCGGCGTTGAGTTGCAGGATGCGGTTGGTGATGAGTGCATTGACGAACAGGTTGAGCAACAACGCCGGGAAGATGATGGCGCGGATGATCCGCTGACCCCAGATCCATCGGAACCCGTGAGTGATGTTCGACCAGATGGTCCCCTCGGTGACTGTACGGTCGGGCGTGTGGCGCAGGTCGTGGCGGACGAACCGAACCATCAGTGCCGCAATCGAATCGAGAATCGCCTGCCCGGCGAACGGGATGGCGTGGCCGAGTGCGAACAGAGTTCCCGACAGGGGCGGGCCGGCCAGCGAGATGGCGGAATCGCGGCCCTGATTTGTCGCGGTGGCCACAGCCAACTGGCTTGGCGCGACGATGGTCCGCAGCACCACCTCGGACACGAACCCGAACAGGCCGTCGTGGACACCTGCCAGCACGGCGAAAGCCAGGATCAACGGTGTCGAGATCGCGCCGCCGGCAACGAGGATCGCCAGTGTGCCGTAGATGATCGGGCCGGTGGCCAGGCCCAGGGTCCACACCCGGCGCCGATCGAAACGGTCGGCGACTATCCCGCCGAAGAGTGCGGCGATGGCACCGGATCCGATCGTCAGCGAGCCGCACAGACCGGCGATGGTGGTCGAACCGGTGACCGCGACGGCCAGCAACGTGAACGCCAGACCGCGTAGCGAGGCGGCCAGCGCCGAGGTGGTGTCGATGACAAACCAGGCGCGATAAGAGCCGTTGCGCCAGGGAGAGATGGCGGCCGATCTGTCCACCGAGACCGAGTTCTTGGGGTCTGACGGTGAGTCAGGAGTGGTGTCGGTGCTCAACGAAGGCTGGTCCTGTTCGCGAATCTCAACGAGTGATTCTTGGCTACGCTAGCGAACTGTCAACGGTCCGGCACGACATCGACGAGGCCGGTCCGCGTAGCAATCACCCAGCCTGATCGGAGCACGTGACCCCGATGAGGCTGGGTGACAGTGGAGTCAGGCAGCGGTCTTCGGCAACGCCGCCATCAGCGCCGCGGCGACGCCGTACGAGGCTGCCCCCACGAGCAGGACCGGTGCCAGCCCATGGGCGAAGTACAGAGTGCCCAGTGCAGCGACACCGATCGCCCCACCGATCTGATTGGCGGTCGAGAGAACCCCACCACCCGACCCGGCGAACTGGCCGGGCACCCCGGAGAGCACCACCGACACCAGGATCGGCGCGGCGAGACCCACGCCGAGTCCACCGACGAACATCGGCAGACCCAGCGCCCAGAACCCCGGGTCGTCGGTGCGCACCACCGCCCACAGGATCAGTTGCGAGATGGCGAGGGTCAGGGACCCCGCGACCAGTAGGACCCGGCCGAATCGGTTCGCGAGCGCGACGCCCACACCCGAGGTGACAATTGACCCGAGCGCGTAGGGAAGCATGACGAGGCCGGTCTCCCAGGCGCTGCGCCCGGTGACGATCTGCAGGTGAAACGACAGGGTGAGGAAGAAGCCGCCGATCGCGGCGAAAAACACCGTCGATGCGGCGAGACCGGTAACGAAGGTGGCGACCCGCATCAGGCTCGGTTGCACCAGCGGGTGGCCACCGTGTGCCGCGACGGCGACCTGGCGGGCCCGGAACCGGTCGAGCACGACCAGGCCTGCACCTGCGATCAGCCATCCCCACCACGGCCATCCCCAGTCGCGGCCCTGGATGAGCGGCAGCAGGACCAAGGTCACCCCGGTTCCGGCGAGAACCGCTCCACACCAGTCGAACTGAGCTCTGTTCGCGTCCACCCGATGCGGGGCGTCCGAAGGGAGTGCGCGCGCGCCGAGGACGAGCGCAAGGCCCGCGATGGGCACGTTGATCCAGAAGATGGCCCGCCATCCGGTTCCCGCGAGATCAGCGTCGACGACGAACCCGCCGAGCAACGGTCCCGCGACTGCGGCGAGTCCCTGGACGCCGCCGTAGGCGCCGAAAGCCATGGCCATGTCCTTGGGCGCGAACGAACCTCGGATGATGCCGAACACCTGCGGCACCATCATCCCGGCCGCCAGGCCCTGTAGCACCCGGGATCCGATCAACATCTCAGGCGTGACGGCGAGCGCACACGCCGCCGAGGTGAGGCCGAATGCCAGCAGCGCCGTGAGGAAGACACGCCGTCGGCCGTGGTTGTCGCCGAGGGCGCCGCCCACGATCAACCCGCTGCCGAGTGCGAGAACGTAGGCGGCGACGCACCACTGCGCTTGCGCGGGGCTCGCCCCGAGGTCACGTGTGATCGATGGCGCCGCGACCGTCACGATGGTCGCGTCGAGTAGGTCCATGAAGGAGGCGAACAAGACAACCAGCAGGGCAAGGCGAGCCGGCCCGCCGGTCATGGGGTCACTCGATCGGGTGGTGGGTAGAGCTTTGTTTGTGGTCATGGGCGCAAGACTCACAGCAGTTGAGGACACCGAATGGCCGCGAATGTGGTCGACAATCTGTTCATGGCCGCCACCTCTGCTCGACTGCTTCGCGTCCTGTCACTGCTGACGGCGCGCCCCGAATGGTCGGGTGCCGACCTCGCCGACCGACTGGGGATCAGCGCGCGAACGCTGCGACGAGACATCGAGTCGCTGCGCGACATCGGATACCCGGTCGTTGCCGTCTCCGGACGTGGAGGTGGGTATGCGCTGCGCGCAGCGGCGGCCAGTCGATCCGGGGCCGGACGTGAACTGCCTCCGCTGCTGCTCGACGATGGCCAGGCCGTGGCAATCGCGGTGGCGCTGCAGACCGCACCGACCACCATCGCCGGAATCGATGATGCCGCCGCAGGCGCGCTCGCTGCGCTGCGTACCACCATGCCTGCCCGTCTCCGGCTGGAGGTGGACGCAATGCACCTGATTACGGTGCGCAACTACTGGGAGTTCCCGGCCCCTCCCATCGCGGCGGCGACGCTGACGGAGGTTGGGCGTGCCATCCGCAACGGCCACGTTCTGCGTTTCGAACATCTCGATGCAGACGGAGGCCGACCGCACCCGTCGGAGGCGAACTTCGAACCCCCGCGCCACGTCGAACCGCACCACCTTCTCGTGTGGGCGGGTCGCTGGTACCTCGTTGCCTACGAACCGAATCCGCCCAGAGGTCGAACGCCGGGTTGGGTGGTGTTGCGCGTCGATCGCATTCGTCCGTCGACGCCCACCGGTACGCCGTTCGTCCGCCGGCCGCTGCCGGACCGCGATGTCGCACGCTACGTGATGCGTTCCCACGATCGTGGGGACACGCCCGCGAAATGGCCGTGTCAGGGGTCGGTGCTGATGCAGCTTCCGGCCGCCGTCGTGGCCGAATTCGCCCCGGGCGGTTCGGTGGTGGAATGGGTCACGAACGTGAGCTCACGTCTGATCCTGGGCGCCTGGTCCTGGGCGGGAGTCGCGGGTCTGCTCGCCACCTTCGACGCAGATCTCAGCGAGGTGGAACCCGCGGAGTTGCGCAGTGCCTGCGCGACTCTGGCAACTCGGTTGGCGGGGGCGTCACGATCGGGGTGATCGCCGCCTCGCGGGTGACTCCACCACTGAGGCGAGTGAAGCTAGTACGCTCGTACAGACCTGTCGCCGTGAGGTTTTCCGGTGGCACGAGCGGGCGAGTAGAGAGAGTGCGATGACCATGGCGAGTGGTGCGCGGGAGGATCTGCGCGACATCCGCCCACTACAGTTCCGCGAACTACTCGATGCGCCGTATGCGTTGGTGCGCTCGGGTGGATGGTCGATGCTGCTCATCATGGCCGCGGCGGCAGCCACCACGGTGTGGGCGAGCTCGTGGATCGACTCCGGCGGCGACCGGTGGGACAGTGTGGTGTGGGTGGTTGTGGTGGCAGTCCTGGTGTCCATCCCGTTCCGGATGCTCACCGCCGGGGTGCTCACCCTTACCGCCGCCGCTGCGGTGACCGGGCGCCCGATCACGTGGTCGCAGCCATGGATGCTGTTGCGCAGCAACGTGGTGCAGCTCGCCGGTGTCCGTCTGCTCATCATGGCTGCGCAACTGTTGGCCTTGCTGGCGTTGGCCATCACGTGTGTCGGTTCCGTGGTCGCACCCGCGGGAGCCGCTTTCGTAGGCGCCAATCAGATTCTGGCGCAACCGGTCCTGCTGCTGGAAGGGTCCGGGGCTCGCGCCGCGAGTCGACGATCGGCGGCGTTGGTGGGCAACCTGCGTATGCGGTGTGTCGGGCTGCTGCTGACCCAGTGGGCGGTGCTGGCCTTCCTGGTGCTGGCCGGCTGTGTGGGACCACCCCTGGTTGCGGCAAGCTTTTATCCCGACTGGGTGGGTATCGTCACCCTCAGCGTGCTGATTGCGGTGTTGCTGCAGTTCTGCACCGCCGTGATGGCGTGCGTGCGGGTGACGGCCTACTTCGACATCCGATGTCGCCGTGAGGGATTGGACCTCATCATGCGGGCTGCGCAGTGACTGAACCGGGGGCGCCGCAGGATCAGCGCCAAACCGCACAGGCCCCGCCGCCTCCGGCGCCGGCTCGACCGGCGCAGGTGCATCGCACTGCTGCGGATTCGGCGGCCGCGCAGCGGGATTTCCCCACCGCGGTGCGAGAACGTTTCCGGGCGTTGAACCGCGGACTAGAACAGTCGCGCATCCTTCCGGTTGATCGGACCCGAACCGCCGTCTGTACCGGATCGGTTGCTGCGCAGAGTCTCCCGGACGAGCGGGATGCCCTCGCCGCCGCCGCGCAGACCTTCGACGAGGTGGTGTACGGGGCGCGCCCAGCCACCGAGGCCGACCTGGCGACGATGGATCGCGCCGACCGGTTCTCCATGGTGGCCCCACCGCCGCTGGACGAGCCCGCCGACTATCGTGCCGAGCGGACCTCCCGGAGAATGCCCGATTGGCTTGTCTCGCATCGATTGTGGATTGCGCTGATGCTCGTCGCCATCGTCGGGGCCGTGATTGCCGGTGCCGCCTCCTGCAGCCCCCCGTCGCCGCCGACACAGTCGGTGTCGAGCGACTACCCCGACTCCGGCGGCACCTATAGCGGCGACCGTTCAGGTGATCGCGAGTCCGGGGCGCCCTCCCCGCAGCGCCGGAGCCTGCTCGACGAGGTCGCTGATCCGGTGTGGGCGGGCAGCGGTGTGCTCGCACTGGCGGTGGCGATCTCGGTGTTCGCGGTCGCCCGCCGCGGGCTGGTGCCGGTACCCGAGGACCTTCCGGTCGTCGTCCCCGCCGACGAGCTGACCGCAGGACACGCGGAGCTCTACCGACGCTCAGGCGATCGCGGCCACCTCGCAGATGTGCTGCGCGGTGCCACCATTCGGCGTATCGCCCCCGTTCTGGGCATCGACGCCACCGCACCACCAGGCGATCTCGTGGAGGTGATCGCAACCGCAGCGGCCACCGACGTCGAGGGGGTGCGGTGGGCGTTGTCGAGTGTCCCCGACACCGACGACGAATTGTCCGATGTGGCAGCCCGCTTGGATTGGATCGAAGAAAGGGTCCGTAACCGATGACAGAGTCACGCCCGTCCGAGGTGAACATCGAGAAGGCGCCACCGGGATGGTCATCGCGGTCCGACGCCGATCCGCGGGCGGCGCTCGAGGCGGTGCGCGGTGAGGTGGCCAAGGCGGTCATCGGGAACGAACGAGCAGTCACGCTGGTGCTGATCGCGCTGCTGTGTCGGGGACATGTGTTGCTCGAAGGTGTTCCGGGCGTGGCCAAGACGTTGCTGGTGCGCGCGGTGGCTGACGCGCTGGCCGTCGATCATGCCCGGCTGCAGTTCACTCCCGACCTGATGCCTGGCGACGTGACCGGCTCGCAGATCTATGACCCCAGCAAGACCGACTTCCTGTTCCGCGAGGGCCCGGTGTTCACCAACCTGCTGTTGGCTGACGAGATCAACCGCACTCCGGCCAAGACGCAGGCCGCCTTGCTCGAGGCGATGGAGGAGCGGCAGGTGTCGGTGGACGGCACCCCGCGCCCACTACCCGAGCCGTTCATGGTGATCGCCACCCAGAACCCGGTCGAGCAGGAGGGAACCTACTCCCTGCCCGAGGCGCAACTCGACCGTTTCCTGTTCAAGATCGACATGGCTTTGCCCAACCGGGATGAGGAGTTCACCATCCTGCGGCGCCACGCGGCCGGGTTCAACCCTCGCGATCTGCACGCTGCCGGAGTTCGCGTGGTGGCTGGCCCGACCGAGCTGACCGCAGCCCGCGAATCGGTGGCGAGCACCACCTACGCCCCCGAAGTCCTTGCCTACGTGGTGGATCTGTGTCGGGCGACGCGCATGGCGCCACCAGTGCTGTTCGGTGCGTCCACGCGTGGCGCGACCATGCTGATGTTCGCTGCGCGTGCCCACGCCTGGCTGCTGGGTCGGTCCTTTGTCACGCCCGACGACGTGCAGGCCGTGGCGATTCCGGCTCTGCGGCACCGACTCATCCTGCGGCCCGAGGCCGAAGTGGACGGACTCCTCAGCGATGTCGTTCTGACCGGCATCCTGCGCACGGTCCCGGCTCCGGTGTAGGCGGCGGGCACATCCGATGTTCGTCACCTTGCGCCTGGTGTGGGTCGCGGTGGCCGCCGCCGCCGTCGCCGTCGTCCTCGCGCTGATCCTGCCGATGGCAGTGGCCCTGTTGATCGGGGTGACCTCGGTGGTGGCCCTGGCCGCGATCGACGTGGTGGCGGCGCGGGCGTCGCTGACGGTCACTCGTGCCGCCGCCGCTGCGGTGACCGTCGGTGAGTCCACGACATCGATTGTGCAACTGCACAACTCCGGCGCCGCGGTGGCCCAGGGCACGGTGTTCGACAATTGGCCACCGAGTGTGAACGCGAGTGAGGCCGAGCACGCGTTCGTCATCCCGCCCGGCGACACCGTCGCCGTCGCCACCCAGCTGCGTCCCACCCGAGCCGGTGACCGTCACGCTGGCCCGGTGATCGTGCGCACCACCGGGCCGTGGCGACTGGCCGGAGTGCAGCGGCGCGTCGATCTGCTCACCGTCATCCGGGTCAACGAGAGCGTGCGCGACGGTGAACTCGTCCACACCAAGGTCTCGTCATTGCGATGGCTCGAGGGTGCCAACCCGACGACGATCCGTGGTACCGGAACCGATTTCGACTCCGTTCGTGCCTACGTGCCCGGTGACGACGTGCGGTCCATCGACTGGCGGGCCACCGCGCGCAGCCACGACGTGATGACGCGGATCTGGCGGCCCGAGCACGACCGGCACGTGCTGCTGATCATCGACACCGGGCGGCGGTCGGCGGTGCGGATCGGGGACAAGACCCAACTCGACATCGCCGCCGAGGCCGCGATGGTGGTGGGCGGCTTGGCGACTGCAGCCGGTGACACCGTCGACGTGCTCGGCATCGACCGCGAGATCCGCGTATCGGTGCGCGGGATCCGCGGTGCGCGTGCCCTGTCCTCGGTGGGGGCGGCCGTGGCACCGTTGCGTCCGCACCTGATCACCTCTGACCCTGGTGCTGTGGTGCGCGAGGTGTTCGCCCGCCCCGCCCGACGGGCCATCGTCATCTGGTTCACCAGTCTCGATCCCGGTTCGGCCGGCCCCGACCGCGTTGCGACGGAGGGTGTCTCACTGTCGGGCGCAGCGCGTACGTTGGCGCGTCGCCATCAAGTGATTGTGGTGGCGGCCACCGATCCGACGCCGACGCCGAGCGACCTTCGACGACGAGCGGTGCTCGCCGCCGGAGGCCGCGATCTGGAATTGGTGCGCAAGACGCTGCAACGCAGCGGCGTCACCGTCGTCTCTGCTGCGCCGCAACGACTTCCGCTGGAGTTGGTGGCGGCGTTGCAGCGAGTCAGACTCGGTGCGAGTCGATGATCGCCTGTTCTGCTCGGGCCGCCAGGATCGCGCCGACCACCTCCGCGGGTGGGTATCCGGTCGGCATCGGGACCCGCAACGACCGCTGTAGCGCATGGGTCAGGGCGGTGCCGAGTTCGTACTGTGCAGGCGGACTGAGGTCGGGTAGCCGCAGCAGATATGTGCGCAGATCGCTGCACAGCTGCGCGTCGAGAACATCGAGCGCCAGCGACATCGCCCAGGGATGCAGGATGGGATGCGGCGGGAACCGGCGAGGCGCAACGCCGATCGAGCGATCGAGCGCGACGACGGTGGTTCCGGCCAGTGCGTCGCCGATGCGGCGACCCCGGTCGGAGCTCAGCGATGTGATGGTGGCGACGACGCCGAAGGCCCCGAAGATCCAGATGTCCACCACCACCGCGCACAGCGCACGAATCGCGGCCTCGCGCAACCCGATCGGACCCCCGTCGTCGCGTACCACCTGCAGGCCCAGTGCGAACTTGCCGACCGTGCGCCCGCGCGTCACCGTCTCGAACACCAACGGGTACCCGACGAACACCGCCACGAACACGACGATGGCGAGCGCGGCCTCCAGCGCCGGGTCGAGTGACAACGCGACGAGAACAGCAAGCGCCCCGAGGAAGCCGACCATCTGCAGGAAGCCGTCGACGAACTGTGCGATCGCGCGGGTGCCGACCCGCGCGATGGGTATGCGGACATCGACAGCCTCACCCGTGGTGAAATCGCCGGTCACATGCACAGGAGAAGGGTAGCAACGGATGCTCGACGTGGATTTGTTCATCGTCGCCCACGGCGCGCAGTGGTCGAGGCTGCGGGCGCTGACCGCCCAGCGGCGGCTGACCGGGTCGCAGGTCGACGAGTTGGTCGCGCTCTATCGCGTCGTCTCAGCCCAACTCGCGCGTGCCCAGGAGGCCCATCTCGACGACGCGACGGTGGCCATGCTGGCCTCACTCGTCTTCTCGGCGCGGCTGCGGATCACCCGGGTGCGCGCCGGCGTCTGGGACACGTTGCGCGACTTCGCGATTCGGGATGTCCCGGCCGCCATGTACTCGGCGCGCCGCTGGTGGGGTGGGGTGGCGCTGGCGTTTTTGTTGGTCGCCGCGTCCATGGCGATTTGGGTCGAGACCAGTCCGGGGGCCCGGTCGGCGGCCATCGGTGATCGCTCGCTCGAGGAGTACGCCGGACCCGGAGGTGACTTCGAGCGGTACTACAGCGAACATCCGGCCACCTTCTTCGGTGCCCATGTGTGGACCAACAACGCGTGGGTAGGGGTGCTGGCCCTGTTCACCGGAGTGTTGATCGTGCCGTCGGTGTGGGTGTTGTTCACCAACGCCATGCAACTGGGGTTGTCCGGGGCGGTGATGTCGGAGGCTGGTCGCCTCGACGTCTTCTTCTATTACATTCTCCCGCACGGGATGTTGGAGCTCAGCTGTATCTTCCTGGCCGGTGCGGCGGGGCTGCGGATGGGTATGGCGGCGTTGGCGCCGGGAAACCGCACCCGCCGTGCGGCGTTGACCGAGGCCGGTCGCAGCGGCCTGCTGGTGGCTGTGGGTCTGATCCCGTTCTTCTTCATAGCCGCGGCCGTCGAAGCGTTCGTCACCCCCAGCGGGCTGCCGAACGTCATCCGGATGGTGCTCGGCGGATGCGCACTGTCGATGCTGGTGGCCTACGTGTTCCTGGTCGGGCGTAGGGCATCGGAGTCGCCGGGCTCGTGATGCGCCGTTGTGGTGGCCGACCTGATCAGCGCTGACCGCGAGCGATCTCGAGTACCTGTTCTTCGGTGGGTGGGCTGGCCGGATGATGCGTCAGGCACAGCGGCGTGGTGACCTCGACGAATCCGGCCCCGTCCAACGAGGCGTAGAACCGCCCGGCGGTGAGACGGCCGACGTCACCGATCTCGCTGCCCTTGGACGCCGCGACCTCTTTGGCGGCGGTGATCTGGGTGGGGCTGGACAACTTGCCGAAGAACTGGGTGGAGGCGTTGCCGGGGATCTTGTTGTTCAACCCCTTCGGGGCCTGGGTGGCGAAGATGAGCCCCAGGCCGTACTTGCGAGCCTGCGACGCCAACGCCAACGTGCTCTGCGTGCAGGCGGTGAAACGACCTGCGGGAGCGAAGTTCTGGGCCTCGTCCATCACGAACAGGCCGCCGAGGGGACGGTCGCCGGCGGGGTGTTTCTTGATCCAGGCGAACAGCGCCATCTGCAACTGGTTGACGAAGTTGTCGCGCTTGTCCTCGGTGGTCAACCCGGCCAGGTTGATCACCGACACCCGCGCGGTGAATCCCGGTGACGGCGTGAGCAATGCGGCCGGATCCATCGGATCGGCGTCACCGCCGAGCATGGTGTCGTTGGCCATCGCCACCCGTAGCCCGTCGGCGAGATCCAGGGCCAGCCGACCCGGGTCACGAAGGTCACTCACTTCCGGCGGCAGCGCCGAGAGCAGGGCCGCATAGTCGGCCACGGTGCCACCGCCCCGTCGGGCGAAGTAGCGCATCGATTGGGTGAGCATCGCTTTGCGTCGTTTGGCTCGATCGGTCGAGGCGTCGGCGTTGACACGGGGAGCCAACGATGCGACCGCGGAATCCACAGCGGCAGCGAACTCGTCGGGGTCGTCGAGGAGCTGGGTGAAGTCAGGAAGAGGCTGGAACGAGAGTGGCCGTCCGGAGCTGCGGCCCGGTGTGTAGACGACCACCTCGGTGCCGGCGAAATATCGATCAGCCTGTGCCCGTTCGAGATCGGTCCACGCCCGGGAACCGGATGGCCACTGCTCACCCATGCGCGCCAGATCGTTGTTGACGTCCAACACGATCGACGACACCCCGGCCAGCGCGCACTGTTCGATCAGGTGACGGATGAGAACGGTCTTGCCCGAACCCGATCCGGCGAACAGTGCGGTGTGTTTACGCAAGGCCTCCAGCGCCATCGTCACCGGGCCTGCGGCTGTGCGACCGACGGTGACCGTTGCTTCTGCTTCTGCGTCTGCGGCTGCGTCGGCAGCGGAAGCCGACGCCGGTGTCGACACCGAGACCGGTCCAGTGGCTGGCATCGATGCTCCCGCTGGGGCTTTCGTGGCAGCGGTGGCGGTCTGTGGATCAGGGGAGGGTGCCGGTGGTCGTGGTGCTGTGGCGCTGTTGGACTCGGCGCCGTTGGACTCGACGCTGCTGGACTCGACGCTGCTGGACACGGTGCCGGGGGGATCGAGGGTGGGGGAGTCGGGCGCGGGGGAGTCGATGTCGGTCGAGTCCAGGACCGACAGGAAGTCGATGGAATCGACCGGGCGGCGATGGGCAATCCACGCGACCAGATGATCGGATCGCTCGGCCAGCAGGTGCGACAGCGCGATCAGCGTACGCACGTCCTCCTCGGTCCAGCGGGCGAGCACCCCACCCGCGGCGCTCACCTCCTCGAGCGTTGCCTGGGTCTTCGCCCCGGTGGGCCACTCGGTGGCGCGCAACAGGACCAGGCGCCGATCGGTGACCCCGGTCGTGATGCCTGCGGCCGTGGCGGCCTTACGGATTCGGGACTGGGTGGCGACGGCATTGGTGCTCGCGACCGCGCGAAACGACCACAAGAACTCGCGTTCGGTGTCGGGGTCGATGATCGTGCGTAGCCGGCCGTGCAACGGTGGTTTGCTGCTCGGTGTCGGCTCCTGGCGGTAGGCGCCGTCGCCGCCGCCGAGCTGGTCGAGCCAGACCGTGAAGGCCGTCCGCAGCAGATCGGGCACGACGGCGTCCTCGGTGTCGCCGGAGAGTGCCGCCGATGGATCAGCCGCAGCTCGCAGTTGGTCGAATCGTCGTTCCAGATCGGCGAATTCGGGTTGGTCGATGGTCGGTACCGGCGCCGTCGATTGCGGTGCGACCAGCGTCGTCAGCTCTTCCACCACGCCGGTACGCAGGCAGGTGTTGATGTGCTGGTCCACCCGGATCAGCAGTTCCCGAGGGGTGTAGCGGACTTCGGGGGTGAAGGCTCCGACGGCCACCGGCCAGGTGGGATGCGGGGGTGTGAATCCAACCGAGGCGTAGCCGGGGGCAAAGCGTTTGGCCAACATGCGGGGCCCGAAATCGGGGCCGTCGGGCCGCTGCAGCGGCGCAGGCAAGCGGAAACGGTCGATCACCGATCGCGCGACATGCGATTCCAGATAGCTCCACGAGGCACTGATGCAGGACACGACACAGACTGTGCGACTGAAGGTTTCCCGCAGCGCCATCAGGCCGTGGGCCAGCTCTTCGATGGCGTGGCGGGCCTCGGGCCGATCCGAGTTGCCCAGAGCGATCAGGGTGTCGATCTGATCTATCGCCACCACCGCCGGTCCGCCCAACGCCAGCAACCGGGAGATGTTCTGCACGATCTCCACGTACCCCAGCTGCACCTGCGTGATACCCCATTGCGCCAGCTCGTCTTCGAAACCCGGATCCAGGTGCAGGAAGGTGTCACCCAGGTCTTGCAGCTCGAAGGACTGCGCATTGCGTAACACCAACGCGCGCAGCACATGCTGCGACCGGCGGCGATTCTTGGGGTGACGTTGATAAACGGCGGTGATGAACTTCTCCAGCGTGGGACGCGTCAGTGGCGCGTCCCCGGTGATCTCCGCGCGTTCGGTCGGGGCCAGCTCGGCCGCACCGGCCAGCGTGTGGAGCAGGTCCACCAGCTGTGAGCGGTGCGCGGGGGTGGGTCGGGCGAGGTCTTCGAGGATCCCGACCACCATCGACCGCCAGAAGTCCGACCCGTCGAGGAGTTTGACGAGGAAGAAGTAGCCGCCGCGGGTCTGTACGTGTTCGCGTAGCTGTCCCAGCAGGTGCGTCTTGCCCGCCCCGGCTGGTCCCTGGACCACCACCCCCAGCGGCGAGCCCGCCGCGCTCGCCTCGGCGTCGGCGACCGCGCGCGTGAGATCGAACATGACGTCGTCGTGCAGCCCGTCGACATGCAGTGCCGACTGCGGCTCCCAGACGTCGTCGGGAGTCGGGGCCCAGCTGAGTCGGATCGATTCCAGGGCGGTGCGTGGATCAGTCATCGACACACCTCAGGCGATCGAGAGCAGGTGGCAGGTCTGGGTTCCCACCGTCACCGCGGCGGCGCGGTCGGCCGCGGTGAGCCGGGCCTGGTCCTCCTGTGGGATGAGTCCGACCTCGCGTTGCCGCTCGAGGTCGCGCAGCGCGGCGTCGAGCGAGTCGCGAGAGAGCTCGCCCAGCACGTCGCGCACCTGCGCCAGCGGCACCCAGGCGCCGGCGTGCGGCGCCAGGCGCCGATAGGTCGCGCGGACGAGTTCGATCGCATCTGCGGTGGCGCCACGTTCGTCGACCGAGTCGGGGACCGCTTCCACCGGTGCGGTGGCCGCGCCGACGGCTTCGGCGGTGAAGATCTCGTACAGACGCGCATCCGAGCGAGCCAGGTGTCGGCCCAAGCCGCCCAGCACCGAGTAGAGCGCTCTGATCTGGGGTGTGGCGCGCTCGGGGGGACCCTGGGTCAATTCGTGTGCACACCAGGACCATCCGGCGTCGGTGAGGGCCACGATGTTCGACGAGCGCGGGCCCTTGGTGACCTCGATGAGCCCCAACCCGGCGAGCTTGTCGCGGTCGGTCCTCTTCAGCTCGGGGCCCAGCGTCTTGAGGTCGGGGTTGGGCACCTCCCGCGCCTGTGACATCAGCACGAACAGCACAGCGCTCTGGTTTCCGGTCAGCCTCGGGTGCACCACGTGGCGTCGTCCTCTCGTCGGTCGGGGATCGGGTGTCAGGTGGTCGGGGTGATGCGGTGTCAGGATGTCGGGCCGGATGTGCGGACGGCGACCATCGACTCGATCTCGGCCACCACGAGTCCGACATCGTCGAGCACCTGCTCGTTGGTGAACCGCAGCACCACGTAGCCGACCCGTTGCAGCATATTGTCTCGGCGCCGATCCGCGGCGTACTTGTCGACGCCGCGGTGATCGGGGCCGTCGATCTCTACCGCCAGCCGGGCGTCGCGCCACAACACGTCGATGCGCATCGGTGCGTCCAGGTGGGATCGATTGTCGAGCAGTGTGTTCCAGCATCGCGCGCCGGCCCAGGTGGTGCGCGCCAGCGCCCGCTCCAGAGCCTGCTCGGCGGGGCTGTTGGGTGCAGGCATCCCCCGCAGCGGCGCGATGGACACGGCCGACCCCGTCGGCTCGTCGGCTACGTCCGGGCGATCGGCGCGAGCATGCGCCGACAGGCTGTTCAGCCAGCTGAAGCGGTCGATGTCGGGTGCGGTGGACTGGGTCAGCCACACCACGATCCGCCCGTGTTCGGCCAGCCAGCTCGCAGCCTGAGCGAGCGCGGTCTGATCCGCGATCGACACCGCGTGCGATTCGTTCGATTGGAGGATCACCACGATCGACTCCCGTGCGTAGGCGCGCGCCAGCACCCGTGCCACCCCGAGGATCTGGGCGGTGAGGTCCAGACCGCAGTCCACCCTCCAGTCCGCGCCGGTGACCGCGGTGGCGGCCAGTTCGCCCAGGTAGGGCGCGTAGTCGAGGGATTCCTGACAGAACCGGGTCGCCAGCGCGCGAACTGCCGCCACGTCCAGATCGGTGCTGCCGTCCACGGTCGCAGCGGTGTCCAACCACGCGGGGAACACGCGCACGGCCACCTGATGCAGCTCGGTGATGACCGAGGTGACCAGCTGCCGCGCGGGGCCGCAATCGACGCTGACGCCGATGAGCAGCGGCCAGTCCGCCGGCGCCGGGTCGCGACGCAGGACGGCGGCCGCGGTCGCCTCGCTGACTCGGCGGACCGAGCCGACCGGCACCGTGGGCCATGCGGGTGGTTCCGGTTCGCACACCGGTCCACCGTGCCATGCGACATCCTGACCGCGCGCGTTACTGAGATCGTCGGACTGTGGGGGCGCGGTGGACACAGCGTCCACGGTGGCCGCATGTTCGGACGACGTCCGTGCCGAGCCGCGACGATTTGGCCCTTACCGTGCGGTTCCTTACACTTGCAGGGTTGCCCGGACCTCGTCGGGGGCTGCCGCGTGCAGTCGTCCGGTTCGGGACCACACATTTCTGGCGTCACAGCTTGAAAGACCGACAGTGCGTCGCGATACCTCCGATCGCACTGGCGGGGCACGGCCCCTCACCGGCACAAGCCGGTGAGGACATGACTCGCTTCGTAGTAGGCCCACGACGTGGCGTGACAGGCCCGCGGTGTTCGCACCAACGGAACCGGCACGAGCGTGCTGCATGGGAACCGCCACGAGAAAGGTTGACGGTCACTCATGACCATGACTGATCCCATCGCAGACTTCTTGACTCGTCTGCGCAACGCCAACTCGGCGTTCCACGATGAGGTGACGCTCCCGTCGTCGAAGATCAAGGTGAACATCGCTGAGATCCTCAAGCGCGAGGGCTACATCACCGACTTCCGCACCGAAGACGCCGAGGTCGGCAAGAACCTCATCGTCACCCTCAAGTACGGCCCCAGCCGTGAGCGGAGCATCGCCGGCCTGCGGCGCGTCTCCAAGCCCGGCCTGCGGGTCTACGCAAAGTCCACCAACCTGCCGAAGGTTCTCGGCGGCCTGGGCGTGGCCATCATCTCCACGTCCTCGGGCCTGCTGACCGATCGCCAGGCAGCCAACCAGGGCGTGGGCGGCGAAGTCCTCGCCTACGTCTGGTAAGGGGCGAAACAACAATGTCGCGTATTGGAAAGAACCCGGTCCCCATCCCGGCCGGAGTCGACGTGAAGATCGACGGCCAGGCCGTCTCGGTGAAGGGCCCCAAGGGTGAGCTGTCGCTGACCGTCGCCGAGCCCATCACCATCGCAGCCGAAGACGGCACCGTCGTGGTGTCGCGTCCCAACGACGAACGCCGCAGCCGTGCCCTGCACGGGCTGAGCCGCACCCTGGTGGCCAACCTGATCACCGGTGTGACCCAGGGCTACACCACCAAGATGGAGATCTTCGGTGTCGGTTACCGCGTCGCGCTGAAGGGCAAGGACCTCGAGTTCGCCCTCGGCTACAGCCATCCGGTGCCGATCGAGGCTCCCGAGGGCATCACCTTCGCGGTGGAGTCCCCGACGAAGTTCTCGGTCTCGGGCATCGACAAGCAGAAGGTCGGTCAGATCTCGGCCAACATCCGTCGCCTGCGGCGCCCGGACCCGTACAAGGGCAAAGGCATCCGCTACGAGGGTGAGCAGATCCGCCGCAAGGTCGGAAAGACGGGTAAGTGACATGAGTGAAACCAGCACAGTCAAGCGTGAGCCGATCGGCAAGGACGTCTCGACCCGTCGCCGTCGCTCCACCACCCGACGCCACTTCCGGCTTCGCAAGAAGCTCAGCGGCACCCCGCAGCGTCCTCGCCTCGTGGTCAAGCGCTCCTCGCGCCACATCCACGTGCAGCTCGTCGACGACCTGGCCGGCAAGACGCTCGCCGCGGCGTCCTCGATCGAGGCCGACGTGCGCAGCGCCGGTGGCGACAAGTCGGCGCAGAGCCGCAAGGTCGGCGAGCTGATCGCCGCCCGTGCCAAGGCCGCCGGTGTCGACACGGTCGTGTTCGACCGCGGTGGGCACGACTACCACGGTCGTATCGCGGCCCTGGCCGACGCCGCCCGCGAGGGAGGCCTGAAGTTCTGATGACCAACTCACACATGATCTCCGCGCTCAGCGCGAACGGAAGGACCATCTGATGCCGGGACGTCAACGGCGTGACGGCGGCACCGGACCCGCCACCACCGACAACAACACTGCCGCAGCTGCAGGCGGTGCCGACAACCGTGGCGGCGATCGTCGCGGCGGCGACCGACGTGGCGGTGGCCGCGACGGCCAGCGCGGCGGACGTGAGCAGGACAAGAACCAGCTCGAGCGGGTCGTCACCATCAACCGCGTGTCCAAGGTGGTCAAGGGTGGACGTCGGTTCTCCTTCACCGCATTGGTGGTCGTGGGTGACGGCCAGGGCATGGTCGGTGTCGGTTACGGCAAGGCCAAAGAGGTCCCCGCAGCCATCCAGAAGGGTGTCGAAGAGGCTCGCAAGAACTTCTTCCGCGTCCCGCTGATCGGTTCCACCGTGACCCACCCCGTGCAGGGTGAGGCGGCGGCCGGTGTCGTGATGCTGCGTCCGGCCTCGCCCGGTACCGGCGTCATCGCCGGTGGCGCGGTGCGTGCCGTGCTCGAGTGCGCAGGCGTCCACGACGTCCTGGCCAAGAGCCTCGGCAGTGACAACGCCATCAACGTCGTCCACGCCACCGTGGCCGCACTGAAGATGTTGCAGCGTCCCGAAGAGGTCGCGGCTCGCCGCGGCCTGCCCATCGAAGACGTCGCCCCGGCAGGCATGCTGCGGGCCCGAGCCGGCCAAGGAGCGTAGCGACATGGCAGAGCTGAAGATCACCCAGATCAAGGGCACGATCGGCACCAAGAGCAATCAGCGCGACAGCCTGCGCACCCTGGGTCTGCGCAAGATCCGCCAGAGCGTCGTGCGCGAGGACACCCCGGCGAACCGCGGTCTCATCAACGTGGTCCGTCACCTCGTCACCGTCGAAGAGGTTGAGAAGTCATGACGATCAAACTGCATCACCTTCGCCCCGCCCCGGGTGCGAAGACCGAGAAGACCCGAGTCGGTCGCGGTGAGGGGTCCAAGGGTAAGACCGCAGGTCGCGGCACCAAGGGCACCAAGGCGCGCAAGAACGTGCCGGCCGCCTTCGAGGGCGGGCAGATGCCCATCCACATGCGGCTGCCCAAGCTCAAGGGCTTCACCAACCGCAACCGAGTCGAGTACCAGGTGGTCAACCTCGACGACATCGCGCGGCTGTTCCCCGAGGGCGGTGCCATCGGCGTGGCCGAGCTGGTCGCCAAGGGGGCGGTGCGCAAGAACGAGTTGGTCAAGGTGCTCGGCGACGGAGAGCTGACCGTCGCGGTGTCCATCTCGGCGAACAAGTTCTCCAAGTCGGCCACCGAGAAGATCACGGCAGCGGGTGGCAGCACCACGGTGCTGTGACTCCCCGGGGACCCTCGGACATGATTCGACGTCACTGAAACGGCGGGCGGTGTACTGCAGGTACACCGCCCGCCGAGTCGGTGGGGGCGATTTGTCCGAAGGGTCGCGTGCGCGTTCCACGCGCGATCAGGCGGTGTGTTGGCCGCTGTTAGAGTTCAAGAGTTGTCCGGCCCACGGGGCGGGGATCGGTCCGATCGGATCGCTCGCCGAGCCCAGGCCACCGAGATCATCGTCGCCCCCCGGCACCGCGAACGCGGACGGGAACGACCGAACAGAACGGCGGAACGTCTCGATGCGATGGGTCGGCCCCGGGGTCTCCCGTGAGTCCATTCTCATCGCAGTCGCAGATTTCGGCCCGTTCGACAGGAGGAGTTAGTGCGTTCCGCCTTTGTCTCGGCCTTGCGTACCCAGGACCTGAGACGGAAGATCCTCTTCGTCATCGGGATCATCATCCTGTACCGCCTCGGCGCGACCATCCCGTCTCCTGGCGTCGACTACCGCCAGGTCAAGGACTGCATCGACCAGGTCAACCGTGGTGACTCGGCCGGCATCTATTCCCTGATCAACATGTTCTCCGGTGGCGCGCTGCTGCAGCTGTCGGTGTTCGCGATCGGCATCATGCCCTACATCACCGCCAGCATCATCGTGCAGCTGCTCACCGTGGTCATCCCGCGGTTCGAGCAGCTCCGCAAGGAGGGCCAGTCGGGGCAGGCCAAGATGACGCAGTACACCCGCTACCTCACCGTGGCACTGGCGTTGTTGCAGTCGACCGGCATCGTCGCGCTGGCCTCACGCGGTGACCTGCTACAGGGCTGCAACGGCGGGGACCAGATCCTGCGCGACAAGTCGATCTTCGGCCTCATCATCGTGGTGCTGGTGATGACGGCCGGTGCGTGCATCGTCATGTGGTTCGGCGAGCTGATCACCGAACGCGGCATCGGCAACGGCATGTCGCTGATGATTTTCTCCGGCATCGCCGCCCGCATCCCGGCCGAGGGCAAGCAGATCCTCGACACGCGCGGCGGGCTGGTGTTCACGCTGGTGATCCTGGCCGCGCTCCTGATCGTGGCCGGCGTGGTGTTCATCGAACAGGGTCAGCGCAGGATCCCGGTGCAGTACGCCAAGCGCATGGTCGGTCGCAAGATGTACGGGGGTTCGTCGACCTACCTTCCGCTGAAGGTCAACCAGGCCGGCGTGATCCCGGTGATCTTCGCGTCGTCGCTGCTGTACCTGCCCAACCTGATCGTGCAGCTGACCCGCAAGAGCAGCGGCGAGCAGCCGTCGTGGCATCAGTTCATCCAGACCTATCTGGTGGATCCCTCGAACCCGGTCTACATCGCCGTGTACTTCTTCATGATCATCTTCTTCACGTACTTCTACGTGGCGGTCACCTTCAACCCGCAGGAGCGGGCAGACGAGATGAAGAAGTACGGCGGCTTCATCCCGGGCATCCGTCCTGGACAGCCCACAGCGGACTATCTGGGGTTCGTGTTGAGTCGGATCACCCTGCCCGGGTCCATCTATCTCGGCGTGATCGCTGTGCTGCCCAACCTGTTCCTCGAGATCGGTAACAACGGCGGCGTGCAGAACCTGCCGTTCGGTGGCACCGCAGTGCTGATCATGGTCGGTGTCGGCCTTGACACCGTCAAGCAGATCAACAGCCAGTTGATGCAGCGCAAGTACGAAGGGTTCCTGAAGTGAGATTGGTGATCCTGGGCCCGCCGGGGGCGGGCAAGGGGACGCAGGCCGAGATGTTGTCGGAGAGCATCGGCATCCCGCACATCTCCACCGGCGACCTGTTCCGCGCGAACATCTCCGAGGGGACCGCGATCGGGCTGGAGGCCAAGCGCTACCTCGACGCAGGCGATCTGGTTCCGTCGCAGATCACCGTCGACATGGTCCGGGCCCGAGTCGCCGAGCCCGACGCCACGGGCGGCTTCATCCTCGACGGCTTCCCGCGGTCGACCGAGCAGGCCGATGCGCTCGCCGAGATCCTGGCCGAGCACGGCACCGCGCTCGACGCCGTGCTGTCGTTCGTGGTCGACGAGGACGTCGTCGTCGAGCGCATGTTGGCTCGTGGCCGCGCCGACGACACCGAGGCCGTGATCCGCAACCGCATGCAGGTCTACATCTCCGAGACCGCGCCGCTGCTCGACTACTACGGCGAGCAGGTGACCGTCATCGATGCAATCGGTGATGTGGGCGAGGTGCACCAGCGGGTGCTTCGGGCTCTACGCAGCTGACCGATCCGACCACCGACTCCGATGGGCTTGCGCAGACCGAAACCGGTCCCTTTCCGCACCGCTGATGAACTCGACGTGATGGCTGCGGCCGGGGCGATCGTGGGGCAGGCGCTGGTCGCGGTGCGGGCGGCCGCGGTCGTCGGTGTCAGCACCCTGGAACTCGACGCGATCGCCGAGACGGTGATCCGCGACGCCGGTGCGGTGCCGTCGTTCAAGGGCTACCACGGGTTTCCGGGTTCGATCTGCAGTTCGGTGAACGACGTCGTGGTGCACGGCATCCCCAACCGTGAGACAGTCCTGGCGCCCGGTGACCTGGTGTCCATCGACTGCGGCGCGATCGTCGACGGATGGCACGGCGACTCCGCCTGGACGTTCGGGGTGGGAGAGCTCAGCGCCGACGACAACGACCTCAACGAGGCGACCCGGATCGCCATGGAGGCTGGAATCGCCGCCATGGTCCCCGGTAATCGCCTCTCCGACGTCTCGTATGCGATCGAAACCGCCACGCGTGCACAGGAAAAGCAGCGGGGACGGTCCTTCGGGATTGTCGCCGGCTACGGCGGCCACGGCATCGGACAGCAGATGCACCTCGAGCCGTTCCTGCCCAACGAAGGCAAACCCGGCAAGGGCCCGACGCTGGTGGTGGGCAGCACGCTGGCCATCGAGCCGATGCTGACGCTGGGCACCGTTGAGACCTCCGTACTCGATGACGACTGGACCATCGTCACCGACGACGGATCGCGGGCCTCGCACTGGGAACACACCGTCGCCGTCACCGACAACGGACCTCGCATCCTCACCACCCGCCCCTGACTGGATCCGGCGGCACGCGTTCCTGCGATCTGAAACCCGTTCCGGTGACATCTGCCTCCGGTGTGTGAGACGTTGACAGTGCGCGATCGTGAACTGCCTGTGGCGGGGTCGCGCATTTTGGTTCGTGCAACAGTCGGGATGGGCGGATGAAACACCTGAGTTCACGGCGGAGCTTCCGAACGCTCACCGCCACCTGGTCGGCGCTGGTTGTGGTGGGCCTCGTCGGAGTCGTCAGCGGATCGGCGTCGGCGATCGGCGTCACCGATCTGAGCGTGCGCCCGGGATCGTCGCCGTGCACGGTGACCATCTCGGTCAGCGGCGCCGACAGCGTCAACGTCACCCTGCACGTCGCGGGCGGATCTGATCAGACCATCGGGGAGGTGTTCCCGGGCGTGCCCCTGGGAGTCCCGGTGATCACCTGTTCGTCGTCGGGATCCTCGGCGTCACAGCTGGTGTACGTGACGGGATCTGATTCCGACCCGGACCTGAGCAACAACGTCGCGTTCGTCTGACCTCGCCGGGGGTGGACCTTCGTCGGGGTGATCCTCGTCAGGTCTCGACGATGATGGTGACGGGTCCGTCGTTGACGCTGAGCACCTGCATGTGGGCACCGAATCGGCCGGTTGCCACCGTGGCTCCGTACGTCTGCAAGGACTCGACCACGTTGGTGACCAGCGGCTCGGCCACCGGGCCGGGCGCGGCGGCGTTCCAGGACGGGCGCCGACCTTTGCGCACGTCGGCGTAGAGGGTGAACTGGCTGACCACCAGCAGCGGCGCATCGAGATCGGCGGCGCTGCGTTCCCCGTCGAGAATGCGTAGGTGCCACAGTTTGTCGGCAAGCGCGCGAGCGTTGCGGGGCGTGTCGTCGTGGGTGACGCCGACCAGCGCCAGCAGCCCCTGCCGGCCGGTGCCGGGATCGATGTGCCCGACCACCTCGCCGTCGACCGTGACACTCGCCGACCGAACCCGGGTCACCACCGCACGCATGGCATCACCGTAGTGGCCGCAGACCTCAGTCGGCGGCACGCAGCCAGCGGGCGCCGACGAAGTCACGGTTGCGCCCGGTGTCGGCCAGCCGCCAGCGCGACTGCGTGGGCAGCACCGGTTGTCCCGCACCGAGTGTGCACGGGGCGAAATGCACCACCAGCTCGTCCACCAGGCCGGCGTCGGTGAACTGGGCCGCCAGCCGGCCACCGCCGACCACCCACACATCGCGGTCGCCGGCTGCCGACACCAGCATCGGGTGCAGTTCGCTGACGTCGCCGGAGAACGTCTGCACCTGCGGCGTGGTGACGGTCTCGGGGTGATGGGTGACCACCCAGGTCGGTTGCGTGTACAGCCAGTCCGGTTGGTTGTCGATCAGCCATCGGTAGGTTGCGGCACCCATCACGATCGCGCCGACCGTGGCGATGAAGTCGTTGTAGCCGCCGAACCCCGAGCCATCGATGTCGTTGCGCATCAACCAGTTCAGGCTGTCGTGTTCGTCGACGATGAAGCCGTCCAGACTCGACGCGGTGTAGTAGACGGTGGCCATCACTTCTCCTCCTGGATGTGCGCGCGGTCGATCCCCGACCCCGGTTGTACCCAGCGTGTGGCAGCGGACTCGGGGACACGCGGCAGGCGAAAACGTATCAAGATCGGCGCGGGCGGCATCAAGATTGCGTGAACGCACTGGGCGATCGCCCGTGCGGGCGACGAGAGTCCGACGTCATGACCGCACACTCGACGGACCCGGCCCGTCCGGCTGCCACCCCGACTCCGACCCCGACGCCGACCACAGGGATCGACGGCGCAGACGAGCCGCCCGACGCCGAAGCCGAAGCCGAAAAACGCAAACTCACCACCATCAGCGGACTGGCCGCCCTGTCCCTGGACGCGATGGCCTCGGTCGCCTACGGGCCCGAGGCCATCGTCCTGGTCCTGGTCGCCGCAGGCTCCCGAGGCATCGGGTTCACCATCCCGGTCACCCTGACCATCGTCGTGTTGCTCGCCGTGCTGATCGCCAGCTATCGCCAGCTGATCGCGGCATTCCCCGACGGCGGCGGGGCCTACGCTGTGGCCAAAGCCCGCCTCGGCGACCGCGCAGCCCTGGTGGCGGCAGCGTCTCTGGTGATCGACTACGTCCTCAACGTCGCGGTGTCGATCGCCGCGGGCACCGCCGCGTTGGTCTCGGCTTTCCCCGGTGCAGCGCCGCACACGGTGTGGATCGCGCTGGGCATCCTCGCCGTGGTGACCGGGGTCAACCTGCATGGGATCGTCACCGGGGCGCGACTGTTCATCGTTCCCACCGTGATCTTCGTGGTCTGCATCCTCGGCGTCATCGTCTCGGGCCTGCTCGGCTCTCGGCATGAGCTACCGCCGGCGGAGGTGTCGGCGCCGGCGGTGTCCACGGTGGGTGCGCTGCTGTTGCTCAAGGCGTTCTCCGCCGGGTGCTCGGCGCTGACCGGGGTGGAGGCCATTGCCAACGCAACGCCGCAGTTCCGGCGGAACCGGGTCCGGCGCGCCCAGCGCGCCGAGGTGGCGCTGGGCGTGACCCTGGGCCTGCTGATGCTGGGGATCGCGGCGCTGATCGAAAAGTTCGACATCCGCCCACGCGACGGGGTCACCATCCTGTCGCAGGTGACCGAGGAGTCGGTGGGCCGCGGAATCGTCTACTACACAGTGCAGTTCGCCACGGTGGTGCTGTTGGCGTTGGCGGCCAACACCTCGTTCGGTGGCCTACCGCAGCTGATGACGGTGGTGGCCGGGGACGACTACCTGCCCCATCGGTTACGTCGCGTCACTCGCCGCGGGGTGTACCGCGACGGCGTTCTGCTGCTGGCAGTGACCTCTGGGGTCCTGCTGGTGTTGGCCGACGGGCGAACCAACGTCCTGGTGCCGTTGTTCGCGATCGGCGTCTTCGTCGGTTTCACCATCGCGCAGGCGGGATTGGTCCGGCACTGGTGGCTCACCAGAGGCGCGGGCTGGCGAATTCGATTGTCTATCAATGCGTTCGGGGCCATATGTACGGCGACGGCGACGGTGGTCACCTTCTCGATGAAGTTCACCGAGGGATCTCCGCTGGTGGTGGTCATCGGTGTGATCCTGGTGGCGGCGATGTCGCAGATCCGCCGCATCTATCGGACGGCCGCACGCGCCGAGCGGGTGACCGGCGCCGAGGCGGGTGCGATCGGGTCGCGACCACACCTGTCGATGTCGGGCCGCGGAGTGGTGGTCGTCCCCGTCGGCGAGGCATCCTCGGTGTGTGCTGAGGCGCTGACGCGGGCGCGCGGGTTCGGCCGGATGATGGTGGCGGTGCACGTGTTCGGTCCCACGCAGGATCGGGACGCCTATCGAATTCGGTGGCGTGAGCGTTTTCCGCTGGTCGAGCTCGTCGAGCTCGATGGCGTCATCGACGGAGACTTCGTCGACCCGCTGGTCGCCTGGGTTGCCATCCGAGCCCACACCGACGACATCCTCGTCGTGCTGGCCGACGACGACGGTGACCCGCTGCTCAAGGCGATGTCGGCCGCCCGCGGCGGCGACCTCGAGCGGGCTCTCGGTGTCCACACGCCGGCGTTGGTGGCGCGGGTGCACTGTGTTCCCAGCGCCCCGCGTCGGTTCCGGCGTCGGGTGGTGGAAGACATGGCGGGGGCAAACGGTTGATCACGGCATGACTGGATTCGGAACGCATGGGGTGTGGGGCTGGTTCAAGGCGATCTCGCCGGAGCAGGCCGGAGAAATAGAGCAGCTGGGCTACGGGACCATCTGGCTGGGCGGGTCGCCCACCACGCTCGACCCGGCTCGCCGACTGTTGGAGGCGACCACGACCATCCGGGTGGCCACCGGCATCACCAACATCTGGAACACCGAGCCGCAGGCGGTGGCCGCCGAGTTCGCCGACCTCGAGCGCGACTTCCCGGGTCGGTTCTTCCTCGGTGTGGGCGTCGGTCATCGGGAAGCCACCCAGGAGTACGCGTCGCCCTACGAGTCGATGGTCAGCTACCTCGACGGGCTCGACGCCCACGGTGTGCCGGCCGATCGCCGGGTGCTGGCCGCGCTGGGGCCCAAGATGCTGCGGCTGGCCGCCGACCGGTCGCTGGGTGCGCACCCCTACCTGACCACCCCGGCCCACACGCGGATCGCGCGCGAGACGATGGGCCCAGATGCGTTCCTCGCCCCCGAACACAAGATCGTGCTCGACACCGACCCGGTCGCTGCCCGCGAGATCGGCCGCCCACCGGTGGCCACCCCGTATCTGAAGCTGACCAACTACATCAACAACCTCAAGCGACTGGGTTACACCGACGTCGACATCGCCGACGACGGCAGCGATGATCTGATCGACGCGTTGGTCGCTCACGGCGACGGCCCTGCCATCCGGGCTGCGGTCGACGAGCACCTGGCCGCCGGCGCCGACCACGTGTGCCTGCAGGTGCTCGGTACCGCCGACATCGTCGGGGTGCTGCGGCAGCTGCCGCCGGTGTGATCTGCAGCTGCCGCCGGTGTGATCTGAGGTCACGTCCCGGGGCAGGTGCTGGCGCCCGTCGCCGGAGGCCCACGTGGGCTGTGAGCAGGGATTTGGTCACCTGGTCAGGTGGCGCGTAGACTGAACCGCTGGTGCGCTGTCGCACCGGGATCCGTTGCGCTCGCATGCGCGGTGGACGTCCGGGCGCGACGATCAGCGTACCGACACGGTAGACGAACGTCGTCGCGCTCGCGCGGGGACGAGATTGTGGAGGACATGGCCAAGAAGGACGGCGCCATCGAGGTCGAGGGTCGTGTGGTCGAACCCCTGCCCAATGCGATGTTCCGCATTGAGCTGGAGAACGGGCACAAGGTCCTCGCGCACATCAGCGGCAAGATGCGGCAGCACTACATCCGCATCCTGCCCGAAGACCGCGTGGTCGTGGAGCTTTCGCCCTATGACCTGGCCCGCGGTCGCATCGTCTACCGGTACAAGTAGCGACTTTCCCGGCCGCCGTGGCGATCCGGGTGAGCACCACCACGCCGACGACACGCTCTCGCATGTCCAAGGCACCCAACCACCGAGAGGCACTGACGTGAAGGTCAACCCGAGCGTCAAGCCGATCTGCGAGAAGTGCAAGGTGATCCGCCGTAACGGACGGGTCATGGTGATCTGCCAGAACCTGCGCCACAAGCAGCGCCAGGGCTGATCTGCACCACATCAGATCGCTTGAGACACAACTGAACATCGTCGTGAAGCTTCACCCATGAAACTTCCAGCACCAGCG
Source organism: Williamsia sp. CHRR-6 (assembly GCF_018474015.1). GTDB lineage: Bacteria > Actinomycetota > Actinomycetes > Mycobacteriales > Mycobacteriaceae > Williamsia_A. The sequence goes on along the minus strand of NZ_JAHCSG010000001.1, from coordinate 614,547 downwards.
TGATCACACGCGATCACGCCCACCTCCGGACGAAGGCCGGAGCCCCAACCAAGAGGTATCCACTCGGGGACGGACTGGGAGCAGACCTTCGAAACGAAAAGGGAATGCCAGATGGCACGTGTTTCTGGTGTCGATCTCCCGCGCGAGAAGCGCTTGGAGATCGCACTGACCTACATCTACGGGGTGGGTCGTACCACCTCCAAGGAGATCCTCGCCGCGACCGGGATCAGCCCCGATCTGCGCGCCAAGGACCTGACCGACGCCGACGTCGCCAAGCTTCGGGAGTACATCGAAGCCTCGGTGAAGGTCGAGGGTGACCTGCGTCGCGAGGTGCAGGGCGACATCCGTCGCAAGATCGAGATCGGCTGCTACCAGGGGCTGCGGCACCGCCGTGGCCTGCCGGTCCGTGGACAGCGCACCAAGACCAACGCCCGCACTCGTAAGGGCCCCAAGAAGACCATCGCCGGGAAGAAGAAGTAATCCATGCCCCCCAAGTCACGTAGTGCGGGCCCCAAGAAGGGCACGCGTCGTCGCGAGAAGAAGAACGTCCCGCTCGGCGCTGCGCACATCAAGTCCACGTTCAACAACACGATCGTCTCGATCACCGATCCGGCCGGCAACGTCATCTCGTGGGCGTCTTCAGGTCACGTCGGCTTCAAGGGTTCGCGTAAGAGCACCCCGTTCGCCGCGCAGCTCGCCGCGGAGAACGCTGCCCGCAAGGCCCAGGAGCACGGCGTCAAGAAGGTCGACGTGTTCGTGAAGGGTCCCGGCTCCGGCCGCGAGACCGCGATCCGCTCCCTGCAGGCCGCCGGCCTGGAGGTGGGCACCATCTCCGACGTCACCCCAGCCCCGCACAACGGCTGCCGTCCGCCCAAGCGGCGTCGGGTCTAGCGGGAAGGCAAGGAACTCACCATGGCTCGTTACACCGGACCCGCGACCAAGAAGTCGCGCCGCCTGCGCGTCGACCTCGTCGGCGGAGACCAGGCATTCGAACGTCGCCCCTACCCGCCCGGCCAGCACGGTCGCGCGCGGATCAAGGAGAGCGAATACCTGATGCAGCTGCAGGAGAAGCAGAAGGCTCGCTTCACCTACGGCGTGATGGAGAAGCAGTTCCGTCGCTACTACGAGGAGGCCAACCGTCGCAACGGCAAGACCGGCGACGAGTTGCTGACCATCCTCGAGAGTCGGCTGGACAACGTCGTCTACCGGGCCGGTCTGGCCCGTACCCGGCGCCAGGCGCGTCAGATGGTCACCCATGGCCATCTGACCGTCAACGGCGTGCGGGTCGACGTGCCCAGCTACCGCGTCGCGCAGTACGACATCATCGACGTGCGTCCCAAGTCGCTGCAGACCGTGCCGTTCCAGATCGCCAAGGAGATTCAGGGCGATCGCGTGGTGCCCGGCTGGTTGCAGGTGGTCCCCTCCACCCTGCGCATCCTGGTGCACCAGTTGCCCACCCGGGCGCAGATCGACGTGCCGCTCACCGAGCAGCTGATCGTCGAGTTCTACTCGAAGTAGTCCAGCGATCCCCGTCCGGGTGACCGGGCGGGGTTTGCGCAAAGCCACAGCCGCACAAGCGGTCTGGGCGCGAACGGGCGTCAAATAGCGGACGCCCTCACAGGAGGAATCACCACCCATGCTCATCTCACAGCGACCCGCACTCTCCGAGGAGATCGTCGCCGAGAACCGGTCGAAGTTCGTCATCGAACCCCTCGAGCCGGGATTCGGTTACACCTTGGGCAACTCGCTGCGGCGCACGCTGCTGTCGTCGATCCCCGGCGCAGCGGTCACCAGCATCCGTATCGACGGCGTGCTGCACGAGTTCACCACCGTCCCCGGTGTGAAGGAAGACGTCACCGACATCATCCTGAACCTCAAGGGGCTCGTGGTCAGCTCGGAAGAAGATGAGCCGGTCACCATGTACGTGCGCAAGCAGGGTCCGGGTTCGGTCACCGGTGCCGACATCGTGCCCCCGGCCGGTGTCACCGTGCACAACCCGGACCTGCACATCGCGACGCTGAACGACAAGGGCAAGCTCGAGATCGAGCTGGTCGTCGAGCGGGGTCGCGGCTATGTGCCCGCCGTGCAGAACAAGGCTTCCGGCGCCGAGATCGGCCGTATCCCGGTCGACTCGATCTACTCGCCGGTGCTGAAGGTGACCTACAAGGTGGAGGCCACCCGCGTCGAGCAGCGCACCGACTTCGATCGTCTGGTTCTCGACGTGGAGACCAAGAACTCCATCACCGCTCGCGATGCGCTGGCCTCGGCCGGCAAGACGCTGGTGGAGCTGTTCGGGCTGGCCCGAGAGCTCAACGTCGAAGCCGAGGGCATCGAGATCGGTCCCTCGCCCGCCGAGGCCGACCACATCGCGTCGTTCAGCCTGCCGATCGAGGATCTCGAGCTGACGGTGCGGTCGTACAACTGCCTCAAGCGTGAAGGCGTGCACACCGTGGGCGAGCTGGTGGCCCGCACCGAGTCCGACCTCCTGGACATCCGCAACTTCGGTCAGAAGTCGATCGACGAGGTGAAGGTCAAGCTGCACACGCTGGGCCTCGCACTCAAGGACAGCCCGGCCAGCTTCGATCCCTCGCAGGTCGCGGGCTACGACGCCGCGACCGGCACCTGGACCGACCCGGCCACGCTCGGCGACCACGACGCCGGCGAGGACTACGCAGAAACCGAGCAGCTCTAACCACCCTTTCTCTCCCGGCCGAGAGGCCGTGAGCTCTTACAGGAGAAACCAATGCCCAAGCCCACCAAGGGTGCCCGCCTCGGCGGTTCGGCGTCGCATCAGAAGGCGATCCTGGCGAATCTCGCCACCTCGCTGTTCGAGCACGAGCGGATCACCACCACCGAGGCCAAGGCCAAGCGACTGCGCCCGTACGCGGAGAAGCTGATCACCCACGCCAAGGCGGGCAACCTCGCCCACCGCCGTGAGGTGCTCAAGGACATCCGCGACAAGGACATCGTCCACAAGCTGTTCGCCGAGATCGGTCCGTCGTTCGCCGAGCGTGAGGGCGGCTACACCCGCATCATCAAGACGCTGCCGCGCAAGGGCGACAACGCCCCCATGGCGGTGATCGAGCTGGTCAAGGGGTCGACGGCGTCCAGTGAGGCCAGCCGCGCCACTCGTGTCGCCGCATCGAAGAAGGCGGCCGAGAAGCCGGCGGTCACCGAGGCATCTGATGCCGATGAGGCGGCTACCACCGACGCCGTGGCCGAGACCGCCGCGACCGAGACCGCTGCTCCGGCGACCGAGACCGCAGCCGCCGGCGGCGATGCCCCGGCGGGCAGCCACGCCCCGCTCGAGGACGGCTCCCAGCCCGAGGGTTTCCCCATCAAGGGCAACGAGAGCTCCAAGCTGTACCACCGTCCCGGCACCCGGTTCTACGACTCGACCGTCGCCGAGATCTGGTTCGCGACCGAGGCCGACGCCGAGGCCGCCGGATACTCGCTGCCCAAGTCGCAGCAGGGATCTGACGACTGAGCGAGATGACCGCAGACGAGCCCGCCGCCGACCATGTCGACGGCGGGTTCGTTCGTTTGCGACTCGACATCGCCTACGACGGAACCGATTTCGCCGGTTGGGCGCGCCAACGTGATCAACGCACGGTCTGCGGCGTCATCGAGGACCGACTGACGGCGATCTTCGGGGTGGCGGTGCAGCTGACCGTGGCCGGACGCACCGACGCCGGCGTGCACGCCACCGGTCAGGTGGCCCACGTCGATGTACCGGTGACCGTGATGCACCGCATCGACCCGCGTGGACGCCATCGCCAACCCGCGGACCTGGTTCGACGCCTTGCCCGGTTCCTGCCCACCGACGTTCGGGTGCTTCGGGTCGCGGCCGTCCCAGCTGCGTTCGACGCCCGGTTCTCGGCGCTGCGGCGGCACTACGTGTACCGGCTGACCACCGCCGCGCACGGGGCCGATCCGCTGCGGGCCCGCGACGTGGTGCCGTGGTCCAAGCCGGTCGACCTGGCGGCCATGCAGGCAGCGTCGCAGACTCTGGTGGGCCTGCACGACTTCGCTGCGTTCTGTAAGCGCCGGGAGGGTGCGACCACGGTGCGCGAGCTACAACGCTACGACTGGGAACGCGACGGGGACCTGCTGATCGCGCACGTCAGCGCCGACGCGTTCTGCTGGTCGATGGTGCGCTCACTGGTCGGCGCGGTGCTGGCGGTGGGACAGGGTCGCCGACAGGTGGGTTGGTGTGCCGAGTTGTTGCAGACCAGGCAACGGTCCAGCGCGATCACTGTCGCACCCGCTCATGGACTGTGTCTGCAGCGGGTCGACTACCCCGACGACGACGAGTTGGCGGCGCGCAATCTCGCCACCCGCGCCAGCCGTAGCGTCGACCGCTGCTGCGGCGACTGACGTCGTGCTGCCTTACCGGACCGGGATGGGTCAGGACTGGGCCGCGAGGTTACGGGCGTAGGCCACGCGACCATGGATGTCCGCGGCGGTGAACGACGTGAGAGCCGGGATCGTGGTCACGTGGGTCACCCCGTTGCCGCTGACGGTCACCTGGAGGTAGCCGCTGGTCTTGGTTTCCTTCAGCAGTAGGAACAGCAGGCTGAACAGGCAGATGAAGAAGAACAGCACCACGGTCAGGACGATGCCGGTGGTGGAGATCGCCTCCGTGGTGGAGGACATGTCGCTGACCCACCATTGACTGCCCGCGATCGGGATGGTGCCCGACGGCGTGATGACCTCGGTCTGGGTGCAGATGATGTCGCCGATGCTGACCAGCACTGCCGGACCGGCGGCGGACTGTGCCTGTGGGTGACCGGGGGCGGGAATGCTCCCGGCGGCGGACCGTAACCGGGCGGGGGAACTGGGCCCGGGGCGGTGGGCGGAACAGGTGGTGCGTCTCCAGGCGGTGCGGCAGCGGGAGGCACGGCGGGGCCGGTCGGCTTGTCCAGGTTGACGCGCGCGTCGTCGGGCTGTGAGTCGGTCATGCCGGGGATTCTCGCACAACGGTGCGGCTCGGGACGGCGGTCGGTTCAGCCGGGGCGCGGGTCGGTTCAGGTGGCGCTGCGCTCGTCGGCCATTGCGTCGAGAACTGCGGCCTGCACGTCGTGGTCGCCACTGAGGTCGGCCGCGATCGCACCCTGGCCCAGCATCCGGGACCATTCGTGCGGATCGTGCACCAGTGGCACCGTCGAGGCGATGAACGATTCGATGACCGTGACGAACCGGGTCGGGTCGTCGTGGTGTGGAAAGTGGCCGGCGTCGTCGAAGGTCTCCAGCAGCGAATGCGGGATGGCCGAATGTGCCAGCAGCGCATGGTCGTAGGGGATCACGGTGTCCCTGGTGCCCCAGATGACCTGAACCGGAAGCCGTGCGGTGAGGTAGCTGCGGTCGAGCATGGTGACCACCTGGCCGCGCCAGTCGACCACCGCGCGCAGGGTCCGGATGAACGCCGAATGGGCGGTGGGGTCGGCCAAACCGCTGACGATGCGGCCGATCTCGGGCATCTCGTGCATCACCGCGCGCAGGCCGATCGGTCCGGCCAGTCGGTCGGCTCTGGTGGCTCGAGCCAGGGCGGTGGTGTAGCGGGCGGCCCGCTCGCCTGCGGGTAACACACCGGGAACCCGAAGCCCGGCGAGCACCTGACTGAAACCGGGCATCGCCAGCAGCCGCAGTACCGGATTGACGTCTTTGGTGACCCCACCGGCGGCGACCAACGCAAGGCGTTCGACGTACTCGGGGAACTGGTAGCAGAACTGCATGGCGACCCCGCCGCCCAGAGAGTGGCCGATCACCGTGACTCGACGAATCCCCAGTACCGACAACAGATCTCGCATTCCGTTGGCATAGGCGGCGACTGAGTAGTCTGCGCGTGGTTTGTCGGAGAGGCCGTGGCCCAACAGATCTGGTGCGATGACGGTGAAGTGGGGGGAGAGCAGGTCGATGACCTCGCTCCAGCTCGACGAGTTGTCCCCGATGCCGTGGATGAGCAACAGCGCCGGGCCTGAGCCCGCCATCCGGAACGCGCGCCGGTAGCCGTGGATCGTCCGATATTGCACCCGCGCGCTGTTGGTCGGCACTGACCGCAGAGCCATCGACTTCGTCATCGGGCCCCTCCTGAGGATCATGGCGCGCCCAACGGTGGACAAGCGGTGTCCCCTGAGTAAACCGCAGCTGCAGCCCAGCCGCCACGCAACCGGCCACGTCGACCGCGCCGATGACGGATCGATGAACGCTCATCGAGGAGTCGATGAACGCTGCTCACGGCCCGTGACCCGGCGCGGTGCGTGCGTATCGTCGGAGACGTGAATCCGTTCGACGTGAGTTCGTTCATGGCGTCGGGTGGGCTGGTCGGGCTGTGTGTGTTGATCTTCATCGAGACCGGCCTGCTCATCGGGTTCCTCTTCCCCGGTGATTCGTTGTTGTTCACCGCGGGCATCCTTGCCGCCCAACCCGATCCGTACGCGCCGTTGTGGGTGCCGTGTCTGTTGGTGCCGATCTCGGCGGCGTTGGGCGACCAGCTCGGGTACTTCATCGGCCGCAAGTTGGGTGTCGGTGTGATGCAGGGTCGGCTGATGCGGTTCATCGGTGCCGAGCCGGTGGCACGTACCCACGCGTTCTTCGAGCGGTACGGCCCGCTGACGGTGTTCTTCGGCCGATTCATCGGCGTGGTACGCACCCTGGTGCCGTTGCTGGCCGGCTTCACCGGCATGCGGCATCGCGACTTCACGATCTTCTCCATCCTGGGCAGCGTGGTGTGGGGCGCGGGGATCATCGTGCTCGGTTACTTTCTGGGCGGCGTCCCGCTGATCGCAGACAACATCGACATCATGATCATGGCCTCGGTGGCCACCGTCGTGGTGCCCCTGGGTGTCCACCTGCTGCGCCGTGGTCTGGCCCGTCGGCGCGCCCGTGGCGCCGACCGCGAGCCCACGATCAGCGCAGACATCGCCGAGACCGGTAGCCGCGTGCACTCGCTCGGCGCAGCTCGCAGTGCGGACGCAGATCTGAGCGACTGAGAGGATCTGACGCCTGAGATCGGTTGCGATCCAACCGGTGTGGTGCGCTCAGTCGATCGCGCCGAGCGGGATCAGGTGGGTGCGCTCAGCCCATGAACGGGTCGTTGCGGCGCATGGTGGTGCCCGAGAAGTCGTCGGCGACGACGGCGGCGAGCTCGACCAGTGCGCGGTGCGCCTGCTTGGACAGCAGTTCCAGATCGACCTCGGCGCCCTCGGCCAGGTGATCGTCGAACGGCACCATCTGCACCGCGCGGCAGCGAGTGAGGAAGTGCTGGCTGAGCTGTTGGGTGTCGATGGTCGAGGCGCCTGAACGCGATGAGCTGAGCACCACCACGGCCCGGCTCACCAGGTGGCCGTAGCCGTGCGCCTGCAACCAGTCCAGCGTGGCGCCGGCGCTGCGCGCGCCGTCGATGGCCGGCGAGCTCACCAAGATCAGCGCGTTGGCCAGGTCGAGCACACCGTTCATCGCCGAATGGCTCAGTCCGGTGCCGCAATCGGTGATGATGATGTTGTAGAAACGCTGCAGCACCCGCATCACGCCGCGGTAGTCCTCATCGCTGAAAGCCTCGGCTACCGCTGGATCCCGTTCGGAGGCAAGCACTTCCAGGCGGCTTGGTGCCTGTGAGGTATGCGCTCGCACGTCGGAGTACCGGTAGATCGAGGTGTCGGCGAGCAGATCGCGCACGGTGGAGCGAGTCTGCTGGGGAACCCGCTGGGCCAGGGTGCCCAGATCGGGGTTGGCGTCGACAGCGATCACGCGGTCACCGCGCAGCGATGCGAACACCGAGCCGAGTCCGACGGTGGTGGTGGTCTTTCCCACGCCGCCCTTGAGCGAGAGCACCGCGATGCGGTAATCCCCGCGCACCGGGCGATTCACCCGCTCGACGAGCTGCTGGTAGTAGATGTCGTCGGGGGAGTCGCCAGGGTTGATGGCGCCGGCCGAGATCTTGTGCACTGCGCGACGCCACCCGCTGTGCGGTGCGCGGCGCGCCTTGCGCAGCAACGCCACCTCGTCGAGCGATCCCGGCGATGCACCGGGGACGCCGCCCATGTCCGGGGCACCGAACTGTGGGCCGGGCGCGGCGAAAGGATCCGACATCGGGCTGATGGGGGGTCCCATCGGAGGCCCCGAGGGCGCGCCGGGTCCGGCACCGGGGCCCGGACCGTTGTCGTACCCGGGCGGTGGTGGGGCGAAACCGGCCGGTGGGCCGGCGAAATCGTTGGGAGGTGGGCCGGTGAACCCGCCGCCCTGCGGTCCGGGGGCGTGTGGACCGGGTGTCTGGGGTCCGGGTGCGTGCGGACCCGGCGCCTGGGGTCCGGGTGCCTGGGGTCCGGATGTCTGGGGTCCGGATGTCTGGGGTCCGGGCGCCTGCGGACCCGGTGTCTGTGGTCCTGGTGCACCGAACTGGCCCGAGGTGGGGGACGCGAATCCGCCGGTGTTCGGGCGCTGATCGAAGGGCGGACGATCACCGGGACCCTGATTCATGAACTGGGCGTTGGGGCCATCGGTCCGGGGACCGAACTGCGGCGGCGGACCGGAGGTGAACGAGGGCGCGCCGTCCGCCGGTGCCGAGGGTGCACCGGGGCCGTCCTGGTCGCCAGACGTCATCCACGGCGGTGGCTGATGTGTCACCGGTGGGCCGGGGGGCGGCGGGGTCGGCGCGCCGCCTGCGGGTTCGGGGCGTTCGTCGGACGGGGACTCGGGCATCGCGTCAGCCCTTTCGGCTTGCCCCCCGGTGGGAATCCAGCGGGACGGATCGGAGGTGTCTGCGGGCGCGGGTGCAGCGCTTTCGGGCAACCAGGACGGTGCTGATGCGTCGTCTGCCAGAGGATCGTAGGCCGGCGCCTGCGGTGCGCTCGACCCGTGCTTGCCCCCGTTCTCGGCCGGCGACGGCTCGTCGCCGATGGCGGCACCTTGCAGCCACGGCGGCGTGGTCGGCGCACTCTTGTTGTCGTAGCTCACGGTTGGCAATCCCCTGACACATCAATTGGTCACCCCGAGAATAGGACCTCGTGGTGGCAGATCTGGTTCGATCCGCTCGTCCCCCGCCCGGCACGGCAAGACGCCGCGTCGATGGTCGACTTTCAGCCGGGCAACGTCAGTTTACTATCGCACAGCAGTGCGGCTGTGTTACGTGTGCGAAAGGTCTCCTGAGCTGAGCTTTTCACCTGGGTGGGAGTCGGGTCGAGGGCGCCGCGCTAGTGTTCCATCGCGAATCTGGCGGGCGCGTGGCCAGTCGCACCCACTGATGGCGAGGCGGCGATCGTCGCCCGACGAGAGGCGAAGATGTCGACCGAGGGTTCCAAGAAGGCCATTCTCGCGGCGCTGGCCGCCAACGCGGGGATCGCGGCGGCGAAGTTCGTCGGGTTCGCCATCACCGGTTCGTCGTCGATGCTGGCCGAGGCGGTGCACTCGGTGGCCGACACCTCGAATCAGGGTCTGTTGCTGATCGGGCAACGCCAGGCCGCGAAAGCGGCGACCAAGTTGCATCCGTTCGGCTTCGGACGAAGTCGCTACTTCTACTCGTTCGTCGTCGCCCTGGTGCTGTTCACGCTGGGTTCGCTGTTCGCCATCTACGAGGGCATCCACAAGATTGAGCACCCTGAGGACCTCGATGCGCCGGTCGTGGCGCTGGTCATCCTCGGCGTCGCCATCGCCCTGGAGTCCTACAGCTTCGCCACGGCGATGCGCGAGTCGCGGCCTCTCAAGGGGCGGGCGTCGTGGTGGCGGTTCATCCGCAACTCCCGCAACCCCGAGCTGCCGGTGGTGTTGCTCGAGGACACCGGCGCGCTGATCGGCTTGGTCTTCGCGCTGTTCGGGGTGGGGATGACGGTCATCACCGGTGATCCGGTGTGGGACGGGGTGGGCACGGTGGCCATCGGTGTCCTGCTCGGTGTGATCGCGGTGGTGCTCATCGTGGAGATGCAGAGCCTGTTGATCGGCGAGGGCGCCACCGAGACCGAGGAGGCGCACCTGCTCGCGGCCCTCGAGCAGCAGGGTGTGCAACGGGTCATCCACATGCGGACGCAGTACCTAGGACCCGACGAGCTGTTGGTGGCGGCCAAGTTCGCCGCGCGGCCGGGTGCCACGGCCATCGAGATCGCCGAGACCATCGACGCCGCCGAGGCGCGCATCCGCGATGCGGTGCCGGCCGCGCGGATCATCTATCTCGAACCCGACATCGACCGCGCCGGCGCCGCCGCAACCTGATCATCGGGTCCGTCCCGCCTGCCACCCGTACGCACCGACCCGACCCCGACCGTCCGCAGCAGCCGCTGCGGGCGGTCGCTGTCGTCTGTCGGGTCCTCGTGTTCGACCAGGTCACGAATGTGACATCGCTGGTTGATTTACATTCCACGAGATTTGTATAGCTTTTCGACGTGTCATCGGATATTGTCAAGGAAAGCGGTGACGTAGGACACTGATCAACGACGAAGGAGTGGCCATGAGCAGTCAGACGCATGAACGGACCCCTGTGCCGGTGGAGGAGTGGCACGACCGCAAACGCCATCTGTGGCTGTTCGGCCTGGTCGCCCCGACTGCGGTGTTCTTGGCCATCGGTCTGGTCGCCGGATTCAACGCCGTCGGGCTCGACGCCATCTCCCCGGTGTTCTGGTGGATCGGTCCGATCCTGATCTTCGGCATCTTGCCGGTGCTCGATCGCTTCTTCGGACCCGACGGCGAGAACCCGCCCGAGGAGGTCATGGAGGCACTGGAGAACGACAAGTACTACCGCTACTGCACCTACGCCTTCATCCCGTTCCAGATCGCCAGCCTGGTGATGGCCTGCTACCTGTGGACGGCGTCGGATCTGAGCTGGCTGGGCATCGACGGTGGCCTGGGACTGGTCTCGAAGATCGGGCTGGCGTTCTCGATCGGCCTGATGGGCGGCGTCGGCATCAACACCGCCCACGAGCTGGGTCACAAGAAGGACTCCCTGGAGCGGTGGTTGTCCAAGATCACCCTCGCGCAGACCTTCTACGGCCACTTCTACGTCGAGCACAACCGCGGTCACCACGTGCGTGTCGCCACGCCGGAGGACCCGGCCAGCTCGCGTTTCGGTGAGTCGTTCTGGCGGTTCCTGCCACGCAGCGTGTGGGGCAGCCTGCGGTCGTCGGTCGAACTCGAGCGCAGCCGGATGAAGCGTCTGGAGCGGTCGTTCTTCCACCCCAGCAACGACGTCCTCAACTCGTGGGTGATGTCCATCGCGCTGTTCGCGGTCCTGACTGCGGTGTTCGGCTGGGGTGTGCTGCCGTTTCTGATCATTCAGGCGATCTACGGCTTCTCGCTGCTGGAGACCGTCAACTACCTCGAGCACTACGGGCTGTTGCGCGCCAAGCGCGAGAACGGCAAGTACGAGCGCACCACCCCGCAGCACTCGTGGAACTCCGATCACATCGTGACCAACATCTTCCTCTACCACCTGCAGCGGCACAGCGACCATCACGCCAACCCCACCCGGCGCTACCAGACGCTGCGCAGCTTCGAGGAGTCGCCGAACCTGCCCAGCGGGTACGCCAGCATGATCACCGTCGCCTACTTCCCGCCGCTGTGGCGCAAGGTGATGGACCGCCGCGTGGTGGAGCACTACGGCGGTGACGCCACCAAGATCAACATCGAGCCGAGCCGTCGGGCCGCGGCGTTGGCTCGAATCGACGCACTCTCGGCATCCTGACCAGCGCGCACCAGCGGTTGCGTGATCCGGCTCGTCTCCCCACGCGGAGACGAGCCGGTAGCGTGATCGGGGTGTCCGACGCCGCAGGCCCCACCGCGCCACGCCGGGGGTCGGCTGGTCGCGGCGGCTACGCGCAGGCGTCCAAGGCGATGCTGCGGGCGTCGCTGCTCGACGGGGTGCGGGAACTGTTGGTCGGCCGTCCCTGGTCGTCGGTGACGATGACCGATGTGGCCACCGCCGCCGGGGTCAGCCGTCAGACCGTGTACAACGAGTTCGGTTCGCGGGCCGGACTGGCCCAGGCCTACGCGGTACGACTGACCGACGAGTTCGTCGGAGTGGTCTCCGAGGCCATCGCCGACAACATCGGGCACGTACATCAGGCGCTGCGCGACGGATTCGGTGGATTCTTCCTCACCTCGGCCGGCGACCCGCTGGTCCAATCGTTGCTCTCCGGCGATGCCGCTCCGGATCTGCTCAAGCTGATCACCACCGACGCTGCGCCGCTCATCACGCGCGCCAGCGAACGCCTCGCCTCGATGCTGCAGCAGAGCTGGCTGGCGTTGGAGTACACCGACGCCCAGCGGGTGGGTCGCGCCATCTCGCGAATGGCGTTGAGCTACATCGCGATGCCGCCCGAGGGCGACCGCGACGTCGCCGACGACCTGGCCGGCATCTTCGCCCCGGTCCTGCTGTCGGCCGCCCGGCCCACGTCGGGGTGACAAGCAGGCCGGTGCGCATGGTGTGACGTCGCACCCGCAGGTCACAGCGCGCCCGAGCGATCACCCGCGGCTTCGCGGTTCCAGGCTGCATTGGTTAGCCTGTTCATCGACACATTCTCGATCCCGTTCGGGTATCGATTCGGCAACCAGGAGTTATCAATGACATCGGTGCAGGCGGGCCTCACCCCAGACGTTCTCAACGGGATCGACTACAAGGTGGCAGACCTCTCGCTCGCCGCCTACGGCCGCAAAGAGATCGAGCTGGCCGAGCATGAGATGCCGGGTCTCATGGCGCTGCGTCGGGAGTACTCCGAGGTGGCCCCGCTCAAGGGCGCCCGGATCTCGGGATCGCTGCACATGACCACCCAGACCGCGGTGCTCATCGAAACGCTGACCGCGCTGGGAGCCGAGGTCCGTTGGGCCTCGTGCAACATCTTCTCGACCCAGGACCACTCTGCGGCCGCGGTCGTCGTGGGTCCGCACGGCACCCCGGAGGAGCCCAAGGGCGTCCCGGTCTTCGCCTGGAAGGGCGAGAGCCTGGAGGAGTACTGGTGGTGTGCCGAGCAGATGCTCACCTGGCCGGGCGAGCCCTGCAACATGATCCTCGACGACGGCGGTGACGCCACCATGATGGTGCTGCGTGGTGCCCAGTTCGAGAAGGCCGGCGTCGTGCCGCCCGCCGATGACAACGACTCCGCCGAGTACAAGATCTTCCTCGGCGTGCTGCGTGAGCGCTTCGAGACCGACAAGTCCAAGTGGACCACCATCGCCGAGTCGGTCAAGGGTGTCACCGAGGAGACCACCACCGGTGTGCTGCGCCTCTACCAGTTCGCCGCCGCCGGTGAGCTGGCCTTCCCGGCCATCAACGTCAACGACTCGGTCACCAAGAGCAAGTTCGACAACAAGTACGGCACCCGCCACTCGCTGATCGACGGCATCAACCGCGCCACCGACGTCCTCATCGGTGGCAAGAAGGTGCTCATCACCGGCTACGGCGATGTGGGCAAGGGCTGCGCGGAGTCCCTCGCCGGACAGGGCGCGCGCGTGCAGGTCACCGAGATCGACCCGATCAACGCCCTGCAGGCGCTGATGGACGGGTTCGACGTGGTCACCGTCGAGCAGGCCATCGCCGACGCCGACATCGTCATCACCTCGACCGGCAACAAGGACATCATCACGCTCGACCACATGAAGCAGATGAAGAACTTCGCCATCCTGGGCAACATCGGCCACTTCGACAACGAGATCGACATGGCTGGGCTGGAGAGCTCCGGGGCCAAGCGAGTCGTCGTCAAGCCGCAGGTCGACCAGTGGATCTTCGACAGCGGCAAGTCGATCATCGTGCTCTCGGAAGGTCGTCTGCTCAACCTCGGCAACGCCACCGGCCACCCGTCGTTCGTGATGAGCAACAGCTTCTCCAACCAGGTCATCGCCCAGATCGAGGTGTGGACCAAGAACGACGAGTACGACAACGAGGTCTACCGCCTGCCCAAGCACCTCGACGAGAAGGTCGCCAAGATCCACGTCGAAGCGCTCGGTGGCACCTTGACCAAGCTCACCAAGGAGCAGGCCGAGTACATCAACGTCGACGTCGAGGGCCCCTACAAGCCCGAGCACTACAGGTACTGATCGCCGATCCGGTACTGAGCGGCCCTGACCACCGAACGCCGCCCGGGGACTTCCCGTCCCCGGGCGGCGTTTGGCTGTCCGTACCCCCGGTGTCCTCGGCCCGCTGTCACCCCAGTAGGCGGTCGGCGACATCAATGGCGCTGGCGGTGTCCAGCAGGACCCAGGGCGAGTACCAGTTCGCCTGCGCCAGCTGGCGATACACGCCGTCGGTGCGGTCCTGTAGCCCAGTGTCGCGCTCGTAGGCGTCGCGCGCGCGGGAGGTGTCGGAGTCGGCTCGGGCGCGAGCTCGGTCGATGGCGACCGCAGGGGAGACGTCGACGAACACGTGATGATCGGGTATCGGCAGGCCGAACCGGCCGAACTCGAGCTCACCCACCCACCGCGTCACCGCGCCGTCGGCATCCTGATGCATCCGGGCCGCAGAATAGGCGGCGTTGGAGGCGACGTAGCGATCGAGCAGCACGACGTCACACCCGGTGAGCGCAGACTCGATGGCACCGATGGCCGCGCGTCGGTCGAGGGCGAACAACATGGCCATCGCGTACACGCTGTCGGTGAGGTCGCCATGCCCTCCGCGTAGGGCCTCGGCGGCGATGTCGGCATGGATCGACTGGCCGTAGCGAGGGAAGGCCAGCGTCGACACCCGCGCACCGCGCGCCTGCCACCGTCGGGTCAAGGCGTCGACCAAGGTTCGTTTCCCGGCGCCGTCGAGCCCCTCCACCGCGATGAGTTCACCCACGCCGCTGATGTTATCGGCGACCCCTGTGCGGCGGTGGCCCTGAGTTCGGCGAGCGGGCAGCCCACCGGGTCTCGACAACACCGACGCTGCGGCGTGGCGTTGGCGCCGGTGGCGACTCGATGTCACCATGTAGCCCATGAAGCCCAGAATTCTTGTCGTCGACGACGACGCCGCTCTGGCCGAGATGCTCACCATCGTCTTGCGAGGTGAGGGTTTCGAACCCTTCGTCGTCGGCGACGGAACTCAAGCGCTCGGGGCGGTGCGGGAAATCAGACCCGACCTCGTCCTGCTCGATCTCATGCTGCCCGGGATGAACGGGATCGACGTTTGCCGGGTGCTGCGCGCCGACTCCGGAGTGCCGATCGTGATGCTGACCGCCAAGAGCGACACCGTCGACATCGTGCTCGGTCTCGAGTCCGGTGCCGACGACTACATGGTGAAGCCGTTCAAACCCAAGGAACTCGTGGCCCGGGTGCGCGCGCGTCTACGCCGCACTGACGACGAGCCCGCCGAGTTGCTCTCGATCGGGCCCATCGAGATCGACGTGCCCGCTCACAAGGTGACCCGTGACGGTGCCGCGATCTCGTTGACGCCGTTGGAGTTCGACCTTTTGGTGGCGTTGGCCCGCAAGCCGCGGCAGGTCTTCACCCGCGACGTCCTGCTGGAGCAGGTCTGGGGGTATCGCCATCCCGCCGACACCCGCCTGGTCAACGTGCACGTTCAGCGACTGCGCGCGAAGGTGGAGACCGATCCCGAGAACCCTGAAGTCGTGTTGACGGTGAGGGGGGTCGGCTACAAGGCCGGCCCGCCGTGATCGGTCGTTCTCGGAGACGAATCAATCCGGCCCACCCACGCATCCTCCGTCGGCTCTCCGCGGCGGGGCGGTTCCTCGGTCGTGTGTGGCGTCGTTCGCTGCAGTTGCGAGTCGTCGTGTCCACTCTGGTGCTCTCGTTGATGGTCCTGTTGATCCTCGGGTTCGTGTTGAGCAGCCAGATCACCGATCGACTGTTGGACCTCAAACTTCGCGCGGCCACCGAGGTGGTCGATCGAGCGCGGGTGGCAGTCGAGCGCGACCTCGTCGGGGGTGACACCAGCGCCTCGATCACCAACCGGCTGCGCCAGACCCGGTCGATCCTGACCGATCGTGATGTCGATGCGAATGCCTCCGGTGTCGTCGGCACCTTCGACACCGTGCTGGTGGTGCCCGCCGGCGGCCCGCAGGAGACGGCGTCGGTGGGGCCGATCAGCGAGATCCCCGCCACGCTGCGCCGCACGGTCGATGGGGGTCGGATCGCGTATCAATACAGCTCGATCACCAACGACTCGGGAACGCGGACCCCGGTGTTGGTGATCGGCACACCGACGTCGGCGGGTGTGAGCGACCTGCAGCTGTATCTGGTTTTCCCACTCTCCAGCGAGGAGAACACCCTGTCGCTGGTTCGCGGCATCTTGTTCACCGGCGGTCTGGTCCTGCTCGGTCTGCTCGCGGCCATCTCGCTGCTGGTGTCCAGGCAGGTGGTGATCCCGGTGCGGTCGGCGGCACGCATCGCCGTGCGGTTCGCCGACGGTCGACTCAAGGAACGCATGCCCGTGCGTGGCGAGGACGACATGGCGCGGCTGGCGATGTCGTTCAACGACATGGCCGAGAGCCTGTCCAAACAGATCAGTCAGCTCGAGGAGTTCGGGGGTCTGCAGCGACAGTTCACCTCCGACGTCAGCCACGAACTGCGCACACCGTTGACCACGGTGCGGATGGCCGCCGACGTGCTCTACGAGAGACGCGACGAACTCGATCCGATGCGCAAGCGTTCGGTCGAACTGTTGGACAAGGAACTCGACCGGTTCGAGACCCTGCTCGGTGAACTGTTGGAGATCTCGCGGCACGACGCGGGGGTGGCCGAATTGTCCACCGAGAAGCTCGATCTCACCGTGCCGATCGAGGCCGCGTTGGCCACGGTGCGACATCTCGCCGACGACACCGACACGACCCTGGAGGTGAATCTGCCCGCCGAACCGGTGATCGCCGACATCGATCCCCGCCGGGTGGAGCGCATCCTGCGCAACCTGTTGGCCAACGCCATCGATCACGGTGAGCAGAAACCGGTCACCCTCACCATGCGTTCGGACGGCGACGCGGTGGCCATCACCGTGCGCGACCGGGGGGTTGGCCTCAAACCCGGGGAAGAGAAGCTGGTCTTCAACAGGTTCTGGCGGTCGGACCCGTCGCGGTTCCGGCGTTCGGGTGGAACGGGTCTGGGCTTGGCCATCAGCATCGAAGACGCACGCCTGCACAACGGTCGCCTGGAGGCATCGGGTGAACCGGGCAAGGGTGCGATCTTCCGCCTGACCCTGCCGTTGGTGCGCGGGCACAAGGTGCTGGGCAGTCCGCTGCCGCTCAAGATGTCGGCTCAGGCGGTGGACGAGTGAGCGCGCCATCGCGGTGGTTGGCTCCGCTGGCGCTGGTTCTCGCGCTGGCCGCCGTCCTCACCGGATGCGTGTCCATCCCCGACTCGTCGAGCCCACAACCCATCGGCACCCTGGAGCGACGTACCCCGACGGCCAGCGTTCCCTCGCCGCGCGCGGGCATGGACCCGGAATCGTTGATCCGCGACTTCTTGAAGGCATCGGCCAACCCCACCTCCGGGCACCTCGCCGCCCGCCAGTACCTCACCCGCGAGGCCTCCGATCGCTGGGATGATCGCGGGTCGGCGATGATCCTCGAGCAGATCTCGGTGCTCGGAGACGCCCGCACCGACACCATGCTCTCGGCGCGGATCATCGCCGAGACCACCGGCGCGCTGCAGCCCAACGGGGAGCTGGTGCCCTCGGCCGGGCGCATCGAGATCGCGGTGACGGTGGAGAACGTCAACGGGCAGTGGCGGATCAGCAGTCCGTTGCCCAGCGGAACGTTGATCGACCGCACCCAGTTCACCACCAGCTATCGGGCCCGATCGCTGTACTTCCCGGCGCGGGCCAGCGACCGGCTGGTGCCCGATCCGCGGTGGGTGTTCGTCTCGTCGGGCGACCACTCCGATCAGCTGGTCGATCTGCTGGTCTCGGGCCCGTCGTCGGATCTGGCCGGGGCGGTGCGCTCGGCTTTCCCTGACACCGCAGCGCTGCGCGGGTCCATCACTGATGTGGCCTCCGGTGGAGTGCGGATACAGTTCACCGGGATCAGCTCGCTGTCCGAACGTGACCGCACGTTGCTGGCCGCGCAGATCGTGTGGACCTTGACCTACGCCGACATCGGCGGGCCCTACCTGATCGAGTCCGACGGGAGCCCACTGATCGATCGGTACGCCAGTGGATGGCGGTCAGGCGACGTGGAGTCGCTGGACCCCGAGGCGGACGCGACCACCTCGTTGGACCTGCACGCCATCCGGGACGGCTCGTTGGTGGTGGTCGACGGCGACACGCTGCGCCCGATTCCCGGGCCACTCGGCTCGGCCACCACCGTCCGCTCGGCCGACATCTCCACCGACTCCTCGGCGCGGATCGCGGCGGTGGTGGCGGCGCCGCTGCCGGATCCGAGGTTGACGCTGCAGATCGGTCTCTACGGCGGTCCGCTGGTCACCGCAGCCACCGGTCTGTCGATCACGCGACCCTCGTTGGCGGCAGATCGGATGACGGTGTGGGCCGTGGTCGACGGTCAGGTGTTGCGCTGGGCGCGCGATGCGACCGGCGCACCACAGGCGCCGGCCCGGGTCGATGCCGGCCCGCTGACCAGTCGCGGTGTGCTCACCGAGTTCCGCGTGTCACCTGATGGCGCCCGGATCGCGGCGATCGTAGACGGCACGGCGCTGGTGGGCACCCTGAGCACCGACGCCGAGGGCAGCGAGCTGGTCTCTTCAGTGCGTGAGGCTGCGGTCGGACTCAGCGGGCGAACAGTGTCGGTGGATTGGATCTCGGCGGACTCGTTGGTGATCGCCCGTGACGTCGCCGACACCCCGATCCTGCAGGTGAACATCGACGGCACGCCTGCGGTCGGTCTGCTCAGCGGCAACCTCACCCCGCCGGTGCGAGCGGTGGTGGGCGACAAGAGCAACATCTACGTCGCCGACAGCCGAGGCATCCTGCGGTTGGGCAGAACCAACGGCGAGCCCGACCAGTACTGGAACGAAGTCGGCGCGACGATGGGTTCGGCTGCGATACCCGTCCTGCCCTGAGCACCTGAGCACCTGAGCACCTGAGCTGCCGGGTCGCCGAGGATGGGGCACCTGTTCGGGGTCTTCTGCTCGCGTACTGTCCACAGCTCGACGCGTCGGTGGCCGAGCTGTGGAGTACCGCCGGTCGTATGCGCTGTGGCGACTCGGACGAGGGTGGGGTGGGGCACGCTGGTCGCATGCAACGCACCCAGCGCAGATCGGCAACGCCCGGCGGCATCAGCTCGGTGTTCGCCGCGATCGCTCAGACCGCAATGGCCACAATCGATCTCGTGGTCCCGCTGCGCTGTGCGGGGTGTGCGGTAGGTGGGACGCGGTGGTGCGATCGGTGCGCGCGGGCGCTGCTCGACGACCCCGTCCGGCTCGCCCCGCGGGTCGAGCTACCGGTCGGCGCGTGGGCGATGGGACCCTACGGCGGTCCTCGACGATCGGCCCTGCTCGAACTCAAAGAACACGGTCGCACCGACCTGACGCCGATGTTCGGGACGCTGCTGGCGCGGGGGCTGGTGGCGCTGTGGCGGTGGTGCGAACTCCCCGACACCACGACGTTGGTGTTGGTCCCGGCGCCCACCCGGTCGGTCGCGGCGCGTCGGCGTGGTGGGGATCCGGTCACTGCGATCGCACGCTCGGCGGCCGCCCAGCTGGGTTCGTCGGTGCGGGTGGCGGCGCTGCTGCGCACGTCGATGTGGGCGCGGGACTCGGCCGGGTTGTCGGCGCACGACCGCGTGCTCAACCTCGCCGGCGCGGTGTCGGTGCGACGCGGGGTCAGTGATCTGCCCGTGGGTCCTGATTGTGCGGTGGTGTTGATCGACGACGTGTTGACCACCGGCGCCACCGCCGCAGAATCCATCGCCACGCTGCGGTCGGTGGGGGTGCGGGTCGATGCCGTGGTGGTGCTGGCCGGTGCGTGAACGAGCGACCGATGTTCGTGAGAATGGCGAAACATCAGCTCGCAGCGCGGATTCGGTGTGCGGTTTCCGGTGACGCGTGGGTGAAATCTCGATGACGTAAAGCGTGGCGACAGGGCGGTGGAGCGACTACCGTTGATCCCAACCGGCAACCCTCGGAGGTGAGGCCACTTCACACAGAGGTGTCGTTGCGGTGCACCGGGTTTGGTTCCATCGGCGGACCATCGGTCACGATCACGTGGCGGCACTGACCCCGATTCGCGCGTTCGATCGGCCTCGCTCCCGCCAGGACATCACGGTGTGACTTCCCGGCCCGGGTGATCGCTCGACATCGTCGCGGAGACCCACGAAACCCAGGAGGTACTGCCCATGTCGACCGTCGTCCATGCATCAGCCAAGTCCCCGGTCACGCCGAAATCCCCGTCCACACCGAAGTATTCGGCTCCGTCGCCGTCGGCGCCCCCGGTTCCACCCCGGGTGCGGCAGCCGCAACCGCCTGAGCCCGACCCCTTTGCGCGTGATTCCGCGTACCTGCAGTCGGCGGACACGGCGGGATCGTCCGCCGCGACCGCCACTGTGCGGGTGACCGGACGCAACGTGGAGGTGCCTGATCATTTCCGAGTTCACGTGAGCGACAAGCTCGCTCGGCTCGAGCGTTACGACTCCTCGATCTACGCCTTCGACGTCGAGTTGCATCACGAACGCAATCGGCGGCAGGCCAAGGTGTGTCAGCGCCTGGAGATCACCGTGCGAGGCCGCGGTCCGGTGGTGCGTGCCGAGGCTCGTGCCGAGAACTTCTACGCGGCTCTGGAGACCGCGGTGGACAGGTTGGAGTCGCGTCTTCGTCGCTCCAAGGAACGGCGTCAGGTCCACCACGGCTCCCGCACACCGATCTCGGTGGCGCGGGCCACCGCACAGATTGATGAGGTGAACGAGGCCATCGCCGACGAGTCCGCCGTGCAGACCCCGATCCCCGACGACGGCCCCGGTCGGGTGGTCCGGATCAAAGAGCATCCGGCCAAGCCGATGACCGTCGACGACGCGCTCTACGAGATGGAGCTGGTCGGGCACGACTTCTTCCTCTTCCACGATGTGGAGTCCGACCGCCCGTCGGTGGTGTACCGGCGCCACGCCTTCGACTACGGATTGATCCGCCTGGCCTGAGAGATCCCGAGTCCAATCGGGCAAACACAGCAGAACGGCCGTCGACCAGCACGCACGTGCTGGACCCGGCGGCCGTTCTGTTGCGGTGACCTACCATGTACGTCAGTAGACGGCGTGTCCGATCGTGTGTCGTGCTGCCCGCGATCGGGGGAGGTACGCGTTCACGCGTCGACGACGCGCGAACGACGCCCACCACTTACGGCGCTCACCACAGACGACGCTCCACCACCGACGACAGGAAGTCACAGACGTGCTCAACAAGTTGCTGCGAGTCGGCGAAGGCCGGATGGTCAAACGGCTGGACGCCATCGCGACGCATGTCGAGTCGTTCGCCGACGACATCGAGGCGCTCTCCGATGAGGAGCTGCAGGCCAAGACCGACGAGTTCAAGCAGCGCTACATCGACGGCGAGACCCTCGACGAGTTGCTGCCCGAGGCGTTCGCGGTGGTTCGCGAGGCGGCGTGGCGGGTGCTGGGGCAGAAGCCGTTCCACGTCCAGCTCATGGGCGGCGCGGCGCTGCACTTCGGCAACATCGCCGAGATGAAGACCGGCGAGGGCAAGACCCTCACCTGCGTGTTGCCCGCCTACCTCAACGCACTGTCCGGCGACGGCGTGCACGTGGTGACCACCAACGACTATCTGGCCAAGTTCCACGCCGAGTGGATGGGTCGTGTGCACCGCTTCATGGGGCTGCAGACCGAGGTGATCTTGACCGGGATGAGCCCCGATCAGCGGCGCGAGGCCTACGCCGCCGACATCACCTACGGCACCAACAACGAGTTCGGCTTCGACTACCTGCGTGACAACATGGCCCACTCGCTCGACGAGCTGGTGCAGCGTGGTCACCACTACGCGATCGTCGACGAGGTCGACTCGATCCTCATCGACGAGGCGCGTACCCCGCTGATCATCTCCGGCCCCGCCGACTCGTCGAGCAAGTGGTATCTGGAGTTCGCGCGGATCGCCAAGCAGCTCGAGAAGGACGTCCACTACGAGGTCGACATCCGCAAGAAGACCATCGGCGTGCACGAGGCCGGTGTGGAGTTCGTCGAGGACCAGCTCGGCATCGACAACCTCTACGACGCCACCAACTCGCTGCTGGTCAGCTACCTGAACAACGCCATCAAGGTCAACGAGCTCTTCGAGCGCGACAAGGACTACATCGTGCGCAGCGGTGAGGTGCTCATCGTCGACGAGTTCACCGGCCGTGTGCTCGACGGTCGCCGGTTCAACGAAGGCCTGCACCAGGCCATCGAGGCCAAGGAGGGGGTGGAGATCCAGGCCGAGAACCAGACCCTGGCCACCATCACCCTGCAGAACTACTTCCGCATGTACGACAAGCTGGCCGGCATGACCGGTACGGCGCAGACCGAGGCCGCTGAACTCGATCAGATCTACAAGTTGGGTGTGCTGCCCATCCCGACGAACAAGCCGATGATCCGCAAGGACCAGTCGGACCTGATCTACAAGACCGAGGAGGCCAAGTTCGCCGCCGTGGTCGACGACATCACCGAACGCCACGAGAAGGGTCAGCCCGTCCTCATCGGCACCACCAGTGTGGAGCGCTCGGAGTACCTGTCGCGGTTGCTGACCAAGCGCGGCATCAAGCACACCGTGCTCAACGCCAAGTTCCATGAGCAGGAAGCCCAGATCATCGCCGAGGCCGGTCGCTCGGGCGCGGTGACCGTGGCCACCAACATGGCTGGTCGTGGCACCGACATCGTGTTGGGCGGCAACCCCGACGTGATCGCCGACGTGCGGCTGCGCAAGCAACGCCTCGACCCGGTGGAGACGCCGGAAGAGTACGAGGCCGCCTGGGACGACGTGATCGAGTCGGTCAAGTCGGAGGTGGCTGCCGACGCCGAGAAGGTGAAGGAGGCCGGTGGCCTGTACGTGCTGGGCACCGAGCGCCACGAGTCCCGCCGCATCGACAACCAGCTGCGGGGACGTTCGGGCCGCCAGGGTGATCCGGGCGAATCGCGGTTCTACCTGTCGTTGGGTGATGAGTTGATGCGCCGCTTCAACGGTGCCGCGCTGGAATCGATCATGAACCGCGTGAACCTGCCCGACGACGTGCCGATCGAGGCGAAGATGGTCACCCGGGCCATCCGCAGCGCTCAGACGCAGGTCGAGCAGCAGAACTTCGAGATCCGCAAGAACGTCCTCAAGTACGACGAGGTGATGAACGAGCAGCGCAAGGTCATCTACGGTGAGCGCCGCACCATCCTCGAGGGCGCGGACCACCGCGACGAGGTGCTGCGGATGATCGCCGACGTGATCACCGCCTACGTCGCGGGCGCCACGGCGACGGGGTACGTGGAGGACTGGGACCTCGATGAGCTGTGGAAGGCGTTGAAGTCGCTGTACCCGATCACCGTCGACCCCACCGACCTGGTGCCGGTCAACGACCTCGGCGAGCGCGAGGACATCAGCGCCGAGGAACTGACCGAGCTGCTCATCGCCGATGCGCACAAGGCCTACGACAAGCGCGAGACCGAGATCGAGTTGATCGCCGGGCTCGGTGCCATGCGCCAGCTCGAGCGCACCATCTTGCTCAGCGTGCTCGACCGCAAGTGGCGTGACCATCTCTACGAGATGGACTACCTGCGCGAAGGCATCCACCTGCGCTCGATGGCCCAGCGTGACCCGGTGGTGGAGTACCAGCGTGAGGGCTACGACATGTTCCAGGGCATGCTCGAAGGCCTCAAGGAGGAGTCGGTCGGGTTCTTGTTCAACGTCGTCGTCGAGGCGGGCCCGGACGCGCAGGCGCCCGCGGCCCCGCCGGTGTCGGTGGAGAAGGCCCGTCCGTTGCCCACCGAGGAGGCTGCGGCTGAACGCGCGGCCAGCCGATCTGCCGCTCCGACAGCCTTGCGCGCCAAAGGTTTCGAGGAGGAGCAGAAGGATCTGGTCTACACCGGTCCGGCGGAGGACGGCACCACCACCGAGCTGTCCGACGGTGCCGACACCGCCGGATTGTCGGCGAGTCGGCGCGAGCGTCGGGCTGCGGCACGGGCCAACAAGGGGTCGGCTACCAAGCCGCCCAAGGCGCGCCGCCGCCGCTGACAGTGCTGCCGCGCCGCCGCCGCTGACAGTGCAGTCGGCACTGTCGCCGCACGACGGAACCGTTTGCCGGTTGAGCGCGTCTTACCGGCAAGTGAACACGCCGGGTCGTCGTCGAGGTGGAGCCTCGTTCCCGGGCAGTGGGGGAGCGGGAGTGTCGATGGAAACGGGTGTGCAGGATGTCGCGTCGGTGGGCGACGACTCGGTGGGCGACTCGGTGGTGGATTCGCTGGCGTTCGAACCCATTCCGCCGCATGATCCCGACCCGATGGTGGTGGCTCAGGTGGCTCGGCAGCTGGCGGTACATCGTGGGCTGGCCCCCGCCGGGGAGGGGTGCTCGATCGCGGCCCGCACCGACCCGGCCGCGCGAGCGTTCGCGGTGGCCACGGTCACGACCGTCCTCGAGGTTCTCGACCGCCGCAGGCCGGTCGCCCATCTCACCCCGATCGTCTTACCGCACATCATCGATCAGGTCACCACGTTGATGCAGGCACCGCTGGTGGGTTCGCCGGGTCGTCGCCCGGCCACCAGCGTGTTGTGTCGCGTGCACATGCAGTGGGTGGGGCCCGATGCGGCCGAGGTGGCCGCCACCTACACCCGAGGCGGGCGAGTGCATGCCGTGGCCGCGCGGGTTGGCCGAATTCCCATGCGGGTCAGACCTGTTCGGGTGGACGGTCCGCGGCGCACTGAGCTTCGGTGGATGCTGGTGAACTTCACCACCGCCTGAGTTCGCGGCGGTGGATGCGGGTCAGGCGTCGGTATCGGTCGGACGCAGGTATGTGCGTTGGGCCCGTTTGGCCGCGTCGTAGGCGACGCGTGCGGCCTGCGTGCTGCTCAGGCTGGACGTCTGCGCCACCGGCACGTCCCACCACGATCGGCTGTCGGGAGACCCGATCAGCGGGTCGGTCTCCACGTGGATGACGGTGGGCCCCTCGGCGGTCTTGGCCACACGCAGGGCTGCGGCGAGGGCGTCGGTGTCGGCGGCGTGCACCACGTGTGCTCCCAGCGACGCTGCGTTGGCGGCGAGGTCGACCGGCAACACCGGACCGTCGAGGCGACCGGAGTCGCTGCGGCGTCGGTATCGCGTGCCGAAGCGTTGGGAGCCAACTGATTCCGACAGGGCGCCGATGGAGGCGAATCCGTGGTTCTGCACCACGACGATGATCAGCGGGAGGCCTTCCTGTACGGCGGTGACTATCTCGGTGGCCATCATCAGGTACGACCCGTCGCCGACCAGCACCACCACGTCGCGGTCGGGGCACGCCAACGCCACGCCGACCCCACCGGCGATTTCGTACCCCATGCACGAGTAGCCGTATTCGACGTGGTAACCCTTCGCGTCTCGGGGCCGCCACAGTTTGTGCAGATCGCCGGGCATCGAGCCGGCCGCACACACCACGACATCCCGAGGGTCAATGGCTTGGTTGACCACCCCGATCACTTGCGACTGGGTCATCGCCGACCGGCCGTCGCCGACGGTGACACCCCGGTGCTGTGGATGGATCGCGTTGTCGACCAGTGCATTCCATCGCGACCTCAGGGTCGCGATCCGGTCGGCGTACACCGGATCCACCCGATGGCCGGTCAGCGCGGTGTGCAACGCCTCGATGCCGGCGCGGGCGTCGGCCACCACCGCGAGGCTCGACTGTTTGACGGCGTCGAGCCGTGCGACGTTGAGGCTGACGAACCGGACGTCGGGGCGGGCGAACGCAGTTCGTGAGGCGGTGGTGAAATCGCTGTAGCGGGTACCGATCCCGATCACGACGTCGGCGTCGGCGGCCAACGCGTTGGCCGCAGTGGTTCCGGTGGCCCCGATACCACCCACCCATCCGGGGTGGTCGTGGGCGAGTGCACCCACTCCGGCCTGGGTGTGTCCCACCGGAATCCCGGTGTGAGAACTGAACGCGGCCAACGCATCCTGAGCACCGCTGTAGATCACCCCGCCGCCCGCGACCACCAGTGGCGACGCTGCCGCGGCGATCAGCCGGGCCGCGTCGGCCACGACGTCGGCGTCGGGGGCCGGGCGCCCCACTCGCCAGGTGCGCGGTTCGAACAACGTGGTGGGCCAGTCGAACGCCTCGGTCTGCACGTCCTGGGGCATGGCGATGGTGACCGCGCCGGTCTCGACCGGATCGGTGAGCACCCGCATCGCGCCGAGCAGAGCTGCGGGCAGCTGTTCTGGGCGCGCCACCCGATCGAAGAATCGGGACACCGGCCGGAATGCGTCGTTGACCGTGACGTCCCCGCTGTCGGGCCGCTCGAGTTCCTGCAGCACCGGTGCGCTGACGCGGGTGGCGAAGGTGTCGGCGGGCAACAGCAGGACCGGCAGCCGATTGATGGTGGCCAAGGCTGCGCCGGTGACCATGTTGGTCGCGCCGGGACCCACCGAGGCGGTGACCGCCCAGGTCTGCAGCCGGTCGCGCATCCGGGCGTAGGCCACCGCCGAGTGCACCATCGCCTGCTCGTTGCGGCCGAGAATGTAGGGCAGCTGGGGTGTCCGGCCGGCATCGATGTCGTCGATCTCGTCCTGCAGCAACGCCTGTCCCAGGCCGGCGACATTGCCGTGCCCGAAGATCCCGAAGCAACCCGCGATGAACCGGGTGCGTACTCGCTCGCGCTGCACGTACTGCGCGCGCAGAAACCTCACCGTGGCCTGGGCCACGGTGAGGCGGACGGTCGGGTCGGATCCTGCTGTCATGGCGGCACTCCCATCGGTTGGCCGGTCGGCGACGACACAGTCGGTGTTGCGGTGCAAGCGCGGTGGTGGTGGTCGGGCTCAGCGGTGGGGTCCCGACAGAGGCGGTGACCCCGGTCGGATGGGGACGCGTGGATCGATCGGTTGATCGGCCCAGGCCTCGCGCAGCCAGGTGTGGGCGGGGTCGTCGCAGATCTTCCAGGCGCGCTGTGGTCCCGGTCCGGCCATCACGTTGAGGAAGTACAGCGGGTAGCCCGGCGCCGACATGGTGGGCCCGTGATATCCGTGCGGGATCAACACCACGTCGCCGGTGCGTACCTCGGCGAACACCTCGATCGGTCGTTCGGTGGTGCCGTACACCCGCTGGTATCCGACGCCGGGACCGGTGGGGCCGTCGGCGATCTCGAAGTAGTAGATCTCCTCGAGCCGTGACTCGACGTCGGTGTCCTCGTCGTGTTTGTGCGCGGGGTAGCTCGACCAGTTGCCGCCTGGGGTGATCACCTCGCAGGCGATGATGGAGTCGGCCTCCAGCGCTTCGGGGGTACCGAAGTTGTGCACCTGCCGGGTGCACTGGCCCGCACCTCGGATCTCCACCGGCACGGCGTGCGCCGGGATGTGGCGCAGCGGGTGCGAACGGGTGGCCCGCGCACCGAGCAGCGCGAAGCGTCCGCCTTCGGCGCTGGTCAGCGTGAACTCGGAATCGATTCCCACGTAGGCGAAGTCGCTGGGTCCGGTGAACACCGATGCCCGCCCGGCGAGGGTGAACTCGCTGCCTGCCGACGCCACGGTCACCGATCCCGCCAGCGGTACCACGATGATCTCCTCGTCACCGCTGTGGTGGGTGTGCACGCCTGCGGGTGGCAGATGCAGGATGTGCATGGACGACTCGGTCCAGCCGGCGGTCTGCGGCGTGACGGCGATGCTGAACGGGGCGGGCGCGCTGCCCGCGCGGATGTGCAGGTCGCCGGTCATCGGATCAGCGAGACCGCGGTGCGTACGGCGCCCGCCACGTCGTCGTCGGCCGGGTACAGCAGGGTTCGCCCGACGATGAGACCCCGCGCGGCGGGGAAGGCCAGCGCCTGTTCCCATGATGCGAAGGTCTCTTGTGCGCCGGTGGACGGGTCGCCGCCGAGCAGCAAGCTGGGCAGGGTGGTGGCGTCGAGTACTCGATCCATGTGCTCGACCACGGGCAACTTCAGCCAGGTGTAGGCCGAGGTGGACCCCAGGGCCTGGGCGATGTGGATCGACTTGATGACCGCGTCGGTGCTCAGGTCGTTGGCCAGCACGCCATCGGTGCGGACCGAGACGAACGGCTCCAGCATCGCGATCACCTCGCCTGCGGCGAGTTCGTCGACGGCGCGGGCGCAGGCGGCCATCGTGGCGACGGTGGCGGGGTCGTGGAAGTCGAAGCGGCACAGCATCTTCGCGCCGTTGAGACGTGACCCGCTGGTCCAGCGGGCGGTCGCTGCGGTCATGCGGTCATCGAGTTCGAATGTGGCCCCGGCCAATCCGCCCCGGTTCATCGACGCGAACACCACCTTGTCCTCCAGCAGGCCCAACAACAGCAGATCCTCGAGGATGTCGGAGGTGCCCAGCACGCCGTCCACCCCGGGCACGTTCAGTGCGATGGCCAGCCGGTCCAGCAACTCGCTACGACTGTTCATCGCGGTTGCGTTGGCTCCCACCCGCAGTGCCGCGCGGGCGGGATGGTCGGCGGCGACGATCATCAACCGACCGTCGCCGCGCACCGTGGCGCGGGTGCACCGCGTGGCCCAGGCGTGTGCCACCGCGCCAGGGTCGGTGGCGCGCAGCTCGCTGATCTCGCGGTACGTCGAGCACAGCGCGCCGCGGGTGGTGCTATCGGACATCTGATCCGTCCTGCAGGCTGGTGGGTACGCGACCGGCCGCAACGGCGGCGGCGATCTCGTCGGATGTAGGCATGGCCGTGGAACATTCGAGACGGCCGGCGACGATGGCCCCCGCCGCGTTGGCGTGCCGCAACGTCTTGTCCAGCGACCACCCGGCCAGCAGCCCGTGGCACAGGCTGCCGCCGAAGCCGTCGCCTGCGCCCAATCCGTTGACCACATCGACCTCGACCGGAGCCACCTCCACCGATTCCTCGCGAGTCTTGCCCAACACCCCGCGTGGTCCCTGCTTGACGATCGCCAGTTCCACGCCGCGCTCGAGGAGAGCGTCGGCGGCGCGATGGGGGTCGGTTTCGCCGACGGCGACGGCGCATTCATCGCGATTGCCCACCACCACGCTCACCTGCTCCAGCGCTCGTGTGACCTGGTCGGTAGCGGCCTGCGCCGAGGTCCAGAACATCGGGCGGTAGTCGAGATCCAGGACGGTCAACGGGCCTGCGGCGCGAGCGGCCCATGCCGCGAGATGGGCGCTGCGAGAGGGTTCTTGGCTCAATCCGGTGACCGTGGACCAGAGCAGGCGAGCGCCCGCCACGGCCCGGGTGTCGATCTGATCGGCTCGCACCTGCAGATCAGGGGCGCTCGGCCGGCGATAGAAGTACAGCGGGAAATCATCAGGTGGGAACATCTCGCAGAACGTCACCGGGGTCGGCAGGTGCGGATCGGTGACCACGTGGCGATCGCAGACGCCCAGCCGCGTCAACTCGCCACGCACGTAGCGACCGAACGGGTCGTCGCCGACGCCGGAGACGAGCGCGGCCGAGTGTCCGAGTCTGGCTGCGGCCACCACCACGTTGGCCGCACTGCCGCCGAGGAACTTGCCGAAGCTGCTCACATCCTCCAGACCCACCCCGATCTGATGCGGGTACAGATCCACCCCGCACCGCCCGATCGCGAGCACGTCACAGACCGGCGCAGAGGGCGAGGTCGGCGCAACGGGTGGTCGGTCGGTCACGCCGCCACTGTGCGCCAGCAGCTCCGCGCTGTCAATACTTTGTCAGGACATCAGGACGTATAGAGGCGGCTGTGTTAGCGTCGGCGCATGGCCGCCCCGCTGTCGATCCGGATCGATCGGACGACACCGGTGCCGCTGTATCACCAGCTGGCCCGGTCGATCGAGAGCGCCATCGTGGCCGGCGAGTTGTCTCCGGGCGATCGCCTGGAGAACGAGGTGGATCTGGCCAAACGGCTGGGTCTGTCGCGGCCCACCATCCGGCAGGCGATCGGCGAGCTGGTCGACAAAGGGGTGTTGATCCGCAAACGGGGCGTTGGAACCCAGGTCGTGCAGTCGCCGGTGCAGCGTTGCGTCGAACTGACCAGCCTCTACGACGACCTCGCCAACGCGGGCTTGACACCCACCACCCAGTTGCTGGAATACCGTGTGCACCAGGGTGATCCCGACTTGCGTCGGGAACTTCAGTTGGCCGACACCACCGAGGTGGTGTCTTTCACCCGACTGCGCCGGGCCGACGGTGAACCGCTGGCGGTGATGACCAACCACCTGCCTGCCGACCTCTCCCCGGCCCCTGGCGAGTTGGAGTCCGACGGTCTGTACCGAGCGCTGCGGGCGCGGGGCATACACATCCGACTGGCCCGCCAGCGCATCGGCGCCCGCGCGGCGGAGGTTCAGCAGGCCGAGTTGCTCGGGGTGGCCGTCGGGGCCCCGCTGCTGACGATGAGTCGCACCGCCTTCGACGACTCTGGTCGAGTGGTGGAGGTGGGCCAGCACGTCTACCTCGCGAACCGGTACTTTTTCGAGACCACCGTGGTCAGCCGGTGAGAGGTGGACACGTTGCGCCGACAACATGTAAGGACAAATCCTTGACACGGCGGCGGGTGCGGGTATTTCATCAGACGGATTCGAGAGTGACGTAGCTCTCCATGACGACAGGCTCGCACCAATTCGGGTGATCTCGCAGGGGAGTCCCGATGGGAAAGGAACGACATGGACACCACAACGCCGTGGACGTCACCGGGGCGCATCGGGCGCTCGCGCGCCTGGCGGCGCACCGTGGTGGGCACATCGGTCACCGCAGCCATCGTGCTCGCGGTCGCCGGATGCTCTAGCACCGGCGGCAAGAAGGCCACGCAGTCCCAGGCCACCGGCAAGAACTACACCATCGCCATGGTCACCCATGGAGCCCCCGGCGACACCTTCTGGGACCTCATCCGAAAAGGCGCGCAAGCGGCTGCGGCCAAGGACAACATCACCCTGAAGTACTCGTCGAAGAACTCTGGCCCCGATCAGGCCACGCTGGTGCAGTCGGCCATCGACTCCAAGGTCGACGGTCTGGCGGTCACCATGTCCTTCGCCGACGCGATCGCCCCGACGATCACCTCCGCGGTCAAGGCAGGCATCCCGACCGTGGTGTTCAACGGTGGCATCAACGCCTGGAAGCCGACCGGAGCACTCGCGTATTTCGGTCAGGACGAGAAGATCTCGGGCAAGGCGGCTGGCGAGCGGCTGGCGTCCGAGGGTGCCAAGAAGGTGATCTGCATCGTGCACGAGCAGGGCTCGGTGGCACTGGAGGATCGGTGCGCCGGAGTGCGCGACGGTCTGCTCGCCGGGAGCGGGAGCACTCCGGCTGCCCCCGGCGCCGGCGTGGAGAACCTCAACGTCGCCGGCACCGACATCCCGTCGGTGGAGTCGGCGATCACCGCGAAACTTCAGCAGGACCCATCCATCGATCACATCATCGCCCTCGGCGCCCCCTTCGCGCTCACGGCGGTCAAGTCGGTGAGTGCAGCCGGATCGAAAGCCAAGGTGGCCACCTTCGACACCAACTCCGAACTCGTCGGCGCCATCGAGAACGGCAGCGTGGAATGGGCCATCGACCAACAGCCCTACCTGCAGGGCTATCTCGCCGTCGACTCGCTGTGGCTGTACCTGACCAACCGCAACACCATGGGTGGTGGCCAGCCGTCCCTGACCGGACCATCGTTCATCGACAAGTCCAACATCGCCGCGATCGCCGAGTACGCCAAGCGTGGCACTCGGTGACCACGAGTACCCCGGTCGCCGAGGAGGCGGGCACCAGCACCGACGAGCGAGTGCGTCGGCGTAGCCCGGTCCAGCGGATGCTGCTGCGACCCGAGGTGGGTGCGCTGCTCGGCGCGGTGGCCATCTTCGTGTTCTTCTGTGTGGTCGCAGCACCCTTTCGCAGCCTCGACTCGTTCTCCACCGTCCTCTACGCCTCGTCGACGATCGGGATCATGGCGTGCGCGGTGTCACTGTTGATGATCGGCGGCGAGTTCGACCTGTCCACCGGTGTCGCGGTCACCCTGAGCTCGATCGCGGCCTCGCTGTTGGCTTTTCAGTTCAACCTCAACGTGTGGACGGCCTGTCTGCTGTCGCTGGTGCTGGCCTTGGCGGTGGGATTCGCCAACGGCTACCTGGTGATGCGCACCAAGATCCCGTCGTTCTTGATCACGCTGTCGACGTTTCTCATGATCACCGGGATCAACCTGGCCGTGACCCGCCTGGTCACCAAACAGGTTGCCACACCTAACATTTCCGACATCCAGGGTTTCGATTCCGCGCACAGCGTCTTCGCGTCCACCTTCCGGATCGCAGGTGTGTCGGTGCGCATCACCATCATCTGGTGGCTGATCCTGACGCTGGTGGCCAGCTACGTGCTGATGCGAACCCGGGTGGGCAACTGGATCTTTGCCGTGGGCGGCAACCAGGACAGCGCCCGTGCGGTGGGCGTCCCGGTGACCGCGGTCAAGATCGGGCTGTTCATGTTCGTCGGCTTCTGTGCCTGGTTCCTGGGGATGCACCTGCTCTTCGAGTACAACACGGTGCAGTCTGGGCAGGGCGTGGGCAACGAGTTCCTCTACATCATCGCCGCGGTCATCGGTGGCTGCCTGTTGACCGGCGGCTACGGCACCGCGGTGGGCGCGGCCATCGGCGCCTTCATCTTCGGGATGACCAACCAGGGCATCGTCTACGCCGGGTGGAACCCCGACTGGTTCAAGTTCTTCCTGGGGGCCATGTTGTTGTTCGCGGTGTTGGCCAACAACGGATTCCGCGCCTTCGCGGCGCGCCGGTGACCGAACGGTCGAGGTATGAAAGCGATGTGTCCATGAGCACCCCCGATCCCCAGCCGGCTACCGCGTCGGCGCCATCTGACCGCTCCCCGGAGGCGGTTGCGCTGATCGAGTTGCGCCATGTGGGCAAGCGGTACGGCAACATCACCGCCCTGTCCGACATCAACCTTCGGGTCTGCGCCGGTGAGGTGACCGGCGTGCTCGGTGACAACGGCGCAGGCAAGTCCACGCTCATCAAGATCATGGCCGGGCTGCACCAGCCCAGCGACGGGCAGATGTTGGTCGACGGCGAGGTGGTGCGGTTCTCCTCACCCAAGGACGCGCTGGCCAAGGGTATCGCCACGGTCTACCAGGACCTCGCCGTGGTGAACCTGATGCCGGTGTGGCGCAACTTCTTTCTCGGTCAGGAACTGAGATCGGGGGTGTTGCGATCGCTCGACACCGCCACCATGCGCACCCGCACCCTGTCCGAACTGCGCAAGATGGGCATCGACCTGCCTGACGTGGACGCGCCCATCGGATCGCTCTCTGGTGGGCAGCGACAGTGTGTGGCCATCGCCCGGGCCATCTACTTCGGGGCCCGGGTGCTCATCCTCGACGAGCCGACCGCAGCGCTCGGGGTCAAACAGTCGGGCATGGTGCTGAGATACGTCGCGGCCGCCAAGGCGCGCGGTTTCGGGGTCGTGTTCATCACCCACAACCCGCACCATGCCCACCTCGTCGGGGATCACTTCGTGCTGCTCAATCGTGGCCGCCAACAACTCGATTGCCGATACGACGAGATCGATCTCGACGAGCTGACCCGGCAGATGGCCGGCGGTGCCGAACTCGAAGCGCTCGGACACGAATTGCGACGGGCGGCGCCGCGCGCGGTGATCAACCCGGCACGTTGTGTGGGGTGATGACCGCGATCGCCGACCGTGGCACCGACACCGGACCGGGCAGCGCCCCGTGGTGGGCCATGATCGATCGGGTGGCCGCGCGCATGTCGGCGCGCAGATCATGGTGCAGCACAGCGGTCATCGCCCCCGAGCGCAGCAGCGCCACGTTCTGCTCGCCGAGGTCGTGGCCGATGAACGCCTCGCAGGTGCGGTCGGCGTCGGCGAATGCTGCGGCGATGCCGGTGTTGCCGCCGCCGATCGAATACGCCGCCCGCAGTAGGGGATCGGCACGCAGCGCAGCACCGACCACCAAGCGACTGGCGTCGTCGAACCCGCCGGTGTCGGACAGTTCGACGATGCGGCGCTCGGTGTCGTAGCCGCGCATCGCCGCACGGAACCCCATCTCGCGTTCCTCCTCGTTGCGAAAGAAGTCGCGGGTGGTCAGCACCAGTACACGAGCGTCGCTGCCGCGCAACAGATGATGCATCAGATACGCCGCGGTGGCGCCGGCCGCACGGTCGTCGATTCCCACGTAGGCGATGCGGGTGCTGGCGGGGACATCGGTGGCCACGGTGAGCACCGGGACCCGCGCGGCGGTGAGTCGGTTGATCGCTTCGGCCACCTCGGGGACATCTGGTGCCTTGAGCAGGACCCCGCTGCTTCCGCGCCGGGCGATCGAGTTCAGGACGGCCACCATCTCGCCGACCGTCCAGCGGTCATGCAGTTCGAAACGGGCGCGCATGACCGCAGGCCGCAGTCCCGGCAGTTCGGCCTCCAACGCGCGACGAACCATGGTGGAGAAGCGTTTCGGCGCATCCATCACCACGTCGATGATGAAGTTGCGCCCGGACAGCGCCAGCGCCGACCGCTGGCGGTCGAGGTCGGTGATGGCCTGCTCGACGCGCAAGACGGTGCCTGCCCGCACGCCAGGACGTCCATGCAGCACGCGGTCGACGGTTGCCTGGCTCACCCCGGCCTGTCGGGCGATCTCGCGGATCGGATACGGATGGGGCATGGCGGCCAGTGTGAGCCGATCAGGGCAGGGCGCGCAGGAAGTTCACGCTACGGGCCACGTCGGTCACCGGTCCGGGCCCGTCGGGTTCGCCGGCGAGGATGGTGTCCTGTTCCAGCACCCACCATCCCGCGTACCCGGCCGCCCGCAGCCGCGCCACCACCCCGGCGATGTCGACGTCTCCGTGCCCGACCGGCCGGTACATCCCTGCCCGGACCCCGTCGGTGTAGGTCAACTCGCCGCTGCGGACCCGGGCCAGCACTGCGGCGTCGACGTCCTTGAGGTGAACATGGGCGATGCGATGCGCCGCGGAATCGAGCAGGTCGATCGGATCGGTGCCGCCGATCATCAGATGCCCGGTGTCCAGACACAATCCGATCCGCGACCCGTCCAGCACCTGCTGCACCTGGCCGGTGGTCTCGATCATGGTGCCCACATGCGGATGCAGGACCGCACGGACACCGGCCTGCGCCGCGGCGGCATCGATGCGATCGAGGTTGTTCACCAACGTCGCGGCGCCTGCATCGTCGAGCACGGGTTGCTGGTCGTAGCCGTCGCAGCCACTGACCGCGGCGACCACCAGGACGTCGGCCCCGCACGCGGCGAACGCAGCGATCTGCGGCGCCAGCGCCTCGAGGGGATCGTGGTCGTCTCGGTGGGCCACCACCGGTGCGAACCCGCCCACCGGGGTGATGCCGTTGGCCACCATGGCAACTGGACACAGAAAACCGTCGGGGCCGAACTCGGCCGCCCTGAGGCCGACCGAGCCGAGCTCACGCAGCACCCGCTGCGCGGTGAGCTGATGTCCCCACCCAGGCACCTCGCAGATGCCCCACGAGATGGGAGCCCCGGCCAGCCGTAGCTCTGCCGGAGTTGTCCCAGCCGGCGGTGTCCACGCCGACGCTGACACGGTCGGGATGGTCACCGGCGTACCTCGGCGATGGCGACCGGGCGACTCTGCTTGCGAGACAGGGTGGCCGCCTCGGCGATCCAGGCCACCTCCACCGCGTCGGCGACGGTGCATGGCGACTCGGCGGCTCCGGTCACCACGTCACAGAACACCGCCAGCTCGGTTCGGTACGCGTCGAGAAACCGATCCATGAAGAAGTCGTGGCTGGGCCCTGTCGGAAAGGTGCTGTGCGGATGGGTGTTTCGCACCGGGATCCCGCAGTCCCATCCGGCCACCACTGCGTCACGATCGCCGTGCACCTCCAGACGCGCGTCGTACCCGCGCCCGTTGTAGCGGGCATTCGAGATCAGCCCCAGGGTTCCGCCGGACATGGTGACCACCACCGCAGCGGTGTCGACGTCGTCGGCCGCGGCGAACCCGGGGTCGCCCTGGTTGGCGCCGACGGCGAAGACCGAGACCGGCTCCTGGCCGGTGATCCAGCGCAGCGCGTCGAAGTCGTGGACGGCGCAGTCGCGGAAGATCCCGCCCGACCCCGCGATGTAGGACATCGGCGGCGGACTGGGATCCATGGTCGTGGAGCGCACGGTGTGCAGCCAGCCCAGCTCACCGGCCTCGACAGCGGCGCGCGCGGCGGCGAACGCGGAGTCGAAGCGGCGCTGATATCCCACCTGGACCGCCACCCCGCTCGCCGTCACCGTGGCTGCGGTGGCGGCACTCTGGGCTGCGGTCGCCGCGATCGGCTTCTCGCAGAACGTCGGCAGCCCCCGACCGACTGCGGCCACCACCAACTCCGAGTGCGCCGGGGTGGCGGCGGCCACCACCACCCCGTCGATGTCGCTGTCGAGCAGGGCCGCCACCGAGGGCGCCGAGCTCGCCGCGAGTTCGCCGGCCACC
Organism: Williamsia sp. CHRR-6; assembly: GCF_018474015.1. Classification (GTDB taxonomy): domain Bacteria; phylum Actinomycetota; class Actinomycetes; order Mycobacteriales; family Mycobacteriaceae; genus Williamsia_A. Next base: position 578,132 of record NZ_JAHCSG010000001.1, on the reverse strand, counting down.
CGTTCGGTCACCTCGGGCCGCTCGTCGAACACCACGAGCCGGTCCACGCCGGGCAGTTCGGTCAGCGTGTGCGCGTGGAAGGCCCCGATGCGGCCCAGCCCGATCACCCCGAGCGCGACGCCCATGTCACCCCTGTCTCGGCCGCAGCCGCATCCGTGGCCTGTGTCGATCGCCCGACGTGGCACCGATGGTCGTTCGGATGTCACCAGTCTTGATGGGTTCGCGCCGTCGATCAACGTGCTCAACCCATCAAAAACACCTCAGGCGCGTCGCGGTCGCGGCAACTCCGTCGTCGTGACCGCCCATGTCAGCGCGGTCGTTGGCCTACGATCGCACTCGTGCCCGACGACATCTGCAGCACCGACCGCACCGGGGCGTCGGGACGGCGGGCTGTGCTGTGGTGAACCGGCTGTCACCAGAGGACGCTGCGTTCTACTACCGCGACGAGCAGGGATCGACCACGCACCTGGGGTCGCTGCTGATGATCGAGCCCGGCGAGCAACGCCTGAGGTACGAGCGTCTGCTGGCGAGCGTGGAGAGTCGACTCGCGCTGGTGCCGCGGTATCGGCGCCGCATCCGGGAGGTCACCCTTGGGCTGGGCCGACCGGTGTGGGTCGATGACCAGGACTTCGACATCACTTATCACGTGCGCCGATCTGCACTACCCGAACCCGGCACCGACGATCAGCTCAACGACCTCGTGGCGCGGCTGATGTCGCGCCCGCTCGACCGGCACCGGCCGCTGTGGGAGATGTATCTGGTCGAGGGGCTGGCCGGCAACCGGATGGCCCTGTTGACCAAGACCCATCGGGCACTGGTGGACGGCCGCGCAGCGCTGGAGATCAACCAGGTGATCCTCGACGACGACGCCACCGCCGAGACCATGCCCGAAGACCTGTGGTTGCCCGCCCGCGCACCCAGTGGAGCCGAGCTGGTGGTGGGCGCGCTGACCGAGGCCGTGACCCGGCCGTGGGAGCTGTTGGACACCGCACGGGCGGTGTCGGCGCCGGTCACCGCGCTCGGGTCGGTGGTGACCGGGTCCATCCGGCGCATCGGGTCGATGCTGCAGTTGGCCGACGGCGCTCCCGACAGTCCGCTCAACGGATCGACCAGCGGCAGCCGACGGTTCACGACGGCCTCGGTGCCGGCGCAGCGGTGCGCCCGGATCGCGCGCGAGTTCGACTGCGCGGTCAACGATGTCGTGCTCGCGGTGATCGCCGGAGCGTTGCGACGCTGGTTGTTGGCCCGTGACGTGGCGCTGGACTCCGACGCCACGGTGCGCGCCATGATCCCGCTGAGCGCGTTTCCCGACGACGGGCGCTTCGACGAGTTGACCAGCGACGCCGAATGGATGGCCGAGGGGCTACGTGGGTTCGTCACCGACCTGCCTGTCGGAGAACCGAATCCGACGGTGCGATTGTCGCAGGTCGCCCATCTCACCGAACGGCACGCCCATTCCACCCGTCGGGTGTCGATGGGTGCACGGTCGTGGCTGCCCGAGGTGGGGCCTGCCACCTTCCACGCGATGAGTTCACGGGCGGCCGCCACCATGTCGGGGCGTTCGTTCAATCTCCCGGTCAGCATCGCGCGCGGTCCTGGCGCGGCGCAATATCTTGCCGGACATCGCATCTCGGCGATCTACCCGGTGCCCACCCTGGTGCCCAACCGTGCCTTGGCCGTCGGGCTCACGTCCTACGACAGCGCGGTGTGCTTCGCTTTCAACGGCGACCGCGACATCATGTGGGACCTCGGTGCGATGCCGGAGTTCCTCGCGGAGTCGTTCGACGAGTTGCTCGACCGGCTGCCCTGAGAGATGTGATGAGGAGAGAGTGCACGTGAGGGTCTACCTGCCGGCCACGCTGGCGATGCTGATGCGACTCAACGACACCGGCCAGTTCGATGCGGTCGGGGGAACGGGTTTCGCGTTGACCCCCGCGCTCCGGGAGCACTACACCTCCGGCGACGACGAGGAACTCGCGGAGGCAGCGATGCGGGAGGCGGCGCGTGCCTCGCTGCGACTGCTGGCCGCCGAGCTCGAGTCCGGATCGGAGTCGGAGTCCGGATCGGAGTCGCCCGTTCTGCCGGCGCGGCGGGTGGTGGTGGCGGCCGATCTCGACGCGACCCTGCGTCCTGATCTCGACACCGCCGTGGTGCGGGTCGACCCGGCGGTGCCACTGGAGGCGATCGCGTCGGTGCACGTCGACCTGCGCGACGCCGAACCGTTCGTGAGCGCCGCGGTGGCCGTGATCGACGAGGCCGATCTCGGTGACGAGGAAGCCGAACTCGCGGTCGGTGACGTCGACGATCACGACCTCGGCTGGTACGCCACCCAGGAACTGCCGTTCCTGCTCGAACTGCTCTAGTTGCCGTTCGCATGGTTGTCGACCGTTCGCACTCCTGACGCCAGTTCGCATGGTTGGTGATCGTTCGCACGGCGCATGCACCGTGCGAACGGACCGGCACCGTGCGAACGGACCGGAACCGTGCGAACGGACCGGGATGGTGCGAGGCGATCGCGCGGGTGTCGAAACACTCACGTCGCCACGTGGTGGACAGGGCGACCTACGGGTGCGTAACCTACGGCTACGTAGGTATAGGTTGGGCAACGAGGAACGGAGGGTGCCCGTGGCGATCCACAGCATTCCCGAATATGCACATCTGACAGACGCAGACGTCGCCGAGCTCGGGCGCAAGCTCGACGAGATCCGCAGCGACATCGAGGCGTCACGCGGAGAGCGCGACGCCCGCTACATCCGCAACGCCATCCGCTTCCAGCGTGGACTCGAGTTCGCCGGTCGCAGCCTGATCACCTTCGGCTCCCGCAAGCGCGGGCTGTGGTGGCTCGGCGCATCGGCGCTCGGAGTCTCGAAGATCGTCGAGAACATGGAACTCGGCCACAACGTCATGCACGGCCAGTGGGACTGGATGAACGATCCCGAGGTGCACTCCTCCAGCTGGGAATGGGACAACACCGATCCGTCCGAGCACTGGAAGCAGACTCACAACTACATCCACCACAAGTACACCAACGTTCTCGGGATGGACGACGACGTGGGCTACGGCCTGCTGCGCGTCACCCGCGACCAGCGCTGGCACCCGTTCTACCTGGGCAACCTGGTCTACAACACGCTGCTGGCCGCCGCGTTCGAGTACGGCGTGGCCGTGCAGCACCTCGAGCTGGGCAAGGCAGTGCGCGGCAAGGTCGATCGAGACGAGTTCAAGGCCAAGTCGGCGGTGGTCCTGGAGAAGGTCGGCAAGCAGATGGTCAAGGACTACGTGCTGTCGCCTGCGGCCGCCGGTGTGGCGACCCGATCGACCGAGGGTGCGCGCGCGGCGTTCACCGCGATGATCATGGCAAACGTGATCCGCAACGTGTGGAGCAACGCGATCATCTTCTGTGGACACTTTCCCGATGGGGCCGAGAAGTTCACCCGCCAGGACGTCGACAGCGAGTCGCAGGCGCAGTGGTACCTGCGTCAGATGTTGGGCAGCGCCAACTTCCACGCGGGTTTCCCCATGGAGTTCATGAGCGGCAACCTGTGCTACCAGATCGAACATCACCTCTTCCCGGATCTGCCCAGCAACCGGCTGCGCGAGATCTCGGTGCGGGTGCGCGCACTGTGTGACGAATACGATCTGCCCTATACGACCGGTCCGTTCCTGCTCCAGTACGCCAAGGCGTGGCGCACCATCGCCAAGCTCTCGCTGCCCGACAAGTACCTGAAGGCGTCATCCGACGATGCCCCCGAGACCGCCTCCGAGCGTCGTTTCGAGACCGGCACCAGCGGGATCGCCGCGACGATCGACCCCCGAACGGGTCGCCGCCGGGGTCTGCGTACCGCCATCGCAAACGTGCGTGACCGTCGTCGGCGCGGGCTGCGGACACTGACGCCCCTCGTCGGTGGCCACCGTGAGAGGTCCAGTCAGGCGGCGTGATCGTCACCGACGCGATCGTCGGCCCGAGGCGGCCAGCGTCACCGATTGCCAACATCGCCGACACCGCGTGCGGCGATGTTGGCAATCACAGCCCAGAGTCGGGACAATGAAAAGTGTCCGCGCGACGTCCTGCGCGGTCGGTGCTCTTCCGAAGTGGTCGGGCAGCCGCAACGCCCACGAGGCACTCGCGCCACACGACTGTGCGCTGCCCGCTCGACAGGAGTCACCGGCCTATGGCCATCACTGACATCAACGCTTACGCACACCTCACCGACGACGACGTGGCTGCCTTGGGGGCCGACCTCGACGCACTGCGCCGTCGGGTCGAGACCGATCGTGGCGTGCGTGACGCCACGTACCTCCGGCGGACCATCCTGGCCCAGCGGGTGCTGGAGGCGGCGGGTCGGCTGGTGTTGTGGAACAACCGGTCGCGCTTGGAATGGGTGATGGGTACCGCTCTCCTCTCGACGGCCAAGATCATCGAGAACATGGAGCTGGGCCACAACGTGATGCACGGGCAATGGGATTGGATGAACGATCCCGAGGTGCATTCGACGTCCTGGGAGTGGGACATGGTGTGTGCGGCGCCGCACTGGAAGCACTCGCACAACTATGTCCATCACAAATACACCAACGTGGTCGGGATGGATCACGATGTGGGCTACCGCCTGTTGCGGGTCACCCGCGACGAGCCGTGGACGCCTAAACACATCGCGCAACCGGTGGCCAACCTGATCCTCGCGGCCACGTTCGAGTGGGGTATCGCCCTGCACGACCTCGAGCTCAAAGAAGTGGTCATGGGCAACAAGCCATGGTCGGTGGCCAAGCCGCAGCTCAAGGATTTCCTGGCCAAGGTGGGTAAGCAGCTGGTCAAGGACTATGCACTGTTCCCGGCGTTGTCGGGCCGCCGCGCGGCGCGGACGATGTCGGCCAATCTCGCGGCCAACGTGGCGCGCAACCTGTGGGCCTACGTGGTCATCTTCTGCGGACATTTCCCCGACGGGGCCGAGAAGTTCACGGTCGAGTCATTGCAGGACGAGACACCCGGTCAGTGGTACCTGCGACAGATGTTGGGAACGGCCAACTTCCGGGCCGGAACGGCGATGGCGTTCATGAGCGGCAACCTGTGCTACCAGATCGAACACCACCTGTTCCCGGATCTGCCCAGTAATCGGTACGCCGAGATGTCGGTGGAGATCCAGCGGCTGTGCGCCGAATACGACCTGCCCTACACGACCGGTTCGCTGGGTCGGCAGTACTGGCAGACCCTGCGCACCATCATGAAGTTGACGCTGCCGGATCGTTTTCTGACCGCCACAGCCGACGATGCCCCCGAGACCGCCTCGGAGCGTCGGTTCGCCGTGACTGCCCAGTTCGAGGGTGCAGTCGATGCGGTGGCGCAGCGGATGGAGGGGCTGCGGTCGGGTGAGTTCGGTCCGCGGGTGCGTCGTGGCCTGAAAACGGCCATCGCCGAACGCCGTTCGCGCCGGCGCGTCGCCGTCTGACCCGCGCTGCCACGACGTCGGTCACACCGAGTCGTCGGGCTGCTCCTCGGGCGCAGGGTCGCTGTGCAGCACCGCCTCCAGCAGTGCGCGGGCGGCCATCGCCCGTCGGTAGGTATGGCCCTGCAGGGAGTCCAGCGCGCACTCGGGGTCACTAGGTGGGCCCAGATGTGTACAGCCACGCGGACATTCGGCGATGGCCGCACGCAGGTCGTCGAAGGCGTCGATGATGTCGTCGGCGGCGACATGGGCCAGCCCGAACGACCGGATGCCAGGGGTGTCGACCACCCATCCGCCGCCGGGCAGCTCCAACGCCACCGACTGGGTGGATGTGTGGCGCCCCTTGCCAACTCCTGACACAGCGCCGGTGGCCCGATGTGCCTCGGGGACAAGGCGATTGACGAGGGTCGACTTGCCCACCCCGGAGTGGCCGATGAGCGCGCTGAGCTTGCCGCGCAACAACTCGACCACCGGTTCGAGCGGATCGTCGCGTCCGGCCACCACCACGGGCAGGTCGAGGTCGGCGAAGGCGGCGGCGAAGGAGTCGGGTGCGGCCAGATCGGATTTGGTCAAGCACAACACCGGGGTCAACCCGCCCACGTACGCCGCCACCAGTGCGCGTTCGACGAAACCGGTCCGAGGCGGGGGATCAGCCAATGCGGTCACGATCAGCAGTTGACTGGCGTTGGCGACCACCACCCGCTCGTAGGGGTCGGTGTCATCGGCGGTGCGCCGCAACACCGTCGACCGTTCTTCCACCTTCACGATGCGCGCCAACGTGTCGGTGGTCCCGGACAGGTCACCCACGACCGACACACGATCGCCCACCACGATCGGGGTGCGGCCCAGTTCTCGTGCCCGCATGCACACCAGCCGACGCCGGTCGGGGCCGTCGAGCACACATCCCCACCGACCACGATCGACCGAGACCACGGTCGCCGACTCGGCGTCGTCGTGGGCGGGGCGGGTCTTGGTCCGCGGACGGGTCCCCTTGCCCGGGCGCACTCGGACGTCGGATTCGTCGAGCTGTCGGCGGGTCAGCGGGTGCTCCCCGCCACCATGGCCGTCCACATGGCCGGAAAGTCGGGCAATGTCTTCGCCGTGGTGGCGATGTCATCGATCTTCACACCGTCCACCCGCAACCCGATCAGCGCGCCCGCGGTGGCCATCCGATGATCGGCGTACGCGCGCCACGTTCCCCCGTGCAGCGGGGCTGGGGTGATGTGCAGACCGTCGGCGGTCTCGGTGCACTGCCCGCCGAGCCGGTTGATCTCGGTGCTCAAGGCCGCAAGCCGGTCGGTCTCGTGCCCGCGCAGGTGAGCCACGCCCGAGAGCGTCGAGGGGCCCTCGGCCAGTGCGCACAGGGCGGCGATGGTCGGGGTCAACTCGCCGACATCGGAGAGATCTGCGATCAGGCCGGGTAGTGATGACCCGCCCGACACGGTCAGGGTCGAGCCGGATCGCTGTGCGGTGCAACCCATCTGCAGGAGGATGTCGACGATCTGTGCACCTGGTTGGGTGGTCCGCTCCGGCCAGCGGGGGATGCAGACCTGGCCACCGGTGGCGGCCGCGGCCGCCAGGAACGCTGCGGCGTTGGACAGGTCTGGTTCGATCTCCCAGTCCACCGCAGCAACGGGTCCTGGTGTGACAGACCAGGTCTCGGGCGTGGCGTCGTCGACCACCACGCCTGCGGTGCGCAGCATGTCAACGGTCATCTCGATGTGTGGAAGCGAGGGGACCGGTGTGCCGCCGTTGTGCACGGTGACGCCGTGGTCGAACCGTGCCGCCGAGAGCAGCAGGCCGGAGACGAACTGCGACGACGACGAGGCATCGATGGTGACGCTGCCGCCTGCAACGGCGCCTCGTCCGGTGATGGTGAACGGCAATGTGTCGCCATCGATCTCGACGCCGAGGTGGCGCAACGCATCCACCATGACGCGGATCGGTCGCGCCCGCATCTGTTCGTCGCCGTCGACGGTGACCGCGCCGGGGCTCAGCGCGGCCAGCGGTGGTACGAAGCGCATCACGGTGCCGGCCAGCCCGCAGTCGACCGATACCGATCCCAGATCTGGGGTGTCGGCCGCGCGGGGGATCACGGTGATCGTGGTCGGATCGGCGGCATCGATGTGCACCGTTGCGCCGAGCGCGGACAGGGCGTCGAGCATGAGGTCGGTGTCGCGGCTGCGCAGTACCCCGCGGCAGTGCGAGGGGCCCTGCGCCAACGCCGCGAGGATCAGCGCGCGGTTGGTGATCGACTTCGACCCCGGCATCGCCACCGTCGCCGCCACCGGCGTCGTCAGACGGGGAGCGGGCCACGGGATCATGAGCTCGATTCTGTCACGAGCGGACAGAGACTCTCGCTGAGGGAGATATTCGCAAAACGGACAAAACGCCCCTTATGATCCCGCCATGATCACTTCACCCATCTCGTCACGACCCACCAACCGCATCGGGCGCGCCGCGACCGCTGCCATCGCGGTCGGGGCCGCACTGACGTTCGTATTGTCCGGATGTTCTGACTCCGACAACTCCTCGTCGGATGCCGCCTCCGACCCGGCGTCTCCGGCGACAGAGGCAGCGCCCGACGTCGCCGCCACCGAGCTGGCGTTGGCCGAATCGGACTTTCCGACCGGCGGCAAGTTCAGCGTCGACGACAAGGCGGCCATCGACAAGGACAACGCCGCCGACGACAAACCCGTCATCACCCCCGCCGCCTGCGAGAAGGTGGGCAACCAAGACGAAGGTGACTTCGACAAGGCAAAGGCCAAGTGGGAGGGCGAGGCCGTGCAGTACGCGGTCACCGTGGAGTTGGGCATCGATGACTCCTTCGACAAGGTGCGCAACGATGTGGCGTCCTGCCCGGAGATGACCTTCACCCCCAAGCCCGGCGACTCCAACGGTGTGACCGCCACCCTCAAGAACCGGGTGGCCGAGGTGAGCGGGGCCAACAAACCCGCGCTGGCCGTGATCAGCGAGGGTACGGCGAAGCTGGGCACCGAGACCGCCGCGATGCAGTTGCTGACCATCGGTAGCTACGTCAACGGCAGCACTGTGTCGGTGAGTGTGACCAAGATCGGCGGGACGATCTCCGACGAGGAGAACGCCCAGTCGGTGGAGCTGCTGAACAAGCAGATCGCCAAGGTCATCAACGCCGACTCCTGATCCATGCCCGACTCGCCGTCGTCCCGCGTCCACGTGGGCGGCGGCGAGTTCGCGTCCAGCGTCGGTGGGTGATGCGACGATGAGCACATGTGCGGACGCTATGCGGTGACAACCGACCCGGCCCTGCTGGCCGCAGAGCTCGACGCAGTCGACGAGGTGACCGTGCTCGACGACACGGCGCCACCTGATTCGTCCAGTCGCACACCCGGACCGAACTACAACGTTGCTCCCACGACCACGGTCATGACCGTGGTGCGCCGGCACGGACGCGACACCCCCGACGACGACCCGACGATGCGGGTTCGGGCCATGCGGTGGGGTCTGGTGCCGCCATGGACCAAGGAGCTGGCCAGGGCGCCGCTGTTGTTCAACGCTCGTGCCGAGAGCGCCGCAGAGAAGTCGTCGTTCAAGTCGTCGCTGAAGTCACGGCGCTGCCTGGTACCGATGGACGGTTGGTACGAGTGGCGCAAGGACGTTGGCATCGACGGCAAGCCGTTGAAGCGACCGTTCTTCATGTCACCGACCGACGGGACGCGGCTGTTCATGGCCGGGCTGTGGGCGGTGTGGCACGACCGGTCCGCAGCTGATCACGACCAGCCGCTGCTCAGCTGCACCATCCTGACCACCGATTCCGTCGGTGCCCTCACCGACATCCACGACCGGATGCCGCTGATCATGCCGACCGAGCGCTGGGAGGAATGGCTGGACCCCGATGCGCCGGCACCAGCTGAGCTGTTGGCTCCGCCGACCCCGGATCTGGTGTCAGCCATCGCGATCCGCGAAGTGGCGCCCCTGGTCAATCGCGTGTCCAACAACGGCCCCGAGTTGCTGGCCCCGGTCGACCCCGAACCAGAACAGGGCACGCTGCTATAGGCACCTATCCGCCGCAGCGAGTCGACACGATCCCGTTTCAGCCGCCAGCCCTCTGCCGACGATTGCTGCGCAGAGGGCGGCGGCTGCGGCGGCGCTTCGTCCCTCGGGCCGTCTTTGGGTCCTCCCCACCGTGGGGTCGTTTCTCTTCGGGCGGTGATGTTCGGCCGAGTGAGCGACATCTCCACCGCGTGTCACTGACGTCACAAACCCACCCTGCCGATGTGATGAACGCCCAGTCGACGCGGGTTTCTGCCCAGTCGAGGCGAATGTCGGCCCAGTCGACGCCGTGGGCCTTACGCGGTGATCGAGGCGGCGACGGCCGCGGTGAGCCTGATCAGATCGCCCGGGGCGAGTTCGATCTCCAATCCGCGTCGACCGCCGGAGCAGAACACCGTCGGCCAGTCGAGCGCCGAGGAGTCGATCAACGTGGGCCAGGTGGTCTTCTGTCCGAGCGGGGACACCCCGCCCAGGACGTACCCGGTGCTCCGGGTGACTGCCGCCGGATCAGCCATCTGAGCTCGCGAGGCATGAAGGGCCGCGGCCGCTGCTTTCACCGACAGGCGCTGGTCCACCGGTAGCACCGCGACGGCGAACTCGGCGCGAACCCCTGGCCGAGGGTCGACCGCGATGACCAGGGTCTTGAGCACGCGTGTAGGCGCGATCGACAGTCGCTCGACCAACACCTCGACGGCTTCGTCGCCGAAGTCTGATCCAGTGCTGCGGTAGCGATGCTCGGTGAACTCGACTCCCGCCTTCTGCAGGGCGCGAATCGCAGCTGTTGCGGCCATGTCTGCTCAGTTTTCCGATCGGTGTGGCGCCAACGGAACAATCATCGGATAGCGAGTGTTGGGATGAGATGACATCATTTCGTGTCGTGGCGCTGTGATCGTTTACGGGGTCGTGACCGGATCGAGATCTCGGGCGTGCCCACATCGCGCCCGAGACAACGCGACACTGCGAAGGAGCGATACCGATGACGGTGCACACGCTGGAACGAAACGGGACACGTCCCGATTCCCCGGCTGCGCCCGCACCGACTCTGTTCACACCCGCCGGGTCAGTAGGCTTGACCGATGCCGATTCGCCGATCCCGGCGTCTCGTGCTCGACAGGGAGGAGCCGCGGTGACCGATACGCAGCCCACAGACGCCGACCACGGCGACGAGGTGCAGGAAACGCCAGAACAGCGCGGTGAACGGTTCGAGCGCGACGCGTTGCCGCTGCTCGACCAGATGTACGGGGCGGCCTTGCGGATGACGCGCAACCCCGCCGATGCCGAAGATTTGGTGCAGGAGACCTACGTCAAGGCGTTCTCGGCATTCCACTCGTTCAAGGCCGGAACCAACCTGAAGGCCTGGATGTATCGCATCCTCACCAACACCTACATCAACGGCTACCGCAAGCGGCAACGTCAGCCCGCGCAGTACCCGACCGATGAGATCACCGACTGGCAGCTGGCGGCGACCGCCGAACACACCTCGACCGGACTGCGGTCGGCGGAGATCGAGGCGCTCGATGCGCTGCCCGACGACGAGATCAAAGACGCGCTGCAACAACTACCCGAGGACTTCCGCATGGCCGTGTACTACGCGGACGTCGAAGGCCTGCCCTACAAGGAGATCGCCGAGATCATGGACACGCCCATAGGGACCGTGATGTCGCGTCTGCACCGTGGCCGCAAGCAACTGCGGGAGCTCCTTGCCGACGTGGCCGCTGACCGCGGCTTCAACCGTTCATCGCGAGCTCAGGAGGCAACTCGATGACCGACCAGATCCTGCCACCGCGCATCGAGCAGACCGCCGAGGAAGCCGCCGAGTTCGAGCAGCTCGACTGTTCTGCGGTCATCGCCGACGTCTGGCTGTTGCTCGACGACGAATGTGAACCGCACGCACGAGAGCGGTTGCAGGAACACCTCGACAACTGCTCGTCATGTCTGTCGCACTACGGGATCGAGGCCAAGCTCAAGAGCCTCATCAGCCGAAAATGCGGTGGCGACACCGCACCGGCGGGATTCAAGGAGCGCCTCACCCTGGAGATCCGTCAGACCGTGATCGAGCACGTGCGCGAGGCCTGACACCACAGCCGAGTGATGACGAAGGGCCGGATTCCCAACGGGAATCCGGCCCTTCGATCATGTTGCGTACGAGCGTCGTTCGGCTCGTCAGGCGTTGGGGCGCTTGCCGTGGTTGGCGGCATTCTTCTTACGAGCGCGCTTTTTGCGTCCACGCTTTCCCATGGTTCCTCCTCTGACTGTCGTGCGCGATCGGTGCGCACATACCGCCATACTCCCACGCCACCTGCCTGGCACCCAATCCGTGTTCAGCCCAGCGGTGCATCGTCGACGCCTCGACGCTCTGGGATAGGTTGATCGGCGAGAGAGGGACACCGCGATCGGTGATCGCGTCGGCCCCCCAGATGGTCCATCCACAACGCGGAGGTCGGCACATGGCGGAGAACATCGTGGCGGAGATCGTGGCGAGCGTGCTCGAGGTGCGTGTCACCCCCGGCCAACGCGTCGACGTGGGCGACACCATCGTGCTGCTGGAATCGATGAAGATGGAGATCCCGGTACTCGCTGAGGAGCCCGGCACCATCGCTGAGGTGCAGGTGTCGGTGGGCGACGTGATCCAAGCCGGCCACGTCATCGCCACCCTCGACGACTGACCTCAGGTGTATCCCTCGGCAGGACCGGCGCGCTCGATCCCAGGGTGCAGATGTCCACGCTGACCGACCTGCTGGCCGAACACACCTCGCTGTCGGGGGCCGACGCGGCGCATCTGCAACGAGTGGTCGCCGAATGGCAACTGTTGTCCGACCTGTCCTTCGCCGACCTGCTGATGTACGTGCGCACCGACGCCGATCGGTTGATCTGTGTGGCGCAGTGTCGCCCCAACACCGCCTCCACGGTTTTTCCGGCCGACCAGGTGGGGGAGCTGCTCGTCGAACCGGCGGAGTCCACCGACCCCGCCGAGCGCTCCGGCCGTCCCGTGGGGTCTGGGCGCGATGGCGGCGCGGTGCCCGGATCGAATCCACAGGTCCGCCGCGCGTTCGGTAGCGGGCGCATCCTCCGCGAGGAAGACCCGACCTGGCTTGGGCCCACCGCGGTTCGGCGCGAGGCGATCCCGGTGCGGTTCGGCGGGGTGGTGGTGGCCACGATGAGCCGGATCGCCAACCTTGCGCAGCTACGCATGCCGTCCCCGCTGGAGTTGGCGTATCAGGACTGCGCCAACGACCTGTTCCAGATGATGTCCGACGGCGCGTTCCCCCAACACGAAGGCAACCCGCGCAGCCTGTCCACGCCCCGCGCCGGTGACGGCTTCATCCGCATCGACGACACCGGGACCGTCGTGTTCGCCAGCCCCAACGCACTCTCGGCGGTGCACCGGATGGGTTGGACGGCCGACCTCACCGGCAACGAACTCAACGCGGTGCTGACCGAACTGGTGACCGACCGTTTCGTCGCCGAGGACGCCAAACGGATGATCTCCGACGCGGTGGCCGGCCGGTCGGGGATGCGGATCGAAGCCGACGCGCGGCGGGCCAGCGTGCTGATCCGCGCGGTGCCGCTCATCCCGCGTGGACAACGCACCGGTGCAGCGGTGTTGGTGCGCGACGTGACCGAGCTCAAACGTCGCGACCGTGCGTTGATCAGCAAGGACGCCACCATCCGCGAAATCCACCACCGCGTGAAGAACAACCTGCAGAGTGTGTCGGCGCTGCTGCGGCTACAGGCGCGCCGCACCGACAACCCCGAAGCGCGCAGCGCGTTGACCGAGGCGGTGCGACGCGTGGCTGCCATCGCGCTGGTGCACGAATTGTTGTCGGGAAGTGTCGACGAAGAGGTCGACCTCGACGTCGTGGTCGACCAGCTGGTGCCGGTGATGGCCGACGTCGCCCCCGGGGACAGCAACGCCGTGGTCCGCCGAGCCGGTCAGCTGGGAGTGCTGCCATCGGAGTTGGCGATGCCGATGGTGATGGTGCTGACCGAGCTGATCCAGAACGCGGTGGAACACGGCTTCGCCTCGGGCAGTGCCGGGGAAGTGGTGGTGCACGCCGACCGCAACACTCGTCGGCTGGTGATCACCGTCTCCGACAACGGGGTGGGTCTGCCGGCGGGATTCGACCTACGAGCATCGGAACGATTGGGTCTACAGATCGTGCACACCCTGGTCACCATCGAACTCTCGGGGACTTTGGAGCTGGCGCCCGGCGCCGATGGCGGCACCGACGCGGTGCTAACCGTCCCGCTGCGGTGATCCGGCCGCCGAGACCCCAGATACGACGAAACCCGGCGGTACGCCGCCGGGTTTCGTCAGGTGTTCGAGACGTCGGGTGACGTCAGACAGTGGTGCTGCGAGTGCGGTTGCGCGCGTTACGGCGCTTGAGTGCGCGACGCTCGTCCTCGCTCATGCCGCCCCACACGCCTGCGTCCTGACCCGACTCCAACGCCCATGACAGGCAGTCTGCGGTGACCGGGCAGCGGTTGCAGACGAGCTTCGCATCGGCTATCTGCGCGATGGCCGGACCGCTGGTTCCCACGGGGAAGAACAGCTCCGGATCCTCATCGCGACAGATTGCCTTGTGACGCCAGTCCATTCCTGCTCCTTCTATGCGCGCACCGATGCGCGAATCGTTACCTTCGGTTAACCCGTGCGGCTCGAATGTTTCCGCACTGTTGCTTGTGAATGCTTTCACGAATCCATGACAAGTCAATGGAGTTCCGATAACACGTGGGCAAAGTCACTCCCCGAGTGGGGGGCCTGTGACGACGGCCAACGACCGTTCTACTACAGTCAGACGTTTGGCGCTCGTGATATCCGTGTGACGCTTTCCCGGGTGTCTGTCCAGCAGCGGCCCGCCCGGCCAGCTAGGCCTGCGGTGCGGGTGCCACCACCTCGAGGCGATCGGCGCAGTACGCGAAGGCCACATCCGACCGCGGTCCGATGAAGTCGCCGTCCATCTGCATGTCGATCGGCTCGTCGGCCACCACCCGCACCGACTCCACATCATCGTCGGTGAACAGGTGACGGGCTGTGGGGGTGCGATTGGTCAGCAGTTGCGCGGCCAACGGCAGATTGCGCAGGAACGCCATCGACCGTGACGCGAACACGCCCAGTCCCGAGTCGAAGGTGGTTCCCGGATTGGTCAGCACCGGACGCTCACCGATGAAAGTCCACGGGTTGGAGTTGCTGACGAAGACGAAATGGACACCGGTGACCGGCTCCTGCCCGGGGATGGCAACCGTCAAGGTCGCGGGGCGTTTCGCCGAGGCGATGAACTGCCGGATGGTCGTCCACACGTAGCGGGCATCACTGGCCGGCTTGCCCGACACGCGTTGACGCTCCACCGCGTGCACCACCTCGGCGTCCACGCCCATACCGGCGTTGAACAGGAACCATCGCCCGTCGGCGTGACCGAGGCTGACCCGGCGCCGGGCGCCGTCGGTGATCAGATTCACCAGCTGGCCGGTGGCCTGCAACGGGTCAGGATGGATGCCCAACGATCGGGCGAACACGTTCGCGCTACCCCCGGGCACCACGGCGAGCGTCGGCGTAGAACGCCCGGTCTCTGGTTGACCCGGCCCGTCGAGCAGGCCGTTGACCGCCTCGTTCACCGTCCCGTCGCCCCCGTGCACGATGACCAGGTCGGTGCCGCCGACCCGAGCCGCCGCCGCCAGTTCACCAGCATGACCCCGATGGGTGGTCAGCTCCACGGTGAGATCGACTCGGCTTGCCAGGGTCTGCGCCAGCGCGTCGCGCCCGGCGTCGGTGGTCGACGTCGCGAACGGGTTGGTGATCAGCAGGGCGCGCACGACACCCGAGCCTAGTGCCCGCACGCTCACGGGCACGCCGACGGGTGAGATGCGCCCCCGCACCCACGACCATGCACGTCGGTGCGGTGATGGCCGACTCAGACGCGAGGCAACGTGCACATCGCGAACTACCCTTGAGCATGTGACCGAGACCAGCCCTGATCGTCGCCCGCCGAAGTCGATCCGCCGCGCCGGTGCCATCGTTGCCGTGCAGGGTGCCGCGGCCATCGTGATCGCGCTGGTCCTGGTGATCCGTGGATTCGAAGGGGCCGGAGAGGCCTTCATCAGCAGCTACGGCACCGCCGCCTGGTTTGCCATCCTCGGTGGCGGAGTGCTCGCAGGGGGCATCGCGCTGATCACCGGCCGCCGCTGGGGACGAGCCATCGCGGTGGTGGCCGAGATCTTGCTGCTGCCGGTCTCCTACGCATTGATCGTCGACTCCGGTCAGCCCGGCTATGGCGTTCCACTGTTGCTGGTTGCCCTGGCGGCGTTGGCACTGCTGTTCTCCCCGTCGTCGGTGCGTTGGTTGGCCGCCGAGTACGCCCCCGACGCCGCGCCACCCGAGGTGTCCGACCCCAGCACGCCCTCCTCGACTGCCCAGAAGCCCAAACGACGCCGCTGAGCCGGCGGGTCAGACCGGGCGGCCGTCACACCTGTGCGGGCCCGTCGACATACGAGTCGCTGGCGTAGCCCGTCCGTCCCAGCGTCATCACCTGCGATGTCCCGCGGTCCATGCCCAACACCGCCATCGATGCCGGCAGCATTGCGAAGTGCTGGCCGAAGGTGATCGGGCTGTCGGTCCACCGGGCCAGCACCGCCCGCGAGAAGTGGCCATGCGACACCAACACCACATCGCCCTCGGTCATCAGCGACCGAACCGTCGCGATCACCGCGTCCACCCGGGCACTCATCTGCTGCGGTGACTCGCCATCAGGCGCGCCGTGGGTGAACACGTTCCACCCGGGATCGTCGGAGTGGATCTGCCGCGACGTCACCCCCTCGTAGCGGCCGTAATCCCATTCGCACAATCGCTCGTCCACCGCGTCCACGGTGAGCCCTGCCAACTCTGCGGTCCGTCGCGCACGTACCCGCGGAGAGGTGAACACCCGCGGGCGCACCAGCGCGAGCTCGCCGACGGGCCCGGCAAGGCTGCGAGCCTGCGCCACGCCCTCGTCGGTGAGATCGATGTCAGTCGAGCCGGTGTGCCGTCCGGTTCGCGACCATTCGGTCTCGCCGTGTCGGATGAGTATCAGTCGGTGCATTCTGTCGCCCACTGAATCCATGGTGCCGTATCGACGCCTATCCTCAGGGGCCTACGACCACTTCGGCCGACGAGGAGTCCACGCATGCACCTGACCGGACCGAGAAGCCGCCTGCGATGAGCAAAACCCTCGCCGTCGCCAACCAGAAGGGTGGGGTCGCCAAGACCACCACCGTCGCATCCATCGGGGCGGCTCTGGCCGCCATGGATCTGTCGGTGCTCGTCGTCGACCTCGACCCGCAGGGCTGCCTGACCTTCTCGCTCGGCCACGACCCCGACCACCTGACGGTCTCGGTGCACGAGGTGCTGCTCGGGGAGGTCGACATAGTCGATGCTCTCGTCTCCACCGAGGACGGTGTCACGCTGCTTCCCGCCACCATCGACCTCGCCGGGGCCGAGGCGCTGCTGCTGATGCGGCCCGGCCGCGAGTACGCCCTCAAGCGAGCGCTGGCGCAGGTGGCACAGGACTACGACGTGATCATCATCGACTGTCCGCCCTCACTGGGTGTGCTGACCCTCAACGGCCTGACCGCCGCCGACGAGGTGGTGGTGCCGCTGCAGTGCGAGACGCTGGCCCACCGCGGTGTGGGTCAGCTGCTACGCACGGTCACCGAGGTGCAGCAGATCACCAACCCGGGTCTGCGACTGCTCGGCGTCATCCCCACGCTCTACGACGCGCGCACCACCCACAGTCGCGACGTGTTGGCTGATGTCTCCGATCGCTACGACATGCCGGTTCTCAGCCCGCCCATCCCACGTACGGTGCGCTTTGCCGAGGCCTCGGCGTCGGGCGCCACCGTGATGACCGGCCGCAAGAACAAGGGCTCGGTGGCCTACCGGGAACTGGCCGACAACCTGTGGCAGCACTGGGACGGCGGCAAGAAACTCAGTGTCCTCGAGACCGCTGTCTGACCCCTCCCGTCACCTCGACGACGTGCCGATCAGCATGTGCACCCGTCCGCCCCACAGTTGCACCACGGTGTTGCCGATCGCGGCCAATGCGATGGTGCCGCCGCGATAGTCGGTGCGCGACACCGGGATCGACCGGTTTCGGCGGCCGGTGGATCGATCGAGGACATCGATCCCAGCCATCGTGGGCACCAACAGATCGGCCCCCATCGGGGTGGCCGGACCGACGGTGTCAGGCACCTGGAACCGCGGCACCAACGTCGTCTGATCCAGGATCACGGTGGCTTTGCCAGTGAAGAACGACAACCCGGTGTCGGGACGGTTGGGATCTGGACTGGTGGGGTAGGAGTCCGCTGGTGGCGCGGGTGTGCCGAACACGTCGTGTCGACTGACCAGTGCGGCATCAGGGCCGTACACCTCGACCCGGGGGCCGGCGGTATCGTTCACCGCCCCCTGGGTTCCCGCGTACACCGCCGCGCCGGCCGAACCGACGGCGATGACCCGAGGCGGTGGGGCGGTGGTGCCGCTGGTGATGATCCGTGACCCCGACTGGGCCACCTTCTCGTCCTTGTCCTGGTTGGCCGCGAAGATCGTCAGCCGGTAGCCTGGCTCGTCGCCGCACCGCTCGATCACCGCGATCTGATCGGAACCCGTTGCGCTGGAGAGCAGTTCGCATCCCGAGCGGGGTTGCCTGCCGGGCTGCACGGGGGCCGAGACGCGCCCGTACTCCACCCCGCGCACCAGCGACGAACCCCAGGACTCCAAGCGGGTGGCACCCTGAGAGACGACGAAGTTCGATCCGGCCGAGAGGGTGACGCGGGCGTCGGCGTCGCTACTGCGCGCCGACGCTCGGCGGCCGCTGTCGGCCGCCAACGCAGTCGTCTCGCTGCACCCCCGCGAGTTCCGGTAGACCGCGACCACCCGCGGCAGCGAGTTGAACGCAGCGACAACCCCGCACAGTGCACGATCGCGGCGATAGGACCAGCGGACGGCTCCAGTGACCGGGTCGTGCCCGCGCACCGCGCCGTCGTCGCCGGTCACCACGGTGCTGGCGGTCACCACCGGTGCTGCGGTGTTCGCCGAGTCGGCCTGCCATCCGTTGACAAACCCGGTCGGTGTCTCAGCGACTTCGGCCACCGCAGGCAGCGCGACGCCACTGGCCTGACTGACGGTCCGTCGGGTGGGGCTGACGTAGACGATGGAAGCGCCCACCACGACGATGATGGCGATGATCACCCCGACGGCGATCAGGTCGCCCCGCGTCCGACGCTCCGGTCGGATGGGACGTCGATCGGTCGTCGAGGAGGGCACCTCGACGTCGGCGCCGCCGTTCACTCGCCGGTGGAACTCGCAGGCGCTGACTGAGCGGCCGAATCCTGCTGGCCGGCTGCGGCCGACCCCGAGCCCCGGCGGCGACGTCGGCGACGCGGCCGAGTACCGGCGCCGCCGTCCTCGGTCGCATCGACATCGTCGGCCGTGGAGGCCGACGTTTGGCTCTCCGGCCGCGAGACCGACACCGGCGCAGTTGAATCCGGGGTCGAATCGGCGCCACTACTGCGGGCGCCACGGGTGCGCCGACGCTGACGATCACTGCGCGGGGCACGACGTTCGCGGGGTTCCCGCGTGCCGCCGGCCGACCGCGACGACCCCTCGGCGTCGCTGGTCGGCCGCGCGGTGGCCAACCGGCCGGTGGCGGTGTCGGGGATCCCGAGATCGGCACGCAGATGCTCAGAACTGGAGTACGTCTCCGCCGGCTCAGGCATGCCCAGGCTCAGCGCTTTGTCGATGAGTTCCCACTTGTGCAGCTCATCCCAGTCGACCAGGGTGACCGCGATGCCGGTGCGTCCGGCCCGACCGGTGCGGCCGATGCGATGGACGTAGGCCTTCTCGTCCTCGGGGCACTGGTAGTTGATGACGTGGGTGACGTCGTCGATGTCGATGCCGCGCGCGGCCACGTCGGTGGCCACGATGACGTCGATGGTGCCGTCGCGGAATCGGCCCAGTGCCTTCTCGCGTGCCACCTGGCCCAGGTCGCCATGCACCGCGCCCACCTTGAAGCCACGTTCGGCGAGGTCGTCGGCCACCTTCTGTGCAGTCCGCTTAGTCCGGGTGAAGATCATGGTGGCGCCGCGGCCCTCCGCCTGCAGCACCCGCGCCACCAACTCGGCCTTGTCCAGCGCGTGCGCGCGGTACGCGTATTGCTTGGTGCGGTCGTGCACCGCCGAATCGTGAGCGTGCTCGGCCCGGATGTGGGTCGGCTTGGTCATGAACGTACGCGCCAGCGTCACGATCGGACCGGGCATGGTGGCCGAGAACAGCATCGTCTGCCGCTGCTCGGGCAGGGCCCGCATGATGCGCTCGATGTCGGGCAGAAAGCCCAGGTCCAGCATCTCGTCGGCCTCGTCGAGGACCAGGATCTGCACCTTGCCCAGGATCAGGTGGCCCTGGTTGGCCAGATCCAACAGACGGCCTGGGGTGCCCACGACCACGTCGACGCCCGCCTGCAGCTCGGCGATCTGTGACTCGTACGGGCGGCCGCCGTAGATCGCGGTGATCGACAGTTTGCGCTTGGGTTTGGGGGCGGGATCCACATCGACCTGGGCGGCGGCCATCTGCAGGTCGCCGGTCACCTGCAGGCACAGTTCGCGGGTGGGCACGATGATCAGTGCGCGGGGGGTCCCGTCCAGTGGGCGCAGTGGTCCGTCGGAGCCGACCGCGACCTGGGAGATGCGGTGCAGCAGCGGGATTCCGAAGCCAAAGGTCTTCCCCATCCCGGTACGCGCCTGACCGATCAGGTCGTCGCCGGCGATGGCCAGCGGAAGGGTCAGCTCCTGGATGGCGAAGGTGTGGGTCTTACCGTTCTCGGTCAGTGCGGCCACGATCTGCGGGCTGACACCGAGCTCGGCGAACGTCGGGGCGACGTGGGTGTCGGGGTCGAGGACCGTGGTCAACGGTTCGTCCGTGCTGGTCGTCAATGTGCTGGTCGTCAATGTGCTGGTCTGCTCGGAGCCGGTCGGTTCGGGACCTGTCGGTTCGGGGGTGGTGCTGTCAAGAGTGGAGTTGTCGGTACTGATGGTGGTGCCTTCCGATGTGGCGAGCACGCACGACGGGCTCTACCAACCGCTGCACCGGCCGGGAGACCGGGGGCGGGAGCCGGAAGGTGATTCGCGGCTCGAGATCGGGCAACAAGTGCGCGCACAATTGCGGGTGTAGGGCGGACGCTTGGCGGCCGGAGGCCGACGGCATTGCCCGTACCCGCGCAATCGTACGTGCGCAGTGGCGCAGATGCCGCATTCGGTGGATCACGGGTGTGACCGGCGCCGGTACCATCAGGCCCATGTCGAGCCCCGATTCGTCGTCCGTCGGCCCCGTCGCGTCATCGTTGCCGGCCGATCACCCGGGGATCACGGCACTGTTCGGTGTGCTCGCGGCCGGTGAGCTCGCCGCGTTCTACCGGCTGGCCGGCGAGGCGGCCATGGCGCCTGACATCCGGGGCCGGGTGGCGCTGGCGCAGATGGCCGGCGCCGAGATGAACCACTTCGACCTGCTGGCCGGAGAACTGGTACGTCGCGGTCGCGACGTGACCGACACCGTGGCCACCTTCGCC
Source organism: Williamsia sp. CHRR-6 (assembly GCF_018474015.1). GTDB lineage: Bacteria > Actinomycetota > Actinomycetes > Mycobacteriales > Mycobacteriaceae > Williamsia_A. The sequence continues at coordinate 557,071 of NZ_JAHCSG010000001.1, read as the reverse complement.
CCGGTCCTGGATCGCTACCACGGCTCGACCACGCCCAGCACCTGGCTGGAATCGATGGTCAAGGCCTACATCGGGGACGGCCTGGCCGCCGACTTCTACCTCGAGATCGCGGGCACGCTGCCGGTCGAGGCCGAGCAGATCGTCCGTCAGGTGATGTCGGAGACCCAGCATTCGGACTTTGCGCGCACCGAGGTGCGCGCCGCGGTTGCCGCCGATCCGGCGGTCCGGTCGCCGCTGACCCTGTGGGGTCGCCGACTGCTCGGCGAGGCGATCACCCAGGCCCAGCACGTCCTGGCTGCCGAGGAGGAGCTGACCGACCTATTGTTCGCGCAGGCCGCCGACCTCACGCGGGTCTCAGATTTCTTCGAGTCCATCCAGGAGCGACACGCCGCGCGCATGGCCGACCTCGGCCTGGGATGAGTTCGGCCTGTGGTGAGACCCGCCTGGGAAGAGCTCGGGCGCTCAAGCCGTGTCAGATCCGCCCTCAGCGGAGCGGGCGACCGGTCGTGGTCGCCCTCCACTAGCCTTGTCCCAGAGGCATCGGCGCGCGTAGGGCGTTCGATGACACACATCGCCACTCGCGCCCAGCGCCGAACCCAGGAGGACCACCGTGACGGTTGACGTGAAGATCGGGATCACCGACAGCCCCCGTGAACTGGTGGTGCAGACCGATCAGAGCAGCGACGCGGTGCACGCCCTGGTCGAGACCGCGTTGGCCGGAGGGGAATCGTTGCTGCGCCTGACCGATGAGAAGGGCGCACGTTTCCTCGTCCCGGTCACCAAGATCGCCTACGTCGAGGTGGGCACCTCCGAACGCCCGAAGGTCGGCTTCGGCGCCGGCTGAGCGTCGCCGTCAGTTCGGGGGCTCGGCCTCGCCGGTCGAGGTGGTCAGTGGCACATGTGAGAGACCGCCCCACAGCAGCGCCACCGTGGTGTTCACCGCGTCCTGCTTGCTGATGGGGCGTTTGGCGTCGAGCCAGTATCGGGCGTTGGTCTGACTGGCTCCCACCAACCCGGCCGCCAGCATCCGCGACCGGTGCGGATCGAGCCCGGAATCGTGCATGACCAGCCCGTACACCGCGTCCACACAGGCTTCGGTGGCCCCTTCCACCCGACGTAACGCCGCAGGGTCCAGGGCGTCGGACTCGAAGATCAGCCGGTAACCCTGGTGGTCCTGGTCGATGAAGTCGAAGAACGCGTTGACGGCGGCGTGCACCCGTCGACGGTTGTCGGTGGTGGTCTCCAGCGCCTTGCGCACCCCGGTCACCAACTGTTCGGCATGTGATTCCAACACCGCCAGATAAAGATCCAACTTGCCCGGGAAGTGTTGGTAGAGGACGGGTTTGCTCACACCTGCGTGTACGGCGATCTCGTCCATGCCCGCCGAATGGTAGCCACGCTCGACGAAGATCTCGCTGGCGGCGTCGAGGAGTTGAACACGGCGTGCGCTGCGCGGCATCCGGGTGTTGCGACGGTTCGTCGAATCGGTGGACAGACGATCGGCGGCCCCGGGCATGGCGACGACACTACTCGCAGCGGTGTCGCGGGTTCGGGCATGCTGGACAGGTGTCGATGACAGAGGGGGCGTCGGTGGACGAGTCCGAGGCGGCCGAGGCGACGGTGGGCTCGGGTGGATCGGCGGTGCGCGATCAGTTGGCGCCGTTGGATCGCAGCACCGACCTGTGGCCGGGTGAGCACATCGTCGTCGGCCGGTTCCGGGTGTTCGTCCGCCACCTACGCGCCCGGGAGCGATCCGCGGCCCGCGCCGCAGCGCCCGGGGGGCAGGTGTCGACCGGTCGAGCGCTGTACGTGCACGGGCTCGGTGGTTCGTCGCTGAACTGGACCGATCTGGCGCAGGTGCTCTCGCCGGTGCTCGACGGTCACGTGATGGACCTGCCCGGGTTCGGCTTCTCCGACCCGCCTGTCGACGGCAGCTATTCGCTGACGACCATGACCGATGCGGTCATCGCGGTCCTGGAACACCTTGTTGCACAGTCTGATTCCGCTGGCGGGGTGCACCTGGTCGGCAACTCGCTGGGCGGTGCGGTCGCGGCCCGGGTGGCTGCGCAGCGACCCGATCTGGTGACCACCCTGACGTTGATCTCCCCGGCGTTCCCCGACTTGCGGCCACGCCTCAAGCGGCTCTCGTTCATCCCGCTCACTCTTGCCGCCGTGCCGCGGGTGGGGCCTGCGGTGTTCGGCTACTTGGGTCGGGTGCACGCACGCGCTCAGGTCGCCCAGACGCTCAACGAGATCATGGAACGTCCCCAGGTCCTGGGTCCCACCCGAATCGAGCAGGCGGTCGAGCACGCGGTGGCCCGCGCCGACATGCCGTGGGCTCCAGCGGCGTTGTCGGGCAGCCTCACCGAGTTGGTGGCCAGTTGGTTGTGGATGTCGGGCCGGGATCACTGGCGCCGGGCGGCGACGATCTCGGTTCCCACCCTGGTCATGTGGGGTGGTCGGGACAAACTGGTCAGCTCGGCCATCGCTCCACGCCTGGTGCGGGCTATCGTCGGGTCGCGGCTGGTCATGTTCGGTGCGGTCGGACATGTCTGTCAGATGGAGATCCCGGTGGAGACCGCGCGCGAGATCGCGCGCCACGTCGAAACGCACGCCGCATCCGCCACCTGACTCGCCGGGATCCGTCATCGGCGATCACGGATCGTCAATTCTGGACCGAGACGGCCGATCCGGGGCGCGACATCGATCACCGAGCTGGTGGTGACGGGCGTGTGCGTCCACGTTTGGGCGTGTCGGTTGTGAGAAGGTGAGTCGGTGAGCACCGCAGGCGGCGGACCCCGCGGACCCGGTATGTCCGGGCAGCGTCCGATGAACCCGCCTGACGGCTACCCGCCAGACCCTCGGTCACGTCCAGGAGTGCCGGAGTCGCCGCGTCAGCGCCCACCGTCGGGACCGCAGTCGCAGCCGATCGCCGCCCAGTCCGCCGGTCCGCCGGCCGCATCGGGCGCAGATCCGGCCACCGAGAGCCCGCGCCCCCGTCGACCCCGCCCCGCCGACGACCAGCCGTTGCGTGCGCACTGGGATCCCACCTCGGTGGTGCCGCGGCGGCCCCGGGGCCCCCGGCCAGAACGCAAGAAACGCAGCGCGGTCGGTCGGTTCATCGGCACCTACGGATGGCGTGCCTACGCCATCCCGGTGCTGCTGGTTCTCACCGTCCTGCTGGTCATCGCCACGGTGCGCGAACGCGGTTCGCCCGACCCGTCGTCGTCCTCGACCGGGGTGGTCCAGGATCTCGGGGCGCGCAACACCGATGTCAACAAGATCACCACCGCCGTCGGTGCCCCCGCCGGAGCCGCCAACGCGGTGGTGCTGCCGGCCGGGCAACTGCCGGCCGGTGGAGCGTTCTCGACCAATGGCGCCAAAACCTTTCGGGTGGTCCCGGGAACCACGCCGGTGGTGGGGACGGCCCAGAAGGTCTACCGCTACACCGTCGAGGTGGAGAACGGCCTAATACCCGAGAACTACGGCGGAGACCAGACTTTCGCCAAACTCGTCGACGCCACCCTGGCCAGCCCCAAGAGCTGGATTGGGCGGGGCGCGGTGTCGTTTCGGCGGATCGACACCGGCACACCCGATTTCACCATCTCGCTGACGTCGTCGGGTACCACGCGCGAACTGTGCGGCTACCAGATCAAATTGGAGTCGTCGTGCTACTACCCACCCAACACCCGCGTGGTGCTCAACGAGGCCCGGTGGGTGCGGGGTGCGGTGTCGTTCCAAGGTGATGACCTGTCGTACCGGCAGTACCAGATCAACCACGAGGTGGGCCACGCCATCGGCTACGAGAAGCATGAGCCGTGCGCGCAGCAGGGTGGGCTGGCGCCGATCATGATGCAGCAGAGCTTCGGGGTGGCCAACCGTGACATCCAGGCGCTCGACCCCGACGCCAAGGGTGACCCGACCCTGGTTTGTCGGGTCAACCCGTGGCCCTATCCCTGAGCGGATCCACTCTGGTGACGCGGCGTGGGGCCGCGCGGCGCCGCGTGAGCGTCCACCGGCTGGGCGCGCCCGTCATGTCGGAATGGTGGGCCGTGCTGAGCCGTTGACTCGGGTAGCCTCCGCCGCTGATCGTCGCGGAGCGAAACGTCGTCTTGGAGGACTTGATGAGTGCGCTGCCACCGATTGTCGAACCCGCCGCGGAACTCACCCGGGACGAGGTGGCGCGCTACAGCAGGCATCTGATCATCCCCGACATCGGCATGGAGGGGCAGAAGCGGATCAAGAACGCCCGGGTGCTGGTGATCGGTGCCGGTGGTCTGGGTTCGCCTACCTTGCTCTACCTTGCCGCCGCCGGGGTGGGCACCATCGGGATCGTTGAGTTCGATGAGGTGGACGAGTCGAATCTGCAGCGGCAGGTGATCCACGGCCAGTCCGATATCGGGCGGTCCAAGGCTGACAGCGCCCGCGACTCGATCGCCGAGATCAATCCACTGGTCAAGGTCGAACTGCACAAGGTCCGGTTGGAGCCCGAGAACGCGATCGAGTTGTTCTCCCGCTACGACCTGATCGTGGACGGTACCGACAACTTCGCCACCCGCTACCTCGTCAACGATGCTGCGGTGTTGGCACACAAGCCGTATGTGTGGGGCTCGATCTACCGGTTCGAGGGGCAGGCGTCGGTGTTCTGGGAAGACGCTCCCGACGGTCGCGGGTTGAACTACCGCGACCTCTACCCGCAGGCCCCGCCCCCAGGCATGGTGCCCTCGTGCGCCGAGGGTGGCGTGTTGGGGATCCTGTGCGCCTCCATCGGATCGATCATGGGAACCGAGGCCATCAAGTTGATCACCGGTGTGGGGGAGACGCTGCTGGGTCGGTTGATGGTCTACGACGCACTGGACATGGACTACCGCACCATCCGCATCCGCAAGGATCCGCAGGCCCAGCCGATCACCGAACTCATCGACTACGAGGTATTCTGCGGCGTGGTGTCCGACGAAGCGGCCGCTGCCGCAGGCGATTCCACGCTCACCGCGATCGAACTGAAGGAGAAGATCGATGCCGGTGACGCCATCGCATTGATCGACGTGCGCGAGCCGGTGGAGTGGGACATCGTCCACATCGACGGTGCCACATTGATCCCCAAGGGCGAGTTCGAATCGGGTGAGGCGCTTGCCAAGATCCCGCATGACCGCACCCCGGTCCTGTACTGCAAGACCGGCATCCGATCGGCTGAGGCGCTGGCGGCGGTCAAACGTGCCGGTTTTGCTGATGCAGCGCATCTGCAGGGTGGGATAGTGGCCTGGGCCAAACAGGTGGACACCTCGCTGCCGGTGTACTGAACCCGGAAGGGTCGGGTGTCCACCTGCTCGGTTGGTCACGTCTGGTTGAGTGACTTGAAGGTTTCCGGTGGTCGGATTGTCGTGTCGGGCCAGAGTTGGATGAGGAATTGCTCGACGTGGGTGTCGGGTGTGCGGGGTTGGTCGGGAACCTCTGGGATATCCCTGCTCACCTCGCCGCGGCCGCGGGAATAGACGCGGACACGGTATGTGCCGGGTGGGACCTGAAACGTCTTCAGCACACCGTCCACATACTCGGCGGGTCCCGCGAACTCTTGAAAACCGAATGTCGCGGCGAAGTCATAGGTTATCGAGACTTCACCGGAATCATCCCAGTTCTCTATTTCAAGCGTGGGCGCACTGTCATGCAACTGCGACCGAACACCTACATACCGGAGATCACTCATTGCGGTGAAGCTCAGGAGTTGCTCACTGACCCCGCACAGGACCGGCGAACACACGCAGTTGATTCCGACACGATACGGTCCAGACCCTATAAGATAGCCTGGAGAGTCCGGCCCAAAAGGCGTCAGCTCGAATGTCCAATCATTTGGCATCAGCGACCCGTAGACATCAACTGAAACGGTACTCATGGCTGAACGAAGAACTTGTCGCCCTCGATGACACGGTTTTCTCGATAGAAAGTCGAGAGAAGCGTCCCCTGAGCTACATCGATATCATCTCCGTCAACTCGTACCTGTTCAGCAAGCGGTACCCAGGCGATAGATGCCGACGCACCACCCTCGACGGTTGAAGCGAATGGGTATTCGTCGCAGGAGTTGAGAGCCGGGTCTGTTTTGGGCAGAGCGTTCATCCGTGCTGTGCTCCACGCGGTGTACTTTTCAGTGATCGGAGAGTAATGCGATGGCCCGCTTCGGATCAGATTCAAGAAATTTTCCTTGTTGCTTGTACGGACGGCTGAAATTAACAGGTACTTCGAAGCTTCGCAACCCTAATAAACTCGGACAACATACCGAAAGCCCGCAAGTACGACCAATCGGCCTGCAGGGGGCCCGGGAGTGACCCTCGCGCCTCCCGCAGTTCAGGCGCGCTGCTCGGTAATCTCAGCGCTGTGAACGCGCCCGAACCACCCGACCACGTCGTCAAGGCGTTCGGTCTCACCGGCCCGGCGCCCATCGCGCTGACCCGGGAATGGGAGGGCGGGTGGCGCATCGGCGAAGTGGTGTTGTCGCTGGTGCCAGATCATCCGCGCGCCGCGTGGTCGGCAAAGATCCGCGAGGACCTCTACGTCGACGGCCTGCGGGTGGCTCGGCCCTTGCGCGGCACCGACGGCCGCTACGTCGTCTCCGGATGGCGGGCCGACACCTATATCGCCGGGTCACCCGAACCGCGACACGACGAGGTGGTGTCGCTGGCCAACCGGCTACACCAGGCCACTGCAGACCTTGAACGCCCACGCTTCCTCACCCAGCCACCCGCGCCGCCGTTCACCGACGTGGATGTGTTCAACGCCGCCGATCGTGCGGCCTGGGAAGACGTGCCCATGCGCTCGGCCCGCGGCGCGGGCTTCGCCGAACCGACCTCGCCCGACGGTGCGAAGAGCATCGAAATGCTCAAAACCCTTGCCACCCTGCGCAAGCCAGTACAAGCCAAGCCGCAACTGGTGCACGGCGACCTGTTCGGGACAGTCCTGTTCGCCGGTGCCGCCGCTCCCGGGATCACCGACATCGTGCCCTACTGGCGGCCGGCGCCGTGGGCGGCAGCAGTGGTGGTGGTCGACGCGTTGGCCTGGGGCGGCGCCGACGAGGACCTCGTGGAACGCTGGTCCGATCTTCCCGAATGGCCTCAGATGATGCTGCGCGCGTTGATTTTCCGGCTCGCGGTTCACGCACTGCATCCCCGGTCGTCGGCGGGAGCGTTGGTGGGGCTGTCCCATGTGGTCGACGTGGTGCGGCTCATCCTGTGACCGCCTCGATCTGACCTTGACGTGCACGCACGACAACGCCCCACCGCGGAGTGGGGCGTTGTCACTTCTGGCGGACGTCGGAGCCGGCTACTTCAGGTTCACCGTCACGCCGCCGGAGAATATCGAATCGTGCAGTTCCACCGCCGTCGGCACCACCCCGACGGGAAGGTCGTAGATGATGCTGGCTTCCAGAGTGTTGCCCGGGTTGATGGGTTCGTAGAGGATCGCCTTGTCGCCCTGACTGATGCTGGCTGAGGTATCCGCTGAGTACTCGGAACCGTTGTTGCCCAACAGCTTCTGCGACGTGACATCGAGCGCTTTGGATTCTTTGCCCACATTGCGCACCGTTACCTCCAAGATCTGGAAGCGACCCTGTGCGGTCTCCGCCATGAAGTCGGGCCCGATGGTGGTGCCACCGTCGCGCACGCCACGCACGATGAACTCGAACTTGCCATCTCGCGCCGGCTGGCCCAGCCCAGGCCGGGCAGGTTTGGCCTTCGTGGTGGGCGCGGGCTTGTCGGTCTGACCGCCGGCAGCTGATGCGGCGGGTGCCGCCGCTGCCGTGGAGGGGGCGGCAGTGGTGTCGTCCTTCTTCGATGAGCCGCCACCGGCCGCCACCGAGATCACGACGATCAGCGCGATCGCGGCGAGGAACCCGGTGAACACCTTGTGGCGCACGAAGAAGTTCTTCTTGGGCGGCGGAGGCGGATACGGCGAACCGCCGCCATAAGGCGGCGGGGGAGGCGTCGGCGGGGGCGGGGCGGACGGGGGCGGGGGAACTGTCATCCGGGCAGGACCTTTCGATGGGCAATGACTGCGAGCACACCGTGACCGCATGGGCTCGCGCCTCCTCCACTCGGTCGCAGTCGACTCCTCCCTTCGGTCGGTGTCGCGCCGCGGCCGTCGCGCACTCGTCCGATATGTCAGAACCACTGGCTACCGTGAGCCGATGACCACAGCTCTGATCACCACCACACGCCGCGGCATCGCCGTCCGGCGGGCCGCGTGGTCGGTCACCGTGGTGTGTTTTGCGCTGTTCCTGTCCTTGATGACACTGGGACTCGCCGCCACCGCGGGCACCCCGGCCTGGAACTACGGCCTGGGGTTGCTGCTCAACGCGATCGCCGCAATCGCACTCGTCTGGCGACACCACGCGCCGTGGGTGGTGTGGGGCTGCGCCCTCGCGGGTCCGCTGTTCTTCGCCACCGATGCCACCGCAGCACTCATCGCGCTGTACGCCCTCGGGTCGACGGTGCGCGGTCGGCGATTGCTCCTCGCGGCGCTGCCGGTGGTGGTGGCGTGCGGTGTCTCCCTCACCTACGACGCACTGCGCCGACGCGACTACTCGGTGCTCACCCTCGGAGTGCGCCACCAAGTGGGGTCGGATGTTCCGAACTGGCCACTGCCGCTGTGGATTCCGTGGGTTGTCGCGATTGTGCTGGTGACGGTGGTGGTGGGTGCGGCGGTGCTTCGGCGGGATCGGTCGGCGCTGGGGGTGGCGGCTTCGGCGCTCGACGCCCAGCAGGCGCAGGCCCAGGTGGTGGCGGCCGAGCTGATCGTGGCTGCCGAGCGAGACCGCATCGCGCGCGAGATGCATGACACCCTGGCCGCCACGCTGAGCCGAATCGCGTTGCTGGCCGGTGGGTTACAGGTGGGTGCGAACTCGAGTCGCGAAGAGGTCGCCAACATGGCATCACTGATCCACAGCACCGCCCACGACGGACTGATGGAACTGCGCCAGATCATCGGGGTGTTGCGGGACGGCAGTGAGGCGTCCGGTGGCGGTCGCCGGCAGTCGTTGGACGGGATCGCTGACCTGGTGGCGTCCGCGCGGGCGGTCGGCGGGCGGATCGCTCTGCACACCGACCTCGCACCGGATCCGTTGGGACCGTTGGCCGGTGCCACCGCCTATCGGATCGTGCGGGAGTCGTTGACCAATGCGCAACGCCACGCCGCGGGCGCACCGCTCATGGTCAGCGTGCACGGTGGACCCGACGACGGGCTACGCGTCGAGGTGCGCAACCGTTTGGCCGCCGCAGTGGTCGGCGCCGAGCACGGCACCCGAACCGGTCTGTCGGGTCTGGGGCGCACCGTCGCCGAGATCGGCGGCACACTCGAGGTAGTCGCCGCCCCTGACGAATTCGTGGTCCGAAGTTGGCTGCCGTGGCACAGCTGACCGAACAACCGAGGACAAGGCGATGATGACAAGTGACACCGCGGTGGTCGAGCCCCGTCGAGCCGAACGATTTTCGGTGCTCATCGCCGACGACGATCCGTTCGTCCACCGCGGCCTCACCGCCATCCTCGAAGCGGCCGGCGATCTGACGGTGGTGGCGTGCGTCGACGACGGCGATCAGGTGCTCGACGCCGTGGACCGCCATCGCCCGCACGTGCTGTTGGTCGACCTGGTGATGAAGCGGGTCGGCGGCGTCGCGGCCATCACCGCGGTGTTGAACCGCCCCGATCCGCCCCGGGTGATCGCGATGACCGCACTCGACGTCGATGGCCTGGTTGCCGACGCCATCCGGGCCGGAGCGCATAGCTTCTTGCGAAAGGTGGAGCCGCCCCACACCTTCGCGCTGGCCGTGACAGCGGTGGCCGCAGGCACCACGGTGTTCAGCGAGCAATGCCTACGGATGCTGGTCGCGGTGCAATCGCCGACCAAGGCCGCAGCAGACGCGCGGAGCGCGACGTTGGTGAACGCATTGACCACACGCGAACGCGAGGTGTTGGCCGAGGTTGCGCGTGGGCAGGCGACCGCGGTCATCGCGCGTGCCCTGCATCTGGGGGAGACCACCGTCAAAGCCCACCTACAGAGCATCTACACCAAATTCGGGTCGGCCAACCGCGTGGACGCAGCCGTGCACGCAGTCCGCGCCGGCCTCATCGACTGATCCGGGACCGTTTTCCGGGGTCTGGTCAGCCCAGACCGATTCAGCCCGATCCAGCCCAGACCGGTTCAACCCGGACTGGTTCAGCCCAGACAGATGATGTTGCACCGTCCGTCGAAGATGAACGTGACGCTGGCGCCCTTCGAGGTGATCTTCGGTGGGATGGTGGTCGGCAGGTTCGACCCGCCGCCGCCCCCGCCGCCGAGGTATCCGCCTGCGCCGCCGAAGAACCCGCCGCCACCACCGCCACCGCCGGTGGTCGGTGATCCGGCGCCACCGGCACCGAAGAAGCCCTGCTGGGCGTCGCCGTCGGCGGTGCCGCCCCGCACGAATCCCGCCGGGCCGCCACCAGAGCGCACGAAGTTGTTGTCGGCGCCACGCCCGCCGTCACCGCCACGGGTGATCGCGGTGCCACCCGCCCCGGCCGCCACGATCAGGCGTGTGGCCAGGGATGCGGTGCTGCGGGGGTCGACCGGGTTGGTGCGCACGTCGCTGCTGCCGCCCCCGCCGCTGGGGTAGCCGGTGGCGCCACCGTTGTAGCCACCTCGCCCGGGTCGACCGGGCTGCCCGGCTCCGCCGACGAACACCCATAGCGTCTGACCGGCGCGTGCAGGGATGTAGGCCGAGATCAGGTTGGCGCGGGTCGGTTCGACCTTCGCCCCCGGTGGCCGCGCGCCGCCCGCGCCCACCGCGGTGACCAGCAGGCTGCGCAGGCCGGCGGGGACCACGAACCGCTGTGGTGTCCCGGTGAAGGTGTAGACGCAGCGGATGCTCTTCTGGAACAGCGCCTGCGTGCAGTTGCGGGGCAGCGGCGCCGCCGATGCGGTCGGCGTGGCCAGGAACGTGGCTGCCGCAGCCATGACGATGGTTCCCAGCGCGGTGGCGCGCCTGCTGGCTCGAGACATCCAGAACTCCTCACGCAGTCAAACGTTCGATCAGCGATCGATCATCGTCGTGGTCATCATGACCCATTCCCTCGCGCTGACTGTAGAGGGCCGGGCGAGCAGATACCCACAAGCCGGGCAACTGCGATCTCACCGGGCGCTGGCAGTGCAGGTGAGAACACTGTGATTCGACGGTCACGCCGCGACAAGCTGCGGAAACAACCGATTCCTATGGTTTGCCCATCCACCGACGATCCCGTGGGTGATACGCACCCCGATGTGGCCCCGAGCCCCGTCGGCCCTGAGAGGACTCGATCGTGACGACAACGCAGAGCCACCGCAAACACCACATCACCGACTGGGATCCCGAAGATCGGGACGCCTGGGACAACGGCAACGCCGCGATCGCCAAGCGCAACCTCATCTGGTCGGTGATCTGCGAGCACGTCGGGTTCTCGGTGTGGTCGCTGTTCTCGGTGCTGGCCCTGTTCATGGGACCGCAGTACGGCATCACCATCGACCAGAAGTTCGTCATCGCCGCCACCGCCACATTCGTGGGCGCCTGCCTGCGCATCCCCTACACCCAGGCCACTGCCCGCTTCGGCGGGCGCAACTGGGCCATCTTCTCCGCCGTCGTGCTGCTCATCCCCACCGGGCTGACGATGATGTTGATGCTCAACCCCGGTGAGTTCGGCTTCGGCTGGTTCCTCGCTGTGGCCGCCCTGACCGGACTGGGCGGCGGCAACTTCGCATCCTCGATGACCAACATCAACGCCTTCTACCCACAGCGGCTCAAGGGGTGGGCGCTGGGCCTCAACGCAGGCGGCGGCAACATCGGCGTCCCTGCGGTGCAACTGGTCGGTCTCGGTGTGATTGCGGTCGCCTCCGATCGTCCCGAGATCGTGTGCGCCGTCTACCTGGTCCTGCTGGTGCTGGCCGGCATCGGGGCGGCACTGTTCATGGACAACCTCGATCACCAGACCTCCAGCGGTCGGGCGATGATCGAGTGCCTCAAGCATCGCGACACGTGGCTGATCTCGCTGCTCTATGTCGGAACCTTCGGCTCGTTCATCGGTTTCGGTTTCGCGTTCAGCCAGGTGCTCAACATCAGCTACACCTCCGCCGGTGCCGCCAAGCCGGCCCTGGCTGCGGCTCAGATCGCCTGGATCGGACCGCTTCTGGGCTCGTTGGCCCGCCCCATCGGCGGCAAGCTGGCCGACCGCGTAGGCGGCGGACGGGTCACCACGTACGCTTTCGTGGCCATGGTTGCCGCGTCGTCGATCCTGGTGGTCGCCGGCATGTCGGCAGACTCCAACGGCCACCGGATCGGTGACAGTCAGCTGCTGGGCTTCATCGTCGGCTTCATCCTGCTGTTCGGAATCTCCGGGGTTGCCAACGGATCGGTGTACAAGATCATCCCGGCGGTGTTCGAGGCCAAGGCGCAGGCCAACGTCGGGCTCAGCGCGCTCGGTCGCAGCACGTGGTCCCGCTCGATGTCGGGGGCGTTGATCGGTATCGCAGGCGCCTTCGGGGGTCTGGGCGGCGTGGCCATCAACCTGGTGCTGCGTGCCAGCTACAAGGCCGACAAGTCGGCCACCACCGCCTTCTGGGTCTTCCTCGCTTTCTATGTGCTGGCCGCGGTGGTCACCTGGTGGTTCTACGCCCGCGGTGAGAAAGCCGCGAATGCCGTTGCTGCGCAACCGTCGTCGGTTCCGGCTGCGGCCACCGTCTGATCACCGACGTCAACCATCCTCAAGCGCGACCGGACCAGGAGACATCGTGGGCAACAAGACAGTCGTGGTGATCGGCCACGGAATGGTCGGACATAGGTTCGTCACTGCGCTGCGGGCGCGAGACACCACCGATCAATGGCAGATCGTGGTGCTCGGTGAGGAGGCCGACGCCGCCTACGACCGCGTCGCGCTGTCGTCATACGTGAGCAACCCGGATCGCACCGCGTTGGCGTTGGCGGGCAACGACTACCCCGGCGATACCCGCGTCGATCTGCGGCTGGGGGTGGTTGCTGCGCATATCGATCGGGACCGCGCGTGCGTCGTCACCGCCGACGGCGACGAGATCGGCTACGACGCGGCGGTGTTGGCCACCGGCTCGTATCCGTTCGTGCCGCCGGTGCCCGGGCACGACACCCCGGGCTGCTTCGTCTACCGCACGCTCGATGACCTCGACAGGATTGGTGCGGCGGCCCGGGCGCTGCCCACCGGCACGGTGGGTGTGGTGGTCGGTGGTGGGTTGCTGGGATTGGAGGCAGCCAACGCCCTCGCGCTGCTCGGCCTCACCCCGCACGTGGTGGAGTTCGCGCCGCGACTGATGCCACTACAGGTCGACGAGGGCGGCGGCGCCCTGTTGAAGAATCTCGTCACCGACCTCGGGCTCACCGTGCACACCGGTGTCTCCACCACCGCGATCGAGTCGATCGATGCGGGCCTGCGCGTCACCCTCAGTGATGAATCCACCATCACCGCAGGACTTCTCGTGTTCTCGGCTGGAGTTCGGCCGCGTGATGCGCTGGCTCGCGATGCGGGACTGGCGGTCGGTGAACGCGGCGGTGTGCTGGTCGATGCCGGTTGTCAGACCACCGATCCGCGCGTGTACGCCATCGGAGAGGTGGCCGCGGTCGAGGGCCGGTGCTACGGGTTGGTGGCCCCCGGCTACCACACCGCCGAGGTGGTCGCCGACCGACTGTTGGCCGGTGACAGTGTGTTCCCCGGCGCAGACATGTCCACCAAGCTCAAATTGCTCGGCGTGGACGTGGCCAGTTTCGGGGACGCGATGGCCGCCACCCCCGGTGCGCTGGAGGTGGTTTACAGCGATCCGGTGGCCGGCACCTACGCCAAGGTCGTGGTCTCCGATGACGCCCGAACGTTGCTCGGCGGCATCCTCGTCGGCAACGCCGACGCCTACGCGCTGCTCAAGCCGATGGTCGGGTCGCCGCTCACCGGTGATCCGGGTGAGCTGATCGCCCCGGTCGGATCGGGTTCGGCCGCAGGTGGATTGGCGTGTTTGCCGGACGAGGCGGAGATCTGCTCGTGCAACGCCGTGTCCAAGGGGTCGATCTGTTCGGCGATCGCGGCCGGTGCCTGCGAGATCGCCGCGCTCAAAGACGTGACCGGGGCCGGAACCACCTGTGGCGGATGTCTTCCCAGCGTCAAGACGCTGCTCGCCGAATCGGGCATCACGCTCAGCAAGGCGCTGTGTGAGCACTTTTCGCAGTCGCGGGCAGAGTTGTTCGAGATCATCGCGGCCACCGGAATCCGTACGTTTTCTGGGCTCATCGCACGGTGTGGTACCGGAACCGGTTGTGACATCTGTAAACCCACCGTCGCGTCCATCCTGGCGTCCACCTCCAGCGATCACATCCTCGACGGTGAGCAGGCCGCACTGCAAGACACCAACGACCACTTCCTGGCCAATCTGCAACGCAACGGCTCGTATTCGGTGGTGCCCCGGATGCCGGGTGGCGAGGTGACACCGGATCAGCTGATCGTCATCGGCCAGGTGGCCAAGGACTTCGGGCTCTACACCAAGATCACCGGCGGCCAACGCATCGACATGTTCGGTGCCCGCGTGGAGCAGCTGCCGCTGATCTGGCGACGTCTGGTCGAGGCGGGCATGGAGTCGGGCCAGGCGTACGGCAAGAGCCTGCGCACGGTCAAGAGTTGTGTGGGCAGCACCTGGTGTCGCTACGGGGTGCAGGACGCGGTGGGCATGGCTGTGCGGTTGGAAAAGCGTTATCGCGGCCTGCGTTCGCCGCACAAGATCAAGTTCGGGGTGTCGGGGTGCGCGCGCGAATGTGCTGAGGCGCGTGGCAAGGACGTCGGCGTGATCGCCACCGAAGCGGGCTGGAACCTCTACGTCGGCGGCAACGGTGGACAACGACCCGTGCACGCGGTGTTGCTGGCCACCGGCCTCGATGACGCCACCCTGATCGCTTACATCGACCGTTACCTGATGTTCTACGTCCGCACCGCCGACCGGCTGCAACGCACCGCGCCGTGGCTGGAGTCGTTGCCCGGCGGGCTGGAGCATCTGCGCGAGGTGATCTGCGAGGACAGCCTGCACATCGTCGAGGAACTGGAGGCGGCGATGGACCGGCATGTGGCCGGCTATCGCGACGAATGGGCTGCCGTGCTCGACGACGAGGAGAAACTCAAACGGTTCGTCTCGTTTGTCAACGCACCCGAGCACCCGGATCCGACCATCGCGTTCGACGAGTCGCGAGAACGGATGGCGCCGGTGATGTTGTCGATGCCCACAGTTCCGGTCACGTGATCCCCGGCCGTGTGGATCCCCGATGACATCAGCCCCACGGGCTGGTCGTGATCGCGGCGTGAGCAGCGGCGTTACCGCGCACCACACAACCGAAACGTTGACTTCACATGGCAGTTGAACAATGTGTGCGGTCCCACCGAACACCGGCCGGCGGGCGAATCCGTCGGTCATCGCGCCCCCGCGATCGTGCAACCGAGGAGATCCCATGACCGTCATCGACCAGGCAAGCAGCCAGACCGCGACGCAGTGGACGCCGGCCTGCCCGCTGTCGGAACTCATCCCCGGTCGGGGAGTGGCTGTGCTGTTACCCGGCTTCGCGCAGGCGGCGCTGTTCCGGATGCCCGACGACACCCTCTATGCCGTGGGCAACATCGACCCGTTCGGGCCGGCCGCAGTCATCTCACGCGGCCTGGTCGGTGACCGCGCGGGTGAACCTGTGGTGGCATCACCGCTGCTCAAGCAGGTCTTCTCGCTGCGCACCGGGGTGTGCCTCGACGATGACCGCGCTCAGCTGGGCACCTTCGCGGTGCGGCTGATCGACGGGGTGGTCGAGATAGCCGGTGACGAGTCGCACCGATGAGCGCCGGCGCCGGTGCGGCGCCTTCGGTCGGCACCGATCTACCCCTGGCCGGATATACCATCGGGATCACCGCGGCGCGTCGCGCCGACGAGTTCGAGGCGCTGCTGACCCGACGAGGCGCTGCGGTGCTGCACGCTCCGGCCATCCGCATCATCCCCCTGGCCGACGACGCCGAGTTGCAGCGCGTGACCGGCGAGATCATCGCCGATCCGCCCGCGGTCGTGGTGGCCACCACCGGGATCGGTTTCCGGGGCTGGATGGAGGCCGCCGACGGGTGGGGCCTGGCCGAAGATCTCCTCGAAGCGTTGGCGAAGTCGGCGTTGCTGGCGCGCGGTCCCAAGGCCAAGGGCGCGATTCGAGCTGCCGGTCTGCACGAACAATGGTCTCCGCCCAACGAGTCCTCCAGCGAGGTGCTCGATCACCTGCTGACCGAAGGCGTCGAGGGGGTGCGGATCGGGGTACAGCTGCACGGCGCGACCACCGAGTGGGAACCACTGCCGGATCTGTGTGAGGTGTTGCGCGCCGCGGGTGCGCAGGTGGTGCCCATCCCGGTGTACCGCTGGATCCCGCCCGCCGACACCACGCCGATGGACCAGATGATCTCGGCCGCAATCTGTTCTGAGATCGACGCCATCACCTTCACCAGCGCGCCCGCGGTGGCCTCGATGCTGGATCGGGCGCGCACCAGCGGACGCCTGGAGGACCTGCTCCACGCACTGCGCACGTCGGTGACGGTGCTGTGCGTGGGTGCGGTGACCGCGGGTCCGTTGCACGCCCTGGCGGTTCCCACCGTGCAACCGATGCGGTTCCGGCTCGGGGCGCTGGCCCGGTTGATCGCCGACGAGTTGCCGCGTCGCACCCAGATGTTGCGGGTGGCCGGACACGACATGGCCATCCTGAGCCGTACCGTGGTGGTCGACGGCGAGGTGCGCACGCTGACCGCGGCGAGCCTGGCGTTGCTCAAGGGACTGTCCCGGGTGCCCGGCCGGGTGGTCGGTCGGCAGGCGTTGTTGGCGGAGTTACCGGGCGGAGGAGACGACACCCATGCCGTGGAGACCGCGATGGCTCGCCTGCGGACCGCGCTCGGCGACCCCACGATCATCCAAACCGTCGTCAAACGCGGCTACCGCATCGCGGTCGATCTCGAATACGAGGATGCGCGAGAATGACTGACCATCGGTGTGCCGTGCCCGGCACCCCGATCCTGGTGGCGCACGGCACTCGCTCGCAGACCGGTGTGGACACCGTCCACGCGCTGGCCGACCTGGTGGCGACACAGATCGGCCCGCTGCGGGTGGCGTTCGTAGACGTGCTGGGGCCCAGTCCAGAGCAGGTGTTGCGCGAGACCGCCGGGCCCGCGATCGTGGTGCCGGCCTTCCTCGCTGCCGGATATCATGTGCGACAAGACATCCCGAACAACATTGCCGCCAGCGGTCATACCGAGGTGACGGTCACCGACAGCCTGGGGCCCGATCCGGTGATCGCGTCGGTGCTGCGCGAGCGGTTGGTGGCGGCCGGTTGGCAGCCTGGGGATGCGGTGATCTTGGCGGCGGCGGGCTCCTCGGACCCTTCGGCGTGTGACGATGTGCGCACGGCCGCAGCGCAATTGGCGTTGCTCACCGATTCCCCGGTGGACACCGCGTTCATCACCTCGGCTTCACCGCGGGTGCCCTGCGCGGTGGCCGCCGCGCGCATCAACGGCGCCCGTCGGGTGGTCATCGCGGCATATCTGTTGGCGCCCGGACTGTTTCACACTCGGCTGGCACAGGTGGGCGCCGATGCGGTCACCGAACCGATCGGCGCCGACCCAGCCATCGTCGACCTGCTGGTCCACCGCTTCACCCGTGCGCGAGTTCGGAGGGCCGGCCCTCCAAATTCGCTCACGGGGAGAGTAGCGACACCACCTCGCGGATCATCTGCGCGGTGAGTTCGGGGCGCGACTGCGGCACCATGTGGTCGCAATCCTCGTGGTGCACCTGCACCCGGTCCGGCGCGCCCGCGATCACCGCATCGATGAACTGGGGTGTGGCGTAGGGCGGTTGAACCTTGTCGGCCACCACGATCCGCACCACCGCACCGGGATCGGGGGTGACGAACGGTCGGGCCAGCTCACTCCAGGACGTGGTGACCGCGCCGAGATGGATACGCCAGCAGACCCGACCGGCGGCGTCGGTGGTCAGATGATCGGCGATCTCGGTGCGTAGCTGCTCCTCGGGGACCTCCCACCACGCTTCGGACCGCTTGCGGTCGAAGGCATCGTTGGCATCGCGCAGGTAGAAGGTGTCGATGTTGGCCGCCGCCACCTCGGCCATCCGGGCGCCATCGAGTCCGATCGCCGGATCGAGCAGCACCAGCCCCGGTACTCGGTCACCCACCGCGCGCGACAGGTGGACCGCCAGCGCGCCGCCGTAGGAGTGTCCGACCACCACCACAGGGCCGTCGGTGTGCCGGTCGAGGACCTCGACGATGGCGGCCACCTGGTCCTCGATCCGCCAGGGTGCCGCCCACGACGAATATGCGTGGCCAAGCAGGTCGGGTGCCACGATCCGTAGATCGGGCAGGTGACGCTGCGCCAACGCAGCCCACCGTTTGCCGTGCCCGGTCAGCCCGTGCAGGGCCAGCACCGTTGGGGCGTCGGGCGGTCCGAACGTGGTCACCGACATCGCGCTCATCACCCCATCCTGCCCTGAGCCCCGGCTTGTCGACCTCCGACGCGCGCTCTGCGGTAGGACTGTCAGGGTCAGATGATCTGATCTGCACATCCGAGACTGCCCCACCCGTCCAGATGCCGAGGAGTTCTCATCGTGTCGTTGCCAGACCGGCCCGAGCGCGACGGTCGTCGGCGCAGCGAGGTCCGCGCGCGTCTGGTGGCTGCGCCTGGGAACTCGCCGCCGCCCCGAGTCTGGCCGCAGCCGGTGCAGGCGCTGGTCGACGGCCCGGTGGAGACACCGGCGGGGTGGGCTCCGCATCGCGTGTCGGGTGGGCCGGGTACCGGCAAGACCGCACTGTTGGTCGACATCGCGGTGGCACGGCTCACCGACCCATCCGCCGCTGCCGAGTCGGTGATGGTCCTAGCCGCGAACCGCCGCGCGGCTGCGGCGTTGCGTGAGCAGATCAGTGCCCGAGTCCTCGGCGTGGCACAGGCATATCGAGCTGACCGCCCACTGGCCACCCGTGAGCCGTTGGTGCGTACGGTGCACTCGTATGCCTTCGCCGTGTTGCGACTGCAGGCGGCGGCGCTGGGCAACCCGCCCCCGCGACTGATCACCGGCTCCGAGCAGGACGCGGTCATCCGCGAACTGTTGGCCGGTGACATCGACGACGGCGCAGGCTACTGGCCTGCGCATCTGCGCCCGGCGCTGCCGACCGACGGATTCGCCCAGGCCCTGCGCGACCTCATGTTGCGTTCGGCCGAGCGCGGGGTTGGTCCAGAAGGTCTGATCGCTCTGGGGCGCAAGCACAATCGACCCGAGTGGGTTGCGGCCGGACAGGCCTACCGGCAGTACGAACAGACCACCCTGCTGCGCGGTGCAGTCGGGGTCGAGTCGCCGCACGCCAGTGCCCCAGCCGTCGACGCCGCCGAACTGATCGGGTCAGCGCTCACCGCCCTGTCCACCGACGAGGTGCTCTGCAACCGCGAGCGCGCGCGTATCCGACACCTGCTGGTCGACGACGCCCAGCACCTCGACCCGCACGCCGCAGCTCTCATCAGACTGATCGGCACCGGCGCGCAATCAGTGGTCATCGCCGGTGATCCGGATCAGGCGATCTACGGATTCCGCGGCGCCAGTTCGCGATTCCTCGATTCGCTGGCCGAGCCCGGCTCGGCGCGCGACATCCGGTTGACCGACAACTTCCGCTCTGGCGCGGCGATCACCGCGGTCGGCACCACGATCGCGGCGCGACTGCCCGGTGGTCGTCGCACCGCATCACGTCCGGCCGGCCCTGACCCTGTGCGTGGGTCGGGGCTCGGCGTGCAGGTGCATTCCTCGGCGGCCAAGGAAGCCACCGCGATCGCCGACATGATGCGTCGCGCGCACCTGTTCGACGCGGTGCCGTGGTCGCAGATGGCGGTCATCGTGCGGTCGGTGCCCCGGGCCCTGACGCCGTTGCGCCGGGCGCTGCGGTCGGCGGGGGTGCCGGTGACCACCTCGGCCACCGAGCTGCCGTTGCATCGACAGCGTGCCGTGCGCGCCCTGCTGGGGGCGTTACGCGCGGCCGAGGAGCCGATCGACCCGGATTCGGCGTTCGAGTTGCTCGCCGGTCCCATCGGTGCAGCCGACCCCACCGCGATTCGACGTCTGCGACGCGGAGTACGTCGCGTCGAGGCGGCGCGCGCGGCCACGGGTGTGATGCCCCGTGATTCGGGCGAGGTGATCGCGGCCATGCTCGCCGACCCGCGCCCGGCGTCGGAGGTGGTGGCCGGGCTCACCGACCCCGAAAGCCTGCCCCTGGTCCGTGTGCTCGACGTCATCGCCGCGGTGCGCGCCAGTGTGCAGCGCGGCGGTGGTGTGGAGGACGTGCTGTGGTCTGCCTGGCAGGCCACTCGCCTCGAACGCCGTTGGGCTGCAGTGGCTTTGCGTGGCGGCGCGGGGGCCGATCAGGCCGACCGGGACCTCGACGCGGTCGTCGCGCTGTTCGACGCCGCAGCCAGTTTCACCGACAACCTGCCCGCGGCCACCGTGGTCGGTTTCGTCGAACACATCGAGAAGTTGCAGATCCCCACCGAGACCCGCCGTGTCACAGCCGATTCCGACGCGGTGACGGTGCTCTCGGCGCACTCGGCGGCGGGCCGTGAGTGGGACGTGGTGGCGGTTGCTGGGGTGGTCGACGGCCTGTGGCCGTCGTTGCGTAGCCGCGGGAGCATCTTGTCGACGCCGGCCCTGGTCGACCTCCTCGACGGCATGTCGGCCGATGCACTGGACACCGTGTCGCGCGGCGCGGTGGCGCTGGCCGAGGAGCGCCGACTGTTCCTGGTCGCGTGCACGCGGGCCCGCCGAGCGCTGTTGGTCACCGCCGTCGATGACGGCAGCGGCGACAGTGCACCCTCGCGATTCGTCTCCGAACTGGCTCTGCTGCAATCGGATTCCTTTGACAGTGACCCCGATGTCGACTGTGAGGAGCGGGAGCTGGGCGATGTCGAGCTGCCGGTGCAGCCGGCCATCAAACGGGTGCTGTCGCTGCCGTCTCTGACCGCCACGCTACGGGCCGCGGTGTGCGATCCGGCGTCGGACAAGCCCACGGTGGCCGCCGCCGCGGAACTGCTGGCCCGCTTGGCCGACGCTGCGGTGGAGGGGGCGCATCCGGCCCAGTGGTACGGCTTGTCCGGTCCCAGCACTGATGTCGCGCTGTGGAATCCAGACCGCGGACCGCTTGTCCTGTCGCCGTCGGGAGTGGAGTCGTTGTCACGCTGCTCATTGCGTTGGATGCTCGAGCGCGCCGGCGGCCGCGACGGGGACGCGGCGCCGGCGGTGGCCGGGACCCTGGTGCACACGATGGTGCAGGCGGTGGCCGGGCAGATCCCGCCGGCCGAGGTGACCGAGTCGCTGCGCCGAGTGTGGGAGCAGGTCGACCTCGGGGCCGATTGGTACTCCGCGCATGAACTCGAGCGCACCGAGGCCATGCTGACCACCTTCTCGGACTGGTTGCGCCGCACCCGTGACGAGTTGACCGAGATCGGGGTGGAAGTGGAGGTGGACGTCATCGTTCCTGCCGATCCGGTTGCAGCGCAGAATGATCCGGAATCCGGCGACATCCCGGTGCGGTTGCGTGGCCGCATCGACCGGTTGGAGCGCGACGCGGCGGGTCGACCGGTCGTGGTGGACGTCAAGACCGCCAAGTCGGCCATTCCTGCTGCCGATGCGCAGGTGCATCCGCAGCTGGCCACCTACCAACTCGCGCTCACCCTCGGCGGTGAACCCACCCTGGGCCCGGTGGACACCGGTGGTGCGCAGTTGGTCTACGTGGCTGCGCCGTCGCGGACCACCGGCGCCACTGTGCGAAGCCAGGACCCGCTGACTCCCGAGCAGATCGACGAATGGACCGACATCGTGCGGGCGGCCGCCCGTGCTGCGGTAGGCCCCCGCTTCGAGGCGACGCGCAACCCGAGTTGTTCCTACTGTCCGTTGCACACCTCGTGCCCGGCGCAGACGCGGGGACGGTCGGTGGCCGATGACTGACCGCGAACTCGGCGCGGCAGATCGGCGGATCTCGGCCATTGCGCTGTCGGCGGCGCTGGATCTGCCGGCCCCCACCGCCGAGCAGGTGGCGGTGATCGAGGCGCCGATGGATCCGGTGCTGGTGGTGGCCGGTGCGGGGGCGGGCAAGACCGAGACGATGGCCGCCCGGGTGGTGTGGCTGGTGGCCAACCGACTCGTCAGCCCCGATCAGGTGATCGGTCTGACCTTCACTCGAAAGGCTGCGGCCGAGTTGGCCGTTCGTATCCGGCGCCGCTTGGCGATGCTGGCGTCGTCGGCAGCGATGACCCATTGGGACCCGGACGGATCGCTGCGGTTGCTGTTGCGCAGCGCCGACCCCGAGGTGAGCACGTATCACGCCTATGCCGGTCGGCTGATCGCCGACTATGGCCTGCTGCTGCCGGTCGAGCCGTCGTCGACACTGCTGTCGGAAACCGAGTTGTGGCAGTTGGCGTTCGGGGTGGTGGCCGCCTGGGACGAGGACCTGGAGGTGACCAAGACGCCATCGGGGGTGACCGAAGCGGTGCTCTCGCTGTACTCCGAGGCTGCCGAACACCTCGTCGACATCGACGACATCGCCGCCGCCGGGCAGACGCTGCACGACCTCGTCGACACCCTGCCCCGCGCCAGAGGGCAACGCGCAGAACCATCGGGTGAGCTGCGCAAGCTCCAGCACGTGATCGTCGAACGCCGCAGGCTGTTGCCGCTGGTCAGTCGGCTCGCCCGCACCATGCGGGAACAGAATGTGCTCGACTTCGGCAGCCAGATGTCGTTGGCGGCGCGGCTCGTTCGTGATCATCCCGAGGTGGCGGCGGGGGAGCGGGCCGGCATCCGAGCAGTGCTCCTCGACGAGTATCAGGACACCGGTCACTCCCAGCGGGTGCTGCTGTCCACGCTGTTCGGTGGCGTGCCCCGGCCCGACGCACCTGCGGTGGCGGTCACCGCTGTCGGCGACCCGATCCAGTCGATCTACGGCTGGCGCGGTGCCTCGGCCGCCAATCTGCCCCGGTTCGCCGACGACTTCCGGTGTGCCGACGGTACCCCCGCGGCCCGGATGGAACTGCTGACTAGCTGGCGCAACCCGCGCACCGCACTGGAACTGGCCAACACGGCCTCCGAGGAGCTACGGGCGGTCGGGGTGCCGGTGAGTGTGCTGCGCGCGCGATCAGATGCCCCGGTGGGAACGGTGGAGCTCGGTCTCTTCGACACCATCGACGCCGAGCGACACTGGTGTGCCGAGCAGATCTCCGACGAGTACCGCGCCGCCGAGCAGGCCGGGCAGACGCCACCCACCGTGGCGATCCTGGTACGCCGCAACGAGGATTCCGCACCGTTGGCGGCTGAGCTGGAGGCTCGAGGCATCCCGGTCGAGGTGGTCGGGATCGGTGGGCTGCTGCACGTGCCCGAGGTGGTCGACGTGGTGGCGATGCTGCGCTTGATGGTCGACCCGATGGCCGGAACCGCGGCCATGCGGTTGCTGACCGGGGCGCGATGGCAGCTGGGGGCGGCCGACCTCGACGCATTGTGGCGCCGGGCCCGGGCGCTCGCTGTCGTCGAGTTCGATGCCGTCTCCGGAACCGTCACCACCCCGGAGGCTCTCGACGCCGCGTTGGATGCGGCGGTGCCCTCAGAGGTTGCCGACGTCGCGGGGCTGGGCGATGCCATCGCCGATCCGGGTGATGAGAATCGTTACAGCACTGAGGGATTGCGTCGGATCAAGGAGTTCGCGAGTCAGCTCGACGGGCTGCGCCGTCGGGTCGGTCAGCCGCTGACCGAGTTGGTGGCCGACGTCGAAGAGGTACTGGGCGTGGGGATCGAAGCGCAGATCCGAGCGCGTCGGATGCGCGGCGACACCACCGGGCGCGAGCACCTCGATGCATTCGCTGAGTACGTGGCCGAATACGCCGAACGGTCGGCGCCGTCGTTGCCGGGGCTGTTGGCGTTTCTCGAGTCGGCGGCCACCATCGAGAAGGGGTTGACCCCGGGCAAGGTGGAGATCGCTGAGGCCCGGGTCCAGATCCTCACCGTGCACGCGGCCAAGGGTTTGGAGTGGGACATGGTGGTGCTCCCGCACGTGTCCACCAACATCTTTCCCGGCGGAAAGTCCGACAGCACCTGGCTGGGCAGCGCCGCGGAGTTGCCCGCCGAGCTGCGCGGCGACCTCGCCGACGTCGACGGCGAAGGCTTCCCCCGCTTCGATCCGACCGGCGCCGGCGATCGCAAGGAGCTGTCCGCCCTTGTCGACGAACACAAAGAGGCGCTGCGCCGGCGCAAGCTGGAGGAAGATCGGCGCCTGCTTTACGTCGCGCTGACGAGAACCAAACGCGCCCTGCTGGTCTCGGCGCATCACTGGGCTGCGGGGGGTGTGCGCCCGAAGGGTCCCTCGATGTTCATGACCGAGCTGCACGCGATCGTCGAGGACATGCTGGCCGATCCCGGCACCGATCCCGAGCTGGCCGCCGGGTTGACGGTTGCGCATTGGGAGCCGACGCCGGTCGACGACGCGGCCAATCCGATGTCGGAGAGGGTGATCTCGGCGATCTGGCCGCCGGATCCGTTGGGGACCAGGCGCGCTCAGGTGCGTGCCGGTGCCGATCGGGTGCTCGAGGTGATGCGCAAGCGTGGCCAGCCGTCCCTGTTCGAGGTGTCGGAATCGTCGTCGCCGCACGAGTCGGACGAGGTGGCGCAGTGGCGCGCTGAGGTGGACGCCCTGTTGGCCGAGCGGGCTGGTGAACATTCGATTGATCTGGAAGTGGCTTTACCGCAGCACCTGTCGGTGAGCGACTTGGTCGAGCTCGACAAGGACGAGGGGGCGTTCGCCCGACGGCTGCGGCGACCGATGCCGTTCAAACCCAATCCGTTGGCGCGGCGGGGAACAGCGTTTCACGCCTGGGTGGAACGGCAGTTCGGGGCCACCCGACTGTTGGACATGGACGAGTTGCCGGGTGCTGCGGACGAGGGCGCCGACGTCGACGGCGACCTCGCCGTGTTGCGCGAGGCGTTCCTGGCCTCCGCGTGGGCCAGCCGCAGCCCCATCGAGGTGGAGGTCCCGTTCGAGACGGTGATCGGGTCGACGGTGATCCGTGGCCGGATGGACGCGGTGTTCGCCGAGCCCGACGGCGGTGCCATCGTGGTCGACTGGAAGACCGGCGCGCAACCGGCTGCGGCGCATCATCATTCGGTCACCGTGCAGTTGGCGGCCTATCGAATCGCGTGGGCCGAGCTCAGCGGTCTGCCGCTGGAGAAGGTTCGCGCGGCGTTTCACTATGTGAGGGACGGGGCCACGGTCGAGCCCTCGCCGCTTCCCGGCCGCGATCAGCTCGCACGCCTGCTCGACATCGCCACCGGTGGCGATGCGAGCCGAGATGTCTAGGCGTTGCGGTAGATGCGCAGCGCAGTGGTGATCATCGGGATCTGTAGGGGTAGCCGCAGCAGCGTGATCGCGCGCAGCACCGGTTGGTGCCAGTACAGCCGACACATGTTGATGTTGGCCGGGTAGACGGCCACGAAGAGCGCAACGGCACTCAGTGCGGATGCCCGGCGAGTGGCCGGCACCAACAATCCGGCCCCGATGGCCGCTTCGGCCACCCCGGAGGCGTAGGTGAGGGCGCGCGGATCACCGGGGATCTCGGCGGGGATCTGCGCGTCGAACGGCGCGGGCACCGCGAGATGCAGGATGCCCATCCCGATCAGTGCACCACCCATGATCCGGGCGGGCCGGGTGGTGCCGGTGCCGAGTCGCTGGGAGAGCGTGGAGATCAGTGCAGATGCCATGGCCCCCACTCTGCCTTACCGTGCGTCGATCTTTACGCCTTGTATACGCTGCGCGGTGATGACTGGACCACTGCGTCGGCGGTTGCGACCCGACGATCTCTCCACCAAACCTGATCACGCCCTCGTCGGCGTGCTGCGGATCCCGGAGATGCAGACCAGTCCGGTGCGCGCGATCTCCAAACGCGTGTTCGCTGCGATGGCGGCGCTGCTGGCGGCGGTGCTGGTGGTCTACCTCGACCGCGACGGGTACCGCGACGCCCAGGAGAATCCGCTGTCGTTCCTGGATTGCTTCTATTACGCCACCGTCTCGCTGTCGACCACGGGCTACGGCGACATCACCCCCATCACCCCGGAGGCGAGGCTGATCAACGTCGTGGTGATCACGCCGCTGCGGGTGATGTTCTTGATCGTGTTGGTCGGGACCACCCTCGAGGTGCTCACCGAGCGGTCCCGCCAGGCATTCAAGATCCAGCGTTGGAGGAGCAAAGTGCGTAAACACACTGTGGTCATCGGATACGGCACCAAGGGCAAGACGGCAGTCAAGGCGATGCTCGGTGACGGGGTGAAGCCGGCCGAGGTCGTGGTCGTGGACGTGGACTCGGCGGTGCTGGAGAGCGCCGCAGCGCAGGGGTTGGTGACGGTGCGCGGCAACGCCACCAAATCCGATGTCCTGCGGCTGGCGGGGGTGCAACACGCCGCAGCGATCATCATCGCGGCCAACCGCGACGACACTGCGGTGCTGGCCACCCTGACCGCACGCGAGCTGGCACCGAAGGCCAAGATCGTCGCCTCGATTCGGGAGGCCGAGAACACCCACCTCATCCGACAGTCGGGTGCGGATTCGGTGGTGGTGTCGTCGGAGACCGCCGGGCGTCTGCTGGGGCTGGCCACCTCGACCCCTGCCGTGGTGGAGGTGATCGAGGATCTGCTCACCCCGGACGCCGGATACGCCATCGCTGAACGCGACGTGGAGCCCGAGGAACTCGGTGCTTCCCCGCGCCACCTCGTCGACATCGTTCTCGGTGTCGCACGCGGCGGGGTGCTCTACCGCGTCGACGACAAAGAGGTGGACGCCATCGAATCGGGCGATCGGCTGCTCTACGTGCGCAAGGGCCCCGCCTGATCGACCCTGACATCGGCCCAGCGCCGACGGCACGATCGTCGTCGTCGGTCATTAAGCTCGTCGCGTGGCCACCTTCGAGTTCCCCGAACCTCCCCTGCTGTCGCGTTCCACGGTCGCCCGAGCTGATGAGCTTCGCGACGACACCGACACCTTGGCGGCGCACTGGCCCAGCGCGCAGGTGGTCGAGTTCGATGCCCTCGGCCGGTTCGAGGTCGACGGCGACCGGCTGAAGTGGCGACCGAGCAGCGACATCGCCGACGAGATCCCGCCGCACGCGGTGTTCCTCGGCATCCACGAGGGGGTGCACCGCTGGGCGATCCGGGTGGCGACCATCGACGGGTCGAGCGTCGACGCACGGGTCGGGGCCGGTGGGCTAGACGGCGACGAGGCGGGCTTGGTGGGCACCGCGTTGGGGGTGCTGAACTGGCATGACGCCGCTCAGTTCTCGCCGGTCGACGGGCACCCCACCGAGCCTGCGCGGGCTGGGTGGACCCGCAAGAACGTGGTCACCGGGGCCGAAGAGTTCCCGCGCACCGATGCCGCGATCATCACGATCGTCCACGACGGCGCCGACCACGCGTTGCTCGGTCGGCAGTCGGGCTGGCCTGCGCGGTGGTTCTCCACCTTCGCCGGATTCGTGGAGCCGGGAGAGTCGTTGGAGCAGTGTGTAATCCGCGAGTTACACGAGGAAACCGGGCTCGACGTCAGCAATCCGCGATACCTGGGCAGTCAGCCGTGGCCGTTCCCGCGGTCGTTGATGATGGGGTTCGAGGCCCGGGCCGATCGCGACCAGCCGCTGCATTTCATCGACGGTGAGATCGTCGAGGCCATCTGGTTCTCCCGCGCTGAGATTCGAGAAGCGCTGGAGGCTGGTTCGGAGTGGTTGCGCGGCCAGTCACCCGCCGAGGACGACCCGGACGGCCCGCGGCTGTTGCTGCCGGGGTCGATCTCGATCGCCCGCCAGCTGATCGCGGCGTGGGCGTACCACTGCCCCTGACCCCCACGCCGTGACCGGGCTGCCTCAGAGACCGAGCTTTGCCTTCACGTCGCCGACGGAGGGATTGGTGGCGGTGGTGCCGTCGGCGTAGCGCACTGTCGGGACCACGTGATTGCCGTTGTTGACGCTGCCGACGAACTCAGCGGCCGATGGATCGGCCTCGATGTCGATCTCGTTCCACTCGATGCCCTCACTACGCAGGCCGGTCTTGAGTCGCGCGCAGAAGCCACACCATGAGGTGGTGTACATGGTCAGGGCGGTGTCAGTGCTCATGGCAGGGCCAACACCGTCAGACACCAGAAATGTTCCCACGTCGGCGCGGTGTCACACGGCGTTGCGATACTGGAGTCCATGCGCACGCTCGAGGGCCTCGATCCCGAACAACAGGCCGCAGTCCTCGCGCCACGCGGGCCGGTGTGTGTGCTGGCCGGCGCGGGTACCGGCAAGACCCGCACCATCACCCGGCGCATCGCCCACCTGGTCTCCGAGGGGCACGTGCGCGGCAGTCAGGTGCTCGCCGTCACCTTCACCGCACGGGCGGCGGGCGAGATGCGTGGGCGGCTGCGGTCGCTGGGTCTGGCCGAATCCGGTAACACCGTGCAGGCGATGACGTTTCACGCTGCGGCCAGGCGTCAGCTCCGCTATTTCTGGCCCCAGGCCATCGGCGACACCCGGTGGGAGCTGTTGGACAACAAGTTCCCCGTGGTCTCGCGTGCCGCGCGTCGGGCCGGCCTGGACACCTCCACCGAGACCCTGCGCGACTTGGCCTCGGAGATCGAATGGGCCAAGGCGTCGCTGATCGGTCACGAGGACTACGTGACCGCGGTGGCGGCACGGCGACGCGAGACCCCGCAGCCCCCGGCCAAGGTCGCGGCGGTCTACGCCGCGTACGAGGAGGCGAAGATCTCCCGCGACGGCGACCGACTGCTCGACTTCGACGACCTGCTGCTGATGACCACGGCCATCCTGCGGGACAACGACGCCCTCGCCGAGGAGTTCCGCGACCGCTACCGCTGCTTTGTCGTCGACGAGTACCAGGATGTCACCCCGGCGCAGCAGGGACTGCTGGACGCGTGGCTGGGCGCGCGCGACGACCTGACCGTGGTGGGCGACGCCAACCAGACCATCTACACCTTCACCGGCGCCAGCCCGAAGTACCTGCTGGACTTCACCCGGCGGTTTCCCGACGCCGAGATGGTGCGCCTGGAACGCGATTACCGCTCCACGCCACAGGTGGTGGGACTGGCCAACCGTGCGATCGGAGCGGCCCGCGGCCGGGTGGCCGGGACGCGGCTGGCGCTCATCGGGCAACGGCCACCAGGGCCCGAGCCGGTGTTCGCCGAGTTCGACGACGAACCCAGTGAGGCCGTCGCCGTCACCAAGGAGATCAAAAAGCTTCTCACCCAAGGTGTTCCGGCATCCGAGATCGCCATCCTCTACCGCGTCAACGCTCAGGCTCAGGTCCACGAGGACGCGCTGACCGCGGCCGGTATCGCGTATCAGGTGCGTGGCGGGGAAGCGTTCTTCCAGCGCACCGAGATCCGTCAGGCCACCCGATCGATCGCCCAGGCCGCCGCCCGTGATGACCTGCCCGCCGACGGGGACCTGTCGATGATCGTGACCGCGATCCTGGTGCCGTTGGGTCTGTCGGACGAGGCGCCTGCCGGTACCCAGGCCCGACAACGGTGGGAGTCGTTGCGCGCGTTGGTGACCCTGACCGAAGACCTGCTGGCCGACACCCCTGATCTGACGTTGGGTGCGCTGTCGGCCGAGTTGGAGATGCGGGCGCAGGCGCGTCATCCGCCGACCGTGCAGGGCGTCACGCTGTCGTCCTTGCACGCGGCCAAGGGACTGGAGTGGGATGCGGTGTTCCTCGTCGGGGTGACCGACGGGTCGCTTCCGATCAACCAGGCCATCAACGGTTCCGAGGAGGAGGTCGAGGAGGAACGACGCCTGTTCTACGTCGGCATCACCCGCGCTCGCGAACACCTGCACATCTCGTGGGCGTTGGCTCGGGCGGCGGGCGGACGTAAGGGCCGCAGGCGATCTCGATTCCTCATAGGTCTGGTGCCCGACGACTCGCCGGCCTCACGCATCGCCCAACCGGTGCGCAACCGCGCACGGCCACAGTGCCGGGTGTGCGGAAAACAGTTGTTGGGCAAGACAGCGTCGCTGCTGGGGCGGTGCGAGAGTTGCCCGAGCAACCTCGATGAGGATCTGTTCCTCGCGCTCAAGGAGTGGCGCAGTGAACAGGCGCGCGAGCAGAAGGTACCCGCGTTCGTCATCTTCTCCGACAACACCTTGATCGCCATCGCCGAACAGCGTCCTGCCGACGTCGCTGCGCTGGTGGCCATCCCCGGCATCGGTCCCAAGAAGCTCGACCAGTACGGGGAGATGGTCCTCGGGCTTGTCGCCGCTACCTCCGACTGAGGTGGCGACGTCAGCGCGGCGGAGATCCCTCGCCGCGGTCGGGAAAAACCCAGGTCAAAAATGGGTTGTGCGATCTGCGAACGATCTCGTACGCTTTGCCCAGTCAGTACGAGATGGGTCGAACTCGATCCTCACGTAGCGGATTTCGAGTCAAGGAAGGAGCAGACCGATGAACAACGCAATCTTCACCACCCGCAGTGCGAACGCCACCACCGGCGTCGCAGTCGTGCGTGAGCGTGCCGGCCTGCTCCCCATGGGCGCATTCTCGGCGTACGCGCGGGGTGCTCAGGCGTCGGCGTGGACCGCAGGTGCCGGATTCCCGGCATCGGCCATCGCCGCAAGCTTGCCCGCCCACCGCTCCCGCTCCGCGATTCCCGTACCGCTTCCTCTCACCGGCTGAGTCCCAGCCACGAGAACACACGAGGCCACGGCGAATCGCACACGCGAAACCCGTGGCCTGTTGTGTGAGACCAGCATCCTCGCAGCGCAGACCCGGGTCGCAAACACACCAACCCGACCCATCTGTAGTGGAGGACTTGACATGACCGCGCCGGCCACAAAGCTGACCGACCAGATCGACGACCGATGTACGCCCACCGACACCCCCGTATCGGATGACTTCTGCGCCCGCGCCAGCCGCGACCGGACACTTCCGTGCCGAGTGGCTGACCCGGACCTGTGGTTCGCCGAGAGCCCTGCGGACCTTGAAGCGGCCAAGACCCTGTGCGCTCAATGTCCGCTGCGCGCAGCCTGTCTGGCCGCCGCACTGGAACGCGGCGAGCCGTGGGGCGTATGGGGTGGCGAAATCTTCGATCAGGGTGTGATCATCGCCCGCAAGCGTCCCCGCGGACGCCCACGTAAGCACCCCGTCGCCGCATGATCAGCGACGACCACGAGAAGTACTGTCCACCACCACCATTGGGTCCGGCCATCACGGGACCCGAGCCCATGGGAACGGCAACGCCGCCCGAGCCGATCCGGCGCGGGCGGCGTTTCGTATGTGCGCGCGACGAACTGGTCAGTTCTCGACGAAGCCGGGGACCCACCGCTCGATGATCCCGCGGTAGGGGGCCTCGGCGTCGAGCTGGGCCGCGATTCCCACGCACCCACCCAGCACCCGGAACACCATCACGTATTCGGCGGGCACGTTGAGCAGCCGTGACGTCTTGTACACGTCGCCCTTGATGTCGGTGGCCCGACCGGCCGCTTTCTGCAACCACTTTCGGGTGAAGTGGAACCGTTCGCTCATCAACGGGTCGACGTAGGTGCGTAGGTAACTCTCGATGTCCTCGGGAGCCACTCGATCTCGGTTGCGCTCCAGGATGAACTCGGCGTCGATCATGGCGTCCACGAGGGCCGGGTAGTCCCGGTCGCGGGCCAGCCGCAAGATGGGCCCGGTCGCGGCGGGCAGGCCGTCGGGGTAGATGCCCACGGCGCCGAAGTCGAACACCGCCAGCCGCCCGTCGTCGAGGACCTGGAAGTTGCCCGGATGTGGATCGCCGTGCAGCAGGCCCACCCGATACGGGGCGCTCACCTCGAAGATCGCGAGTTTTTCAGCGGCCGAATCACGTTCGGCCTTGGTGCCGTTGCTGATCACCTGTGACAAGGGTCGGCCCGTGATCCACTCGCTGACAACGACTTTCGGTGCGCTCGCCACGATCTTCGGAATGACGAAGTCGGGGTCGCCGTCGTACTCGGCGGCGAAGGCCCGCTGGTTGGCGGCCTCGCCCTGGTAATCCAACTCGTCTTCGGTCCGTGCGATCAGCTCGTCCATCAACGACCGCACGTCGGTGCCCGGCGACATGCGTTGCAGCAGGCTGGACATGCGCGACAAGGTCTTGAGGTCGGCGCGCAGGGCGTGGTCGGCGCCGGGGTACTGGATCTTGACCGCCACCTCGCGCCCGTCTTTCCAGACACCGCGGTGCACCTGCCCGATGCTGGCCGACGCGGCAGGGGTGTCGGAGAACTCCGAAAACCGCTCCCGCCACGCTGTGCCGAGTTGGGTGTCGAGGACCTGATGGACCTTTTTCGCCGGCAGGGGTGGTGCCTCGGCCTGCAGTTTGGTCAGGGCCTCCCGGAAGGGTTCGCCGAACTCCTCGGGGATCGCGGCTTCCATCACCGACATGGCCTGCCCGACCTTCATCGCGCCGCCCTTGAGTTCACCGAGAACGGCGAAGAGTTGCTCGGCCGCTTTCTCCATGAACTCGGCGTTGATCTCTTCCCTGTCACCACCGGCGAGACGTTTGCCGAATCCCTTGGCGGCGCGCCCGGCCATGCCCAGCGGGAGTGTCGCCAGTTTGGCGTTGCGGCGTCCGCGTCCCTCGGTGATGTCAGCCATCGGCGATGTCCCTTCCTCGGCTCCAGGGTAGTTCACCGCTCGTCGCCGCAGCCGCACAGCGGGTGCGGCGTCCACTGTCGGGTCCGAAGTCGCGCAGGACGCGATCGGAACTCCAGCGTGCGGTCGATGGTCTGTGGGGCCGGGCGCGTGGCCGCGTCGGCCAGGCCGTGGGCGATCTGCTCGACCTGTTCGAGAACCAGTGCGGCGGTGACGTTCACAGCAGCAGGGGTGCCGTGGCCAAGATGGCCGACCAGTTGTCCCGACACCGCGGCCCAGCCGGGGTCGCGATCGCAGCGGTGATGGTCGATGCATCGCAGACACGTGCTGCGCCCCGGCAGCACCAGCGGCCCGATCAGTGCGACGTCGTCGCGGATGGCGGCCGGCAGGTGGGGGATCTTGCGTCGCATCAACCCGGAAATGACCGACGGATCATGAGCCAGCACATCGGTGAGCACCACCAACTCCTCGGTCCACGATTCCAAGGGGGTAGGTCGGGGCCCCGGTCCGCAGCGGGGACGCTGTACCGAACCGGTGACCGCCATGCCTAGCTCACGCAGCATCGGGGTGATGCGGTGCGCCAACGGTCCGTTGCCGTGGACCCGGATTCGCATCCGCGCGGAGGGACTCGCTGCGGTGAGTCCGTCCACGGTCGACAGCCGGTCGATCAGCGAGTCCACCTCGGCGTCGTCGAGACCGATCGCTCGGGCCTGTCGCTCCACGTGTCGGGGGCTGGTCGAGTCGGCGAGCAGGCCGAGGAACGAGACGAACTCGTCGGCGCGCACCCGCGTGGGCAGCGCGATGACGAGACCGCGTTCGGGATCGCATCCCACCTGGATGCGGCCGCCACCGCGATGCACGATCGCCACACCCGAACGCAGAACGGGCCGGCGGCGCGAAGAACTGGTCATGGGGACCAGATGTACCGCCCGTCGCGGCTGTGATCAGTGCGCCAAAGCAGGTTGTCCACAGGCCCAGACGCCTGTGAGCAGGGCCGATGGGCGGCGCGACAGATTGTTCGCCTCAGCGTTGCTCAGCGGTCCCCGGTGGGCGGGTCGGGTTCGTCGGTCGACCCGTCGGTGGAGTCCTCGGAGTCGGTAGACGATGCATCCGACGAGTCACCCGTGGCGGCTGTACCGGTGGCCGATTCGTGGGCGGTGCCATCGTTCTCGGCGACATTCTTCTCGGCGACATTCTTCCGGGCGGCATCTTTTTCGGCGGCGATGGTCTTCTCCAGCTCCGCGATGGGGTCGTCGAACTGGCCGGTCTCACCGCCGCTGATGACGCGGTCGACGAACGCGGCCGGGGCATCGAGATCCTCGCCATCGGGCATCAGGTCCGGGTGCGCCCACACTGCGTCCCGCGATGCGCTGTCGCCGGCGGTCAACAGCCGCTCCCACAGGTCGGCGGCCTCACGCAGCTTGCGCGGTCGTAGCTCCAGACCGACCAGGGTGGCAAAGGTCTGCTCGGCGGGTCCGCCGGTGGCCCGACGCCGGCGCATGGTCTCCGCCAAGGCCGGTGCACTGGGGATTCGATCAGAGAGTGCATGGGCCACAACGTGTTCCACCCAGCCCTCGATCAGCGCCAGCAGCGTCTCGAGGCGATTCAGTGCCGCCTGCTGCTCGGGGGTCGTCGTGGGTTCGAACGAGGCTCCGCTGGCCATCAGCTCCTCGATCTTCGACGGATCCGACAGCAGCTGCATCGGGTCGATACCCGCGGCGGCCTCCTGGATGCCGGAGAAGTCGACCGAGATCCCATTGGCGTACTCCTCGACCGTGGACAGCAGGCGTTGCCGCAGCCACGGGACGTGAGCGAACAACCGGACGTGGGCGGCTTCGCGTGCGGCGAGGAACACGATGATCTCCTGCGCAGGCTGCTCGAGCCCGTCGGAGAACGCCGCGATCGCCTCGGGCAGCAACACCGCGGTCCCGGTGGGGGCCAGTGGGATCCCGACGTCGGTGGAGGTGAGCACCTCTTTGGCCAGCTGGCCCAGGCCTTGGCCCAGTTGGCTACCGAACGCCATGCTGCCCATCTGGGTCATCATCCCCATCATGGGGCCGGCCAGCGCTGCGGCCTCGGCCGGTAGACCCTTGCTCAGGGTGCCGGAGATCTGCTTGGCCACCGGGTCGCACATCGTCTTCCAGGTGGGCAGGGTCTCCTCCAGCCACTGCACCGGTGTCCACGCCGTGGTGGTGGTGACGCCCGCAGGCAGGGTGGTGGCGCCGTCCAACCAGACTTCCACCAGCCGCACCGCATCGGCGACCGCAGTGCGCTGGTTGTCGTCGATCGGGGTGAAGTCGCCTATCTGGTTGCGCGCCAACGAGGTGGCCACCTGATAGTTGACCGGGCCGCCGCCCCCCGAGCCGACACCTGCGCCCATGCCGCTGATCATCGAGCCCAACTGCGAGAGCATCTGACCCAACGCGTTGGGGTCGAAGCCTCCCGTGCCCATGGCCCCGAGGCCGAACGGATCGTTGGGACCAGACGAGTCCGACGACCGGTCCTTCTTGTCGGGATCCTTCTTGTTCGGGTCGTCATCGCTGGACGAGCTGAAACCAAACGGCAGGTCATTCATGCCGACCACGGTACCGGCGCTGAGGCTGTCGAATCCGGTTCTGCCGTGGTGGCGGCCGCTTTTTTCGCTCCCAGCGGACCAACAACCGTAGCGGGGTGTGAGGTGGGCCATTCGGCGCACGCTGCGCCGAAGCCTTCTGTTCAGGCGGACGCATCCATAGCGTCGCTGTGGTTTGTCCAGCGCGAGATCCTTCGCGCCCAGCTGTCTGGAGTTGATCGACGCCATGAAAACGCATCTCCTACGCGCGCTGCGCACCGGTGACCGCCCCGTCGGCGGCGCTCGTGGCCGGGCTGCGATCGTCGGATCGGCGGCGCTGGTCGCCCTGTCGGTCCCGTTCGCAGGCAGTGCTTGCGCTGCTCCGGCGCCGCTGAACGGCCTGTTCTCCATCGACGCCGGGGTGTGCTCGGGTGCGGCGGTCACCGGGTCGTTCTTCCGGATGATCCTGCCCGCGGGCACCACGTCGGGTCCGTTCTTGGCCAACAGCGACTCCACCTGCAGCGACAAGACGGTGACGCCGCTGGCCGGCGGCAGCTCCGGTGGTCTGAGCAGCGGATCGTTCCAGCCGCAGCCTGCGCAGCCGTTCGATGGTTCGGGCAACGCGGTGGCCGGTAGCGTCACTCGGCCGGTGAAGTTCTACGGCGTCGGGTTCGCCACCTCCACCAACAGCACCGATCCGCAGACTGGCCAGGCCGCAGCGTCCCCGCAGCTACGGGTCGACGGGACCACCATCACCGGCGACCTCAGCAGCTTCGGTGTCACCTGGAACCGTCAGGTGTTCAACCAGGGGGCGCCCAAGCCCGGCGGTGGACTGCCGGGCAAGACCACCCCGGTGCGAGGCACCATCAACCGCGCCACCGGGGCGTACGTGATCGAGTGGACCAGCCAGATCGTCGGCGGCCCGTTCAACAACTTCACCGGGCTGTGGCACCTGTCGGGTACCTACCGCGGCAGTGGACTCGGTGCGGCGCCGGCCGCACCTGCCGCCCCGGCCCCGAATGCCCCGGCCCCCAACGCCCCGGCACGCGAGGCGTCGGCCCCGAACGCCCCGGCCCCGAATGCCCCGGCACGCGAGGCGTCGGCCCCGAACGCGGCTGGGCCGGCGAATGCAGCCGCAGCCCAGTCGAATGCGACCACGAGTGACCCGCGACTGGCCGCCCAGACCATCGAGGTCACCGACGACCATCCGCGCTGGCTGCTGCCGGTGTTGGTGGCGGTGACCGCCATCGCGACGGCGTTGTTGACCAACGCCGATCGCCTCGTGCGTCGGCGGCGTAGCGAATGACCACCACTCCTGATCCGGTCTCCGCCGGATCGGGGCTGTCCACGTACTCGGGCAGGGCGACGCTGCCGCGGTACTCCGAATCGAGTGCCGACTCCGGCTCAGTCGGCCTCACGCCGGGGCCGTCGTCACACCGGCACCGACGGTGGCCATGGGCCGTGCTGGCGGTGATGGGGTTGGTGATCTCCGCCATCCCCGTGGCCGGGGCCATGTTCTATCCCGCAGCGCAGGGCGACGCGATGATCTCCGACTTCGCTCCCTACATGTCGCCGTCGACGTTGCGCAGCTTCGACGACGACCTTCGTCTGCTCGAGTCGGTGCGATCGGCGACGGTGCGCATCGATGCGGCCGCCGACATCAGCCCGGGGCAGTACCCGCAGCTGGCCACCTTCGCGCAGCGGTATCCCGCGATCGACGCCGACATGACCGATCTGCTCAAGCAGATCGATTCAGCGCGTGGCGATTACGACCGGCTGCAGCGGCTGCAGCCGTTGAGTTGGGTGCCGTTCATCCCGCTCGGCACCGGTCTGCTGCTGCTGGGTGCGGGCATCTGGGGCTTCTGGCGAGCGCACAACAGGCGCCGACCGATCGGAGCCGCGCTGCTCGCGGTGGTCACTGCCGGAGTACTCGCCGTGGTTCCGGTGATCACGCCGATGGCGGCGAATGCGAGTGCGGCCGGGCCGTTGGTCGACCGGTTCTCACCTGTTCTCACCACGCAGAAGGTGCGTGAGGTGCAGGGCTATTTCGTGGTGATGGTGGGCGCGGTCGGCGAGATCGACAGCCGTTACCTCGGCGACCTCCGCTCGCGCGTGGACGCACCCGGCTCGCGCATCGATCGTTCTGATCTCGCGACGGTCGAACGGCTGAGCGCCCGGTGGCAGCCGATGTCGTCGGACTTCGCCGGCTTGGTCGGGGTGATGAACGACAACGTGGCGAACTTCGACGGGGTCGCCGATCTGGAGAAACGAACGCGCGCTGTGGGATTCGGGGCGTTTGAAGCACTGCCGTGGGCCCTCGGTGGCCTCGGCGCCATCAGCCTGCTGGTTGCCGGCGTGGGTGTATGGGACGTGGTCACGTCTCGACGTCGCGCTGCGTCGGCGGGAACACGAGGGGAATGATGAAGTTGCACAACATGTCACGCCGAGTCGATCGTGCCCGGCGCACCGCGGTGGCCGCAGGCGTCGGACTGCTGCTGGCCGCAGGCCTGCTCACGGCCTGCGGCTCATCGGAGTCGACCCCGTCGGCGTCTGGCCCGCTGGTGGGATTGTTTCGCCTGCAGGCGGGCGCGACCAAGGGCAGCGAGGTGACCGGATCGTGGTTCAAGATGGTCCAGCCTGGCGGCACCGTCGAGGCCGGCCCGTACATGCCCAACGGTGACTCGCCGGTCAACGGCGGCACCATCACACTGCTCGCGCCCGGAACCGACGGGGGGCTGCGGTCGGGCGCGTTCCAGTCCGAGCCGAAACCCGGTTTCGACAACGGCAATTCCCTCGCGGGCGCAATCATGAAGCCGACCCGGTTCTTCGGTGTCGACTTCGGTGCGTCCACCAACCCGGTGGACCCGCAGACCCGCAACGCCGTCGTCGCACCGACGGTCACCGTGTCCGGCGGCAAGCTGACCGCCAACGTCACCGCGTGGGCGGCGTCATGGAACAACCAGGAGTTCAACCAGGGCGCACCCAAGGTCGCACCGGCCAAGGGGCCGGAGGTCCCGGTGGCCGCGCAGGCCACCCGGGCGTGGGATTGGGTGTCGCAGAGGTGGTTCGGACAGGACAAGGCGACGCCGGGATCGGGTCCCTCGGCCACCGGCACCTACGACGCCAAGACGCGCGAGTACACCCTGGAATGGACCAGCGCCATCGTCGGCGGCCCGTTCAACGGGTTCACCGGGGTGTGGCATCTCGAGGGTGTCTTTGAGCCCACCGCAGCCGCACCGTCCACCGCACGCTGACCCATCGACTCTGGAGCAACGAAAAGCCATGAGCACCAACGACGAACACCCCACCGACTCCTTCGAGACCCTGCCCCCTGCCCAGGCTCGCCGGCGCGGCCCGTCGGCGGTGGCTGTGCTGCGTACCGTGTCGGGGCTGACCGTACTGGCGGTGGTGATCGCGGCCACCTTCTACGCCGACGCCGGGCGACACCGCGTGGTCAGCGTCCCCGCTGCCGAACAGGCTGTGGCCCAGGTGAGTCCACGAATCGTGGTGCCCAGCGTGCCGCAGCCGGGACCGCCACTCCCGGCCGCCGCCGCCCCAGCCCCAGCGCCCGCAGCACCCGCGGTGGGGGCTCCCGCGGCCGCAGTCGCCATCAGCCCGGGCTCGGGTGTCACCCTGCCCGGCGCCACACCCATCACCCCAGGTGCGCCGGGAACATCCGCCCCGATGGCACCCGGCGCCGCGGGCGCAGGTGTACCCGGTGCCTCGGTGGCCATCGGGACAGACACCGGCGCAGGTGCTTTCGGGTCGGTGCCGGTGGCCACCCAGCCCAAGTGCCCGCTGGGCTGGCCGGCACCCGAGCGCAGCGGGGGACTGGGTTCGATCGTGGAACTGGCCCCGATGTTCGGGGTGTTCTCCTCGGAGGTGTTCGCACTGGCTCCGGTGATGCAGCCACTGCTGCAGCTGGTCGGCCCGTTCCTGGCCGAGCTCGAACCGATCATCCACGCCAACCTGCCGTGGATCCGGCCGATCCTCGATCGGGTGCAGGCCGCCGGTGCGGTGGTCCTCAAGGCGATCCTGCCGTTCTACGGGCCGTATCGGGAGCAGTTCCTCAAGGCCGAGGGGCAGTTCGCGGCGATGTTGGCCCCGGTGCTCACCCGGGCCTATCAGACCCCGGCCGCAGCGTGCCTGGTCGCGTGGGAGGGCCAGATCATCGCAGCGGCAAAGGGACGCCCTATCCGCACCACGGTGCTGTCGCGACCGGGTCAGACGGTCATCCTGCGCCCGCAGTCGTGATCGGCTGAACCGCAGGGCACCACGACCGTGGTCCGAGCACCTCGTAGGCTGGGTCCGTGTACGTGAATCCGGCCAATCGTCGTGTGGTGACGCTGGCGCTCACCCTGGTGTTGCTGGTGGTCTTGGTGACCGTCGGCTCATTCGTCACGGTGCCCTACGTCAGCGTGGGACCCGGTCCTACGCTGAACACGCTGGCCAAGAACGGGTCGAAAGACGTCGTGATGATCAAGGGTGCGTCCACGCGGGCGACCGACGGTCATCTCAACCTCACCACGGTGTCGGTGACCAGCAAGTTGACCCTTTTCCAGGCGCTGGGCAGTTGGTTTTCCGGTCGTGACGCGGTGGAGCCGCGCGAGATCTACTTTCCGCCGGACAAGAGCCCCAAGGAAGTGCGGGAGAACGATCTGCAGCAAATGGGTGGCTCGGAGTCGACTGCCACGGTTGCGGCGTTGCGCTACCTCAAACGACCGGTGGCGTTGAGTGTCGGCGTGGACCCGAAAGGCCCGGGCTCCAAGGCGCTGAGAAGTGGCGATGTGGTGAAAGCGGTCAACGGTCGTGCGGTCAGCACACCGAACGACCTGCGGACGGCCATCTCCGGTCTCACGCCGGGCGCGGTGATCGTGGTGGACATCGTGCGCGCGGGTACGCCGATGTCGGTACCTGTGACCCTGGGTGCGCGCCCCGATGACAAGTCCAAGGGCTACGTCGGGGTGACGCCACAGTTCGTCAACGCTGATCCATCGTTGACGATCGACTTCAACGTCGACGGGATCGGTGGTCCTTCAGCGGGACTGATGTTCACCCTCGCGATCATCGACAAGTTGGGCAGTGTGGACCTCACCGGCGGCAAGTTCATCGCCGGGACCGGGACCATGGCCGATGACGGCGACGTGGGCGAGATCGGCGGCATCACCCACAAGATGCGGGCAGCGCGGGACGCCGGTGCGACCGCGTTCCTGGTCCCTGCGGGCAACTGTCCAGAAGCGTTGTCCGACAAGCCCGGTGGGCTCACCCTCTACAAGGTCGACAAACTCGACGACGCGATCACAGCGCTGGCTGCCATCCGAGGCAGCGGTACAGCGCCTCGCTGCTGACGCTTGCATTCACGCTCCACTTCTTGTCCACCGAAGCGGTGGTAGGAGGGTGGCCGACCGTCAGTAGAACTCGTCGTGGTCGTGTTCCATCGTGGCGGCCAGTGCGGCAACGAGATTGGGGGCGAGGTTGGGATGGCTCAACAGCTCCAGCGGGCCCTCGTCGTCATCGTCGGGCCGTAGCTGCAGCAGGCTGAGCTCCTGGCCGTCGCGGGTCACCGCCACGACCAGACGTGCGCTGGTCGAGTCGGGATGGTCGACGGCGACCGCCCGGGCAGCCCGGTCGGCGGCGGCACGATCGGCCAGCAAAGGCGCCAACGCGTCGTCGAGATCGGATTCGGCTTCCGGTGGCAGCACGATGATCTCCTGCACCAGAACGCATCCGGCCACGGTCTGCGGCCAACTGGTGGTGCCCAGGAGATGCTCCACCTCGCTCATCTCGCTGTCGTCGGCCACCGGCAACGGATCCTGCTCGATCAGGGTCAGTTCGCGGTCGTCCAAGTCGTCGATGAGGTCGGGACGCGCCTGCATCAGCAGTGCTGTGGGAACCAACGCGAACAGCGTCGGCGGTTGCTCCCACCCGCCGGCGTCGACGAACTCCACCACCTCACGCACGGCGATGCCCAGGGCGTCGGGGGACAGGGGCGGCAACTCGTCGTCAAACACCCGCCCATACTCGCATCGAGTGCCCCGAGATCGCGTGCGTGGCCGTGATCAAGTGCAAGTACCCGCGCTGAGCTGCGGCGATGTGGCGGGGCCGGTGGCCGCACGGCAAGGGCGGCAGGGTCGGGGGCCAACGTCAGTAAAGTGAGGCCAAAGACCCCGTGTCAGCCACGGTGGATCGACCAATGGGAGCGTGGAACGTGGGAGTACGGGGTCCGGCAGCGATGCCGACACTGTCGCGGCGAAGCAAGATTCTGATCGGTGTCTCGGTGTTCGTGTTGTTCCTGCTGTTGGTGGGGCCACGATTCGTCAGCCTCTACACCGACCTGCTGTGGTTCGACGACATCGGCTATTCGAGCGTGTTCTCGACCATCATCTGGACTCGGGTGGTGCTGTTCCTGATCGGCGCGGTGATCGCGGGCGGGATCGTGTTCGGCGGTCTGGCCTTGGCGTACCGCGCGCGTCCAGTCTTCGTGCCCACCTCGGGTCCCGGCGACCCGATCGCCCGGTACCGCACGGTGGTGATGAGCCGCATCCGGTGGTTCTCGCTGGTGCCCGCGCTGCTGGTGGGCATCATCGCCGGCCTCGTGGTGCAGGGTTCGTGGTCGACGGTGCAGGTGTTCCTGCACTCGCAGCCGTTCGGGGTCACCGATCCGCAGTTCAACCTCGATGTCGGCTTCTATGCCTTCGATCTCGCGTTCTATCGGCTGGTGCTGAATTTCCTGTTCGTGGTGGTGGTGATCGCTTTCCTCGCGAACCTGGTGACCCACTACATTTTCGGCGGGATCCATCTCGCCGGTCGCAACGGCGCCCTCACCCGGGCGGCGCGCATCCAGCTCGCTGTCATTGCAGGAACCTTCCTGCTGCTCAAGGCAGTTGCTTACTGGTTCGACCGCTACACCTTGTTGTCCAGCACGCGTAAACAAGACGTGTTCACCGGGGCCAGCTACACCGACATCAATGCGGTGCTGCCCTCGAAACTGATCCTGTTGGCCATCGCCGCGATTTGCGGCCTGGCTTTCTTCGCTGGAATCGTGTTGCGTGACTTGCGGATCCCCGCGATGGCCACCGCCTTGATGGTGCTCTCGGCGATGGTGGTCGGGGTGGGCTGGCCGCTGGTGCTCGAACAGTTCTCGGTCAAGCCCAACGCCGCGCAGAAGGAAGCGAAGTTCATCCAGCGCAACATCAGGGCAACCGAGGCGGCCTACAACATCGGCAGCAATCAGGTGTCCTACCAACGGAACTGGACATCGGGCCCGGTTGATCAGGCCAGTGTGGACAACGATTCGGCCACCCTGTCCAACATCCGTCTGCTGGACCCGAACGTGATCTCGCCGGCATTCACCCAGAAGCAACAGGGTCCCAACTTCTATGGGTTCCCCACGCAGTTGGCCATCGACCGGTACAAGGTCGACGGCGTGCTGCGCGACTACGTGGTGGCCGTGCGTGAGCTCGATCCCACCCGGTTCGCAGCCAACCAGCAGAACTGGTTGAACAAGCACACCGTCTACACCCACGGCAACGGCTTCATCGCCGCACCGGCAAACCAGGTGGACGTGACCGACGAATCTGGTTCCAGCAGTGGCGGACAGCCTGTGTTCGTCGTAAGTGACATCAGCAGCATCCAGGCGCCCGGCTACGCCAACTCGCCGATCAAGGTCAAGCAGCCGCGGATCTATTTCGGAGAGTTGATCGCCAAGGTCAACCCCGACTACGCCATCGTCGGCTCAGACAAGGGTGAGAAGAAGGAGTACGACACCGAGAATGCACCCAACTACGCCTACACCGGTGGTGCGGGTGTGTCGTTGGGCAACGTGTTTAACCGGCTGGCGTATTCGATCAAGTACACCGAGCGCAACATCCTGCTCTCGGGCGCCATCAATTCGAAGTCGAAGATCATCTACAACCGCGACCCCCGCGACCGGGTGAAGAAGGCGGCGCCCTGGTTGACCGTCGACTCCAAGACCTACCCCGCGGTGATGGCGGACGGTTCCATCAAGTGGATCGTCGACGGGTACACCACCCTGGATGCCTACCCGTACGCGCAGAAGACGTCGTTGCAGGACGCGACGATCGACGCCCAGGAGCTCAATCAGGGTCAGACCGGACGCACCCAGGTGAACAAGCAGATCGCCTACGTGCGCAACTCGGTGAAGGCGACTGTGGATGCCTACACCGGCAAGGTGACGCTGTATCAGTTCGACGACAAGGATCCGGTTCTCAAGACCTGGATGAAGGTGTTCCCCGGATCGGTGAAGCCGCGCTCGGAACTGTTGAAGAACCAGAGCCTGGTCGATCATGTGCGCTACCCCGAGGATTTGTTCAAGATCCAGCGGGCATTGCTCGAGAAGTACCACGTGAAGGATCCGCAGACGTTCTTCCAGGGCAACGACTTCTGGTCGGTGCCCAATGATCCGACCAACCGGGATGCGGTGACCCAGAGCCTGGATCAGCCGCCGTACTACTTCGTGGCGCGTGATCCGTCAGGGCAGGGGGCCTCGTTCCAGCTGACCACGGTGATGAACACCCT
The DNA here is from genome assembly GCF_018474015.1 of Williamsia sp. CHRR-6. Lineage (GTDB taxonomy): Bacteria > Actinomycetota > Actinomycetes > Mycobacteriales > Mycobacteriaceae > Williamsia_A. The sequence continues at coordinate 513,257 of NZ_JAHCSG010000001.1, read as the reverse complement.
GCGTCGTCCGTTCCTGGCCGCTTACATGACGGTGTCGTCGAACCCGAACAACTACGGTCGCATCACGGTTCGTGAGGTGGGCGGAGGGCCGCAGCGTGATGGTCCGACGCAGGTGTTCTCCAACATGGAACGCGACAGTCGTCTGGCTGCTGACCGAAAGTCGTTGGAGAACAACGCCAACGTGCAGTTCGGCAACCTGTTGACGCTGCCGGTGGGCACCAACGGCATCTTGAACGTGGTGCCGGTGTACACCCAGGCCAAGAACAATGACGCATCGTTCCCGCAGTTGTTCAAGGTGATCGTGCAGTACCAGCGGGCGGGTGTGGCCGTAATCGGTTATGCCTCAACGGTTGCCGGTGCGCTGCAACAGGTGGGGATCGACCCGGCGTCGGCCACCGCGCCGATCGGTGGCAACGCGACCCCGCCCGCCGACACCGGTGGCTCCACCGGGCAGGGTGGCACGACACCGCCGACGGGTGCAGGCACGACTCCGCCGACCACCACGGCGCCGCCGAGCTCGACCACCGCACCACCGTCGACCGGTGGAGCCGATCCGGCCCGTGATGCCGCGGTTAAGGAGCTGAACGACTCGCTGACGGCGCTGCAGCAGGCGCAGAACAGCGGCAACTTCACCGCTTACGGTCAGGCGCTCGATCGGCTGCGCGCGGCGGTGCAGAAGTACGAGGCGCTGCCCAAGTGACCGACGTCCCGGCCGTCGTTGATCAGGCGGCGGCCGGGAACTAGCGTTCCTCTGATGGCGCTACCCGACGTCGGAGTCGACTGGTTGCTCGATGCCGACCCCACGCTGCGATGGCAGGTCGAACGCGACATCATCGGTGCGCCACAGGCCGTCTGGGAGGCGACACGGGCCCGCACCACGGTCGTTGGCCACGGGGCCCGGCTGCTGTCGCTGCAAGACCCCGACGGGCGATGGGCCGGCGGAGCGTACTTCCCGGCCGGGTTCGTCGATGGTGGTGATGACGGTCAGCCGTGGACGGCGACGACATGGACCCTGACCACCCTGAGGGAGTGGGGCGTCGATGCCGAACCGCTGCGACGGCGCGGGACCGCAGAGCTTCTCGCCGCGAACGCCCGGTGGGAGTACGACGATCTGCCCTACTGGGGTGGCGAGGTGGATGCGTGCATCAACGCGATGACGCTCGCCAACGGGCAGTGGCTTGGCGCCGACGTCGCGGCGCTCGTGGACTGGTTCGTCGATCACCAACTCGCCGACGGGGGATGGAACTGCGAATGGGTTGAGGGCGCGCAGCGTTCCTCGTTCCACTCGACGCTCAACGCACTGCGCGGTCTGCTGTCCTACGAGATCGCCACGGGCGACGTTCGCGTTGCGTCGATCCGCCGAGCAGGCGAGGAATACCTGTTGTCGCGCAATCTGTTCCGCCGGGCCAGCACCGGCGAGATCGTCGGCCCGTGGGCGGCCCGGTTCGTGTACCCGGCGCGTTGGGTCTACAGCGTGCTCGGCGCGGCCGATCACCTGCGGATGGCCGCCTGCGTGGACGGCGTCGATCCCGACCCGCGGATGGCCGACGCGATCGCTCTCATCCGCGCCGCCCGCCGCGCCGACGGTAGGTGGATGCAGGGTGGCCGGCATAGAGGCGCGGTGTGGTTCGAGACCGATGTCCCGCCCGGCGAGCCGTCCCGCTGGCTCACACTCATCGGGACCCGAGTGCTGGCCTGGTGGGACGACCATCACCGCTGATACTGCAGCTCAGGGCGCGATTTGCGGTCTGTGCGCGCCGCTGTGTAACGTTGCGTTCACCAACGCGGGGTGGAGCAGCTCGGTAGCTCGCTGGGCTCATAACCCAGAGGTCGCAGGTTCAAATCCTGTCCCCGCTACCACTTTCAGGCTCGGAGATCGTAGATCTCCGGGCCTGAAAACATTTGAGATCTGATTCGACAGCCAAAATCCGGCCAGAAACTCGGCCGAGGCGCCCTCCAGGAGCCCCCGTGCGGCGAACGGGATGGATGATTAAGCGCCACGGAGGCGCGTGGAACGGCCAGCACACCTGTTGGTCGTGGACAACACCACCACCATGAACGGCCTGGAGCCACGGCTGAGGATCGAGGCTCTTGCCGAGTAATCTCGACGTGCCAGTCACAACGATTCGCGACTGCCGCACCGATGTCGAAGGTCCCAAGATGCCGTCTGACCAGGAGGAAGCGGTAGAAGACCGAGTAGAGCTTATGGCCCTACCGCTGCGTAATGAAATGCATTACGATTGGCGTGTGTTCGAGCGCGTCGACTGGTCGAAGCGCGGCGATTACATGCAACGCCAGCACTGCATCACGCCACGGTGGCAGACGACGCGCTTGGCGACCCAAACCGGATCGTCATTGATCCCGACTACAACAGCACAAGCGGCGAAAGCATCCGAATCGTCGGCTTCTCGACCGTCGCCGACGACATCATCACGGTCATCGTGCTTCACCACGAGGGAACCGATTACGGCGTGAACGGGTGGTCAGCCAACGCGAAAAGGACCGCCGCATCTACCACGAAGGCAGCTACGCCGACGAGGAAGGAGAAGACCCATGAGCAAGAAGATCGACGACCTGCTCGCCGCCGAGGCAAAGGCGGTCGAGGAGGCCGAGGCGGGAAGCGACCCGAATGAGCCGTTGCCTGCCCACGTCAAGGTCACGCGCGGACATCCGCGCGCACGCAACCTCCAGGTCCGCTTCCGCGACGACGAGTTCGATGATCTGACGCAGTACGCCGAACAGCGTGGCCTGCCGATCTCGACGGTGGTGCGCTCTCTCGTGCTCCAGGCGATCGCTCCGGCCGATGACCTCAAGTCTGCACTGGACAAACTGGAGACCGACCTCGCAGCCGTGCGGCGTAAGGCCCTCAGCGCCTGACCCCCGACAGGTTCAGCCGGTGGCACTCGCGGCATTCACTGTCAACGGCACCCGGTACGAGCTCGTCGAGTTCGGCAGCATCTGTTGAGTTGCGGTGTAGCGTCCGCGCAGATGACCGAGAATTTTCGCGCCTTCGCCAAGAGCTATCTCCACGATGACCTGCGCGATGCTCGAGGGCGCTGGTGTGGAAGCTCGACGGGTTGGGGGAGTGCGACATTCGGCGCCCGCTGACCGGCACAGGCACCAATCTGCTTGGCCTGGTGCGGCATCTCACGATGACCGAGGCGCTGTATTTCAGTGACGTGTTCGGTCGACCTCTCGACGAACTATTGCCGTGGAATCATCCAGACTCCGAGGCCGGGTCGGACTCGTGGGTGCCCACCGACGAGTCACGATCCGAGGTGCTGGAACGCTGCGCACGAGTCTGCACACACACTGACGCCACGATCGCTGAGCTGCCGATCGACACCCCCGGCTTCGTGCCCCACTGGCCGCGCCCACACGTGACGCTGTTCAACGTGATGGTCCATGTCCTGGGCGAGACGTTGCGTCACGCCGGCCACGCCGACATCCTGCGCGAAGGTCTCGACGGTACGACCGGGGCTTACCCGGAGGTGCCCGAACCGGAGGAGCGTGACCGCCTGTATTGGCAAAACCGTTGCGCACGAATCGAAGCCGCAGCGAGAGAGGCTGCGCGACGTTACCCGACTTAAGCGGCGATCAGCCCGCAATGAGGCTGGCGAGGCGAAACTTCCGCCCACTCGATAGGGCTTACCGCCCACTCGACGGGGATTTCCGCCCAGTGGACGCCGTTTACCGCCCACTCGATGGGGATTTCCGCCCAGCGGACGCCGGTTTCCGCCCAGTGGACGGGTCAGGCCTCTCGGACGGTGACGCCCTTCCAGAACGCCACCGCATCCTTGATCTGTGCGGCGTCGGGCTTGGGTTCGGGGTAGTACCAGGCGGCGTCGGTGGCCACCTGGCCGTCCACGGCAACCGAGTAGTACGAGGCGGTGCCCTTCCAGCCGCACACGGTGTGGGTGTCGCTGGGGGACAGGAACTCCTGCTTCACCGACTCGGCGGGAAAGTAGTGGTTGCCCTCCACCACCACGGTCGCATCGCTCTCGGCGATCACCTGATCGTTGAACACGGCCTGCATCGTCGTCACGGATTCTCCTCGCCTAGGCGCTCGTGGTCCTCACCCGATGGTAAACCGACCCCGACAACGCTCCGGGGTGAGTGTTCTCAGCTGGGCAGGGCGTCGGGCCCGTTAGCCCATGTCGATTTGTGCCGAACACAGCCGACGCACCACGTCGTCGTCGTGGGTGATGATCAACAACGCCATCCCGTCGTCCCGGAGGCGGGCCAGTGTGGTCAGGATCAGGTCGGTGGTGACGGCGTCCAGTGACGCGGTCACCTCATCACAGATCATCACCTGCGGCCGCATGGCCATTGCGCGGGCGAGGCCGATCCGTTGTCGTTGTCCGCCCGACAGCTGGTCGGGTCGCCGCCGCGCGAGCTCGGGATCGAGATCGACGTCGGAAAGCACCTCCGCCACCCGCGCCTTCAGCGACGCCGCCGGAACTCTTCCGCGTCGCACGATTGCTCGACGCAGCGTCTGTCCCACGGTGATCGAGGGATTGAGGGTGGTGGCCGGATCCTGTGGAATCAACGCAATGGCCAACGCCTGCAGACGAGTTCGTTCGCCGACAGTCGGGGCCAGGCGGCAACCGGCGAGCTCGATGCGGCCGGCAACGGGCCGGTGCAGCCCGACGATCCCGCGGGCGATGGTCGTCTTGCCACATCCCGACGGTCCGCACAGGGCCAGGGCCTGCCCGCCCGCGATCGTCAGGTCGATCGTGCCGAAGCCCGATGACTGCCCCAGATGACGAACCGACAGGCCGGTGACGGTCAGCGCGGGAGTCCGAACTCGACGGTCAGGCTCTGGGCGGCGGGGCCGGACCGGTGGCGCGACCATAGACGAAGGACGGGGCGTCGCCGCACGCGCCGACACCACCCGGCCGCCACGGCACTCGATCACCTGATCGGCCAACTGGTCACAGACGCGCTGGTCGTGGCTGAGGAGAACCACCGACAGGCCCGAGATCGATTGCAGTCGTTGTATTTCGGTGATGACCGTGGCGATCGCCCGCGAGTCGAGACCGGCTGTCGGTTCGTCGAGGATGAGTGTCGACGGCGACGCCGCCAGTGCCCGGGCCAGTGCGACTCGCCGCCGCTGCCCGCCCGAGAGCTGATGCGGTCGGCGTTCCAGGAAGTCGCGGTCGCCAGGTAAACCCAGAGTGGCGCAGGCGAACTGGGCGGCGTCGTCGGAATCGCCCAGCTCGCCGATCAGCGAGCGCACCGTCATCGTGGGGGTCAGCGCGGCACCGGGATCCTGCCCGACGAACCCGACGGTGGTCCGTCGCAACGTGCGGCGCACTCGTGGCGCGGCCAGTCTCCCGTCAACGATGAGATCGACACCACCGACGCTGACCCCACCCGACCGCAGACGAAGTCCGGGGCGAATGTGACCAACCATCGCCAGTGCGGCGGTGGTCTTCCCCGATCCGGACCGACCTGTCAGAGCTGTCGTGGTCCCGGCGTCGACCCGCAGGGACATCGAGTCCAGGACCGCCGCTCCGGCCAGGCTGTCGATGCACAGGTCGTCAACCACGATGGCCGGCGTCATCGATCCGACCAGCGATCGGCGACGATGCTCACCGGCACGCACAGCAGCGCGATCATCGCTGCAGGCGCGCACACCGCCCAGGGGTTGAGCATGATGCCCGAGAGGTTTCGTTGGATGGCCACCGCCCAATTCGCGCCGCCGTCGGTGGTGGCGCCGCCGAGGAACGCGACGGTGGCCACCAGCTGCACCGCCCCGACGAATCGGATCCCGACATCGGTCAGCATCGGTCGCAGCATGCAGGGTGCGATGTCGGCGATGCTGACGCGCAGTCGGGAATCACCGGCGGCCAGCGACGTCTCGACGAAGCCCCGGCTGATGATCGATTCCGCGACGCGACCCAGGTATCGACTGGTGAACCCGACGGTGGCGGCGACCACCACGATGACCAACGAAGCGGGACCGAGGCCGGGACCCGAAACCAGGACCAGGATGACGATCATCGCAGGCACCACCAAGGCCACATCGGTCACCACGCGGACGGGGACCCGCCACCACCCGGGCCATGCGGTGAGCAACGCGATTGCGGCGCCGATGATCTCGGCGATCAACGCAGCTGCTGACGGAGCGAGGACAAGCGGCGCGCCACCTGCGAGCGTGCGGGCGGCGACATCGCGCCCCAGGTAGTCGGTTCCCAGGACCCCGGTGTCGGTGAACGGTGCCCCGACGACCACATCGCGTTCGGGAAGGCCCAGCCACCCGGCGAGGTGCCCGCCCCCCAGGGCGACCCCGATCATGCCCAGACTCAGACAACTCCACAGCCACGCGCCCACCGGCAGGGTCGGAAACCTCATCGGGGCGCCAGGACCTGATCGCCGCGTGATCCGGCCATGTCGGCCACTGCGTAGGCCATCGCCACGATCACCACCAGGATCATCGTGATGGACGCCACCGCAGTACTGTCGCGGGCTGCGATCCGGGAGACCAGCAGGCTACCGATCCCGGGGTAGCCGTAGACGTTCTCGATGACCACGGTCCCGGCGACCAGATAGGGGACCACTGCAGCGGCCACCTGCGCCAAAGGGCCCACGGCACCAGGCATCAGATGCCGGAAGACGACGACCCGCTCGGGCACCCCGGCCAGCCGTGCCGCCTCGACATGCGGGCGCAGGTTCTCGGTCGCCACCACCGCGCGGGTCAACCGGGTGGCGATCACCGCGCACATGATGGCCGCCGTCATCGTCGGCAAGACCAGGATCTCGGGGGTGTCCCAGGGGGGTGAGCCCGGTTGGGTGAGTGACACCGGCGGTAGCAATCGGGTCCACAGGGCGAACACCAGCAGCAAGCCCACGGCCACCACGAACTCCGGGGTGGCCAGTACGGCGGTGGCGGCTGTGGAGATGACCCGGTCGGCCCGGCGGCCCGCCCGCGTGCCCGTCCAGATCCCCAGTCCCACCCCGAGCACCAGTGCAGGGATGACCGCGCACGACGCCAACACCACCGAGTTTCGGATCGGGATCCCGATCACCTCCGACACCGGTGTTCCGGTGTCGAGGGTGCGTCCGAGGTGACCTGAGCCCAGCCCGCCCAGCCACTCGAGGAATCGGTCGACGCGTGGCCGATCGAGGCCCAGCGCGTCGCGGCGGGCATCGAGGGCGCTCGCCGAGGAGGTGCGCAGCGACTGCGTGGCCGCATCACCGGGCAACAGGTCGACCGCCCAGTAGACCGTCGGCGCCGCCAGAGCGACCACGGCCACCGAGCGCGTGCTGATAGCCAGCAGTGCGCGACTGCGATCCCTACTCAGGCCCATCGTGGTGGTCGACGTCAGCTGAACGCGGCGGAACCGAACATGGGGGCCGACTGCCCCACGGACACCTCACCCAGTGCCCGAACGCGTCCGTCGATGATCTCTTGGAAGCCCCAGATCAGATCGCCACCCTGTTCGGCTGCGATCTGCGCTGTCTCATCGATCAGGCGCTGGCGAGTGGCCGGGTCCACTTCTTGCGCCATCCGCGTGAGCCGGCTGTCGTAGTCGGCGTCGCCGAATCCGCTGAGGTTGAAAAAGCCTGCGCTGCCGGTCATGAAGGGCAATGCCGAGCTGGTGGTGCGGTTGAGATAGTAGGTGGTGAACATGGGCAGCCGCGCCAGGGCTTTCGTGTCGGCGTAGAAGCCGGCCGGGTCGGCGGTGACGATGGTCAGAGCGACCCCTGCCTGCGCGAACTGGGTCACCATCAGTTCGGCGGCGGCAGTGAGACCGGCAGAGACCTCGGCCACGGTGAACTCGATCTTCCGAACGCCGGCCGCAGCGAAGAGCGCCCTGGCCTTGCTCACATCGCGAGTGCGTGCGGGAAGGCCGGTCGGATAGGTCGGCAGGCCCGGACCCAAGAGGTCGTTGCCGACCGTGCCGTAGCCCTGAAAAACATTCTTCACCAATGCTTCTCGGTCCACGGTAAGTTTCGCGGCCAGCCGTACAGACGGGTTGTCGAACGGGGCCACCCTGGTGTTGAGGATGACCGCCAGCGCCTTCGAGCTGGCCGGGCCGGAGGATCCGATGGCGAGGTCGCGGCGGCTGGACAGGGTTCGTGCCGATGTCGGTGACAAGTCGTAGGCATAGTCGACCTGGTTGCCTGACAACGCATTCGCGCGCGTATCTGGGGTATTGATGGCGCGAACATCGAGTCCGGGAATCTGTGCGCGTAGGCGGGCGCCGTCGACACGATCCAGGCTCCATCCTTCGGCGGCGGTTCCTCCGGCGAGCCGAAACGGCCCGGACCCGATGGTCGCCGTGGGATCGCCGTCCTTCATCACCAATGATGCCTGCGTGAGGACCGACTCGATCAGGTCGGCCCGTGGTCGGGTGAGGGTCAGCTCGAGTCGGGTGGGGTCAACAGCGCGGCTCGCGGCGAGGTCCACGTCGGTGAAGAAGCTGCCCAGTACGGGACTGGCTGCGAAGTGTCGGAGGCTGGCCAGCGCATCGGTGGCGGTCACCGGTGACCCGTCGCTGAAGCGAATGGAGTCACGCAGTCTGATCGTCCAGACGCGTGCGTCGCTGTTCGGGGTGATCTCCTCGGCGAGGAGCAGCTCGGTACGTCCTTGCCGTACCGCGACCAGCGACTCGTACATCGCATACATCGCGATGTAGGTCGCCACAGCCGATGCGGTACCCGGATCCAGAGAATCGGCGGGATTACCGATCGCGGCAACGCGAACTCTGCGATCAGACGACGACCGAGCGGAACTGCCGGCGTCAGCACATGATGTGGCTGGGAGGGCGACCGAGAGGCTCGCAGTTGCGGCCGCGGCAATGCGAAGAAATTGACGACGATCCATGTTCAGTACTCTGACAACTCTCACCTCAGATGCGGCATGCGCGACATATCGCCTGTGGCGCATGGTATTCGGGGACGATTGCCCCGGGTGGGGCAGGACGATACCCAACATCTCGCGGGTTGGCGAACCGTGGAAAATTTATCAATTGATCTGCATATTGCGACACAATCAATTCAGCGATCAATGCGGCTGCACGGATTCGCCGCACTATGGTTGACGACATGATCGCCACCGGTTCGCAATTCGCCGATCCGCACGTCGCCGACCAGCACTCAGAGGGTTATGCGACCAATGCCCAGTACTACGAGCTGATCTTTCCCGACGAGGTGATCGAGTCGGTGGGCGCAGGGCTGACCCAATTGTTGTCCAGCACCGGAACTGTGGTGGAAGTTGGTGCGGGTACCGGGATGTTCACCCGACTCATCTTGGACCGTCTGTCCGCCGGTGCCGAGGTGTTCGCTGTCGAACCGTCTCCGGTGATGCGCGCCGCTTTGGCCACGAGGCTGGCTCACCACCCCCGCGCAGATGGCCTGACGATCATCGACGCCGATGGGCTTACCGCGACGTTGCCCCCAGACATCGGTGGAGTCGACACCCTGGTCTTGCTGCACGTACTCAGCCACTTCTCGCCCGAGGCTCGCGCTCGACTGTGGTCGATCTGGATTCCGCAGCTCGTCGACGGCGGGCTGATCGTGGCCGACCCGTTGTGGCCAGAGCAGCCTATGCCGGTGCCTGCGATGGTGCAGCCCGGGCGCATCCTGGGTCGGCGTCGCTACGAAAGCTGTTGTGAAGCAACGGTGCACGACGATCCTGCCGGCCGCCCGATGGTGCAGTGGCGCATGACCTACCGCACCTACGAGGCTGATCGGTTGGTGGGCGAGGATTCGGTCTGCTTTCCTGCGCACGTGGTCTCGCGTGCGACCATCGACTCCGAGCTCGTCGACTACGGGGTTGTTCCGATCGCGGATGTCGCCGGTGTCTGGGCGTGGAGGGTGTCGCGGTGAGATGATGCCGCTGCCGAACGTTGGCAGGTGGGACCGTCGAACGCCGCCCGGTTGGCCAGCACCCATTGCGCCAGCGCTGAGAGCGTGGCGGTACCGGAGGAGAACGAGCCGTCGCGTGGGCGTGCGGCCAGAGCGACCCCGAAAGTGCCCGCGGCGTCGGACACCAGGGCGATCTGGCGCACCAGATACTTGCCGTCCGGGTCGGGGCCCCAGCCGCCCTTGGCTGCGACAGTGCCCGTCCCGGCCAACCCCCACTGCTGTCCTGGTTCGATCTCGCGCATGGCCGCGATCACTGAGGCCGATCCGGTGATGCAGGGGAGCTGGCGCGCGAACCGGGCCTGGGCGGCCAGCGGCCAGCGAGTTTGCCCGAACGCGGTGAATCCCGTTCGTATGCGCGCTGATTGGACGGAGGTGGTGGTGTCGCCGGACTGCGCCAGCACCGCGGTGACCGCTGCGGCCGCCTGGGTCGGGGTCCCCAGCGAGGTCCAGAGATCTTCGGCGGCGGCGTTGTCAGAGGCGGTGAGGGCCCGTCGCACCAGACCCGACACCGCGCCGCCGCCGTGACCGATCGCGGCAATCGCCAAGGGTGCCTTGATGGTCGACCACGCCGGACCGGTCATCGGCACCCCGAAGGTGAGGGTGCGCGATCCGCTGACCACGACCACCGCGACCTCGGCGTCCAGGCCGGCATCCAGCGTGCGAAACGAGGCAGCCACCCGGGCCGGCACCGAGGATGTGCCTGCAGCCGTCGGATCGACCAGCGTGGTCGACGCGCCCGTCGATGGGGTCGAGTGATCGCTGGACGGCGGGGCGCCAGAACCCGTCGTACGGGCGCCCGATGACGGCGGTGCGGCGGAATCCTGTGGCGCCGCAAAACATCCCGCCAGCAGCAGCACGCTGGTGAGCAGCACAGCGAGCGGCCAGGTGGATGAGGTGGTGCGTGTCGGCTCAGTAGATGTAGACACGCGCGTTGTTCCCGCCGATGCAGGTGATCCACGGATCAGAACCCAGGACTGCGCAGGTCATCACGAAATCGTTTCCGCGACAGGGCCCGTACTGCGGATCACACGGCACTGTCCCGGGTGCGACGACCGGACGACTCTGTACCGAGGGCTGCGGATAGGTGCGCGCGTAGGCCAGCAGCACGTTGGCTGCGAACTGACACGACGTGGCCTCACTGGCCCGTCCGGAGTGCGTTGCCCACCCGGTGCGATCGGGCAGCTTGTATCCGGCGCCGCAGGTCTGGTTGTAGGCGTCGGGCGCGGTGATCAACGGCGGCACCACCACTGGGCGGTTGGTCGGATCATTCGGATCGGTGGTCGGCGCCGGATCGGTGGTCGTTGAGTCGTCGGTGGTCGTCTGGGGCATTGCGCCGTTGCCGACCGGCCCCGGTCCGGTGTCGTCGGCGGTGGACGACGAGCTGCGATGGTTGCTGACCACGACCACCGCGATCACGACGATCGTCAACAGAATGGCTGCGGCCGCGGTGATCAGCACGAGGGGCAGCGTTCGCGGCTTCGATGTGGCGCTTGGGAAGTCGGTGTAGGCACCGCGTACGGCGACCGGGGCGTCGGGATACGCCGGCGGCGGATAGAGCTGGTAGAAGTCCTGCGGGCCGCTAGCTGCGGGCGGGGGATGGTCCGGTGAACCGTGGTTCTCGGGGCCTGGCCCGTACGGATACCTGCCGTCGGGCTGATTCGGCGGCGGTGGCTGACCGTTCACCACCACCCCCTTCACGGCGCCGCAGCGCGGGTCTGTATTGCTCGGATGTGCAGATTGTGCCGGTTGGCCGCGTAGTGGGACAAGTGCTTTGGTTTCGGTGACCCGACTGCAGCGCTGTGATGTGCGGCTTTACATTCGGCCCAGTGTCTTTACCTGATCTTGGCGGAAGGCTTTCGTTCTCCGACCTAACTGTTGGACGGCTCTTGACGTGCGAAGGCGCAATCTTGAGTCATCAACCAAACGGCAACACCGCCGGATGAGAAGGAGAGGGAAAATCCCATGAGGAAGTTCACCCGAATCGCAGCTGTCGCAACCGCTTCCGTCGCCGCAGTCGCCATGGTCGGGGCCTGCAGCTCGGACGACAACAAGTCCGACGAGAAGAAGGGCACCACGGCAGCGGTGCAGAACGCTTCCTCGGACGGTAAGGCGAGCGAGGCTGAGATCGCGGCCCTCTTCGATCGCTGGAACAGCAAGCTCGCCACCCTCGACGCCCAGAAGGTCGCCGACGAGTACGACGACGACGCCGTGCTGCTGCCGACGGTCAGCAACACCCCGCGTACCGATCGCGAGATGATCGTCAACTACTTCCAGAACGAGTTCCTGCCCAAGAAGCCGCAGGGCAAGGTGGTCCAGTCCTTCGTCAACGTGATGGACGAGAACAGCGCGGTGCACAGTGGGGTCTACGACTTCACGCTGACCAACACCGACGGCACCAAGTCCGTGGTGCCGGCGCGCTTCACCTTCGTCTACGAGAAGGAAGACGGCCAGTGGAAGATCGAGGAGCACCACTCCTCGGCCATGCCCGAGAAGGCCTGATGATCTGAGGTGCCCACTCCCCGGGGCCGGTCCGTACGGACCGGCCCCGGTTCGTCGTCTGCCCGGTTTGTCACCGTTCTCGCCCTGTGTGAGGTCACTGGTCGCGGGTCAGTGGCGGGGGAGGATCATCGGTCCGGCCCCCCGATCGATCAGCACGTCACCGTCACGTAGCGCCACGTGCGCACGCCCTGCTGCATCCAGTCGCGCACTGAGCGCGCTGCACTCGAGCGCTTCGGGGTAGCGGCCGCCGACGTGCGGGACGACGGGCCGATCGATCAGCCCCAGCCCGTCGAATCGTGGGGAGGCGACGGCGCGCGAATCGTCCACCTCGGCAACCCAATCGAGATCTGGTGCCAGCACCGCGCCGCCGGCGCTGTAGCCGGCGTACGTCATCGTCTGCGCACGCACCCGCGCGCTGATCACCTCGTCGGCGCCGGCGACGGCCAGGGCGTCGCGCAACACGAAGGTGTTTCCGCCGCGCACCCACACGGCGGCCACCTCGGCCAGCCGGTCCACGTCGGTCGCAACGCGCAGGTCGAGTTCGGTGGGAACCAGACCCAGTCGCCGCAGCTCGTCGCTCTCGAGTCGGCCGGCCAACGTGCGATCGGATGCACTGCGATCGTCGATCGCGTTGAGCACCACCCCGATCCGGGCCCCGACCCCAACCAGCTCCACCAGCGCGTCGGGATGGTCACCGATGCCGAAGGACGACAGATACAGGTGCATGGGCGAAGGCTAACCTGACCGTCACAATCGAACCTCGATTACCCCACCAGCCCCATCAGCACCTACCGTCTCTCTCATGAGTTCACGATGGCGAGTTTCGTGCAAAGCATTGGTGGTGTCCATCGGAGTGTCCGGACTGCTGATCACGGGCGGCACCACCGCGTACGCGCAGAGCGGTCCCGACGTCTCGTCGTGGCAGCATGTCGACGGCACCCTGATCAACTGGTTCGCGGTGCGGGCGTCTGGGCAACAGTTCGCGATGGTCAAGGCCACCGAGGGACTCACCTACGTCAACCCCTACTTCGTGCCCGACTCGATCGGCATGCGGCTGGCCGGAGTGGCCCGCGGCAGTTACCACTACGCCGACCCGGCGCTGCCCGCCGCACCCCAGGCCGCGTTGTTCGCTCTGGTCACACTGGGAATCAACGGCTACGGCGATCTGCCGCCGGTGTTGGACCTGGAGAAGACGGGAGGTCTGCGCCCGGCAGCCCTGGCCACCTGGACCCAGCAGTACCTCGACACGGTGCAGGCGCTGACCGGGCGGATGCCGATCATCTACACATATCCCAGCTTCTGGCGCACCGCGATGGCCAACACCACCCGTTTCACGCGCTACCCGCTGTGGATCGCCGACTACAACGGCGCATCCTCGCCCGGCCCGCTGCCCGGCGGATGGCCGAACTGGACTTTCTGGCAGTACACCAGCACCGCGGTGGTGCCTGGTATCCCCGGACGCGCCGACATGAATCGATACAGCGGATCCCAGGGAGACCTGCGCACGCTGGCGCGAATGTGACATCTGCATCTGCCGCCAGGCCGGGCCCCGGTAACTTGAGGCCATGCGAGTATTCACATCAGCAACAGACATCCTGGCCGCGGTCGGCGACGAGCTCGGGACCAGCGAGTGGCTCACCATCACCCAGGAGCGGGTCAACCAGTTCGCCGATGCCACCGGCGATCACCAGTGGATTCACATCGACGCCCAACGCGCGACCGCCGAGAGCCCCTTCGGTGGGCCCATCGCGCACGGATATCTGACCTTGAGCCTGGTGCCCTTCCTGGGTGCGCAGGTCTACCGCATCGACGGCACCAAACTGGCCATCAACTACGGATCGAACAAGGTGCGCTTCCCCGCGCCGGTGCTCGTCGGCTCCGACGTGCAACTGTCGGCAACGCTGACCGATGCCAAGGAGGTGGGGGCCATGCTGGAACTGGTGGTGACGGTGACGGTGACGGTGCGCGATGCACCCAAGCCGTCGCTGGTCGCCGAGACCATCACCCGCGTCGCCTTCTGACCCGGCTCCATCCCGATCGGCCATCGCCCACAGCGCACATCAGCTCGTGACGTGCGCTGTGGGCGGTGAACGTGGTCGGGTGCTGCGCTCAGAGCGTGGCGGTGGCCACTGACAGCAGCATCTCGTTCGCCTCGTCCCCGAGAGCGAACGGAGTGCGGGTGGCTGCGCTCTGCAGCGCCAAGCCGTCTGCGTAGACCAGGATCCGGCCCACGCGCGTCCGGGCGGTCTCTTCATCGATCCCGGCGCGGACACAGGCGGACACCAACATGCGACGGTAGGCGTTGAGGCACCGTGCGCTGATGTCCGACGCCGTCGGATTGCGGCCCGACTCGGTGTAGAGCTCCAGCTGCGCCATCATCCGGTTCGGCGTGCAGTACGAGTTGCCGAAGTCGTTGACCACCGACCGCAGCACTTCGACAGGATCGAGCTCGGAGCCTTCGTAGCGCCCGCTGATCTCGTCACAGTGTGCGACCACCGAGTCGGCGTACCGGGACAGCGCTGCAGTCAGCAGCGCGTCGCGGTCGGCGAAATGGTAGGTCGTCGATCCCAGCGATAACCCAGCTGCATCGGCCACCTCTCGCAGCGTGATCGCGTGGAGCCCCCGCTCTCCGATCAGGCGCAACGTGGCATCCAGCAGCACGTCGCGACCGGTTCCGCGGGCGACTGTCGCTCGACGTGTCTTCATGTGTGTTCCTCACCCTCGCTGCACTCCGTGTGGACCGCAGCCCGCTTTGACAGTAACCAATGGAACAACGGCGATCCACAAACACGCCGGGAAACGCCCATCTGCACGGAATTATCCACCCGTTTCGGGATCTTGAGACGCTTCTGAGACTCTCGGCCTGTCGCCGCTGCCGTCGGCGGGCTCATAACAGCAGGTCGAGCGTCCCGGTGGTGGCGGAAAGCACCGAGCCCGGGTGCACCGTGCGGTGCACCCGGGCTCGATGGGGGCGACGAGATCAGCGTCGCCGATCGATCGTGATCACTTCAGTTCGGCGCTGGTCTTGTTCAGCACACGGCGCGCGATGATCAGGTTCTGGATCTGCTGGGTGCCTTCGAAGATGTCGAGGATCTTCGAGTCGCGGGCCCACTTCTCCAGCAGCAGACGCTCGGAGTAACCCAGCGTGCCGGCCAACTCCACTGCGCGCGTGGTGATGTCGACGACGCTGCGTCCAGCCTTGGCCTTGGACATCGACGCTTCTTTGGAGTTGGGCTCCTTGTTGTCGGCCATCCAGGCAGCGCGCAACATCAGCAGGTACGAGGCCTCGTAATCGGCCTCCATCCGCAGGAACTCGGCGGCGGCGGCGTGCTGGCTGTTGGCGGGCTTGTCGTAGTCGATCTCCACACCGGCGTCTTCGAGCAGCCGACGCAGCTCCTCCAAGGCGGCACGAGCGACACCCACGGCCATCGCGGCCACCATCGGGCGGGTGTTGTCGAACGTCTGCATGACGCCGGCAAAGCCCTTCTTCACGTCGACCTCAGGCGAACCGAGCAGGTTCTCCTTGGGGATGCGGCAGTTCTCGAAACGGATCTGCGCGGTGTCGGAGACCTTGATGCCCAGCTTGTGCTCCAGGCGCTCGATGGTGACGCCCGGATGCTCCCGGGGCACCACGAAGCTCTTGATGGCGGCACGGCCCAGGCTCTTGTCGACGGTGGCCCACACGACGATGTGGGTGGCCCGCGATCCGGCGGTGACGTAGATCTTCTCGCCGTTGATGACGTAGTCGTCGCCGTCGAGGACGGCGGTCGTCGACACCGCGGCCGAATCGGAACCGAAGCTGGGCTCGGTGATGGCCATCGCGGCCCACACCTTGCCGAAACGCTTGAGCTGCTCGTCGGTGGCCACCGCGGCGATCGCGGCGTTGCCCAGACCCTGATAGGGCAGCGTGAGCATCAGCCCCAGATCGCCCCAGGCGACCTCCATCGAGTTGAGGACCGACTGCATGTTGCCGCCGTTGATGATGGTGCCCGCGGGCACCTCCTTGTGCGGCTGCTTGCGCCCGCCGTCGGCTCCGGCTCCGGCCTGACCGGCGTCGTTGAGGCCGTCGTAGAGGCTGGCGAGCGTGTCGAGCTCCACCGGGTAGTCGTGTTCACGCAGGTCGTACTTGCGGGAGATGGGACGGAAGATGTTCGCCGCCGCCTGATGCGCCTGGTCTACGGTGACCTGCAACTTCTTGGGCAGTTCGAGATTGATTGCCATGATGTTTCTCTCTCAAAAAGGTTGTGACAGTGGGCGTTCGAAGATCTACAGGACGACGATGCCTTCGCCGATGGACGCGGCGCGCAGGTCGCGGTACCAGCGCTCGACCGGGTGTTCCTTGGTGAATCCGTGGCCACCGAGCATCTGCACACCGTCTGAGCCGATCTGCATGCCCTTGTCCGACACCAGCTTGCGGGCCAGCGCGGCCTCGCGGGCAAACGACAGGCCCTGCTCGGCGCGCGAGGTGCCGCGCAAGGTGACCATGCGCAAGGCGTCGACCTCGGTGGCCATGACGGCCACCGTGAACGCCACGCCCTGGCGGTTGGAGACGGGCTCGCCGAACGCCTCACGGGTGTTGACGTAGGGGACCACGTAGTCGACAACGGCCTGTGCGGTACCCACGGCCAGCGACGACCAGCCCAGGCGGGCCAGGCGCACCACGTCGCGGTAGGCGGCGAACGCGGCGTCACCCTCCTGCTCACCGAGCAGCGCCGAGGTGGGCACCGACACGTTGTTGAGCAGCAGGCGACCCATGCCCGCAGCGCGCACTCCCATGCCGGGATCGGCCTCGATGATCAGGCCGTCGGAGTCGGATTCCACGATGAACAGGGCCGGACGACCGTCGAGCACGGCGCCGACGATGAACAGCTCAGCCGAGCCGGCGGCGGGCACGAACGACTTGACGCCGTCGAGCTTGTAGCCCGAGGGCACGCGGGTGGCCTTGGTCGTGATGTCGAACGCGTCGAACAGCGCGCGTGGCTCGGCGATGACGACCGAGGCCTGCGGGACGGTCTCGCCGGCGAAGTCGGGCAGGTAGGTCTTCTGCTGACCTTCGCTGCCGAACTGGGTGAGGGTGGAGGCCACGCCGCTGGGAGCCAGCAGGGGCAGGGCCAGCCCCATGTCGCCGTATGCCATCGCCTCGGCGACCAGGCCGTTGGTCACCACATTGCGCTCATCGGCGGCGCCGTCGAACTCCTCGGGCACGTTGATCATGGTGATGCCGAGCTCGACCGCGCGGGCCAGCAGGTCCTCGGGGGCAGCGGCGGCCTCGTCGGCGTCGTGAGCCGCAGGGCGCACGATCTCCTCGGCGAACTCGCGCACCGTCTCGGCGATCATCTTCTGCTCGTCGTCGGGGGCGAGACTGAAAACGTCTTTGGATGCCGACGGCAGGCGCTTGGGCTGGCTACCGCCCTGGGCCGACTTGAAGGTGCGGTTGGCGGCGCCCAGGGTCTGGAATCCGGTCTTGGTGGCCTGGTAGGCGATCCGGTTGATGGGTTCGCGCAGCCCGAACTTCTCGGCGAGGTCCGACCCGGTGAGGGTCGAGAGGAATCGCATGGCCGCGCCCAAGCCGTTCTGCTTGGGCAGCGCCTTGCCCACCGCAGAGGTGTCGCGAGGCTCGGTTTGAGTAGACATTTCGCACCTGCATTTTCGTTGACGATGTGGTGTGGTCTTCCCACGGACGGTCCCGACCTTACTCGGCGGTAAGGTCCATCTTACCGGGGAGTAAGAAAGATGTCACGAGGGTCACACCCGCGGTCTGGAGAACATGCGGTGAACCGCGCGTCGACACCCCTGGTTAAAACGGTCATATGTCGCATATGGTGTGCGCCATGACGCAACCTCCGATGAGTCCGCCGCCGGCGCCCAACCCGCATGGCGACACCTTCTTCGCATCCATCCTGGGCCAGGAGCAAGGGCCCATGACCTTCACTGACCTGCAGAATCTGACCCGCACCGGGCAGATCAAACCCGAGACCCAGGTGCGCACCGCCTCAAGCAACTGGTTCCCGGTCAGCCAGGTCCCAGGACTCTTCTCCGGCAAGGAATGGCTGACCACCGTGCTGCTGTCGTTCTTCCTCGGAGGCTTCGGGATCGACCGCTTCTACCTCGGATACACCGGGCTCGGCATCGCCAAGTTGCTGACGTGTGGTGGGTTGGGGATCTGGACGATCATCGACTTCATCCTGATCGTCCTGCGCAAGCTGCCGGACTCCAACGGCCTGCCGCTCAAATAAGCCCCACCCGATGACGTCGGTTCGTGGCACCGTGGATTGCGTGAGTGCTTCGCGTGTCGACGTGGTCCGTGACAACCCGTCCGTATCGGCTGCGGCGGCGGCGGGCGCAGCCGCGCTCGTCGCCGCCGCCGTCATCCCCGAGTCACTCAGTTCGTCGGGGCCGATCATGTGCCCGGTCCGATTGCTCACCGGACTGCCGTGTCCGGGCTGTGGACTCACCCGCAGTTGGATCGCCACCGCCCACGGTGACCTCGGCGCCGCTTTCTCCTACAACGCATTCGGGTCGTTGAGTATGGCCTTCGTCGCGGTGCTGGTGATGGCGTCGGGTGCGTTGTTGCTGGCCCGTCGTGACCTGGCACCGGTCGGGCGGTTGGTCAGTAACCCGCTGGTCTACGCCGTAGCCGCGGTCTGGATCGGCTACGGCGTGGTGCGGGCGGTGGCTGCCGCGACCGGCAGTGGCCTGTTCCCGTCGGTCAGCTGAGCCGAGGAACCGAGGTCCAGCTCACGCCAAACCGGCGAGCACGGCTTCATGGAGGTGGCCGTTGCTGGCCACCGCGCTGCCGCCGTGGGGGCCGGCGCGGCCGGTCAGATCCGTGAAGCGTCCACCGGCTTCGCGCACCAGGACATCGAGTGGCGCGAGGTCCCACAACGACACCTCTGGCTCCAGCGCGATGTCGATCGCTCCTTCGGCGAGCAGGCAGTAGCTGTAGAAGTCGCCGTAGGCGCGCACCCGCCACACCCGATCGGTCAGCTCGATGAACTGCTCACGGGACCCGCGATCAGCCCACCCGGTGAGGCTGGAGAACGACAGGCTCGCCGAGGACACCGCATCGACCCGGGACACCGAGATGGCGCGGCTGACGCCGTGCGGGTCGCGGGCGTAGGCGCCGGCTCCGGTGGCCGCCCACCAGCGGCGGGTCAGGGCCGGTGCCGAGACCACCCCCACCACCGGGGTGCCGTCGACGAGCAGGCTGATCAGGGTGGCCCATACCGGTACCCCGCGGACGAAGTTCTTGGTTCCGTCGATGGGATCGATCACCCACTGGCGACCGGTCAGGGCCACCGCGCCGCCGAACTCCTCACCCAGGATCGCGTCATCGGGGCGGGCCTGGCCCAGTGCGCCGCGCAACGCGGTCTCGGTGGCGAGGTCGGCGTCGGAGACCGGCGTGAGATCGGGTTTGTCCGACACCTGCAGGTCCAGGGCGCCGAATCGGTCCAGGGTGATGGCGTCGGCGTGGTCGGCCAGCTCGATGGCGAGCTGGAGGTCAGCGGCGTACGAGGACCCGGCGACACCAGGGTCGGAGGAGGTCATGCCGGTAGAGTAGAGGACACCGTCGCCAATGCCTCAGATGCGGGCATCGCACCGAGAGGAGCGCTCGATGTTCATCACTTTTCTGTTCATCCTGGCGTTCGCGGCTCTGCTGGTGCTGACGGTGCGGCAGTTCCAGCGCTCCCGCGGCACCGGTGGTGGGCTCAGCGCCGCAGCTGCTGCGCAGTTGCGCGAAGGGACCTTGACCGTGACCGGGGTCAGTGATCGTCCAGGCGAAGGCGACAAGAACGGCGAGGTCTTCTGCACCATCTCGGGCACCATCATCGGGCCCGAGACCCACCCCACCGATGTCTACGGGCACATGGTGGTGGCGGCTGCGGCACGCTGGCCGCAGCTCGGAGATGACCTGCCGGTGGTCTACAAGCCCGGCAAGGTCGATTCCACCTGGAGTTTCGGCCAGCTGCAGCCACCCAAAGAACTGTTCTGAACCCCGCGCGCCGTTGCGGCCGGTCGCGAATTCGGTCCGGCGCGCCGGCGCAGTAGCCTGGTGAACCGTGCAACCCGACGTACAGGCAGACCTCGAGGCCCTCGACACCACTCTGACCACCGTGGAGAAGGTGCTCGACCTCGACGAGCTGGCCCGCCGCATCGACGAACTCGAACACCAGGCCGCCGACCCTGATCTGTGGAACGACCAGGAGCACGCGCAGAAGGTGACCAGCGAGCTCAGTCATGCCCAGAGCGAACTGCGTCGGGTTCGTGAGCTGCGGTCGCGGCTCGACGACATGCCGGTGCTCTACGAGATCGCCGAGGACGAAGTGGGCGACGCCCAGACAGCGGCGCTGGCCGATGCCGACGCCGAGCGGAGCACACTGCGTACCGACATCGAGGCCATGGAGGTCAAGACCATGCTCGCCGGCGAGTACGACGCCCGCGACGCGCTGGTCAACATCCGCTCAGGCGCCGGCGGTGTCGATGCCGCCGACTGGGCCGAGATGCTGATGCGCATGTACATCCGGTGGGCCGAGAAACACGACTACGGCGTAGAGGTCTACGACACCTCCTACGCCGAGGAGGCCGGGCTCAAGAGCGCGACCTTCGCGGTCAAGGCGCCCTACATGTACGGAACGCTGTCGGTGGAGATGGGCACTCATCGCCTGGTGCGGATCAGCCCGTTCGACAACCAGGGACGGCGGCAGACATCGTTCGCCGAGGTCGAGGTGCTTCCGGTGGTCGAGACCACCGACCACATCGACATCGACGAGAACGATCTGCGCGTCGACGTGTACCGCTCGTCGGGTCCCGGCGGACAGTCGGTCAACACCACCGACTCCGCGGTGCGTCTGACCCATATCCCCACCGGCATCGTGGTGACCTGCCAGAACGAGAAGAGCCAGCTGCAGAACAAGGTCGCCGCCATGAAGGTGCTGCAGGCCAAGCTGCTGGAGGTCAAGCGCAAGGAAGAGCGCGCCGAGATGGACGCGCTCAAGGGTGACGGCGGCTCGAGCTGGGGCAATCAGATGCGTTCCTATGTGCTGCACCCGTATCAGATGGTGAAGGACCTGCGGACCGAGTTCGAGGTCAACAACCCCTCGGCGGTGCTCGACGGTGACCTCGACGGCTTCATCGAAGCCGGAATCCGGTGGCGCATGGCCACTCAGGACGGCTAGGCGCGACATGGTGCACGTGTTGGCGACGGGTCCTGCGGGCAGTGATCGGCTGATCCGATGGCTCTCGCTGGAAGGTCTGCAAGTCCTGTTGTTCATCGTGGGCGCATTGCTGGCCACCCGGTTCATCCAATGGGTGTCCAAGCGGATCACCACCCGCATCGACAACGACTTCACCACCAGCGACGAGTTGGTCCGGTCGGAGACCTCGAAGCACCGGCATTCGATGGCGCAGGTCGTCTCCTGGGTTGCCATCGTCATCGTGTACCTGTTCGCCGCAGTCAACATCATCCGCATCTTCGACGTGCCGATCACCGGATTCGTCGCTCCGGCGACGGTGATCGGGGCCGCGTTGGGTTTCGGTGCGCAGCGCATAGTGCAAGACCTGCTGTCGGGCTTTTTCATCATCACCGAGAAGCAGTACGGGTTCGGCGACGTGGTGGAGCTCGCGGTCATCGGTTCACCCGAGACCGCCTCGGGCACGGTGGAAGACGTGACGCTGCGGATCACCAAGATCCGCTCGATCGACGGTGAGGTGATCACCGTGCCCAACGGCCAGATCGTCAAGGCGATCAATCTGTCCAAGGACTGGGCGCGCTCGGTGGTCGACATCCCGCTGCCCCCAGGCACCGACCTGAGCCGGGTGAACGATCTGCTGCACACCATCGGTGAACAGACCTTCGCCGATCAACGGATGCGTCCGCTGCTGCTCGACGCGCCGACCGCGATGGGTGTCGTCGAGATGGACATCGACGCGGTCACGGTCCGGATCGTGGCGCGAACGTTGCCGGGCAAGCAGTTCGAGGTGAGCCGGGACCTGCGTGCGCGGATCGTGCGCACCTTCGGACGCGCCGGGATCGCATTGGCCACCGGCAGCCCCGAGGTGACCGTCGCCTTGACCGGATCGGGTGTGCCCGTCCCGCCACGATCGACGGAGCAGGCCGAATGAGCATTCCCACAGCCGAACCCGATCCGCGCCCCACCCCTGGGGAAGCGCCTGCCGCGGTGGGGCCGGACTCGTCTGGGCAATCGCGGCCTGCTGCGGCACCCGTATCCGGGACCCGTTTGCGGCGCCTCCTGCCGCGCCACCTGTTCGGTGGCCGTGCGCGCACCGGCACAGTCATCCTGGTGTTGTTGTTCGTCGGCCTGCTCACGCTCTACGGGCAGCGCGTCGATCACTACGACAAGATCGACAAGCAGAACCGGCCGCCGAGCATCACGCTGCCGGTCGTCACCGAACCCGTGCAACAGAATTCGCCGGTCACCACGGTCACCTCCACGCCGTCGTCGGCGAGTGCTGCTCGGCCACCGCAGGATTCAGGTAGCCCTGCGTCATCGTCATCGTCAGCGCCCGCCGGCATCACACCGTCGGCGATCACCCCGGGGCCGGCACCCGGTGAGGTGCCCACGACGACGGTCACCGTGCCCCCGACCTCCTGAGCCCGACCCCGGGTCTGCGGTACCCGCCGACAACCCCCGCTCCGGTCAACCCCCGCTCCCGACAAGCCCCGCCCCCGACGCCCCGCGCGCTTGGGCCGTGGACTCAGCTTTCGTGTCTACACTGGCTCACCGTGATCAGCCTGGACAACGTCACGATGAAGTACAAGGCCGCCGGCCGCCCGGCCCTCGACGGCCTGAGCCTCGACGTGGGCAAGGGCGAGTTCGTGTTCTTGATCGGGCCGTCGGGCTCAGGCAAGACGACGTTCTTTCGGCTGCTGCTCAAGGAGGACAAGCCGACCCGCGGCGAGGTGCACGTGGGCGACTACCACGTCAACAAGTTGCCCAGTCGGCGAGTTCCGTTGCTGCGTCAGTCCATCGGCTGTGTCTTCCAGGATTTCCGTCTGTTGCAACAGAAGTCGGTGGCCGACAACGTGGCCTTTGCCCTGGAGGTGATCGGGAAACCCAAGAGCACCATCGCACGGGTGGTGCCCGAGGTCCTCGACTATGTGGGGCTGGCCGGAAAATCCGACCGGATGCCCCACGAGTTGTCCGGCGGTGAGATGCAGCGGGTCGCCATCGCACGCGCCATCGCCAACCGTCCGTTGCTGCTGTTGGCCGACGAGCCGACCGGAAACCTCGATCCCGAGACCAGTGAAGAGATCGTCGACGTGCTCGACCGGGTGAACCGGCGCGGCACCACGGTGGTGATGGCCACCCACGACCGCCACATCGTCGACGCGATGCGTCGTCGGGTGTTGGAGTTCAACCTCGGTCACCTCGTTCGCGACGACGAGAGTGGCGTGTACGGCGTGGGCTGAACTGTCCAGGACCGCAGCGACTTCCAGCACCGACCGACACCGCGTTCGAAGGGACACCGAACCGCATGCGCGCGAGCTTCATCCTCAAAGAGGTCCTCACCGGCCTGCGCCGAAACATCACCTTGACGTTGGCGATGGTGCTGACCACCGCCATCACCCTGGCCATGTTCGGTGGCGGTCTGTTGGTGGTGCAGATGGCGGACAAGAGCCGCACCATCTTCCTCGACCGGGTGGAGATGCAGTTCTTCATCTCCGATCAGGTTGCCAACGCCGATCCAGAGTGTCGCGCGGCACCGTGTTCCACGCTGCGTTCGCAGATCGAGAACGAGAACGGCGTCGAGTCGGTGCAGTTCATCGACCGGGCTGCGGCGTTCCGCGACGCCAAGACCAAGACCTTCGTCAACAACCCCGACATCGCCTCGATGATCCGGGAGGACACGCTGCCTGCCTCGTTCAAGGTGCGGATGTCTGACCCCGACCGCTTCGGCACGGTGTTGGACAAGTACCGCGGGGCGGCGGGGGTGGACGGGGTGCTCGACCAACGCGAGTTGGTCAAACGCATCTTCAGCGTGCTCGACGGCACCCGCAACGCCGCGTTCACCATCGCCACAGTGCTGGCCATCGCGGCAATCCTGTTGATCGCCAACACGGTTCAGATCGCGGCGTACACCAGGCGCACCGAGGTGGGCATCATGCGACTGGTCGGGGCCACCCGCTGGTACACCCAGCTACCGTTCCTCCTCGAGGCGGTGGTGTCGTCGATCATCGGATCGGTGTTGGCGGTGGCCGGATTGTTCGCCGCCAAGGTGGTGTTCTTCGACCGCGCGCTCGCCGACCTCTATGGGGTCAACATCCTGGCCCGCATCACCGTGGGCGACGTGGTGTACGTGTCGCCGTGGCTGTTGCTCGGTGGAATCGGGCTGGCCACCGTGACCGGCTACGCCACCTTGCGGTTCTACGTCCGCATCTGAGCGGGCCGGTCAGCCGATGACGCGTTCGAACAACACGATGCGCATCTCGCGGCCGTACATCGGCGGCAGGTCGGCCTCGCGGACCACGTCGAATCCGCGCGCGCGGTAGTAGTCGACCATCGTGGTGTTGTGCGCGGCGGTGTCGAGCCGGAGACGGTCGTGACCGGCGTCGCGGGCTCGGTCAGCACACCAGTCGATGATCTGTCGGCCCCAGCCCGAGCCGGCATGATCGCGGTGCACCATCAACCCGTGGATGTATCCGGCCGGTGCGTTGTCGGCGCCCCAGAAGTCGGGGTCGGACCACGACAGCTTCACGCAGGCCACCACTTCGTGATCGATGGTGGCGACATGCCACTGCCCGTCGCCCACGCCTGCGGCGATCTCGGCGACTGTCACCTCACCGGGTTGCCATTGGTGCACGCCGGAGTCGATCAGCCAGCGGGCGAGGTCGTCGCGGAGGTCGGCGATGGCCTCGGCGTCGCCGACCTGCGCCGGCCGGAGCGGGGGAAGGGGGACGGGTTCGGACATGAACCACATCATCGCAGTCGGAGCCGAAATCGATTTCCCCACCGATGACGCGGGTCAGTAGGCTGGAGAGTCAGCCCGGCACACCGGCGCCCCCGATGACCGACGACCAGTGAGAAGAGGTGACACCCATGGCGAAGGAGAAGGGTCGCAAAGCCATCGCGACCAACCGTAAGGCGCGGCACAACTACAGCATCGTCGACACCTACGAAGCCGGGGTGGCGCTGGTGGGCACCGAGGTGAAGAGCCTGCGCGACGGCAAGGCCTCGCTGGTGGACGCGTTCGCCACCATCGACGACGGTGAGGTGTGGCTGCGCGGGCTGCACATCGCCGAGTACGGCAACGGCTCGTGGACCAACCACGCGGTGCGCCGCAATCGCAAGTTACTGCTGCACCGGCGCGAGATCGACACCCTGGCCGGCAAGATCGCGACCGGCAATCTCACTCTGGTCCCGCTGTCGATGTACTTCAACGACGGCAAGGTGAAGGTCGAGTTGGCGCTGGCCCAGGGCAAGCAAGCCCACGACAAACGACGTGCTCTCGCCGAACGCACCGCCAACCGCGAGGTGGTCCGCGAACTCGGCCGCCGTGTCAAAGGGATACCCGGCTGAGCCCCGAGCGGTGAAGGGACTCGCGGGTGACCTCGCGAAGATCGAAACTCGGATGATCTCGTCGGTGTCGGTTGTTACCATGAGGTGTCCGCCTGAGTCATACGGGCGGGCACCTACACGGGGCTGAACGGTTTCGACTGCGTGCGTTGATGTAGGGGAAGCGTGTCGGTGCAGGCAAGAGACCACCGTAAGCGTCATTGCAACCAATTAAGCGCCGATTCCAATCAGCGCGACTACGCCCTCGCCGCCTGAGCGAGCGCGTGTCTGTCGGCCCGGGTGTGCTCCCGCCCCGGGTACCGGCATCATTCAGGGGGCTCACCGTCTGGCTCGGTCGCGGAGCCAGACGGGACACCCAACAGCGACTGGGATCGTCATCTCGGCTTGTTCGCGTGACCGAGAGATCCGAGTAGAGGCGTAGCGAACTGCACACGGAGAAGCCCTGCTGATATGACGAAGGACCCGGGTTCGATTCCCGGCAGCTCCACCGCGTCGCCCCGGCCATCGGCCGGGGCGACGCTTTTTTTGGTGCAGACAATTACAGCTGCTTGATTCTCTCTAATCCCAGCAACGCTATGAACGCCGCAACGCCAGCCATCCCTGCGGCTATCACCAACTCAGCTGTCGATATGTCTGCATCGATCAATCCCAGGGCGTACGGCGCTCCTAATACGGCGATCAGTCCGGTGATCACTGCGGCAGTGGCGCAATGTCGAAAAAGAATTTGGTTTGCCCTTTTTCGCAATTCCGGGTCGATCTTCACGTGCTCGGGGACCGAGTAGCCGATCGACGCATTGGTGGCCTCGCCACGGCGGCCGGTGTCGGCTGCGAGCATCAGCACGACGCACGCCACGGCTCCGCCAAGCGTCAGTGCGATAGCTGAGCCCACGGGTCAGCGTATGTACCGAATGACGAAGGCGGCAACGGCTTCGATCGCCTTCTTCTTCAGATAAGCGGGTAAGAACTTCCAGACCAGTCCTCCGATCTCGCCGCCTAGGCAGCCGATGATCGCGTTGCGTGCGTAGGCTGTTCCAGCGCCGCCGTTCGAAATGTCGTCGAGAACCGATGTCGGCACGCTTGCCAACGCTCCGCGTGCGCACCACGCTGCTGCAGCGATCGCAACCGCTGCGACTGGCAGTGCCTTAGTTTCTGATATCGCGTCCGAAAGATCCTCTACAGCTTGTGAACCCAGGCTGGACTCAATGAATGTGCGCTGATCGACAGTCACTGTTCCAGGGATCGCGGGGGCGGCGTCTGGAGTCGCGCCTGCCGGACCCGCGAGGACGGTGCCAGCTATGGCGAGTGAGGTCATAAGTGCGATGAAGATAGTTAAGTGATGTCGCATTTGGGCCTTTTGTTGCCTGGAACGGACTTTAGTAAAGCGAAAGTAAAGCAAGGGGATGGCGGTGTCAATAGAGGTCTGTCGTTGAAGTTCCCCAACCGGATATTTGCGGCACCGACAACCCGAGCGCAAGGACCAGGCTTCCGAAGCGAGGCACCTGTCCGTCACTCCTGTTGAGCGCCCGCGGGGCCGCTACGACGGCTGTACGTGGCCCGTGGGTCACGAACCGTATCGCCGTGCGGATCGGGTGCACCACGCAGGTCTGGACCAGCGAATCGGGCCAGTTCGCCTCGATGGCCTTGGGCAGCGCGGTCAGTCCGTCCCAGCACACGACGAATACATCAGCGACGCCGCGGTTGGCCAGCTCGGCGCAGACCCCCGCCCAGAGCTGCGCGCCGCACGAGGATCAGCCTCACACCCCCGCGGGCACGCCACCCCGGCCCTTGCAACCACATAGGAACTAATCCTGGGGCACTTCACAGCCGTCAACATCCTGCGCATACCCACATCCTCACCCGCCATCACCAGCCAGAATGCTTCCACCGCCTGAACCCACCGTCATCGGGACCGCCCGCCGCACGGGAATCACTTCGCCCGCCATCGTGTTGGCATCAGCACAGGACCCGCAATTGGGTTCAGCGTGAGCCCAAACGAGGAGACGTAGATGACCTCAGTTCCTTTGATTGCCCTCAACGACGGAACCACCATTCCCCAGCTCGGTTACGGCGTTTTCCAGATCGCGCCGGAGGAGACGGCCGCGGCCACCCGGCAGGCGATCGAGATCGGGTATCGGCATATCGACACCGCGCAGATGTACCAGAACGAGGCCGGTGTCGGGCAGGGCATCGCCGACAGCGGTGTCGACCGCAGCGAGATCTACGTGACCACCAAACTCAACAACGGCTTCCATCGCCCCGATGACGCGCGGCGCTCCCTCGATGAGAGCCTGCGCAAGCTGGGCACCGACCACGTTGACCTGTTCCTCATCCACTGGCCGCTGCCCACCCTGTACGACGGGGACTTCGTGTCGACCTGGAAGACGATGATCGAGTTCGCCGAGGACGGCCGCGCAACCTCTATCGGTGTCTCCAACTTCCAGCCCGCGCACCTCGATCGGCTGGCCGCCGAAACGGGTGTGGTGCCCGCGATCAACCAGATCGAGGTCCATCCGTACTTCGCCAACCGCGATGTCTGCACCGACAGCACCGGCCGTGGCATCGCCGTGGAGGCCTGGTCTCCGATCGCCCAGGGCGGGGTGCTGGGAGATCCGATCCTGTCGGCCATCGCCGAGCGTCTGGGCAAGACCACCGCACAGGTCACGCTGCGCTGGCACATCCAGCACGGGTACATCGTCTTTCCGAAGTCCACCACCGCGAGTCGGGTGCGGGAGAACTTCGAGATCTTCGACTTCGAGCTGACCGACGCCGACATGGCCTCCATCGACGCCCTCGATCAGGGCGAGTCGGGACGCACCGGACCCAACCCGGATGTGTTCGACTACGTCCCTGCATGATTCGGCCCGCCGAATGATCTGAACGAACTGGGCCGTCGACGCATCAGCGCGTCGGCGGCCCCGTGTCGGCGCGTCTAGAAGATCAGACCGCGTGCGGCACATCCAGGCGAGACATCAACCACGGCAATGCATCTGCAAAGGCCCGGCCGGCGAACTCCCACGTGTGCGCACCCGGTAGATCACGCTCGACCACCTCGACGCCCTGCGCCCGGGCGATCTCGGACAGGTGTCGTGCGGCTGTGATCTGCGAGGAGTGCAGGTGACCCCGCCGTCCGCGATGACCCTCGGATTGCAACCATCCGGCCAGATCGTCGTAGCGTCCGTGGCGCTGCATGACGATGCTGGGATCAAAGCTTTCCCAGGCACCCACGTCGCCGTGGAACAGGCCGGCGATCGTCTTCTTGGTATCACCGAGGTTGGGTGCGATGTCGCCGGAGATGTCGATGAACGAACCGAACGCCTCGGGGTGTCGGGTCGCCATCGTCACCGCGCAGGTACCGCCCATCGACCAGCCCGCCAGCGCCCAATCGCGCGCTGCGGTGGCGGTGCCGAACTGCGCGATGACCGCCGGGCGCACCTCGTCGAGGATGTGGGTCTCGACGTTGCCGCGTGCGCTGTTCACGCATTCTGTGTCGTTGTTCATGCTGCCCGACGGATCGGCCAGCACCAGGATGGGTGCCCGGCCGCCATGGGTCCGCGCGTAGCGGTCGACGGTGTGTGCGGCGTTCCCGCTGCGTACCCAGTCGTCGGGGGTGTTGATCACCCCACCGAGCATCACGACCACCGGCAGCTGTGGAGGGATCGGCCCGCGAAACCAAGCCGGCGGCAGATATGCGAACTCGGTACGTGCATGAAAGCCGCTGAACGCGTGCGGAACTCGTAGCGCGACGATCTTTCCGACCGGCGTGGGCACGCCCCGCTGCGCGGGCAGTTCGGTGGCGCTGATCTGGTTGGGCAACGGGCCGTCGGTCAGGCCCTGCCACGCTCGATAGGCGGTGGGGTAATAGCCGGTCCACAGGTTGGCCGACACCGCGACACACAGCAACGCCAGCGGGATGGTGATGACCGCAGCCAGATGATCGGTGACGCGGCGGCTCCGGACCCCTGCGAGCAGCAACACCGGAGCGGCGATGGCCACGGCGATCCAGATCCAGAAACCACTCGGCGCGGTGTCCGGCGACATGTCGTTGGTGCTGAAGTACGAGTAGATCGCGATGGCACCGATGGTGCCCACCGCCAGCGATCCGCTGCCCCACAGCGCGATCCATCGGCGCGGTCGCCAGGCCAACGCGGCGAGCAACGCCGACCCGGCCACCACCTGCACCACGATGGGAAACCACCCGGTCAACAGGTTGATGTGGACGGCGTTCACCGGGGTGCCGCCGGATGAGCCTGGGACTGCGAGGCCGACGGTGCAGCCGAGCGGGCGAGGGCGGTGGACACGAAGCCCATCGCGGTGCGGTGCCAGTCGCCGATGTGATCGAGCATCGCGTGTCCCCCGTTCGCGACCGGTATGTACGTGGCGTCCACTCCTGCCCGGAGCAGTTCGGCGACCCCATGCTCGGTGCGGCGAGCAAATGTGCGGGTGTCGGCGGTGCCGTGCATCGCCACCACACGAACGCTGCGACCGATGAACCGCCAATCCGCGTACTGCCACCACGGGGCCAGCGCGAGGAGCCCGTGTACACGGGGATCGCCGGCCAGATGCGCACCCACCCGTCCGCCCATCGAATGGCCGATCAAATGAATGGGCACCCCGGGGTGACGGGCAGCCAACCGGTCGAGCGCGGCCCGCGCGTACGGCATCGGGCTGGCCTGCTCGCCGTTCCAGCCGTACACCCGATACTCGGCCTGCTCCACAGCCACCCGACCGCCGAAGCGCGCGGCGATCGAGAGCGTGAACGGGTACATCCGCAAGGCAGAGGGGGACCGCCAGGAGAAGGGTCGGTAGCTGAAATCGGTTCCGCCGGGCAGCACCAGCACGGCCGCTCGAACCCGGCTCGAACTCGAGGCGGGGCAGGACAGAGCCACGGGAGAGGGCCTTTCGGACGGGTCGTCGGATGGCGTGCGGACGGTCGGGGTGCAACTGTTCGCAACGCCGGTCCGCAGCACAACCACACGGACGCCACACACGATACCGACCGGTCATCTTTGGCAGAATCGTCGACGGCGCCGACCCCGCGCCACCACCGGAAGGGTTGGTCACACACCATGGCGCATGAGAGGGCCGGCACCCCGGCACGGCCAGAAGATCTCGTCGACCTCGAAGAACTCGAGGCCGCGTACTACCGAAACATTCCCGACCCCGACGACCCCGCACAGCAGGTGGTCTTCGGTACGTCGGGGCACCGCGGATCGAGCCTCGACACCGCGTTCACCGAATCGCACATCATCGCCACCACCGCGGCCATCGTCGAACACCGGCAGGCGGCAGGCATCGGCGGCCCACTGTTCATCGGCGTCGACACGCATGCGTTGTCGCGGCCCGCGTGGCGCACCGCCATCGAGGTGCTCGTCGCCCACGACGTGCTGGTCTACGTCGACCAACTCGACCGGCACACCCCGACCCCGGTGATCAGTCGCGCCATCCTGCAGCACAACGCAGGTCTGGCGGCCGATGACCCCGATCGGGCCGACGGCATCGTGGTGACCCCGTCGCACAATCCGCCGCGCGACGGTGGGTTCAAGTACAACCCGCCCAACGGGGGGCCTGCGGACTCGACGATCACCGCGCCGATCGCGGCGCGGGCCAACGACCTGCTGCGCAGTGGCGTCAAGGAGGTGCCTCGCATCCCGTTCGCCGACGCCCAGGCCTCCGATCGGGTGCGGGAGTACCCGTTCAGTGCCACCTACATCGACAGTCTCAAGAACGTGATCGACACCGATGCGATCCGCACCTCGGCGATCCGGATCGGCGCCGACCCGCTGGGCGGGGCGTCGGTGGGCTACTGGGCCGAGATCGGGTTCATGTACACCTTGCAGAACCTGACGGTGGTCAACCCCCTCACCGATCCACAGTTCGCGTTCATGACCCTCGACACCGACGGCAAGATCCGGATGGACTGCTCGTCGGCCGATGCGATGGCATCGCTGATCTCAGCGCGGGACAGCTTCGACATCGCCACCGGCAACGACGCGGACGCGGACCGGCACGGGATCGTCACACCCGACGGCGGCCTGATGAACCCCAATCACTTTCTCGCCGTCGCCATCGACTACCTGTTGACCCACCGGCCGCAGTGGGATCCGGCAGCGGCCATCGGCAAGACGGTGGTCAGCTCCTCGATGATCGACCGGGTGGTCGCCGGGCACGGGCGTCGGCTGGTCGAAGTGCCGGTCGGCTTCAAGTGGTTCGTCCCGGGCCTGCTCTCGGGTGAGATCGCCTTCGGTGGGGAGGAGAGCGCCGGGGCGTCGTTCCTGCAGCGTGATGGTTCGGTGTGGACCACCGACAAGGACGGGATCATCATGGCGCTGCTGGCCTCGGAGATCCTCGCCGTCACCGGCAGCACCCCGTCGCAGCGCTACCGCGAACTCGCGGCCACCTACGGCGATCCGGTCTACGCGCGCATCGACGCCCCCGCGACCCGAGAGCAGAAGGCGGTGCTGGCGACGTTGTCGGCGTCGGCGATCACCGCGACCTCGCTGGCCGGTGACCCCATCACCGCCGTGCTGACCGAGGCTCCCGGCAACGGGGCACCGATCGGTGGCGTGAAGGTGGTCACCGATCGGGCCTGGTTTGCCGCCCGACCCTCGGGCACCGAGGACCTGTACAAGATCTACGCCGAGTCGTTCGTCGACGCAGAGCATCTCGCACAGGTGCAGGCGCAGGCCCAGTCCGTGGTCGACGCAGCCCTACACGACTGACCGGTCTCTGCGGACGGGCACGCCTAGGCCGTGGGCGTCCCGATGAGATAGCCCACCAGGTAGGTGGCGCCGGCGGCGATCACGCCGAACAGCAACTGCCGAACCGCGCCCCACCAGATCGGCTTGTCGGTGAAGCGTGCCGCCAGTGCACCCGCACCCAGCAGTCCGATCCCGCCGACCAGCAGCGCCAACCACAGGAGCTCGCTGCCGAAGAAGTAGGGGATGAGTGGGAACACCGCGCCGAGGGAGAACATGAAGAACGACGAGACCGCGGCCAACATCGGTGAGGGCTTCTCGTTCGGATCGAGGCCGAGTTCCTGGGTGAGATGCAGGTTCACCGCTCGCTCTGGGTCGCGGTGCACCTCCTCGGCTGCGGTCCGAGCGGTTTTTTCGGTCAGACCCATGTCGATGAACATCTCGGCGAGCTCGGCGGTCTCGGCTTCGGGATTGGTGGCCAGCTCGCGCCGCTCGGTGCGCACCTCGGCGTCGACCTGCTCGTTCTGGGTCGAGACCGAGGTGTACTCACCCAGAGCCATCGAGAACGCACCCGCCACCAGGCTGGCCACACCGCTGAGGATGACCGTGTGACCGCTGGCGCCGGATCCGCCGACACCTGCGACCAGGCTGATGTTGGTCACCAGTCCGTCCATGGCGCCGAAGGTGGCGGCCCGCAGGAATCCGCCCGAGACGTCGGCGTGGGTGTGCCCGACCTCGTCGGTGCCGTTGCCGTCGTCGTGGGCGCCGACGATCGGGGTGAGGTCGGCGGAATCGGAGGTCGGGGAGGCCCCCTGCGCTGACTCAGAGTTAGAAGACGTCATAGCCGGGAATCTACTCGTCGGTGCGAGGTGGGAGCTGAGTCAGCCAACCCTGAGTCCACCTTGGATAGGCTGGGCTACATGTTGATTCAGGACCCTGTGATGTGTGACCGTGCCCCCTGCGCGGTGTGTGGTGGCTGAGCCGCGGTCCCGGCAGGCGCCGGGCTATCAGCCACGATCCACCTCCAGTCGGGCTGCCTACATTCTCGGGGCGGCCGCGGTGGCGGTGATCGTGGCGATCGTGGTCGCGGTGCTGATCCGCGACAAGGGTGGGGTGAAGGGCACTGCCGACGAGAAGATCCTCGAGACCAACGCGGCGCTGATCATCGGCACGCCCGGGGCGCGGCACACCATCGACGTGTTCGAGGATTTCTCGTGCCCGGCCTGCAGGAAATTCGAGGCCACCAACGGCGAGGCGATGACGGCCGCAGCCACCAGGGGTGAGCTGCGTATCCGCTTCCACATGTTGACCTTCCTCGACAAGCGGTCGAAGTCGGGTGACTACTCGACGCGGGCCGCAGCAGCGCTGCGGTGTGTACAGGTCGGGGCCGGACCGGAGAAGGCGCTGGACTACCACGGCACGCTGTACCGGCAACAGCCCGAGGAGGGCAAGACCGATCACGACAACACCGATCTGGCCGCCAAGGCCGCCGCTGTGGGCGCGGATTCGTCGGTACAGCAATGCATCTCGTCAGGGTCGCAGGTGCCCAACGCCAAGCAGTCGGCCACCCTCGCCTACGATCAGCTCTCCATCGCGCTGGGCGGCTCGGTGGCCACCCCGTCGGTGCTCAGCGCCGGCCGATCAGTGTCCGATGTCGGCGACGACACCGCGTGGCTGACCAAGCTACTGGCCTCCTGAGGTCGGCCGCTGCCGACACCGCCGAAGCCGGTCGCGGGATTTGGAGCCGTATCAGGCGATGGTGTAATTTCAACCAGGTTGCCGTACCGCCGGAGTTCACCGGCAGTGCATCGCAATGCTTGCGGGGCTATGGCGCAGCTGGTAGCGCACCACACTGGCAGTGTGGGGGTCAGGGGTTCGAGTCCCCTTAGCTCCACTCCGAAACGACGATCGCCCCGCCCCGTAGACATACGGGTCGGGGCGTTTTTCATCGGCGCCGGACCGCGCCTCGATGCCCCACCGGCCCCCCTGCCAGCAGCCCCCCGACGCGATCGGGAGGCTGGTGCCGCGCACGCGATGGAAGAACCCAGCTCGAGGGAGCCCAACGCGTGCGGAGCGACACCCATTTGTCGCCGGGGGTACCCACTGCCGTGAATGACGGAATCGGAGCGGTAAACGGCCTCGGGCATAGGTGAAGTTATCCCGCGAGCCACCCGCCCACGTCCATGGAATGGGTCACCGGAGGGGTAATGCGGGAGGTGTCGGTGCGCCGCGCCCGCGCACCGGAATTAGCTGTGGAGGAGGCCGGTAACCAAAAACGACCGCCTGTCCAGTAGCGGACAGACGGTCGCAGACGCGGTGGCGTGGTCTCAGTGCGCGGCCTCGAAAGCCTCGACGACCTCGATTGGGATACGCCCGCGGTTGCTCACCTCGTAGCCGTTGCTGTTCGCCCAGTCACGAATGGCCTGCGTCTGCTCCTTCGAGCGCGTACCCCCGGTGCTGCCAACGGTTTTGCGCTTGCCGGCGCCTCGTCCGTTGACGGTCCGAGACGCTTCCACATACTTCGCCACGAGGTCGCGGAACTGCTGCGCATGCTTGGGTGAGGTGTCGAATTCGTAGCTCCGACCGTCCAGCGACCAACGGACGGTTTCGAATTCGTCCAGCACTTTACCGTCGATGTCGTCGATGAACTGAACGATCTGCTTCTTGGCCATGCTCGTACTGCCCTCTCAATCAAATGATGATGTGCTGACGCTGAGGTTAGTTCACACCGATGAGTTCGGCAAACATTCTCACTTTGTAGTTTCCGTGTCGCGCGATTGTCCGGTGATTGTGGAGAAGCAGATGCGTCACCTGCGTGGTTGCATCCGTGAATTCAGCTGCGAAAGCCGCCTCGGCGGGGGTGGGGAAAATGCGCCCCCGGCGAACGCCCGGCTCCACTGAGCGCGCCTATCGGAATTGCCCGGGATTCGTTACGCCGAATCGGTGTGGCGTACCCGACGGGCCACGATGTCGGTCGCGCGCGGGATCTCGGCTAGGGTGGGAGATGAAAATCGGCTGCGTCGCAGGCGATTCGCGTCGTAGAAACGCTTCTTCATTGCCGCAGCAGGTCGGCTGTCGATTCCTTCGTACGGCGAACGGACGCGCAATCCCGCGTGTTCGCCACCGACTCCATGGTCGACGGCGTGTGCCTCACGAGGGCCAGACGCAGATGTCGGCCCGGGAGTCCGATGCCCGAAAGGCATACCGTGACCTCCACTGACTTCATCACCCTGGGCGTTCCCGCCGCCCTCGTCGACGCGCTGGGCGCCGACGGCAAGACCACCGCCTTCCCCATCCAGGTCGACACCCTGCCCGACACGCTGGCGGGCCGAGACGTTCTCGGACGAGGCAAGACCGGCTCGGGTAAGACGCTTGCGTTCTCCATTCCGCTGGTCGCTCGGATCGCCGACGGCAGTGGCCCGACCCGCCGTCGAGGTCGCCCGCGCGCGTTGGTGTTGGCCCCCACGCGTGAACTGGCCACGCAGATCCAAGCCGTCATCGATCCGTTGGCTGCGGCCTACTCCCTGCGCACCACGACGATCTTCGGCGGCGTGAACCAGAAACGTCAGGTCGATGCGCTGCAGGGTGGTGTCGACATCGTCGTCGCGTGCCCGGGACGGCTGGAAGACCTGCTCGATCAGCGGCACCTGACCCTCGACGAGATCGAGATCACCGTCATCGACGAGGCCGATCACATGGCCGATCTCGGATTCCTTCCCGCCGTCACCCGCATTCTGACCAAGACCCCGCAGGGTGGGCAGCGGCTGCTGTTCTCGGCCACGTTGGACAACGGTGTCGACAAGCTGGTGCACCGATTCATGCAGCAGCCGGTGATGCACTCGGTGGACGAGGCGAACTCGCCGGTGGCCGCCATGACCCACCACGTCTTCGAGGTCGCCGACACCGCATCGAAGAATGATCTCGTCGAATACCTCGCCTCGGGCGTCGGCAGGCGCATCCTGTTCATGCGCACCAAGCACCAGGCGAAGAAGTTGGCCAAGAAGCTGACCGCTTCCGGTATCCCTGCGGTCGATCTGCACGGCAATCTCTCTCAGCCGCAACGGGATCGCAACCTCGCAGCGTTCGGTGAGGGATCAGTCCGGGTGCTGGTGGCCACCGACGTGGCCGCGCGCGGCGTGCACGTCGACGACGTGGAGTTGGTGATCCACGTCGATCCGCCCGCCGAACACAAGGCATACCTGCATCGCTCGGGCCGCACGGCCCGCGCAGGCAACGCAGGCGATGTGGTGACCATCGCCCTGCCCGAGCAGCGCGCGGACCTGCGTCGGCTGTTGAAGAAGGCCGACATCGACGTGGCCCCGCACCGGGTGAGCGCCGCGTCAGCCGAGGTTGTCGACCTCGTCGGCGACCGGGCCCCGCACGTCACCCCGGCTCCCGAGAAGGCGCCCGCGCCCGCCGGTTCCGGGTCGCGGCGTCGCCCGGCCGGTGCCGGCGCCCGATCGACTCGCGGCGGCGGGTCCGGTCGCTCGGCGCAGCCGCGTGGTGATCGTTCGACCGGGTCGCGTGCCGGTGCGCCGCGCCGCGGTTCGCGCCCGATGCACACCAGTGAGTCCGGTGCGTCCGACGGGAGCCGTTCAGGTCGCAACTCAGGATCGCGCGCGGGCGCCCGCGCCGACTCGACCGAGCGTTCGTCGACCCAGCGTTCGTCGACCCAGCGCTCTTCCACCCAGCGTTCGTCTGTCCAGCGGGCTGCGGCTCCGCACGGGGCGGTGCGTTCTGAGCCGTCGCGCGCTCGCCGCGCCGCCGGTCCCGCCCGCACCTCTCGCTGAGCGTCGAGAGTCCCCGCGCGTGAGGTGACCGCTGATCGGCCCACCCCGGGTCGATCAGCGTCAGCTCACGCGCTGGCTATGGCGGCCACCAGGTACAACACCAGCGCCACCACGACGATGGCGATCCCGATCCAACCGATGATCCGGCCCGCATTGGCCATGCCGCGGCCACCCTGGGTGCCCTGCGATTGATCGATCTCGTTCATCGCCATCGTGCCGAACACCACGCCGAGGATGCCCCCGAGCCCGCAGCACAGGATGAGCCCGCCCACGCTGAACACCAACGACAGGATCGCCTTGGTGTTGGTGACCGGCTGAACCGGGAACCCGCCGTAGGGGCCGTATCCCGGGCCCACCGGCTGTCCGTAGCCGGGTTGACCGAACCCTGCCGGCCCGTATCCGGGCTGGCCCGGTCCAGGCTGAGCACCGAAATCGGCTGGGGCATAGGGCGCCTCGCCGGGACCCGACCGGGGTGCTTGCGGCTGGGGGTAGGGCGGGGTGGGATATCCACTCAACGGTGCGCCCGGCACCGACGTGTCGTCGCCGTATCCGGCCGGGTAGCTGCCGTACGCGCTGCCTGCAGATCCGAAGGCGGTCGTCGGGTCGTCCGACCCGGGCGCACCGGAGTCCTTGCGTAGCGAGGGTTTCCACTCATCCGGCGGATTGGGGCCACCGGGCGCGCCCGTGGGTGGATAGGTCATGTGTGTCGTCCCATCGTCTGCTCATCCGGACCGGATGAAGGGGCTTGCGCGACGAGGCCGTCCTCGCCCCGTACCGGAGCAATCGTGCGCGAGGTGATTCTAGGGGTCCACCATCGCCGGTGGCCCGCCATCCCCGGGCCCGACTCCCCGCCCCCGTGTGCGCGCAGCAGGGGAAGCCGTCGGCGTCCGTATCCTTGTCGCGTGACGCAGTCGAAGATCGCGTTGTTTTACGTGTTCACCCCGTTGGCCGATCCGGAGGCGATCCGGTTGTGGCAACAGGTCCTCGCCGAGTCCTCGGGCCTGCGCGGACGGATCATCGTGGCCTCCCACGGCATCAACGCGGCCGTCGGCGGCCCGATCGCCGCGGTCAAGCGCTATGTGTCGGCCACGCGCGGGTACGCCCCGTTCGGGAATGCAGACGTCAAGTGGAGCGACGGAGGTGCAGACGACTTCCCGAGGTTGCAGGTGCGGGTGCGCCCGGAGATCGTCAGCTTCGGGGTGCCCGGGGTCGTCGATGTCGACGCTGGAGGCGTGGTGGGCGGCGGAATCCGGTTGGCTCCCGACGAGCTGCATCGTTTGCTCGACGAGCGCGGGGACGAGGTGGTGATGTTCGACGGCCGCAACGCGATCGAATCCCGCCTCGGTCATTTCCAGGGGGCGGTGCGTCCCGACGTGACGACCACCCGCGAGTTCGTCGACCTGCTCGATGGAGGCGCTTTCGATGATCTCAAGGGTCGACCGGTGGTCACCTACTGCACCGGGGGAGTGCGGTGTGAGGTCCTCAGCGCCCTGATGGTCCGCCGCGGATTCTCGGAGGTATATCAGCTTGATGGGGGAATCATGAACTACGGCAAACGGTTTGGTGACCGTGGGCGGTG
The DNA here is from genome assembly GCF_018474015.1 of Williamsia sp. CHRR-6. Lineage (GTDB taxonomy): Bacteria > Actinomycetota > Actinomycetes > Mycobacteriales > Mycobacteriaceae > Williamsia_A. The sequence continues at coordinate 474,283 of NZ_JAHCSG010000001.1, read as the reverse complement.
GCGCGGCGCGATGTATGTCTTCGATCGTCGGATGAGCACCACCTTCAGCGACAACGCTGCGGTGATCTCCACCTGTGATCGTTGCGCCACGCCGAGTACGCGGGTGATCAACCTTCCGAAGGATCGAGGTCGGGCGCTGACCGTGCGGTGCCAACGATGCGATGACGGGCCGGCGTGATGTCGGCGCGGCGTTCGGTTCCGGTGGTGGTGCTCGCCGGATTTCTCGGTGCGGGCAAGACGACCGTGCTCAACCACTTCCTGCGCGCGGCCCGGGGCGCGCGGATCGGCGTGCTGGTCAACGACTTCGGTGCGGTGTCGATAGACGCACTGCTGGTGGCCGGCGCGGTTGATCAGAAGGTGACGCTGGGAAACGGGTGCATCTGCTGCTCGGTGGACGCCGAGTCGTTGGAAGCGGTGTTGGCCGATCTCGTGGCACCGGCGGCCGGGTTGGACGTGGTGGTCATCGAGGCCAGCGGCCTGGCCGAACCGTCGGCGCTGGTACGTCTGGTCACCTCCGCGTCATCGCCTGCGGTGGCCTACGGCGGGCTGATCTACCTTCTCGACGGTGAGCAGCACGCCTGGACCCGGGCGCGGCACCCCGAGGTCGACCGACACATCGCGTTGGCTGACCTGGTGGCCGTCACCAAGACCGACCGGATGGAGGCGCCCGACCTCGATCTGCTGATCGACGATGTGCGTCAGCACAATCCGACAGCCGCGGTGCTGGCCGTGTCGCACGGGCAGATCGATCCAGCGATGATCGTCGACCTGCCGAATCGAGTGGACGCCGGACCGCGGCAACTTGAACTCGCAGACCTGCTGTGGGAGTCGACGGCAGACACTGGCCACGATCATGATCCCGATTGTGCTGATGGGCATGATCATTCACGGCATGCGGCACCACATCTGCACGCCGACTATCGATCTCAGGTGCTCAGCTGGGACGGCCCGTTGCACCCGCGTCGAGTGGCGGCGTTTCTCGAACGACCTCCGGTAGGTGTGTATCGGATCAAAGGTGTTGTGCAGGTAGGGGTTCAGGATGATTCCGAGTCGCTCGAGGTGCATGCGGTGGGCGGTCACGTCGGTGTCGTGCGCCATCCGACGATGGTCACGACCTCACAGATGATGGTCATCGGTGCGGGAATGGATCCCGATGCAGTCACCGCAGCGGCCGCAGACCTGCCGGTGGTCGGGGCACCGCCGCAGCCGCAGGCGATGCTCGCCCTCACCCGATACCTCGCGTGGACACCCGACGCGCACCCGGACGCGCTGTGGGCCGACACGGACCTGGGCTGGGTGGACGCCGACGACGGAGAGATCGATGTCGACGCCTGAGGATCCACAGCGGCTGCGTGAGCAGATCCTCGCTCTGCTCGACGCCCGACGCGACGGGGCCACCATCTGCCCCTCGGAGGTGGCCCGCGCCATCGCTCCTGCGCAGTGGCGTCGGCTGATGGACGCGGTCCGTGCGGTGGCGCGAGAGTTGGTCGAGGAGGGTGTCGTGGAGATCACCCAGCGTGGACACGTGGTGGATCCGGCGTCGGCTCGCGGCCCGATCCGGATCCGCCGGGTGCGACGTCGCCCGGAGACCTGACCCGTCACACCACGTTTGTGTATCGGCCAGATCACGGTGACCTCACGAAAGCCCGATGGTGTGGGCGTGGGTTGCTGCGTCTGCGGGCCGACTGGTTCACTTGTTACGCATGTGGCACGTGTGACTCGAGTGATTCTGGGCGCGCGGGCCGTCTTCCGACGAGAGAGGAGCGTCGCAGCACTGCCGACGGCGGCGCTGCGCACCCCACGATGACCCGACGCCCATTCCGCACGACCCGAATCGCGCCGGCGCTCGGGGCCCTCACCTCGGCCCTGCTGATGCTGGGCGCGGTGAGTTCGCCGGCCGCCGCCGTGCCCGCCCCACCTGCGCCTGCCGCACCCGCACCCGCCCCGTCGGTATCAACCCCTTCTGCGACAACACCTTCTGCGACAACACCGATCCGGAACGCGCTGGTCGGCAAGACGGTTTTCCTCGACCCGGGCCATCAGGCCTCAGCGGTCGGGCACAGTCTCACCCGGCAGGTCCCCGATGGGCGTGGCGGTATGAAGGACTGTCAGACCTCAGGCGCCACCGGGGTCAACGGTGCCACCGAGCACACGGTCAACTGGGATGTCGTGCAGCTGATCAAGGCCGGACTGCAGAGTCAGGGCGCCACGGTGGTGCTCAGTCGACCCGACGACGTGGGCTGGGGCGGGTGCGTCGACGAGCGTGCCGCGGCCGCCAACGCTGCGAAGGCCGACCTCGCGGTCAGCATTCACGCTGACTCCACCGCATTGACCGCAGACCCGGGCAAGAAGGGTTTCCACATCATCGTGCCGCAGTTACCCGTGCCCGATCCCACGGTGTCGGCGGTGCAGGGGACCACCGGCCGTGCGGCCGCCACCCAGATGCGGGACTCGTTCAAGGCCGCCGGATTCCCAACGGCCAACTACGCCGGGGTCGTCGACGGCCTCCAGACGCGCTCGGATGTGGCTGCGGTGAACCTGACCAAGGTGCCCGCAGTGTTCATCGAGATGGGCAACCTCGCCAACCCCACCGAGGCCGCGCAACTGGCGTCGCCGACCGGTCAGGCCAAATACGCCGGCGCGGTGCTGGACGGGATCGTGAAGTTCCTGCTCACCGGTCCCGGCGCCGCGCCCGCCGCCACCCCGAGCCTGCCCCAGGGCAGCCAGAACGCGGCCACCGCGAACCAGGGCGAGGTGCCGAACGCGGCGAGCCCCACTGCACGCGCAGGTGTGGACCTGACCGGCCTCGGATCGTTGATCCCGTTGATCAGCAAGCTGATCGCGACCAAGGACCCGGCCGACATCCAGGCGCTGTTGGCCGGTCAGGGATCAGATGTCTCGGCCCAGGTCCTCAAGTCGGTGTTGTCGGTGATCTACGCGATGTTCGGTGGAAAGCTGCCGTTCTGAACGCTCCACTAGGCTTGCCCGGATGACGACTCGACTCCCCGGCTGGGTACGCCTGCGCTCGCGGCCGCCGGTTCCCACCCTGGCCGATCGCATCGTGGTCATCACCGGTGCGGCCAGCGGGATCGGTCGTGCGGCCGCGGTCGAGGCGGGGCGCCTCGGCGCGCGCCTGGTGCTCACCGACATCAGCACAGCCGCCCTGTCGTCGACGGTGGCCGATCTCGAGGCGGCCGGTGCCACGGTGGCGCTGAGCGCATCCGGAGACGTGTCCGATCACGGTTGGGTGGTCGAGTTCGCGCGGCGTGTCCACGACGAGGTCGGTGTGGCCGATGTGGTCATGAACATCGCCGGTGTGTCGGCCTGGGGAACGGTGGAGAACCTCACCCACGAGACGTGGCGACGCATGGTCGACATCAACCTCATGGGACCCATCCACATCATCGAGACGTTCGTGCCTGCCATGGTGGCGCGCGGCGCCGGTGGTCACCTGGTGAACGTCTCCTCGGCGGCCGGGCTGTTGGGCCTGCCGTGGCACGCCGCCTACAGCGCAAGTAAATTCGGCATCCGCGGCGTCTCGGAGGTGCTGCGGTTCGATCTGGCCCGCCACCGCATCGGGGTGTCGCTGGTGTGCCCGGGCGCCGTGGCCACCCCCCTGGTCGGCACCGTCGACATCGCCGGGGTGGACCGCGAGAACCCCCGCATCAAGGCCGCCGTCCGGCACTTCGAGAATCGCGCCGTGACACCAGAGTTCGCGGCTGCGGCGATCATCGAGGGTGTCCTGCGCAACCGGTACATGGTCTACACCTCGCGTGACATCCGCTTCGGGTTCTGGGTGTCGCGCGTCTGTCCGCCGCTCTACGCGTTCGGTATGCGGGTGGCCAACGATCGGTTCGCCGCCCTGGCCAAGAGCTGACGCGGCGCTCTCACGCGTCGCGGTAGCGGGCGCGTGGGATGGGCGGCGCGTCGTCGCGGCCGGGGTGTCGGCTGGGCGGGGTGATCGGCGGCAGCTGCTCCTCGGAACGGCGCGGTGCCCGTCCAGTGCTGCGCGTACGGGTGGCATCGGAATCACGGGTGGTGGTCTCGGGTCGACGGCGTCCCGACGCGGTTCGCGGCAGCGCAGTCCGGCTCACCTCGCTGCGACCGGATTCGGCACGCGCGGCATCGGGCCGCCCCGAGCGTGGTGTCGACCGCACCGACCACTCGCGCTCAGATGCACGCCGGGAGCTCGGCCGGTCGGGGTCGGACGTGGCACGTCGGGTGCTACGGTCCCCGCTGTCACGCCACGAACCTGTCCGGCGGGTGCTCACCGCCGACGCGGCCACCCGATCGCCGTCGGTCGAGGCCGACTCAGAGGAACGGGCACCGGCGGCGCGCCGGCTACGTGAAGACCGGGGCCGGTCGTCGCCGGTCGCCGAGGATCGGCGCCGGCTGGGAGTGCCGGAGCGGGCGGATCGGCGCGACTGCGCCGACTTCTTGTCGTTGGTGAACACCCACCGTCCCGCGCCAAGAATGGCCACGATCACGAATGTCCACGCCATCAGGGGAAAGTCTTTGGCGATCGGCAACATCACGTCGATGATGAACGTCCGCAGACCCGACGATGTGTCGCCTTTGATCGCGTAATAGGTGGCCAGCGACACGCCGAACGCAATGAGCGGGGGCTGGGCGATCGCGGTGAACAGCGATCGCCGGCGAACAGCCAGCACGGCCGTGACGCACCCGAGGAAGTACAGGATCTTGAAGAATCCGGCGAGGTGGTCGGTGCGTTGGGCGTCGATCACCGCACCCGCGACCGCAGGCACCAGCCCGACCAGCACTGCCGCCCACCACGGGATGCCCCGCACGGTCGGCAACACCGACTGCATGGCAGTCGGCACCCCGGAACGGGCTTGTTGGGCAGAGAGCACCTCTTGACGGTACCGGCTGCACCTGAGTTTTCCCGTATGGCGGCGTGCCGTGTGCAGGTAGGACCGGCCCGGCGCGAGAGGGGGCGCGCTACCTGGGAGATGTCGATCAGACCGAGTGCTCGCGAACCGGACGGACGTGCGCGGAGACCTCACGTACCGCCTTCGGCGTGGACTCCCCGGACGAGGCGAACGCGTCGAGGTCGCCGAATGTGCGGGCGGTGACCATCACGCGCGACTCCAGAGTGCCGATGGTGGCGTTGAACTGTTCTACCGTGCGTCCGATGGAGGACCCCAGCTTGTCGAGGTGCTCGGTCATCGTGGCGAGCCGTTTGTAGAGCTCACGTCCGAGATCGTGAATCTGTTCGGCATCGCGGGCCACCGCATCCTGACGCCACGTGAGAGCTACCGTGCGCAACAACGCCACCAGTGATGACGGTGTCGTCGGCACCACGTTGCGCGCGAACGCGAACTCGATCAGGTCGGGATCAGCGCGGCAGGCGGCCTCCAGGATGGTGTCGCTGGGCACGAACAGGACGGTGAACTCCGGCGACCGCGCCACCGTGGCCCAGTAGTCCTTGCCCGACAGTGCTATCACATGCGCCCGTAGCGCGCGGGCGTGATCGCCGAGTAGGCGCCGCTGTGCGACGGAGTCGTCGGTGGCCACCGCCTCCAGATACGACTGCAGCGGCACCTTGGCGTCGACGACGATCTCCCGCTCGCCCGGCAGGTGCACGATCAGATCGGGACGACGTCCCGAGTCGGTGGTCTGCTGGGTGGAGAAGTCGCAGTGGCGGCTGAGCCCGGCCACCTCGACCACCTTCTGCAGGTGCAGCTCACCCCACCGTCCGCGCAGCTGCGGGGTGTGCAGGGCGTTGGCCAAGCGGGCGGTGTGCGCACCGAGTTGGGCGGCCGACGTACGTATCCCGTTGACCTGCTCGCCGAGTCCGGCCATCGACGTGATCCGGCCGTGCTCGGCGCGACGCAGGTCGTCCTGGAGGCGGTCGAGGGTGTCACGTAGCGGGCCGACGATGGTCGCCACCTGCGACCCGATCGCACCGGACTGCCGACGCGCGGCGTCCTCGCTGGCGGCTGCCAACGCCTGCGACACCAGCGCGTGACTCTCCCGTATCGCCGCGGTGCGGGTGGCATACACCCACCAGCCCGCACCGAAGCCCACGGCCAGCCCCACCACCAGTGCGATCAGCGTCGCGATGCTCATCCGGTAATGCCCATGTCACTCATGGAGTTCATGGTGCCCACCGGGTCTGACATCGTGGGGAACGACGATGTGGCCCGCGACGATCAGGCGGCGGCGAGGCCGTGACTGCTCTCGTGATCGATCAGCGCCTGCTTGATGTGGAGGCCGTAGCGGAAACCGCCGAGTCCGCCGTCGCGACGTCGGATGCGGTGACAGGGCACGAACAACGCGGCGGCATTGCGTGCGCAGGCGGTGGCCGCGGCGCGCACGGCCAGGTCGTTGCCTGCGCGAACCGCGAACTCCGAGTACGTGATCGGGGTACCCGGGGCGACGGTACGCAGCACCGTCCAGGCATGTTCGATGAACGGGCCGCCACGCTGGTGCACGCTGATGTCGTCGATCGCGGTGACGTCACCCCGGTCGTAGGCGCGCACCGCACGGGTGATCGCTCCGAGGTCGGGCAGCGTGCGCACCCCTGACGGTCGCAGATCGGGATGGATCAACTCGAGCAGGGGGTCGGGGTCAGCCGTCCACCCGGAGGCGAGCACACGATCGTCGGCGTCGACGATGGCGGTGAACTCGCCGGTGGCCATCGTGAGGGTCGCGCAGGTGGCGATCGGAGTCGAGGTGGTCATGAATGCTCCTTCACAGGTCGACGGGTTCGGGTCTGTCCAGAACCCTTGTCTCTATGGACGGGCTGCGGCGAGGATCGGTTCCGTCTCGCGCAGCGCGTCATGCCACAGATGCATCGACACATACGACCGCCACGGCGCCCAGTGCGCGGTGTCGGTGAGATCGATGTCCAGCCGAGCGGCGCTGCGCAGCAGGATCAGGTCGGTGTCGAGCAACACGTCGGGATCACCGAGGACCCGCAGCGCCAGATAGTCCGCAGTCCAGCGACCGATCCCGGGCAGGGCGAGGACGTGCGCGCGGATCTGCGCGGTCGTCAGCCCCGCGTGCAGGTCCACGGTCCCCTCGGCGACCGCACGAGCCGCGCCGATGATGGCGTCCACGCGACGCCGCGGCCCGGTCAACACCTGGTGTCCGCGCTCGGCGATCGCCGCAGGGGTGGGGAACAGCCGCGGCGCAGGACCGATGTGATCAGCGGCCACGGGCAGCGGTTCACCGAGAGCGTCGACGAGCCGCCGGCCGTGCGTGCGCGCAGCGGCCAGGCTGATCTGTTGGCCCACCATCGTGCGGATGAGCGTCTCGAACGGATCCACCGCGCCTGGTGAACGGATACCTGGGCAGCGATCGATGAGCGGGGCCAACACCGGGTCTGCGTGCAGGGCGCGGTCGATGGACTCGGTGTCGGCGTCGAGGTCGAGGAGGCGGCGGATCCGCTGGACTGCAGCACTGAGGTCACGCAGATCGGTGCAGGCGATGTCGGCGGCCACATGATCGTCGGACACCGCCAGGGCGATCGCGGCGGGCCCGTGCGGGAGGGTCAGCGCGCGCGTGTAGACGGGCACTTCGCCGTCGTGGTGCACGGCCTCGAGACCGTCGATCGCGTGTGCACTGAGAAACCAGTGCAGCCAGGCAACCGAGAAGGGCTGTCGCACAGGCAGGTTCAATCGGATACGGCCATGAGTGGGATGCTGCGTGGGTCGACGAGTGGAACGCAACGCGGTCGGCGCCACGCCGTAGACCGCTCGCATCGTGTCGTTGAACTGCCGGATGCTGGAAAACCCTGCGGCCAGCGCTATCTCGGACATGCTCAGCGTGGTGTTGTCGATGAGGGTTCTCGCGGTGGTGGCGCGGCGAGCTCGGGCCAGCGCCAGCGGACCCGCGCCGAGCTCCTCGGTGAGGACCCTGCTCAGTTGTCGCGCCGAGTACCCGAGGTGGCGTGCCAGGCCCGCCACGCCGTCTCGGTCGACCACCCCGTCGCCGATCAGTCGCATCGCCCGTGCCGCGACGTCTGAACGCAGATCCCACGCCGGTGATCCCGGCACCGCATCGGGCCGACACCGTCGGCAGGCCCGGAACCCGCGCTGCTGCGCCGCGGCGGCCGTGGGTAGGAAGTCGACGTTGGTGGGTGTGGGGGTGCGCGCCGGACACGATGGCCTGCAGTAGATCCCGGTGCTGCGGACGGCCACGATGAACTGCCCGTCGAAGCGACGGTCACGCGCCGACACGGCCGCGTAGCAGCGGTCGAAGTCCAGGCTCGGCGGAGTCATCGAGGTCATGGCGTCCACCCTGGCAGGTTCACCCGGCGGTGTGCTGGCGGGAATCGGCCATCGCGGCGGCGCGGGATCTCAGCAGCAGCGGGTCGCGGGGTTGCGCTCCTGCTCGGAATGCCGGGTGCGCCAATATTCGCCCACGGTCATCGCCGGCTCACCGGGATGGCGGCGCGCATGGTGCTCGAGGTAGCGCTGATAGTGGTCCTCACCGAGCACGGCGCGAACGTAATCCCGCACCGATCGTGCCACGCGCGCCGCCCAGGTGGTGATCACGTGTGCACCCGTGCTCGTGTGCCCTGTGTGTCGGCGGCGTGGGCGTGATGCTCGGCCCACATGGCGGCCACCTTCTTCTCGGTCGGTGTGGCGATCATGCCGCTGGGGGCGAAGATCTTCGACGGCACGGTCTCGTCCTCGGTGGTGGGCAGGCCGCCGGCCCGGATGGAGCGGACACACATCCACACACCGGTCGCCACCACGATCAGCACCAGGGCGGCGAACACGATCGACAGGGTGCCCTGGATGAAGGTGTTGCGGATGACTGCGTCGATCTCATCGGGCGTCTTGGCAGTCTTGAACGTCTGCAGCCCTTGGTCTTTCGCGTTCACGAAGGCGCGGTGATTCGCCCAGTAGCCGATGGCCGGGTTGTCGGAGAAAATCTTCTGCCACGACGCGGTCATGGTGACGGTGAGGTCCCAGGCCAGCGGGAGACCAGGGATCCACGCCCACTTCAGCAGGCCCTTCTTCACCACCACGACCAGCACCACGGTCAGCGCGATGGCGGCCAGCAGCTGGTTGGCGATGCCGAACAGCGGGAACAGCGTGTTGATGCCACCGAGGGGATCGGTGACCCCCATCAGCAGGATGCCGCCCCAGCCGGCGACCACGACGAACGTGCACAGCCAGGCGCCCACCCGCCAGGACGGATCGGCGAATCGCTTGCCGCCCTTGATGTTGCTGAGGCTGTCGGAAAGCATGAAGCGCGCCACCCGCGTGCCGGCGTCGACGGTGGTCAGGATGAACAAGGCCTCGAACATGATCGCGAAGTGGTACCAGAACGAGCGCAGGGAGTCTCCGCCGAAGGCCCGTTGCAGGGTTTCCGACATGCCCATGGCCAGGGTCGGGGCACCACCGGTGCGCGAGACGATCGACTTCTCGTCGACGCCTGCGGCGTAGCCGGCGATCTCCTGGGCGGTGGTCGGGTCGCCGCGCAGACCGAGCCCGTTGGTGTATTCGGCTGCGCCGGCGGCAGTTCCGCCGGTCACGCCCTTGGGTGCGTTCATCGCGAAGTACAGGTGCTGATCGAGGATGCAGGCGGTGATCAACGCCATGACCGCCACGAACGACTCGGTGAGCATGCCGCCGTAGCCGATGATGCGCGCCTGGCTCTCCTTCTCCAGCAGCTTGGGTGTGGTGCCCGAGGAGACCAACGCGTGAAAGCCCGACAGCGCCCCGCAGGCGATGGTGATGAACAGGAACGGGAACAACGATCCTGCGAACGCCGGACCCTGCCCGTTGTGGGCGAAATCGCTGACCGCGGGTGCCTGCATGACCGGGCGTGCGATGAGGATGCCCACGGCCAGCAGCGCGATGGTGCCCACCTTCATGAACGTCGACAGGTAGTCGCGGGGTGCCAGGACCAACCAGACGGGCAGTACGGCGGCGGCGAAACCGTAGATGATGATGGCCCAGCTGAGGAACACCGGGGACAGGCTGAACCAGTCCTGGCCCCACGAGGATTCACCCACCCATCGACCGGAGATGATGGCCAGCATCAACAGCACGAACCCGATCAGGGACACCTCGGTGATGGCACCGGGACGCAGGTAGCGCAGATAGATGCCCATGAACACCGCGATCGGCAGGGTCATCGCCAACGAGAAGACGCCCCAGGGGCTTTCGGCCAGCGCGTTGACCACCACCAGGCCCAGCACGGCGATCAGGATGATCATGATGACGAACACGGCGACGATCGCCGCGACCCCGCCCACCGGGCCGAGTTCGTCACGCGCCATCTGGCCCAACGATCGGCCTCTCCGTCGGGTGGAGATGGTGAGCACCAGGTAGTCCTGGACCGCGCCGGCGAACACGACACCCACGATGATCCAGATGGTGCCCGGCAGGTAGCCCATCTGCGCAGCCAGCACCGGTCCCACCAGTGGGCCGGCACCGGCGATGGCGGCGAAGTGGTGACCGAAGAGCACCCGCCGGTCGGTGGGCATGTAGTCCTTGGCGTTGTCGAGGATCTCCGCCGGGGTGGCGTGGTCGTCGCGCGGGATGACCACTTTCATCTCGATCAAGCGTGCGTAGAACCGGTAGGCGATGACATAGGTGCACAGTGCGGCGATCACGAACCAGACCGCGTTGACGTTCTCGCCGCGCACGATCGCGATCACCGCCCAGGCGACGGCGCCGAGCAGTCCGATGGCCGCGAAGAGCAGGCGTTTGCCGACGGTCATCGGGGACCGGTCGACGATCGCCACCGGCGGAAGGTCTGGATCGGTCTTGATCAGCTCGACATGAGGGTCGTCGACGGCTTCAGGGGTGGCGGTCACCGGTGTCCTTTCGCGACATGGCTGCCGTTGTGGCGTGGGTCACTATACCTCCGGTAGTGGTCCTCGCTAACCGTCGTCGGCCGCGGCGCATCTGCGACGCTCGCATGGTTTCGCGCGGTTTTCGCCGACACCGGTTGGATCGCGTGGCATGGTGTCCTGCATGCGCGCCAAACGCAGGAGAGAACAGCTTTGTCCGGTGTCGGAGTTACCCGCGTGGGGTGTGGAGATCATGATGGGTCTCTACGGCGAAGAGCAGGTCAAGCAGGCAATTCTGGCCGAAAGAGCCGAGCGTCCGCGCGCGCCGCGAGACGCGTCTGTGGCCACCCCGACGTCATCGGACACCGACTCGGCGGCCAGTGGTGGAAGTCGAAGTCAGCGGCGTAGGTCTCGGCGGAGCTGATCGCCCCGCTCAGCTGCGCGGTGCGACCCGCAGGATGCTGTCGGTCTTGTCACCGTTGTCGGTGGTGACCAGCAGTGCGCCGTCTGGCGCCGTGGTGATCGACCGTAGCCGCCCGTGCACCCCGGCCAACAGGTCCACCCGTTCGGTGGTGGAGCGCCCGTCCGGGCGCAGCCGCAACAGCATCAGGCGGCTGGCCTTGAGGGTGGCCACCACGGCCATGCCTGCGCGCGGTCCCCACTGCGGCCCCAGGAAATCGATATCGGCCACGGCGAGGGTGGGTCGACCGGACGACCAGACTGCAGGTATCGAACCGGGGTGCCGGTCGGTGTCGGTCATCGGGACGTCCTCATCGTAGCCGGCTGCCGCGGTGTCGGGGTCCCAGCCGTAGTTGCCCTGGGGCACTTCGAGGTTGATCTCGTCGTCGATCGTGGGACCGTGTTCGCTGGTGTAGAGCCGATCTGTTCCGGGCGCAAACGCCATCCCCTGCGGGTTACGGTGACCCAGGCTGTGGATCGCGGTGTCGCCGATGTTGCCGGGCACCCCGGCGCCACGGCTGTCGACGTGCAAGATCTTGCCGCCCAGATTCGACAAGCTCTGTGGCGCAATGGGATCGGCAGTGTCACCAGTGGCCACGTACAACGTGCCGTCGGGGGCGGGCAGGATGCGGCAGCCACTGTGGCGACCCGACGGGTTGAGCGGGATGCCGATCAGTACGTTGTCGGCCCGCGTCATCGCCGACCAGTCCGCCGCCGCGGTCCAGCGCACCACCCGGACATCGCCTTCGGTGCTGGCGAAGCAGGTGTACACCGACCGGGTGGTGGCGAAGTCGCGGGCCAGGGCCATCCCCATGAGGCCGCCCTCGCCACGGGCTTGTAGGTCGGGGAGGTCTGCGCGTACCTGGGCCACCCGACCGTCGGCGAAGCGCGCCATGATCCGGCCGCCGCGTTCGTCGGTGACGATCGTTCCGGCGGGGTCGATGACCACGTCCCACGGATGGTCCAGATCGCTGATGAGGGTTGTCACCGACACACTGTCGGTCGAGCCGGTGGACGCGGCCGGTCCGGCTGAGGGGGATCTGGGCGTGGAGTCGGAGCCGCACGCTGCCGTGCCCACCGCCACGATGGCCGCGCACAGCAGCGCAATCGGGGTCCGCATCCGAGGCGAGGGCACCGCTGATGCTGCATGAGCGATCACAGTTCGACGGTACGTGATCCGTTGCCGGTACGTGATCTTCTGATGGTGGCGCTCGGACCGGTGTGGCGATGGCGATGTGTGACCATCTAGCCATGCCTTTTCTCAGTCGCGGTGCGGTGTACGGCGCGCATTTGAGGTCCACCTCCATCGTCGGATTGCAGGTCGTGGTGGTCGCCGCAGCGCTGTGGCTGATCGGCCAGATCGTCGGCAGCCTGTGGGTGGCGGTGCTGCCGGTCATCCTCGCGGTTGTCGTCTCGACGGTGTTGTGGCCGCTGGTGCGGTGGCTGCTCGACAAAGGAGTGTCACCATCGGTGGCGGCACTGACCGCAGTTCTCGGCGGTGTGGCAATCTTCGCCGGCGTGATCGCGGCCATCACGCCGTCGGTCCTCGAGCAATCCGACGACCTGGCCAAGAAGGCATCTGACGGCATCACCAAGGTGGAGGACTGGCTGGCCGGACCGCCGTTGAACATCAGTGACAACCAGCTGAACTCGGTGGTCGACTCCATCACCGAACGGCTGCAGTCCAACGGCGAGAAGATCGCGGCGGGGGTGTTCACCGGGGTGAGTGCGGCCGGGTCGGCGGTGGTCACCACGTTCACCGTGGTCGTGCTGGTGTTCTTCTTCCTCAAGGACGGTCGACGTTTCACGCCGTGGCTGCAGCGGACGGCCGGGTTCCCCGCGGCCGACCATCTTGCGGAGGTTCTCAACCGGGTGTGGACGACGCTGGGCGGATTCATCCGCACCCAGGCCATCGTCAGCCTGGTCGATGCGGTGCTGATCGGGATCGGTCTGGTGATCCTCGACGTCCCGCTGGCCTACGCGCTGGCAGTGGTGACCTTCATCGGTGGCTTTGTGCCGATCGTCGGTGCATTCGTCGCGGGCGCGCTGGCCGTGCTGGTCGCGTTGGTGGCCAACGGACCGGTGACCGCGTTGATCGTGCTGGCGATCATCGTCGCGGTGCAGCAGCTGGAGGGCAACGTGCTGCAGCCGTGGCTGCAGGCCAAGTCGATGAACCTGCACCCGGTGCTGGTGCTGTTGGCGGTGATGATCGGTGGCAGTCTGTTCGGCATCGTCGGAGCGTTTCTCGCGGTTCCTGCGGCGGCGTCGCTGGCGGTGATCGCGCGGTACTACGGAGAGTTCGTCGACGGCAAGACCGGCGGTAAGCCGCAGGCACCCGACGGCGCCGACCCTCCCGGCGAGGGTGACCCGGCGCAGGATTCCGGACCCAGCGATGCAGAACCGGTGGCGGGGTAAACCTAGACTGATCCCTCGTGAGCCTCACCCTCGGAATCGTCGGACTGCCCAACGTCGGCAAGTCCACCCTGTTCAACGCGCTGACCCGTAACGATGTGTTGGCAGCGAACTACCCGTTCGCCACCATCGAACCCAATGTGGGTGTGGTGGAGTTGCCCGATGCACGGCTGGGTCGGCTGGCCGAGATCCACTCCAGCGAACGCATCCTGCCCGCCACCGTGTCGTTCGTCGACATCGCGGGCATCGTCAAAGGCGCCTCGGAGGGCGAGGGGATGGGCAACCAGTTCCTGGCCAACATCCGTGAGGCCGACGCCATCTGTCAGGTGGTGCGGGTGTTCGCCGACGACGACGTGGTGCACGTCGACGGTCGGGTGGACCCGTTGGCCGACATCGAGGTGATCGAGACCGAGTTGATCCTGGCCGACGTGCAGACGTTGGAGAAGGCGATTCCCCGGTTGGAGAAGGACGCCCGTAAGAACAAGGACCTCGCCGAGACGCTGGCGGTGGCCCAGCAGGCCAACGACCTGCTCAACAGTGGCAAAACCCTGTTCGCGCAGAAGGATTCGATCGATTTGGCGCCGCTGCGCGAACTTCATCTGATGACCACCAAGCCGTTCCTGTACGTGTTCAACGCCGACGAGTCGGTGCTGACCGACGATGCTCGCAAAGACGAGTTGCGTGCCGCGGTGGCCCCGGCGGATGCGGTGTTCCTCGACGCCAAGGTCGAGAGCGAGCTGCTCGAGCTCGATGCCGAGGACGCCCAAGAGCTGCTCGACTCGATCGGCCAGACCGAGCCCGGCCTGCACTCGTTGGCCCGTGCCGGCTTCCACACCCTCGGCCTGCAGACCTACCTCACGGCGGGACCGAAAGAGTCGCGCGCGTGGACGATCCACAAGGGCGACACCGCCCCCAAGGCCGCCGGGGTCATCCACACCGACTTCGAGAAGGGCTTCATCAAAGCCGAGATCGTGTCGTTCGACGACCTCGACGCCGCGGGCTCGATGGCCGCGGCGAAGGCCGCAGGCAAGGTGCGCATGGAGGGCAAGGACTACGTCATGGCCGACGGCGACGTGGTCGAGTTCAGATTCAACGTCTGATCGATCGGACAACCTCATGGCAGCATTCGCGATCGGCAGACCGCGCACCGGACGGCCGCGCAGGTCGAGCAGGCCGGATGCTGTTCGTCAACCTCGCACCCGAACGACACCGTGCAGATCACGGGCGGCGTGATGACCGGAAACGTCGGCACTGTGGTCCACATCGACGAGGGACGCGGTCGCTATCTCGTCCGCGTCGGTGCGTCACTCAGAACTATTTCTCCGGCGACGACCTGAAGTTGTTCTCGTCCCGAGCTGACCGGCCGCCACCGTGGTCGCGCACCCGTGCACCGCGACCGCAGCGAGGACGATGAGCACGGCCAGGGACAGACGGAAGGTGATGCCGCCGATGCCGTCCACGGCGGCGGCCACGGCGAGGATTGCGACGGGTGACGCGAGCACGGTGAGGACGGCCACCATCGGTCGCGGTCGCGCGTAGGCGGCCTGCACGATAGCTGCGACGACGACAAGTGCTGCCGCACAGACGGTCACGATCGCCGTCCACTCGATTCCCCCACGCACCGCATAGCTGATCTCGAGCGAGGTGGAGTAGGACTTCGACATGTCGACAGCCTCGAGCGGCGCGTACGTGCCGCTGTAGGTGACCGTTCGTCCATTGCCGAGGTCCACCCACGACACCCGTCCCGCGGCCAGCGCGACGATCACGAACACCCACCACGACGCCCGTCGAAGGCGACGTGCACCGGTCAGGATTCGCTCGGCGTCCATGCGACCCACCCCTGCACAGATCCGTAGCAGTTCTTCCCGCTCAGCGGGAAGAACTGCTACGCATGAACCCGTGACCTCGACGCAGACCCTCGACGACACCGACCGGCGTGTGATCGCGCGGTGGGCGGCCGCGTGCGCAGAGCGTGTGCTCCCGCTCTTTGACGCCGAGCCCGAGGCAGCACACGCGATTCACGACGCCCTGGCTCGGACGCGTGCCTTCAGTGCGGGGGAGAGCAATGCGGCCGTCGAGATCGGGAAACGGATGATCGCGGTGAAGGCGGCCGGGGCTGCCACAACCCCCGCCGGTGCGGCGGCCGCCCGGTCGGTGGCCCAGGCGTCAGGGGTCGCCCACATGGGTGCCCATGCGCTCGGCGCCGCGGCCTACGCGGTGAAGGCGGTGTCGCTGGCACCCCGGTGACGACGGCGCGGTCGCCGACGAGATCGACTGGCAGGTGACGCAGTGCAGCGAAGGTGAGCGCGCGATCCTGCGACTGCTGCCGCCGGTCGGCGCCGAATCCGGTGGCCCGCTGGGACCAGGACTCTTGAGCCGCGGCATCCTCGGCGACACGATCCGCGAGATCCAGGCGCGCATCACCGTCGACTGATCGTGCTCTGGTGACGCCGGGAACGCGACCGCCGATGCAGCAACCGTCACCACGCCGTCTGCCGCGCTACAGTCACGTCCGTGAACAGCCCGGCCATCATCGTCCGGGGACGGCTCGAGTGCGATAGCGCTGCGCAGGCCGCCGTTGTGCGCCAACACCTTCCACGCCACATCGAGCTCACGTGCAGCGAGGCTGGTTGCCTGCGGTTTGATGGGGTCCAGACCGATGACCTGCAGGTGTGGCACGTCGATGAGGCTTTCCTCGACGCGGCCGCGTTCGAGGCGCACCGACAGCGGGTGGCGGACAGCGAATGGGGTCGGGTGACGCAGGGAATTCGCCGTAGCTACACAGTCCATGAACGCGAGTGACTAACGTTCGCAGTCCGTAGTGAGTGGGGAGAACACATGTCGCGCACACGAGTCCACAACCTGTTCGTGTCGTCGGACGGGTACGCCGCAGGTAACCGGGTCACCTTCGACGCGCCGATCGGCGATGCGCGAGCACTGTTCAGCAAGTTCGACGGACGAGTCATCCACGGAATCAACGGAATCGACGACCCGGTGACGGTGGATCGCGCGTTGTTCAGCATGTGGGGCCAGGGCATCGGTGCCGAGATCATGGGCCGCCGCAAGTTCGGTCCGCAGACCGGACCGTGGCCCGACGACGGCTGGGCGGGATGGTGGGGTGACGAACCGCCCTTCCGGACACCGGTCTTCGTGCTGACCCACCATCGGCGACCGCCGATCGAGTTCGACAACGGCACCAGCTTCCACTTCATCGACGCCAACGCCCAAGACGCGGTGACGATGGCGCAACACGCTGCCGGCGGGCTCGATGTCCGTCTCGGTGGGGGGCCGTCATCGATTCGCCAGTTTCTGCAGGCCGACCTCGTCGACTTCCTCCACCTCGCCATCGTCCCGGTGGTGCTGGGAGCGGGCGTTCGACTCTTCGACGACCTCGTCGGCCTCGAGGACCGGTTCACCGTCGAGACCATCGGAACCACAAGTGGACTCACCCATCAGCTGTGGAACCGAACTCCGCGCGGCACCACAGGGATCTGAGGAATGTCGATCGCATTCGAGAATGTCGGAATCGCAGTTGATGACATCGAGGCGGCCATCGCGTTCTTCACCGATCTCGGACTGGCCGTCCTCGGGCGCGACGAGGTGAGCGGTGAATGGGCCGACACTGCAGTGGGACTCGACGGCAACCATGCGAAGATCGCGATGCTGCAGGCGCCGGACGGGGCAGCGATGATCGAACTGTTCGAGTACATCCACCCGCAGGCGAACGCGACCAGCCCGACGCAGCCGAACGATATCGGTATGCACCGCATAGCATTTCGGGTCGACGACATCGACGCGGCGTTGGCGATCGCTGCGCGTCACGGCTGTCATCCGCTACGCGGCGTGGCCACGTATCAGGACATCTTCAGGCTCACCTACGTACGTGGACCCAGCGGCATCATCGTGATGTTCGCCCAAGCGTTGCAGTCGGGCTGACCACCGCAGGTATACCGAAAGGCATACTTCTGCCATGAGTGCGACGATCACAGTGTCCGAAGAGGTGCGCCATCGCATCAATCGTGATGCGCGGGTGCGGGGTGTGTCCGCCGCCGCGCTGATCGAACGACTTCTTGATGCGCATGAGCGTAGGGCAAGGATGGAGTTGGTCGGACAGGCGTTTCGGGGCGCGAATCACACGTACTGGGACGAGTATCGATCGTGGGACGTGCCATGGACGACAGACTTGGTCACTGACATCCGGCGGGGGTGGCCCAATGATGTGGACAGCTCGCTCCGCGACTTCCGGGCTCTGTGATGGGAGAAGGGATCGACTGGCGCGCTGATCGGGTGGGCTCTGCTCTGTCGGGCGACAACCCGACCGTTCTGGCTGAGCTGCCGGCATCATTCGCGGTCATCGGAGATGTGCAGTTTCTTCCCGGCTACACGCTGGCGTTGACGAAAACCGTTGGTGTGGACCGCTTGTCGGATCTTCCGCGGGCGCAGCGCTTGGCCTTCCTGGCCGATGTCGACCTCATCGCTTGCGCCGTCGAAATCGTCTGTCGCCGTGCCGATCCCCAGTTCCGGCGTCTGAACATCGAGATCCTGGGCAACACAGATGCGTTCCTGCACTGCCACATCTGGCCTCGGTACGACTGGGAACCAACCGACCTCGTGGGTAAGCCAGTGTGGCTGTACGCCTCGGAGAACTGGGCTGATCCAGCCACGGCGTTGGGACCGCAACACGATTCGTTGCGCGGGCAGTTGACGGCCGAGATCACTCGGCTGGGCCACGCCTGACCGGACCCACCCGTGATCGCCGGCGCCGCTCGGTCGCCCACAACGCGCTCTCGTACAGGGCCACCGCAGCGAGCACGACGAGAACGATCAGTGACAGGCGCAGGCGGACCGTACCTGTGCCGTTCAAGGCGAAGGCCACCGCCGTGATCGCCACCGGCGGGACGAGAATCCCCCAGGCCACGCTCCACGAGAACGCGCCGAGTAGCAGCGCGGCAACCACTGCTGCCCCCACCGCCACGATCGCAGCGACGAACGTGAGAGGACCGGCGAATTGGTCGTCGCTGCCGAGTACGTAGTAGCTGATGTCGACGCGAGTCTGAAAGGCGCTCGTGCTCGACAGATCGCCGTTGGTGTCGGTGACGAATGCCTGGTGACCGGAGCCGAGCCAGCTCACCGTTCCTGCCGTCAGGGCCGTGACCACGAAGACCCACCACGCGCCGCGTTGAACGAACCGGATGATCGTCCACACGCGTGGCCTGTCGATGGCAGCAATGTTCACCAGCAGCAGTATGCCCCGGGTGGTGGTTGCCATGTCGGCGGTACGGCTAGCGTGAATTCATGGCGATCGATGCCTCGGCGCTCGGGCCGCGCGAAGAGTTCACCGCGATGGTGCTCGACGTGGTCGATGCCATCCCGCCCGGTCGGGTGATGACCTACGGCGACATTGCCGAATACCTGCAGCGGGGTGGTCCGCGCGGTGTGGGCGGGGTGATGGCCCGCGAGGGCGCGGCGGTCACGTGGTGGCGGGTGGTGCGCGCCAACGGCACACTGCCCCCGCACCTGATGGTCGACGCCCAGCAGCACTGGATCACCGAGAACACCCCCACGCGGCGGGGGATCGTTGCGGTCACGCAGGCGCGGTGGTGGCCGACCGATCCTGCGCCGACCACCCCGTGATGCTCACGATCTGACACACCAGGATGTGATGGAACGGGCGGCCGGCGTACTGGGGCACAGCGTGTTCTAGGCGCGCGCTCAATTCCTCGACCACGCGTTCACCCGGGTCGGCTACGTGCTCGAGATGCGCCCGAACCCACCACAACCTCGACCAGTCCTCGGTCTCCCAGTGTTCGATCAACAGCGACCCACGAGGGTCGAGATCCAGGTTGTCCTCGCGCCGCAGCCGGGTGGATGACTTGGGTTTCACCGTGTCGATGGGTACGCCGACGAAGCCGTCGTCGGTCACCGCGTAGACCACAGGCATCGGATCGGGTCCGCGTCGCGGGTGGATGGTGCAGAAGACCCCGTGGGTGTGCTCGCCCAGCCGTGACCGGGCCTGTTCGTCGGTCAGCTTCATGGTGGCGATCATGCCGCAGACGCCACCGAGTACGCCATGGTTTGGCCCCGCCCGTCGGACACACCGTCGAGGTTTCACTCGAGCCGCGAGGTAGATTGAGGGACATGCGATTTGGAATCTTCGTACCTCAGGGATGGCGTCTGGATCTGGTGGGCATCGAGCCCGCGGCACAATGGCAGACCATGCTCGAGATCGCCACGGCCGCGGAAAGCGGCCCGTGGGAATCGATCTGGGTCTACGACCATTTCCACACCGTTCCGGTGCCCACCGAGGAAGCCACGCTGGAGGCGTGGTCGCTGATGGCTGCCTTCGCCGCATCCACCTCCCGGGTGCGGCTGGGTCAGATGTGTACCTGCATGGGGTACCGCAATCCGGCGTACCTGGCCAAGATCGCCGCCACCTGCGACGTCATCTCTGGTGGACGGGTGGAGATGGGCATCGGGGCCGGCTGGTACGAACACGAGTGGAAGGCCTACGGATACGGCTTTCCCCGCGCGGGCGAGCGACTGGCGATGCTGGACGAGGGTGTGCAGATCATGTCGCAGCTGTGGAGCATCGGCACCGCAACCCTGGACGGCACGCACTATCAGGTCGACGGCGCCATCGGTCGACCACTTCCGTTGCAGGACGGCGGCATTCCGCTGTGGATCGCCGGTGGCGGTGAGCGCAAGACGCTACGCATCGCCGCGCAGTACGCGCGATACACCAACTTCGACGGCACGCCGGAGGTGTTCGCGCACAAGTCCGAGATCCTCGCTGGGCACTGCCGTGATCTGGGCACCGACTTCGACGCCATCACGCGTTCCTCGAACTACAACGTGATCATCGGCGAGACTGACGCCGACGTGCGCGACAAGCTCGCCTGGGTCGCCGAGCACTATCGGCCGCTCATCCCGGCCGATTCGCTGGAGAACTACACCACCATGCTCGCCAACGGGCCGTTGGTCGGCACTCCGGAGGTCATCGTCGAGCGCCTACGGGCGGCGCAGCAGCTGGGCATGACGTACGCGATCACCAATTTCGTCGATGTCGCCTACGACCGCACCGGGATGCAGCTCTTCGCCGAGGAGGTCATCCCCGAGTTGAGCTGAGGTCGCACGGCCCGTACGGCACGATGGACGCCATGACCGAGATCGTGGAGATGGGCGACCAGGGCCCGAGAGTTGCTCGTCGACTGAGCGCCCGACTCGCAACGTGGGGGGCAGTGAGCACCCTCGGCGGGGCGGTACTCGCGGTGAAGGGCACTTCGGCGGGTGTCCGCGCGTTCGGACTGCAGAACGCGGTGTGGGGCGCGATCGATCTGGGTATCGCCGCCGTCGGCGCGGCCGCAGCGACACCACCGACCGCCGGGCGGTTGCGCACCGTGCTCCTGATCAACACGGGCCTCGACGCCGGATATGTCGCTGCCGGTGCCCACATTGCGGTTCGCACACCAGATTTTGGTGGGCGAGTCACCCGGTATCAGGCGCGCGGCCACGGGTGCGCGGTGATCGTGCAGGGTGCGGCCCTGTTCTGGCTGGATCTGATTCACGCTCAACAACTCCGGTGAGCTGACTCGCTTACACAAGCAGCCTGCCCGTCACCCCGACGCGCCGTTGGGCCAGGGTGACGGGCAGGTTACCGCGCTGGTCGCGTCCTCAGGCTGTGGCGCGCCAGCGACGCTCGTAGGACTCGCGTTGCGTTTCGACGATGGTCTCGCGGTTGTGGTCGTCGTGCACCCGACTCAAGAGCAGCCGGTAGGTGCCGTATCCGCTGGCGAAGAACAGCAGGCTGAGCCCGCCTGCAGCCAGCGCATATGTGGTGTAGCCACTGGCTCCGGCCAGTAGTGACAGGGCCAGGGCCACTGTTCCGAGCATCCCGAACAGATACCCGGCGACCATCAACGGCACCGACGATCCTGAACGGTGATTCGTAGTCGCGTTTGTCATGTTCTCTCCTCGGTCAATGCAGACCATGCATGTGACGGATGTCACTACGTACAGAGTACGCCGCTCGCGCCCGGTCGGCGCCTGTCGAGCGTGCAGATCGCCCGGTCCGACGGACATGACTGCGCAATATAACAAAACGGTAACGAACGGCGGTCGCCTCATCGGTGAAAAACCCGCTGTCTCAATGAGTTTCGCTGGATCGACGTGATGGCGCTCAGCGTCGGCGGCAAGGTTGCGATTCAGCCAAGGATTGGGATCACCCGCGATCGCGGCCCGGTTTCGCGCCCGACGTGTCGTGCATCGGTACGACATAGACCGACGGCCACAGGCCGGCCCGCAGATGTAGCGGCCGGCGTTCGGCGGAGGACGAGGTGGCGAGGCGTCGCTCGATGCTCGAGAGACTGGCACGCCGCGACGCTGAGAGTGATTGCGCCAGAATCAGACTCCGGTTTTGTCGGATTTGCCCGGAATACGGGACCGAAAGTTACCGGCGAGTCAATAAAATTTCACAAACCTGCATCAGGTGAAAGTTCGCGCTGCTAGCGTCCCGATCCAGTCGGCCTCAGCCTGAGACCAACAACACAATTCGGGAGAATCTGAATGAGACTTCGTAGAGGGTTCGCTGTTGCTGCCGCGATGGCCGCAGCATCCGCACTCGTGGGTGGGTTTGCCGCCGGCGGTGCCCAGGCCGCAGACATCCTGCAGGTGACCTTCCAGGCCGACACCTCGACGGTGATCGCGAAAACCAAACAGACAGTGACGTTTCCGACCACTCAGCTGGTGTCGACGACGGACCTCAAGACGCTCACCGGAACCCTGAAGCTGGCGCAGACCTCGTCGAGCCTCAACCTGGGACCGCTGCAGGCGGCGAGCTTCAAGATCTCGGTCATCAACGCATCGCCGGTCACCGGGACGCTGACCCAGGGCACGCTGAACGGCAAGCCCGCGATCAACCTCGACGTCAAGCAGACCTTCCAGATCCGCTTGGACAGCGTGGTGCCGTTGGGTCTGAGCACCGGTTCGGCTGACCTCAACCTGGTGTCGAACGGGCAGTGCGTGACCACCCCGATCACAGCGAGCTTGGCTGGGCAGCTCGACGCGGCCGACTTCGTCGGCCAGAAGCCGGGCACCAGCGGCACGGTCACCGGTACCTACACCATCCCGCCGTTCGGTGGATGCGGTGCGGCACAGGGCATCATCAACAGCCTCATCGCCGGTGGGGGCAACACGCTGAGCGTGCGTGTCTACAACCCGACGTTCGCGACGGTGCCGGCTCCGGCAACTGCAGCTGCGACCAGCTGATCGTCCGGTTCACGCTGACAACTGCGGCGGATGGGGGCAACCCGTCCGCCGCAGTTGTGTGGCGACGGCCGCCGATCCGGATACCGCGGTCGACGCGTTGTCGCTAGAAGGTGACGCCGGTCGCGGCGGCGACGTGGTCCCACAGGGCGTGGCGAGCTGTGGGATCGTCGGATTGCCAGGGCAGGAAGTGAGTGGGTCGGACCCGTCGGTCGTGCCAGAACTTGCCCGTCGAGTCGAGTGCGAGCGGTGACGCGGCCAGCCAGACAGCAGTGTCGGCCCCGTCGCTCGCGGTCCGCAGCAGTGGCCCCAGCACCGTGTTGAAGCCGGGCATTGCCGCTGTCACACCGGGTGTCTTCGCCCAACCCGGATGCATGCTGTGGACGACCGGATCGTCTGGTGCGGTGAGTCTTTCGGCCAGCTGCTCGGTGATGACGACTTGCATACGTTTGGTTCGCGCGTAGGCGGTCATTCCCTTGTAGGTGCCCTGGGTGTACTTGAAATCGGTGAAGCGCAGCGGCACCGGGTACATGCCTCCGCTGGAGACGAACACCACCCGCGATCTGTGGTCGAAGGTGCCGCGCAGCGCTGCGGTGAGAGCTACTGGTCCGAGAACGTGTGTTGCGTAGGCAGATTCGTGCCCCTGGGACGACAGAGTCCGACTGTCGGGCATCACGCCCGCGCTGTGGACCAGTGCCTGTATTCGGGGCAGGTCAGCGCGCAGGTCGCGGGCGAGGACACTCACCGAATCCAGGTCGCTCAGGTCGGCTGGACGGATGACCACCTCGGCGCCGGGCACGGTTGACCGGATGTCGGCGGCGGTGGTCTCGAGTCGCGATGCGGTGCGGCCGATGAGGTGGACACGCGCGCCGAGGCGAGCCAGATCGAGAGCGGCGGCTGCCCCCAGGCCCGAACCGGCACCTGTGATCACCACGTCGACCGGGGTGTCAAACGCTGGAGGGTCGGGTGCCCAGAATCGTCGGCGGACGCTGGAACCGATCTTGGTGTAACCGGGCAGCACGGTGGTGTCGAGCAGCGTGTCGAGCGCACGATCGATTGTGTTCACTGCACCGAGGGTAGCGAGGGGGGTGGCCTGCGCGCGCTCGTGTCCGGACGGACACGGAACTAGGGAAAGCCGCCCGCCCGGCCGAGTAGCGCGGTGACCGGTGAGCCCAGTCGTTCGCCGATCCAGCGGGCGGTGTCGGTTACGGCTACCCCGTCGATGCCGGTGGCTACTTCTGAGCGTTCGAGCTGGTAGGTGAGGTCTTCAGTGGCGATGTTGCCGGTGGCTGCGGGGGCGAACGGGCATCCGCCGAACCCGCCGATGCTGGAGTCGAGGGCGCAGTCGCCGTGCTCCAGCGCAGTCAACGCGTTGGCGTAGCCGGTGTTGCGGGTGTTGTGGAAATGCCACCTGGTCGAGGTGTGGGGGGCGACGCGCGTCAACCCGGTGGCAATGGCCCGGACCTGCCTGGGCACTCCTACGCCGATGGTGTCGGCGATGGCGATCTCGTCGGGGCCGGCTGCTGCGACGCGCGCAGCGATGTCGACGACCCGGTCGGTGGGGACCTCGCCGCTGAACGGGCATCCGAATGACACGGCCAGGGTGACGGTGGTGAAGATGCCTGCCGCACGGGTGTGTGTGGCCATCCGTTCCCAACGGGCGACGCTTTCGGCTGCGTCGCACCCCTGGTTTCGCATGCTGAACTCGTCGCTGCACACCACAACGACGTTCACCTCGTCTACGCCGGCAGCCAGTGCTCGGTCGAGGCCGCGTTCGTTGAGGACCAGTCCGATGTAGGAGACGTCGTCGCGTCGGGGGAGTGCGGCCATCACGTCTTCGGCTCCGGCCATCTGCGGAACTCGGGCCGGATTGACGAAGCTGACTGCTTCGATGCGGCGCAGACCGGCGGCGACGGCGCGATTGATGAAGTCGACCCGGGTCGCCACAGACAGCACCGTGGCCTCGTTCTGCAGCCCGTCGCGGGGTCCGACCTCGACGATGTGTGTGCCGGTGCGGTCCATGGGTTCATGGGTATCACACCGGGTTGGGGTGATCGGCTGATGCGCGCGGACCACAGCCGCGACGGCGACACTTCTCCCGGTAACGTCAGGGCGCGCGAATCCGACATAGTCGGCAGACCGCGTGGTCGCCGATCACATGACCACGCATCGGGTCCGATCCGACACCAAGGGGCACCGCCATGAGCTGGACCATTCACACGCAACCGAGCGGTACTGCAGCGTTCCGATTGTTCCGGTCCAACCCTCGGGTGCTGCGTCCAGCGGTCATCGTGGTGTCGCTGAGTGTGCTGTTGTTCGCCGCGACCACGTTGTTCTCCACGAGCAACCGCGCGTCCGCCCTCGTCGGTCATGCCGAGGTCCTGCGTCCGGGGTGCACCTGGGATTCGTCGGGGAACTTTGTACAGAACTGCAAGGTGTACTCACCGTCGCAGCGCAAGACCGTGATCGTGCAGATCCGCGCATCCAACGACAGCACCCGCGGGGTCTACATGTTGGACGGGATGCGGGCTCGTGAGGATCGTTCCGCCTGGACGACAGATGTGCAGGCCAGCCGCGTCTATGACGGCAAGTCCAACGTCACCCTGGTGATGCCGGTCGGTGGGGCATCCTCGTTCTACACCGACTGGAACGCCGGGGCGGGTGCGGCCAACACCACCATCAAGCAGGAGACCTTCTTGACCGCGGAACTGCCTGACTACCTCGAGCGCAATTTCGGGGTGGCAAGGTCGGGCAACGCGATCGTGGGGATCTCGATGTCGGCGGGACCGGCGGTGACGTTGGCGCAGAAGCATCCTGAGCAGTTCAAGGTGGTGCAGGCGATGTCGGGGTATTACCAGATCAACAACCCCCTCGGGGCGCTCGGTGTCTTCGCCACCCAGAGCCTGGTGTCGAACTACACCAACGGCATCACCAACATGTGGGGGACGCCCGGTAGCGCCCAGTGGCAGCAGAACGACCCGTCGCAGAATCTCGACAAGCTCAAGCAGAACGGCCAGGTGCTCATCGTCTCGTCGGGCAACGGCTTTCTCACCCCGCAGGACATGGCGCGGCTGTCACCCCAGGACCGGATCAGTGCAGTGCTGCTGGAGGTGTTGTCGGCGGTGTCGACGGTGTTGTTCCAGCTGCAGAGCGCGCAGGCGGGGGTTTCGACCATCTCGCTGCCCAATTTCGGCGGCCACAACTGGGCCAACTGGAACCGGGGCCTGCAGGCTGGTCGTGACAAGGTCCTTGATGCGATGAAAGCGGCTCCGCCGGTCACCCAGAAGACCACGGTCCTGACCGCGCAGCAGATCGCTGCCGCCGGCGCGGCCCAGTCGGCCCAGTCGAGCACCAGCCCGTCGAGTTCGGCCCAGTCGAGTCAGCCCGGGTCGGCGTCCTCGAGTGCGCCCGCGCCGTCGTCTTCGGGCTTGCCGTCGTCCTCGGGCTCGCCGGCGTCGACGCCGGCCGGGGCGACCCCGTCGTCACCGGGCAGCCCGAGTGGCTCGGTACCCAGCAGCGTGGTGCCGACCACCACTACCGGCGTCGATCAGTCGGCCACCGGTCAGTCGGCCACTGTGGTGCCAAGTTCTGTCGGCGCATCGACGTGCGCCACCACGCCCCCGACCACCGTCCCTGTCACCACCATCCCCAGCTCGGGGGCGCCGACCTGCTGAACCGTCACCGTCGGGTGACAGTGAAGTGCGCGGCTGGATCGTCACTCAACGCGGTGTCGATCCGGTCGCGCATGTGGGCAGACATCGGCGGCAACGTCTCGATTGGGAACCATCGGCATTCGGTGTTCTCGTCATCGCCGACGACGGGATCACCTGCCAGCCAACGCATTCGGAAGGTGAGATCCAGATATTGGGTCACGTCGCCGTTGTCGTAGGTGACCACCGGGGTCACCCCGACTCCGGCCAGGCGGACGGGGACGGCGCGCACCCCGGTCTCCTCGGCGGTCTCGCGTACGGCCGCGTCTGCGGGCTGCTCGCCGGGATCGATGATCCCGGTGACCGGTGTCCATTCGCCGTTGTCGGCCCGCCGGACCAGCAGTACCCGATTGTCGTGCTCGACCACTGCGGTCACTCCCGACAGCCACAACGGGGCGTGACCGATGGTGGCACGCAGTTCGAGGATGAAATCCGGAGTCGGCACGAGGCTCAGCGTATCGCCGCACCGCGCGATGTCGATTCCGTCGCCGACGGCTCGCGCAGCCGACGCGGGAATGCGGTGCCGTCGTAACGAGTTGCCCATAGGCGTGACCAAACCACATCTGTTCGAGCCCATCACGATTCGCGATCTCACCATCGACAACCGCATCTGGCTGTCGCCGATGTGTCAGTACAGCTGCTTCGACGGCGACGGCGTTGCCACCGATTGGCATCTGGCTCATCTGGGCTCGTTTGCGATCGGCGGGTTCGGGCTGCTGATCGCCGAGGCCTCCGCAGTACGCCCCGATGGTCGGATCACCCCGCATGACACCGGAATCTGGAACGACGAGCAGGTCGCGGCCTGGCGGCGGATCACCGATTTCGTCCACGCCCAGGACTCGGCCATCGGGATTCAGCTCGCCCACGCCGGACGCAAGGCCTCCAACCACTCTCCGTTCGACCCGCGAACCGGAACTGTGTCGGTGGCCGAAGGTGGCTGGTCGACGGTGGCACCCTCAGCCATCGCCTTCGAGGGCTTCGACCCGCCGCGTGAGCTCACCGAACCCGAGATCGCCGAGCTGGTAGGAGAATTCGCCGAGGCCGCTCGACGTGCCGATTCCGCTGGGTTCGACGTGGTGGAGATCCACGCCGCGCACGGCTATCTGTTCCACCAGTTCTACTCTCCGCTGTCGAACGTGCGAACCGACGGCTACGGAGGCGATTTCGCCGGCCGTACCCGACTACTCATAGAAACCGTCGATGCGGTTCGCGATGTGTGGCCGGATGAGAAACCACTGTTCGTCCGGATCTCGGCCACCGACTGGACCGATGGCGGGTGGACGGTCGCCGACAGTGTCGAACTCGCAACCGTGCTGGGCGAGCACGGCGTGGATCTGGTCGACGTCTCCAGTGGCGGAAACGTGTTGGCTGACATCCCGATCGGCCCCGGCTATCAGGTGGCGGCGGCCGAGACCATTCGGCGCGACGCCAAGATCGCCACGGCGGCAGTCGGACTCATCACTGAACCGGCACAGGCCGAGACCATCGTGTCCACCGGACTGGCCGACGCGGTGCTGCTCGCACGTGCAGCCCTGCGCGAACCCGGCTGGCCGCTGCGGGCCGCGCACACACTGGGTCTGCACCCCGACGATGCGCCCTACCGTCCGCAGTACCGCCGAGGCGCGTGGCGTCGATAGCTTGCTCAGGCAGGGCGGTGGATAACCAGAGGGAGCACCGCGTGTGCACCTGCCGATCGCAACAGGGCGGCGGCGATTGTGGTGGGCCAGCCGGTGGAGGTCGAATCCACAACCAGCAGAACACAACTGCCCGCGACATCCGGCGAAGCGTGCAGTGCCGATCGCCAGAACGTGGCTTCGTCGGCGCCCGAGGACTGTCGTCCTGGTGAACCCTCGGTGTTCACTTCGAGGGTGGCGCGTGCGAGTTTGCCGACCGTGGCCAGATGCTCGGCCACCGCCGGACCCAGCGGACTCGGCGTGAGTGTCAGTGAGACCACGATATCGGGCCGGGTGCTCCAGGTCGCCCGCCACTGACTGAGGACCGACACCGCTGCGCGGGCGATCTCGTCGACCGCGGCGGAGTCGCCGGAGCGGGCCGCGGTCAGCGTGTCGATCCATTCGGGGGCGTCGGCGTGGATGAGTACGCGTCCAGGGTCGGCGGCCTGATCGGGCGGGATGCGACCCCTGGTCCCGAATGTGCCTCCAGGCCACATCTTTCGCGGTTCGAGCACCACGGCGCCGCTGCGGAGGGCGGCCGCTGCGGTGCGCACCGTGTCGTCCCGGGGGCGTTGGGTCATACCGTCGGACAACGTGCCCCGGCAGACCGAGCAGCGGCCGCATGGCGCTGCGTCGGGGTCGTCGAGCGATTCGACCAACAGTGCCATCAGGCAGCGCTCGCCACGGGTGTATGCGCGCATGATGTCGGCCTCACGCTTGCGGGTGGCGATGATGCCCGCGTAGTGCTCGGCGTCGTGATGCCAGGGAACCCCGGTCGACGTCCAGCCGCCCTCGACCCGATCGAGGGCGCCGTCGACCGCCAACTGTTTGAGCATCAACTCCACGCGGGTGCGCCGGATGCCGGTGGCCGCCTCGATCGCGATCGCCGACGACGGTTCGTCGGCGGCGGTGATGTGGTCTAGTACTCGGGCCATCTGATCGGGATCGGGGATGGTTGCGGTGGCGAAATGGTCCCAGATCCCCGCGTCGGCGGGAGAGGGGAGCAAGGCCACGACCGCGTGGTCGATCGCCCGTCCGGCACGTCCGACTTGCTGGTAGTAGGACACCGGCGAGGGGGGCGAACCGACGTGCACCACGAATCCGAGGTCAGGTTTGTCGTAGCCCATCCCCAGGGCCGAGGTGGCGACCAACGCCTTGATGTCGTTGTCGCGCAATCGGTCTTCGAGCTCGTGGCGTACCTGTGCGTCGAGCTGGCCGGTGTAGGCGGCCACCGAGACCTGGTCGCCGTGTACCGCTGTGATGGCGTCCACGAGCCGTCCCGCATCGGCGACGGTCAGCACGTAGACGATCCCCGATCCCGGCAGCGTCGGCAGATGGTCGATCACCCAGCCGTAGCGTTGGATGGGGCTCATCGCCTCGATCACGTTGAGCTGCAACGATCGCCGCGCCAGCGGCCCGCGCAACACCAGGGTGGCCGAGCCGAGTTGCGCGGCCACATCGGCGCTGACACGCGCGTTGGCGGTCGCGGTGGTGGCCAGGACCGACAGCGAGGTGTCGACCCCGGCCAGGACGTCGGCCACTCGACGGTAGTCGGGGCGGAAGTCGTGGCCCCAGTCGGAGATGGCGTGTGCCTCATCGATCACCAACAGGCCCAACCGGTCTCGCAACGAGTCGAGGACTCGCCGTCCGAAACCAGGGTTGGCCAGTCGCTCGGGAGACACCAGCAGCACATCGAGGTCACCGGATCGTAGATCGGCTTCGATCGCCGACCAGTCATCGATGTTCGACGAGTTCACGGTGGCCGCACGCAGCCCGGCGCGCTGCGCTGCGGCCACCTGATCGCGCATCAACGACAGCAGCGGAGACACGATCAGGGTGGGCCCGGCCCCCTCGGACCGCCGGATCGCGGTGGCCGCCCAGTAGACCGCAGACTTGCCCCATCCGGTCGCCTGCACGACGAGGACCCGCGCACCAGGGTCGCTGAGCGCCGCCACGGCGACCCGTTGGTCGGCCCGCAGGCCGGCGTCGCGACCGGCCAGCGCGACGATCACCGCATCGGCGGTCCGCGCTCGCTGCGATGTCCACGACGCCGGCAGCCCGGCCCCATCGGCGCAGGGGGCCGCGACGGGGGTGGGGGTGACTGTGGTGGGTTCGCCGCCGGTGTCGGCGGCGGGCTGCGGTGCTGGGCTGCTCATCACCACGACCGTACCGCGCATGTCAGCGGAGTCCACGCGAGTGATCGAGTCACTGTGCACACCGGGGATCTGGGGATGGTCGGCATCGACCCTGATCCGACCGGTCGCGTACAAGCAGACCGAAAACCTTTGTCGGCGGCAGCATTCGAATGAAAACGAACAACCCCGCAGCTGCCGTCACCGGCTGCTGCGGGGTTGCTACGGGTGAGACGAGGCTCAGATGGCGTTGACGCCGACGGCCTGCGGGCCCTTGGCACCCTGCTCGGTCTCGAAGCTCACGCGATCGTTCTCGTTGAGGCTGCGGAATCCGCCGCCCTGGATCTCGCTGTAGTGGACGAAGACATCCTTGCCGCCGTCGTCGGGGGTGATGAAGCCGAAGCCCTTGTCAGCGTTGAACCACTTGACAGTTCCCTGAGTCATGGGAGATTTCCTTTTGTTACGTGATGGTCGAGAGGTCACCGTGTGCGACTTCTCGGGTGCGTCCACAACGGGTGCGAAGGAGATCCTGGAATGGTCCCGACGCGCTCGCGTGTAAATTCTTGCGAGCGACAATCGAACACAAAAACTTGTACCGAGGAACAGTCAACAGGTCGCGGTGATCCGTGTCAACCCGCTCACGGGTGAATTCCAGTATGGGTTGCGGTGCAACCCGATCGATCTCAGCTCCCGAGGACCTCAGCGGCCACCTCGTCGAGGACGTCGAGCCTGGCGCGATACGGCTCGGTGTCGCGGGGCCAGTGGCAGATCACATCACTGAAGCCGAGCTCTTCGGCGCGGCCGGTCATGTCGATGAATTGTTGTTTGCCGGCAAGGGAATTCGCGGGCCCGGAGTCGAGGCTGACTTAGGTGGGGAAGTCGGCTCGGGAACGTTGGGCCGCGGCCAGCTCCTCGTCGAGGATTGTGCTCGCTGCGGTCACCGCCGCGAACCATTCGCTCGCGGTGTCCGATCGAGGCCCGGTGGTGATCCAGCCGTCGCCGTGGCGTGCGGCGAATCGGACGGAGCGTGGTCCATTACCGGCGAGTAGAAACGGGTTCTGTGGACGAATGGGCTCAGAATTCAGTCGCATGTCGGTGGTGGCGAAGTAGTCACCGGCCACGGTGACGTGATCCTCGCGCAACACCCGGTCGAGCAACTCGGTGAACTCCTGCAATCGATCCACCCGGCGACCGGGAGGCAGACCGGGCTCGCCGAGGATGGCCGCGTCGGGATCGCCGCCGGCGCCGAGCCCGATCAGCAAGCGGTCGCCGGAGACGTCGGCGAGGGTTTGTAATTCACGCGCGAACGGCGTCGGGTGGCGAAAGTTGGGTGAGGCGACGAACATTCCGAGCTTGATCGTGGAGGTGGCCAAGGCGGCGGCGGTCAGCGTGGGAGTGGCGGCGTACCAGCGCGACTCGGGCAGACCGCCCCACACGACATGGTCGTATGTCCAGGCGTGGTGGAAGCCGAGCTGCTCGGCCCGCTGCCAGTTCGGCCGCGCCGTCGACCAGCGGTGTTCAGGCAGGATGCAGATGCCGTAGCGCATGAGGCAACGCTATCGCCCCGGCGCCGGGGTGCGCCGAAGTCCGGCCGGGTGTCGTGCTCGGACCATTTGGACCTGCCTTGATCGCAACCCTCGTCGGTCTCGGGTCGCGAGCACAGACTGACGCGGTGACTACTTCTTCTGCCGCTCAGACCTACTCCGACGCCGATCTCACCGCGGTCTTCGCGCCCGTGTTCGCGCAGATCGCCCAGGGCGCCGTAGACCGCGAGATCGATCGTCGCCTCGCCTTCGACGAGGTGGCGCTTCTCCGCGAAGCCAAGTTCGGTGCCCTGCGGGTGCCGGTGGAGTTCGGTGGGTATGGCGCGTCGGTGCGTCAGTTGTTCTCGCTGCTGATCGATCTGGCGGCGGCGGAATCGAATCTGCCGCAGGCACTTCGAGTGCACTGGTCGTTCGTCGAGGATCAGCGGCTGAGCACCGACTCGCGATCGCGCGAGCAGTGGTTGCGTGCGGTCGCCGAGGGTCGGCTGGTCGGCAACGCGATCACCGAACCCGGCGTGGGTGCGGTGGATCGCTACCGCACGACGTTGACCGGAACCGACGATGCGTTGCGGCTCAACGGAACCAAGTACTACAGCACCGGCAGCCTGTATGCCGACCACATCCTGGTCGCCGCTGATCGGGACGGCGAACGGGTGGGTGTCCTGGTCGACGGCGATGCGCCCGGGGTGACCCAGCATGATGACTGGGACGGCTTCGGTCAACGACTCACCGCCTCGGGCACCACCGAGTTCAGCGATGTGGCGGTGCCCGCCGATCGGGTACTCGGGCCGGGATACGGTGCGCCCGGCCGCACCTACGGGACGTCCTATCTGCAGCTGGTACAACTCGCCGTGCTGGCCGGGATCGCCCAGCGCGCCACCGATGACACCGCAGCCTGGGTCCGTGACCGCACACGCAGCTATACCCATGCCGTTGCTGACCTGCCGCGCCACGATCCGTTGGTACAACAGGTGATCGGGCGACTGTCCAGCGTGGCGTTCACCGCACGGGCCACCGTGCTGGCCGTCGCCGACACCCTGGATGCTGCGCTCGATGACGCGCAGGCGCGTGGTTCCTTCGACGACGCCCTGCTCGACACCGCCGAGTTGGCGGCCGCGCGTGCCCAGGCAACCGTCATCGATCAGGTGGTGGCGGCCACCAGCCACCTGTTCGAGGTGGGTGGGGCTTCCATCGTCTCCGAGCGCCTGCGCCTGGATCGCCACTGGCGCAACGCTCGCACGATCTCGGTGCACAACCCGCTGATCTACAAGCTGCAGTCGGTGGGTGCACACGTGCTCAACGGCGAGGACCTGCCCTACGCGTGGAGCGCGGGAGCGCGCCCGTCGGCCTGACCCGTCGAGAGGTTCCTCGCACCTGTTAGCGTCGGTCGACGTGCAGCGAATGTCGTCGACCGACGTCACCACCCACTGGATGTCGGCGGTCATCCCCAATGACCAATTCCTGCTGTACTCCTTTGTCGGCGTTGACCTCTCGCCGGCAGAGGTGGCATCAACCCTGGCCCAGCGTGCGGCCGGGCTCGCCGAACTGCGGCTGCGGGTTCTCGAGGTGCCCGGATCGTTGGACTATCCGTACTGGGTTCGGGCACAGCCGGAGGCCGAGCAGGTTCGAGTGCACACGGCCGATGATTGGTCGCACTGCCTGAGTCTGCTCGCACAGGCCATGGGCGATCAGCTCGACACCCGTCGCCAGGTGTGGCGACTGCACGTGTTCACCCCGGTGGGTGATGTGCCCGGATCGCGCGGTCAGCAGTCGACGGTGGTGGTCGTGCAGATGGCCCATGCGCTGGCCGACGGAACCGGCGCGTCTGCGATTGCGCGGGAGCTGTTCTCCACCACAACATGTTCGGGCACAACAGCATCGGGCACAGCAGGTTCGGGCACAACAGGTTTGGGGACCGGGCGCTCGGTGTCCACGCCTGTCCTCGAACGACTCCCAGGCCTGGCTGTGGTTGCGGCGCTGACGGGTGTGCTCCGGACGCCGGTGGCGCTGGGATCGGTGCTGGCGCGTGCGCCACGCGCCCATCGTGCCCACCGCAGGCGCGAGGCCGACATCGCCGCCGGGCGGATGTCGGCCGCCGACAGCGGCGCCACGCCCTGTGTGGTGAACGTGCACCCTGGTGACCGTCGCCGACTGGCGGTGGTGCCGGTGGCCGCGGCACGGCTGCGGCGAATCGGTGGGTCGGTCACCGTGGGCGCCCTGGTCATCGTGGGGGAGGCCCTGTCGAGCTACCTCGAGGTGGACTCGGGCCTGCGGGCCGAGGTGGCGATGGCGCTGCCGCCGCGCTCTCAGGGCAACGTGGGCAACAGTTTTCGAATGGTCGGGGTGGATCTGGCGGTCGACGAACCAGACCGTGATCGTCGAGCCGCCCGGATCCGCGCCGATCTCGACGCGGCACGCCGGCGCGGGACACACCCTGCGGTGGTGGCCGAGGCGGCGGTGCTGCGGGCGCTACCGGCCGTGCTGGTCCGCCACGGAGTGCGAAGTTTCGACGCTTCGGTGCGACCCGAGACCGTCACCGGCA
The DNA here is from genome assembly GCF_018474015.1 of Williamsia sp. CHRR-6. Taxonomy (GTDB): domain Bacteria; phylum Actinomycetota; class Actinomycetes; order Mycobacteriales; family Mycobacteriaceae; genus Williamsia_A. Next base: position 439,773 of record NZ_JAHCSG010000001.1, on the reverse strand, counting down.
ACACCGTGGTCTCCAGCGTCGATCGGGGCGCGGCCGATCTGCGACTGGGCGAGGGCCGGGTGCAGCTCACGGCCGGATTCCCCGCCCTGTCACCCATGCAGTCGCTGACCCACGGGGTGCATGGGATCGGCAACACGGTCGCGTTGTCGGTGTGTGCCAGCCCCGATGTCGTCGACGTCGCACATTATCGAGCTCTGCTCGCCGCAGCCGCCGAACGCCGATGACAGCAACGCACCGGGGGCACTGTCGGACCATGGTCGAGCGCTGGGGCCATCTGGCACACTTGTATGCATGAGTGACAATGAATCGGCTACGGCCTGCGCAAACCCGAACTGCACCTGTACTGATTGCAACTGCGGCCCCACCTGCAGCTGCACCTCCAACGACACCTGAGCCGGACGGCCGACGGCCGCCACGCGCGGCGCGGTGAGCTCAGTGTTGGGCTAAGCCGTTGAGCTCGGGAGTGGACGGACGGCCCCGGCTGAGGCGTTTGGGCAGCCGGCCGGCCAGATCGCTCAGCGGTGTCACGGCATTGTTGAGGATGTCGACCGCGTCGCGCAGCTCGTGAACCGTTTCCTGGATGGCGATGATGCTGGGCGCCAGCATGGTGATCACCTCGGTCAGCTCGGTGATCCGGTCGATCGGACCGCCGTGCGCGATCGCCCGTTCCACCGCGCCGTTCTCGCCCACGAGCTGGTCGAGTAGCCCGCCGTCGTCGACCAGTCGGTCGATGATGCCACCCTGATCGGTCATCTTCTTCAGGAGACCCTCTTCGGCGGTCAGCTTGTCGACGATGCCGCCCTTGCTGGTCAGCCGTTCCAGGATGCCTTCGTTCTCGGTGAATTGATCGATCACCCCGCCCTCGCGGCTCAACCGATCCAGCGGGCCGTCCTTGGCCACCAGCCGTTGCAGGATGCCGTGGTCATCGGCCATCTGATCCAGCAGCCCACCCCGCTGGGTGAGCTTCTCCAGCGAACCGTCTTTCTCGGTGAGCCGGTCCACCACACCGCCTGGCTGCAACAGTCGATCCAGTGGCCCGCCGGCGGCGAGGATGCGGCCGATGGGGCGATCGGGACCCAGCAGCTCGGCGATCTGACCGATCAGTTGCAGCGGGGTGCGGGCCGAGAAGTTGTCGTCTTCGACGCCGATCAGCGCATTCACCTCGTGTGCGACGTTCTCGAAGGTGAGGCGGGCGATGGTCACGCTGGATTCGACGGCTGCGAGCGCCACCCCGGTGACGGCGAAGCCGACCTTGAAGGGCACCTCATAGGCGAGCTTTACATCCATGGGTGACAGCGTATGTCATCGCGGTGTGACCCAAGCCGCATCGGTGGCGCAAACCGTGTCTGGCCGAGCACCTCGCGTGAACCGGTTATCCGGCTGCGGCTTTCGCTTTCTGCTCCTTCTTGAAGGCCCGAACCTTGACCAGCGAATCGGCGTCGACGACATCGGCTACCGATCGATAGCCCTTCTTGCCGTAGTCGCCGACCGCAGTGGTCCAGCCGCGTGGTGTCACGCCGAGTTGCTTGGCCAGCAGGGCGGTGAAGATCTTGGCCTTTTGTGCACCGAAGCCGGGTAGCTCCTGCAGTCGCGCCACCAGGTCGGCACCGGTGGTCGCCTCGGTCCAGATCCGGGCGGTCTCGCCGTCGTACTTCTCGACGATCACCGAGGCCAACGCCTGCATACCAATCAAGACGACGTTCTTGGAGATCCCGGGCCGTGGCCGGTTCCAGTGGATCAACCAGGACTTGTTCGTCTAATCACGGACCTGGGGTGTGGGCGTTCTGGCAGGTCCGCTCACACCCCGACGTGGTCCGCGCCCGCAAGACATTCATTACCGTATTTGTGGGTATTGACTCAGGCCGAGTTGTGCTGGAGCGAGACGAGGGCGACTCATCGGAGACTTCCCCCAGCTTTGGCTTAACGGCGAGTTGTGGGACTGATCGGTAAAGTGTAAAGGAGGCTTGACATGGCATGACTAACCAAGCAGGATTAGTGTCGTTTGACACTGCACCGCAAGCAGGTTCGGCCGGTTTAAAATACGCGACTTACCCGCTATTGCCAGCTCGGGCAACAAATTCTTGAGATGCACAGGAAGAAGGTTTCGCTAAGTTAGCGATGGGTGTGGTTCAAACACCCTAGGGTTTGTCGACGATGCACCATATTTTGTGTTCGCTCTGGCCATTTGTATGGTGTTGTCTAACGACTACTTGCTATACAAGGGTTGACGTTCGAGACGTGTCTAGTGTAGGGATTGATTCACCACGCCAACTAACAACGAAGGAGTTGCATTGCCTGCCAAACCGATCATGTCTTTGTCAGATGTCGAGTCGTTGAAAGAACAAGGCTGGTCTCAGTCCGACATCGCTAGGCATTACGGCGTGACGCGGCAGTACATCTCGTGGATCAAGCGCCACTACGGGGGGAAGTTGAGCCCGCGAGAGATGGTGAACCAGCACTTTCCGTTCGTCGTCTCGACCGAGCAGGGCCAATGCACGCAGTTCAAACGGCTACGCGACCATGGGGAGTACGTCGCTACCGATGGAATAGGTATGAGCGAGAACAAACTCTCTCGCTTGCGTTCGTTCTACCAGATGCTTCGCGATAAGCACCTGGTGATCGAGTTCGACCCGAACATCCCGCCCGCTAAAGGCTTCGGCAAGCACGGTGGATGGGCCTATCGGCCGCGGGTCGAATCGGACGCCGATCTGCTTATCCGAGTCAACGAGTACACCAACTTGACCGAGGCTGGCCGCATGATATGGCGGTTCCCTCCGGTTGAGCCTGGAAATATCCCTCAGGAGGTTTGGTTTGTTTGCTGTAGATTCTGCCGTGTCGATCCCGTCGATGTTAATCCAAGTATTGGATGAGAACAGGTGGCTGTGCATCCACCGATCATTAATCGTACGAGACAGTGACAGCCTGATGCTTAGGTGAGCCACCGGCCCAGAGACGGCCACTTAGCGGGCCCTACAGTCGCTGACACACACCCGGGTCCTCGAAGGCGCCTACTACGTCGTGTCCGTGGCTCTCAGCCCACGTTCGGCACTCCTGCCGGTGCCTGGTGTGAGACCTTCTGGCGTCCGGTCAGGACAGATACTCGTGCTCCTACGGTTGCTCTCACGGCTAACTACACCGCTGATCCAGCAACATGCCGGCCAACAGGGCAAACGAATCGCGCGACAGCAGAGCGTCTGCGGCGGGGTCCTGGGCGATCTGGAGCGTGACCATGGTCCCGATTCTACTGTTCAGGCCTGCGCCGCCGGGAGATCGAGTCAGACGCTGGTGATGCCGACCATCGGGAGGAAGAAGCAGCTTCGGGACCCATTGGCCACGGTGCCGAACACCGCAGACAGAACGGTGCCCTTGCCGGTGTCCACCGGGGCCAGGCGGGTGCCCGGCGGGATCAGGGTGGTGACGAGGTTGCCCAGGGCGGTGGCGGCGAGATCCTTCAGGGGACCGGCCGGGACGGCCGCCAGCCAGGTGTCGACGAGTGTGGCGCCCGCCGATCTCATCGCCGCGAACCCACCCTTGCCGGTGGAGATGTTGAACCACGCGACCTGCATCCCTGTGGTGGCACCGCCGGTCGGGGTGATCCCGGCCGGCACGAACCCGTAGAGAGTCTGCCCGTCCTTGACCACGTTGGGGTCGATGTTGAGCAGCGGGATGGTGGGCAGGGCCAGGCCGGGAGCCGACCACGGTCCGGCGACGGCTCCGCCTACCGCACCGGCGAGTCCCAGCGGGTTGCTTGCGGTAGGGGTGACGCAGTTGAACGACACCGATGGGTTGAGGAAGGACTGGATGCCCAAGGCCCGCAGGGCCGCGTTGGCCTGGCTGATCAGGGCGAAGACATCGGGGCCCGATGCGGCCGACGGTGTCGCCAGGCTCAGCGCCGACTGTGCGGCGGACGCCGGCGGCGAGGGTTGGGTGGTGGTGGGCGCGGCGGTGGCCGGGGTGGCGATCCCGAGTGCGAGCGCGGCGCAGACGGCGGCGACGGTGACCGATGCGCGCACGCGATGGTGGGCCGGTGTCGGGTGGACGGTCCTGGACATGGGTTCTCCTCGGGTGGCGCCACCTGCTGTGACAGATGAGACGCATGTGACTCATGTGAGAGTTGCATGACCTGATGCGCAGGAACAAGTCGTGTGACCGAACTGAGACGTCACCGGGGTGGATGATTCGGGCGTTCGTCGGTGACGGTGTCGATCATCAAGGGGCACAGTGGGTTTGCCCGGAAAACTACGAACAGCCGCCCCGGTCGGGACGGCTGTTCGTGGGAGTGCGGGTCGATCAGATGAACGCCAGGCCCACCGTGGGGAAGATGGTGCAGGCGACCGGCGCCTTCTTGATGGTGGTGGTGACGGTGCCGTAGATCGCGGCGAGGACGCGGCCCCGGCCGGTGGTGGCGATGCCGGTGAAGGTGCCCGGTCCGTTGGTCGCATTGATCCGCTCGTTGCGCTTGAGGGAGAGCTGTCCCGAGCGCCCGGTGTCGATGTTGATCCAGATCGCGGTCAGCGGTGCACGTAGGTTGTTCACCGCCGGGCCGGTACCGAGCGAGGTGTAGACGAAGCCGGCCTGGCCGCGCTTCGGTCCTGGCGCGGGCGCCTCTTGCGGACCTGCGGTGACCAGGGCTTTGCCCACCGAGCCGCCGCCGGGGATGCAGCCCAGTCCGATGGTCGGGTAGAGGAACTGCTGGATCTTGGGAGCGTTGGGACCGGTCGGGATGGTCGGGTCGGCGCTCTTGTTGTTGGTGTCGGCGACCTTGGCGACCTGCGTGGGGGTGGCGGTTCCCTCGAGGAAGCGGGCAATCTGCGTCCACACTGCGCCCAGTTGCGGCGGCATGCCGGGGGCAGTCGACATCGCGGTGGCTTCCCTGATCAGGTCGGTGTTGACCTTGCCGTCGGGACCCTTGGTGGCCAGCGACCCCAGCAGGGCCGGCACCAGCGACCCGACGGAGTTGACCGTCGTGAGGTCGACCTTGGGGACTGCGGGCGGCGCCGGTGCCGGAGCCGCGTGGGCCACGGTCGGCGCGCCGGTCATGGCCAGCACCGTCAGTGCGGCTGCGCAGATCAGGCGGCGGGTCGTCGACCCCGTGCGCGCGTCAGTGAAACGCACAATCACATCCCATCGTTGTTCGGATAGTGCCCCGAGCCCCGCAGGACGTGGTCCTCGGTCGTGATGGCCGATCCGTGTTGCTCGTGTTGTTCTTCCCCCGACGCGGACGTCGAGTGCGGTCGATGCGTGGCGCCGAGGAGGGCAGACGCCGCACGTTTCTCGATTCGCGTCGCGGGTCAGTGTAGGTGGTGATGGCTGCACCGGCACCGCCCAGGGACCATAGCGTGAAACCAGAGTGACGGAAGTGACTGGTGATCACATCGTTATGCGGTCAACATCGCTTCGTCACCGCATGTCAGCGGATCTTTCCGTCCAGTTCATCGACGATGCGCTCGATGGCGGCAATCAGGCTCGTGTCGAGCGCCGTCAGTCCGCCGGCCGAGTGCGTGCTGACTTCCAGGCGCACTGTTCGCCAGCGGATGTCGATGTCGGGATGGTGATCGGCGGCCTCGGCGACCTCGGCGACCCGCCGGACGAAGTCGACGCCGTCGAGAAAACTCACCGCCTGAAACGACCGCTCGGCCGCAGTCTGATGCCAGGTCCAGGTGGGTGCCGCCGCGCGCGCCCGCTCGATCTCCTCGGCCGTCAACAGTGATGTCGCCATGGGGGCCATGGTGTCACCCCACAGCGTGCGCACGGCACTGGTTAGATCACCTAGGACGGCAGAGGGAGCCCGTGCGGGCGCGAAGGTGAGGCGGAAACTCGGTGCAGCGGTTGATTCGACGCGGGGTCGTGCTGGCGGTGGGCGTCACGATGGTGGTGTCGGGCGCAGCGTGTTCGAGCTCCAGCTCCGGGGGCGGTGACACGGTCACCCTGCTCACTCATGATTCTTTCGCACTGCCCGACTCGGTCCGAGCCGAGTTCACCAAGCAGACCGGACTCACCATCAAGGTGGTCTCCTCCGGCGACGCCGGACAGGTGGCATCCACGGTGGCCCTGACCCCCGGGCGCCCCAAGGCCGACGCCGTCTACGGCATCGACAACACCTTTGCCTCGCGGGTGATCTCGGCGAAGGCGCTCGACGGGTACGCCTCCCCGGCGCTGACCGGGTCGGCTCGCGACTACAAGCTGCCCGGTGGGGCGGACCTGCTCACCCCGGTCGATCGTGGTGACGTCTGCGTCAACGTCGACAACGCGTGGTACGCCGCGCGCAATCAGCAGCCGCCGACCTCGATCGCCGACCTGACCGATCCCCGGTTCGCAGGCCAGCTGGTGGCGATGGATCCATCGACCTCGTCGCCAGGTCTGGGATTCCTGTTGGCGACCATCGCCGCCTACCCTTCCGATTGGCAGAGCTACTGGACCAAGCTGCGCGCCAACGGGGTGAAGATCGTCTCGGGCTGGGAAGAGGGATACAACCAGCAGTTCTCCGGTGGCCAGGGCAAGGGACCATCACCGATCGTGGTCTCCTACGCTTCGTCGCCGGCCGCCAACCCGGCAACGAAAGCATTGTTGGACAGCTGCTTTCGGCAAGTGGAGTACATCGGGGTACTCAAGGGTGCCGCCCACCCCGACCGTGCCCGCAAGCTGATCGATTTCATGCTCGGCCCGCAGGTGCAGCAGGCCCTGCCCGACGCGATGTACGTCTACCCGGTTCGCGACGGCGTGGCGCTGCCTGCGGCCTGGCAAAAGAGTGCTCCCCTGCCTGATTCGACGGTCGAGCTGGCCCCGAACGCGATCGCGGCGAACCGGGAGAACTGGCAGAAGCAGTGGCGCTCGATCATGGGTCGCTGAGGCCGCCCGTGTCCGACGCCCCGGCCGGGGTTCTCAGCCCGACCGGGTCGCAGCGCCCGCGCGCGACGGCCGTCACCGCGGCGATCGCGCTGCTGCCGGTGCTGTTCCTGGCCATCTTCTTCCTCGCGCCGGTGGCAGCGCTGGTCCGTCGTGCTTTGAATGACTCTGCGGGTGAGGGTTTCGGGTCGCTGCTCGCGCGCGCCGACGTGGCTCGCCTGCTCTGGTCGACCGTTGCTCAGGCCGGGGCGTCGACCGTGGTCACCATGGTGGTCGCGGCGCCGTTGGTCTGGTTGGCGGCGGTGGCGGGTCCGCGACGGTACTCGCTGGTGATGGTGGCGGTGACGGTCCCGTTCGTCATGCCGACCGTGGTGGTGGGGATTGCCTTTCGCGCCCTGTTCTCCCCCGGTGGTCCGTTGGGTGGATTGGGTTGGGATGGTTCGCTTCTGACCATCCTGGCCGCGCACGCGTTCCTCAACGTGGCGGTGGTGGTCCGGGTGGTGGGCTCGGCCTGGCGCAACCTCGATCCCCGGCCCGAACAGGTGGCCCGCACCCTGGGGGCATCGCCGATGCGTGCGTTCACCTCGGTCGTCGCACCCCGGTTGGTGGTGCCACTGGTGTCGGCGGCAGGTCTGGTGTTCCTGTTCTGCTCGACCAGCTTCGGTGTGGTGCTCATCCTGGGCAACGGTGGCTGGCAGACGTTGGAGACCGCTGTCTACACCCAGGCGATCGGCTATTTCGATCTGCCTGCGGCCGTGGCGGTCTCGATGGTGCAGATACTCCTGGTCGTGGTGGTGGTGGCCCTCACCCGCGTGCCCATCGCGACCGCGAGCGCCGCGGTGCGTGACAGTGTCGTCGCGCCCGTGCGCGGGATGCGCGCGGTGGTGGTCGAGCTGAGCACACTGTGGCTCGTCCTGGTGGTGTTGGGCCCGATCGCGGTGGTGGTTGTGCGGTCGGTGCGACCCACCACGGGTGGGGCGTTCACGTGGGCCGGTTACCGGTCGCTGGCTCGATCGATCAACGGCGACACCCCGCTGGCGACACTGCGATACGGCGCGGTGAGCGCGGTGTGGGCCACAGTGGCCGCGGTGGCCGTCGGTCTGCTCGCAGCGGTGGCGCTCCATCGCGCGTCGGGGTTCGTCGGCACCATCGCCTCGGTCATCGCGATGGTGCCGCTCGGGGTGAGTGCGGTGACCGTGGGCTTTGGCTACCTAATTCTGCTGGCGTCGTTGCCGCGGGCGGTGGCCGACTGGCCGGGCGTGGTGCCGGCGGTGCAGGCGGTGGTGGCCGTCCCGGTGGTCATCCGCGTGCTCGGGCCGGCGATCCAAGCAGTGCCGACCCGGCTACGGGAGGCAGCGGCCACGCTGGGCGCGAGCGGGTGGAGGGTGTGGTGCACAGTCGATTTCCCGATCATCCGGCGGGCCGTGGTGGCCAGTGCGGCGTTTGCCTACATCATCGCGCTCGGTGAGTTCGGGGCGACAGGATTCGTGGCCCGGCCGGGCACCACCACGCTGCCGGTGCTGATCGGATCGGCCCTCAACCGTCCGGGAGCTGACAACCTCGCCACCGCGATGGCCGCCTCGGTGTTGCTCATCGCCGCCACCGCGGTGGCCGTGGCCGTGATGGAGCTCGCGCGCGGCGTCGAGGCGAGCGCGCTGTGACCGCTACGGCGTCCGCGAACGATGTTGCGGGACTGGTGATCTCGGATCTCCGTGTCGCGTACGGATCGTCGGTGGTGATCGACGGGTTCGACCTGATCCTTGGCGGCACCGGGTCGCAGGTCACCGCGCTGCTCGGGGCGTCGGGATGCGGTAAGTCCACTTTGATCCGAGCCGTGGCCGGACTGGAACACCCTGCGGCCGGAGCGATCTCGTTCGACGGTGTCGATCTAATCGGCGTGCCGGTGCACAGACGCGACATCGGGATCGTCTTCCAGGACGCCGCCCTGCTGCCGGGACGTTCGGTCGGATGGAATGTGGCCTATGGCCTACGAACTCGGCGCTGGTCGAGACGTTCGGTGACCGAGCGGGTGGCGGAGTTGCTGGAGTTGGTCGGACTGGCCGGTTTTGCCGATCGGCCGGTGGGTGCGCTCTCCGGTGGGCAGGCGCAGCGGGTGGCGTTGGCCCGAGCGTTGGCCCCGCGCCCACGACTGCTGTTGCTCGATGAGCCGCTTTCGGCGCTCGACCGGTTGTTGCGGGAACGGCTGGCCGGGGAGATCGCCGAGATCCTGCGTCGCGCAGGAACTCCGACGATCCTGGTGACCCATGACCATCAGGAGGCGGCGGTGATCGCCGACCGTATCGCGGTCATGGATCGCGGGCGCATCGTGCAGTCGGGAACGCCGGATCAGGTGTGGCGCAATCCGATCGACGAGTCGGTGGCGCGGTTCATCGGATGCACCACCGTTGTCAGTGGCGACTACCGTGACGGCGCGGTACACACCGCGGTGGGACCGATCCCGCTGCCGGGTGCGCCCGCCGACCTCGCCACGCCGGTGCTGGTCGGATTGCGAGCCCGCTCGCTGCTGGTCGATGACAGTCGTTCCTCGGCGATCACCGCGCGCGTGCACGCGGTGACGGTCCTGCCCGACGACGTGGTGGTGGAGGTGGAGTTCGCCGATGGGCAACGCGCCCAAGCGGTGTCAGCTGCGTCGGTGGCGCGGGGTGATCAGGTGCGGTTGCGTGTCGATCCCGACCGGGTGGCGGTGATCGGATGACCCGTGAGGTGGTGGCCGGTGCGGTCTTCGGTGGAGGGCGACTGTTGCTCGCCCAACGGGCACGACCGGCGCACCTGGCCGGGCTGTGGGAACTACCCGGGGGCAAGGTCGAGCCGGGGGAGACTCGAAGTGCGGCTTTGGGTCGAGAGCTTGTCGAGGAACTCGGTATCGAGGTCAGAGTCGGCTCGGTGATCGGCGACCCCGTACCCCTGGCCGACGATCTCGTTCTCATTGCCCTCGCTGCTGAGCTGCTCGGGGGCGAGCCCACCGCAGGTGAGCATCTCGCCGTGCGCTGGGTGGACGCTGATCAGCTACGGGTGATGGCCGCCGAGGGCACGCTGGTCCCGGCCGACCGCACCTGGCTGCCGGATCTGATCGCACTGCTCACCGGGTGACCTGTCGTCCGATCGTAGGAATTGGGTTGCTTCTGGGGCTCTCATGCCCGGTTTCATCGATCTGGCGTGGTCTGCTGTGTCACATTTCCAGAGAACACAGCGGTCAGGAGGCCATGATGGTCGAGGTCACAGAGCTCGCGCAGCGCGACGGTCGGCGTGTCCGCCGGATGCTGGTGGCGATCGGGGCAAGTGTGACGTTGTCGCTGCTGACCGCCTGTTCGGCGGGGGATTCTTCGTCATCGGGTGGGTCTGCGTCGACCGATGAGACAACGTCTACCGCGGTGGCGACGTCTGTTTCTCCGCCCGCGAGCGCGGACGCCCCGGCGGTCACGGCGCCTGTCTCATCGGCCCCCGAGTCCGCGCCGTTGTCCACACAGAGCGGCGGCTCCGGCGTGATGCCTGCGGTTGTCTGCATGAACCTTCAGTCCGCGCAGGACCTCATCCAGGAGAACGGCGTCTTCTTCTCGCGCAGCGTCGACGCCACGGGCCAGGGTCGGCGGCAACTCATGGATCGCAACTGGATCGTGGTGGCACAGACCCCTGCGCCAGGCTCGCCGGTGGGCGAGGGTGAGGCCGTGCTCTCGGTGGTCAAGATCGGAGAATCGAGCCCCTGCTGAGGCCATCACGTCACTGTTGGCCGCGCGCCAGTGCAGTTGCCGATCGCGTCGCCGAAGGCCATCAGGGTCTGCCCAGACCCGTTGTCCCAGCTGGTCCCGAGGCCGCTGGAGCCGAAGCGGCGTCGAGTGCACCGCCCGCAGCGCCAGGGGCCGCGGATCGACCGAATGTCCTACACGTCCCACTATGCGCAGGCAGACTCTGCGAGGTAACGGTGACCGGCTCGTGATCAGGCGGCGCGAACCTTCTTGAGCGCCTTGGCGAATTCCTTCTTCGAGAAGTCCTCGGCACCCATCTTCGACAGTCGGTGCAGCACCAGTGGGCAACTCGAACACCGCGTGGACGATTTGCAGCACTTCTTCTTCGGTCGGACCGAGGTGAAGGTCGACGGGGTGAGCTTGGCCATCTCGGATGTGAACCTCTCTGCAGCAACGACTGGACCATAGGTTAGCAGAACCTAAATGTGGGTAGCCTTACCTGTGGGTGGCGGCGCCTCGGTGCGCAAACGCGATGCGCTCGCCGGTCGTGGTTACCGATACCCTTATGGCGGTCGAGCGAGGCTCGGCTCTTCTCGCATGCCCACCACCCGAAAGATTCCTCCAGTGAATGCTGTTCCGAACTTCCGCAACGTCGCGATCGTCGCGCACGTCGACCACGGCAAGACCACCCTGGTCGATGCGATGCTCCGCCAGTCGGGTGCATTCGAGGAACGTGCCGAGGTGGTCGACCGAGTGATGGACTCCGGTGATCTCGAGCGGGAGAAGGGCATCACCATCCTGGCCAAGAACACCGCGGTGCACCGTCGTCAGCCCGACGGCACCGAGGTGGTCATCAACGTGATCGACACCCCTGGCCACGCCGACTTCGGTGGCGAGGTGGAACGCGGACTGTCGATGGTCGACGGCGTGGTGTTGTTGGTCGACGCCTCCGAGGGTCCACTGCCGCAAACCCGTTTCGTGCTGCGCAAGGCGCTGTCGGCGTCGCTGCCGGTGATCCTGGTGGTCAACAAGACCGACCGGCCCGATGCGCGCATCGAGGAGGTGGTCTCCGAGAGCCACGACCTGCTGCTGGACCTGGCCTCCGATCTCGACGACGAAGCCGCCGAGGCCGCCGAGCTGGCCCTGGACCTGCCGGTGCTCTACGCCTCAGGTCGTGCGGGTATCGCGAGCACCGTCGCCCCCGAGAACGGCAACGTGCCCGAGGGCGAGAACCTCGACCCGTTCTTCGACGTCTTGCTCAGCTACGTGCCCGCACCCAAGGGTGATGTGTCCGCGCCGTTGCAGGCGCATGTCACCAACCTCGACGCCTCGGCCTTCCTGGGTCGACTGGCGCTGGTCCGCATCCACAACGGCACCCTGAGCAAGGGACAGACGGTGGCGTGGCTGCGCGAGGTGGACGGCGAGCCGGTCACCGAACGCGCCAAGATCACCGAGTTGCTGGCCACCGTGGGCGTAGAGCGCGCACCGGCCGAGACGGCCGTCGCCGGCGACATCGTCGCCGTGGCGGGCATGCCCGAGATCATGATCGGCGACACCCTCGCCGACCCGGACAACCCAATTGCGTTGCCGCGCATCACCGTCGACGAGCCAGCCATCTCGGTGACCATTGGCACCAACACCTCGCCGCTGGTCGGTCGCGTCAAGGGTCACAAGTTGACTGCGCGAATGGTCAAGTCGCGCTTGGATTCCGAACTGGTGGGCAACGTGTCACTGCGGGTGCTCGACATCGGTCGCCCTGACGCCTGGGAGGTTCAGGGTCGAGGCGAGCTCGCCTTGGCCATCCTCGTCGAGCAGATGCGGCGCGAGGGGTTCGAGTTGACTGTCGGTAAGCCGCAGGTGGTCACCCGTCAGGTCGACGGCAAGCTGCACGAACCCTTCGAGCACCTGACCGTTGACGTGCCCGAGGAGTACCTGGGTGCGGTCACCCAGCTGCTGGCCGCCCGCAAGGGTCGGATGGGTGAGATGAACAATCACGGAAGCGGTTGGGTGCGTATGGAGTTCATCGTCCCCTCGCGCGGCCTGATCGGTTTCCGCACCGACTTCCTCACCGAGACCCGCGGAACCGGCATCGCCAACGCGGTGTTCGACGGTTACGCCCCGTGGGCGGGGGAGATCCGGGCGCGTCACACCGGTTCGCTGGTCAGCGACCGGGCCGGTTCGGTCACCCCGTTTGCGATGATCCAGCTCGCCGACCGCGGCACGTTCTTCGTCGAACCCGGTGCCGACACCTACGAGGGCATGGTGGTGGGCATCAACCCGCGCCAGGAGGACCTCGACATCAACGTCACCCGCGAGAAGAAGCTGACCAACATGCGTCAGTCCTCGGCCGACGTGATGGAAACCCTCGCCAAGCCGATGCAACTCGACCTCGAGGCGGCGATGGAGTTCTGTGCCGCCGACGAGTGCGTCGAGGTGACTCCGGAGGTGGTGCGGGTGCGCAAGGTGGAACTCGATGCGACAGCGCGTGGCCGTGAGCGGTCGCGCGCCAAAGCCCGCAATCAGAGCGTCAGCTGATCGGTAGGTGAATGGCTAGGGTGCGCCGCACTCCCTCGACCCGCACTGGGGCGACCCGCACGCGCAGTCGCCGCGCGTGGGTGGTGGCCGGTGCGCTGGCGGCCGTGACCGTGCTCGGCGCGTGCGCGGCCGATCCGCCGCCGCCGGTCCGACAGTCGGCCACCCCGGTCCCGCCCACCGACGTGGCGACGGGGCTGAAGATCTCGGTGGCCACCGACAGCATCGGGGTGGGGCTCAACCCCCATCTGATCTCCGACCAATCGCCGATGACCGCCGCCGTCGCAGCGTTGACCCTGCCCAGCGCGTTCGACCCGGTCCAGACCCCGAACGGGATGGCGTGGGTCCTCGATCCGGCGGTGTTGATCAGCGCCGAGGTCACCTCCCAGGAGCCGTTCACCGTCACCTATCGGATCACCCAGGATGCGCAGTGGTCGGACGGGTTGCCGGTGACCGCCGACGATTTTGCCTATCTGTGGCAGATGATGAGCAAGTCCGACGGGGTGGTGGCACCCGCGGGCTATCGGCTGATCGACGACGTCGCCTCGCGCGCGGGCGGCAAGGAGGCCGTCGTGCGGTTCGCCAGCCCGTATCCGGCCTGGCGAGAACTCTTCTCGGCGCTGCTCCCGTCGCACATCCTGCGCGGCATCCCCAACGGGTTCCGTACCGCGATGAGTCCGGGGCTGCCCGCCTCGGGTGGGCAGTACACGGTCATCGTCAACGACACCAGTCGCGACGAGGTGCGGTTGCTGCGCAACGACCGCTACTGGCGTACCGCTGCGGTGATCGACAAGATCGTCTTGCATCGGGTGGGCACGCAGAGTCAGCTCGCCGAGTCGGTGCGCTCAGGTGACACCGGTGTCGTCGCCCTCGCCGGAGGACCCGCCATCGCCGGGACGCTGTCGGCGATCCCCGGAGTGACCCTGTCGCGGATGCCCGTGGCCCGCTCACTGGGGATAACCGCCAACGTCCGCAGCACGGCGATGGCCGACATCCGGTTGCGGGAGGCCGTGTTCGGTGCGATCAACCCGCAGACGATCATCGACGCCAGCGCCGGCGACGCGGTGGTGACGCCCTCGGCGAACACCGTTCTCGATCCGTCCGACCCCGGGTACTTCCCGGTGCTTCGGCCCCGTCCCGACCCTGCCCGCCGCGCCGAGCTGTTCGCGGCTGCCGGCTACCGGCCGGAACCTGCAGCGGTGCAACCCATCTCGGCTCCGTCGACCACCACTGCCAGCGTGCCGAACCCGACCGGGCCGTCCTCGGCGGTCGGATCGAGCGGGTCGACCGCCTCGGTCCCCACGACGAGCACACCGTCGGTCGAACCCGGGTCGGAGGGCACCGAGGCGACCCGACTCCCCACAGGCGTTGTCCCGCTGCAGCGCGCGGGTTCGACCCTGACCCTGCGGATCGGTGTGGTGGCCGGCGATCTGCGCACCCGGTCGGCAGCCGACAGCCTGGCCGACCAGTTGCGCGCGGCAGGCATCAGCACCGGGGTGCGGGTCCTGCGCAGCGATGAGCTCTACGGGCCGGTGCTCACCGACGGCGGGGTGGACCTGGTGGTGGGGTGGCGTAGCTCGGCGATCTCGCCGGCCACCCGATTGGCGTCGTCGCAGAACTGCGACCCGCGCGCCGACGATGCCGGGACTCCACCGAGCCCGACGCCGGCCCCGTCGCAGGCGAGTCCCACCACGCCCGACGTCGCCTCGTCGTCGGTGCCGGCACCGGGTCAGTCGGCGGTCCCGCGCGCGAGGTTCCCGGCGACACCGGCTGGTCTGTGCGACCCGCGCCTGGCCGAGTTGGCCGCTCGCGCGATGACCGTTGCCGACCCGTTGGATCTGCTGCGTACCGCCGAGCCGTTGGTGGCGGCCCAGTTCACCGACCTGCCGATCTATCAGGACTCGATCCTGACCGCCGTCGGTCCCGGGATCACCGGGGTGCGACTGCAGGGCCCGGTGGCCAGTCTCATCTTCGGCAACGCCGCGACCTGGGGCCTGGTGAACCCGTGAGCGCCACCCACGCCGCAGCGGCGGATCTCGATGCTGCGGCCGACCCCGCGCCGCTGCGATTGATGGTGGTGCACGCCCACCCCGACGACGAGTCGATCATGACCGGCGGCATCATCGCCCGATATCTCGCCGAGGGTGCCGAGGTCACGGTCGTGACCTGCACGCTCGGCGAAGAGGGCGAGGTGATCGGGGCCACCTGGGCGGGCCTGGTCGCCGACGGTGGTGCCGATCAGCTCGGTGGCTACCGGGTGTTGGAACTGACGCAGGCGTTGGCGGCCCTCAGCCCAGACGACCGGCCGCTGGAACCGCTGTTCCTCGGAGGCGCCGGTCGGTGGCGAGACTCGGGGATGGCCGGTTCGCCGGCGGCCGCGCACCCGCGGGCGTTCAGCAACGCAGGCGCCGCCCCGGTTGCGGCGCTGGCCGACCTCATCGTCGAGCGGGCCCCGCAGGTGTTGATCGGTTACGACCCCGCAGGCACCTACGGTCATCCCGATCATGTGACCGTGCACCGCATCTGCGCCGAGGCCATCGCCGAGGCCACCCGCCGTGGGACGTCGGTGACCAAGCACTACTGGTCGGTCAGCGAGGACTCGGCGCTACAGGCGGGACTGGCTGCCGCCGCCGATCGCGTGCCCGCAGGGTGGCGGATGCCTGAACCCGGTGAGCTGCCGTCCTGTCCCGACTCCGAGATCACCACCGCGATCGACGTGCGCTCGGTGCTCGACCGCAAGGTCGCCGCGCTGGCCGCGCACGCCACCCAGATAACGGTGGCCCCCAGTCGCACGGAGTACGCCCTGTCCAACAACATCCTGCAGCCGGTGTTCGCCGTCGAACACCTCATCCTGGTGGCCGGAACGTCGGGACCCCTGATCGACGGGCGCGAAGTGGACGTGTTCGGGTCGGTGACGTGAAATCGATCGATCGGGTGCTGCTGGCCGCGTTGACGCTCGACGGGGCGATCGTTGCCGTGCTGAGCATCGCCTTCACCTACGTCTACGTCGGTTCGGTGCCCTTTCCCGCGGCGACTGTGATCGGCGGACTGCTGAACCTGGGGTTGGTGTGGCTGGCAGCGGCGACCACGCATGGCGCGGCCCGCTTCGCCCCGCTGGCGGCCTGGTCGGTCGTGGTGTTCGCGGCGCTTCTCGGCGGGCCCGGCGGTGACGGGGTACTGCAGGACTGGCGCATTCTGGCGTTGATCGGTTTCGGGGTGGGAGTGCCGGTGATCGCGTCCTGGTCGGGTCGGCTGCCGACGCCGACCCGCGACACCCCGCCACGTCCGGTGGTGGGGCCGCGGTGACGGGCGGCGGTCCAGGTCGGGGGCAGGTGCGCCCGGAGCCGGCTGCGATGGCGCATGATCGAGAGGTGACCGCCTACCCCACCGATCTGCCCGAGCCCGCATTCCCCGCTCGCGCCACCGCAGTCCCCGGTGACGTTGCTCCCAGCCCGTCGGCGATGCGACGCGCGCTACGACGAGCGCGCGACGGCGCGACGGTCAACCTCGACGAGGCCGCAGTGCTGCTCGCAGCGCGTGGTGACGACCTGGCCGACCTGTGCGTCAGTGCCGCCCGGGTACGCGACGCAGGTCTGATCGCCGCCGGGCGCGATCGCCAGATCACCTACTCCCGCAAGGTTTTCATCCCGCTGACCCGGCTGTGTCGTGATCGCTGCCACTACTGCACGTTCGTGACCGTGCCGGGCAAGCTCGCCCGCGAGGGCACCGGTGCGTTCCTGGAGATCGACGAGGTACTCGACATCGCGCGGCGCGGTGCCCAACTCGGTTGCAAAGAAGCGCTGTTCACCCTGGGGGACCGTCCCGAGGATCGGTGGCCGCAGGCGCAGCAGTGGCTCGACGAACGTGGCTACGACTCCACTCTGGACTACGTGCGGGCGGCGTCGATTCGGGTCCTCGAGGAGACCGGCCTGCTGCCGCACCTCAACCCCGGCGTGATGAGCTGGGAGGAGATCGCCCGTCTCAAGCCGGTGGCCCCGTCGATGGGGATGATGTTGGAGACCACCGCATCTCGGCTGTTCACCGACAAGGGGGAATGCCATTACGGCAGCCCCGACAAGGATCCCGACGTACGCAAGCGGGTACTGGTCGACGCGGGTCGGCTGTCGGTGCCGTTCACCACCGGGATCCTGGTCGGTATCGGTGAGAACCGGACCGAGCGGGCCGAGTCGCTGCTGGAGATTCGCGCCACACACAAGGCGTTCGGGCACATCCAGGAGGTGATCGTCCAGAATTTCCGGGCCAAGCCTGACACCGCGATGAGCGCCACGCCTGACGCCGACATCGACGAGTTCCTGGCCACGGTGGCGGTCGCCCGCATCCTGCTCGGCCCGGCCATGCGGATCCAGGCCCCGCCGAACCTGGTGTCGGCGAGGGAATGTGCGGCGCTGATCGGCGCCGGCGTGGACGACTGGGGCGGGGTGTCGCCCCTGACCCCTGATCACGTCAACCCCGAGCGGCCCTGGCCCAACCTCGATGCCCTCGCCGAGATCACCGCAGCCACCGGCTATGTCCTCACCGAACGTGTTGCGGCCCAGCCGCAGTACGTGTTGGCGGGTTCGCCGTGGATCGATCCTCGGCTGGCTGGGCACGTGCGGGCGCTGGCCGATCCCGACACCGGGCTGGCCGCCGATGTCATCCCGCAGGGCCGACCGTGGCAAGAACCCGACGAGGACTGGCAGTCCAGCGGGCGGGTGGATCTGCACACCGCCATCGACACCGACGGCCGCGCCACCGACACTCGCAGTGACCTCGGGAGCGCCTTCGGTAACTGGGAGACCGTGCGCGAACAGGTTCTGGCGCTCAATGATTCGGCCGCGCGTAGGGGCCCACGGTTGGACTCCGACGTAGTGAACGCGCTGCGGCACGCCGAATCCGATCCAGCGGGCTGCAGCGATGCCGACTACCTGGCGCTGGCCACGGCCGATGGTCCGGAGCTAGAAGCGCTTGTGGCGCTGGCTGATTCGTTGCGCGCATCCGTGGTCGGTGACGACGTCACCTACGTGGTGAACCGGAACATCAACTTCACCAACATCTGCTACACCGGCTGCCGCTTCTGTGCGTTCGCGCAGCGCAAAGGCGACGCCGACGCCTACACCCTCTCGGCGCAGGAGGTGGCCGACCGTGCGTGGGAGGCGCATGTGGCCGGGGCGACCGAGGTGTGCATGCAGGGCGGCATCGACCCGGAGTTGCCGGTGACCGGTTACGCCGATCTGGTGCGAGCGGTCAAGGCGCGGGTGCCCTCGATGCATGTGCATGCCTTCAGCCCCATGGAGATCGTCAACGGTGCGTCGCGATCGGGACAGAGTGTGCGCGAGTGGCTGACCGCGCTGCGCGAAGCCGGGCTGGACACCATTCCCGGCACCGCCGCCGAGATACTCGACGACGAGGTGCGCTGGGTGTTGACCAAGGGCAAGTTGCCCACCGCAACCTGGATCGACGTGGTGACCACGGCGCACGAGGTGGGTCTGCGGTCGAGCTCGACGATGATGTACGGCCACGTCGACGCACCCCATCACTGGGTGGCACACCTGAATGTGTTGCGTGGTATCCAGGATCGGACCGGTGGTTTCACCGAGTTCGTGCCGCTGCCGTTCGTGCACCAGTCCTCGCCGCTGTACCTGGCGGGTGCCTCGCGACCGGGGCCCACCCACCGTGACAATCGGGCGGTGCACGCGTTGGCGCGGGTGATGTTGCACGGTCGGATCGATCACATCCAGACCAGTTGGGTGAAGCTCGGTGATGCGGGAACCCAGGTGATGCTGCAAGGTGGGGCCAACGATCTGGGTGGCACGTTGATGGAGGAGACCATTTCGCGCATGGCCGGATCAGAACACGGGTCGGCCAAATCGGTGGCGCAGCTGCAGGCCATCGCCCACGGCATCGGACGCCCTGCCCGCGAACGCACCACCGTCCACGCGCACCGCGAGTCGGTCGCCTGAGACACACGAATCGGTTGGATCTGTGACGCTGCGCGCGTCAGGAGAGGACGAACGATGGGCCGCCGCACGATCAGCGACCACGACATCAGCTGGGTGCTCTACACCGCAACCGGCGTCATCAACCCGCTGCTGGACGTACTCGAGGACACCGACCTGCTGGGTCTGAAGAAGGCCACCTTCGCCAGGCCAGAGGCGGGGGACTCGGTGCTGGACACGGTGGCTGGGGTGTTGACCTGCGTCGTCGACCACACCGGATCGCCGGGCACGGCCACCTGGGAACGGTGGAGTCTCGATCAGCGCACCGACTGGTGGGTGTCGCGGATCGGGTCGCTGACCTCGGTGCTGGTCGCCTACCCCGGGGTGTTCGGGGCGCTGGCCAACCGGCTGCCGCTACGCGATCTGCTCGGCTTCGCCCAGCAGGCGTTCATCATCTGCGCGGTCCAGCGGGTGCACGGGGTACACGATCGGTACCTGCAGACTGATCAGCTGGTGGCCGTGCTGTGCGATCGCATCGTCGACTCGCGCCGCCTGCTGGGCAAGGCCGATGTGGAGGCCGCGCCCGAGATCGCTGCGGCCGTGGCCGCCACCGGGCGCACCCGGCCCGGTGGGGTGCGAGGTGTGATCCGGGCAGTGCGCGAGACGGTGGGTCTGTTGCGGTCGATCTCCGACGTGTTGACCAGCCGCCCCACCCCCAAGCAGCCGTGGAAGTTCCTCGGCGAGCTGCCGGTGGTGGGCGCTGTGGCCGGCTACTTCGGCGAGCGTTCGGCGTTGCGTCGCGCCACCGATTCGGTAGTCGCCTCCCTCAAGGCGCCCGTCCGCGTCTGACCGTCGAGCGTGCCGAAAACCTGCGTCGAGCGTGCCGAAAACCCGCGTCGAGTGGGCACGACTCAGTCGGCCACGAGCCGGATCGAGCCGACACCGGTGCCACGGCCACGCTCGCGCTGCCTGCCTCGATGTCCTCGATCACCTCGATCGCTCGGTGACCATCCCCGTCATCGATGGACTACAGGCCCAGGGCGACCTGATCGTGTGTCGTGAGGATGAAATGTGTTGGGCAAGAAGTCATGTCCGACGCGCCAATGCGGCGTAGTCGCCGCCACTGATGCCGTAGGTCCACCCCGCCGCCTGCAGAGCTGAGGTGGTCCACTCTGGCACCGGCAGGCCATAGCGACGACGATGACCGTCACGTTCGGCAGATCCGTTCACCACCAGCAGGATCCGTTCGCGGGCTCCCCATCCGCCATCACGCACACGTCGTCGAAGGCCCACCACCATCCGGTCGCGGCGGCGAGAGTGACCAGGACGTCGAGGATCTCGTCGTCCTGTGGTGTGAACCGTGCGCAGCTCACCCGACGCGCGATGTCGCGGTAGGCGATGTGGTGGGCTTCTTGCTGTCCGTACCAGGTGACCGCACCGAGGGGCTGCGGCAGCAGAGTGCGGATCGCGGCCGCCTCGCCGTCGTACAGGCTGGTGCGTAGCGAGTCTGAGATGCCGGTGCGGATGACCGAGGACGTGGTCGCGGGGCTGTCATGTGTCACTCGCGGTGGGTTCCCGGCCACCGGCGCATCGACCCACCTCGTCAAGCGGTGATCCTGTTGTGCAACACAGGTGTTCATGCAATCGGTGCAGAGTAAATTCGGGGGAGATGGGTCCAGCGGGCTGGACGGGTGCGGCGCTCACGCGATGGTGGCGGGATCGGCCTTTCGGGTTGTCATGGGTGCAACGATGACGCGGCGCGGCGCGGCGGGCAAGGACACGACGTCGACAGATCAGGCCGGCGGCGCGAATCCACTCTTGCGCAACGCTTCCTGGCCGCCGATCACATCGGTGGCGCGATGTAGGCCGAGATCGTGCAGGGCCGCCGCCGCCAGCGACGACGTATATCCCTGCTGGCACACGATGATCCAGCGCACGTCGTGGTCGAGCGCTTCGGGGATGCGGGCGTCGCTCGCTGGGTCGCAGCGCCACTCCAGCACGTTGCGCTCGATGACCAGGGCGCCGGGAACATCGCCCTCCTGCGCCCGCTGTGCGGCCGGCCGGATGTCGACCACAACGGCGCCGGCGGCGATTTCGGCAGGCAGTGCGTCGGCGGTGACCCGGTCCAAGCGCGACCGCGCCTGGTCGAGGATGTCGTCGATGGTGCGAGGCGTGTCCATGGTCACCCAGTGTGCACCGGAGTGTGCGCCCCGAGTCACTCCGGCTCGTCGGTGAGTTCGGTACGCACGCGCCGCAGGTTCTGCGCCGGAGTCACCTCGTAGTACGACATCGCGGTCAACGGCGGTGAGTAGGCGTGCACGCTCAGCGTCGGATCGACGGTGATCGGCGCGTTCGGGGTGCGCATCACATCGTGAACCCAGCCCAGGGGAAACGCCGCCTGATCACCGGCGTCGAGGACGCGGTCGCGCAAACCCTGAGTGGTCCAACGATATTCGGTGAGCGAGCCCGACAGTACAGTCAGTGCTCCCAGCGACCCGGCGTGATCGTGTAGTTCGGTCGAGGTGCCGGGGGTCCAGCTGATCAACCACACGTCCACGTCGTCGTCGGCGTGCAGGCGGGTGGACCATCGACGGGTCTCGTCCCACTCGTGCGGCAACACCGCATCGTGGCGTCCGTCAAGCACTTCGGCAGCGGTCTGGTCGGTGATACGCAGCAGGTCGGCGGTGCGCAGGCGGGTGGGCAGCACGCGCAGTGGAGACGACAACGGTGTGGCGGGCTCGAGGATGGCGGTCATGGCGGACTTTCGGTCGCAGGTGCGTCGGCAGCAGGTGGTCTCAGCTGCGACAGCGCCGCGAGGTCGGATGGTGGATCACGCATCCAGGGTGCGTCCGACCGACTGCCCAGAACAGGGTTGTGAGCGCAGTGATCGAAAGAGCACCCGGTGGGGTGCGGTCAGTAGATGAATCCCACGACCGTGGCGCTGATGAAGCTGACCAGGGTGGCGCCGTAGAGCAGCCGCAGACCGAACCGGGCGACCACCGCGCCCTGCTTGCGGTTGAGGCTGCGCACGGCGCCGGCGATGATGCCGATCGAGGAGAAGTTGGCGAACGACACCAGGAACGTCGACACGATGGCAACGGTGCGCGCCGAGAGGTCCTGATCGCCTTCGGTGAGCTGCAGCATGGCCACCACCTCGTTGCTGACCAGTTTGGTGGCCATGAACTTGCCTGCCTCGGTTGCCTCGTCCCACGGGATGCCGGTCAGCCAGGCCAGTGGGGCGAAGACGTGGCCGAGCACGTCTTGGAACGTGGTCCCGTTGAACAGGCCCGAGAAGATGCCGTTGAGCATGGCGATCAACGCGATGAAACCGATCAGGAAGGCCGCCACGGTGAACGCCACCCGGAAACCGTCGAGGATGTACTCGCCGAGCACCTCGAAGAACGACGGTTTGGTGGGCGCCACGTAGTCGTCATCGGAGTCGACTGCGTCGCCCTTGGTCGCATCACTCTCGGCGGCGGCGCGCTTGGAGATCGGGGCGTCCACGCCGCCGGGGTTGCGGTCGATCTCGTCGTCAGCGGGCACTGTGTACGGGTTGATCAGCGACACCACGATGAAGGCGCCGAACAGGTTCAACACGATGGCGGTGATGACGAATTTGGCGTCGATGAGCTGGATGTAGGCGCCGAGGATGGAGGCCGACACCGTCGACATGGCCGAGGCGGCGAGGGTGTACATGCGCTGAGGCGGGATGACTGGGAGCAGCTTCTTGACCGAGATGAACACCTCGGACTGACCCAGTAGGGCAGAGGCCACCGAGTTGTAGGACTCCAGCTTGCCCAAGCCGTTCACCTTTGACAGCAGAGTGCCCAGGATGGTGATCACGATGGGCAGGATCTTCGTGTACTGCAGGATTCCGATGAGGGCTGAGATGAACACGATCGGCATCAGCACCGTCAGTAGGAACGGACCGCCGTTGGGGCCGATCGTGGCGAGGTCGCCGAAGACGAACTTCGTACCCTCCCCGGCGTAGGTCAGCAGGTGACCGAACCCGTCCTTTATGCCGTTGATCACGGTCTTGCCCACCGAGGTGTGCAAGAACAGCAGCCCGAGCCCGAACTGGATGACGACCATCAGCGCGATCCATGGGAGCTTGCCGACCGCGGCTTTGCGGTTGTTGCTGGGAATCCAGGCCAGCAGCAGGAACACGAGCAGACCGAGGATCCCGACGGCGATGTGCATGCCAAGAAGTGTCGGATGTGATCGCTGCTTTTGCTCAGCAAGTCCGGATTTTCGGTCGCCCGGCGTGTCGCGGGCGCGCAGCCTTGCACCTCGGTGCGCCCCGGTTTGGCCCCATCGAGGTCGGGGACCGATACTTGTCCTTCGGGGTCCGTGGAAACGAGATCTGCCCACGACAGCGCGCGCGCCCGGCCCCGACGCGCAGGAGTGAAGGAGACCGAGTTGACGTACATCATCGCTGAGCCGTGTGTGGACCTGCTCGATCGGGCGTGCGTCGAGGAATGCCCGGTGGACTGCATCTATGAGGGTGAGCGGATGCTCTACATCCAACCCGACGAGTGTGTCGACTGCGGCGCCTGCGAACCGGTGTGCCCGGTGGAAGCCATCTTCTACGAGGACGACGTGCCCGACGAGTGGGAGCCCTACGTCAAGGCCAACGTCGACTTCTTCGACTCGCTGGGTTCGCCGGGCGGCGCGGGCAAGGTGGGCAAGACCGCTAACGACCCGGAGTTCGTGAAGAACCTCCCGCCGATGAACCACGAAGAGTGAGCCGACCGGTCGCCGTGCAGGGGGACGACCGTGGCGCGCGAGGCCGCTCCGGCCGTCGTCCGGTCAGCGCCGCACTGCCCGACTTTCCGTGGGACTCGTTGGCGCACGCCAAGACTCGCGCGCTTGCGCACCCCGACGGCATCGTCGACCTCTCGGTGGGAACCCCCGTCGACCCGGTCGACGCGCTGATTCGCGAGGCACTGGCGCACGCCTCGGATTTCTCCGGCTACCCGACCACCGCCGGCACCGAGTCGTTGCGAGAAGCTGCCGCGGCGGCGTTGACCCGCCGTTACGGGGTGATCGCGCTGGGCGCCGAGGCGGTGCTGCCGGTCATCGGCACCAAGGAGGCCATCGCCTCGGTGGTGGCAATGCTGGGCATCGGATCCGGCGACCTGGTGGTCATCCCGGAGGCGGCGTACCCCACCTACGAGGTGGGCGCGCTGCTGGCCGGTGCGCAGATCGTGCGGGCGGACTCGACCGTGGCGCTGGGACCGGCCAATCCCGCCCTGATCTTTCTCAACTCGCCGAGCAACCCGACCGGAGCGGTGCTCGGCGTCGAGCATCTGCGCAAGGTGGTCAGCTGGGCTCGCGAACGCGGGGTCATCGTCGTCTCCGACGAGTGCTATCTCGGGCTGGCGTGGGACGTCGAAGCGGTGTCCATCCTCGATCCGCGCGTCTGCGAAGGAGACCCCCGCGGACTGTTGGCGGTGCACTCACTGTCGAAGATCTCCAACCTCGCGAGCTACCGGGCCGGGTTCTTCGCAGGTGACCCGGCGTTGATCGGCGAGTTGCTGGCCGTACGCAAACACGCCGGACTCATCGTCCCGTTTCCCATCCAGGCTGCGATGACTGCGGCGCTCAACGATGACAATCACCTTGCAGCGCAACGCAAACGGTACTGCGATCGCCGAGTCGTGCTTTCCACGGCGGTGAGCCACGCCGGATTTCGGATCGACCACTCGCAGGCCGGGCTCTACCTGTGGGCGAGTCGGGACGAGGCCTGCCGCGACACCGTCGACTGGTTGGCGCAGCGGGGGATCTTGGTCGCACCGGGCGAGTTCTACGGGCCGGTCGGCGCCCAGCATGTCCGGATGGCGCTGACCGCCACCGACGAACGTATCGCCGCTGCCGCAGCGCGCCTGTCGCTGGACTGACACGCCAGCGCCAACCGCCCGCCGAGCGTCAGTCGTTGGCGTGCAGGGCGGCGTTGAGCTCGACGCCCGTGCCCTTCCACGGCACCACCTCCACCACGCCGCTGGTCGAGTTGCGCCGGAACAACAGGTTGTTCGTGCCCGACAGGTCGCGGGCCTTGACCACACTGCCGTCGGGGGCGGTGACCTTGGTGCCTGCGGTCACGTAGAGGCCGGCCTCGATCACGCAGTCGTCGCCGAGGGAGATGCCGCAGCCGGAGTTCGCACCGAGCAGGCAGCGCTGACCCAGCGAGATCACCTGCGTGCCACCGCCGGAGAGCGTGCCCATGATCGATGCGCCACCACCCACATCCGAGCCGTCGCCCACCACCACGCCCGCCGAGATCCGGCCCTCCACCATGGAGGTCCCCAGGGTGCCTGCGTTGAAGTTGACGAAACCCTCATGCATCACCGTGGTGCCTACCGCCAGGTGGGCACCGAGGCGCACGCGGTCGGCCTCGGCGATCCGAACCCCGGACGGCACAACGTAATCCACCATCCGCGGAAACTTGTCGATCCCGTAGACGGTCACCTGCCCTCGCGAACGCAGTCGCGCACGGGTGGTCTCGAAACCCTCCACCGCGCACGGGCCGTGATTGGTCCACACCACATTGGTCAGCAGTCCGAAGACCCCGTCCATGTTTGCCCCGTGCGGGGCGATGAGGCGGTGCGAGAGCAGGTGCAGCCGCAGGTAGGCGTCATGTGCGTCGATCGGTGCGTCGGCGAGATCAACGATCTCGGTGCGTACCGCCACCGTCGAGACCGCGCGGGCCGAGTCGCTGCCCACCAGATCGGCGAGTTCGGCGGGGATGTCGTCACCGTCGAGCCGGGTGGTCCCCGCCGCGCCGGAACCGGTCAGTTCGGGTGCGGGATACCAGGTGTCGAGCACCTGGCCGGTGTCGGTGATGGTGGCGATTCCGATTGCTGATGCGGCAGTCACGGTTGTCGACTGTACCGGGATGGTCCGGTCGCTCAGTCCAGTGCTGCGAACAGGTCGACCGGGTTGCCATCGGGGTCGGCCACGATTGCGTACCGCTGACCCCAGAACGCATCGAAAGGCGCCATCTCGCTGTGGTGTCCGGCGGCGACCAACTGCTGGTGCAGCGCATCAACCTCCGTGGGCCGGCCGCAGTCGAGCGCCAATGCGGCGCGGTGGCCGCCCTTGGGTGCCTGCCACCCCGGCTGAAACGATCGGATCACCTCGACCGTGTCGAACATCAGTCGAAAGCCGCCGGGCAGAACCGATTCCGCATGCGGCTGGGCATCGGCCGAGGCCGGTGTGTCCACCCCACACATCCGGTAGAAGGCCAAGGCACGGGCCATGTCGGTGACCACGATCGACAATCCGGCAACGCGGGGCTGGGGCATGATCGCCAGCCTAGGATTCCCACGCTGCACTAGCGTGAGATTCCATGAGCCCGCTTGTCCTCGACCTGAGCGCTGATCCGATCGACCTGACCGCGGCGCTGGTCGACATCGCCAGCGAGTCGCACGACGAGGCGCGCATCGCCGATGCCGTTGAACACGCCCTACGAACCCAGACCACCGGGTTCGAGGTACTGCGCGACGGCAATCGGGTGCTGGCGCGGACGAATCGCGGACTGCCCTCCCGGGTCATCCTGGCCGGGCACCTCGACACCGTCCCCATCGCCGACAACGTCCCGAGCCATCGCACCACCGATCCTCTCGACGGTGAGGTGCTGCACGGCTGCGGCACCGTCGACATGAAGTCCGGTGACGCGGTGTTCTTGCACCTGGCCGCCACGATGACCGACGTGGCCCACGACCTGACACTGATCTTCTACGACTGCGAGGAGATCGCTGCGGTCCACAACGGTCTCGGCGTCATCGAGCGGGAACGTCCCGAGTGGCTCCGGGGCGACGTGGCGATCCTCGGTGAGCCCACCGGCGGGCAGATCGAGGCGGGGTGTCAGGGCACCATGCGGATTCGTCTGTCGACCACCGGGGTGCGGGCGCACTCGGCGCGAGCGTGGATGGGGGACAACGCCATCCACAAACTCGGCGGCGTATTGGCAACGTTGGCCGCCTACGAACCACGCCGGGTGGACATCGACGGCTGTGAGTACCGCGAGGGGCTTTCGGCGGTGTCGGTGGCCGGTGGGGTGGCCGGCAACGTCATCCCCGACGAGGCCGCTGTCGACGTCAACTTCCGGTACGCACCAGATCGGTCCGAAGCCGATGCGCAGGCGCACCTGCGAGAGGTGTTCGCCGAGCATCTCGAGGGCGGCGTGGTGACGATGGAGGTCACCGACTCGGCGCCCGGTGCGCTGCCCGGGCTGACGCAACCCGCTGCCGCCGCGCTGGTGGCTGTGGCCGACAACAGATTTCGGGCCAAGTTCGGGTGGACTGATGTGGCCCGGTTCGCCGCTCTCGGGATCCCAGCGGTCAACCTCGGACCTGGTGATCCGAGCCTGGCGCACAAGCGTGACGAGCGGGTGCCCACAGCACAGATCACCGAGGTGACGCAGATGCTGCGTCGCTATCTGGCCACCCCGCCCACGCCGGCCTGAACGCCCGGCCGAGGCCCCGGGGTCGGTCGACTACCGTCGTGGCGTGTCCTCCGACGAACACCAGAACGCCACGTACGCCTCGCATGACGACCCGCTTTGCTACTCCGGGCCCACCCGGTTTCGCGCCGACCCCCGGCGCATGGAACTGACCACCGATCGGCGACTGCTCGACACGGTGGCCGTGACCGCGCAGGCCGAGGCTCGCCGGCACGCCAACCATGTCGACCATGATCCCTGGCGGGTGTTGCGCATCCAGTCCGAGTTCGTGGCCGGATTCGACGCGATGGCCGAGGTGACAAGGGCCGTAAGCGTTTTCGGATCAGCGCGCATCCCCCACGACAGCCCGGTGTACGCCCAGGGCGTGGAGCTCGGAGCCGCACTGGTGCGCGCCGGGTACGCGGTCATCACCGGCGGCGGGCCTGGGATCATGGAGGCCGCCAACCGGGGCGCAGCCGACGCGGGTGGCCACTCCATCGGACTGGGAATCGAGTTGCCGTTCGAGCAGAGCCTCAACGAATGGGTGGACCTCGGCGTCAACTTCCGCTACTTCTTCGCCCGCAAGACGATGTTCGTCAAGTACGCCCAAGCCTTCATCTGTCTGCCCGGTGGGTTCGGGACGATGGATGAACTTTTCGAGGCGCTCACTCTGGTGCAGACGCGCAAGGTGACCCGGTTCCCGATCGTGCTCATCGGGGTGGACTTCTGGTCGGGACTTCTCGACTGGATCTCCACGTCGATGGTCGCCGCGGGCACCGTCTCGCGATCCGACGTCGCCCTGGTGCAGGTGACCGACAGCGTGGACGAGGCGGTGGCCATCGTCGTGGAGTCCGAAGCCGCGCGTGCCCGCGCCGAGGAGGCTGCGCGAGCCGAGGCGGTCGAGGGCACCCGATGAGTGCGATCTGCGTCTACTGCGCATCGGGTCCGGTCGAGGAGCGCTACCTGAGGTTGGCGCAGCAGGTCGGCGAGGCGCTTGGAGCGGCGGGACACACCCTGGTCTCCGGGGGCGGCAACGTGTCGATGATGGGCGCGGTGGCGCGAGCGACTCGATCGGCAGGCGGGCACACTGTCGGCATCATCCCGACCGCGCTGGTCGAACGCGAGGTGGCCGACATCGACGCCGACGAGTTGGTGGTCACCGACACCATGCGGCAGCGCAAACAGCAGATGGACGACCGTGCCGACGGCTTCATCACGCTGCCCGGAGGGATCGGCACCCTCGAGGAACTGTTCGAGACCTGGACCGGCGGGTACCTGGGCATGCACGACAAGCCGGTGATCCTGCTCGACCCGTTCGGGTTCTATCGACCTCTACTCGAGTGGTTGGCTCAGCTCCGAGAGGCGGGGTTCGTGTCGTCGGCAGCGCTGCAGCGACTGGTGGTGGTCGAATCGGTGGACCACGCGGTCACCCTGGCCGCCGGCGGGTAACACGGTGCGGTCACCCGGAGACATTGCCCAAGGCGGTAACCTCCGTCGCGATCAACCATAGGCAAGGGAGCATGAGTGACTACTGAAACCCGACGTAGCGTCGGCGTGACCGAACTCGCGAAGGGCGTCATCGGCTTGGCTCCCGACCTACCTGCGATCGTCAAGCACGCGCCCGGCCTGCTGACTCGCAAGCCGACGGCGACCACCACCATGGGCGCGGTGTTCGCCCACCGCGCCGCGAAGCATCCAGAGCGCCCGTTCATTCGGTTCGAGGGTCGTTCGCTCTCGTACGGAGAATGCAATCGGCGGGTCAACCGGTACGCGTCGTTGTTGGAGTCCAAAGGGATCCGGACCGGCGACGTGGTCGCGATCCTGGCCAAGAACGATCCGACGACGCTGCTGGCCATGCTCGCCACCGTCAAGCTCGGGGCCGTGGCCGGGATGATCAACTACAACCAGCGCGGCCACGTGCTCGAGCACAGCTTCTCGATCCTCGGCTCGAACGTGTTGATCCTCGATCCAGGCGCCCGCGAGGCGCTGGACTCCGTGGGTCCCGAATCGGTGCCGGCCGAGGTGCTCGACTTCGATGCGCTTGATGCGCAGTCGACCGGGCTGTCGGAGGACAACCCCGCCGTCACCGCGACCTTGCCCGCGAAGACGGTGGCGTTCTACATCTTCACCTCCGGCACCACCGGGTTGCCCAAGGCCAGCGTCATGTCGCATTTCCGGTGGCTGGCCAACATGTCCGGCATCGGTGGCATGGGCGTGCGGTTGCGCCGCGACGACACCATGTACGTGTCGCTGCCGCTCTACCACAACAACGCGCTGTCGGTGTCGCTCGGAGCGGTCCTCGGGTCAGGGGCCTGCATGGCGATCGGACGACAGTTCTCGGCGTCGCGGTTCTGGGACGAGGTCATCACCAACCGGGCCACCGCGTTCTGCTACATCGGCGAGATCTGCCGCTACCTGCTGGCCCAACCGGCCAAACCGACCGACCGCGCCCACGATGTACGCATCGCGGTGGGCAACGGGATGCGCGCGGAGATCTGGGACGAATTCACCGAGCGATTCGGCATCGAGCGAGTTGTCGAGTTCTACTCCGCCAGTGAGGCCAACCTCGCGTTCATCAACGTCTTCAACGTCGACCGCACCGCCGGGTTCTCGCCGCTGCCCTACAAGATCGTCGAGTACGACGGCGAGACCGGTGGCCCGCTGCGCGGCAGCGACGGCCGGGTGCGGGTGGTGCGCAAAGGCGAGCCGGGCCTGCTGATCTCCGAGATCAATGAGCACGTGCCGTTCGACGGCTACACCGACGCCGAGGCGACCGCCAAGAAGGTCGTCACCAACGCGTTCAAGGACGGCGATCGCTGGTTCAACACCGGCGACCTGGTGCGCGACCAAGGCTTCTCTCATGTCGCGTTCGTCGACCGGCTCGGCGACACGTTCCGCTGGAAGGGCGAGAACGTGGCCACCACCGAGGTCGAGGGCGCCTTGGATTCGGCGTCGGCGGTCAATCAGTCGGTGGTCTACGGCGTGGAGGTACCCGGGTGTGACGGCAAGGCCGGCATGGCGGCGGTCACCATCGCCGAGGGCACCGAACTCGACGGGCAGCAGCTCGCGGCCCAGCTCTATGCATCGCTGCCCAACTACGCGGTCCCGCTGTTCGTGCGCATCGTCGACCAACTCGAGCAGACCTCCACCTTCAAGACCATGAAGGTGGAACTGCGCGAACAGGGCTACACCGCGGTGGGCTCCGATCCGCTGTACGTACTGGCTGGGCGGAGCAAGGGATACGTGCCGTTCTACCCCGAGTATCCGAGCGACGTCGCCGAGGCCAGGGCGCCGCGCAACTGAGCGGTCGTGCTGTAGGCGACCGCTACGGTTGAGGTGTGACGACATCACTGCCGAGCCGGCTGCCCACTCTGTGCGGACGTCCGGTCGACTCCGGACGGGCGCTGGTCATGGCGATCGTCAACCGCACGCCCGACTCGTTCTACGACCGGGGTGCCAGCTTCACCGACGAGGCCGCGATGCAGCGGGTGCATCAGGTGGTGGCCGAGGGCGCCGACCTCGTCGACGTGGGCGGGGTCAAGGCCGGCCCCGGCGTGGTGGTCGACACCGCCGAGGAGATCGACCGGGTGGTCCCGTTCATCGAGTGGGTCCGTACCGCCTACCCGGATCTGATCATCAGCGTCGACACCTGGCGGGCCGAGGTGGCCCGCGTGGCGTGTGGTGTCGGTGCCGACCTGGTGAACGACACCTGGGCCGGACACGACCCCGAGCTGGTGGTGGCGGCCGCCGAATGCGGTGCGGGCATCGTGTGTTCGCACACCGGGGGCGCCATGCCGCGTACTCGTCCGCATCGGGTTCGCTACCACGACGTCGTCGCCGAGGTGGTCCGCGAGGTCACCGCAGCCGCGCAGCGGGCCCGCGAGGTCGGGGTGGCACCGGACTCAATCCTCATCGACCCCACCCACGACTTCGGGAAAAACACCCATCACGGGCTCGCCTTGTTACGCCACGTGAACAATCTCGTTAATACGGGCTGGCCGGTGCTGATGGCGCTGAGCAACAAGGATTTCATCGGCGAGACTCTGGGGGTAGGCCTGGAAGAACGGTTGGAAGGCACCTTGGCCGCGACAGCACTGGCAGCCCAGCAGGGGGCTCGAGTGTTCCGCGTCCACCAGGTGGCAGCCACCCGTCGGGTGGTCGACATGGTCGCCGCGATCGCGGGGACCAGACCGCCTGAACGAACAGTCAGGGGACTCGCATGACCAGTCACAGCTCGTCCGCCCACAACCCGTCGGTCTCGGCACCCCGACGCGGCACGCAGATCTGGCCCGCTCCGGCGGCCACCGACGCCGACCAGTGGTCGGTGTCGCACACCTTCGAGCAACCCACCTGGACCGTCGACGAGCTGGTGGCCGCCAAACGTGGCCGCACCGTGTCGGTGGTGCTGCCCGCCCTTGACGAGGAAGAGACCGTCGGCGACGTGATCGCCTCGATCAAACCGTTGTTGGGCACCCTCGTCGACGAGCTGATCGTGTTGGACTCCGGTTCGACCGACGCCACCGCCGAGGTGGCCACCGCGGCCGGCGCCCGGGTCGTCAGCCGGGAGCAGGCCGTACCGGAACTCTCACCGGTCAAGGGCAAAGGCGAGGTGCTGTGGCGTTCCATCGCCGCCACCACCGGCGACCTCATCGCCTTCGTCGACTCCGACCTGATCGATCCTGATCCGATGTTCGTGCCCAAACTGCTGGGCCCGTTGCTGGTCAACGACGAGATCCAGCTGGTCAAGGGCTACTACCGGCGGCCGCTGCGCACCGGCGGCGCCCAGGATCCCAACGGCGGCGGCCGCGTCACCGAGTTGGTCGCCCGACCCCTGTTGGCCTCGCTCAAGCCGGAGCTGACCGCAGTCCTGCAACCGCTGGGCGGCGAGTACGCAGGGACCCGTGAGCTGCTGGCCGCAGTGCCCTTCGCACCCGGGTACGGCGTCGAGATCGGTCTGCTGGTCGACACGTTCGACCGGTACGGGATGGCCGGGATCGGACAGGTCAACCTGGGCGTGCGGACTCACCGCAACCGTCCACTCATCGAGCTCGGCGTCATGAGCAGGCAGATCGTGGGCACCCTGATGCGGCGCTGCGGGATCGTCGACTCGGGGGTGGGGCTGACGCAGTTCACCGCCGAGAGCGACGGCTCGTTCACACCCCACACGACCGAGGTGTATCTCACCGATCGTCCGGCGATGGACACGCTACGACCGCGGGTACCCACCTCCGTGCGCGCTTCCTGACCCACCTCGCGGTCGGTCTACGGTGCGCCGCCGCCGTGCCCGACCTGTCCGGTCGGTCTGATCTGCGATGATCGAGGCGTGCTGACACTGCTGCTGTACTTGCTGGTCATGGTCGCCGTGGTGGCGTTGGTCTTCACGGTGGCGTGGTTTGTGTTCGGCCGCGGCGAAGAACTGCCGCCGACACCGCGCGGAACCACGTTGACCCGGCTCCCGCGGGCGGGCATCACCGGCGCGGATGTGCGTTCGGTGCGCTTGGCGGTGGTGCTGCGCGGCTACAAACAGTCCGAGGTGGATTGGGTGCTGGAGAAGTTGGCGCGCGAGATCGACGAGCTGCGCACCGTGGTGGGCGACCTGCAGGGGCGTGATGCGAACGACTTCTCGCTTCCGGAAAAGGATGGAACGCAGCCCGAGGTCCGGTGACCCGTATCATGGTCGTTGTTGAATCGAGTCCTGGTCGTTGCTGTCCCCAGAGGCATTGACACCTGACCACTAGAATCAGGCGGCGCCCGCATGCGGCGACGGTCTGAAAGGAGCACTTGACATGGCGGCGATGAAGCCACGGACCGGCGATGGACCCCTCGAAGCAGCCAAGGAGGGTCGCGGGATCGTTGTGCGTATCCCCATCGAAGGCGGTGGCCGCCTTGTCGTGGAACTGACTGCCGACGAGGCCGCAGCCCTCGGTGAGGAACTGCGCGGCGTCGTAGCCGGCTGATCGGGATCCTCGTGGGATCGCCGCCGGTCAGCTGATGCTGTCGACGATCCTGGATCTGCTGGCCTGTCCCGTCTGCCACGGGCAGCTGTATCCCGACGGGGACGACGGGGGCGAGCTGCCGGGCCGTGGGCTGCACGGGTTGTTGTGCGATCGCGGGCATTTGTTCGATGTCGCCCGGCAGGGCTATGTGTCGTTGCTCTCCGGGCACAATCCGGCCTTGAGGTCGGATACCTCCGAGATGGTGTCGGCGCGCGAGCGGGTGCTCGGCGCCCGACACTACGGCGACATCGATGCCGCCGTGGTGGCGGCCGGGGTGGGCCGGGTGTTCCTCGACGTCGGTGCCGGAACGGGTCACTACCTGCAGCGCTGCGTTTCATCGGGTGCTCCGTCGGCGCGCGGCGTGGGCCTGGACCTGTCGAAGACCTGCGCGCGAGCTATGGCCCGGGCCCATCCGCGGATCGGGGCGGTCGTGGCCGACGCCTGGAAGCGACTCCCGATCGCCGATTCCTGCGTGGACACCGTCCTGAGTGTCTTCGCCCCGCGCAACGTGGCCGAGTTCGCCCGAGTGCTGGCCCCGGGCGGGGTGCTGGTGGTGGTCTCACCGACCCCGCGTCACCTCGCCGAGTTGATCGACCCGATGGGGATGATCGGGGTGGATCCGGGCAAACCCGAGCGCATCGGCAACAGTTTCGCGGGCACGTTTGTGCGCACCGAACGCACCCTGGTGGAGTTCGTCATCTCCGTCGACCGCGACACCGCGAAGGATCTGGTCGCCATGGGGCCCTCAGCCCACCATCTCACGGCGGACGAGATCACCGCTCGTGCTGCAGAACTCGAGGACACGATGGATGTCACCGCGTCGGTGACCGTGTGCAGCTACCGAGTCGCCGACGATCCGAGTGCGCTGCGGTAGACCGCCATGGTCTGCTCGGCGATGGACTCCCAGGAGAACTCGGCGATCGCCCGTTCACGGCCCGCCCGTCCCATCGCTTTCGCCGAATCTGGTTCGGCAACAACGCGATTCACTGCCTCGGTGAGATCGCGTTCGAAGCCGGTCGGGTCCGACTCGTCGTAGTGCACCAGGGCTCCGGTGACGCCGTCGACGACGACCTCGGGGATGCCTCCGACATCGGAGGCGACCACGGCCGTGCCGCACGCCATGGCCTCGAGGTTGACGATACCGAGTGGCTCGTAGATGGATGGACACACAAAAACTGTTGCTGCGCTGAGGATCTCGCGTACGCGAGGTAGTGGGAGCATCTGCTGGACCCAGTGCACCCCGGCGCGGGTCGCTGACAGCTCGGCAACGGCAGCCGCGATCTGTGCGCCGATCTCCGGGGTGTCGGGGGCACCCGCACACAACACCAGCTGCAGGTCGGGGTGAAAGCCATGGGCCGCGGCCACCAGGTGCGCCACGCCTTTTTGCCGGGTGATGCGGCCCACGAAGGCGGCCACCGGCCGGTCAGGATCGACGCCGAGGGTCGTCAACGCCGATTCCGGACCGAACGGATCGATGACGGGGGACCAGGCATTCGTGTCGATTCCATTGCGCACCACGTGGACTCGAGACGGGTCCAGGCGTGGGTAGGCGTCACAGACGTCGGCTCGCATCCCGGCGCTGACCGCGATCACCGCGTCGGCGTGTTCGACGGCGGTGCGCTCAGACCAACTCGAGATGCGATAGCCACCGCCGAGTTGCTCGGCTTTCCAGGGCCGCCGGGGTTCCAACGAATGCGCGGTCAGCACATGCGGCACCCCGTACAGCTCGGCGGCCAGATGTCCGGCCAGCCCCGTGTACCAGGTGTGGGAGTGCACGATGTCGGCCGCCGACGCACCGGCCACCATCCGCAGCTCGCTGGACAAGGTGGTCAGGGCGGCGTTGGCGCCGTCGAGGGCCGGATCGGGGACGTAGACCGCCACCCCGTCACGCGGTGCGCCCATGCAGTGGACATCGACCGAGGCCAGCGAGGCCAGGTGTCGAACCAACTCGGTGACGTGGACTCCTGCGCCTCCGTACACCTCCGGCGGGTATTCGCGCGTCATCATCGCCACTCGCATCACTCGACGCTAGTCCCGGGCGATGCTCTGCGCCAAGCAAAGTGGCCAACCTGTGGCCACGAATGCCTGCGGCGGATAGGTTGGCAGGGTGAGATCACAGCCGCACGTGCTCGGGATCGTGCTCGCCGGCGGCGAGGGAAAACGCCTCTACCCCTTGACGATGGATCGGGCCAAGCCGGCCGTGCCGTTCGGCGGCGCATACCGATTGATCGACTTCGTGCTGAGCAACCTGGTCAACGCCGGATACCAACGACTGTGCGTCCTGACCCAGTACAAGTCGCATTCACTGGACCGACACATCTCGCAGACCTGGCGGATGTCGGGTTTCAACGGCGAATACATCACCCCGGTGCCCGCGCAGCAGCGGCTGGGGCCGCGCTGGTACACCGGAAGCGCGGATGCGATCTTCCAATCACTCAATCTCGTCTACGACGAGGAACCCGACTACATCGTCGTCTTCGGCGCCGACCACGTGTACCGCATGGATCCCGAACAGATGGTCGACGCCCACATCGCCTCGGGCGCTGCGGTCACCGTGGCCGGCATTCGGGTGCCCCGCAGCGAGGCCACCGCGTTCGGATGCATCGACTCCGACGAATCCGGGCTCATCACCGGGTTTCTGGAGAAGCCGAAGGATCCGCCCGGAACGCCCGATGACCCCGAGGCCACGTTCGCCTCGATGGGCAACTATGTGTTCACCACCTCGGCGCTGGTGGAGGCGATCCGCGCCGACTCCGAGGACAGCGACTCCGACCACGACATGGGTGGCGACATCATCCCGGCCTTCGTCGCACGTCGCGAGGCCTTTGTCTACGATTTCGCCGACAACGAGGTCCCCGGGGCCACCGAACGCGACAAAGGCTACTGGCGCGACGTGGGGACCCTCGACGCCTTCTACGACGCCCACATGGACCTGGTGTCGGTGCACCCGGTGTTCAACCTCTACAACCGACGCTGGCCCATTCGCGGGGCCGCAGAGAACCTGGCCCCGGCGAAATTCGTACACGGTGGGCTGGCCCAGGAGTCGGTGGTGGGTGCGGGCTCGATCATCTCGGCTGCGACGGTGCGCAATTCGGTGCTCAGCTCGAACGTGATCATCGAGGAGGGGGCCACCGTGGAGGGCAGTGTCCTGATGCCCGGCGTACGCATCGGCCGGGGTGCGGTGGTACGCAAGGCCATCTTGGACAAGAACGTCGTCGTGGGTCCGGGGGAGATCCTCGGGGTGGAACCCGAGCGGGATCGAGCCCGGTTCGCCATCAGCGCCGGTGGCGTGGTGGCCGTCGGCAAGGGCATCCGCCTGGGTTGAGTGGGGCCGGCGCCACCCCGAACGCCGGCGACGACGCCTCAGCCGGCCGGCTCGGTGGCGCGCAGCGCCGCCCGCACCAGCACGTCCATCTCGGGCGCGCAGTCGTCATCAGGCAGCGCGTGCACCGGCCACCAGCGCAGGTCCACCGACTCGTCGCTGCACACCACCGGGGGCACCGATCCGTCGAGGGTGGGGTCGGTGATGGCGACGAACCGCACGTCGAGGTGTCGGGTGGGCACTCCCAACGAGCAGGTGATCGGATGTGTGTGCAGCGCAACGGGATCAGCCGACATGGTCAGGTGGCTGATCCCGGACTCCTCGACGGCTTCCCGGTGGGCGGCCGCAGCGATGGTGGCGTCGGATTCCTCGCAGTGGCCACCGAGCTGGATCCACGACCCCACCCGCGGATGCAGGGTGAGCAGCGCGTGGGTGCGGGTGTGATCGAGGACGAGCGTCGAGGCCGTCAGATGCCCCGGTGTACAGGACCGCAGACACGCGTCCGGGCGCGCGGCCAGGAACGCCAACATCGTGTGCCGGATGGCGTCGGTGGCGATGTCTGGGACCGCCCACTGCGACAGCAGCGCCACGGCCGAGTCGTGAAGTGTCTGCTCGCTCAACGGATGTGGACCATATCCGTGGTGTCGGCAGGTGGTCGCAGTGATGCATCTGCGGGGCGGTCGCTGCTGACCGCATCAGCGTCGGGATAGCCGATGGCGATGGCCCCCAACGGCTCCCAGTCAGCGGGTACGTCGAGGTGAGTGGTCACCTGATGGGGGGCGAAGATGGTCGAACCCACCCAGCAACTACCCACCCCGCGCACCGACAGGGCCACCAGCAGCCCCTGTACGGCGGCGCCCACCGCGACGGTGAACATCGTGTGCTCGGCGGTGGCGCGTTCGGTGTCGGGGTAGTCGTGGGCGCCGTCGAGGGTGAGCATGGGGATGACCAATTCGGGTGCGTCGTAGAGCAATCGCCCCCGGGCCACTCGCCGATCGATGGAATCGGCCGACCGCCCGTCGGTGCGTAGGTGCTCGCGCCAGCGTTGCGCCATGGCGTCGAGCAGTAGTACCCGGCGCGTGGAGTCGCGGACCCAGACGAACCGCACCGGGTGGGTGTGGTGGGGCGCTGGTGCGGTGAGTGCTTCGGCGAATGCGTCGGTCAGCAGCTGCGGGTCGACCGGGGTGGTGGCGAAGCGGCGCACCGATCGTCGGGTCAGCAGCGCTTGGCGCCGACCCAGATCGATGGCCTCGGCGGTACCGAGCCAGAACAGGTCCTCCTCGCCCGCGCGGACGAGATCGGTGGCGGCCGAACCGTTGTCGCGGGGTCGTAGGCCTCTGATCACCGCGATCGGCGTCTCGCCCAACTTGCCCTTCACCAGGTCGGCGGCTGCGGCGATCTCGTCGGCGATGGCGATGTCGGTGACCACCAGCTCGTTGCCGTGTCGGTCCACGGCCCCCTCGTAGGGGTGCGACACCGCGATCCCGGCGGCGCCGATCGCCGCATCGATCTGACCGTTCCGCCAGGCTCGACCCATCGTGTCGGTGACCACGACCGCCACCTGCACGCCCGCCTGCTCGGCCAGAGCCGTACGCAGGGCGCGGGCGCTGGCGTCGGGGTCGATGGGCAGCAGTGCCAGCTGATCGGTGTCGACGTTGGAGCCGTCGATCCCGGCCGCAGCCTGCACGATGCCCAGCGCGTTCTCGGTGATGAGCGTGCGGTTCTTGCGGGCCAGCACCCGAACTGACTCTTGTTCGACAAGCTTGCGGCGCAACGCATCCCGCTCGTCGGGATCATCCGGCGCGGTGATCATCCGGCCTTCGACCTTCGAGATGATCTTGCTGGTGACCACCACCACGTCGTCGTCGCGGAGGTCGGGATGGGCGGCGAGGAGCGCAGCGGCGATGTCGTCGCCCGGGGCGAACCGCGGCAGGCCGTTCACCGCGACGATGGTGATCGACTCGACGGCATGGTCGCGGGGCGACTCGACGGCATGGTCGCGGGGCGACTCGCGTGCAGTTGTCACGAGTTGTCCACCTCCGGTGTGTCGACTCCGACCAGGGCACAGGCATCGCGCACCATCTGCGCGGTCGCTGCGGGTGAACTCATCAGCAGCGGAGCGCAACCCGTGGCCACGCCAGGGATGTGGGCGGTGTCCTCGGGGGCGATGAGCCATCCGTCGAGGAGGCCCGCGTGGGCTCGTGCGCCGTAGTGGGCACCGACGGCTTCGGCGGTGGTGGGGACGCCGATCACCGACAGGCACTCGTCGGCCATGCCACGCAGGGGCGCGCCGCCGATGACCGGCGACACCCCGACCACCGGAGCCGCGGTGGCCCGCAGCGCGGCCCGGATACCTGGCACGCTGAGGATGGCCCCGATGCTGACGACCGGGTTGCTGGGCGCGAGCAGCACCACGTCGGCGTCCTCGATCGCCTCGACGACCCCGGGTGCCGGGCGCGCGTCTTCCGAACCCACCTGGGCGAATCCGTGGGTGGTGATCCCGGCGCGGTAGCGCACCCACCACTCCTGGAAGTGGATGGCCACCTTGGTGTCTGAGCCCTCGCTCGTGGCCTGCTCGGGGTCGGCGGGTTCCTGTGCCGACCGGTCGACCTCGGTGGGTCGGGTGACCACGACGTGGGTCTCGTGGCGGTCGTCGGTGACCGGTAGCAGGCGCACACCGGGCTGCCACCGCTTGCACAGCGCGGCGGTGATGTCGGACAGCCGGTAGCCGGCATCGAGCATCTGGGTGCGGATGAGGTGGGTGGCCAGGTCTCGGTCGCCGAGGCCGAACCAGTCGGGGTCGGCGCCGTAGGCGGCCAGCTCGGCCTTGGCGTTCCACGTCTCGTCTTGCCGTCCCCACCCACGCTCGGTGTCGATGCCGTCGCCGAGGGTGTACATGCAGGTGTCCAGATCGGGGCAGATGCGTACGCCGTGCATCCAGGCGTCGTCACCGACGTTGACCACAGCAGTCACCGAGTTGCCGCTTTCGGTCGGGTCTGACCCGGATGCGGGGAAGGGCGTGGAACCCAGCAGATGCCGGACACCTTGCAGGAATCGGGCTCCGCCGACACCTCCGACCAGGACGGTGATCTTCACGTCGACCCACTCTAGTGGTCGCGCCGGGTCGCCTGGCGGGCTCGACCGATCCGCGCGGTGCCCGTCCACTGCGGGGTGGAGGGGGACGGGACTCGCCCGGGCGACACGCGTGGCGGTCGACTCCACGAAAATGTCTGTGGCGGGTGGTAATGCAATTCGCCCGTTCCGCTTGACCCCAGTACGGTCGTACGTGTCTAATCACATCAGTGTCATTACCGGTTTGTGAGCGAGTTGCGTTGAGTCCCAGCGGAATCGATCACACGTTCGAAACCGTCACTGATGCTGGCAAACCATCGTCGGGGCATGGTTTTCCGTCCGACGGCGGTGCGCCACGGCGGCCATCGGCGGTCGGCGCTCGTCACCCTTGACACACGACACGACCCACAGACAGGAGGCCCGGCGATGGCCCTCGAGAATCCGATGGCATACGGCCTTCCCACGCCCATGCCCGCAACGCCGAAGAATCATCTCAGCCTGGTGCCCAACGACTTCGACATCCTCTTCGACGACACCGAGGACTCCTGGCAGGAGCGGGCCCTGTGCGCGCAGACCGACCCCGAGGCGTTCTTCCCCGAGAAGGGTGGATCGACCCGTGAGGCCAAGCGCATCTGCCAGGGCTGCGAGGTGAAAGCCGAATGCCTGGAATACGCACTGCACAAGGACGAGCGCTTCGGCATCTGGGGCGGGCTGTCCGAGCGGGAACGCCGGCGCCTCAAGCGCGGGATCGTCTGAACGCTCGACACCTGCTGTCCCGCTTCACTTCTGGGCGACACTGAGTCACCGGTCGGATCCCGTTGCGCTAGGGGTCGATGGTGTCCTCGTCGAGCCCGAGGTGGGTGGCCACCTGCTGCACCAGCACTTCGTGGACCAGGTCGAGCAGGTCGAGCCCTTTGTCTGCCCGGCTCTCCAAGGGGCGCCGGAACACCACGATCCGCGCCCGGGTCGGCCGACCCGTCGCGTCGATCCCAGCCGGCAGCAGCCGGGCCAACGGCACCGCCCCGTCTGCGGTCACCTCGTCGGGCCACTGGATGGTCTCGGGATCGCGCGGCAGCATTCGTGGTATCTCGTCGACCGCGAGGTCGAGGTCGCGCAGCTGCTCGTGCCAGCGGGCGTCGATCTCGGCGAACGCCTCGAGGACCACGAGATCGAAGGATTCTGCCCGGGTGTTGGCGGCGGGCAGTCCCGGTGGCAGCAGGGTCGATCGCAAACCGCGGCCCCGCCGATCACGGCGCCTGCCCCCGCGCCCGGCGCGTGGCTGCGCGCTGACGCGAGTGCGCCGCGGTGGGATGGGCCTGGCCATGGGCGCTGAGTGTAGACCCGCCGATCTGGTGGGGACGCGCCCCGGGCGGCGGTGTGTCGCGCCGTCGAACCCGCTGGTGACGGTTAATCTCGCACCGTGAGGCTTCCCCGACAGTGCTGCAGACCCGGCTGCGCCGAACCCGCGGTGGCCACCTTGACGTTCGTCTATGCCGAGTCGATCGCGGTGGTGGGTCCGCTCGCGACCGCCGACGAACCCCACTCGTGGGACCTGTGCCACGACCACGCCAGCCGGATCACCGTGCCTCGCGGGTGGGAGATGATGCGCAGCGCAGGCGGATTCAGTGCACCGCGGGCCGACGAAGACGATCTCACGGCGTTGGCCGAAGCCGTCCGTGAGGCAGGCGCGCTGCGGCGGACGGTGCGGACGGTCGAAGCGCCTCGCTCGGTGTCGTCGAGCCCTGCGGTGTTGGACACGCTGCCCTCGGCCACCGCGGCGCGTCCACGGCCCGGTCGGCGTGGGCACCTACGGGTCCTGCCCGATCCGGTCGACTGACGCCGGGGTCGGCTCACCCGACGCTGGCGTGGTTGCCACTCGGTGCACGCTGAGAGTGTCTGTCGCATTAGGCTTGCCCAGATCACCGGTGGTCGATCGGTGCGCCCGAATCGCCTGGCGCGCACGTGATGAACGCCCACCGGCCAAACCAGGAGCGTTGACGTGACCGAATCCAGTGCAGTTGCCCGTACCGCCGAGTCTGTGGCGGCGGTCATCAAGGCCTATGACGTCCGGGGCTTGGTGGGTGAACAGATCGACGAGGCTTTCGTCGCCGACGTCGGTCGGTCGTTTGCGGACTTGATGCGCGCAGAGGGCGCCACCGCGGTCGTGGTGGGTCACGACATGCGTGATTCCTCGCCCACCCTGTCCGCTGCGTTCGCGGCCGGTGTCATCGAACGCGGTCTCGACGTCATCTCCATCGGACTCGCCTCGACCGACCAGCTGTACTTCGCCTCGGGTCGACTCGACCATCCAGGTGCGATGTTCACCGCCAGTCACAACCCGGCCGCCTACAACGGGATCAAGTTGTGCCGGGCCGGAGCGAAACCGGTCGGCCAGGACACCGGGTTGGCGACCATCTCGGCTGCGTTGGTCGACGGGTGCGGCAACTACGACGGCGCCCCCGGATCGATCACCGAGCAGGATCTGCTGGGTGCCTACGCCGACTACATGCACGAGCTGGTGAATCTGGCGGGTACCCGGCCGCTGGTGGTGGCGGTGGACGCCGGGAACGGTATGGGTGGGCACACCGTGCCCGCTGTGCTGGGGAGGGTGGCGGCACTCACGTTGCGGCCCTTGTACTTCGAACTCGACGGAACCTTTCCCAACCACGAGGCCAACCCGTTGGATCCGAAGAACCTGGTGGACCTGCAGCAGTTGGTCCGCGACACCGGAGCCGACATCGGGCTGGCCTTCGACGGAGACGCCGACCGGTGTTTCGTGGTCGACGAGCGTGGCGAGCCCGTCTCGCCGTCGGCGGTCACCGGGCTGGTGGCGCAGCGCGAGCTGGCCAAGAACCCGGGCGCAGCCATCATCCACAACCTGATCACCTCGCGGGCGGTGCCGGAGCTGATCACCGAACTGGGCGGCACACCGGTTCGTACGCGGGTGGGCCACTCGTTCATCAAACAACGGATGGCCGACACCGGCGCGGTGTTCGGTGGGGAACACTCCGCGCACTACTACTTCCGCGACTTCTGGGGTGCTGACTCGGGCATGCTGGCCGCGCTACACGTGCTGGCCGCACTCGGTGAGACCGAGGCTCCCGCGTCAGAACTGCTGGCCGAATACGAGCGCTATCACGCCAGCGGGGAGATCAACTCGACCGTCGCCGACGCGGCCGCGCGCACTCAGGACGTCCTCGACGCCTACGCCTCCGAGACCGTCGGGGTCGATCGTCTCGATGGGGTCACGGTCAGCCTCGGTGACGGTTCCTGGTTCAACCTACGTGCGTCCAACACCGAACCGCTGCTGCGGCTCAACGCCGAAGCCGCCACCTCCGAACGCATCGACGAGCTGGTGGAGCGGATCCTTGCCATCGTCCGGGCCTGAGGTCGATACCCTGGCAACCATGCTGACCGGAACACCCGATCTCGATGATCTCGCGGGCCTACAGGCGGCCGACGTCGACGGACGTCTCCGGCTTGCCGCGCTGGCCGGTGCGCAGGTCCGGGCGATCGGTGAGGCGGTGCGTGAAGACGTGTTGGCCCCGCTGGCGCGTTTGCGACCTCGCGCCGTGGTTGTCGTGGCCGGGCGGGGCACGGCGTCGCGGGCGGCTCAGCTGGTGTCCGCGGTGATGGCGCCGTGGGTAGACGTGCCGATCGTCACCGCGTCCACCCTTCCCGGTTGGGTGGGACCACTGGATGTGGTGGTGGTGACCGGCGACGACGCCGGCGAACGGGTGCTGGCCGACGCGGCGGCCCGGGCCGCGCGTCGGCGTGCCGAGCTGGTCGTCGACGTCCCACTGGAGGGGCCGCTGGCTGATGCGGCTTCCGGTGCGGCGCTTGATCTCTCGCCGCGGGTGCCGGTCCCGGGTGAGTTCCGGTTCATCGGACACGTGGTGGCGCTGCTGGCGGTACTCACCGCGCTGCGTCACGTGCGGACCGCGTCGGGTGTGCCGGAGCTGTCCGAGCTGGCCGATCTGCTCGACGAGGAGGCCGCCCGTAACCACCCGGGTCACGAGATGTTCCACAACGCCGCCAAAGCGCTGGCCACCCGGGTGGCCGATCGTTCGACCGCGTGGGCGGGTGACACCCCTGCGGCGACCGTCGTGGCCGAGCACGCGGCGCGCACGTTCTACGCGATCGCCGGGGTCA
Source organism: Williamsia sp. CHRR-6 (assembly GCF_018474015.1). Classification (GTDB taxonomy): domain Bacteria; phylum Actinomycetota; class Actinomycetes; order Mycobacteriales; family Mycobacteriaceae; genus Williamsia_A. The sequence goes on along the minus strand of NZ_JAHCSG010000001.1, from coordinate 395,770 downwards.
GCGCAGTCGGGGGTTCGCTCTCGGAGGCGATGATGGCGTCGGTGGCGGTGCCCGAGATGCGTTCGACGGCAGTCGAATCCATCTTTCACGACCCGGAGATCGACGGCGCTCTCACGCTGCCGACCCGCGTGCAGGTGGTGTCGTCGAGTGCCTGGGAGTGGGTTGCACGTCGGCGGATGTCGACGCTGGCCGACGCCGATCTGCTCACCGCGACACCGGTTGATGAACCCGGGCGAGGGGTGGACACGGTGGCCGAGCCGGTCGATTCGCCGGCAGATCTTGCCTCCTTGTTGGTGGTGGCCTTGCGCATCGAACTCGCCGCGGTCTACCTGCGGCTCATCGGCACCTCCGGATGAGGCTGCTCGAGGGGATCGTTCGTCCGTATGCGTGGGGCTCACGTACCGCGCTGTCGGAATTGCGTGGATTGCCCACGCCATCAACCCATCCCGAGGCCGAACTGTGGTTCGGGGCGCACCCGGCCGCGCCTGCTCGATGCGTCGACGAGACCGCAGACGAAGCGCAGACCGATCTGTTGGCGGTGATCGACGCCGATCCGGTCGGTCAGCTCGGTGCCGACTGCGCCCGACGCTACGACAACCGGCTGCCGTTTCTGCTCAAGGTGCTCGCTGCCGACGAGCCGCTGTCGTTGCAGGCACATCCGAGCTCTGAGCAGGCGCGCATCGGGTTCGCGAAGGAGAACGCGGCCGGGATCCCGATCGACGCCGCGCACCGCAACTATCGGGATCCGTCGAGCAAGCCCGAGCTGGTGGTCGCCCTGACTGAGTTCGATGCGCTGGCCGGCTTTCGGGATCCGGTCGCCACCGTCGACCTGTTGCGCGCACTGGCCGTTCCCGAACTTGACACCTACCTTGGACTGCTTGCCGGACAACCGGATTCAGACGGGCTGCGAGCCCTGTTCACCACCTGGATCACCCTGCCCGAGGCGGTCCTGCACACGTTGGTCCCGGCGGTTCTCGACGGTGCCATCGCCTACCTCGGTCGCGAGGATCGCCGCTTCGCTCCCGAGCTGCAGACGGTCCTGGAACTCGGCGAGGCCTACCCGTTGGATCCGGGTGTGCTGACGGTGCTGCTGCTCAACCGGATCCGGCTCACCCCGGGGGAGGGTCTCTACCTGGGTGCGGGCAACCTGCACGCCTACCTACGGGGAGTGGCGGTGGAGGTGATGGCCAACTCGGACAACGTGTTACGCGGCGGCCTCACCCCCAAGCACATCGATGTCCCCGAGCTGCTCGCGGTGCTCGATTTCACCCCCAGCAGCCGTGAGCAGCTGTTGCCCTCGGTTCGTACATTGGGCGCGGAGCGGATCTTCACCACGCCCGCACACGAGTTCCGGTTGTCGCGTGTCGAGCTCGACGGCACCGGGATCCATCGAGCGTCGTCGATCTCGCTGGATGCGCCGGGGCCACAGATCCTCACCGTGATCAGTGGGACGGTCGAGGTGCGGCGAGCCGACGGTGGTCGACCCACCTCCGTCGCTGCCGGAGCCTCGATCTGGCTGGCCGATTCCGATCCGGACGTGGTGGTGCGGGCGGCGTCGACGTCTGCGGTGTTCTTCCGCTCTGTCGTGCCGGTGACCTCACCGGTCCAGGGCTGAGCCCTGGTCGCACAGGGTGTGCACCAGCAGTTCCCACTGGTGGGTGATCTGGGCCAGGGTGAGCCGCTCGTGGTGGAGCAGGTGGTGCACTGCAGTCGCCTCCAACGGGCCCAGCACCGCCATGGTCGCCACGGTGACGTTCTCCGTGAATCCCAGCTCGGACAACAGATTTCGCACGTGTATGCCCGCGACAGCCCGAGCCGGGTGTGTCAGTCGGTGGCGACCGGCCGCGTCGTCTGCCTCCATCAGGACGTCGAGGTGGGCGTAGACCATCGCCAGGCGTGCGCGCCCGTAGGCGAGTAGACGTTCGGTGGGCGCAGCACCGGGTCCCAACGGCGGCGGCCCGCTCATGAAGGACCGCTGCAACTCGGTCTCGGAGTGGTCGAGCAGGGCCATCATCAGCCCGGCGCGGCTGCCGAACCGGCGAAAGACCGTGCCTTTTCCGACCCCCGCTTCGCGGGCCACCTCGTCCATGGTGACCGCGGCCGCTCCGCGAGCGTCGATCAGTCGTTGGGCGGCGAGTAGGAGCAGGGCGCGGTTGCGGGCGGCGTCTGAGCGGCCCGTGTCAGCGGCAGCGGCAGCGGGGTGCGCAGGCCCCACCGACAGTGAGACCAACGGCGGCGTGGGCGTCGCCGTCGAAACCGGCGTCGACGCCGGACATCGCGGTGTGTCCCCACTCTCATGCATGCAGGCAGCGTATCGGGCCGCAGAGGTGGGAATAGATCTGGACCCTGGTCCGTTTGTGCCCTCGTGAACACCATCCATCGACGTCACGTCGACGTTGCCGGTACACCTGAGGAGCATTCATGAGCGACACGACCACCGTTGCCGTCCTGGTGGGCAGCCTGCGCAAGGATTCGATCAACGCCGAACTCGCCCAGCTGGCCGCCTCCGTGGCACCCGAGTCGACCACCGTCTCGGTGATCGAGGGCCTGCACGAGCTGCCGTTCTACAGCGAGGAACTCGACATCGAACCGGGCGACTCCCAGGTGAAGTCGGTCCGGGCGCAGCTCGACGCGGCTGACGCAGTTCTCATCGTCACCCCGGAATACAACGGCACCATCCCGGCGACCATCAAGAACATCATCGACTGGGCCTCGCGGCCATATGGCGCCGGCGCCCTCAAGGACAAGCCCGCCGCTGTCATCGGTGCTGCGCTGGGTCAGTACGGCGGCAAGTGGTCGCAGGACGACGCCCGCCGCTCGCTGGGCGTGGCCGGATCCCGCGTCGTCGAGGGCATCGAGTTCGGGTTGCCGATCTCGAGTCTGGACGGACGCCCGGTGGCCGAGGTCCCCGAGGTCGTCGACTCGGTCCGCGGCGTCGTGGCCGATCTGGTGGCCGCGACCAAGCAGTGAGCTCGAAGCGGCACATCGAGGTCGCATGACCGCACGCGGCGGCGTCGTCCCGGAACCGGGGCGGCGCCGTTCGTCGTCTCCGGGTGAGCTGGTCTCCGGGTGGACTGGTGGTGTGAGCCTCGGTTGTGGTCGGTACCCGTGACGCAGCGGTGCGTTTGTGAGCGGTGACACGCCGGGTCGGACTCGTCTGCACACCCGCGACCAGCGACTTTCATGAATGTGATTCGCAACCCCTTGTGTTGCTGACAGATGTCAGACACTAGGTGTAGTGTTTTGCGAACCGGCAAGGCCACGCCGGACCGCTTCGAGAACGGCGCCGGGGAAGACGCCGATCGACATCGAGACGGTCTGAGAGGTGGGGTGTCGGGACACCGGATCGACCCTCGGGCATCTGCTCGGGGCCGTCGTTCGCCACCTGAGATCACCGCCGTGATCGCGCACCACCCGAGGAGTCTTCGATGAGCATCACCGTCTACACCAAGCCCGCCTGCGTGCAGTGCAACGCCACCTACAAAGCCCTCGACAAGCAGGGTTTGGACTACGACGTCGTAGACATCAGCCTGGACGACGAGGCGCGCGACTATGTGATGGCCCTGGGTTATCTGCAGGCGCCGGTTGTCGTGGTCGGTGACGATCACTGGTCGGGTTTCCGCCCCGACCGCATCAAGGCACTCGCCACCGCAGCCGCCTGATCGATCCCGATCCTCTCCACTCCACCGACCGACGAACGGAGGCGGCCACGATGACCACACCGGTGCAGGCGCCACTGATCGTCTACTTCTCGAGCATCTCCGAGAACACCCACCGCTTCGTACGCAAACTCGACCTGCCTGCGGTGCGGATCCCGGTGACACATCGCGACGGAGGCGTCGACGGGTTCACCGTCGACGAGCCGTTCGTGTTGATCACCCCCACCTATGGCGGCGGCAAGCCGTCGGAAGCCGGCAACGACCCCATCCACGCCAACGGTGGGTTCGTTCCCAAGCAGGTGATCAAGTTCCTCAACAACCCCGACAACCGCTCGTTGCTACGCGGCGTCATCGCTGCGGGCAACACCAACTTCGGAGCCGAGTTCGCCCACGCCGGTGACGTCATCGCCGCGAAGTGCCAGGTCCCCTACCTGTACCGCTTCGAGTTGATGGGAACCGCCGACGACGTCGACCGTGTTCGCCGCGGGTTGGCCCAGTTCGCTGCGGCGCACGCCGTGAGCTGCTGAGCCCCAACCACTTCCCCTCTTTTCGCCGCGCCCCACCACCCAGGAGTCCCCGTGTCGCCAACTGTCACCCCCATCGAAGCGTCGACCACCGAGGTGTCGGCGAGTGTCTCCGGCGCGCACCCCAGCCCGGCCGGCCACGATCCGGGCGAGCTGGACTTCCACGCGCTCAACGCCATGCTCAATCTCTACGACGCCGACGGCAAGATCCAGTTCGAGAAGGATCGCGAGGCGGCCAACCAGTACTTCTTGCAGCACGTCAACCAGAACACGGTGTTCTTCCACGACCTCGACGAGAAGCTGGACTACCTCGTGGAAGAGAACTACTACGAGTCCGAGGTCCTCGACCGCTACGACCGCGACTTCGTCAAAGAGCTGTTCGGATACGCGTATTCGAAGAAGTTCCGGTTTCCGACCTTCCTCGGGGCGTTCAAGTACTACACCTCGTACACGTTGAAGACGTTCGACGGCAAGCGTTACCTCGAGCGCTTCGAGGATCGCGTCTGCATGGTCTCGCTGACCCTGGCCGACGGCGACACCGAGTTGGCACGGGCGTTGGTCGACGAGATCATCTCGGGTCGCTTCCAGCCGGCCACCCCCACGTTCTTGAACTCGGGCAAGAAGCAGCGCGGCGAGCCGGTGTCGTGCTTCCTGCTGCGCATCGAGGACAACATGGAGTCGATCGGCCGCTCCATCAACTCCGCGCTGCAGCTGTCCAAGCGTGGCGGCGGAGTCGCGTTGCTGCTGAGCAACATTCGCGAGCACGGCGCGCCGATCAAGAAGATCGAGAACCAGTCCTCCGGTGTCATCCCGATCATGAAGCTACTCGAGGACTCGTTCTCCTACGCCAACCAGCTCGGTGCCCGTCAGGGTGCCGGTGCGGTGTACCTGCACGCGCACCACCCTGACATCTATCGCTTCCTCGACACCAAGCGTGAGAACGCCGATGAGAAGATCCGCATCAAGACCCTGTCGCTGGGGGTGGTCATCCCTGACATCACCTTCGAGCTGGCCAAGCGCAACGACGACATGTATCTGTTCTCGCCCTACGACGTGGAGCGCGTGTACGGCGTGCCCTTCGCCGATGTGAACGTGTCCGACAAGTACCACGAGATGGTGGAGGACAAGCGGATTCGCAAGACCAAGATCAAGGCTCGCGAATTCTTCCAGACTCTGGCCGAGCTACAGTTCGAGTCGGGGTACCCCTACATCATGTTCGAGGACACGGTGAACCGGGCCAACCCGATCGACGGCAAGATCACCCACTCCAACCTCTGCTCGGAGATCCTGCAGGTGTCCACGCCGTCGACGTTCAACGATGATCTGTCGTATTCGCATGTCGGCAAGGACATCTCATGCAACCTGGGGTCGCTCAACATAGCCAAGACCATGGACTCACCCGATTTCGGCAGGTCGATCGAGATCGCGATCCGTGGCCTGACCGCGGTGAGTGATCAGACCGCGATCACCTCAGTGCCCTCGATCGAGAAGGGCAACAACGATTCCCACGCCATCGGGCTGGGGCAGATGAATTTGCACGGGTACCTTGCGCGTGAGCTCATCTACTACGGCAGCGACGAGGGCATCGACTTCACGAACATCTACTTCTACACGGTGCTCTACCACGCACTGCGGGCGTCGAATGCGATCGCTCGGGAGCGGGGTCGCGCGTTCGCGGGGTTCGAGAAGTCGAAGTACGCCAGCGGGGAGTTCTTCGACAAGTACACCGATCGTGCTTGGGAGCCCGAGACCGACCGTGTGCGTGAGCTTTTCGAGCAGGCTGGCGTGCACATCCCCACGCAGGCCGACTGGCGCGAGCTGCGGGCATCGGTGCGTGAACACGGCATCTACAACCAGAACCTGCAGGCGGTGCCGCCGACTGGGTCGATCAGCTACATCAACCACTCGACCAGCTCGATCCACCCGGTGGCCGCGAAGATCGAGATCCGCAAGGAAGGCAAGATCGGGCGTGTCTATTACCCGGCGCCGTACATGACCAACGAGAACCTGGACTACTACCAGGACGCCTATGAGATCGGGTTCGAGAAGATCATCGACACCTATGCCGCGGCCACGCAGCACGTCGATCAGGGCCTGAGCCTCACCCTGTTCTTCAAGGACACCGCCACCACCCGCGACGTCAACAAGGCCCAGATCTACGCATGGCGCAAGGGCATCAAGACGCTGTACTACATCCGCCTGCGCCAGCTGGCTCTCGAGGGCACCGAGGTCGAAGGCTGCGTCTCGTGCATGCTGTGATGCGGCTTCGCCGCCCGTGAGTGCTTTTGGAGGGTCCGCCCTCCAAAAGCGCGCACGGGTCTGTGGATAACTCGTTGCTCCAGGCGGTTCTGGTCGTTGTCGTGTCGCAGAATCGCTCGGCATGGATGCGCGAAACGCACGGTTGGTCCGGTTGCTCGATGACCAGGACGGTCTGTTCACCCAGAAGCAGGTCGCACCACTGGGCTACCCGTGGTCGAGAGTTCGCCATCACATCGACACCGGCCGATGGGTTCGCGTTCTGCACGGGGTGTATTCGGCGTCGGCCGGCCCACTCACTCGTGGTCGACTGCTTCGAGCGGCTCTCCTGTACGGGGGTTCGAGTTCGGTACTGAGCCACGACACCGCCGCAGAGGAGTGGGGGCTGACGCGCGTAGACGGGCGAGTGGCGATGTCGGATCCGATCCACATCACGGTTCCCTACGGTCGGTCGGCCGTGAACGCCGAACCCACCACACTCTCCGCAGCTGTTCATGGCGGCCATCCGGTCAGCGGTGTGGGTGAAGTGATCCATCCGGGCGTCGCTGTCCATCGGTCACGGGCCATGAACCACATCGTTCATGCGAGTGTGTTGCCGCGAACGTCGTTGGCCGACACTGCGCTGGACATAGCTACCGCAGCGGATACACCGCGGGCAGCGATGACCAGCCTGGTGGGTTCGCTGACCTCACGCAGGGTGTCGCTTCATGACATTCGCGACCGGATCGAGAAGCGACCCCCGTTTCGGTACCGCAAGCAGATTGACGACGCCGTGCAATGGGTCGCCGACGGTGTGCAGTCCGTACTCGAACTCCGCTACGTCCTCGATGTGGAACTTGCGCACGGGTTGCCGTCGGGAAAGAAGCAGAGCCCAGTCGCGGTGGACGGTCGCACGTTGTACGAGGACGTCGACTACACCCCGCATGGTGTGCCGCTGATCGTTCGGCTCGATGGCCAACAGTTCCACTCGTCGGCTGGTGTTGTCTTCCGTGATCGGCGGCGCGACAACGCTGCCGAACTCGCCGACCGCCCACGCCTCGTCTTCGGCTGGCAGGATGTCGATTCCGATCCGTGTGCCGTCGCGCGTGACGTGGCGCAGGTGCTCCGTAGGGAGGGCTGGACCGGCTCGATGCACCCCTGTGCCCGTGAGTGAATGTGGAGGGCCGGCCGTCCACATTCACTCACGGGCTGGGGGCAGCCTGGGGCGGCCCGGCTTTCGGATAGCGTTGGCGTCCTTGGGCATACGGTTGGCATCGGCGAGTGCGCGGCGCAGCAGGAACTCGATCTGGGCGTTGGTGCTGCGCAATTCGTCGGCCGCCCAGCGGGCGAGCGCATCGTGGACCGCTGGGTCGAGGCGTAGGAGGAGCTGTTTTCGTTCCGCCATCAGCTATTGATAAAGCGAGCCGGTGTTGAGGACTGGCTGGGTGTCGCGGTCGCCGCACAACACCACAAGCAGGTTCGACACCATCGCAGCCTTGCGTTCCTCGTCGAGTTCCACGACCTGACGCTCGTCGAGGCGTTGCAAAGCCATGTCCACCATGCCGACGGCCCCTTCCACGATCTGCTGGCGCGCAGCGATCACCGCGCCGGCCTGTTGGCGGCGCAGCATCGCCTGGGCGATCTCGGGGGCATAGGCGAGCCGATTGATACGCGTCTCGATGACGTCGACCCCGGCCGCCTGTACCCGCGCCTGAACCTGCTCGCTCATGGCCGCAGTGATCTCATCGGCGTTCTCGCGCAACGACATCCGATCCTGTGCGTCATAGGGGTAGCTACCGGCGATGTGGCGGACCGCCGATTCGGTCTGTACGGCGACGAACTCCTCGTAGTCGTCGACGCCGAAGGTGGCCAGTGCGGTGTCGGCCACCTTCCACACGACCACCGCCGAGATCTCGATCGGATTGCCGTCGGCGTCATTGACTTTCGACAAGCCGGTCTCCATGTTGCGTAGACGAGTGGAGATGGCGCGCCGAGAGGTGAGCGGATTGGTCCAGCGCAGTCCAGGCGTTCGCAGGGTGCCGCTGTAGGAACTGCCGAGCAGTTGCAGCACCCGGGCTTCATTCGGTTGGACCATCGTCAGGCCCGCCAACACGAGCACAGCGATGGCGATGCCGATGCCGCCGACGATGCCCAGCCACACCGAGTGTGTCGCGACACCCGTGGCCAACCCGGCGCCACCCACAGCGAGCAGGCCGAGTCCGACGCCGAACATCGCCCACCCCGACTTGTCCCAGCCGGGGTGTTCGTCGATGTCGGGCGACGGGAACGTGACGGGTGCGTCGAGCTCGGCCGGCGCGGTGGTGGTCATGGCGAGTCCTTTCGGGTGGGACAAGACTCCGCGACCGGAGTCATATCAAAGTGATATCACATTACTGATCAAGACGCGCCGCGACACAGCTTCTTGTGTTCCATCGATATGTCAGGCACAACGAGTAGTGTTTGCAGCACCCCACGGCAGCGTTCGACGACGTGAAAATCGGCCGCGACGCTCCCGTCACACACCCCCGATCAAAGGTGAGATGCGATGACCACCACTGAAAGCCACTCGCCCGCCGACGGCGCACCCATCAAGTTGGTCAGCCGTGTCTCGGCCATCAACTGGAACCGCGTGCCCGACGAGAAGGACGCCGAGGTGTGGGAGCGCCTGACCGGTAACTTCTGGCTGCCCGAGAAGGTGCCGGTGTCCAACGACATCCCGTCGTGGGGCACGCTCACCGAGGTCGAGAAGACACTCACGATGCGGGTGTTCACCGGTCTGACGCTGCTCGACACCATCCAGGGCACCGTCGGTGCGGTGTCGCTGATCCCCGATGCGGCCACCCCGCACGAGGAGGCGGTGCTCACCAACATCGCGTTCATGGAGTCGGTGCACGCCAAGAGCTACAGCTCGATCTTCTCCACGCTGTGCTCCACCAAGGACATCGACGAGGCGTTCCGCTGGTCGGAGGAGAACGTCAACGTGCAGCGCAAGGCCAACATAGTCATGGACTACTACCGTGGCGATGACCCGCTCAAGCGCAAGGTCGCCTCGACGCTGCTCGAGTCGTTCCTGTTCTACTCGGGCTTCTATCTGCCGATGTACTGGTCGAGCCGCGCAAAGCTCACCAACACAGCCGATCTCATCCGTTTGATCATCCGCGACGAGGCCGTCCACGGGTACTACATCGGCTACAAGTATCAGCGCGCACTGGAGGTGTGCAGCCCCGAGCGCCGCCAAGAGCTCAAGGACTACACCTTCGAGCTGCTCTTCGAGCTGTACGACAACGAGACCGACTACACCGAGACCCTCTACGACGAGGTCGGTCTGACCGAAGACGTCAAGAAGTTCCTGCGCTACAACGCCAACAAGGCCCTGATGAACCTGGGCTACGAGGCGATGTTCCCGCGTGACGAGACCGGCGTGAACCCGGCCATCCTCTCGGCGCTTTCACCCAACGCCGACGAGAACCACGACTTCTTCTCCGGATCGGGCAGCTCCTACGTCATCGGAAAGGCCGTCAACACCGAAGACGACGACTGGGACTTCTAGCGTCCCCCCGCAACACGCTCCAGCTCATGACAAGGCCCTCCGCTCACCAGCGGAGGGCCTCGTCATGAACGGAGCGTGTTGCGGCACGCGGAGGTCGGCGACTAGCGCCTGACCTCGTGGAGTTTGCCGGTGGCCACATCGAACACGAAGCCACGCAGCGAGGTGGTCTTGGTGACGAAGGGGCTGTTGGTGATGCGGGCGAGGGATTGCTTGACGTCCTCATCGAGATCGGGGAACGACTCCGGTGACCACGTCGGCTTCACGCCGATCTCGTCCTGGATACCGCGCTTGAACTCGTCGTCGGTGAAGGTGAGCATCCCGCAGTCGGTGTGATGGATGAGGATGATCTCGGTGGTGCCCAACAGTCGTTGCGAGATGGCCAGCGACCGGATCTCGTCGTCGGTGACCACACCGCCGGCGTTGCGGATCACATGCGCCTCACCGTCGTTGAGGCCAAGGATGTCGTAGACGTTGAGTCGGGCGTCCATGCATGCGACCACGGCCAGCTGCTTGCTCGGTGGCAGTGGCAGAGGTCCGGAGAACGTGGCGGCGTACTTCTCGTTGTTCTTCAGCAGGTCATCGGTGACGGTCATGCACGAATGGTGATGCATGCATGCGACCCGGGACATGGTTGAGCTCAGCAGGGGTTCAAGTGCCCGACGTGTCTCGACGACCCGCGATGTCGACGAGAGTTCTTCATCACCAAGGCAATCGGCTGGGCGCTACGCGAACGTTCCTACGTCGATGCGCAGGACGTGCTGGACCACTGCGAGCGAGAATCGCAGGGTGGGCCCCGCTCACCGTCCGCGAGGTGTTGCGGGTGGTCCGGCGCCGCGGCTAGCTGGTCGAGAAACTGTTGAGCGATGTGCCGATGTCACCGAGCACAACTGCTGCTGCCGCCAAACCGCCGGTGCCGTACCAGATGTCGTCATCGACGACGAGGACTCGATTCCAGCTGGGAGCGCCCATGTCGCGCCAGCGATCGCTCTTCATCACCGAGACGCCGTGCTTTTGCGCCGCTGCGGACCGAAAGCTGACATAGATCAGGTCCGCGTCGGCGTCGGTGAAGTTGCCCTCGGTGACTGCGACCGGGCCGGGTTGACGCTGCGAGGCCGGTCGCTGCACCCCGACCGCAGCCAGGATGGAGCCCGCGAACGAACCCGTGCCCTCGATGGTCTCGTCGTTCTCCCCAAACCGGACGAGGCCCACCTGGCTGTGGGCGGCGTCGATGCGCAGCCCGGTCGTGCGGGCCAGTTCCGCGAAGGTGGCCAGCCGCTTCTTGCCCTCGTCGCCGCGGCCCAGTGCGTCGGCCACGGCCTGGAACTGGTCCTGCCATCGCGCCCGGCGATCGATGATCACCGACCGTCCACCGAAGACCGCGGTCCGCGCCGCGTCGTAACCGAGCACGACCTGAGCGCGTGCGGCCCGAGCCGCAGCCGGGGTGGGGGAGACGCCGATGGTGGGAAGCGAGGTGACCGCACGACCCAGATTGCGGGCGATCGATCCCGTCGCAGCAGCCACCGCCACCACCCGCGGCGCGATCCCGAGCGCGCAGATCGGGTCCAGCAGGGCCGGATCGGTGACGGCGATGCGATCGACGTCGGGCCGGCCCGGATCGGCAACAGACGGCGCACCGCAGGCCCGGTCGAAGTTGCGTTCGGGTGCCACCAGGTTGGCGGGGCCGATCTTGGTGGTCGTGGTGATCACAGTTCCCTCGCCTGGAGGGCTCTGGGAGTCCCCGCACGCGGACAGCATCGATGCGGCGATCGCCGCGGCAGTGATGGCGAACAGCGGTCGTCGGCGCCGTCGGGACACAAATCTCACCGATGCTCCTCGAGGGTCGTGCACACCGTGGACCAGGCGTGACTGTCGGGCGACGACACGGGGCCGACCGGCGCCGCGACTCGCCCACGCTAGCACCGTGAATGCGGGGTCGAGCGCTGCTCACCCGAGCACCTTCTAGACGATGCTCGCCGATGGGAACGTGCGTTGTACGACAGTCTGTAGGACCCACTCGTCTCGGCGGCCCGGATGGGTTTACGATCGGTACAGCGCAATCGTTCCCGTGGCGTGAGCCACGCAGGTAGGAGGAAATGTGACCGCCGTAGAAGAACCTCTCAAGGTTGTTCCGGACCGGCCATACCCGGAGCGCACGGGGGCCAAGGGTTCGTTCATCTACAAGATGATCACGACGACCGATCACAAGGTGCTCGGCATCATGTACCTGGTCACGTGCTTCGCGTTCTTCCTGATCGGCGGCCTGATGGCGCTGCTGATCCGTGGTGAGTTGGCCCACCCGGGCATGCAATTCCTCTCCACCGAGCAGTACAACCAGCTGTTCACCATGCACGGCACCGTGATGCTCCTGCTGTACGCGACCCCGATCGTGATCGGCTTCGCCAACGTGGTGCTGCCCCTGCAGATCGGCGCCCCCGACGTCGCGTTCCCGCGTCTCAACGCCTTCAGCTACTGGCTGTTCCTGTTCGGTTCGCTGATCGTGCTGGGTGGTTTCATCACCCCCGGTGGTGCCGCCGACTTCGGGTGGACCGCCTACACCCCGCTGACCGACGCCGTGCACTCGCCGGGCGCCGGCGCCGACCTGTGGATCCTGGGTCTGGCCGTCGGTGGTCTGGGCACCATCCTCGGTGCCGTCAACATGGTCACCACTGTGGTCTGCCTGCGCGCGCCCGGCATGACCATGTTCCGCATGCCGATCTTCACCTGGAACATTCTCGTCACCAGCGTGCTGATCCTGCTCGCCTTCCCGCTGCTGACTGCCGCCCTGATGGGCTTGGAGGTCGACCGGCAGTTCGGTGCGCACCTCTATGATCCGGCCAACGGCGGCGTCATCTTGTGGCAGCACCTGTTCTGGTTCTTCGGGCACCCCGAGGTCTACATCATCGCGCTGCCATTCTTCGGCATCGTTTCCGAGATCTTCCCGGTGTTCAGCCGCAAGCCGCTGTTCGGCTACAGCGGACTGATCTACGCGACCCTGGGCATCGCGGCGTTGTCGGTGGCCGTCTGGGCGCACCACATGTACGCCACCGGCGCGGTGCTGCTGCCTTTCTTCGCCTTCATGACGTTCCTCATCGCGGTGCCGACCGGTGTGAAGTTCTTCAACTGGATCGGCACGATGTGGAAGGGGCACATCACGTTTGAGTCCCCGATGCTGTTCTCGGTCGGGTTCATCGTGACCTTCCTCTTCGGTGGTCTCACCGGTGTGCTGCTGGCCAGCCCGCCGCTGGACTTCCACCTCTCCGACAGCTACTTCGTCGTCGCGCACTTCCACTACGTGCTCTTCGGGACCATCGTGTTCGCCACCTACGCGGGCATCTACTTCTGGTTCCCGAAGATGACCGGGCGCATGCTGGACGAGAAGCTGGGCAAGGTCCACTTCTGGCTCACCTTCATCGGTTTCCACCTCACGTTCCTGGTGCAGCACTGGCTGGGCAACGAGGGCATGCCGCGTCGCTACGCCGACTACCTGCCGTCAGACGGTTTCACCACCCTCAACATCATCTCGACGGTGGGTGCCTTCGTGCTCGGTGCCTCGACGCTGCCGTTCCTGTGGAACGTCTTCAAGAGTTACCGCTACGGCGAGGTCGTGACCGTCGACGATCCGTGGGGCTTCGGCAACTCGCTGGAGTGGGCCACCAGCTGCCCGCCGCCGCGGCACAACTTCACCGAGCTGCCCCGGATCCGCTCCGAGCGTCCTGCGTTCGAGCTGCACTACCCGCACATGGTCGAGCGGATGCATGCCGAGGCACATGCTGGTCCCGGTAGCAAGGCCTCCGAGGAGGCCCGTCGTGAACCGCTGACCGTGGGCACGCACGAGTCGTCAGCAGATTCAGACCCCAGCTGACATGACGATTCCCGACGCCACGTCGGGAAGCTCGTCCCACGACTCGAACACGATGTCAGAGGCCGGCCCGGTAACGGTGTTGATCACCGTCACCGGGCCGGACCGTCCTGGGGTCTCGTCGATCGTGATGGGTGCGCTCTCCCGACATGACGTGATCCTTCTCGACGTCGAGCAGGTGGTCATCCACGGTCGGCTGACGCTGGGTGTGCTGGTGCGATGCACCGGTGACGCCGAGGGGATGCAGGACACCGTGGAACAGGCGATGACGTCGGTCGGGATGGACATCTCGGTGGACATCGGCGCCGACAACGGTGGCCGTACCGTTTCCACCCACGTGGTGGTCTTGTTGGGAAATCCGCTGTCGGCCAAAGCCTTCAGCGCGATCGCCGCCGAGCTGGCCGGGCAGGGCGGCAACATCGACTCGATTCGCTGTGTCGCTGACTACCCCTTGACCGGGCTGGAACTGTCGGTGCGCGCCGAAGCCGACAACGTTGCCGCCGATCGGGCGTTGCGCAAGGGTCTGGCCGCAGTGGCGGGACGATTCGGGGTAGATGTGGCCGTCGAGCGTTCGGGCCTGACGCGCCGCGCCAAGGGGCTCATCGTCTTCGACGTCGACTCCACGCTCATCCAGGGCGAGGTGATCGAGATGCTGGCGGCCAAGGCCGGTCGGGAAGCCGAGGTGGCCGCGGTGACCGAGGCCGCCATGCGCGGCGAGCTGGACTTCGCGGCGTCGCTGCACGAACGCGTCAAGGCCCTCGCCGGACTCGACGCCTCGGTGATCGAGGAGGTGGCAGCGTCGTTGGAGCTGACGCCGGGCGCGCGCACCACGATTCGTACCCTGCACCGGCTCGGCTATCGCTGCGGTCTGGTGTCGGGGGGATTTCGCCAGGTCATCGACGGGCTTGCGCATGAACTCGAACTCGACTTCGTGCGAGCCAACACCCTCGAGATCATCGACGGGAGGCTGACCGGGCGGGTGATCGGCGACATCGTCGACCGGGCCGGTAAGGCCGTCGCCCTGCGTGCCTTCGCCGACGAGGTGGGCGTGCCGATGGAACAAACCGTCGCGGTGGGGGACGGCGCCAACGACATCGACATGCTCTCTGCGGCAGGGTTGGGGATCGCGTTCAACGCCAAGCCTGCGCTGCAGGAGGTGGCCGATGCGGCGCTGTCGCATCCGTTCCTCGACGCGGTCCTGTTCATCCTGGGTGTCACCCGCGACGAGATCGAGGCCGCCGACGCCACCGACGGCACGCTGCGCCGCGTCCCGCTGGCCTGACCCTCGATCGAATCCAGCGGTAGGACATGGTGTTTGCCGACCGACACCGCATGCTGGCCGACTACGTCGGTGGCGGGACCGATCCCGAGGATCCGACCCGCATACTGGCGATGCCCATCGTGCTGCGGATCGAAAAGGCCACGCCACCGCCGCGCCGCGGGCTGTTGGAGGCTGCCGCGCGTGCCGCGGTCCTGTTGTGTCTCGACGAGCGGGTCGACGTCGACCCCGACAGCGCGGTGCCAGGCCCCTGGCATGAACCCGTGCACAGCTGGATGGACGCGCGGATCCGCAAGATCAGCCGTCGGGCTCGGGGAGCGGGTTGGGTTGCGGCCCAAGAGGTCTGGGGCGTGACCGTGGACACCGGCGCCGCTGCGGCCCGGGCCATCGTGCCTTGCCCGGTGGGAGAGGTGGACCGCCGGATCGCCAAGTTGCAGATCAGCGGCACCGAGGTCGACGGTGACCTGTCCGGTGCGTCAGCCGGCGATGCCGAGGATCTGACGTTGTGGGTGAACCCGGGCTTGTCGATGACGGTGGGCAAGTTGGCGGCGCAGGTGGGCCATGCTGCGATGCTGGCGGTAGGCCTCTATGACCCTGACGAGGCGTACCGGTGGTGGGTGGCCGGTGCGCCGCTGCAGGTCACCATGGCCGAGCCGGATCATTGGCGCCGGCTGAGCGCCGCCGACCCGGCCACGGTGGCGGTGGTGCGCGATGCCGGATACACCGAGGTCGCCCCCGGGTCGACGACCGTGATCGCGCGCCGTCGCGATCTCACCGACCTCGATAGGCTGAGCCGATGAGTGAACTCCCGGACTGGGCGACAGGGCTCGACCTACAACCTCACCCTGAGGGTGGGTGGTACCGCGAGACCTGGGCCAGTGACATCGTCCTACCGGAGAGTGTTCTCCCGCAGGGTTATTCGGGTGAGCGAAAGGCGGGGACCGCCATCCTGTTCGTGTTGCCCGCGGGTGCGGAATCGGCTTGGCACACCGTGCGCGGAGCCGAGATCTGGTTGCACCATCGGGGTGGACCGGTCGAGTTGACCCTCGGCGGGGACGGCAGCGCACCGGGGCACGAGACCACCGTCGAACTCGGGCCCGACATCCTCGCCGGACAGCGCCCGCAGCACGTGGTGGGCGCACAGGTGTGGCAACGGGCGCGGGCCACCGAGGAGGCTGCGTTGGTCAGTTGCATCGTGGTGCCCGGCTTCGATTTCGCCGACTTCGCGCTGCTCTGAGTTCGCGGCCGCGGATCGGCACCGTGGTCGCGACACGCCCTCCGTGTCTGCTCGGGTGCTGGCGGTGACCGGCAGTCTGTGGGGCACCATGGGGGCGTGGCCGACACCGATCCTGATCTACTCATCGATTTCACCGACGTTCACCTCGTGCGCGACGGGGGCACTCTGGTGGGGCCGATCACCTGGCAGGTGGAACTCGACGAACGGTGGGTGATCCTGGGACCCAACGGCGCGGGCAAGACGTCGCTGATGCGCATGGCTGCCGCCGAGACCCACCCCACGGCAGGGTCGGCGGTGCTGCTGGGAGAAGTGTTGGGCAGCACCGATGTTCGGGATCTCTCGACCCGCATCGGGGTGACCAGCTCCATGCTCGCCGACCGCATCCCCGACGACGAGTTGGTCACCGATCTGGTCATCTCGGCCGGTTATTCGGTGTTGGGGCGCTGGCGTGAGCAGTACGAGGAGGTCGATCGCGCCCAAGCCGTGGAGACCCTGGAGTCGATGGGCGCCGAACACCTCGCCGACCGGCGGTTCGGGACGCTGTCGGAGGGCGAGCGCAAACGCGTGCTCATCGCCCGGGCGTTGATGACCGACCCGGAACTGCTGCTGCTCGATGAGCCGGCGGCCGGACTCGATCTCGGTGGACGCGAGGAACTGGTGGCGCGCCTGGGTGAGTTGGCGGCCGATCCTGACGCGCCTGCCATCGTGCTCATCACCCATCACGTCGAGGAGATCCCCGAGGGGTTCACCCACGCGTTGCTGCTGGCTGAAGGTGTGGCGGTGGCCTCGGGTCTGCTGCCCGATGTGCTGACCTCGGAGAACCTGTCGACTGCGTTCAGTCAGTCGATCACTCTGGACAGTGTCGACGGTCGGTACTTCGCCCGCCGGACGCGGCGAGCCGGGTCGCATCGTCGGAACCGTCCGTGACCACCCCGGACTTCACGCCGGTCGCCGATCCCGACTCGGTGCCGGTGCGTGACGCGGCCACGGTGGTGCTGATTCGTGACGGCGCCGAGGGCATCGAGGTGTTCACCCTGCAGCGGGTGGCCCAGATGGCGTTCGCGGGTGGGATGACGGTGTTTCCCGGTGGGGGAGTGGACCCCCGTGATGGTGACGCCGACATCAGCTGGGTGGGACCTGAGCCCGGGTGGTGGGCGCACCGGTTCAGCGTGGACGACGACATCGCCGGGCCCAGCGCCGAACGGGCCGGTGGAGTGACGCGTCCGACGGCGACTGCGCAGTCGCTGGTGTGTGCCGCGGTGCGGGAGACTTTCGAGGAGTGTGGGGTGTTGTTGGCCGGGGGCGCCGAGGGGGTACTCACCGACACCGGGCCCTATGCCCCCGCCCGGGCAGCCCTCGTGGACAAGTCGCAGTCGCTCGCCGGGTTCCTGGCCTCCCACGACCTGAGCCTGCGCGCGGACCTGTTGGTCCCGATGGCGCATTGGATCACCCCGATCGGCGAACGTCGCCGCTACGACACCCGATTCTTCCTGGCGGCTTTGCCCGAGGGGCAGCAGGCTGACGACCACACCACCGAAGCCGTTGCTGGGCAGTGGCATCCGGTGGCGGCCCTGCTGAAGCAGTGGCAGGACGGCGAGGTGTTGCTGCTGCCGCCCACCTGGGCGCAACTCGATGATCTGAGCCGATTCGACACCGTCGCGCAGGCGATGACGGCCCCGCGCCTCATCCGCACGGTCATGCCCGAGATCGTTTCCGACGGCAGCGCCTTTCGTATCGAGTTCGACGCCGCCGACCGCTATCACCGACGCTGATCGGCGGTCATTCGTCGGGGTCGTCGGTGGCGATGCCGTCGCGCTCGGCCCACTCCAGCAGCGGGCTCAGATCATGGGCCACATCGTCGATCTCGGCGTGTAGGTCGCCGAGCGCGGCGAACCGCGCGGGCACGGTGGCGATGGTCAGGTCGCGCGGATGGACCGCGTCGATCTCGGCCCAGCTGACCGGCGTGGACACCGTGGCCTCAGGGTTGCCACGCACCGAGTAGGCCGCGGCGATGGTGTGATCGCGGGTGTTCTGGTTGTAGTCGACGAACACGGCGCCGGGGTCACGGTCCTTGCGCCACCAGGTGGTGGTCACCTCGGATGGGTTGCGCCGCTCCACTTCTCGCGCGAACGCCAGCGCGGCGCGGCGAACCTCGCCGAATCCCCAGTCCGGGCGGATGCGGACGTAGATGTGCAACCCGGCCCCGCCCGAGGTCTTCGGGAAACCGCGGATTCCCAGTTCGTCGAGGACCTCGTGGGCGATCGCTGCGGTGCGGCGCACCCGGTCGAAGGAGCAGTCGGGCATCGGGTCGAGATCGATCCGCCACTCGTCGGGCCGTTCGGTGTCCAACCGGCGGGAGTTCCACGGATGGAACTCGACGGTGGACATCTGCACCCCCCAGATCACCGACGCGAGCTCGGTGACGCACAGCTCGTCGGCGGTGCGCCCGAAGCGGGGGAAGTAGATCGACACCGTCTGCAGCCATTGCGGCGCCCCGGCCGGAATCCGTTTCTGGTGCACCTTCGCGCCCGCAACGCCCTTGGGATACCGGTGCAGCATGCAGGGCCGGTCACGTAGCGAGCGCACGATGCCCTCGCCGACCGACAGGTAGTACTGCGCCAG
The DNA here is from genome assembly GCF_018474015.1 of Williamsia sp. CHRR-6. Taxonomy (GTDB): domain Bacteria; phylum Actinomycetota; class Actinomycetes; order Mycobacteriales; family Mycobacteriaceae; genus Williamsia_A. The sequence continues at coordinate 376,805 of NZ_JAHCSG010000001.1, read as the reverse complement.
GTCGAGTTTGGTCTCCCCGCGCGCGGGGAAGTACACGCGATCGGGACTCGACAGCCGTATCGTCCGCTCACCGACGTTCAGCTCGACCGGTTCACCGGCAGATGTCGAGGACATGGACTCGACCCTAGGCGAGATGGAGCTGAGTCGACGGCAGACGGTAACCTCCCCACATGCCTGAATTCGTGACGATCGAGACCGACGCCGAGCATCCCGGTGTGGCCACCATCCTGATCAGCCGGCCACCGATGAACGCCCTCAACCGGCAGGTGCAGGCCGAGTTGCTGCAGGCCGCCGCAGCTGTCTCCGAGGATGACTCCGTCAAGGCGGTCGTGGTCTACGGCGGTCCCAAGGTGCTGGCCGCCGGCGCGGACATCAAGGAGATGAACGCGATGTCGTTCGCCGAGATGAGCAAGGTGGCCACCAAGCTGCAGGACGGACTGGGCGCAATCGCCACCATCCCCAAGCCCACGGTCGCCGCGGTGACCGGCTACGCGCTCGGCGGTGGCCTGGAGGTGGCGCTGGGCGCAGACCGCCGGATTGCCGGCGACAATGCCAAGCTCGGTGTGCCCGAGGTGTTGCTCGGCGTCATCCCGGGTGGCGGTGGTACCCAGCGACTTGCCCGTTTGATCGGCCCGTCGAAGGCCAAGGACATGGTGTTCACCGGACGGTTCGTCGGTGCCGCCGAAGCGCTGGAGATCGGGTTGGTCGACCAGGTAGTCGCCCCCGACGAGGTCTACAACGCCGCGGTCGCCTGGGCGTCGCAGTTCTCGGGCGGCGCCAGTGTGGCGCTGGCCGCGGCCAAGGCCGCCATCGACCAGGGCCTCGACACCGACCTGGCCACCGGCCTCAAGATCGAGGCCCAACAGTTCGCCGCACTGTTCGCCAGCGACGATCGCAGCATCGGGATGCAGTCGTTCATCGACAACGGACCGGGCAAGGCCCAGTTCACCGGGAAGTGAGCACCCGTCCGATGACCCCGTTTGATCCCCAGCCGATCGACCCGATCGACGATCCTGCGCCCCACCCGCACGCCACCGCCGACGAGGTGCAGGCCGCCCTCGCCGACACGAAGCTCGCGCAGGTGCTCTACCACGACTGGGAGGCCGAGACCTACGACGAGAAGTGGTCGATCTCTTACGACCAACGCTGCATCGACTACGCCCGGGGACGTTTCGACGCTGCCGGTGCGCATGAGGCGTTGCCCTACGATCGGGCGCTGGAATTGGGGTGTGGCACCGGATTCTTCCTGCTCAACCTGATGCAGGGTGGGGTGGCCACGCGGGGGTCGGTCACCGATCTGTCGCCGGGGATGGTCAAGGTCGCGCTGCGCAACGGCACGAACCTCGGCCTCGATGTCGACGGTCGCGTCGCCGACGCCGAGACGATCCCGTATGAGGACAACACCTTCGACCTGGTGGTGGGACATGCGGTGCTGCACCACATCCCCGACGTCGAGCAGTCGCTGCGCGAGGTGCTGCGCGTGCTCAAGCCAGGGGGGCGTTTCATCTTCGCCGGCGAGCCGTCGACCATCGGCGACTTCTACGCCCGCTGGCTCAGCCGGGCCACGTGGGCGGTGACCACCACGGTCACCAAGCTGGGGCCGCTGCAGTCGTGGCGTCGCCCGCAGGCCGAACTCGACGAGTCCTCGCGCGCGGCCGCATTGGAGGCCGTGGTCGACATCCACACCTTCGACCCCGACGAGTTGGCCGGGTTGGCGCGTAGCGCAGGTGCCTGCGAGGTGTCGACCACCACCGAGGAGTTCACTGCCGCGATGCTGGGCTGGCCGGTACGTACGTTCGAGGCGGCCGTGCCCCCGGAGAAGTTGGGCTGGGGCTGGGCCCGATTCGCGTTCGGTGGTTGGAAGCGCCTCACCTGGCTGGACGAGACTCTGCTGTGCAAGGTGGTCCCCCCGAAGTTCTTCTACAACGTGATCGTCACCGGCCGCAAACCCTGATCCTGCGGTGCCGCCGGACGCGGACTGCCACCGGGCCAGCCGTGCTCAGTCCCGGTTCTTGGCCGGGCGATCGAAGTAGTACACCTCGCCGAGGTTGGTGGCGGTGGCGATCTCACCGCCGGGTGCCACTGCGACACCCGTGGCGAACCCCACCGCGCCCGGCATCGGCAGTGCGCGGCGCGTCGAGCCGTCCTTCGCCGAGACCTCGGTGAGTTCGAGCCGCTGCTCTGGGCCCACCCGCGTCACCGTCCAGGCGGTGGCGGCCGAGGTGAGCGTCGACAGGCTGACGATTTGCAGATCGTTTCGCTGCCAGGCGATCTCGGCTTTCGTGCTGCGGTCACGGATCGCGGTCAGCGGGGCCCCGATGACCCCGGTGGGGATGATCAGGCCGTCCGGGGAGACCGACATCGTCCCGAAGCCATAGGAGCCGATGGCAAAGGACCAGCGCGGCTTTCCGGTGTCGGTGGCCAGGGCGTGGATGTTGCCGATGCGGTCGAAGACGTAAAGGGTGGCCCGATCCGCGGACAGGGTGGGGGTACCGATGACCCCACCGGCGATCGGCGTGGTCCAGGCCGAACGGATGACGCGGGTGCCGCGCACCGTGCCGTACTCCAGGGCCCGCACCTCCGATGCCAGCGAATTCTGGGGCCAGTAGTTGAGATAGAACCGTTCCCGTCGGTCGTCGACGGCGGGACTGGCCGCGATGGGGCAGTTGGGTCGGGCGGTCACGCAGTCGCCCAACCCGGCCTTGGGCTGGTCGGGAAAGGTCTCGGCGCGCAGGACGAGGTCGGGGGCGGCCCGCCGCCCGGTCTGGGTGTTGATCAGCATGAGCTGGCCCTGTGTGGTGGCCACCAGCACCAGCTCCGGAGCGGCGAACTTCGCCGACACCGCGAGCCCGATGGTGGGTACTCGCCACCGCACGGTGCCGCCCGCGTTGTAGGAGTAAAAGGTGCCTGCCTCGCCCAGATAGGTGTTGTCGTACTGGTCGGTGAGCATGGAGTCCAACTCGACCCCGGCACCCATCCGACGACAGATCGTCTTGCGCCCGGCCCGAGGGTCGAAGATGAAGGTGTTGCAGCCGTTGGCCGTTGCCGACGTGACCCCGACGTTGTAACGACCCGAGATGGTCACCGGAGCGGTGATCGGTCCGCCGGTGGGCCGAGACCACGACAGCGTCAGGTCTTTCGGACTGGCAGGGTAGGCGAAGTTGGAGTTGAGGGCGTTGCCGCCGAAGCTCGACCACCCCGCCGCGGCCACCGAACGCACGTCGATCTGACCGTCGGTACACGCCGTGGCCAGAACCGCACCGGCCAGCAACAGCACGGCCCCGCGCCGTCGCCGACCGGTTCCCGACGGGCGCGTCGGCAACTGCGGGATACGGGGCGGCATTGTGCTCCTCCGGGACGTGGTCGGATCGATTGCTGGCGCCGAGCCTATCGCGCCGCACCCACGCCGCCCGGCCCGCCTGCGACGCTCGCCACTAGGGTGAGATCCCATGACGAGCATGTGGAACGCCTCCCTGCGGTCGCGGGTCCGAGCAGGTCGTCGTCGCGATCGGGCGCAGGTGCGCTTCCTGACGCGCGACTCGTTGCGCTGGGTGCTGGCCAACCGCGCGTACACACCCTGGTATCTGGTGCGCTACGCGCGGCTGGCCCGGTTCCGGATGGCCAATCCGCACATCGTGCTGCGCGGCATGGTGTTCCTCGGTCGCAACGTGGAGATCCACGCAACCCCCGAGCTGTCGCGGATGGAGATCGGTCGCTGGGTCCACATCGGGGACGGCAACTCGATTCGCTGCCACGAGGGTTCGCTGAAGATCGGTGACAAAGCGGTGTTCGGGGCGAACAACGTCGTCAACGCTTACCTCGACGTGGAGATCGGCGCATCCACCCTCATCGCGGACTGGTGCTACATCTGCGACTTCGACCACAAGATGGACGACGTCACCACACCCATCAAAGACCAGGGCATCGTCAAGGGGCCGGTGCGCATCGGCCCGGACACGTGGGTGGCCGCGAAGGTGACCGTGCTGCGCAACACGATCGTCGGACGCGGATCGGTGCTGGGGGCGCATGCGGTGGTGCGTGGGGTGATACCCGACTTCTCCATCGCCGTGGGTGCCCCGGCCAAGGTGGTCAAGAACCGGGCGCAGGCCTGGGAGGCCGGTGCCGCCCAGCGCGCGGAACTCGAACGCGCGCTGGCCGACATCGAACGCAAAAAGGCTGCCCAGCACCGTGATTGAGCCAGCTGGGCGGATCAGCGCTTGAAGTAGCCCTGCTCGATCATGAACTCGAACATCTCCTCCAGCGATTCCTTCATCGGGCGGTAGGTGACGCCCAACGCTGATCGGCTCTTGGAGTTGTCCAGGCGCAGCGGCACCCCGATGCCGCGTGAGACGAACCGTCGGTCGCGTCCGACGAACGGAGCCGCGACGACCATGAGGAACTTGGGGAGTGGGGTGCGCGGCAACGGGTACTTCGAGCCGAAGCGTTCGCGCAGGGTCAGACCCAGATCCAGGATCGTGGTGTTCTCAGCTGAGGTGATGTGGCGGCCCGCTGCGTCGGGCCGGAAGGCGGCCGCGATGTGGGCGGTGGCGACATCCCGGACGTCGACGACGCCCAATGCGACCTTGGGGGCACCCAGGCGCATCGTGCCGTCGCCGAGCTGCTTGACGATCGCGAAGCTCTCCGAGGTGGGTCGGCGCTGCATGCCGGGCCCGATCACCAATGACGGGTTGATGACCACCAACGACCAGCGGGACTGGGCCTCGGCGATCTCCCAGGCCTTCTTCTCGGCGAGCGTCTTGGAGTAGTTGTACGGCTCGTAGGTCAGGCTCGCGCTGGTGTTCCAGACGTCCTCGGTCAGCACACCGCCCGGTGCCTCGGCGCCGTCTGCGGCGTCGGTGAAGATGGCGGCCACGGAGCTGGTCAGCACGACCCGGCGGACCGACGGGGTGCGGTTGGCCGACTCCAGGACAGTACGGGTGCCCTCGACGGCGGGGTCGATCAGATCGCGCTGCGGGTCGGTGAAGTCGGAGGTGAACGGCGACGCGGTGTGGAACACCACCGCGCAGCCGGCCATCGCCTCGTCGTAGGAACCGTCGCGCAGCAGGTCGGACCTGAAGTAGGTGATGGTGCCGGGGGCGTCGGCGGCCAGCGCATCCAGGTGGGCGATCTTGTCGGCGTTGGCAGGATCACGCACGGCGGCATGCACCGTGGCGCCTGCATCGAGCAGCTCTTTGATGATCCAACCCGCCACATATCCGGTGGCGCCGGTGACGAGGACGGGCGATGAGGTGTCGATCTCGGTGGTCATGCAGCCAAACCTAGTCTGCGCGCCGCGCCGCGGCCCGCGTCGGGCGAGCTCAGGTCGCGAGGTCGCGGTCGGGTAGTGGCCGCTCGATGATGTGCGGACGCCCGATGGGATGGCGTATCCGGCGTTTGGCGGCCAGGTAGACCCCGGCGGTGCGTTCGGCCACCAGCGGCCAGCTGAACTCCTCGGTCAACCGGGCCCGCGCCTGCCGGGCCCGCCTGGCCGCGGCGGTCGGATCGCCCACCACCCCGCACACTGCGGCGGTCAGCCCGGCCACGTCGCCGGGGGCGAAGTTCAGTCCGGTGATCCCGTCGGTGACCGCCTCGCCCAGACCGCCCGCGGTGGAGGTGACCAGGGGAGCGCCGGTCGCCGCCGCCTCCAGCGCCACGATGCCGAAAGGCTCGTAGCGGCTCGGCAGCACGATCGCGTCGCAGCCGTGCATGAGCTCGACGAGCTGGTGGTGGCCCACCGCACCCACGAACCGCACTGCCCGCGCGACCCGATGCTTTCGCGTCAGCTCCCGCAGCCACTGTTCCTGGGTGCCGTCGCCGGCGATGGTGAGAGTCGTCCCGGGGTGATCGCGCCGGATCCGGGGTAGGGCGGCGATCAGGTCTTGGATGCCCTTCTCGTACTCGAGGCGCCCGGCGTAGAGCAGTGACGGTGCCTGCGAACCGCCGCGCCGCTGCGCGAACGGCCAGGTGGAGAGGTCGATGCCGTTGTGGATGGTGTGGATCTCGGCGATGTCGGGTCCGAAGAGTCGGCTCACCTCGTCGTGCATGGACGTCGAGCACGCGATGAGGGCGTCGGCTTCGGCTGCCAACCACCACTCGACGGAATGGACCTGCTTGTTGATGACACCGCTCACCCAACCGCTGTGGCGACCGGCTTCGGTGGCGTGGATGGTGGCCACCAACGGCACGTCGTAGAACTCGGCCAGGGCGATTGCGGGATGTGCCACCAGCCAGTCGTGAGCGTGCACAACGTCAGGCACCCAGGGCACCCCGGTGGGATCGGTGATCCGCCAGCCGGCTCGGATCATGCTGTGCCCCATGGCCAATGTCCACGCCATCAGGTCGCTGCCGAAGTCGAAGGCGGGTGGATCCTCGGCCACGGCGATCACCCGCACGCCGTCGACGAGGCGATCGTCGGTGGGGTGGGTCAGCGCGTCGGTCCCGGTGGGGCGGCGGCTGAGGACCACCACCTCGTGGTCGGCGCGGGCGGCCAGGGCCACGGCGAGATGGTGCACGTGGCGGCCCAGTCCGCCCACCACGACCGGCGGGTACTCCCACGACACGATGAGGATCCTCATCGGGTGTACCCGGGATCGAGGCGTCGGGCGTCGAGAGCGCCGAACAGGTTGTCGGCCCGCTGCCAGCCCTGCGCGAGTCGGCGGGCCTGGCCGTCGCGTCCGCGGTCGGCCGCGGCGCAGATCTCGCGGGTGGCGTGGGCATGGGTGAAGGCCCGATCGCGGGCGTACTGAGCAGCGGACTCCTTGGAGACCATGAACGCCCAATCCGAGGACACCGTCAGCAGGGCCTCGCGAATGATCTGATCCGACACGGGGTCCCGGACGCCGTCGGTGTGGACGAGCCGTTTGGCGACGGTGTCGAGTGCCGTGGAGACCACCTCGGAGTTCACGGCGACCAGATCGGCCACCTGTGGTCCGTCCCATACCCGCCAGTCCTTGCCCGAACCCCAGGACGAGGGACCCAGATCGACTGTGCCGGAAACGAATCCACCAGCCCGCGCATCGGCCAGGGTGCCCACCTGTACGCCTGCCTCCGGGAGTCGACGCAACACCGCGTCCAGCCACTGCGGTCCCTCGAACCACCAGTGGCCGAACAGTTCGGTGTCGAACGCTGCGACGACCAGTGCGGGTCGGCCGATACGGGCGGACTGTTCGATCAGCCGTCGTCGCACGCGGTCGACGAAGTCTTCGACATGGTTTGTCAGCGCGGACCGTGCGCGGTCAGGGTCATACGGTGCCTTGTCGGGTCCGGCCACGCCGCGGCCGGTGACCCGCGCGGGTTTGAGCCCGTGGTCGTGATCGTAGGTGTGGAAGTCGCGGTAGGCCGCGTGTCCGGGGTACCCCGATCTCGGCGACCACACCCGGTAGCTGATCTCCAGATCACGACCGAACGCCACCACGTCCCCAGACACCGTCGCCCCCATCGCGGTCTCGCCGCGCAGCGCGGGCCCGTCGACCATGAAGTGGGTGATGCCCGCAGCCGCGTACTCTTCGCCCATGCCCGGGGCGTAGGCGCACTCCGGTGCCCAGATGCCCTGGGGCGCATCGCCGATGCGCAAGGCGGTGTCGGCCAGGCCCTCGGTGAGGGTGAACCGTCGCAGGCGCGGATCGAGCAGTGGTCCGAATGAATGGGCCAGCGGCCCGCCGAGCAGCTCGATGGTCGCCGAATCCACGAGGGATCGCAGTGCCGCCGAACCTCCATGGCGCCAATGGGTCTCGAAGTCGGCCAGCGCGTGCTCGGCCGCCCGGAACTCCCGTGCGCCCAGCGCAGCGCAATGCGGTCGCCGGGCCAGCGCGGCCTCCTGGGCGCGCAACTGCCACGACGCCAACCACTCGAACATCGACGCGCCGCAGTGTGGGTCGTCGAGTTGAGCGGCCAGAACCGGGGTGACTCCTAGGCTCATGCAGTGCGAGTAGCCGTCGTCGGCCAGGCCGCGCAACACCTCGAACACCGGCTGATACGAGCCCGCCCACGATTGGTACAGCCACTCCTCACCGACCGGCCATCTGCCGTGGTTGGCCAACCACGGCAGATGGGAGTGCAGGACGAGGGTGAACTGGCCGGGGACTGCCCGAACGGTCATCGCGCCCCGATTGCCGTGATGGGGTGGCAACCGATGCCCGCTGCCACGGCTGGGTCGCGACCGATGCGCGCACGCGACCTCACACCAACTCCGCCACGGCCAACAGGTCCAGGCTGGCGTCGATCTGCTCGGCGTGGATCTCGAAGTCGTCGGAGCGGATGGTCGCCACGTCGGCGGTCAACGTCGCCGGCCACGGCTCACCGTCGAGCGCCCGTTGGATCTGCGCGTCGATGAACGAGCCGCCCCACCGCTTGTCCAGCGCACGCAGCACCGGTCCGTGATGTATACCGAGCATCTCGGCGACCCGGAAACCGCCGTCGGTCAACAACTGCTGGAGCTCTGATGCTGCGAGCTCGCGGGTGTGGAACGGGTTGAGTGGGGTGTCGCGGCCCGGAGAGAAGGTGATCCGGTTGGGTGTGCTGATCAGCAGCACCCCGCCCGGTCGCAGCACGCGGGCGCACTCGGCCACGAACGCGGCCTGATCCCACAGGTGCTCGATGACCTGGAAGTTGACCACCACCTCGACGCTGTCGTCGGCCAGTGGCAGATCGACGAGGTTGCCCTGGTGCACGGTCACCGACGGGTATCGCGCGCGGGTGTGGGCCACGGCGGTGGCGTCGTAATCGACGCACACGACATCGGTGGCCACCGAACTGATCAGGTGGGCGCCGTAGCCCTCACCCGAGCCCGCCTCGAGCACCGACCGGCCCACGCAGCGTTGCAGCACGTGGTGGTAGGCCACCTCATGCCGACGAAACCAGTAGTTCTCCTCGGCGATCCCGGGCACCGTGCGCTCGCCGGTGAGTGCGAGGGTGGGCACCGATTCGACCGGCCCGGAGGCGCAGCCCGGCCCGGAGTCGCCGATCGGTTCGGTCACCACACCCCGCTCGGTGTGGTGCGAACCGTCGGTTGCGTTGGTCATCCCGAAGAGCCTAGTGGGTGGGGTGATGCCGGGATTCCGTTCATGCGCCTCGGTGCCCCGAGGGACTGTGTGACGCAACTCATCGGGCCTGTGCCCACCAGGTCTGACGTGGGGTTCTACCGAGGCTCGAGGAGAGCTACAGTGGAAGAGAGGGTTTACCTTACTGGCCGGTAAGTTTACGGTTGGTTCACAGATTCCGAGCGGAGGTCGATGAGGACCATGACGAACATCGTCGTACTGATCAAGCAGGTTCCGGACACCTGGTCTGAGCGCAAGCTCTCCGATGGCGACTACACGCTGGACCGTGAGGCGGCTGACGCCGTGCTCGACGAGATCAACGAGCGAGCCGTCGAGGAAGCGCTGCAGATCAAAGAAGCCAACGGTGGCGAGGTGACCGTCCTGTCGGCCGGTCCCGAGCGCACCACCGACGCCATCCGCAAAGCGTTGTCGATGGGGGCCGATCGCGCCATCCACATCAAGGACGACCTGATGCACGGCTCGGATGCCGTTCAGACCTCCTACGTTCTGGCGCGTGCGCTGGGCACCGTCGAGGGCGTCGAGCTCGTCATCGCCGGCAACGAGGCGACTGATGGTCGTTCCGGTGCCGTCCCGGCGATGATCGCCGAGTACCTGGAGCTGCCGCACCTGACCCATCTGCGCAAGCTGACCATCGAGGGCGAGCGTCTGATCGGGGAGCGCGAGACCGACGAGGGCATCACCCACGTGGAGTCGCAGCTGCCCGCGATCGTGAGCGTGAACGAGAAGATCAACGAGCCGCGCTTCCCGTCCTTCAAGGGCATCATGGCCGCAAAGAAGAAGGAAGTCCAGGTCGTGACCCTGGCCGAGATCGGAGTCGAGCCGTCGGATGTGGGCTTGGAGAACGCCGGCTCCTCGGTTCTGACATCGGTTCCCAAGCCGCCCAAGACCGCCGGTGAGCGCATCACCGACGAGGGTGACGGTGGAACCAAGGTCGCCGAGTTCCTCGTCGGCCAGAAGATCATCTGACCCGGCCACACGAGACATCGAGAAGGAGCGAACAAACATGGCTGAAGTACTGGTTCTCGCCGAGCTCGACGCTGAAGGTGGCCTGAAGAAGGTCACCGGCGAGCTCATCACCGCTGCACGCGCGATCGGCTCGCCGTCGGTTGTCGTCGCGGGCAAGCCCGGGACGGCCGACCCGTTGATCGGTGGCCTCACCGAACTCGGCGCCGAGAAGATCTATGTGGCCGAATCCGACGACGTCGACGGCTACCTGATCAGCCCGAAGGTCGACATCCTGGCCGCAGTCGCCGAGCAGGCGTCCCCGGCTGGTGTGGTGGTCGCAGCCACTGCCGACGGCAAGGAGATCTCCGGCCGTCTGGCCGTACGGCTGGGTTCGGGCATCCTCACCGACATCGTCGGCATCAAGGACGACGGCACTGGGATCCACTCGATCTTCGGCGGCGCATTCACTGTCGACGCCAAGGCCAAGGGTGCGGTGCCCGTGTACTCGATCCGCCCCGGTGGCGTGGAGGCAGCGCCGCAGGCCGGTGCGGGTGAGCGTGTCGACGTGGCCGTTCCGGCTCCGGCCGGCAACGCCGTCAAGGTCACCAAGGTCGAGCCCATCGTCGGCGGTGACCGCCCCGAGCTGACCGAGGCCTCGATCGTGGTCTCCGGCGGCCGCGGTGTGGGCAGCGCCGAGAAGTTCTCGGTCGTCGAAGAGCTGGCCGACTCGCTGGGTGCCGCCGTCGGCGCGTCGCGTGCCGCGGTCGACTCCGGCTACTACCCGGGTCAGTTCCAGGTCGGCCAGACCGGCAAGACGGTGTCGCCGCAGCTGTACGTCGCGCTGGGGATCTCCGGTGCCATCCAGCACCGGGCCGGTATGCAGACCTCGAAGACCATCGTCGCAGTCAACAAGGACGAGGAAGCTCCCATCTTCGAAATCGCCGACTACGGGGTGGTGGGTGACCTGTTCGAGGTGGCCCCGCAGCTTGCCGAGGCGGTCAAGGCGCGCAAGTGACCGTTACCGTGTGACCGCAGGCCGCACGGCCTGCCCACTGGACGATTCATCCAACCGACCCCCGGAGATCACTCTCCGGGGGTCGGTTGTTTTTGTGGTTGGTTCCTGCGACATACCCGTGTCGAGTGTCATTCACCCAGCTCAGGGCTGTTCACGAGGTCTCCATCGACACGTCACACAGCGTGCGCGGCATAGTTCGATCCGGCCGTTACACCTGTGGCCATGACCAACTCGATCGTGTCACCCCCACCCAGGATCCAGGCGCCGGCGCGCCCGCTGCTCGCGGGCCCCGTTTATCACCTCGTGGTGTCGAACACCGCTGCCGACATCGAGGCCGCGCAGCGTCTGCGCTACCGGGTGTTCGCCGAGGAGCCCGGCTTCGGGTCGGCGATGTCGGCGGTCACCGACGGCCGAGACGCCGATCGGTTCGACGAACACTGCGACCACATCCTGGTGCGACACAACCTCACCGAGGAGGTGGTCGGGTGCTACCGCATGTTGCCTCCGCCCGGAGCGGCGGCGACCGGCGGCCTGTACACGGCCACCGAGTTCGATCTCGGCGAACTGGCGGGGTTCGCCTCGCAGACCGTGGAGATGGGACGCGCGTGTGTCGAGTCGGCTCACCGGTCCGGTTCGGTGATGGCGTTGATGTGGGCGGGCATCCTGCGCTACCTCGACGCCACCGGCTATCGCTACGTGCTCGGCTGCACCTCGGTGCCGGTGTGCGCCGACGTCGACGACGTCCCCGGTGCCACCATTCGCGGCGTACGTGACCTGGTCCGTAATCGCCATCGTGCACCCTGGCAGGCCTTCCCCTATCGGCACGTGGTCATCGACGGCCGCCGGCTCGACGACATCGAGCCGCCGGCCGCGGTGGTGGTGCCGGGCCTGCTGCGGGGGTACCTCCGCTTGGGTGCGCAGATCTGCGGTGAACCCGCCCACGACATCGACTTCGGGGTCGGCGACTTTGTCACCGTGCTCGACAAGACCGCCGCCAACCAGCGCTACCTGCAGCGCCTGCGCTCGGCGGCCGACGCCGCCCAGCGATACGACCCCGCCCAGCGATACGACCCCGCCCAGCTCGGCTGACCCTCGCTTCGTTCGCACCCGAGCGCCCAGGTGTCCACCGTGATCGAGAGGACCGACATGACCCCACTGACCTCAGTCTCGGGCTCAGCCGCCGATGTGGCGCCACCGCGGCATCCGTGGTTTCCCATCAGCACCTGCGATGCAGGCTGCATCGGCGCTCATCCGTCGGTGAGTCCGGTCCGGATGCTGGGGCGGATCCTGCGGTTCGGGGTGACCGCGCTCGGCCTGCTGGCCGTGGGGTCGGCGATGGTGGTGGCGCCACGCCCGGTTCGTCGACGTTTCGCCCGGATGGCTGCGCGTGCGCTGCTGGCATCGTTGGGTATCGCTCTGCAGATCGACGACCGACGTCCCTACGCGGGGCGGGGAGCGGGGTTGATCGTGGCCAACCACACCTCGTTCCTCGACATCCTGGCCGTCGCGGCGGTGATACCGGCTCGATTCGTCGCCAAGGCCGAACTGCTGACGTGGCCGGGCGTGGGAACGCTGGCTCGGCGGGTCGGGGTGATCGGGTTGCGTCGGGAATCGTTGCGCGACCTGCCCGACACCATCGCGGCGATGGTCGACCGGCTGCATCGCGACGATGCGGTGGGCGTCTTCCCAGAGGGCACCACCTACTGCGGGCGGACTGCGGGGACGTTCACCCCGGCCACCTTCGAGGCGGCGGTGACCGCCCGCTCGTCGGTCATCCCGATGCACGTCGGATACCACTGCGCCGACGGGGACGTGTGCACCCAGGCCAGCTTCATCGGCGGCGACGATCTACTGGACACGATGCGCAGGGTGATCCGATCTGCTGGGCTGACGGTTCGGGTGCGGGTTCACGAGACCCAGCTGCCCGGTGAGGATCGTCGCGCGCTGGCCGCACGGTGTGAACGGTTGGTGTTCGCATCTGCGAACGAGCACGTGACCACCGATACCGGCGCCGGTGGAACTCGCACCGTCGGCTCCGTGACCGAGCACCCGTCGGTCGTGATCGATCACGCCGAGCTGCGGCTGGCCGGGTGACCTGTCGCCGGTTCGGTCGCTTCCACCATTGACCCTGTGGGGCATGGATTCGGTCGGCGTCACCGGAGCGTTATCCTGGGACGATCATGCCCAACACAGGTCAGACGCCGGTCTACCTCGACAATGCCGCGTCCACCGCGATGCTCCCCGAGGCGGTCGAGGCGATGACGCAACTGCTGGGTGAGGCGGGTAACGCCGCGTCGCTGCACGGATCTGGTCGGCGAGTCCGCCGCCATCTGGAAGAGGCGCGCGAGAGCATCGCCGCAGCCCTGTCGGCTCGTCCCTCCGAGGTCATCTTCACTGCCGGTGGTACCGAGAGCGACAACCTCGCCGTCAAAGGCATCTACTGGGCCCGGCGAGCCGCCGACCCCGCTCGCACTCGGCTGGTCATCTCGGCCGTGGAGCACCACGCGGTGATCGATCCCGCGCAGTGGCTGGTCGAACACGAGGGTGCCGAACTCGTGGTCCTGCCGGTCGACTCCGACGGTCTCGTCGATCCCGCCGACCTTCGAACCGAGTTGGCCGATCACGGCGAGCGCACCGCGCTGGTGTCCATCATGTGGGCCAACAACGAGGTGGGCGCGATCCAGCCGATCGCCGAACTCGCCTCCATCGCAGCGCAGTTCGGGGTCCCCATGCACACCGACGGCATCCAGGTGGCAGGCAACCTCCCGGTCGACTTCGGGTCCTCGGAGCTCTCGGCGTTGAGCATCGCCGGCCACAAGTTCGGCGGTCCGCACGGCGTGGGTGCGTTGCTGCTGCGTCGCGACGTCGCGTGTGTGCCGTTGCTGCACGGCGGCGGTCACGAGCGTGACGTCCGCTCGGGCACCCCGGATGCGGCCGCGGCCGCGGGAATGGCGGCTGCTCTTCGGGTCTCGGTGAGTCGGCTCGACTCGACGGTCGGGTGGGTGACCGGATTACGGGACCGGCTGCTGGACACGTTGTCGCGGATCGATGGATGTGTCGTCAACGGTCCCAGGGATTCTCGGCGGCTGCCCGGCAACGCACACGTGTCCTTTCCCGGCTGCGAGGGTGATTCGCTGTTGATGCTGCTCGACGCCCACGGCATCGAGTGCTCGACCGGGTCGGCCTGTACCGCAGGTGTCGCTCGCGCCAGTCACGTGCTGCTGGCGATGGGGATGTCGACGGCGGACGCGCGTAGCAGTCTGCGGTTCAGCCTTTCGCCGACGACCACCGCAGCCGACATCGACCGAGTAGCGCAGGTGATCGGCGAGGTGGTCGACCGGGCGCGCAGTGCCGGCATGGCCTCGGTCGCGGTGGGTGAGCGCTGATGCGGGTGTTGGCGGCGATGAGCGGGGGGGTGGACTCGGCCGTGGCGGCCGCACGTGCCGTCGACGCCGGGCATGATGTGGTCGGAGTCCACCTCGCCCTGTCGACGGCACCCGGGGCGTTGCGCACCGGTAGCCGTGGCTGCTGTTCCAAAGAGGACGCCGCTGACGCGCGCCGGGCGGCCGACGTACTCGGGATCCCCTTCTACGTCTGGGATTTCGCCGAACGATTCCGCGAAGACGTGATCGACGAGTTTGTCGCGTCCTATGCCGCCGGCGACACCCCCAACCCGTGTCTCACCTGCAACGAGAAGATCAAGTTCTCCGCCCTGGCCGATCGGGCCACGGCGCTGGGGTTCGACGCGGTGGCCACCGGGCACTACGCCCGGCTGTCCGAGGGTCGGCTGCGTCGCGCGGTGGACACCGACAAGGACCAGTCCTACGTGTTGGCGGTGCTCACCGCCGGGCAGTTGTCGAAAGCCATGTTCCCCGTGGGTGACACACCGAAGGCGCAGATCCGTGCCGAGGCGGCACGCCGTGGACTGAGCGTCGCCGACAAACCCGACTCCCACGACATCTGCTTCATCCCGTCCGGGGACACCCGAGCATTCCTCGGTGCCCGGATCGGGTTGCGGCCCGGATTGGTCATCGACTCCGACGGCACCCCGCTGGCCGAACACGATGGCGTGCACGGCTTCACGATCGGACAGCGCAAGGGCCTCGGTGTGCAGGCGCCCGCCGCCGATGGCCGACCGCGCTATGTGACCGGTATCGATCCCGACTCGGCGACGGTCACCGTCGGCCCGGCGGAGGACCTGACGGTGTGGACGATCCGGACCGAGCGAGCGGTGTGGACATCTGGTCATGCGCCGCGCGAGCCGTTCGACGCCACCGTGCAGGTACGTGCCCACGGCGGGCTGGCGCCTGCGCGAGCCCAGGCTGTCGATGACGGTCGCGGCATCGAGATCGAGCTTCTCGAACCGCTCACCGGAGTGGCTCGTGGACAGGCCGCGGTGCTCTACCGCGATGACGCGGCCGAGGGCGACGAAGTGATCGCCTGCGGTCGGATCGCCGCCACGTGAACGTGCCGCCGGTGGGCGTGGCCACCGGGGTGGGGTCGATGCCCGGGGACGACCCACGTGCTGCGGTCGAGGTGATCGCCGGGGAGGTCGGTCTCATCCACCTGCCCGAGCTGCCCGGGCGCGGACTCGGTGCGGACATGATCGGTCGCGCGTGCGCTGTCCTGGCCGACATGCCGATGGAGGTGGCCACCACCGGCTACCGGCTTTCGGCGCGGCCGTCGGCGATGAGCCGACGCGCCCGTGATCTGTTGCGCACAGATGTCGATGCGCTGGAGGAGATCTGGGAGACCGGTGGGCACGGGGGCCCAGACGCGTGGGTGAAAACGCAGGTGTGCGGCCCGTTCACGTTGGCGGCTTCGGTGGAGACCTCTGCCGGCCACAAGGCGGTCCGTGACCGCGGTGCCTGGGCCGACCTGGTGGACTCGCTCGCCGAGGGTGTCGCCGTACACGCCGCCGAACTCCAACGGCGCCTGGGGGTCCCGGTGCTGGTGCAGATCGACGAGCCGCTGCTGGACCGGGTGATCGACGGTGCGGTCAAGCCGCTGTCGCGGTTCGACGTGATCGACCCGATCCCGGCTGCGACCATCGCCGAACATTACGACCGGCTCATCGACGTGGTCGGTCGACCGGTGTTGCTGCATCTGTGCAGCGACACCATCCCGTGGACGGTGGCGGCCCAGAGCTCGGTGTGGGGAGTGGCCTTCGACCTCGCGCAGGTCGGTCGGGCCGACCTGGACGGGATCGGTGAACTCCTCGACCGCGCCACGGTCCTCGCAGTGGGGGCGGTGCCCGCGACCGAACCGGGTCCCGAGGTGACCGCCGAGGCGGTCGCAGCACAGATCGTGCGCATGGTCGACACCATCGGACTCGACCGCCGCGTGCTCAGCGACTCGATGCTCGTCACGCCGACCTGCGGTCTGGCCCAGGCATCCACGTCGTGGTCGCGCACCGCACTGGCGATCGCCACCGCTGTTGCGACCGAGTTACCGCGGATGTGAATTCGCCCTGTCGGCGGTCATCAGCTGCGGATGGTGACCAGGGTGCCGACGGTGGCCCAGCGGTAGAGGACGCCCATCGCCTGCGCGGGCACGTGCACGCATCCACGCGAGCCGGCGGTCTTGTACATCGCGGTGCCGTAGGCGAAGCGCTGCCACGGCGAGTCGTGGAAACCGAAGTCCCCGAAGAACGGCATCCAGAAGTGCACGAACACCCGGTAGTCCGGGCCGGTGAGGAAGCGGTCTGTCTCGCGGGCCACGATGCGCCAGCTGCCGGTGGGAGTGCGGTTCTTGGGGGTGTCGATACCTGTGGTGACCGGGCTGTCGCCGAAGAGTTCAGGACCCTGACACATCCACATCGTCTGCTGGGAGATGCTGACGACCACAGCGCGCGGTTCCCGGTTCGAGGCACACATCGCGCGCGCTGACGGCGGCAGACCGGGTGCCGCGACGGGCGCTTTCGGGGTGCCTGCCACCCCGGAGGTGACCGCGGCCGGGACCGCGGCCTGAGTGCGCCGGCTCGAACCGGTGCCCTGGTCGGAGAACACCAGCCCGACCACCAACACCGCCGTGACCGCTGTGGCCAGCGGCACCACGAGGGCCGCCCACCAGTAGTCGCGGATGAAGCCGGGCATGCCACCAGGATGTCACAGCTCGGTGGAGTTTCCGATCCTCGTCCACATGCGTGATCACCGCGTCTTGTCGATGGCAGGTCCCTGGTCGTCGAGTAGTCGGATGAGGCGCGCGGTCGCGGTCTGCCGGAAGCTGGCGTCGATCAGCTCGGCGATCTCGGTCCAGTCGACGCTCCCGGACAGGTCGATGCCCAGCCAGCCGGACGGACCCAGATAGGCCGGCACGAATGTCCTTGGATCTTGTTCGAGCGCAGTTCGCTCACTCGGGTCGGGGACGATCAGGACCGACTGGCCGTGCCGGTGCCCGGCGCGCGGCTCACCGGCACGAACCGACCCGCCGTAGTAGGCGAACACCTTGCTGCTGCGGAACGTCGGTTGCCCGTGCGCGACCTTCTCGATCGCCTCCGGCAGCGCCAAGGCGATCTCGCGGACCCGGCTCAGCACCGGGTCGGTGGGGTCGAACATCAACGGATGAGGCATCGGCCCACCTTCTCTCGCGGCGGGCGGCGAGGTCGTCGTCGTGGCTGCCCCGTCACACCGCTGCACTAGCCTCTCGGAGGTGGACGACTCTACCGAGAACCAGGTGCGTGCGCAGTGGGCGGAGCTGGCCGACGAGGTACGCGAGCATCAGTTCCGCTACTACGTCAAAGATGCCCCCGTCATCACCGACGGCGAGTTCGATGCCCTGCTCAAGCGTCTGCAACAACTCGAGGCCGATCACCCCGAGTTGGCCACCCCGGACTCGCCCACGGCGTTGGTCGGCGGTGGGTTCGAGACCGGCTTCGCCTCGGTCGACCACCTGGAGCGAATGATGTCGTTGGACAACGTCTTCGACGCCGACGAGATGCGTGCCTGGGTGGATCGGGTGGAGGCCGACGCGGGTGTGGGCCTGGAGTACCTGTGCGAGTTGAAAATCGACGGGGTGGCCCTGAGCCTCGTCTACGAGGACGGGGTGCTGGTACGCGGCGCCACCCGCGGCGACGGTCGAACCGGTGAGGACGTCACCCTCAACGCGATGACCATCGACGACATCCCCCGCAGGCTCACGGCGTCGCCGGATCACCCGATGCCCGCGCTGCTGGAGGTGCGTGGCGAGGTGTTCTTCCGGGTGGAAGACTTCGCGGCCCTCAACGCCTCATTGGTGCAGGCGGGCAAGGCGCCGTTTGCCAATCCGCGTAACTCGGCGGCTGGATCGTTGCGCCAGAAGAACCCGCAGATCACCGCCCAGCGCCGGCTCGGGATGATCTGTCACGGCATCGGGCGGATAGAGGGATGGTCGCCGGAGTCGCTGCACGATGCCTACCTCGCGCTGGGTGCCTGGGGTCTACCGGTGTCGCAGCACACGATGAAACTGGCCGGGGCGCAGGCGATCCTGGATCGCATCGCCTACTGGGGCGAACACCGCCACGACGTGGAACACGAGATCGACGGCATCGTGGTCAAGGTCGACGCCACCGCGCTACAGCGTCGGCTGGGTTCGACCTCGCGGGCGCCGCGCTGGGCAATCGCCTACAAATACCCGCCCGAGGAGGCCACCACCACGTTGCTCGACATCCGGGTGGGCGTGGGCCGCACCGGCCGGGTCACCCCGTTCGCGTTCATGAAACCCGTTGTGGTGGCCGGGTCCGAGGTGTCGCGAGCCACGTTGCACAACGCCTCGGAAGTGGTGCGCAAGGGTGTGTTGATCGGCGACACCGTCACCATCCGCAAGGCAGGCGACGTGATCCCCGAGGTGCTCGGGCCGGTGGTCGATCTGCGTGACGGTACCGAGCGTGCCTTTGTGATGCCCACCCACTGCCCCGAATGCGGTACCGAACTCGCTCCGGAAAAAGAGGGTGACGCCGACATCCGTTGCCCCAACCGGCGTTCGTGTCCGGCGCAGTTGCGCGAACGGTTGTTCCATCTGGCTGGTCGGGGAGCGTTCGACATCGAGGCGTTGGGGTACGAGGCGGCGAGCGCCCTGCTGTCATCCGGCGTCATCGAGAACGAGGGAGACCTGTTCGCCCTCACCGCCGATGACCTCGAGCGGGTCGAGCTGTTCACGACCAAATCGGGCTCGCTCTCGGCCAACGGCAAGCGCTTGCTGGCCAATCTGGCCAAGGCCAAGGAGGTACCGCTGTGGCGGGTGCTGGTGGCACTGTCGATCCGTCACGTCGGGCCGTCGGCGGCGCGTTCGATGGCCACCGAGTTCGGCACCCTGGACGCCATCATGGATGCCGACGCACAGCGCTTGGCCCAGACCGAGGGTCTGGGAGAGACGTTGGCGGCCAGCGTGATCGACTGGTTTGCCGTCGACTGGCACCGCGAGATCGTCGACAAGTGGCGGGCCGCGGGTGTCCGCATGGCCGACGAACGTGACGACTCCATCCCCCGCACCCTGGAGGGGCTGAGCATCGTGGTCACCGGGTCGTTGCAGGACTTCTCCCGCGACGGCGCGAAGGAAGCCATCCTGGCGCGCGGCGGCAAGGCGTCGGGCTCGGTGTCGAAGAAGACCAGTTTCGTGGTGGTGGGCGACGCGCCGGGCACCAAGGCCGACAAGGCGCAGCAGCTCGGGGTTCGAATCCTCGACGAGGACGGCTTCAAGGCGCTGCTGAGAGACGGTCCACCCCCGGCTGGTGACTCCGAGGGGACAGCCGGCTCCGACGACGAATCGGTAGACGAGCCGTGATCGCACCGCCCTGGGGGTGCGGCGGCGGTCAGGGCAGGCCGAGCACAGTGGTGACGATGCGGGCGAGGTAGCCGACGCGGTCGATCTCCGACGGCCGGAAGTCGGGTCCCCCCGATCGCCCGAGCAGCAGGGCCCGGCTCGGTGATCCGATGGGTGCGGCGGCCATCCGGGTGTCGGTGTCGCGCCAGAAGCCCGGCACCCACGAGGCGTCGGCGTCGAGTTCGGCCGCCGCGGCGATCGGCAGCCAGTCCACCGCAGTCAGTTGCGTCTCGGGTGCACCGGAGCTGCCGAAGAGTTGCATCACCTCACCGCCTCCCTGGGTGATCACCGTCGCCCACGACACCCGAAGCACCCGCGGAGCGTGGTCGACCAAGACCTGCAGTCGATCGCCGGGGGCGGCCGTGGCGATCAGGTCGACGAGTTCGAGTTCGCGGTGGGTCTCCAGCATCCCGATGTAGGGCCTGATCGAGTCGACGCGGACCCCGTCGACGTTCTCGGCGGCGGTGATCAGCGTGTCGGGCAGCGACCCCCGCGGCACGTCGACCACGATGTCGTCGACGGCATACCCCTCGCCGCGCTCGACCACATCGAGGGCCAGGATGTCGGCGCCCACCGACCCGAGCGACACCGCGAGCAGACCGAGACTCCCCGGTCGGTCGGCCAGATACACCCGCAACAGATAGGACACGCGCGGAATTGTCCCACCTGCGCCGATCGACTGCGCTGCGGGCGGGGGTCGGCGGCGCAGGCCGCGGCAACAGTGCCGGCGCCGACGGCGTCGGTGCGGTCGGTGGTGGCCGCCGGTCAACGCACTAGGCTTGACCGAGTCGCCGAGCGGCTCCATCCCGAGCGCTGCCGGTCCGACATCGCCGTACGTCTGCGTGCGACGGAACAACACCTGCAGGAGGAACCACCGGTGTCTGCCATCTCCCGGGACGAGGTCGCCCATCTGGCGCGGCTCTCGCGCCTGGCCCTGACCGACGACGAGCTCGATCAGTACGCCGGGCAGATCGACTCGATCCTGACCCACGTGGCCTCGATCGCCGAGGTGGACACCACGGGAGTGGCCTCGACCGCCCATCCGGCGGGGCTGTCCAACGTGCTGCGTCCCGATGCGATCGTGCCCGGGCTCACCCCGTCTGAGGCACTCTCGGGTGCGCCCTCGGTGGAACAGGACCGTTTCGCCGTCCCGCAGATCCTGGGGGAGGACCAGTGACCGCCCTACGCCCGGCCGGACCCATCACCGGGTTGTCGGCGGCCGAGCTCGCGACCAAGATCCATGCGCGCGAGCTCTCCTCGGTGGAGGTCACCCAGGCCCACCTCGATCAGATCGAGTCGATCGACTCCGACCTGGGCGCCTTTTTGCACGTCAACGGGTCGGCGGCGCTGGCTGCGGCCCACGAGGTCGATGCCGCACTGGCGGCCGGAGATGCTCCGGCGTCGGCGTTGGCGGGAGTCCCGTTGGCGCTCAAGGACGTGTTCACCACCACCGATGCGCCGACCACCTGCGGCTCCAAGATCCTGCAGGGGTGGGTACCGCCCTACGACGCCACCCTCACGACCCGGTTGCGGGCAGCTGGGATCCCGATCCTGGGCAAGACCAACATGGACGAGTTCGCGATGGGCAGTTCCACCGAGAACTCGGCCTACCAGATCACCCGAAACCCGTGGGACACCAGCAGGATCCCCGGTGGTTCCGGTGGCGGCAGTGCCGCGGCGCTGGCCTCATATCAGGCCCCGCTGGCCATCGGCACCGACACCGGCGGATCGGTGCGGCAACCCGCGGCGGTCACCGCCACCGTCGGCGTGAAGCCCACCTACGGCACCGTGTCGCGCTACGGACTGGTGGCCTGCGCGTCGTCGCTGGATCAGGGCGGGCCCTGTGCGCGAACGGTTCTCGACACCGCGCTGCTGCACGAGGTGATCGCCGGGCACGACCCGCGTGACTCCACATCCATCGATGCCCCGGTTCCCGACGTGGTCGGTGCGGCCCGCGCCGGAGCCGCCGGCGACCTGACCGGGGTGCGTGTGGGCATCGTCACCGAGTTGCAGGGCGATGGCTATCAGGCCGGGGTCCTCGAATCGTTCACCGCCGCAGTGGAGGTGCTGCGGGCGCGCGGCGCCGAGATCGTCGAGGTGTCGTGCCCGCACTTCACCTACGCTTTGGGCGCCTACTACCTCATCCTGCCGTCGGAGGTGTCGAGCAACCTCGCGCGTTTCGACGCGATGCGCTACGGACTACGCGTCGGCGACGACGGCACCCGTTCGGCCGAAGAGGTCATGGCGTTGACCCGAGCCCAGGGCTTCGGTCCAGAGGTCAAGCGCCGCATCATGATCGGCACCTACGCCCTGTCTTCGGGTTACTACGATCAGTACTACGGTCAGGCGCTCAAGGTGCGCACCCTGATCGCAGGCGACTTCGCGTCGGCCTTCGGCAGCGTCGACGTACTGGTCTCCCCGACCACCCCCACCACGGCGTTCCCGATCGGGGAGAAGGTGGATGATCCGCTGGCGATGTACCTCTTCGACCTGTGCACGCTGCCGGTGAACCTGGCCGGCAACTGCGCCATGTCGGTGCCGTCGGGGTTGTCCTCTGACGACGGTCTGCCGGTGGGGCTGCAGATCATGGCGCCGGCGCTGGCCGACGATCGCCTCTATCGGGTGGGCGCTGCGTACGAGGCCGCCCGCGGTCCGATCGCGGCGAACTGAGAAGAGACGGTCGCACTCGCGGCGTCGGTTCCCTAGTCTTGGGGCCGACGGTCAGCGTTGACCCGCAGGGTGTTCGTGCGGCGAGAGGAATGGCAACGTGACCAGGATCGGCATCCTCACCTCGGGCGGTGACTGTCCCGGCCTGAACGCGGTGATCAGAGGCGCGGTGCTCAAGGGAGAGACCGTGCACGGTCAGGATTTCGTGGGATTCCTCGACGGGTGGCGAGGCCTCGTGGACGGTGACGTGATGGCCCTGGACCGCAGTTCGGTGCGTGGCCTGTCCCATCAGGGCGGCACCATCCTGGGGACCAGCCGGGTGGGGCCCTACTGCGAGCGTGGCGGACCCGAGGTGATCCGGGGGCGGATGGCCGAACTGGGGGTCGACGCCATCATCGCCATCGGCGGCGAGGGAACCGCATCAGCGTCGAAACGACTGTTCGCCGACGGGATCGACATCGTCGGGGTGCCCAAGACCATCGACAACGATCTCGACGCCACCGACTACACCTTCGGATTCGACACCGCCGTGGAGATCGCGACCGAGGCCATCGACCGGCTCCGGACCACCGGCAACTCTCACAAGCGCTGCATGGTGCTCGAGGTGATGGGACGCCACGCGGGCTGGATTGCGCTGCACTCCGGGATCGCCGGGGGAGCGCACGCCATCCTCATCCCTGAGCAACCCGAGACCATCGAGCAGATCTGCGAATGGGTCAGCAGCGTCCGAGACCGCGGACGGTCACCGATGGTGGTCGTCGCTGAGGGATTCACCCTGCCGCACATGGATTCTGCGCATTCGACCAAGGGGCTCGACGGGTTCAACCGTCCCCGCCTCGGTGGGATAGCAGAGGTGCTGGCCCCCGAGATCGAGGCCCGGACCGGTGTGGAGACCCGCGCCACCGTGCTCGGACACATCCAGCGCGGCGGTTCCCCGACCGGCTTCGATCGGGTGCTCGCGACGCGGCTGGGGATGGCGGCCACCGACGTGGTGGCCGACGCCGAGTGGGGACACATGGTGGCGTTGCGCGGCACCGACATCGTGCGCGTCGGGTTCGACGATGCGTTGGCCAACCACAAGACGGTGCCCGACGCCCAGTATCAGGAGGTCCGGGTCATCTTCGGGTGAGGGTGCGCGCGTTGCTGTCTCAGCCGACGTTCGGTGACTTCGGGTCGGGGGTGTAGGACAGCGGGGTGACCGTTCCCAAAGCCGTGAGGAACGTGGAGTCCTTCGGGGAGCCGACGCCGGTGGCGGTGTCGTAGCCGCGAACCGACTGCAGGCTCTGCAGCGGTGACTCCAACAAGCGGACGCTGTATCCGCGGCCACCCGTGGCCGACTCGCTGTCGGTGAAGTTCACCCGGAACACCGCAGGAGTGGAGCCGAACTCGGCGGCGCTGTTCAGGTCGGCCTCGTCCACGTCGTAGATCGTCGACGACGCCTGCCGGTAGGCAGCGTAGATCCGCGGGTTCAGGAATCCCAGATCCTTGCCTGCCTTCTGGTTCGCCACCGCGGCCATGCCCGCCATCAGCGGCGCAGCCAAGGATGTGCCACCGATGCGGTACTCGTCGTAATAGGTTCCGTCGGTGAACTTCTGGGTCTGCCCGACCAGTAATCCGGTGTTGGGATCAGCGAGTGCCGCGATGTCGGGCAGCGAACGTCCGCTGGTGCCCGGCGCACCGGAGGTGCCGTCCTTGGCCGAGTCGGTGATGCCTTTCTGATAGCTCGGTTGCGGGAAGACTGTGCTGATCCCACCTCCGCCGCCGCCACCGAAGACCGCTGGAGCCGAATCGATGCTGCCGGTGAAGGTGTAGGTGGTCGCGGCCGGTACCGACGTGTCGGCGGGCAGCGGTGTGAGGGTGCCGGTTGCGCTCACCCGGCCGGTCTGCCAGCCCACCTCGAACGCCCGAGTCCAGCCCGGCTGGTTCACCGGGTTGGCGGGGTCGTCGATGCCATAGGGCCCGCCCTTGGCCGCCGAGGAGAGGGCGGGGATCGACGCCGGGGCGCCGGCCGTGGTGAACACCGACCCGCCCGCACCCTTCACGATGGCCGCCGACGTGCCGCCAACCGCGGTGATGTTGGGGATGTTGGCGTAGAAGTCCACCGAGGTCTTGTTCAGGGTGCCCACCTCGTCGCCGTCGTCGCCGGTGGAGACGAAGACACCGATGCCGGTCGCCACTGCCTCGATGAAGATGTTGTTGAGGCTGTTGACGAATCCCTGCGGCACCGACTCGCCGCTGAAGCCGTAGGAGATGGAGATGATCGGCGCGAGGTGCTTGTCCACGATCGCCTTGACGCTGCGATCGAAGTCCTGGCGTGCGTTCGACGAGGCCACGTAGAGCAGCTTTGCTGCCGGTGCCGTCGTGTGGATGGCTTCGGCGTCGAGGGTCTGCTCCCCGAAGAACGCGCTCGGGTCGTTCTTGGGAGTCGTGGGGTGCTGGTAGACGCCCGGCGGCACGATCTGCTGGATCTGCGGGTCGGGCAGATTGTGCAGGCGGGAGTACTGGGTGAGATCGGCGGCGATGGTAGGGCTGGCGTTGGCTCCGACGAACGCGACCGTCTGACCCGCACCGGTGTCGGCGGTACCGAGTCCGTACAGGCCGCGCACCTGCGCAGGGGTGTAACCACACGGGGCGAGTGGCTTGGTGGTGCTCCCGCCGACGGCGGTGGGCAGGGTGACCGTCTTCTCGCCCCAGTAGGTCGAACACGGTGTGCCGGCTCGGAATCCGACGCTGGGGTCAGCGACCTTGGCCGGGCTCGTTCCCGATGGGGGCTCGGTGTCGGTACCGGCGGCAGGGTCCACCTCGCTGCCGTCGTCGAGACCGACGACCGCGCTCACGGTGCCTGCGAGCGCTGCGGGCACGCTGGGAGCTGACACGGCGGCACGTAGAACACGACCGAACGCCGTGTAGGTGGCGAAGGTGGTGTGGAAGGCCCGGGTGGCCGCTGCGGCGCTGCCTTCCACGGCGACGTACTGCCGGTCGGCGGGAACGTCGACGACGCGTAAACCGGCTCCGCGCAACCACTTCTGCACCGCGGCCACCGACTCGGAGGTCGGCGAGAACGCTGATCGGAACTGCGCGGGGCTCAGGTGGCGGCCGTAGGCCGAGGTACCGGGGGTGCTCACGGCCCGCGAGATCCGGGCCAGCTCGGTGCGGTTGCGCCACGGCAGGTACACGCGAGCGTGGACGGGCTCGGTGCCCGCCAGGTGCGAGCGCAGGGCACGTGGTGTCGCCCAGCCGGGCTGACTGTCGGCCAAGATGCTGCGGCCAGGAGCCGCGGTGGCGGTGGCGGGCAGCGCGAACGCCGCAACGCTGCAGCCGACCGCGATCGCGGCGACAGCACGTGAGGTGAATGTCATGGGCAGATGTGTTCTCTCGTCCTGGTGGACCCACCGAGTCCATGGTGGGTGACGACCAGTTGACCACAGGAATCGTTCACTCGGGCAAGTAACTACCATTTGTCGCTTTCAGGCGAAATCCACCTGTTCCCCTCGAGCCGTCTGCCGCTGAGCAGCTGCGGTCTTCAGTCCGGGATCGCCGACCCCGCCGATGGTGACCGAGGAACTGACGTGGGCGGTGACCGGCATAAACTGATCCGCATGACTTCCGCCACCGCCTCGTTGCTCGACTACGACGACGTCATCGCCGCCTTCGACCCCGTAATGGGTATGGAGGTGCACGTCGAGTTGGGCACGGCCACCAAGATGTTCTGCGGATGCCCCACCGCGTTCGGGGCCGAGCCCAACACGCAGGTGTGCCCGGTGTGCATCGGGCTGCCTGGGGCGTTGCCGGTGGCCAACGCCGCAGCCATCGAGTCCGCGGTTCGGATCGGGTTGGCGCTCAACTGCTCGATCCGCGCGTCGAGCCAGTTCGCCCGCAAGAACTACTTCTATCCCGATCAGCCCAAGAACTACCAGATCTCTCAGTACGACGATCCGATCGCCTACGACGGGTACATCGACGTGCCGCTCACCGACGGGACCACCTGGCGCGTGGAGATCGAGCGCGCCCACATGGAGGAGGACACCGGCAAGTCGCTGCACATCGGCGGAACCGGACGTATCCACGGAGCCAGCCACTCGTTGCTGGACTACAACCGCGCCGGAGTTCCCTTGGTGGAGATCGTGACCCGGCCCATCACCGGGACCGGCGAACGTGCCCCCGAGATCGCCCGCGCGCTGGTCGGTGCGCTGCGCGACCTGGTGAAGTCTTTGGGTGTGTCGGACGCACGGATGGATCAGGGGTCGTTGCGGTGTGATGCCAACGTGTCGCTGATGGCCAGGGGCGCAACCGAATTCGGCACCCGCACCGAGACCAAGAACGTCAACTCGCTCAAGAGCGTGGAGATCGCAGTGCGATACGAGATGTGTCGGCAGGCGGCGATTCTGCAGGCGGGTGGCGAGATCACCCAGGAGACAAGGCATTTCCAGGAGGCCGACGGCACCACCTCGGCCGGTCGCCGCAAGGAGACCTCCGATGACTACCGGTACTTCCCGGAGCCCGATCTCGCTCCCGTGCAACCGGACCCGGCGTGGGTTGAGCAGCTGCGCGCCACCCTGCCCGAGCTGCCGTGGCTGCGGCGCGCGCGCATCCAGACCGAGTGGGGGGTCTCCGACGAGGTGATGCGCGACCTGATCAACGTCGGCGCCGTCGACCTGATCATCGCCACCGCCGACGCCGGCGCACCGCCCGAGGCGGCTCGCAGCTGGTGGGTGAGCTTCCTTGCCCAGCAGGCCAACTCGCGTTCGGTGGAACTCCCGGAGCTGGCCATCAGGCCGGCTCAGGTGGCTACCCTCATCGGCCTGGTCGAGGCGGGCACGCTGACCACCAAGCTGGCCCAGCAGGTCGCGTTGGCCGTTATCGACGGGGAGGGCGAACCCGAGCAGATCGTCGCCGACCGCGCCCTGGAGGTGGTTCGTGATGACTCTGCGCTGCAGGCCGCGGTGGATCAGGCACTCGCCGCCAACCCCGACATCGCCGAGAAGATCCGCTCGGGCAAGGTGGCTGCCGCCGGCAAGATCGTCGGCGACGTGATGAAAGCCACCCGGGGACAGGCAGATCCGGCCCGAGTAAAAGAACTCGTCCTCGCCGCCTGCAGCTTACACCACCGTTCCTGACCCCAACGGTTCTCGCTCCACCCTGTGCCGTGCGCTCCTGGTGTACCCGGAGCGCGAGTCACGAGGGGAGCGTGAACCGGGGCCGGGTCACACAGGGCGGGTGAACCGCAGGCCCAGCGCGATGGCGCTCGATCAGACGTTGCTCTGCGACTGGGTGGGCGGGATGAAGCGGAACACGCGCTCGTCGGTGGGCCCGGGTCGGCCACCGTCCTTGTTGACGGTGCCGATCTGGAACACCCCAGAGGGCAACGCCGCCATCCGCCCCAGAGCCCCGTAGCGTTTCTCCAGTGCCACAACAGGTTTGGTGACCGTCGGCTTCTCTCGGGTGGGTTCGCTGAGCAATTCGACATGTTGGGTCCGCGCGGTGGTCACGGCCACGGTGTCACCCACCGCGGCGCACCCGGAGATCTGCGGCTTGTCCGGCCACGTCCACAACGGCCGCAGGGTGCCGCTGGTGTCGATCACCTGTAGTCGGTCCTCGGTGGGGGCTCGATCGGTGAGGTAAAGACGCCCGGTGGTGACGTTGCTGCAGATGGTGGCATTGGTGCCGAGTCCCGACGCCACGATCTTGGGTCGGGTGGAGTTGCCCGAGGTGAGGTCGGTGATCGAGAGCAGTTTGCCGGCCAGCGACGCCGGATCGGCTGCGGCGGCGGGGTTCCCGGCGTCACCGGTGGCCACCAGCAACTCGTCGGGAGACCGGAACCGGAGGGAACCCACGTTCCCGGTGGGGCCCTTGGGAATGCCGACGAGGATCGGTTTGGGCGCATCGCCCGGCGCCACGCGCACCACCCGGTTGTCGGTGGGCGTGGAGATGTAGGCGTAGAACAGCCGATCCTCTTGGTAGGCAGGAGACGGTGCGAAATCCATCAGACCACCGTCGCCACCAGCATCGACCGGGATGGTGGCCAGTATGGTCTTGGGCCCGTTGCGGCGGGTGGCGATGATGTTGCCGGTGCGACGCTCGGACACCACCGTCGCGGTGCCCTGCGGGTCCTGGCCAGGCAGCACCGCAGAGGTGCTGTCGAGGCAGGTCGCGATGACCGCCGGGTCGGGATCCACACAGGGGCCGGTCGGCTGGGGTCCGTCGGGCGTCTCGCTGGGAATCGACGGCGCCGGCGGTGAGGGTAGGACTGCGGTCTTGTCGTCGGGGGAGAACTCACCTGCCGACCGGCTGCGGTCGGTGGCGCTGAAGTCGGCACACCCGGCGAGCAGGCAGCTGGAGGCCACCACAGCGATGGTGGCGGCGCGGATCCGGCGCGCGAGTGCGGACATGAACCCAGGGTAGGTGATCTCGCGTTCCGGGCCGGTTGGCGCGGGCGCGGTCGGCCCTGGCCGATGGCGGCCTGGCATATGGTGAACTGGTGAGCGAACGAGATCGCGACCGCGCGCAGGGCAGCAGTCCGTACGACGAGCCGACGGGGACCATTCGCATCCCCGCCGCCGAGGCGCGAGACGCCGGTGCTCCGGCCGATCAAGGACCATCGACCGACCCCGACGGCGTATATGGATACCAGCCGTACCGGCGTGGGGCTCGCGGTCCACGCGATGACCGCGACCCCGGAGCCATCGCCGACGGTGAGCCCGGTCATCTGACGGCCTCGGCCGGGCGCGCCAAACGCCCGCCGTACTGGGACGACGACACCGACGCCGAGACCACCGCCATCGTGGCACCGCGCGCCGGGCGAGCCGCGCCGGTCGATCGCGATGCCTTCCATCGTGAGCACAACCGGTATGCGGTGTCCGACCGTGCCGAGCAGGCAGGGCGCGATGCCGCCGGGATCGACGACGATGCGGTGACCGAGGTGTTCGACGAGGATTTCGCGGCCGCGGCATCCTCGACCACGGCACCTGACGACATCGACGAGTCGGCCACCCGCCCGGTGACCATAGACAAGCGTGGCCGCAGAGGTGCACGTAGCGCGACGGACGAGGCTGCAGTCACCCGCGCCGACGCCGCTGCCGTCCAGGCCCGGACGCGCGGTCAGCTCGAGGAAGACCTGGCGGCGGCCACGCTGGCCGCACGCCGCGGGACCACCGACCTCGGTCTGCTGCTGTTGCGCGTGGCCGTCGGGATGATCGCGATGGCGCACGGCGCGCAGAAGCTCTTCGGGTGGTGGAACGGGCCGCGTCTGAGCGGTTTTGAGGACTTCTTGACCAACCCCGCCAACACCGACATCGGGTTCCGCTCCGACGCCGCCAAGCCCTTGGCCATCGTCGGTGCCCTCTCGGAGTCGCTGGGCGGACTGATGTTGGTGCTCGGTCTGCTCACCCCCGTCGCTGGATCCGCGGTACTCGGGGTGATGATCATCGCCGCCACGTACAAGGCGACGTTGGCCGGTGGCGTGTGGTTCTTCGCCAGTGACCCCGACTTTCAGCACGCTGGTGTCGAATACGAGCTGTTCATCGCCGCGGCCGCGGCAGCGATCATCGTGGCGGGGCCAGGTCGGTGGTCGTTGGACTTCGGTCGGGGCTGGGCCCGACGGCCCGGCGTGGGTTCGGTGGCGTGCCTGGTGGTGGGAATCGCGGTGCCTGTGGCCATCTGGATCGTCTTCAACGGCACCAACCCCTTCACCTCGCCGGGTAACCCGCCGCTTCGCTAGATCGGTGATCCCGGCGGTCGAACTGGGTCGCCTCGCAGGCGGACACATGATTGGGTAGCCGAGTGAGCGTTGTGCAATTCCTCAGTTCGTACTGGTGGTTGTTGTTCGTCTTCGGTGGTTCGATCGCTGGGGGCGGTCGGGCGATCATGGCCGCCAACGACCGGCGCGAGGAGCGTCGACTCGAGCGATACCGCATCAAACACGCGGCCAAGGCCGCTGTGCTGGAGGCAGGAGCGCGCGAGTCGATGGATCGCGAGGTCCAACTGCGCACTGCGAACAGGGTTCTC
The DNA here is from genome assembly GCF_018474015.1 of Williamsia sp. CHRR-6. GTDB lineage: Bacteria > Actinomycetota > Actinomycetes > Mycobacteriales > Mycobacteriaceae > Williamsia_A. Next base: position 346,316 of record NZ_JAHCSG010000001.1, on the reverse strand, counting down.
GCCGAGCACGATGCGGTGGACGAGAGATGGTTCGGCTACGAGACCGACGTGGTGACGATGCTGGAGTACCCGATGATGACCGACATGCGTGAGTCGCTGACGGTGGCTTTTCATCGAGCCAAGCGTGAGGCCGACGCGATCAGACCCGACACCGCCGAGGAGTTGGTCGGTCGGGAGGGCGCATTGACGGCCTACCGGTCAGCGGTGCACGACTATGCCATCGCCTTCGACGCGGCGGAATCGGAGGCCCGCCGTCGCAAGCGCGGCGACTTCAGTGAGACCGAACGGGATCGGCTGGTGCGGGCCCAGTCGCTGCTGCGGGTGGCGCTGGACTCGGCGGGCACTCCCGCCGAGCGGCAGACGGCATACCGCAAGGCACGCGCCGAACTCGACGGGTTGGTGTCGCTGCCCGCAGCGTCCTACGCCGACGTCGAACGCAAGGTCGCGGGCGAGCTCGAGGCCTGAGCCGAGGCTGCGCGGGCTCTACTCGCCACGGAACGTGGGCGCTCGCTTCTCGAACACCGCCGCGATCCCCTCGACGAGATCCTTCGACGGCAGGAAGGCCGCGTTCCAGGCGGACACGTACTTGAGCCCGTCGGCCACCACCGCGGCCCGCTCACGGTCGAGGACGTCTTTGACACCTTGGACCACCAACGGCGGGTTGGCGGCGATCTCCTGCGCGGTGGCGTGTGCGGTGGCCAGCGGATCAGTCACCACGTCGTTGACCAGGTTGATCGCCGCGGCACGCTCGGCGTCGATGTCCTTGCCGGTGTAGGCGAGCTCGCGCAGATGTCCCTCACCGATGATCGGAGGCAGCCGTTGCAGTGACCCGATGTCGGCGACGATGCCGATCTTCGCCTCGCGCACACTGAATTTCGCATCGGGTGCGGCGTAGCGGATGTCGGCGGCGGCGATGAGGTCCACCCCGCCACCGACGCACCAGCCCTGGACGGCAGCGATCACCGGCACTCGACTCTCGGCCACGGCGGTCACTGCCGCCTGCATCGACTTCACCAGCGAATGAAACCGCGAGCGTGGCCCGGCCAGCGCCTGCTCTGTCATCAACGGTGTGAACTCGCCGCCCATCTCGGCCAGGTCGAGGCCGAACGAGAAGTTCGTGCCCGATCCTGCCAACACCACCGCGCGGACCTGCGGGTCGTCGTCGAGTTCGGCGAACACCTGTGGCAGCTCGGTCCAGAAGGCGCGACCCATGACGTTGCCCTTGCCGGGCCCGATCAACGTCACTCGCGCGACGTGGTCGGTGAGCGAGACGGTGAATGCAGTCCAATCGGTCATGACGCTGAGCCTAGCGGTGGCTAACGACGGCTCAGCGAACGTGCCGTACCGCGCCCTTGTCGGCAGACGTGGCCATGGACGCATACGCCCGCAGCGCGGTGCTGACGCGTCGTTCCCGTTCGGCGGCGGGCTGCCAGGGTCGCTCGGAGGCTTCCATCTTGGCGCGCCGCCGGGCCAGCTCGTCGTCGTCGACGAGGACCTTGAGCTGGCGCGTCTTGACGTCGATGAGGACTGGGTCGCCGTCCTCGATGAGCCCGATGACGCCGCCGGCGGCCGCCTCGGGTGAGACGTGCCCGATCGACAACCCCGACGAACCACCGGAGAACCGGCCGTCGGTGACCAGCGCGCACTTCTTGCCCATCCCGGTGCCCTTCATGAAGGCAGTGGGATGCAACATCTCCTGCATCCCCGGTCCACCGGAGGGGCCCTCGTAGCGCACCACCAACACCTCGCCGGCCTGGATGGTCTTGCTCAGGATCACCTGCACGGCATCCTCCTGGCTGTCCACCACCCGCGCGGGTCCCTCGAAGTGCCACAGGTCTTCGTCGATACCTGCGGTCTTGAGCACTGCGCCGTCGGGCGCGATGTTGCCCTTGAGCACGCACAGTCCGCCTTCGACGGTGTAGGCGTGCTCCAGATCGCGGATGCAGCCGTTCTCGGCGTCGGTGTCCAGTGAGCTCCAGCGGTTGGCGGTGGAGAACGGCGTGGTGGTGCGCACCCCGCCGGGGGCCGCATGGAACAACTCGGTGGCGGCCTCGATCGCCGTGCCGCCGCGGATGTCCCAGTCGTCGAGGAAGGCCGCGAGGGTAGGGGAGTGCACGGTGGTGGCGGTGTCGTCGATCAGTCCAGCTCGACGCAACTCACCCAGGATGGCCGGGATTCCACCGGCGCGGTGCACGTCTTCCATGTGGTAGTCGGAGTTGGGCGACACCTTGGCCAGGCACGGGACCTTGCGGCTGATCTGGTCGATCACGTCGAGATCGAAGTCGGTCACCTCGCCCTCCTGGGCGGCGGCGAGGATGTGCAGCACCGTGTTCGTCGATCCGCCCATCGCGACGTCGAGCGCCATCGCGTTGCGAAACGCCGTGGCGGTGGCCACGTTGCGGGGCAGCACCGACTCGTCGTCGTCGCGGTAATACCGGGTGGCGGCGTCCACGATCACTTCGCCGGCACGAGTGAACAGGGCGCGGCGGGCCTCATGGGTGGCCAGGGTCGAGCCGTTGCCAGGTAACGCGAGACCCAGGGCCTCGGTGAGACAGTTCATCGAGTTGGCGGTGAACATGCCCGAGCACGATCCGCAGGTGGGGCACGCGGCCTCTTCGACCGCGCGCAGTGCGTCGTCGTCCACGGCGTCGTTGGCTGAGGCGGAGATGGTCGTGATCAGATCCGACGACGGATGCACCACCCCGGCCACCGCGACTGCCTTGCCTGCTTCCATCGGCCCGCCGGAGACGAACACGGTGGGCACGTTGAGGCGCATGGCGGCGTTGAGCATTCCCGGAGTGATCTTGTCGCAGTTGGAGATACACACCAGGGCGTCGGCGGTGTGCGCATTGACCATGTACTCCACCGAGTCGGCGATGATCTCGCGACTGGGCAGGGAGTAGAGCATGCCGTCGTGACCCATCGCGATGCCGTCGTCGACGGCGATGGTGTGGAACTCACGCGGCACACCGCCGGCTGCGCGCACGGCGTCGGCGACGATCTCGCCGACGTTCTTGAGGTGCACGTGCCCGGGCACGAACTGGGTGTAGGAGTTGGCAATGGCCACAATCGGTTTGCCGAAATCATCGTCGGTCATGCCGGTGGCCCGCCACAGTGAGCGGGCCCCGGATGCGTTGCGTCCGTGAGTGGTTGTGCGCGACCTCAACGGCGGCATGTCTTCACCTCGATCGATGTGGGGGCGCTCGGTGCGACGGGGCCGCCGACCGGGCCTTTTCCCTGCTGATGCTACTCCGTGCGACCTGCGGCGTACGGGTCTGGGATGCGCCCTCGGCTGGCCACGGACAGAACGGGGAGGTCGGTGAATGCGATGGCCGGAAGGCGGACCTTGCTGCCGTCGGTGAGGACGGCCTGCACCGATCCCCACCGCGGAAACGACAGGCCCGCCAATGAGCTCCACTCGATGGTGCGGGTGGAGAAGGTCCCCACGGCGGTGATGCCGTCGTCGGTGACGACGGTTCGGATGCGATGGATCCAGAACGCGGCCACGAACGGCAAGACGATCGTCCAGCCCAGCAGCGGCAGCGACGTGCCCGCCAAGACCAGGGTGGTCACGAGCATCATCGGCACCACGAAGTAGACCGTCCGTTGGATGCGAAAGACCACCGGCAGCGGCAGACCCGTAGCCGTCGCCCCGGCTGCGCCGTCGGATCCGGTGGGCTCGGTTGTGGTCGGCTCGGTTGTGGTGGATTCGGTGTCGGCTCCGACCCCCGCGTCGGTCTCACGCTCAGAAAGCTCGCGCTCAGGCATGACCCCATTGTGGCATCGCCGCGTGTCGTCTCATGATGTGAGACGCCGTGTGCGGGAAGTTGACTGATATGCCTGCACAGACCTACCTTTACGCACGTGATGCTCAACGAGAACCTCGTACCCGGCCGGCGCGTCAACGCCTGACCGGTCTTCTTCGAGACCTCTCCCCAGCATCGACGCGCCACCCTCGAACAGCCACCGGCTGTCGGGGGTTTTTTGTTGCCCTCCCACCCCGACCAGCAGAGGAAAGTGCAGTGAGCGCACCAGCACGCCCTTCCGACGGTAACGCCCCCGCCGGCGACGCATCCGCGAACCGGCCCACCCCGTTGTCAGCTCGTTCCCGTAGCGCGAGCACGGCAACCGTCGCCCCCGAGCGGGTCACCGGCGCCGAGGCGGTCGTCCGGTCGCTGGAGGAGCTGGGGGTGGAGGTTGTGTTCGGGCTACCCGGTGGCGCGGTTCTCCCGGTGTACGACCCGCTGCTCGACTCGACCAAGGTGCGTCACGTCCTGGTGCGCCACGAGCAGGGCGCCGGTCACGCCGCGACCGGGTACGCGCAGGTTGCAGGTCGTGCCGGGGTCTGTATGGCCACGTCGGGTCCTGGCGCCACCAACTTGATCACCCCGATCGCCGACGCCCAGATGGACTCGGTCCCGATGGTCGCCATCACCGGCCAGGTGGGCCGTCAGCTGATCGGCACCGACGCCTTCCAGGAAGCCGACATCACCGGCATCACCATGCCGATCACCAAGCACAACTTCCTCGTCACCTCCGGCGCCGACATCGCGCGCGTCATGGCCGAGGCGTTCTACCTCGCCGAGAGTGGTCGGCCCGGGGTGGTGCTGGTCGACATCCCCAAGGACATCCTGCAGGCGCAGACCACGTTCGCCTGGCCGCCGCAGCTGGACCTGCCCGGCTATCGGCCGGTCACCAAACCGCACGGCAAGCAGGTCCGCGAGGCCGCGCGGCTGATCGCCGCGGCCAAGCACCCGGTGCTCTACGTCGGAGGCGGTGTCATCAAGGCCGAGGCGTGCGCGGAGTTGCGTGAGCTCGCCGAGCTGACGGGGATCCCGGTGGTCACCACGCTGATGGCGCGAGGTGCGTTCCCCGACAGTCACCGCCAGCACCTGGGCATGCCCGGCATGCACGGGACGGTGGCCGCGGTGGCCGGGCTGCAGCGCAGCGATCTGCTCATCACCCTCGGCGCCCGGTTCGATGACCGGGTGACCGGTCAACTCGACTCGTTCGCCCCGGATGCCAAGGTGATCCACGCCGACATCGATCCCGCCGAGATCGGTAAGAACCGCTTCGCCGACGTCCCGATCGTGGGCGACTGCGCAGCGGTCATCAGCGAGCTGATCGAGGCCATCCGCGACGACCGGGCCACCGGTGGCACCGGTGCCGACATCAGTGAATGGTGGGCTTACCTCGACGACATCCGCCGCACGTACCCGTTGAGCTACGACCGGCCCACCGACGGGTCGATGTCGCCGGAGTTCGTCATCTCCCAGGTCGGTCGACTGGCCGGCCCCGACGCCGTGTACTGCGCGGGCGTGGGTCAGCACCAGATGTGGGCGGCGCAGTTCATCTCTTACGAGAAGCCGCGCACCTGGCTCAACTCCGGTGGCCTGGGCACCATGGGCTACGCGGTGCCGGCGGCGATGGGCGCCAAGATGGCCGACCCGGACCTGGAGGTCTGGGCCATCGACGGTGACGGCTGCTTCCAGATGACCAACCAGGAGTTGGCCACCTGCGCGATCGAGGGCATCCCGATCAAGGTGGCGTTGATCAACAACGGCAACCTGGGCATGGTGCGTCAGTGGCAAACCCTGTTCTACGAGGAGCGCTACTCCAGCACTGACCTGGCCACCCACTCGCGTCGCATCCCCGACTTCGTCAAGCTCGCCGAGGCGTTGGGCTGTGCGGCCAGGCGCGTGGAGAACGAGGCCGACGTCGACGCCGCCATCGAGTGGGCGCGTGGGATCAACGACCGCCCGGTGGTCATCGATTTCATCGTCGGTGCCGACGCTCAGGTGTGGCCGATGGTGGCCGCCGGCACCGGCAACGACGAGATCATGGCCGCGCGCGGCATCCGTCCGCTGTTCGACGGTGACGAGGTGGCGGCACCAGCCGACATCCACGAGGCCGTCGGTCAGCGCACCGACACCACTGGATCGGAAGGGGCGCACTGATGGCCACCACCCACACCCTCAGCGTTCTCGTCGAGGATCGGCCCGGCGTCTTGGCCCGGGTCTCGTCGCTGTTCTCCCGACGCGGCTACAACATCGAGTCGTTGGCCGTGGGCCCGACCGAGCTCAAGGGGATCTCGCGGATGACGATCCTGGTCTCGGTGCAGGACTTCCCGCTCGAGCAGGTGACCAAGCAACTCAACAAGCTGATCAACGTCATCAAGATCGTCGAGCAGGATCGGTCCACCTCGGTCTCGCGGGAGCTGATGCTGGTCAAGGTCCGCGCGGATGCGACCACTCGCGCCGACGTCATCGGAGTCGTGGATCTGTTCCGCGCCAAGGTGATCGACGTGTCCACCGAGTCGGTCACCGTCGAGGCGACCGGCACCTCGGACAAGCTGGAGGCGTTGCTTCGCATGCTCGACCCGTACGGTATTCGCGAGATCGCCCAGTCCGGTGCCGTGGCACTGGGCCGGGGACCCAAGAGCATCTCGGCAACCCGCTGAGATCCATCCCCACCAGAACCTCGAGTTCGAACCGAAAGTGAAGGGAAGTTCAAGTGGCAGTCGAGATGTTCTACGACGACGACGCTGATCTGTCGATCATCCAGGGCCGCAAGGTTGCGGTCATCGGATACGGCAGCCAGGGACACGCGCACTCGCTGAGCCTGCGTGACTCGGGTGTCGACGTCGCGATCGGTCTCCGTGAGGACAGCAAGTCCCGGGAGAAGGCCGCCGAGCAGGGCCTGAAGGTGATGACCGCCGCCGAGGCCGCCAAGTGGGCCGACGTCATCATGCTGCTGGCGCCGGACACCTCGCAGGCAAAGATCTTCACCGAGGACATCGAGCCCAACCTCTCCGACGGCGACGCGTTGTTCTTCGGGCACGGCCTCAACATCCATTTCGGTCTGATCAAGCCGGCCGCCTCGATCACTGTCGGGATGGTGGCACCCAAGGGGCCAGGGCATCTGGTCCGACGTCAGTTCGTCGACGGCAAGGGCGTGCCTGCGCTGATCGCCATTGCCCAGGACCCCAAGGGCGAGGGCGAGGCGTTGGCGTTGAGCTACGCCCGCGCAATCGGCGGCACCCGCGCCGGCGTCATTAAGACCACATTCAAAGAGGAGACCGAGACCGATCTCTTCGGCGAGCAGGCGGTGTTGTGTGGCGGCACCGAAGAGCTGGTCAAGACCGGCTTCGAGGTCATGGTCGAGGCGGGCTACGCCCCTGAGATGGCCTACTTCGAGGTGCTGCACGAGCTCAAGCTCATCGTCGACCTGATGTACGAGGGCGGCATCGCGCGCATGAATTACTCGGTCTCGGACACCGCCGAGTTCGGTGGTTACCTGTCGGGTCCGCGCGTCATCGACAGCGGCACCAAGGACCGGATGCGCGCCATCCTCACCGACATTCAGGACGGCACCTTCACCAAGCGCCTGGTCGCCAACGTCGAGGGTGGAAACGCCGAGCTGGAGTCGCTGCGCAAGCAGAACGCCGAGCACCCCATCGAGGTGACCGGCAAGAAGCTGCGTGATCTGATGAGTTGGGTGGATCGCCCGATCACCGAGACCGCCTGACCGGTCGGAGCACGTGATCGCCACTCCGATCACCACACTCGGAACCGAGTGTGGTGATCGGCCGGGCGACGCTCCGAAGCGTTGATCTCGTGTGTGCGCGCTGGGCGCTCGCTGCGGCGCTGATGAGCTGATCGAGCGGCGCGGCCGACGCGCAAGCCGGTGCGCGGGGTGATGTCGGCCGGCGCGTTGTGTTCGAGTCCGCGCACAGCCAGTCAACGGACCGACCGGTCAGACCACCGACGCCATCGAACATCCGCTCCAGGCAGCACCTACGCCCGCTGCTTGGGTGAAAACTCTCGGCACGACCATTCCACCGGCCTTTTCTGGCTGAGGAAGAACGTTTCGCCGTCTCGCAACACAAATGGGCCTCGTTCATGACATCATGTGCGGATGCAAAGATTACGGACGTGGATTTCGTATTTGCTAGTTGCTATGGCCGTGGCGTCGTCGCTAGCCGTGTCCACCGCGATGGCGCCACAGGCCTCAGCCGCGCCGCCTGCCGTTCCGGCAGACGGTTACGGTTTCGGCGCGGCGTCGCGGCTGTTGACGCTGTCGCCCACAGACTTGAACCGCGAGCTCGACGCCGTTGCGACAACTCGCGCTACGTGGCTCAAGGTCTTGATCGATCGCAGCCAGATCGAGCGCTCGCGGGGTGTCTACGATTGGAGTGTTCCTGACCGAATCATCCTCGGTGCTCGGCAACGAAATCTACGTGTGCTGGCGAATCTGATGTTCACGCCAGCGTGGGCGGGTGGCGGGATCACAAGAACAAATCCGCCCGACCCTCAAGATTTTGCCAACTTCGCCCTCCTGGCTGCCACGCGTTACCGAACGTTCGTGACTGATTTCCAGGTGTGGAACGAGCCGAACTTGGGACTCTTCTGGGGGTTTCAGAACAACCGTGCAGCGGCGTACGCGCGGATGATGGCGGCGGCTTATCCGGCAATCAAGGCTGCGCAACCCGATGCGACCGTGGTCTTTGCGGGCCTGTCCAGGGCGACCGGCGGTGATGCTCCCCCGACCTTCCTGCAGCAGTTCTACGCTGCCGGCGGGCGCGGAACCTTCGATGCCATGGCAATGCACCCATACATCTTCTACGAGGGCTGGCCCACCGACCCGGACAACGCTCTCTCGGACGTCGACCGCACGTATCGCGTGATGATCGCAAATGGTGACGCACAAAAAAAGATATGGTTCACCGAAATCGGTGCCCCCACCCAGGCGTTCGGTGGGCTTGACCAGCCGACTGCGGCAATACAGACTCTACAGATCCTAGCCTTTGGGTCTGTGCGTCCTTTCGTAGGTCCCGCCTTCATCTATATGATTCGCGATTCATCCAACGACTTCTTCTCGCAATTTGACAGAGAGTCGCATTTTGGAGCACTGTACACATCCGATTGGCGGCCTAAGCCGTTGCTCACTCTGCTGCGGAAATAGATCAAGCGACCCGGTGAGAACCGGGTGACCCCGAGCATCGATCGTGATCAATCGAGTCATTGATCGAGCTGTGATTGGTCGAGCCGTGGGGGGAATTGACCGTGGCAATCCTCGCGGCCCTTACCGGGTGTCTCAGGTAGTCGGTGCAACGCGTTCCACTGACGGGTGCGGACGTGGAATCGGGCAGGTGGCAGCCGCCCACGCGCGGCCGAACTCGGTGTGCAGCTTTGGGCGGCTACACAGTCTTCGAACTCTTCACCGCCATCGGACACGACGCGAAGGTCACCAACATCAGTGGGCGTTGTCTCGAGTACACGCACCCGACCGCACCACCGAGGTCGGTTTCTGACTTATCGGCTGGACCCCGCACCACGCGATGAGGTTTGGTTGACAGCCCCGTGGGAACTGCCGTCGCTCCCAGCGCAAGGCGCGTCAGATGACGCGGTAACCCTGGACGCCCGCAGCTTTCATCGCAGCCAGGATGGGTCCGATGTTCGAGCCGGTCTCCGGTCCGATGCAAGCGGTGAAGAAGTAGGCGTTGACCATGCCCACCAGACGATCGCCGATGACCACCGGGCTGCCCGAGTCGCCCTCGGCGACGCAGATGGCGCTGTAGTGGTTTGCGTTGTCGGAGAAAAAGGTGACGCCGCAGGTGCGTCCGGTGGTGCGGCCGGTCTTGCACAGCACCGCGGGGAACTGCGGAGCAGCGGTCTGGATGGAGCGGATCGTCACGCCACCCACGCTGCGAACCGGCGCGACCTTGGCCGCGTCGAACGCGATCACCGCGAAGTCGAGGGGGTTGTTGGAGACGATGATCCGGCCGATCGGGCCCCGGTTGGCGTAGCGCTCGGAGAACACCAGCTGGCCCACGTTGCCGCAGTGACCGGCGGTCAGGCCGATGAGCCGGTTGCTCGAGTCCTTGCCGATGGTGGTCAGGGTGCAGGCCTCGCCCTGGTCGCCGCTTTGCAGTATCACGATGCCTGAGCCGCCACCGACGAACACTGAGGGTGCAGCCGATGCGGTTCCGGCGCCCCAAAGCATGAGGACCGTCGACAGCACGGTGGCGAGCAGGGCCGCCGTCTTCTTCACCATGGGTGCTCCACTTCGTCGGCGTCGGCGCATTCGGCCGACTGAGGCCCCGGATCGGAATCGAAGTCATTCGAGCGGGGCCCCGCGCAATCTATCGGGTTGTGACCGCTGATCGCCACTTCGATCACACCCGGCACACCCGTGGACGGGGTGAAAAGGCCCTCGGGGTGCCCTCTAAGCTGATCTGCGAGCCGTCACCGTTACGTCGGACGTGCCGCCCCGAACAGCACAGGAGAACTTCGCGTGAGTACAGCTGGCCGCCCGATCGTCGTCATCGCCGACAAGTTGGCACCGTCGACCGTCGAGGCACTCGGAGACGACGTGGAGGTCCGGTGGGTCGATGGACCCGACCGTCCGAAACTGCTCGAAGCGGTCGTCGACGCCGATGCCATCCTGGTCCGTTCGGCCACCACCGTCGACGCCGAGGTACTCGCCGCCGCACCTCGCCTCAAGATCGTCGCGCGCGCCGGTGTGGGCCTGGACAACGTGGACGTACCTGCGGCAACCGAGCGTGGCGTGATGGTGGTCAACGCGCCCACCTCCAACATCCACACCGCCGCCGAACACGCGATCAGCCTGCTGTTCGCCGTCGCGCGCCAGATCCCGGCTGCCGACGCGACGCTTCGCGCACACGAATGGAAGCGGTCGAGCTTCAACGGTGTGGAGATCTTCGGCAAGACCATCGGCGTGGTCGGGTTGGGTCGGATCGGGCAGCTCGTCGCCGCCCGGCTGGCGGCTTTCGAGACTGAGATCATCGCCTACGACCCGTACGTCTCTGCGGCCCGCGCAGCACAGTTGGGTATCGAATTGGTGTCGCTGGACGAATTGCTGTCTCGTGCCGACATCTTCACCGTGCACCTGCCCAAGACTCCCGAGACCCTCGGCATGATCGGAGCCGAGCAACTTGCCCGCACCAAGAAGGGCGTCATCATCGTCAACGCCGCTCGCGGCGGTCTGATCGACGAGCAGGCCCTGGCCGATGCGATCGTCGCGGGCCAGGTTCGCGGCGCCGGCCTGGACGTGTTCTCCACCGAGCCGTGCACCGACAGCCCGCTGTTCGAGCTGCCCCAGGTCGTCGTGACCCCGCACCTGGGTGCCTCGACCACGGAGGCACAGGATCGAGCCGGCACAGACGTGGCCAAGAGCGTGCGGTTGGCGTTGGCCGGGCATTTCGTACCCGACGCGGTCAACATCACGGGCGGGGCGGTGGACGACGAGGTGGCGCCATGGCTGGAGCTGACCCGAAAGCTCGGTGTCCTGATCGGCGCGTTGGCCGGTCAGGTGCCCACCTCGCTGCAGGTCGACGTGCGTGGTGAGCTGGCGGTACATCAGGTCGACGTGCTGGGCCTGTCGGCGTTGCGCGGCCTGTTCTCGGCGGTGCTCGACGACCCGATCACCTTCGTCAACGCGCCCGCCGTCGCGGCGGCACGCGGGGTGACCAGCGAGGTCAGCACGGCCACCGAGAGCCCGAACCACCGCAGCATCGTCGACGTCAAGGCAGTCTTCGCCGACGGTTCGACGGCCAACGTGACCGGAACCCTCAGTGGCCCACGCGAAGTCGAGAAAATCGTGAACATCAACGGCCGCAACTTCGACCTGCGCGCCGAGGGCCTCAACCTGGTGGTCACCTACGGCGATCAGCCGGGTTCGTTGGGCAAGATCGGCACGCTGCTGGGCAACGCCGGCATCAACATCCACGCGGCCGGCCTGTCGCAGGACGCCGAGGGCGACGGCGCCACCCTGCTGCTGCGGGTCGACCGGGAGGTACCTGCCGATCTCGTCGCTGCCGTTGGTGAATCGGTGTCGGCCACCCTGATCGAGCTGGTGGACCTGTCGTGAAGCTGGCCGTCATCGCCGGTGACGGAATCGGTCCCGAGGTCATCGACGAGGCTCTCGGCGTGCTCGACGCCGTGGTCGAGGGCGTGCAGCGCACCGAGTTCGATCTCGGGTCCCGCCGCTACCACCGCAACGGCGAGTTGCTCACCGACGCCGACCTGGCGTCGATTCGCGCCCATGATGCGATTTTGTTGGGCGCCATCGGAGATCCGTCGGTCCCGCCGGGGATCCTGGAGCGCGGTCTGCTGCTGAGGATGCGGTTCGCGTTGGACCATCACGTCAATCTTCGTCCCAGCAAACGCTTCCCGGGCGTGGCCACCCCGCTCGCCGGCGATCCTGAGATCGACTTCGTGGTGGTGCGCGAGGGCACCGAGGGTCCTTACACCGGCAACGGCGGCGCCATCCGTGTCGGTACGCCGCAGGAGGTGGCCACCGAGGTCAGCGTCAACACCCGCTTCGGGGTGGAGCGGGTGGTGCGATATGCATTCGACCTCGCACGTACCCGCCGGCGACACCTGACCCTGGTGCACAAGACCAACGTGCTGACCTACGCCGGGTCCATGTGGCAGCGCACCGTCGAGGCGATCGGGGCGCACTACCCCGATGTCACAACCGATTACTGCCACGTCGATGCAGCGACGATCTACCTGGTCACCGACCCGGGGCGGTTCGACGTGATCGTCACCGACAACCTGTTCGGCGACATCATCACCGACATCGCCGCCGCGGTCACCGGTGGCATCGGGCTGGCGGCCTCGGGCAACATCGACGCGACGCGCACCAACCCGTCGATGTTCGAACCGGTGCACGGCAGCGCTCCCGACATCGCAGGCACCGGCACTGCCGATCCCACAGCCGCCATCGGGTCGGTGGCGCTGTTGCTGCGTCACCTCGACCACGTCGATGCCGCGCAGCGAGTGGAGCGCGCGGTGGCGGCAGATCTGGCCGCCCGCAGCGGAAGACGCTCGACCGCACAGGTCGGTGCGGCGATTCGCGCGCTGCTCTGACCCCTGCCGTCAGGCCGTGATGCTGGCCTCGGGCACGGGGTGGTCCGGTGGGATGAGTGGTAGCGCGACCAGCGGTGCGGCCGCCATGATCGCGACCGCCCACGGGAATCCGGCACTGTCGATGATGTGGCCAAAGATCGGCGTGCTCGCCGAGGTGGCCAGGTACTGACCGGTGTTCTGGATGGCCAGGGCACGCCCACTCCATCCGACCCCCGCGAACTCGGCGATTCCGGTGAACGCGAGTCCGTTGTCGGCCACGGTCACCACGGTCGCGATCACCATGAGGGTGGCCGCCAGCGGAGTCGACACAGTGTCGGCCAGCGCCAGCAGCAACGACGTGGCTGCTGCGGCGAGTGCGATCAACCGGATTGGTTTCATTCGCGAGCCCCACACATCCGACCATCGGCCTGCAGCGATTCGCCCGGCCGCGCCGAGGATCTGGGCCACGGTCACCAGGATCCCCGCGCTGCCCGGTGCCCAGTGATGGTTCACGATCAGCCAGGCGGGGACGAACGTCCACAGCGTCGACTGTGGGATGACCAGCAGCACACTCACCGCGTGGACGCGCTGCAGGTAGGTCGACTCGCGGTAGGGGTTGGCGTCGGTGTGGTGGGCGTGGGGTGTCTCGGTGCGCGGCGGGTCGATGATGGTCGCGGCCACGGCGACCAAGCCCACCACCGACATCGCAACTGCGACCGTGAGGCCTGCGGTGACCCCGTGGTGTGCGGCGAGCACGGGGATCGTCAAGGCCGACAGCCCGATTCCCAGAGGCTGAGCGGTCTGTCGGATGCCCATCGCGGTTCCGCGGCGCCGTGGCGGGAACCAGCCGACGACGATGCGCCCACTGGCTCCGTTGGTGGCCGCCGAGGTCATCCCAGCGACCAGCAGAGTGGCGCCGATGGCCGGGTGACCCAGGTCGGCGGCCGAGGCGGCGGTCGCGGCGAGGGTGGCCAGGACTGTTCCGGACAACGACAACAGCAGGATGCGGCGTTCGCCGAATCGGTCGAGGGCCGCACCCCACGGGATGATCGCGATCATCAGCCCGACCGTCGGGGCAGCGGCCAGAACTGATGCCGCGCCCAGGGAGAGTCCTTCGCCGGTGTGTAGCTCCGGGATCAGGAATCCGACGCCGCTGACGGCGCAGGTGGTGGCCATGGCGCCCAGGATGGATGCGACGAGCATCGCCCAGCGCCGGGCGACGGACGGGTCCGTCGTCCGCTCTGTTCCACTATTCGGGAGCATAGTTCCATATCGTAGTACGTCGCCGACCTCTGACAGCCGTGCGTCCCGGGTGGTGGGATACCCTCTGCACCATGCGTCTAGGTCGTATCGCCAGTCCGGACGGAGTTGCCTTCGTCGCCATCGAGGGAGACGGCGACTCCGCCGTCGCCCGCGAGATCGCCGAGCACCCCTTCGGCACCCCGACGTTCACGGGTCGGCAGTGGTCGTTGTCCGACGTGCGGCTGCTCGCCCCGATCTTGGCGAGCAAGGTCGTCTGTATCGGCAAGAACTACGAAGCGCACGCGGCCGAGATGGGCGGTGCCGCGCCGGACGATCCGGTGATCTTCATCAAGCCGAACACCTCGATCATCGGTCCACGCGTACCGATCATGCGTCCGCCCAACTCTTCTCGCGTCGACTACGAGGGCGAGCTGGCCATCGTGATCGGTCGGCCCTGCAAAGACGTGGCCGCTGCCGACGCCGCCTCGGTCATCCTCGGCTACACCGTGGCCAACGACGTGACCGCACGCGATCAGCAGCAGGTCGACGGACAGTGGACCCGAGCCAAGGGCTACGACACGTTCTGCCCCTTGGGGCCGTGGATCGAGACCGAACTGGACCCGTCGGACCTGCAGATCCGCACCGAGCTCGACGGGGTGGTCAAGCAGCAGTCCCGCACCGGCCTGCTGGTGCACGACGTCGGGGCGATCGTCGAGTGGATCTCGGCGATCATGACACTGCTGCCCGGCGATGTGATCCTCACCGGTACACCCGAGGGGATCGGTCCGATGACCGCCGGCCAGGAGGTGTCGGTGACCGTCGAGGGCATCGGGACCCTGGTCAACCCCGTTGTGGACAGGAGCTGATCGAGAAGATGGTGGTGGCGCCGAAAATCGCTGCGGTCAACGGTATCTCGATTGCCTACGACGACGCCGGCAGCGGCCCGCCGGTGGTGATGGTGATGGGGACCGGTAGCCCTGGACGGGTGTGGAAGGCCCATCAGCAACCGGCGTTGGTCCGGGCGGGCTACCGCGTGGTGACCTTCGACAACCGAGGGGTGGCGCCGTCGAGTGAGTGCGTCGAGGGATTCACCATCGACGACATGGTGGCCGATACCGCCGCGCTGATCGAATTCCTCGGGGCGGGGCCCGCTGCGGTCATCGGCACCTCGCTGGGTGCTCGGATCACGCAGGAGTTGGCGCTGGCCCGTCCGGATCTTCTGCGGTGCGCGGTCATGGTGGCCACCTATGGCCGTAACGGGCCACTGCAGGAATCGATCGCCGCGGGGGAGCGAGAGTTGTTCGACCGCAACATCGAACTGCCCGCGCCGTACTACGCGGCGGTCACCGCACACCTCAACCTCTCACGCCACACCCTCGACGACGACGACAGTGCCCGCGACTGGCTCGACATCATCGGGTTCTCCGGTCAGACGCGATCCAAAGGTGTTCGCGCGCAACTGGAGTTGCACGCAGGGGAAGCCGATCGTCGGGCCGCCTATCGGGCGATCACCGTGCCGTCGTTGGTCATCGGATTCACCGACGACCGCACATTGCCACCTCATCTGGCGCGCGAAGTGGCCGATGCCATCCCCGGCGCCCAGTACCGCGAGGTGGCCAGGGCCGGTCACTACGGGTACCTCGAACAGCCTGATGAGGTGAATCGACACCTGCTCGAGTTCCTGCGCGCACAGCTGCGCTGAGTGCGCCGCGTAGTCGGCGGTGTGGTGGGCGATAACCTGATCGCCATGTCGTCCAGCAGCCCGGTCCGCGTCCGCTTCTGTCCCTCACCCACCGGAACCCCGCATGTCGGTCTCGTGCGGACCGCGTTGTTCAACTACGCGTTTGCGCGCCACCACGGCGGCACGTTCGTGTTCCGGGTCGAAGACACCGACGCTGCCCGCGACTCCGAGGAGTCCTACGCCGCGCTGCTCGATGCGCTGCGCTGGCTGAACCTGCAGTGGGACGAGGGCCCCGAGGTGGGTGGACCGTATGAGCCGTACCGACAGTCACAGCGTGCCGATCTCCACCGCGACGTGGTGGCGCGACTGCTCGACGCCGGGGAGGCCTACGAGGCGTTCTCGACGCCGGACGAGGTGGAGGCGCGGCACCGAGCGGGCGGACGTGACCCGAAGCTTGGCTACGACAACTTCGACCGCGACCTGACCGACGAACAGAAGCAGGCCTACCGCGACGCCGGACGGCCCGCGGTCATCCGACTTCGGATGCCCGATCACGACATCAGCTGGAACGACTTGGTGCGCGGCACCACCACCATCAAGGCCGGGACGGTGCCGGACTTCGCGCTCACCCGGGGTAGCGGAGATCCGCTGTACACCTTGGTCAACCCGGTCGACGACGCGCTGATGAAGATCACCCATGTACTGCGCGGCGAGGACCTGCTCTCCTCGACGCCACGCCAGATCGCGTTGTACGAGGCCCTGATCCGGCTCGGCGTCACCGATGCGGTTCCTGAGTTCGGGCATCTGCCGTTCGTGATGGGGGAGGGCAACAAGAAGCTCTCCAAGCGCGACCCACAGTCGAGCCTGTTCCACCATCGCGACCGAGGATTCATCCCCGAGGGGCTGCTGAACTATCTGGCGTTGCTGGGGTGGGGGATCGCCGACGATCACGACATCTTCTCCCTCGACGAGATGATCGCGGCATTCGATGTGCGTCAGGTGAACTCGAACCCGGCTCGCTTCGATCAGAAGAAGGCCGACGCCATCAACGCCGAACACATCCGCCGTCTGGCCCCGGCTGATTTCGCGTCGCGACTGCGAGCCTTTCTGGACCGATCGTCGTTGTTGCCCGCCGATCTCGACACCGCAGCGTTTGCCACAGTCTCCGATCTGGTGCAGACGCGGGTACAGGTTCTGGGCGATGCATGGGGGCTGATCGCGTTCCTGTACACCGCTGATGCCGACCTGACTATTGACGCTGCGGCGGCGGCCAAGAACCTGGGTCCCGACGCCGCACCGGTCCTCGACGCCACGATCACCGCGATCGAGTCGGTGGGTGAGTGGTCTACTCCGGCGATCGAGGAGGCGTTGAAGTCGGCTCTGGTCGAGGGGTTGGATCTCAAACCGCGCAAGGCGTTCGGTCCGGTGCGGGTGGCGGTCACCGGCTCGCACATCAGCCCGCCGCTGTTCGAGTCGATCGAGTTGCTGGGACGTGATTCGACGCTGGCGCGGCTGCGGGTGGCGCGAGCCGATCACTGCTGAGAACTGGCCGCTGAACTGCGGATTTGCGGGAAGGCGTGGTCGCTTTGATAGTCTCTCCCACGGCGCTTTCGCCAGGTCAGCACGACTGAGCGTAACGCCGATTGGGGTATGGTGTAATTGGCAACACAGCGGTTTCTGGTACCGCCATTCTAGGTTCGAGTCCTGGTACCCCAGCGTCACGCACTCCCGCAGGCCCACAGATTTTGGTTCTCGGGGGGTGCACCAGTAATCTGGTCAGGCTGCGGAGTCCGTGCGCAGTGTGTTGACAGAGAAAGTTCCTGGCCCCGTCGTCTAGCGGCCTAGGACGCCGGCCTCTCACGCCGGTAGCGCGGGTTCGAATCCCGTCGGGGCTACACCAGACATCCCCTGATCCCTTCGATCGGGGGATGTTGTTGTCTACCAGGTGATTCGGCGGATCGCGCCAGGAATCGGTGTCTGTCGAGACGTGCTGGCGCCCATGATGTCTCGCTCGGTGAGGCGTTGTTCGCACGTTCTTGGTCTCATCGCACGCTCGGTTGCCCCTCGCTAACGGTGCTGTCGTTCGCACGCTCGGGGTCTCGTCGCACGCTGAGTTGCCCGTCGCTCGGTGCCTGAGCCGTGCGAGGCGGGCACCACCGTGCGAGGCGGCGGCAGGTGCCCGCCAGGTGAGCGATCACCTCCGGTCGGGTAACAACTCTGCGATGAGTTCGTCTACTCGTGTCGCGATGTCGTCACGGATCACCCGAACCGCCTCGATGCCTTGGCCGGCCGGGTCGTCGAGTATCCAATCCCGATAGGAGACACCGGGGAAATACGGGCAGGCATCACCGCAGCCCATGGTGATCACCACGTCCGAGGCCTCGACCGCATCGGGGTCGAGGACCTTGGGGGTGGCAGTGGTGATGTCGATGCCGATCTCGCTCATCGCCTGTACTGCAACGGGATTGAGTGAATCGGCGGGTGCGCTACCGGCCGATCGCACCTCGACCGCATCGCCGGCCCGTGCGGTCAACAATCCGGCCGCCATCTGTGACCGGCCTGCGTTGTGCACGCAGACGAACAGCACACTCGGTCTACTCATCATGTGGCTCCTATTGTCGTTGTCGTTGCTATGCCTGTTGTCGTCGCCGTGGGTGGGATACGTCCGCGTAGGCCAGAGACATATCGACCAGACCCACCAGCACCGCCACCTCGATCAGCGGGCCCACCACCCCGGCCAGGGCCTGACCGGAGGTGGGCCCCGTAGGTCGCGATGGCACCCGCGATCGCGAGTTCGAAGTTGTTGCCTGCCGGGGTGAACGCCAGGGTGGTGGTGCGCTCGTAGCCCACCCCGGTGGCAGCGCCCACCATGTGGCTACCGCCCTGCAACGCCGCGAAACACACCAGCGGCAACGCGATCCGGGCGAAGTCACCAGGATCAGCGGTGATCTGATCCAGCGAGATCGCCGACTGGGTGTCGTCGAGCTGTGGGACCAACTGCCCCAGCGCAACTCCCCCCACCATGGCCGTGCCTGTCCAGATGGGCAGCAGGCGCGAGAGTGCAGTCTGCCCACAACTGGCCTGGCCGACACTTCGGTGCTCATACCGTGCGACGCCGCACGGATCGTGGTGGGCTCGCGGTGCCGTAGGTCTCGGGTCGTGGAATCCCCTCTGGCGCAGCATCGTCAGGTGACCGGAGGTGGTGGCCTGCGGCGGCGGGAGTCGGCGTCCCACGCAACCGGACACGTGAGTTGTCGATGCGCCTTGTTTGATTCGACACCTGTCTACGTTGATCGACATCGAATCACTCAGTCAAGTGAACACCGGGTGGTCGGCGACGATGCCGGTCCTCGGCGGCCTACTTCTGTAGGTACGCCGCGGTGCTGCCGGCCAGCGGCATCGCCGGGAGTCCGAGTTTGCGATGATCCCAGCTCCGGGTGCGGGTGGTGAGCACTCGCACCGCGATCCGCTTGTGCATCATCTGATCGACGAGCGGCTTGAGGGCCTCGGTGTACTCCCCGTTGTAGCGCTCCCACACGCTGATCCCCACTCGATCGAGATGCGCCGGGTCCTCGACGATCTCGGCTCGGCCCTCGAAGCTGACCCCGCGGAGCGCGTCATATGTGTGGCCGTCTTCGATGAGGACGGTGATGTTCGGGTTGCGGCGAAGGTTTGCCACCTTCTGCGATTTGGCCTTGGTCTCGAACCAGATCTCCCCGTCGAGCACCGCGTACCACATGGCCACCAGATGTACTGATCCGTTCGGTGACTGCGTGGCCACCGTGCAGGTGCGACTCTGCTCCACGAATTGCACGATCTCGTCGTCGCTCATCACGATCTGTGCGCGCTGATTGGCTCCCATCGGATTCTCCTGTCTGAGGGGGAGGTGGGCCTGAGGTCCTCGTCGAGGCCCCAGGGGGTGGTGGATCAGGAGTGCACAAGGCGCTTGTGGATTGCGTCTGCGGCCGCCAAGAGGTCTGCGGCCCAACGAGACCCTGGCCGGCGGCCCATCCGGTCGATGGGTCCCGAGACCGAGATGGCTGCGACCACCTCGCCGCGGGCATCTCGGACCGGCGCAGACACACTGGCCACGCCCGACTCGCGTTCGCCTGCGCTCTGTGCCCAGCCCCGGCGTCGGATCTCGAGCAGGGTGCGTTCGCCGAAACCGCACTCGTCCAACAGGGTTCGTTGCGTCGCCGGGTCTGCCCAGGCGAGCAGAACTT
Organism: Williamsia sp. CHRR-6; assembly: GCF_018474015.1. GTDB lineage: Bacteria > Actinomycetota > Actinomycetes > Mycobacteriales > Mycobacteriaceae > Williamsia_A. Next base: position 326,295 of record NZ_JAHCSG010000001.1, on the reverse strand, counting down.
TTGCTCCCGAGCCGGCTGTCATGGGCAGATGTGCCCCTACCTGGACGGTGTCGCGCAGGCCGCTCGGCGGCTCCATGGCCGCGATACACACCCGGACGGTGCCCTCTCGTCGGTACAGCTGCACCGACTCGCCGGTGATCTCCCGCAGTCGAGGTAGCACCATCATCGCCGCTTCGCGCACCGCATCACCGGCTTCGGAGGCGAGCTCGGTCAGCGCCGGTCCCGGATGCCACTGTCCGGCGGAGTTGCGCACCAGCAGGCGATGGGTCTCCAGGCCGATGGCCAGGCGGTGTGCGGTGGCTCGCGGCAACCCGGTTCGGGTGCACAATTCGTTGAGGCTGCAGGGACTCTGCGCTGTCGCCTTCAGGACGGCGACGGATTTGTCGAGTACGCCGACGCCGCTGACCACCATGTCTGAACCCGCTCCGCCCGAACCCGCCGGTGCGTTACCATGTCTCACGAGTCGATACTAGACTCCCAAATGTTGAAACGCACGCGAATGTGGTGATCGATGATGAGCACTCCGAAGACCCTGGCCGAGAAGGTGTGGGCTGAGCATGTCGTGGTGGCCGGCGGTGCCGATGCCAGCGGCACCCACGACCCCGATCTGATCTACATCGACCTGCACCTCGTCCATGAGGTGACCAGCCCGCAGGCCTTCGACGGGCTGCGCCTGGCCGGTCGTCCGGTGCGTCGACCCGATCTCACCATCGCCACCGAGGACCACAACGTCCCCACCGTCGACATCGACAAGCCGATCGCCGACGAGGTCTCTCGGACGCAGGTGGACACGTTGCGGCGCAACTGCGCCGAGTTCGGGATCCGACTGCACAGCATGGGTGACACCGAACAGGGCATCGTGCACATCATCGGACCCCAACTCGGGCTCACCCAGCCCGGGATGACCATCGTCTGTGGAGACAGTCACACCTCCACCCACGGTGCGTTCGGGGCGCTCGCGATGGGCATCGGTACCTCGGAGGTCGAGCACGTGCTGGCCACCCAGACACTGTCGCTGCGGCCGTTCAAGACGATGGCCATCACTGTCGACGGTGAACTGCCGCCGGGCGTGACGAGCAAGGACTTGATCCTGGCGATCATCGCTCAGATCGGGACCGGCGGCGGTCAGGGTTACGTCCTGGAATATCGGGGGTCGGCCATCGAGAAGCTGTCGATGGAGGCGCGGATGACGATGTGCAACATGTCGATCGAGGCCGGGGCGCGTGCGGGGATGATCGCCCCCGACGCGACCACCTACGACTACCTCAAGGGCCGCCCGCACGCACCCAGCGGCGCCGATTGGGATGCTGCCGTGGCGCATTGGGACAGTTTGCGCACCGACCCGGGTGCGCAGTTCGACGCCGAGGTCCACATCGACGCCTCGACGCTGACACCGTTCGTCACCTGGGGTACCAACCCGGGGCAGGGTGCACCGCTGGGGGCCCGGGTCCCCGACCCGGCCGAGTTCGGTGACGAATCGGCGGCCCTGGCTGCGCAGAAGGCCTTGGACTACATGGATCTCGCGCCCGGAACACCGCTGCGCGACATCGCGATCGACACCGTCTTCGTGGGGTCGTGCACCAACGGCCGCATCGAGGATCTACGGGCGGTCGCCGAGGTGCTGCGTGGACGAACGGTGGCGCCCGGCATGCGGATGTTGATCGTGCCCGGGTCGATGCGGGTCCGGGCTCAGGCCGAAGCCGAGGGGCTCGGCGAGATCTTCACCGCCGCAGGCGCGCAGTGGCGACAGGCCGGGTGCTCGATGTGCCTGGGCATGAACCCTGACCAGCTCGCTCCGGGTGAGCGATGTGCATCGACCTCCAACCGCAACTTCGAGGGCAGACAGGGCAAAGGCGGTCGCACGCATCTGGTCTCACCGGCGGTTGCTGCGGCCACAGCGGTGACCGGACATTTGGCTGCCCCGGCCGATCTCGTCGGCTGAACGCGCGACCCGAGCCGAACCCGCCCGCTCCCACCGGAAGTCGATCGCGACCCTACGACCCTGCGAGGAAGATCATGGAAGCCTTCACCACCCACACTGGAATCGGTGTCCCACTGCGTCGATCCAATGTCGACACCGACCAGATCATCCCGGCCGTCTACTTGAAACGGGTGACGCGCACGGGTTTCGAGGACGGGTTGTTCGCCGGCTGGCGCAATGATCCTGAGTTCATCTTGAACAACCACCCTTGGTCGGAAGGCTCGGTGCTGGTGGCCGGACCCGACTTCGGGACGGGATCGTCACGCGAACACGCGGTCTGGGCGCTGTCGGACTTCGGATTCCGGGTGGTGATCTCCTCCCGCTTCGCAGACATCTTTCGCGGCAACGCCGGAAAAGCGGGTCTGGTGGCGGCGCAGGTCGAGCAATCCGATGTCGAACTGATCTGGAAACGCCTCGAGGAACGTCCCGGGACGGAAATCACGGTCAGCCTTGAGGATCGGACCGTCAGCATCGATGACCTGGTGGTGCGCTTTGGAATTGACGACTACACCAGGTGGCGTCTGCTGGAGGGTCTCGACGACATAGGATTGACGTTGCGGCAGGTAGAGGCCATTTCGGAGTACGAAATGTCAAGGCCCCTATGGAAACCGGCCACCATCTGACGGGCAGGTTCGTCGCCCCTGTGAGGGGGTCGGAGTCGAAGTCCTTATCGGACTTGGATGCTCGCCACGCCAAACAATTACTGCGTGGATCATGGACGTTTGGCTTGACGACGTTTACCGTGTGCTGTAGCCGGCTCAAGGTGAGCCACCAGCTTGCGGAGGTTGATTCATGAACAAGGCAGAGCTCATCGAAGAGCTGACAAAGAAACTGAACACCGATCGGCGCACGGCCACCGACGCCGTCGAGCACGTGGTCGACACCATCGTGCGGGCGGTGAACCGTGGCGAGAACGTCACCATCACCGGGTTCGGCGTGTTCGAGAAGCGCCGTCGCGCAGCTCGTGTCGCCCGCAACCCGCGCACGGGTGAGACGGTCAAGGTCCGTCCGACCTCGGTTCCGGCGTTCCGTCCCGGTGCTCAGTTCAAGGCGGTTGTGGCCGGCAAGCAGAAGCTCAGTGCCAGCGGACCGGCGGTCAAGCGCGGTGCTGCGACCGCCACCCCGACCAAGGCTGCCGCCAAGAAGGCTCCCGCAAAGAAGGCGGCCGCGGCCAAGAAGGCTGCTCCCGCGAAGAAGGTTGTCGCCAAGAAGGCTCCGGTCAAGAAGGCCGCTCCGGTGAAGAAGGCGGCACCGGCCAAGAAGGTTGTCGCCAAGAAGGCTCCGGTCAAGAAGGCCGCTCCCGCCAAGAAGGCCCCCGCAAAGAAGGCTCCGGCCAAGAAGGCGACCGCCCGCAAGGCACGCTGACTCCGCAGCAGACGCAGACAACCCCCGGCGACTTCCCACGCCGGGGGTTGTTTGCGTCTGGCGCGCCGAATCGGCGTGCGCTACGACGACTCGGGCACCGGGCTGGCCAGGTGATCGACGGCCACCACCGAACCGTCGCACAGCGACAACACCCACATGCTGGCCTTGCGGTTGCGGCTGCGCGGCAGCGTGACGTCGGTGCCAGCGGTCCACGCCGCCAACAGATCCGGGATCACTTTGCCTTGGCTGCAGATCACCCGGGTGCCGGACTTCTCGGCGATGGCGGTTATCCGGGCCAGCGCCGCGGTGGGATCGTCGCGAAACGACTCCTCGGACAGGGTCGGTTCCATCGTGATCGGCACATGCAGACGGTGTGCCAACGGCTCGAGTGTCTGGATGCACCGAGTGCGATCGGCCGAGTGCAGCCGCTGCGCACCGAACGCAACGCACTGGTCGCTGAGCTTTTCGGCCTGTAGGCGGCCCAGCTTGTCCAGCGGGCGCAGCCGGTCGTCGCCCCGATAGCGCGACTTGCGACCGGCCCGAGCATGGCGCACCACCAGCACCGTGGTCAGATCGGCGGGTAGGCGCGCGAACTCGGCGACCACCCGCCGATCCGCCCGGTAGGTCAGTCGGTCTCGGACCCGGCCCAGCGGCACCCACTCCATCCGATCGACCTCATCGTTGACCTCGAACGTGCCGCCGGTGGAGCGAGCAGACCAGTAATGCACCCGTTTTCGCGCGCTCGAGCTCATCGCGTAGTCCACACACGCCAGATGGCGACCGAGCACCACACCGTGCCCGGTCTCCTCGTTGATCTCGCGGACCGCAGTGCCCACCAGCGTCTCGCCGGCCTCGCACTTGCCCTTGGGCAGGGTCCAGTCGTCGTAGCGCGGACGGTGGATCAGGGCCACCTCGACCCGACCCGCCGCGCCGCGGGTCGATGTGTCGGGCGCTGCCGTGTCGAGAGGTCGGGAGGCCGGATCGGCTGCGCGCCATAGCACTCCGCCGGCCGCCAGGACCGAACGCTTCTGTGATGTCATGTCGTCGGTGATGTCAAGACAGTCATGGCGAGGTCGCGGTGCTCCGAACTCAGCCGGCCGCGTCCGACCGATGGCGGCGACGACGCATCAACTGCTGCTGATGATCTCGCACGTCCACCCCAGCCTCCGGCGAGGCGACCCAGTTGCCGCCGGACTGCAACACCCAACACCGGGTGGTGGGATCCATTGCCGAGGAGAAGATCTCACCCAGCTCCCGGGTCAACCGCTGGTCGCGCACCTGTGCCATCACCTCGATTCGACGATCGAGGTTGCGGTGCATCATGTCCGCGCTACCGATCCAGTACTCGTCGAGCGCACCGAAGTGCAGGATCCGCGAGTGCTCCAGGAACTGACCGAGAATCGAACGGACCGTGATGTTCTCGCTCAGACCGGGCACCCCGGGCTTGAGTGCGCAGATGCCACGCACGACCACATTGACGCGCACCCCGGCTTGCGAGGCGCGGTACAGCGCATCGATGACCTGTTCGTCGACGAGGGCGTTGGCCTTCACCTGGATCAGGGCTCGGTCGTCGCCGGCGAGGTGCCGCTCGATCTCGGAGTCGATGCGCGCGACGATCCCGCGCCGCACCCCGTGCGGTGCGACCAGCAGGTTGCGGTATTCGCGTTTACGCGAATAGCCGGTCAACGTGTTGAACAGGTCGGTGAGGTCGGCGCCGATGTCGGGCGCGGCGGTGAACAAGCCCACGTCCTCGTAGAGTCGCGCGGTCTTCGGGTTGTAGTTGCCGGTGCCGATATGGCAGTAGCGGCGGATAGTCGACCCTTCGCGGCGCACCACAAGGCATGTCTTGCAATGGGTTTTGAGACCCACCAGCCCGTACACCACGTGCACCCCGGCCTGCTCGAGCTGACGCGCCCACTTGATGTTGGCCTGCTCGTCGAACCGGGCCTTGATCTCCACCAGCGCCACCACCTGCTTGCCCGCCTCCGCGGCGTCGATGAGCGCGTTGACGATCGGGGAGTCACCGGAGGTGCGGTACAGCGTCTGCTTGATGGCCAACACCTGCGGATCCGACGCCGCCTGCTCGATGAACCGTTGGACGCTGGTGGAGAACGAGTCGTACGGGTGGTGCACGAGGACATCGCCCTCGCGCAGGGTCGCGAACACGCTTTTGGGGGTCTCGCGTTCACCGAACGCCGGATGTGTTGCCGGGACGAAGGGCCGATCCTTGAGGGCCGGTCGGTCGAGGGCGTACACCTGGAACAGGCAAGACAGGTCCAGCAGCCCGGGCACCTCGATCACATCGGCCGGGTCCACGTCGAGTTCTCGCAACAGCAACTCGAGCATGTGCTCGGTCATGTCGTCGGCCACCTCGAGGCGCACCGGCGAACCGAAACGGCGCCGCGCGAGTTCACGTTCGAGCGCTTGCAGCAGGTCCTCGTCGCGGTCCTCCTCCACCTCGAAGTCGGCGTTGCGGGTGATGCGGAACGCGTGGTGTTCGACGATCTGCATGCCGGGAAACAGATGCTCGAGATGTGCGGCGATCAGGGTCTCCATCGGCAGCAACACCGATTGCGGGGGCCCGGTGTCCTCAGACCCGGAATCGACCGGCCGCGGCATCAGCTTGTCGACCTCGACGAAGCGACTCACGTTGTCGGGGACCTTGACCCGGGCGAAGTGCTCGCCGCCCTCGGACACATCCGACACCGTGACCGCGAGATTCAAGCTCAGGCCGCTGATGTAAGGAAAAGGATGCGCAGGGTCGACCGCGAGCGGTGTGAGGACCGGGAACACCTCCTCATGGAAGTATTCCGACATCCTGGTGCGCTGATCGTCGCTGAGGCCGTCCCACGTCACCACGTGGATACCGTTGTCGGCCAACGCCGGTCGCACCAGGTCGAGGAACACCCGCGCGTGTCGTTCGGCGATGGTCTGGGTGCGACGCGCGATGCGGGACAGCTGCTCGCGGGGACTCAGCCCATCCGCCGAGCGCACCGACAACCCGGTCTCGTCTCGGCGTTTGAGCCCGGCCACCCGAACCATGAAGAACTCGTCGAGATTTGAGGCGAAGATGGCCAGGAACTTGGCCCGGTCCAGCAGCGGCAGCGAGGTGTCCTCGGCCAGGGCCAGCACTCTGGAATTGAAGTCGAGCCAACTCAATTCGCGGTTGAGATAGCGGTCCTCAGGGAGGTCGACGGTGTCGCTGGGGTCCAAGGTGGCGGCCGGCGGCGCCACCGGCAGGTCTGACGAATCGGCGGGGGTGTCGGGCGAATCGGGTCCTGAGCTGTCCGGTGAACTCACGCCACCATCATGACGCATGCGGCGCCGGGTTGGCGCCGAGGTGGACAACCGGCCCGCCGCCGAACCCGGTGATGCCGTCGACGACCGCAGCCGTGCGCGGGCCCACGCCGAGAACAATCGCGGCGCGCAGGTCGTCGATGGTGTCGACGTCAGCGCGCAGGTCGGGCCACTGCCGGCCGTCGGCGATGAGGTCAACTGCCCCCTGCTCGAGGTGCAGCCGGGCCGAGTCGGGACCGAAATGTGTGGTCAGCTCGGAGGTGTCCCACAGCAACAGCGCAGCGGTGCCGGTCGCGGACCGGTCGGGGATCAGCGCACGCCGGTGGCCGGTCGCGGCAGACACCGCCGCCCGAAGATGGTCGGGACGAAGGCTGGGCAGATCGGCTTGCAGCAGCACCAGCTGCGCATCCGGGGTCTGTGTCAGCGCGGCGATACTGCCGATCCGGTAGGCCCGGTTCAACCCAGATTCGTGGTTCGACCCAGACACTTGGTCCGACCCCGACCCTGACCCGATGGCGGTCTCTGCTGCGGTGGCGGCGAGGCGAGTCCCGGGCACCCCGTGTTCGCCGACTGCCGTCACCGACGGGCCGACCACCGCGCGAGCCACCCGCTCGTCGGGGGTCACCACCACCACGCGGTCGACTCCGGCCGCGATGGCCGCGGTGATCGTGTCGACGGCCATGGCCAGCACCAGCTCACGCCGGGTCGCTGCGTCGAACAGTGGGGAGAGCCGAGACTTCGCGTTGTCGAGCCCCTTGACCGCGAGCACTGCGACCAGCCGACGCCCGGCGCCGCCACCGCAGGCATCCCCGGCAGACTCCGCGTGGTCGGTGGTGGCCATCTGTCCATGATGCTGCAGTCGCGGTTCTCTCCGGCACGGTGGTCGCTGCGGCTAGGGTGGGCGCACGAGTGAGGTGTGCCACGAGGAGGTCGAGTGCGGGTCGCGGTGATGGGGTCGGGCAACTGGGGGACCGCGTTGGCGACGGTGTTCGTCGACGCCGGATCTGACACCGTGTTGTGGGCTCGACGGCCCGAGCTGGTCGCCGAGATCAACACCCACCACCGCAACAGCGACTACCTCGCCGGCGTCGACCTGTCCGCAGAGCTGCGCGCCGTCGACTCCTACCAGAGCGCGCTCGAGGGAGCCGACGTCGTGGTCTGCGCGGTCCCGTCGCAGACCCTGCGCGCGAACCTCGCCCAGTGGCGCGACCACATCTCAGCCGACGCCACGTTGCTGTCGGTGGCCAAAGGGGTGGAACGAGATTCGTTGTTGCGTATGTCCGAGGTGATCGCGGAGGTGACCGGGGCCGCTGCCGATCGGATCGCCGTGCTCTCGGGTCCCAACCTCGCCGTCGAGGTGGCCCAACGACAGCCCGCGGCCACGGTCATCGCCTGTTCGGACGTGGCTCGTGCGCGATCCATCCAAGATGCCTGCACCACAAAGTTTTTCCGTCCGTACACCAACACCGACGTGGTCGGCTGTGAGGTCGGCGGCGCCGTGAAGAACGTGATCGCTCTGGCCTGCGGGATGGCTTCGGGTGCGGGACTGGGCATCAACACCCAGGCGTCGATCATCACCCGCGGGCTGGCCGAGACGATCCGTCTGGGCCAGGCGTTGGGGGCGCGTCCGGAGACCCTGGCCGGTCTGGCCGGCGTTGGAGACCTGGTCGCCACCTGCTCATCGCCGTTGTCGCGCAACCGATCCTTCGGTTTCCGACTCGGTGAGGGCGGCACGCTGGAGCAGGCCCGGGCCGCGACGAACGGGCAGGTGGCCGAAGGGGTGACATCGTGTTCGTCAGTGCGCGCGCTGGCTGCGGCACATCAGGTGGAGATGCCCCTGACCGACGCCGTGCACCGCGTGTGCACCGAGGGATTGGGTGTGCACGACGCGATCGTCGCGTTGTTGAGCCGCAGCACCACCTCGGAATGAACCGGCCGGGTCGGTCTCGGTCATCCCAGATCGATCGTGCTGCGGGCCAGCACGGTGTCGATCACGTCGGTGATGTCGGTGATCGGTCCGTTGCCCGCATTGTCGGGGATCCACAACGCCACGTAGGGCCGATGGTCGACGGCAAACCACAGGGTTCCCGGCGCGGTGGAGGATCGGGAGAACCACTGCACAGCGTTGACCGTCAACAGAGCCGAGGTGGGCGCGAGGTCGTTCGGGCGCTGCACGCCGCATTTGAGTTGCAGCGGGCCGGTTCCTGAACCTTGCTCGCGCCACTCGATCAGTCCGTCGGTCTCGGTGCGTGCGGCGAACCCGGCGAAGGTGCGAGGCAGCGCGGCGATGAGCTTCGCGCACGCGGGCTCGGTGGACTGCGGGGCGGTGATCGTCGGCAACGGCAGCGCGGGGTCGGATGGATCGGGTCGGGCGGCGGCGAACACGATGAATGCGACGATGACGACCACCGGGATGGCGACGACCGTCGCGATCAGCGCGGCGCTGCGGGGACGGTCGTGATCAGAGCCCGACGTGGCCTCGTGGTCAGCGTCAGCGCTCAATTCGGTGTCAGCGCTCAATTCGGTGTCGGCGCCCAGTTCGGCGGTGTCGGGGCCCAATTCGGTGTCGGGGTCGAGATCCGGATCAGCGATGCGTTCGGGGTCTGGTCGGTTCGGATCGGGCGGAGTGGAGGTCACGACGCGCGGACGTCGCTCACGACCGGACACGTCAGGGTACGGGTGATCCCGTCCACCGCCTGGATGGCCGGCACCACCGTGGAGCGCAGCGCCGTGGGATCGGCGGCGTCGGTGTGCACGATGACGTCGTAGGGGCCAGAGACCTCTCGGGAGGCGACAACGCTGTCGATCTCGCTGATCGCACGCGCGACGGCGGCGGCCCGACCGACCTCGGTTTGGATCAGAATGTATGCCTGAACCATCGGCCGTCCTCTCGTCTCGCCCACCGCGGGCGGTGAATACACTGGTCACCATTGTCGCCGACGAACCCGTCGGCGCGCGAATCAGGTGACAAGGAGTGCGGGCGTGGCGGCCGACAACCTCGACGGTATGGACGCCGGGCGCATCGGCGGTGGTGGTGCCGCCCCCAGCGTGGCCGACCTCGGCGAGCGGGTGCTTCTGGCCGAGTTGATGCGCATCGCCACCACCACCGTCGTGCCGCGGTCGGCTCCAGACGCGCGGGTCATGGTCGGTCCAGGTGACGACGCCGCGGTGCTGGGTCTTCGAGGTCCGCTGGTGGTGTCGACCGATACCCTGGTGCAGGACAGGCACTTTCGCCTGCGGTGGTCCACCCCGCAGGACATCGGGGCGCGCGCGGCCATCCAGAGCGCGGCCGACATCGCCGCGATGGGAGCGGTGTGTGTCGGCTTGGTGGTGTCCATCGGATGTCCGGCCACCACCCCGGCGCGCACGGTGTTGGCGATCGATGCCGGCTTGGTGGAGGCGGCGGCGGGCTTCGGCGCGCAGGTGGTCGGCGGTGACCTGGTGCGCACCGAGGAGATCGTGGTGAGCGTCACCTCGCTGGGGGTGCTGGCCGGGAGTGGCTCGATCCAGCTGGGGGGTGCTCGAGTGGGGGATGTGGTGGCGGTCAGTGGGCCCGTGGGGTCCTCGGCCGCCGGGTTGGCCCTGCTCCATGGCCGGGTGGACCAATTCCCTGATCTCGTTGCCGCACATCGGGTTCCGATTGTCGACCTGACCCAGGGGTCGATTGCTGCGGCTGCCGGGGCTCGTGCCATGACCGACATCTCCGACGGTTTGGTCGACGATGCGGCCACGATGGCGCGGGCCTCGGAGGTGACCTTGGAGATCTCGTCGGCGCTGCTGCCGGTGGATCCGCAACTGATGGACGCGGCCCGACGCCTCGAGGCCGATCCGCTGGAGTGGACTCTCGGCGGCGGCGAAGACCATCAGCTGTTGGCCACCTTCGCGGCAACGATCCCGCCCGGCTGGACGGTGATCGGGGAGGTGGTCGAACCACGCAGCTCCAGCCCGGTGTTGGTCGATGGTCAGGTCCCTCAGGTTCGGGGCTGGCAGAGTTTCTGAGGCCTGTCGCGCGCGATAGATTGGGCCGATGGCGATCTACGCACTGGCCGACCGAGTCCCGGTGATCTCCGACGACGTATACGTCCACCCCGAAGCCACGGTGATCGGAGCGGTCACTTTGCTTGCGGGAGTGTCGATCTGGCCCGGAGCGGTACTGCGGGGTGATTACGGCACCATCACCGTCGGGGAGATGACCAACGTGCAGGACGGCACGGTCGTCCACTGCACCCCTGTGCACCCGACGACCATCGGCGCACGGTGCGTGCTGGGCCACAACGCTCACGTCGAGGGCGCGACGGTGGGAGACGACGTGCTGATCGCGTCTGGGTCGGTGGTGCTCAACGGCGCTCGCGTCGGCGATGGCGCAGTGGTCGGGGCAGGCGCGGTGGTGCCCTTCGACTTCGACGTACCCGCGCGGGCGATGGCGCTCGGGGTGCCGGCCAAGATCCGGCCGGGTGTTGAGGTGGCGCAAGGCCATCTCGACATCAACGTGGCCGGTTACCACCAGAATGCGCGGTACTACCGCGAGCATCTGCGGCGGATCGACTGATGGCACCCAAGCCGCTGTCGGAGCTGATGGATCCGACGTGGGCTACAGCGCTGGCCCCGGTGGCCTCCAGGATCACCGACATGGGTCGATTCCTGCGCGACGAGATGGCTGCGGGGCGCGGCTACCTGCCTGCGGGTGCGGCCGTACTGCGCGCGTTCGAGGCGCCGATGGACCGGGTGCGGGTTCTGATCGTCGGCCAAGATCCCTATCCGACGCCGGGTCATGCTGTGGGACTGAGCTTCTCGGTCGCCCCCGACGTGCGTCCGGTGCCGCGTTCGTTGAACAACATCTTCACCGAGTACTGCGACGACCTCGGGTTTCCGAGGCCACAGACCGGCGACCTCACGCCGTGGAGCGAGGCTGGGGTGTTGCTGTTGAACCGGGTACTCACCGTCTCCCCGGGGACCCCCGGTTCACACCGCGGTAAGGGGTGGGAATCGGTGACCGAGTGTGCCATCTCGGCGTTGGCGGCCCGTGATCAACCGCTGGTCGCCATCCTGTGGGGGAAAGACGCGGCGGCCACCGCGAACTGGTTGCCCGGGGTCGCCACCATCACCTCGCCGCATCCGTCACCGCTGTCGGCTGCACGCGGATTCTTCGGGTCCCGCCCGTTCAGCCGCGCCAACGCTGCCTTGATCGAAGCCGGGGCGGAGCCGATCGACTGGCGATTGCCCTGACCTGCAACCAACTCGGCACCCTGAGGCGGCCGCCTCAGGCGTCGTTGGCTGCGGTGAAGTCGGCGCGACGCTTCTCGATGAAGGCGTTGATGCCCTCGATGCCCACGTCCTCACCGGACCGGGCGGCGATCGAATCAGCTTCGGCGGCAAGCTGTTGCGCCAGAGTGCGCTGTGGGCTCGCCGACAACAGCTGCCGTGCTGCCCGCAGCGAGCGCCGGGGCCCGTCGGCCAGGGTCCGGGCGACGGTCTGGGCCGTGGGCAGGATCTCGTCGTCGCTGTCGACCACCTGGGCCAGCAGACCCATCTCCAGGGCTTGCCCTGCGGTGACGATCGCATTGGTCAAGATGATCTGCCGCGCGCGTGCGGTGCCCACGATGCGGGGCAGCGTCCAGGTGAGCCCACCGTCGGGGGTGAGTCCGATCCCCGAATAGGCCGGGCGCATCGAGGTCCCCGGTCCGCCGATGGCGATGTCGGCATGGCAGACCACGCTCATCCCGGCGCCGGCAGCCCATCCGTGGACCGCGGCCACCACGGGCACATCGGTGGCGTGCAGTGCGAGCACGAAGTCGTGTAGCCGGTCGGCCAGTTCATGGATGTAGGTGGGTCGGTCCTCGACCGAGGCGAACGCTCGTACGTCGCCACCGGCGCAGAAGTTGGCGCCTGGACCGACCAGCAGGATGGCGCCGACCGCGTGCCGCCCGGCGGCCACCTCGGCAAAGACCTCCGCGCCCTCGAGCAGGGCACTGCGAGTGATCGCGTTGCCGCCCGTGGGCGCGGAGATGGCGACGGTCAGTACGCCGTCGGACAGATCGATGCTCTCGTAGCTGCTGGCCAGAGTGCTCATCCGTGGGTGATCGCGGGTCAGCCGCGGGTGACCTTGCCGGCCTTCAGGCAGGAGGTGCACACGTTCAGACGCTTGCGGGTGCCGGGAGCCACCTGCGCGCGAACGGTCTGAATGTTCGGGTTCCAGCGGCGGTTGGTGCGCCGGTGCGAGTGCGAGACCGACTTGCCGAAGCCGGGCCCCTTGGCGCAGACGTCACAGACGGCAGCCATCGTCGAACTCCTCAGATTTGGGTACATGATCGGTGTCCGAGCCACTCACCGATACCCTCGGTCCGCCGCTCGACAACCCTGCAAGGATAGCGGTATGAACCCGATCGGGCCAAATGCCGTCCCCGGCGTGGACTCGGCCCCCACCGCGACCGACGGGCCCGTCGCGCCCCGCTCTGCCGCCCTGGATCCGGGCCTGGTGCGGGACTGGTTGGCCGAGTCGGTGCGCGGTCTCACCGAGGTGCGCGGGGAGATCAACGACCTCAACGTGTTCCCCATCCCCGATTCCGACACTGGCAGCAACATGCTGCACACCATGTCGGCGGCGGCGGCCGCGGTGGCCGCCGTCCCGGTGCAGGCCGATGTGCCGACCGTGGTGCGCGCAGCGGCCGACGGCGCGGTGAGCGGGGCTCGCGGTAACTCGGGGATCATCCTGTCGCAGGTGCTGGTGGGGCTGGCCGATGCCGCCGATGTCAACGCGGTCGACGGTGCGGTGACCTTCAACCGACTGTGGACCTCGGGTCTCGGGCTGGCCGCGCTCGCCGCCACCCGGGCGCTGAGCGATCCCCGCGAGGGAACGGTGTTGACCCTGCTGCGTACGGCGGCCGCGGCTGCCGGTGAACTCGGTGAGGCGACCCCGGCTGATCTGGCCCGCGCGGTGGCCGATGCCGTGGCCGAGGGTCTGGATCGAACGACCGAGCAGTTGCCCGAACTCGCGCGCGCGGGCGTGGTCGACGCCGGCGGTCGTGGTCTGCTGGTCGTCGTCGACGCGATGGTCAAGGTGCTGACCGGGGTCAGTGCGCGGCGGCGGCGATACCGCGGTGTGCTCGCCGGGGGCGGTGACCCGGTCGGCCATGCGGTGGGTGAGTCCGGCTGCGATCCGGCGTCGGAGATGGACTTCGAGGTGATGTTCACCCTCGACGGTGCCGAGGCCACCGGCATCCCCACCCTGCGCGAGCGGCTCGACGATCTCGGCGACGCGGTGGTGATCGTCGGGGACAGCTCGGCTCCCGACACCGAACGTTTCTCGGTGCACGTCCACACCTGCGAGCCGGGGGCGGCGGTGGAAGCTGGGATCGAGGTGGGCCGGGTCAGTGACATCCGGATCACCTGTTTCGTGCTCGACTCGGTGCGTGCAACCACCGATCCCGACGATCGGCCCGCCTCGCGCGCTCGCTCGGTCATCGCGGTGGTCACCGGCGATGACGCCGCGGAGCTGTTCGCCGACGCCGGCGCCAGTGTGGTTCGAGCCGACGAGGGTCTCGACGCGGCCACGCTGGCTCGCGAGATCCTGGCCGTCGATGCCGCCCACGTCGTGGTGATGGCCAACGGTGCGTTGCCCTCGCCTGATCTGGTGACGGTGGCCGCTGACGCACGGTCCCGTCATCGCGCTGTGGTGTTTCTGCCCACTTTGTCCATGGTGCAGTGTCTTTCGGCTCTGGCCGTCCATGACATCGCCGCGGCTCCCGACGCCGATGCCTACGCGATGGCCGAGGCAGCGGCCGCCACCCGGCGTGGGTCGGTGGTGATCGCGACCGAACCGATGTTGACGCTCGCCGGCATGTGTGAGGTGGGGGACCACCTCGGGCTGATCGGCGTCGACATCCTGGTGATCGGAGCCGATCAGATCGCAGCAGCCACCGCGCTGGTCGACCTGATGCTCAGCACCGGTGGGGAACTGGTGACGGTGCTGGCCGGAGCCGACATCGCCGACGGGGTGATCGACGCACTGGGCGAGCACGTGGCGCTGGCGCATCCGGGGGTGGAGTTCGTGGCCTACCCGGCCGGCCAGCCCGGTGAGGTGCTGCAGGTGGGGGTGGAGTGAGCGTCGGTCAATTCGATTCCCTGGAAACGGTTCTGGGCGCGAAGCGCGCCGGCGTGTTCGCCGAGCAGATCGGGGTGCGCACGGTCGGCGGACTGCTGCGGTACGTCCCACACCGCTATGTGCGCCAGGGTCAACTGTCGGCGCAGCGCGCCCCCGAGGTGGGCGAGCACGTGACGTTGGTGGCGCGGGTCGTCAAGGCCGACCTGCGGCAGATGCGCAACCGCAAGGGAAAGCTGCTGTCCATCAAGGCAAACGACGGCACCCGCAATTTCAGCGTCACCTTCTTCAACCCGTACGGCATCGCCCGTGTGTTGACCACCGGGGTGCGGTTCATGGTGTCGGGGGAGGTGGGCTACTTCCGGGACGAGATGCAGTTGACCCACCCTGACTGGATGGTGTTGCCCGAGCCGGGATCTGGGGTTGAGATGGTCGGTTCGGCAATGCTCACCGCGATGGCGGCCGGTTCGGCTGATGCCGCCGAGATCGGATCAGATTCGGGTGCGCAGGAGTCTGATCGCCTGGACAGCAGTGAGTTCTTGCGGCCGTTCCTACCGGTCTATCCGGCCACTCGTGCGTTGCAGACCTGGGACATCTGGACCGCGGTGCGTCAGGTGTTGGCGCAGGTGGACACCATCGCCGACCCGCTCGACCCGGCGCAGCGGGAGGCGCGCGGGCTGATCGGGGCCGACGAGGCCTTGCGGCTGATCCACCTGCCCGACACCGCCGAGCACATCGAATCGGCAACCCAGCGTTTGAAATTCGATGAGGCGCTGGCTCTTCAGGTGGGCCTGGCCCAACGGCGCAGCGCCGACCGGGGTCATCGTGCTCCGGTCATCGAGCGTGTGGCCGACGGCATCGAGGACGCGATGATCGCGCAGCTGCCGTTCACCCTCACCGCCGGGCAGAGCGCGGTGATCCAGGAGATCTGCGCCGACCTGTCGCTGGGCGAGCCGATGAACCGGCTGCTGCAGGGCGAGGTGGGCTCGGGCAAGACGCTGGCCGCGTTGTTGTGCATGCTGAGGTTGGTCGACAACGGCTACCAGTGCGCACTGCTGGCACCCACCGAAGTGCTTGCAGTACAACATCATCGGACACTACGGTCCATGCTGGGTCTGTTGGCGTGTGCCGGTGAACTGGGGGCACCCGAGCGCGCCACCCGGGTGGCGTTGTTGACCGGGTCGATGAAGACTGCAGCCAAACGTGACACGTTGCT
The DNA here is from genome assembly GCF_018474015.1 of Williamsia sp. CHRR-6. GTDB lineage: Bacteria > Actinomycetota > Actinomycetes > Mycobacteriales > Mycobacteriaceae > Williamsia_A. Next base: position 310,338 of record NZ_JAHCSG010000001.1, on the reverse strand, counting down.
GGAGGTGGTGACCGGCACCGCGGGCATCCTGATCGGCACCCATGCGTTGCTCGAGGACCACGTGGAGTTCTTCGACCTTGGTCTGATCGTGGTCGACGAACAGCACCGGTTTGGCGTGGAACAGCGGGACACGTTGCGCAACAAGGGCCGTGACGGTCTGATCCCGCACATGCTGGTCATGACCGCAACCCCGATCCCGCGCACGGTGGCCATGACGGTGTACGGCGACCTCGAGACCTCCACCCTGCGTGAGCTTCCCGCCGGACGCGCACCGATCTCCACCAACGTGGTGTTCGCCCGCAAGGAGAAATGGGAACGACGCCTGTGGGAGATCGTCGACGAGCAGGTGATGGCCGGGCACCAGGTCTATGTGGTGTGTCCGCGTATCGGCGACGACGAGCCCGAGGCGCAGCCGCCGAGCGGTCCACCGATGACCTCGGCGCTGCAGATGCTCGATCAGCTCACCGGCGCGACGGTCGGTCGTCATCGGATCGACCTGCTGCACGGTCGGCTACCGGCGGAGGACAAGGCGGCGGTGATGGATGCCTTCACCCGCGGCGAGATCGACATCCTGGTGTCCACGACGGTCGTCGAGGTGGGTGTCGACGTACACAACGCCACCACGATGGTCATCGTCGACGCCGAGCGTTTCGGTGTGAGCCAGCTCCATCAGCTGCGGGGTCGGGTCGGGCGGGGTGGGCTGCCCGGGATCTGCTTCCTGCGTACGTCGCTGGCCGAGGGTTCGCCGTCGATCGCCCGTCTGCAGGCAGTCGCCGGCACCATCGACGGATTCGAGTTGGCCCGAATCGATCTCATGCAGCGGCGCGAGGGCGATGTGTTGGGGGCTGCCCAGTCGGGCATGACCACCTCGCTGCGCTTCCTGTCGCTGCTCGACGACGCCGAGATCATCACCGACGCGCGCGCGCTGGCCACCAGCATCGTGGCCGCCGATCCGACTCTGGCCGAGCATCCCGCACTCATCGAACTCGTCGAGGCCATGCTGGGCACGACGCGCGCGCAGTATCTCGAAAAGTCCTGACCTGGAGTTCCCGCGTCCGGTGGAACCGGTCGCGGTCGGCCCACGTCCAATCAGTGACCGATTGCAGACGGACGTGCGTGCGGCAGGGGGGCAGCCATGGGTCGACGGCCGATAACCATCCGCACGTGGATCGCGCTGGTGGGTTTCGCGGCCGTCTCGGTGGTGGTCGCTGTCGGGACGGTGACGCCGACGTCGCACACCGGCGCTCGGGTGCCCACCGAGCGGGTGGCGGCGGCGCGTTCTGCGCTGGTGTCGCTACCGAGACTGCCGCAGCGGGTGCACGACCGCGACTACGACCGCGCCGCATTCGGAGCCGCCTGGACCGACGAGACCGACGCTCAAGCTGCGGGCAACGGGTGCGACACCCGCAACGACATCCTCGAGAGAGATCTGTCGGACAAGACCTATGTGGCGCTCAGCTCGTGCGGCCGTGCGGTGGCCGAAGGCGAATTGCGCAGCCCGTACACCGGAGCCTGGATTGCGTTCCGACGTGGCCGGGGCAGCGGCGCCGACGTGCAGATCGACCACATCGTCGCGCTGTCCTACGCCTGGGACATGGGGGCCTCGCACTGGTCGGCGTCGCTGCGCGCCCGATTCGCCAACGACCCCGCCAACCTCGTCGCCGTCGACGGGCCGTCGAACCAGGACAAAGGCGACTCCCCGCCGTCGTCGTGGATGCCGCGGGCCACCACGTTCGCCTGCCAGTACGCGGTGCAGTTCGTGACCGTCACCGCGACCTACCGGTTGTCGGTGGACGCTGCCTCGGTGGCGGTCCTGCAGCGCGCGCTACGGCGGTGCTGATGCGGGCGTATCTCCACGCGCCGTCGCCGACGCCGTGACCGATCCCGTTAGGCTGGCTGGATGAGCGCACCCACCGCTGATGCCCAGCGCGCAGGCGATCGCGACCCGGCCGATGTCGGCCCCGATCCGTTGAACCCCGACACCGACGCCGTGACCGCCGCAGTGCACACCGCCGCCCGCGCCGCTCGGACCGCGGCCCGAATCCTGGCTCGACAGACCACCGCCACCAAGAATGCGGTGCTCCACGATGCGGCCGACCGGCTGATCGCGGGGACCGCAGCCATCCTCGCGGCCAATGCAGTCGACCTCGAGCGGGCGGTGGCCGCCGGGACGTCGGAGAGCCTGCTCGACCGGCTGGCCCTGACCGAGGAGCGAGTGGCGGGCATCGCCGACGGCCTGCGTCAGGTGGCCGGGTTGCCCGATCCGATCGGTGACGTGCTCGCGGGCAAGACCCTGCCCAACGGGTTGGTGCTGCGCCAGGTCCGCGTTCCCCTGGGCGTCATCGGAATGGTCTACGAGGCCCGTCCCAACGTCACCGTCGACGCCTTCGGCATCGCGCTGAAGTCTGGCAATGCGGTGCTGCTGCGTGGGTCGTCGTCGGCGGCGGACTCGAATGCAGCGTTGGTCGGCGTACTGCGCGAGGCGTTGATCGCCGCCGACCTGCCCGCCGATTGTGTTGCGCTGCTGCCCAGTTCGGACCGCTCCAGCGTCACTGCATTGATCCGGGCCAGGGGTCTGGTGGACGTGGTGATCCCGCGCGGTGGGGCCGGGCTGATCGAGTCGGTGGTACGCGATGCGGTGGTGCCCACCATCGAGACCGGCACCGGCAACTGCCACGTCTACGTCTCGGCCACCGCCGACCTCGCCGTCGCCGAGCGGGTGATCGTCAACTCCAAGACCCGACGACCCAGTGTGTGCAACACCGCCGAGACCGTCTTGGTCGATGCGGCCATCGCCGACACCGCACTGCCGCAACTCATCTCCGCGCTGCAGGCTCATGGGGTCACCATCCACGGTGACGAGGCGGGCATGATCGCGGCCACCGAGGACGACTGGTCGCAGGAGTACCTGACCCTGGACATCGCGATGAAGGTCGTCGACGGCCTCGACGCGGCCATCGATCACATCGACACCTACGGCACCGGCCACACCGAAGCGGTCATCACCGACGACATCGCCACCGCGACCGAGTTCACCGACCGGGTCGACGCCGCAGCGGTGATGGTCAACGCCTCCACTGCGTTCACCGACGGTGAACAGTTCGGCTTCGGCGCCGAGATCGGCATCTCCACCCAGAAACTGCACGCGCGCGGTCCGATGGGTCTGCCGGAGCTGACCTCCACCAAGTGGATCGTGTGGGGACAGGGGCAGACGCGACCATGAGCAACCCGTCTCCGATCGGCCTCAGCGGGCCCGGTGTTCAACCGGTCTTCGCCGACACCGACGACGTCACCACCCGACTGGCCGCCACCGGCTACCTCGCCGACACCCCGACCTCCACCGCGGTCTTCCTCGGTGATCGGTTGGGCAAACCGTTGCTCGTCGAAGGTCCGGCCGGCGTGGGCAAGACCGAGTTGGCGCGCGCGATCGCCACGACCACGGCCGCCGAGCTGGTGCGGCTGCAGTGCTACGAGGGCATCGACGAGGCGCGCGCGCTCTACGAGTGGAACCACGCCAAGCAGATCCTGCACATCCAGTCCACCGGGCAACGCGGCTGGGACGAGACCAAGGCCGACATCTTCTCCGAGGAGTTCCTGCTGCCGCGTCCGCTGCTGCGGGCTATCTCGCGCACCGAGCCCACCGTGTTGCTCATCGACGAGGTGGACAAGGCCGATGTCGACGTGGAGGGTCTGCTGCTCGAGGTGCTCAGCGACTTCGCCGTGACCATTCCGGAGATGGGAACCGTGGTGGCCACCCGGCGTCCGATCGTGCTGCTGACCTCCAACGCCACCCGCGAACTCTCCGAGGCCCTCAAGCGACGGTGCCTCTACCTCTACATCGACTTCCCCGACGCCGAACGCGAACGGGCCATCCTGGCCTCGCGGGTACCCGGCCTTCCGGAGTCGTTGGCCAAGGAGATGGTGCGGATCATCGGGGTGTTGCGCACCCTCGACCTGCGCAAGAAGCCGTCGGTGGCCGAGACCATCGACTGGGGTAACACGTTGTTGGCGTTGGGGATCGGGGAACAGCCCCGGGCCCGACTCGACGACGACCTGCTCTCTCGCACCCTCGGGGTGGTCCTCAAACATCGCCCAGACCTCGCCACTGCGGCCGCGGAGCTGAAGCTGGATCGATGACCTCACCGTTGGGCCCGTTCCGCTCGGGTCGTACCGCCGCCGGAACCGGTTGGGCCCCAGATCATCTCGTCGGGCACCTCACCGGTTTCGTCGAGGATCTGCGGGGGCGGGGGATCGTGGTGGGGCCGGCGGCCCTGATCGACGCCGCATCGGCCACCGAGGTGTTGAACCTGCTGGACCGCAGCAGCTTTCGAGAAGGTCTGGCGTGCACCCTGATCTCCGATCAGGGCCAGCGACCGGTGTTCGATGCCGTGTTCGACCTGTGGTTCCCGGCTGGTGCCGGCAAACTCTCGGGCGCGGACGAACTACCGACCCGACCAGATGGCCGCCTCGACGTCGAGGGCGTACGTCAGGCAGTGGCGCAGATGTTGGCCGATGACACCGCGGAGAACGACGGGCGGCTGGCTGCGATGATCTCGCAGATCGTCGATCAGGTCGGCGGCTACCAGTCGGCGCGCGGGCCTGCGTTCTCCACCTATGAGGTGATGTCGACCGTGCGGCCGCAGACGTTGATCGCGGCCATCGCCGCGGCGATGGCCGCCGCGGCGGGCGATGCCGAGGGTGGTACCCAGGCTCGCTATCGACGTTCGGCTGCCGGTCGGGTCGACCGGTTCGGCGAGCTGGTGGGGGCCGAGACGCGGCGCCGGATGGCCGAGCGCAAAGGGCGCGAGCAGGTCGCCGAATACGGGGTGCCCACGCTGCCCGAACACATCGAGTTCCTGGCCGCGGGGCGAGCCGAGATGGCGGCTCTGCGGCGTACGATCGATCCGCTCGCGCGGCTGTTGGCCGCCAAGCTCGAGGTGCGGCGCAGGCGGGCCCGGCGCGGAGTGGTCGATGTGCGCAAGACGATGCGCGCCTCGATGTCCACCGGCGGTATCCCGGTCGAGTTGATCTACGCGCGACCCCGGCCAGCTCGGCCCGAGCTGGTGATCATGTGTGACGTCTCCGGTTCGGTGTCGGGTTTCTCGCAGTTCACGTTGCAGTTGGTGTACGCCCTGCGCCAACACTTCTCAGCGGTCCGGGTGTTCGCCTTCGTCGACAGCGTCGACGAGGTGACCGACTTCTTCGCGCGCAATCCCGACGACATCGACATCGCCGGCGCGGTGGGGCAGATGCTGGGCACCGCCCGCCTGATCACTCGCGACGGTCACTCCGACTACGGGCATGCGCTGTCGGGTTTCGCCGAACACCACATCGACTCGCTGACCCACCGCGGTGCGCTGCTCATCCTCGGCGACGGTCGCAACAACTACCACGATGCCCGCTACGAGGCGCTGCGCGCGCTGGTCGACCGGGCTCGCCACGCCTACTGGCTCAACCCCGAGGCGCGTGACCTGTGGGGCAGCGGTGACTCGGTGGCCGACAACTACGCCTCCATCATCGAGATGCACGAGTGCCGCAACGCAGGCCAGCTCGGTCGGGTCATCGCCGACCTGTTGCCGGTCTGAGCCGGTCCGCGGGGAAAGCCTGGTGAACACGTGACCGTAGACTCGACTGCCATGCCGTCCGAGGAGCCCACGCAGCCTGCGCAGGTGTCGAATGGTGCGTCGGCGCAGACGCCGCGGCGCCGGCGAATCGGGGTGATGGGTGGCACCTTCGACCCCATCCACAACGGACACCTCGTGGCCGCGAACGAGGTCGCACATCGGTTCGAACTCGACGAGGTGGTGTTCGTGCCTACCGGGCGTCCGTGGCAGAAACTGGCCGCCGACGATCCCGCCACAGCGTCGGTCAGTCCCGCCGAGGACCGATACCTGATGACGGTCATCGCCACCGCAGCCAACCCGCGGTTCTCGGTGAGTCGGGTGGACATCGAACGCGACGGCGACACCTACACCGTGGACACTCTGCGCGATCTGCACCGCCTGCACCCAGACGCCGACCAGTACTTCATCACCGGCGCTGATGCGTTGAGTTCCATCCTGTCGTGGCATTCATGGGAGGAACTGTTCGAACTGGCTCGGTTCGTCGGCGTCTCGCGGCCCGGATACGAACTCGGAACTGCCCACCTCGGCAGCCACCTGAAGAACCTGCCCTCCGATGCGCTGCATCTGATCGAGGTTCCCGCGCTTGCCATCTCGTCCACCGACTGCCGTCGGCGCGCTGCCGACGGCCGCCCGGTGTGGTATCTGGTGCCCGACGGCGTGGTGCAGTACATCAGCAAGCGGCGGCTCTACCGGTCGTCGGGATCGCAGACCCGCGGGGTGTCGGGTCCCTCCACGGACCCGGTCTCGGCCGCGCATCCGCAAGACCCCGAGCACGTCGTCGGCGAACCTTCCCGCCGGCCCGCTGCGCTCGGCACCGAATCTCCCCTCCCGAAAGGACTCTCGTGACAGCCACACCCGAGGCGCTGGCCATGGCCACGATCGCCGCCGCGGCCGCGTCGGACAAGCTCGCCGACAACGTCGTGGTGATAGACGTCTCCGAGCAGTTGGTCATCACCGACCTGTTCGTCATCGCCTCGGCGGGCAACGAACGGCAGGTGGGGGCCATCGTCGACGAGGTGGAGGAGAAGCTGCGCGAGGCCGGCCACAAACCGCTGCGGCGGGAAGGCGCGCGCGAGGGGCGTTGGACGCTGCTGGACTACGCCGAGATCGTGGTGCACATCCAGCACAGCGAGGAGCGAGAGTTCTACGCTCTCGATCGGTTGTGGAAGGACTGTCCGGTGATCGACGTCGAGACGACCGGATGAGCGGAGCCGACAGCCACGACACCAGCGTTGAGCGTCTGACGCCGAGGGTGCGCCGACTCATCTTGTTGCGCCACGGACAGACCGACTACAACGCGACCTCGCGAATGCAGGGTCAACTCGACACAGACCTGTCCGACATCGGTGTGGCGCAAGCGAACACGGCCGCCACGGTGTTGGCTCGCCGATCGCCGCGACTGATCATCTCGTCGGATCTGCGGCGTGCCCGCGACACCGCGGCGGCACTGGGTGCGGCCACCGGACTGTCCGTGGCCACCGACATCCGACTGCGTGAGACCCACCTGGGGCAGTGGCAGGGTCTGACCCACCACGAGGTGGACGAACAGATGCCCGGCGCTCGACGCACCTGGCGGGATGACGCCCACTGGGCCCCGCCCGGCGGGGAGAGTCGGGTGGACGTGGCTGCCCGCAGTGTGCCGCTGGTCGATGAACTGGTTGCTGCGCGATCGGACTGGGGTGTGGGCGCCGATCCCGACTCGCCGGTGGTGTTGGTGGCCCACGGCGGAGTGATCGCCGCCCTGACCGCTGGTCTGCTGGGGCTACCGGTGGCCTCGTGGCCGGTGTTCGGCGGCCTGGCCAACACGAGTTGGGTGCAGCTCAGCGGGCACGGGGACCGTCCGGTGTGGCGGCTGGACGTGTGGAACGCCTCGGCTGAGATCGCCGACGCCGCGATCCAATGAGTACGTCCCGGTGAGCGATGCCCGACCTCCCGTAGCCCCGGCGGCCAGATCGCTTCTGGTGCTGTCGGATTCGTTGGCCTACTACGGTCCCGAGGGTGGGTTGCCCGCCGACGACCCACGGATCTGGCCCAACCTCGCCGGAGCGGCACTCGGGATGCACACCGAGCTGTTCGGCCGCATCGGGTGGACCACCCGCGACGCGTGGTGGGCGTTGACCCAGGATCCCAGGATGTGGGCGGCGGTGCGCCACGCTCGCGCGGTGGTGATCGCGATCGGTGGCATGGACACGTTGCCGTCGCCGCTGCCCACCGCGCTGCGCGAACAGATCCGCTACATCCGTCCGGTCGCGGTGCGCCAGCAGGTGCGTTCGCTGTACGGGTGGTTGCAGCCGCGACTGTCGCCGCTGGGGTGGCCGTTGGCACTGCCGCCTGCGGTGACCGTGGACTACCTGTCGAAGATCCACGGTGCGTTGGTGGCGGTTCGTCCCGACCTGCCCGTGGTGGTGGCGTTGCCGCCCACCCATCGCAGCCCTTACTACGGCTACGTGCACACCGCCCGCGCCCGCCACACCGTCGCCATGCGCGGCTGGGCCACGCGTGCGGGCGTGCCGGTGCTGGACTTCTATCCTCCGACCGCCGCACATTTCGCGGCCGTCGACCCCGAGGTCGTCGCTTCGGGGCAGGCCTCCGATCACAATCCCGACGGGATCCACTGGGGCTTCGACTGCCATCGCTCAGTGTCGGAGGTGGTGATCGAGGGGGTGCGCGCGGCGCTGTCGGGCGAGGCGTCCGGACCGCAGCGCACTACGGTGGACCCGTGACCGTCAAAGTGGTGACCGATTCCTCGGCCCGGTTGCCCGCAGCCATCCGTGCGCTCTACGACATCCGCGAGGTGGCGTTGCGACTCCTCAACGGTGATTCCGACTTCGCCGAGGGGGTCGACGAGGTCTCCGAGGAGATCGTCAGCGACCCTGCCACCACCACCTCGGGTGTCTCTCCGGCCGACATCACCCAGGCGTTGGCCCGTGCGGTGGCCGACAGCGACGGCGATGGCGTGGTGGCGGTGCTGATGAGTCGGCGCCTGAGCGGGACCTGGAGCGCGGCGCGGTTGGCCGCCGAGGCGTTTCCCGGGCAGATCCGGGTGGTCGACAGTCGGTCGGTGGGGTTGGCCGTCGGGTTCGCCGCACTGGGCGCAGCGCAGGCCGCCGCAGGCGGCGCCGACCTCGACCGTGCCTACGAGGCGGCCATCCGGACCGGATCGCTGTCGGAGACCCTGCTGTGTGTCTCCCAGTTGGACAACTTGCGCGCCAGCGGACGCATCGGCGCGGCCACCAAGGTGTTCGGTTCGGCGCTGTCGATCAAGCCGGTGCTCCGAGTGGTCGACGGAGCGCTGGTGCTGGCCGAGCGGCAACGCACCTTCTCCAAGGCGATCAGCAAGATGATCGACGCCGCCGTCGCGGTCGCCGACCGGCGACCGGTGATCCTGGGGGTGTTGGATTCGGGTGCTGCCGAGGTGGGCGATGATGTGGCCCAACGACTTTGCGCACGACTGTCGGTGCGATCGCTGATCCGCTCCGACCTCGGGCCGGTGCTGAGTACCCATGTTGGCACCGGCGCGGTCGGGGTGGCTATCTGCACCGACCTCGAGCCGATCGCCGGCTTCGCTCCCTGAGTGCTCGCGGTTGTCCACAGTTGTCGGTCTGTCCCCAGATCGGCGGTGGTGAGCACAGATCGACCCCGTCGGCGCCGTGTCGGCGCCCTACTGTCCGACCATGCCGATCTCCTCAGGTCGAGAGCGTGACGTCGATGTTCTGTCGCGCCTCCACACCAGCGCGCCCCCGTGGGCACCAGTGCCCAGCAGCGTCGTCGACGGTGGCGACCGTGAGTTCGACGTCCAGCGGGTGCCCTCGGCCGTGGACCCCGACCCGTCGTGGATGCCGGCCAGCATGCCCGCCTGGCTGGATCTGGGTGCCTCGCAACCACAGACCGAACGCAGCGGCCGCTCCGGTTCGCCCTGGCCCACCGCAGACATCGACGGCGACGATCCGGACGGCGACGACGATCCGGACGGCGACGACCACCGCGGCGACAATCACCCTCACGACGACCGTGACGACGACGATCGTGAGCGTCGTGGTACGCGCCGTCGCCGAGGCGATGGCTTCTGGCCCGCTCCGCCGGCCGCGATCGCATTGGTCGTCATCGGCGTCCTGGCGTGTGTGATCACCGTGGTGGCCGTGGTCGGTCGTTCCGGCGACGATGCCGCGCCGCTGGTGGCGTTCCCGGCCTCGGCCGGTGCGGCGGGGCCCAGTGTGCCACCGAAAAGCGCTGGCCCGTCGAAGATTCCAGCAGCCCCACCGGGTTCGGGGACGAGCGGACCGGTGTCGGATACTCCCGATCCCGGCGCAGCGGGTTCACCGGCGCCTCCCGCCGAACTCGTGGTGAGCGTGGTCGGCCTGGTGCGCTCTCCCGGTCTGCATCGACTTCCCAGCTCCGCGCGGGTGGCCGACGCGCTCGCCCGCGCCGGAGGGTGTCGTCCCGGTGCAGATGTGTTGAGCCTCAACCTGGCTCGACCGTTGCGCGACGGCGACCAGATCCTGGTCGGATTCACCGATCCAGCCAGTGGCACCCGAATGCGCAGCGCCATCGTGTCGTCGGCGGGGGAGCCCGATGCGCCCGATACCGTAAACCCGGGCGGCGGGGGCGGTGACACCGGCTCGACACCCAGCGGGTCGGGGTCGACGCCGCAGGCGACGGCGAAGGTGAACCTCAACACCGCCGATGTGACCGCACTCGATGCGTTGCCTGGTGTCGGTCCGGTGACCGCAGCGGCGATCATCGAATGGCGCACCCGCAACGGCAAGTTCAGCTCGGTCGACCAGCTCGGCGAGGTCGACGGGATCGGACCCGCGCGGCTGGCGAAGCTGCGTGAGCGCGTCACGGTCTGATCCACCACGCCCCGATCGGCGTCTCATCGCTCCGGCGGTGGGCTGTTGGGCAGTGACCGCGATCGGGGTGGTGGGCGGATCCACGGTCTCGGCGGTACTCGCCGCGTGCAGCACGGGTGTCGCTCTCGTCGGCCTGATCCTGGTGCGCCGTGCACCCGCCGGCACGCCGCGCCGCCGTGGACCGCTGCTCGCGGTGATCGCCACCGCGGGCATCTGTGCGGGCTTCGCGGGTGCGATCACGGTGCGCACGGCGGTCGTCGAACGCCACCCTGTTGCCGGGCTGATCGGACACAAGGCCACGGTGGTGATGGTCGTCTCCGATGACCCGCATGTGGTGTCCGGTCGAGGTCCGGCGCGGGTGCGGGTCGCGGTCGGTGTCGATGTGGCGAGTCGTCGGGTCGGTCCGGTGGCAGCGAACCTGACCGCGCCCGCAGACGGATGGATCGATCTGCTGCCGGGTCAACGGGTGCGGGCCATCGTCTCGGTGGTGGCGCCGCGGCGAGCCGATCTGACCGTCGCCGATCTGCGGACCGCCACTGCGCCCCAGGCGATCTCGCCGCCACCGACACATCAACGATGGGCGTCCGCTGTGCGATCCGGCTTCGCCGAGTCGGCTCGTCGCGCGTTACCTGCCCCGGAGTCGGGTCTGCTGCCGGGCATGGTTCTCGGCGACACGTCCGGGATGGATGACCAGGTGAGCACCGACTTCGGCGACTGTGGGCTGACGCACCTGGTGGCGGTGTCCGGCGCCAACTTCACGCTCATCTGCGCGGCGGTGGTGATCATCGCCCGGACGTTCGGCGCGCGCCGGTACGTGTGCGCGGCGATCGTGCTGCTGACCATCGTCGCATTCGTCATCCTGGTGCGTCCGTCTCCGAGTGTGGTGCGGGCGGCGGTGATGGGGGTGGTGGGGGTGATCGCACTGGTGGCGCGTCGCCGTTCGGAGTCGGTGGCCGCCCTGTGCACGGCGGTGATCGTCGTGATGTCGATCTGGCCGGCCTTGGCGGTGGCACCCGGTTTCGTCCTGTCGGTGGTGGCCACCTGCGGACTGATCGCGTTGGCTCCAGTGATCCGAGATCGTTTGTGCGGGTTGGGGATCAACCGTGGGTTAGCCGAGATGCTGTCGGTCGCGGTGGCCGCGCAGGTGGTCACCGCCCCAGTGGTGGCGATGGTGACCGGGACGTACTCGGTGGTGGGTGTGGTGGCCAACCTCGTCGTCGCACCGGCCGTGGTGGGAATCACCCTGCTGGGAACCGTTGGTGCCCTTGTCGATCCGCTCTCGGCCACGGTGTCCCAGATCGTCCTCCGGTTCACCGAGCCGTCGTTGTGGTGGATGGTGCATGCCGCGCGGACGTGCGCGAACCTGCCGGTCTCCACCGTTGCGGTCGGCGACGGAATCGGCGGGTTCGCTCTGGTGCTCGGGGTCACCGTCGCGGTGGGGTCTGGACTGTGGTGGTGCAGCAGACCGGTGGGAGATCGGTCTGGGCTCGTTCACGATGTCGGGCGTCTCTGGCAGCATGTCCGGGGTGAGCGACCGACTGCATCTCGTCCTCGGCGACGAGGACTTCCTGGCCGAGCGGGCGATCGCCACCATCGGCCAGGGTCTCACCGCAGCACCGGACGCCATGACCGGGGAGATCCCGGTGACCCACGTACGCGCCGGTGACGTCGCAGCCCCTGAGCTGGCCGAGTTGCTCAGCCCGTCGCTGTTCGCCGAGGACAGAGTGGTGGTCGTCGAGTCGGCGGATGAAGCGGGTAAGGAACCGGCTGCCCTCATCGCCGAGGCCGCCTCACACCTGCCCGAGGGCATCACGCTGATCGTGGCTCATTCCGGTGGGGGGCGCGCGAAGTCGATGGTCCCGGCGTTACGGGCAGCAGGCGCCGTCGTGCACGACTGCGCGACACCGAAATGGCCCGAGGACCGGATGCGCTTCGTCAAGAAGGAGTTCACCGACCTCGGGGTCAAGGTCTCCGCCGAGGTGGTGAGAGTTGTCGTCGAGTCGGTGCGCGCCGACCTGCGCGAGCTCGCCGCGGCGTGCAGTCAGCTCGTCGCCGACACCGGTGGACGCGTCGACGCCGCAGCCGTCACCCGGTACTACTCGGGTCGACCGGAGATCAAGGGATACGAGATCGCCGCGCTCGCGGTCGACGGCAAGACCGGACCCGCGCTCGAGGCACTGGCGTGGGCCCGGCACCACGGTTTGGCTCAGGTCCTCATCGCCGATGCACTTGGCGAGGCCGTCCACGCGATCGCCCGGGTGCGGGGGGTCGCCGGGATGGATTCGAGCACCGCGGCCGCTGAGCTCGGGATGTCACCGAAACGAGTGGCCGCAGTCAAATCGCAGGCCCAGGCCTGGAGTAGCGCGGCCGTGGTCGAGGCCGTGCGTGTGGTGGCCGCCCTCAACGGTGACGTGAAGGGGCAAGCCGCCGACGCCGACTACAGCGTGCAGCGGGCGGTGGCCACGATCGCCGGACTGCGCACCTCACGTCACGACTGACACCCGACGCGGGAGACAACTCACCCCGCGCGCCGTGTGAACGGCACCCGGGGTGAGTGGTGTCTCGCCGGGTCGTACCCGGATGAGATCAGAGCTTGTTGAGGGCCGAGGCCATCGCCGACTTCTTGTTGGCGGCCTGGTTGCTGTGGATAACGCCCTTGCTGGCCGCCTTGTCGAGCTTGCGCGAGGTGCTCACCAGCAGGTCGGCGGCCTTGTCCTTCTCGCCGGCGTCGACCGCTGCGCGGAAGTTGCGAATGGCGGTGCGCAACGACGAGCGCACCGACTGGTTGCGCTGACGCGCGATCTCGTTGGTACGGATCCGCTTCATCTGCGACTTGATGTTTGCCACTGGTCACTACCTCTTGATCGATGATGTCGCGCGTCGTGAGTGGACGGCGGACAACGGTTTGCGGGAATCGAAGTCGTATCGGCGATGCTTCGCCTGCTCAGTGTCGCCACCGGAGTGACGACGCGCTGAGCACCAGCGATGGACGTTACCAGCCAGACTGCGACCTGCCCAAATCCGTCGTCGGAGGATGCGTCAACCCTGCCGAGTCGTCGCCTGTGTAGCACGATGGAATGTCATGAGCCCCGGAACCTCCGCCGACCGCACCGACACCCGCGCCGACGCGGGCCGGGCACGGGCGGTCAAATCCGCACCGACCGCGCCCAAGCGTGCGACCCCCACCGGCAAGAAAGCCGCAGGCAAGGCGACGAGCAAGACCACCGCCAAGCCGCGCGGTGTCGGCAGGGGTGACGCGGAGGGGATCTTCGCCGGCTATAGCAAGGGTCCGTACGCCAACGCTTTTGACGAGATGTTCGACGACAACAGCGAGGTCCGATCGCCCTATCGGGGGCTGCTGAGGGCGTTGGCGCCGTCGGAGTGGGACGACCTCGAGACCCGGGTCGACGCCCTCGGTCGGGCGTTCGTCGATCAGGGCATCACCTTCTCGCTGTCCGGGCAGGAGCGCCCGTTTCCCCTCGATGTGGTTCCGCGCGTCATCTCCGCCGGTGAGTGGGCCAAACTCGAGCGCGGCATCACCCAGCGGGTGCAGGCACTCGAGATGTTCCTCGACGACATCTACGGCGAACAGGAGATCCTGCGTGACGGGGTGGTCCCCAAACGACTGATCACCTCCTGTGAGCACTTCCACCGCCAGGCCGTGGGCATCAATCCCCCCAACGGGGTGCGCATCCACGTCGCCGGCATCGACCTCATCCGTGACGAGCAGGGCGACTTCCGGGTACTCGAGGACAACCTGCGTTCGCCGTCGGGGGTGTCGTACGTGATGGAGAACCGTCGCACCATGGCCCGGGTGTTCCCCGACCTGTTCGCCAGCCAGCGAGTGCGGGCGGTGGCCGACTACTCCAGTCAACTGCTGGCCGCTTTGCGGGCCTCGGCGGCGTTCAACGAGGCCGACCCCAACGTCGTCGTGTTGACCCCGGGCGTGGCCAACTCCGCGTACTTCGAGCACTCGCTGTTGGCGCGGCAGATGGGGGTGGAGCTGGTCGAAGGGCGCGATCTGTTCTGTCGCGACAACGTCGTCTACATGCGCACCACCGAGGGTGAGCAACGCGTCGACGTGATCTACCGCCGCATCGACGACGACTACCTCGATCCCATGGCGTTTCGTCCGGACTCGATGCTCGGTGTGGCCGGTTTGCTCAACGCCGCCCGCGCAGGCAACGTCGTCATCTCCAGCGCGGTAGGCAACGGTGTCGGCGACGACAAGTTGGTCTATACCTACGTCCCCGAGATCATCGAGTACTACCTGGGGGAGAAGCCGAGCCTGGCCAATGTCGACACCCTGCGCTGCTGGCTCGACGACGAACGTGAAGAGGTCCTCGACCGGATCGACGAGTTGGTCGTCAAGCCGGTGGAGGGTTCGGGTGGATACGGCATCGTCTTCGGCCCGGACTCGACCAAGGAAGAGCTGGACACCTTGGCGCGCAAGGTGCGTCACGATCCGCGCGGCTGGATCGCCCAGCCGGTGGTGCAGCTGTCCACGGTCCCCACGAAGGTGGGCGACCGTATGGCGCCGCGCCACGTCGACCTACGGCCCTTCGCGGTCAACGACGGTGAGTCGGTGTGGGTGCTGCCCGGCGGGCTGACCCGGGTCGCGCTGCCGGAGGGATCGCTGGTGGTGAACTCGAGCCAGGGTGGTGGTTCCAAGGACACCTGGGTCCTGGCGTCGCGGGCCTCGGCCGGTGATCGCGAGCTCAGCGGTGAGGAGTTGGTCAGTACCAAGGACCTACCGCCTGCGCATCAGACCGAGCAGGGTCCCGAACAGGCGGCCGGACAGCAACAGCAGCAGCAACAACAACAGCAGCGGTCGGAGCCGTTCGGCACTATGGGGGATGTCCGATGATGTTGGCCCGCAACGCCGAATCGCTGTACTGGATCGGCCGATACGTCGAACGGGCCGACGACACCGCGCGCATCCTCGACGTCGCGGTGCACCAGTTGCTCGAGGACGCCACCGTGGATCCGGACCGGACCTGTCGACTGGTGCTGCAGGTGCTGGGCATGGAGGTCGACGACGACGACGTCGAGCTCGACGTGTGGTCGTTGACCGAGCGGGTGGCCTACGCCCGGCACGGTCGGGGATCGATCGTCGACTCGATCGGCGCGGCGCGGGAGAATGCTCGTGGGGCAAGGGAAGTGACGAGCAGCGAGATGTGGGAGTGTCTCAACACCACCCACAACGGGTTGGTCGACGCCGAGCGCGCCGCACGTACCCTCGGGCCCCACGAATTCCTCACCTACGTCAAGAATCGCGCGGCGATGTTCGCCGGTCTTGCCGATGCCACCCTCAGTCACGACGATGGCTATCGCTACCTGCTGCTCGGGCGATCGGTGGAGCGGGTCGACATGACCATCCGAATGTTGTTGTCGCGGGCCGGTGAACGCTCGGGTTCGCCCACCTGGGTCACCGTGTTGCGCTCGGCCGGTGCCCACGACACGTATCTGCGCACCTACCGGGGTGCCCTCGACGCCAGCCGCGTGGTCGAGTTCATGCTGCTCGACCGGTTGTTCCCGCGGTCGGTGTTCCATGCGATCACGCTGGCCGAGGAGTGTCTGATGAATTTGGACAACCGACCCAACAGTCGGGTCGGGGCCCAGGCCGAGGCGCAGCGACTGCTCGGACGGGCGCGCAGCGCACTGGAATTCATGCAGCCCGGTCGGCTGCTCGACGGCCTGCAGCGTCGGCTACTGGAGTTGCAGGAGACATGTCGCGATGTGAACGAGGCAGTGACCCTGCAGTACTTCCACGTGACGCCCTATGTCGCCTGGGCCGATGTCCGGGCGAGCAGCGCCGAATCCCACTTCATCGAGGAGAGTGAACTGTGAGCTGGCGTCTGCGTGTCGTCCACTCGACCGGCTTTGCCTACAACGCGCCGGTCACCTCCTCCTACAACGAAGCGCGGCTGACCCCGCGCAGCGATGCGCGGCAAAACGTGATCGTCAACCGGGTGGAGACGGTGCCCGCCACCCGCTCCTACCGCTACACCGACTACTGGGGGACTGCGGTCACCGCCTTCGACCTACACGCACCCCATGAGGAGCTCGAGGTGTCCGGGTCGTCGGTGGTGGAGACCGAGCCGGGTGAACGTCCCAGTGCCGCAGATCAACTCGGGTTCGACGATATCCGTTCGGCCTACGTCGTCGACCGGTACGACGAGTTCCTGGTGCCGACTGCATACGTACCGCGCAACCGTTCCCTGGCCTCCACCGCGAAGAAGCTCGCACGTGGCCTGGACCCGGAGGCGGCGGTGGAGGCGGTGTGCGCCTACGTCAACACCGAGATGGAGTACGTGCCCGGAACCACCGGCGTGCACACCAGCGCGGTCGACGCGTGGAGTGAACGCAAAGGCGTCTGTCAGGACTACGCCCACCTCACCCTGTTGATGTTGCGCAGCTTGGGAATTCCAGCGCGCTACGTCTCGGGCTACCTGCATCCGGCGCAGGACGCGATCATCAACAAGGTGGTCGAGGGCCAAAGCCACGCCTGGATCGAGGCATGGACCGGCGGCTGGTGGGGCTGGGATCCGACCAACGATGTGCCGGTCAACGAACAACACGTCTCGGTCGGCATCGGGCGCGACTACTCAGATGTGCCGCCGCTCAAGGGGATCTACACCGGTGGCGGGGCCACCGATCTCGATGTCGTCGTGGAGATCACCCGCCTGGCCTGACCCTGCGCGAGTCTGACCCTGCCGACCGATCCGGTCTGGGGGTCAGGACTCACTGGTGGGGCACCGAACCGGGCGGGGTCAGCTCCAGCCGTAGTCCGAGCGCAGACGTGTTGCCACAGCATCGAATCGATTGCGATCCAGGATGGCGCCTTCGCGTCGGATACCGGCCTCGGGTACGTCGAGGACACGGTTGAGGCGCAGATAGCTCACCTTGTGGCCACCGTCCCAGCTGCCGGTACCGATCTCGGTCCAGTCTGGGTCGTCGGCGCGATGGGCCTGACTGGAGAGCATCAGACCGAGGAGGTGATCGCCCTCGCGGCCCACGACGAGTACCGGTCGGTCCTTGCCCTGGCTGGCGTCTTCTTCGAAAGTGACCCAGGTCCAGACGATCTCGCCGGGATCGGCGTCGCCGTCAAGGGTGGGTGAGTACTCGATGCGCCGCGCGCGGTCGGCCGTGGGTCGAGCAGACTCGGTGACCGGACGTCCCGGCGGTCGGCCCGGGGCCGGCGCCTGAGAGGCGGCGGCACTTCCCATGCGAGCGGTGATCGCCTCTCGGCCTTTGTCCAGCGCACCGGATCGTTTCAGCTCGGCGAAGAGGCGTGGTCCGTACTGACGCGCGAGACGCAGTGCGGTGTTCGTCCATGAGGCCATGGGAGCAACTTAGCGGGTGCATGCGTGTACCCACGTCGCGTGGCGCCCGTGCGCTCGCCGCGTCCAACGGTGGCCGCTTATCGGATGAGCAGTGGCATTGGATGACCAAATGACCAAATTGGTCAGTGGTACTATCGGGGTATGACGAAATCACAGAGCACGCGAAAGGTATTGGTCGTCGGTCTCGGAGTCAGTGGAATCGCCACCGCGATTCGGCTGCTCCAGGCGGGATGGAGTCCGGTGATCGTGGAGAAGGCGAGCAAGCGTCGCGACGGCGGGTACTTCATCGCCATGTTCGGCTCGGGGCGCAGCGCGGCCGACCGGCTCGGCATCCTCGACGGGGTGCACGACCGCGGCAACATCGGTGTCCACCTCGACATCGACCGCCAGGGCGGACGCTCACGCGGTCTGGCCTACACCGCACTGCCCGGTGAGCCGTGGCAGATGGTCCGCGGTGACGTGGAGGAGGCCGCGTGGGCGAAGTTGCCCGCCGACGTCGAGGTTCGCTTCTCCACCGTCCCCACCGACATCCGGCAGGACGCCGACGGTGTGGACGTGGATCTGCACAACACCGCCGACGACACCCGGGTGACCGAGCGCTTCGATCTGGTGGTCGGCGCCGACGGCCTGCGCTCGACGGTCCGGCGGCTGGCGTTCGGGCCGCACGAGAAGTATCTGCATCGGCTCAACCACATCATCGCCGCGTTCGAGTTCCCGGGTACGCCCAAGGGATTGAAGAAGGGCGAAGGTGCAGCTCTGATCGAGGTGGGCAGATCGATGTGGCTGTTCGCATTCGCCGACCACAACCCGACCGTGTTGTTCTCCTACGAGACCAGCGACGTCGACGCCGAGTTCACCCACCGGCCGGCGGATCGGATCCGTGAGGTCTTCGGTCCCCAGCCGCTCGGCGAGACCCTCACCGACGCCATCGCGGCGATGGAGAAGGCCGGCGACGACGTCTTGTTCGACTCCGTCGAGCAGGTGAAGATGGACCGCTGGCACAACAATCGAGTGGTCCTCGTCGGCGACGCGGCCTGGTGTGTCACCCTCTACGCCGGAATGGGTGTGTCGGCGGGGATCACCGGCGCGGTGCTGCTCGGTGACGCCCTCGAGCGCCACCCCGACAACATGGACCGTGCCTTGGAGGTGTGGGAGCAGACAATGCGACCGACGATCGATTTCTACCAGGAGCACGCCTTGGTGCAGCGGCCGTTCTTCACCCCGCACACCTACAAGGAGCTCGGGGACCGGTCGTTGGCCACCAAGCTGCTGTTCCTTCCCGTCGTCGGGTGGTTGCTGCGCCGTTCACCGTGGGTCCGTGCGGCCGACAAGCGCAAGGACAGTGAGATCTCTCTGCCGCCACTGCCCAAGGCATTGCACGGTGACAGCGAACGTGACGCCACGCGAGCCGATCTTGTCGCGTCCTGACGGTCTCAAGGCCGCCCGGATCGAGGCGGCCGCCCGCGATCTCCTGCTACGCAGGGGATCGCGGGGACTCACTGTCGCCGAGATCGCGCGAGTCGCCGGCGTCGGCAAGGGCACCGCGTACCTGTACTGGCCGTCGAAGGAGGACCTCTTCATCAGCCTGGTGGCTGATGATCTCGCCGAGATCAACAAGAGATACCGCAGCCAGGTGCTCACCGACGCCGAGTCGGTGATGCCGTCGAGATTCTGTGTGCACGTGTTGGAGTCGAGCCAGAGCTTCCCGCTGCTGCACGCGTTCCTGGGCCGCGACCGCGATGTGTTCGCCGGGCTGGTCGATGACCCTCGATCGCGCGAGATGGTGGAGTTGGCGGGGCCGCGCGCACTCCTCGACGCGATCTTGCCGGTGTGGCGGCGACACGGGATCATCGACACCGACACCGATCCCGGGCGACAGGCCTTCGTGCTCGATGTCCTGCTGCAGGGATTCGTCGAGCGGCTGGGCGCGACGAACTCAGATCCGCTCGCGGTCGATGATCCCGCCGCCACGTTGGCGCAGGCCGTGGCGCTTGTCGTCGGTGAGCGTCGGCCACCGGATGCCGCGCTCGCCGACGCGGTCGGTGCGGCCGTCGCCCATGTCGATGTGCTGTCGGAGACGCTGTCGAGGATGGGGCGGTGCTGAGCGGGTGGTCACCGGGGTTCGAGCCCGTGGGCCATCGGGCTGCGGATGCACCGGTGTACGGTCATCGGTCATGATCTCCGACGATGAGCGCATCGCCGCCGCCCGGGCCTACGTCGATGCCCTCGCCACGAAGGACCCCTCCGACGTCCGGGTGACCCCGGACTGCCGTCGGGTGGAGAACGGCATCACCACCGGCCGTGACGGCGCCCACATCATCCGCACGCTGCGGACGTCGCCGTTGTTCGCCCCGATCTCGGGTACCGCGGATTTTGCCGCCACTGTCACCGACGGCGTGGCGCACGCGACGTTCACCGTGATCGCCCTGCACCGCCTCGCGGTTCCGGTGCGCGAGTCGTTCACCTTCGACGAATCCGGTGCCATCAGCTCGATCACCGCGAAGATCGGCCGCCCGCGCCTGGCCCGTCGCTGAACCACGTCGCCTCCACCCGTCGGGCCGGTGGCGTTCGAGGCGTGCGCCGACGTGCCAAACTGGAGTCATCCACCCGCCATGAGGAGTGAGTTCGATTCCCAGTTTCGCCGACACCACTTTCACAGATCCGTCCCGGATCCGTAACTTCTGCATCATCGCCCACATCGACCACGGCAAATCGACGCTGGCCGACCGGATGCTGCAGCTCACCGGTGTGGTCGACGACCGGGCGATGCGTGCGCAATACCTCGACCGGATGGACATCGAGCGCGAGCGTGGAATCACCATCAAGGCGCAGAACGTGCGTCTGCCGTGGCAGGTGACCGGCGATGACGGCGAGACCACCGACTACGTCATGCATCTCATCGACACCCCCGGCCACGTCGACTTCACCTACGAGGTGTCGCGGGCTTTGGAGGCGTGCGAGGGAGCGGTGCTGCTGGTCGACGCCGCCCAGGGCATCGAGGCGCAGACGTTGGCCAACCTGTACCTGGCCATGGACAAAGACCTCACCATCATCCCGGTCCTCAACAAGATCGACCTGCCCGCTGCCGATCCCGACCGCTATGCCGCCGAGATCGCCCACATCGTCGGCTGCGAACCCGACGACGTGCTGCGGGTGTCGGGTAAGACCGGCGTCGGTGTCAAGGAGTTGCTCGACGAGGTGGTGCGGGTCGTGCCCGCACCGGTAGGCGATGCCGACGCCCCCGCGCGGGCGATGATCTTCGACTCGGTCTATGACACCTATCGCGGGGTGGTCACCTACGTCCGCGTGGTCGACGGACGGCTGGTGCCGCGCGAGAAGATCGAGATGATGTCGACCGGCACCACCCATGAGCTGCTCGAGGTGGGCATCGTCTCACCAGAACCCAAGCCGACGGCGGGCCTGGGCGTGGGGGAGGTCGGCTACCTGATCACCGGAGTCAAAGACGTTCGGCAGTCGAAGGTCGGCGACACCGTCACCTCGGCCCGCAATGGCGCCACCGAAGCCCTGACCGGCTACCGCGAGCCACGCCCGATGGTGTACTCGGGGCTCTATCCGGTGGACGGGTCGGACTACCCCGACCTGCGTGACGCGCTGGAGAAGTTGCAGCTCAACGACGCCGCATTGAGTTGGGAGCCTGAGACGTCGGTGGCCCTGGGCTTCGGATTCCGCTGCGGATTCCTGGGTCTGCTGCACATGGAGATCACCCGCGAACGTCTCGAACGTGAATTCGGCCTCGACCTCATCTCCACCGCACCCAACGTCGTGTACCGGTTGGTTGCCGAGGACGGTCGGGAGCAAATCGTCACCAACCCCTCGGATTGGCCAGATGGCAAGGCCCAAGCCATCTTCGAGCCGATCGTGAAGACCACGGTGATCGCCCCGAGCGAGTTCGTCGGCACCATCATGGAGTTGTGTCAGTCGCGCCGCGGAGAGCTTGGCGGCATGGACTACCTCTCGGAGACCCGGGTGGAGCTGCGCTACACCATGCCGATGGCCGAGATCATCTTCGACTTCTTCGACTCGTTGAAGTCACGCACCCGCGGTTACGCCAGCCTCGATTACGAGGAGGCAGGCGAGCAGGAATCGGCGTTGGTGAAGGTGGACATCCTGCTGCAGGGTGAGGCGGTGGATGCGTTCAGTGCGATCGTGCACAAGGACGCTGCGTTCGCCTACGGCAACAAGATGACCACCAAACTCAAAGAACTCATCCCCCGCCAGCAGTTCGAGGTACCGGTGCAGGCGGCGATCGGCTCGAAAATCATTGCGCGCGAGAACATCCGGGCCATCCGCAAGGACGTGCTGGCCAAGTGCTACGGCGGCGACATCAGCCGCAAGCGCAAGCTGTTGGAAAAGCAGAAGGAAGGCAAGAAGCGGATGAAGACCATCGGTCGGGTGGAGGTGCCGCAGGAGGCCTTCGTCGCCGCGCTGTCAGCCGACGCCGCCAGCGACAAGCCGAAGGGCAAGTAGCGTCACTCGATCCCGACCGGCGCCGGTGAGATCGGTCGATACGATGGACTGATGTCGACGAATCCTGTTCTCGCGCCGAGTCCCCTGCTGCACGGTCTGCCCGATTTCGGGGCCATTTCAGACTCGGACTTCCTGCCTGCGTTCACCGAGGCGATGGCTGAGCACCTACGTGAGGTCGACGCCATCGCAGGCAGCCCCCAGGAGCCGACCTTCACCAACACCATCGAGGCACTCGAGCGCTCGGGTCAGGCGTTGTCGCAGGCGGCGGGCATCTTCTACAACCTCATCGGGCCCGACTCCAACCCCGAGCGAGATGCCATCGCCCAAGAGTTGGCCGCCAAGCTTGCAGCGCACAACGATGCGGTCGCATTGAACCCCGCCTTGTTCGCCAGGATCCGGCGTCTGCACGACGACCGCGCCGCACTCGGGCTCGATGAACCGTCGATGCGGCTGCTGGAGAGGACTTTTCGTGACTCGGTACGCGCGGGCGCTGCTCTGGACGACGACGGTCAGCAACAGATGCGGGAGATTTCGGCACGCCTGTCGGTGCTGACCACCTCGTTCTCGCAGAAGGTGCTGGGCGAGAGCAACGCTGCGGCAGTGCTGATCGACGACGTGGCCGACCTCGACGGTCTGGGCGAGGCCGCCATCGCAGCCGCGAAGGCTGCGGCGGTCGACGCAGGTCATGAGCGGGGCTATCTGTTGACGCTGGGGCTGCCGACCGGACAGTCCGCCCTGGCAGCACTCACGAATTCCATCACCAGGCGGCGGCTGTTCGAGGCGTCGGTGGGCAGGTGTCTGCGCGGCAACGAGTTCGACACCCGCGCAATTGTTCTCGAGATCGTGACGCTTCGTGCGCAGCGGGCGCAGTTGCTCGGATATCGCGATCACGCCGAATACGTACTCGCCGAGCAGACCGCCCCAGATGCCGCCGCCGTGGAGTCGATGCTCGCCGACCTGTCAGTGGCCGCCATGCGGGCTGGGGGACGGGAGCTGACCCGCCTGCGCAAGTTGGCGGGCGGCGACATCGAAGCATGGGACATGCAGTACTGGTTGGCTGCGTTGCGCAGGTCGCAGTCATCGGTCCCGATCGACGACTTCGCCGACTACTGCGAGTTGAACACTGTGTTGCACGACGGCGTGTTCCACGCTGCGCACGTCCTCTACGGGTTGTCGTTCCGGGAGCGCACCGAGCTGCCGTCCTACCATCCCGACGTGCGGACCTGGGAGGTGTTTGACGCCAACGGGACCTCGATCGGCCTGTACCTCGGTGACTTCTACGCCCGGCCCAGCAAGCGGGGCGGGGCCTGGATGAACAACATCGTCGACCAGTCCGACCTGCTGGCCACCCGCCCCATCATCGTCAACGTGTTGAACGTGACCAAACCCCAACCGGGACAACCCTGTCTGCTCGATTTCGATCAGCTCACCACCCTGTTCCACGAGTTCGGTCACACGCTGCACGGTCTGCTCTCGGCGGTTCGTTACCCCTCGCAGTCGGGTACCTCGGTGCCCCGTGACTTCGTCGAGTTCCCCTCGCAGGTCAACGAGATGTGGGCTCTGCACCCTGAGGTGTTGGCCAACTACGCCCGCCACCATCGCACCGGTGATCCCATCCCGGCCGAGTTGGCACAGGCTGGCCGTGAGGCGACCGCGGTCGAAACCGCCTACGCCACCATCGAATACCTCGCCGCCTCGGTGCTCGATCTGGCGTGGCATCGCCTGACCGCCGACGACGAGGTGAGTGACATCGAGGCGTTCGAGGAGCAGGCGCTGCGGGACGCCGGGGTGTATTCCGAGCTGATCCCGCCGCGCTACCGCACCGCCTACTTCAACCACATCTTTGGTGGCGGGTATGCGGCTGGCTATTACTCCTACATCTGGTCAGAGGTGCTCGACGCCGAGACCGAGCAGTGGTTTCTGGACAACGGTGGTCTCACCCGAACCAACGGCGCGCAATTCGCCGACGCCACCCTGTCGCGTGGTGACAGCGTGGATCCCATTGCTGCACACCAGAAACTGCTCGGCCGCAAGGCTCGCATCGAGCCGCTGCTGCGGCGACGGGGGCTCGAGGTCTCGACCGGCTGAGATGCTCGGATCGAGCGGTCCCGGGATCGAGGAGCTGAGTGTTCTCGACGAGGGGCGGCGCGCGTCAGGTGAATGGAGCGACGACGCAGACGTGGTGCGCGAGTGGTCGGCGGACCGATCCGAGTGTCGGATCGTCGCCGTCTCGCTGCACGTCGCCGATCTGGCCGCTGTGATCGAGCGAGAGGCGCGGCTGGCCGACACCGGCGGGTACGAACTGGAGTGGAAGACCTACGCCCATGATGAGTGGGCGGGAATCGAGGATCACCTCGCTCGATTCGGATTCGAACCCGATCCGGTCGAGGCAGTGCTCGTGCGTACTGATCTCAGTGCGTCGCAGTCGACATAGGTGACCACCACCACGCCGTGGTCGTACTCGCCGCATTGAGCGTGGTTCTCCGGCGCCGCCGAAGGCATGCATCACGAGCATTCGGGTGGGGCAGGATGATTACGTGAACGCGCACGCCCGGGCCGACCTGTCTCGCTACGCCCTGATCAGCATCGTCGCATCGGTCGTTGTCATCGCGCTGAAAGTCGTTGCGTGGCAGGTGTCCGGTTCGGTGGGCTTGCTGTCGGATGCCGCTGAGTCCCTGGTGAACGTCGTGGCCGCGGTCGGTGCGTTCATCGCGCTGCGGGTGGCTGCCAAACCCGCCGACGACGATCACAATTTTGGCCACACCAAGGCCGAGTACTTCTCCGCGGTGTTCGAGGGCGTGATGATCGTCGTCGCGGCGGGCCTGATCATGGTGGCCGCAGTCAACAGGCTGCTGCACCCGGCCGAATTGGATGCTGTCGGAATGGGTCTGGGGATCGCAGTGGTGGCCACAGCGCTCAATGGGGCCGTCGGGGTGCTGCTGGTGCGGGTGGGTCGCGCGCATCGATCCCACACCCTCGAGGCCGACGGTGCCCATCTGCTCACCGACGTATGGACCACGGCCGGGGTGGTGGTGGGGGTGATCTTGGTGGCGCTGACGGGATGGCTGTGGCTGGATGCGGTGATCGCGATGGCGGTCGCGGTGAACATCCTCGCCGTCGGCGGTCGGCTGGTGTGGCGGTCGAGTGCCGGCCTGATGGACACCGCACTACCCGACGCCGAACGCGCGGCGATCGAGGCGGTGCTCGACCGATACCGGGCCGATGATGTTGATTTCCATGACATCCGGACGCGGGAGTCCGGTCACGAACGGTTCGTCCAACTCCACATGCTGGTGCCCGGGGAGTGGACGGTGCAGCAGGGCCACGACCTTGTCGAGCGCGTCGAGCACGACCTTCTCGGCGCGCTCGAGCACATGCATGTCACCATCCATCTCGAACCGATCGGTGACCCGAGAGCGTACGAGCCGTGGCGCCTGCGTTGATCAACCCGGCGGGATCGACGCGCCGTGATCGTGGCTGCCTGACCTGTCAGCCGTGTTCGGATGCCTTGCGCACGTGGGAGATCGCCTCTTCGGCGCGGATCACGTGGGTCACAGCGTTGATCAGCGCAAGGTGGGTGAAGGCTTGGGGGAAGTTGCCCAGGTGGCGGCCGGTCCTGGCGTCGATCTCCTCGGCGTAGAGCTTGAGAGGACTGGCGTAGTTCAGCAGCCGTTGGCACAGATGCTTGGCGCGATTGAGTTCGCCGATCTCCACCAGGGCCGAGACCAACCAGAACGAGCAGATCGTGAAAGTGCCCTCCTCGCCTGCCAATCCGTCGTCGGTCTCCTGCACCCGGTAGCGCAGCACGAGGCCGTTGTCGGTGAGTTCGTCGGCGATGGCCAACACGGTCTTGCGGACCCGTTCGTCGTTGGGCGGTAGGAAGCGCAGCAGTGGCACCAGCAAAAGGGAGGCATCCAGGGCGTCGCTGCCGTAGCGCTGGGTGAACACCCCGCGCTCGTTGACGCCGTGGGTGAGGATGTCGTCTTTGATGTCGTCGGCGATGGCACGCCACTTGTCGGCATACTGCGCCTCACCGTGCATACGGGCAAGGCGCACACCACGATCCAGTGCGATCCAGCACATCACCTTCGACGAGGTGAAGTGTTGCGGTTCGCCGCGCACCTCCCAGATGCCGCGGTCGGGGTCACGCCAGTGGGTGATCGCCTCCTCGACCTGGGCCTTGAGCACCGGCCACAGGGTCTCGGGGATAGATTCGGTGGACTTGGTGTTGAGGTACACCGAGTCGAGCATGGTGCCCCAGATGTCGTGCTGGCGTTGGTTGTAGGCGCCGTTGCCGATCCGCACCGGGCGCGCTCCGTCGTAGCCGGACAGATGCGAGAGTTCCTGTTCCTCCAGCGACCGTTCGCCTCCCACCCCGTACATCACCTGCAGTGGGTGCTGGGTGCCTGAGGTCACCCCGGACATGTCGGCGATGAAGGAGAAGAAGTCGTCGGCCTCTCGGTCGAGGCCCAACGTGTAGAGCCCCCACAGCGCGAAAGTCGAATCCCGAACCCACGCGTATCGGTAGTCCCAGTTACGTTCGCCCCCGGGGGTTTCCGGTAGCGAGGTGGTGGCTGCGGCCAGGAGGGCGCCGGTCGGGGAGTAGGTGAGGCCCTTGAGGGTGAGCGCGCTGCGCTGCAGGAAGCTGCGCCACGGGTGGTCGGGGAACGTGCCGACGTTGATCCACTGGCGCCACGACTCGGCGGTGGACCACATCTTCGCCGCGGCCTCGTCCCAGTTCTGTGGGGCCGGCTGAGCCGACCAGCTCAGTGCGATGAAGCGGTCGTCGCCCTCGTTCAGCCGCGTACGCGCCCGCGCCTCCCTGCCTTCGAGCCCGAGCTTGAGGTTGGTGGTCAACTTCAGCGTCGGCGCCGGATGTGTGGTGTCGGTGGCGGTGGCCACCGCTTCGCCGTAGGCCGGCCCGGAGTACTCCCAGATGGTGCTGCCTCGGTGGTAGTCGAATGCCGGCTCGCAGCTCATCATCAGTTCCACTGTCCCGCTGACACATCGCACGGTGCGCAGCAGCATGTGCTCGGCGTCCCAGTCGGTAGGGGTACGCCGATGTGTCCGCGACCGGACGTCGTTGTCGTGCCACTTGCCCATCACCAGTGCATCTCGCACGATGATCCAGCCGGTGTCGGTCTGCCAGGTGGTCTCCACCATCAGCGAGCCCGGTAGGTAGCGGCGATCGACGGGCACGTTGACCCCGTACGGCGCCAGCTTGAAGTGGCCGGCCGAGCGGTCGAGGATCGCGCCGAAGACGCTCGGTGAATCCGGGCGCGGGACACACATCCACTCCACCGCCCCGTTGCGCGCGATGAGGCAGTTCGTCTCACAGTCGGACAGGAATGCGTAGTCGTCGATCGGGGGGAACGCATTGTGGGTGGTGGTGGCGGGCAGGAACGAATTCGCCTCCGCCGACATCGGATTGAACGACGGACGCAACGTCGCCGTCGGGTCGGCCCCCGGATCGATCGACGTCACGGCACCGCCGGTCGCGGCTGTGGTCGACGCAGTGTCTGGGGCGGCCGAGGTGTAGGTGTCGTCGGCGGGGGGAGGGGTCATGGCTCAATGATGGTTGGTGGGTGGGCGAATGCGCCACAGCTGCGCGGTGTCGATGCCGGGTCGAGACCTCCGGTGCCCGGATTTGGGATCACGGTGAATTTAAGCTGCGGGCTAGGGTGGGAGAGTGAACGGGATCCGGACGTGGTGGGACGGCGTCGAGGCGTGGCTGACCGGTTTGTCGTTCGTGCCGCAGCTGCTGGTGTCGCTGGCGGTGTTGATCCCGTCGGCCATCGTGGCCGCGATCGCGCTGAACGCGCTGGTCAACGGGGTCATGCGGATCGTCGAGCGAGTCTCGACACCCCGTTCTGCGGGGGACAGGCGATGAGGATGCCACGATCGAAGGTGACCACTGCCTTGATCGGGCTGCTCCTACTGGTCTTGGTCGCGTGGCTGCTCACTCGCTGAGGCGGTGACCGGGCCCGCCACCGGTCTCCGGTTCGGCGGCATCGTCGCAGTTCTGCCGGTGTTAAATTCGGTCACCGGCCCTCCGTGTGAGGACGCCGTCTGTCGCCGGACCGCCACGGCGGTCGACTCACCACGAGAAGGAACCCCCATGACGATCTCGGTCACCGGTGCCAACAAGCGCTACGGCGACTTCGTCGCTCTCGATGACGTGTCGCTGGAGATCCCTGCGGGATCGTTGACGGCACTTCTGGGGCCGTCTGGATCGGGGAAGTCGACGCTGCTTCGCGCTATCGCCGGCCTCGATCACCTCGACTCGGGCAGCGTGGTGATCAACGGGGACAACGTCACCCACGTTTCGCCGCAGCAGCGCGACATCGGCTTCGTCTTCCAGCACTACGCCGCGTTCAAGCACATGTCGGTGCGCGACAACGTGGCGTTCGGGCTGACCATCCGCAAACGACCCAAGGCCGAGGTGTCGGCGCGCGTCGACGAACTGCTCGAGGTGGTCGGGTTGGCCGGATTCCAGAACCGCTACCCCGCGCAACTGTCCGGCGGCCAACGCCAGCGGATGGCCTTGGCCCGTGCGCTGGCCGTCGACCCCAAGGTGCTGCTGCTCGACGAACCGTTCGGCGCGTTGGACGCAAAGGTGCGCGAGGATCTGCGGAAGTGGTTGCGGCGCCTGCACGACGAGGTACATGTGACCACGGTGCTGGTCACCCACGACCAGCAGGAGGCGCTCGACATCGCCGACCGCATCGCCGTGCTCAACCGTGGACGGATTGAGCAGGTCGGCAGCCCTGATGACCTCTACGACCGCCCGGCCAACGAGTTCGTGATGTCGTTTCTGGGCTCGGTGGCGCGTCTCAACGGATCCCTGGTGCGCCCCCACGACATCCGGGTCGGACGAACACCGGATATGGCGTTGGCCACCGCCGATCAGGCTTCGGCCGAGACCGGGGTGCTCAAGGCCACCGTGCGTCGGGTCGTGAACCTCGGGTTCGAGGTGCGAGTCGAATTGTCCAACGCGGCAACCGGAGACGACTTCCACGCCCAGATCACCCGCGGTGACGCCGCCGCACTCGGAGTCGGTGAGGGAGATGAGGTCTACGTTCGGGCCACCCGGATTCCGGTGATCGCCGGAATCCAGGGCTGAGGTGCCCGGGTTGGGGCCGCGCGTGCTGCCCTGACCACACCTCAGGGGGCGAGGGACCCCACGGTGGTGGTCGCGGTGTCGGTTGCGCCGTCCAGTGTCACGGTGACCGTGCGGGTGGCGCCGGTTGCGGATGTGACGGCCACCGGGATCTGTTCGCCTTCGGTGTGCCGCAACACCTGCGCCATCAGGTCGGCGTAACTGCCCACGGGAGTGCCGTCGATCGACGTGATCACCTCGCCGGATCTGATCCCGGCCTTGGCTGCCGCGCCGGTGCTGGTGACCTGGACCCGCGCGCCACTGTTCTCAGACGCAGTGTCCAGTGAACCGGACACGCCCAGAACGGGTTTGGTAGCCGTACCGTCTTGCATCAATTGCTCGGCGACGCGTTTGGCCGTGTCGACGGGGATGGAGAATCCCAGACCGAACGCCTGCACTCCGCCGCTGGCCGCCTGGCCGGTGTCGACGGCGGAGTTGACTCCCACCACCTGGCCGGCCAGATTCACCAGCGGCCCACCGGAATTGCCGGGGTTGATGGGCGTGTCGGTCTGTAGGCCGTTGTAGACGGCCACCTGTCGACCGGAGTCGTCGCCTGCGGTCACAGTGCGGTTGAGTGCGCTGATGATGCCCGATGTCACTGTGTTGGAGAGATTCTCGGGGCTGCCCACGGCAACCACCTGCTGGCCGACCTGCAGGCTGGACGACTGCCCCAACGTGGCGGCGCGCAGATTGTCCACCCCGTCGATCTTGATGACCGCAAGGTCATAGGACGGCGCGACACCGGTGATGGTGGCCCGGTGCGTCGAGCCGTCGGGGAGGGTGACCTGGATGCGACCGCCCTCGCCCACGCCGTCGACCACGTGGTTGTTGGTGAGGGTGTAACCGTCAGAGGTCAGGATGATCCCGCTGCCGACCGAACTGCCCGCAGCGCCGCTGACTTTGATGTCGGCGGTGAACCCTGAGGCCACCTTGGCGGCATAGGTCACCGAGCCGGGCGTGGCGTCGACGGTCCGCGCATCAGCTGGGGCCGAGGTCAACGGCGACGCAGTGGTGGTGTCGCGCTGTTGATCCCAGACGGCCACGGCACCTGCGCCCACGCCGCCGCCGAGCAGTCCTGCGGCGACCACCGCAGCAGCCACAGCCGGGCTGATCCGTCGTCGCTCGGGGGTGGGCGCCTGGGCTGGCGGCAAGTGCTCCGGGCTGGACATCTGCGGCTGGTACGGATGGGTCGGGTGATCGGAGGAGTTGGGGTACATGCCCCCATGGTGGGCACGGCACCTGAAACGAGCCCAAGAATCACCGGTGCGATTCGCTGAGGCTTTCGCTGCGTTCTACACGGTTCTCTCAGGTGGGTTCTCAGGCGAGCGCTGCGAGATCCAAGGGGGCCAAGGCATCGCCGACCAGTCCGGCGGCCACGGTGTTGCCGCCCTGGGGATCGATGAGCAGAAAGCTGCCGGTCTCGCGGTTGACCAGGTAGTCGTCGGCTGCGATCGGGGAGGCGGTCTGCACCGAGATTCGCCCGATCTGGTTGAGCTCCAGCACGTCTGGGCCGTCGACCAGACCCAGCGCCTGCTCGTCGAAGACGGTGTCCACGGCGCCGACGATGGCGGCGGTGGTGGTGGTCCCGTGCTTGAGCAGTAGTCGAGCCCCGGGGCGAAGCGGCTTGTCACCCAGCCAGCAGACGGTGGCTGTGAACGCCGAGATCGGTTGGGGCGCATCAGAACTGGCGGCGATGAGGTCTCCGCGGGAGATGTCGATGTCGTCGGTGAGCAGGATGGTCACGCTGCGACCGGTGTGGGCGGTCTGCAGTGCACCGTCGGCGGTGTCGATCCCGGCGACGGTGGTGGAGATCCCCGACGGCAGTACCGTGACCTGATCGCCCACGGTGACGCGGCCGGCGGCGATCTGTCCGGCGTATCCGCGGTAGTCGGGGTACTCGGGGGTGCGCGGACGGATCACGTACTGCACCGGGAAGCGAAAGCCCACCGGTGCGCGATCGGCGACGTTGGGCACCGACTCGAGATGCTCGATGAGAGTGGGCCCATCGTAGAAGGCGGTCGTCGCCGATCGCACGGCGACATTGTCGCCGTGCAGGGCTGATACCGGGATGGCCTGCACCTGATCGGCGCTCCAACCCAGAGTGGTCGTCAACGCGGCGAACTCGGCGCTGATCTCGGCGAACACAGCGGCGGCGTCGTCGACCAGGTCGATCTTGTTGACGGCCAACACCAGCTGCGGCACCCCGAGCAGTGCCATCACCGCGGCGTGCCGACGGGTCTGGGCCACCACGCCGGTGCGGGCATCGACCAGCAGGATCACCAGGCCCGCCGTGGACGCGCCGGAGACGGTGTTGCGGGTGTACTGGACGTGGCCGGGGGTGTCGGCCAACACGAACGACCGTGCGGGCGTGGCGAAGTAGCGGTAGGCGACGTCGATGGTGATGCCCTGTTCACGCTCGGCGCGCAGCCCGTCGACCAGCAGCGACAGGTCGGGTCCGGCCAGTCCGCGGTCGACCGAGGCCCGTGTCACGGCGTCGATCTGATCGGCCAGAACAGATTTCGTGTCGTAGAGCAGCCGCCCCACCAGGGTGGACTTGCCGTCGTCGACGCTGCCCGCGGTGGCGATGCGCAACAGGTCGGAGTGCAGTCCGACGTCGGGGGTGCTCATCAGAAATATCCTTCACGCTTGCGGTCTTCCATGGCGGCCTCGCTGACCCGGTCGTCGCCGCGGGTGGCCCCACGCTCGGTGAGTCGGGACGCGGCCACCTCGGCCAGGACGGCGGCGTTGTCGGCGGCGTCCGAGCGCACCGCGCCGGTGGTGGAGCCATCGCCGACCGTGCGGTATCGAACCGAGAGTCGTTGTAGCGTCTCACCCTCGCGTGGTCCGCCCCACGGTCCCGGGGTCATCAGCATGCCGTCACGCTCGAACACGTCGCGGTCGTGGGCGTAGTAGATCGACGGCAGCAGCACCTGCTCGCGGGCGATGTAACGCCACACGTCGAGCTCGGTCCAGTTCGACAGCGGGAACACACGTACGTGTTCGCCGGGTGCGTGTCTGCCGTTGTAGAGGTTCCACAGCTCGGGCCGTTGACGTTTGGGGTCCCACTGCCCGAATGCGTTGCGCAACGAGAAGATCCGCTCCTTGGCCCGCGAACGCTCCTCGTCTCGACGGCCCCCGCCGAACACCGCGTCGAATCGGTTGGCGGTGATCGCGTCGAGCAGGGGCACGGTCTGCAGAGGGTTGCGTACTCCGTCGGGGCGTTCGGTGAGACGCCCGTCGGCAAGGTACTCCTCGACGCTGGCCACGTGCAGACGCAGGTTGTGGCGGGCGACCACTTCGTCTCGGAACGCCAGCACCTCGGGCAGGTTGTGGCCGGTGTCGACGTGCAACAGCGAGAACGGGATCGGAGCGGGCCAGAACGCCTTGATCGCCACGTGCAGCAGCACGGTGGAGTCCTTACCGCCGGAGAACAGGATGACGGGGCGTTCGAATTCGCCTGCCACCTCGCGGAAGATGTGGATGGCCTCGGACTCCAACGCATCGAGTGTGGTGTACTCGTCGTCAGACGTTGTTGCCGGAGAACGTGATCCGGTCTGTTCGATGGTCATGACTGGTGCAACCCGCATTCGGTCTTGGCGCGCCCGGCCCACCGGCCACTGCGCGGATCGGCCCCGGGGGCCGGCTTGCTGGTGCACGGTGCGCACCCGATGGATGTGTAGCCCTCGTCGACCAACGGGTTCTCCAGAATTCCGTTGGTGTCGATGTAGTCGCGCAGCTGTTCATCGCTCCACGCGGCGATCGGGTTGACCTTCACCAGCCCGAACGCCTCGTCGTAGGAGATCAGCGGGGCGTTGGCGCGGGTGGGCGCCTCTACCCGACGGATCCCGGTCACCCAGGCGCTGTGCTCGGACAGTTGACGCTGCAGCGGGACCACCTTGCGCAGGCGGCAGCACTCACCGGGATCGGAGGCGAACAGATCGCGCCCCACCAGTTCATCCTGTTGGGCCACAGTGTGTTCGGGGGTCACATTGATGATCTCCACCTGGTAGGTCAGCTCTACGGCGTCGCGGGTACCGATCGTCTCGGCGAAGTGGTACCCGGTGTCGAGGAAGAGCACCTTGAGCTTCTCGCCGGCCGGCAACAGTGGCCCCATGGTGGTCGCGGCCAGTGCGACCAGAGCGGCGTCTTGCATGTTGGAGGCGACGACGAGATCGTTGCCGAACGTACGGGCCGTCCACTGCAGCAGGGCCTCGGCGGTCGCGTCGGGTCCGAGTTCGGCGTTGCCTGCCTCGACGAGTTCACGCTGGTGTGATTCCAGCCTGGTGGCACTGTTCATCGCAGATGTTCCTCCTGTGCCCGGATCGTCCACTCGGCAAACCGTTCTGCGGGTTGGCGTTGGTCGACGAAGTTGCGGACCACTCGGTCGATGTAGTCGCCGAGCTCCTCGGTGCGCACCTTGTGTTGGCGCAGCTTGCGCCCGAAACCCGCGTCCGCGCCCAGAGTGCCGCCCAGGTGGACCTGAAATCCCTCGACATGGTCACCGTTGTCGTCCTCCACGAGCTGACCCTTGAAGCCGATGTCGGCGATCTGGGCCCGAGCGCATGAGTTGGGGCAGCCATTGATGTTGATGGTGATGGGGACATCGAGTCGAGCGTTGATGTCGGCCAGCCGCTGTTCGAGCTCGGGCACCAATTGCTGTGAGCGCTTGCGTGTCTCGGTGAAGGACAGCTTGCAGAACTCGATGCCCGAACAGGCGATGAGGTTGCGGCGCCATCGCGAGGGACGTCCGTCGAGACCATGCGCGGCCAGCTCGTCGATCAGCGAGTCGACGTCGTCGTCGGCCACGTCGAGGACGACGAGCTTCTGATACGGCGTGAAACGGATCCGGTCGGACCCCACGCGGGCGGCGGCGTCGGCCACCGCAGTCAGGGCGGTCCCCGACACGCGGCCGGCGATCGCCGCGAACCCGACCGCGTTGAGTCCGTTCTTGAGTCGCTGCACCCCGACGTGATCACGCGGCTCGCTCAGCGGTGTGGGTGCGGGTCCGTCGATCAGTTTCCGACCCAGGTACTCGTCCTCCAGGACCTGACGGAACTTCTCGATGCCCCAATCCTTGACGAGGAATTTCAGCCGGGCCTTGGCCCGTAGCCGTCGATACCCGTAGTCGCGGAACAAGGTGGCCACCGCCTGCCACACCTGCGGTACCTCCGCCAGCGGCACCCACGCACCCACCCGTTGGGCCAGCATGGGGTTGGTCGACAGGCCGCCGCCGACCCACAGGTCCAGTCCCGGCCCGTGCTCGGGATGGTTCACCCCGATGAACGCGATGTCGTTGATCTCGTGGGCCACGTCCTGCAGACCCGAGATGGCGGTCTTGAACTTGCGTGGCAGGTTGGACAGTTCGCGGTCACCCACATGGCGGCGGACGATCTCGTCGATGGCCGGCGTCGGATCCAGGACCTCGTCGACGGCGTCGCCGGCCAGTGGTGAGCCGAGCACCACACGCGGGCAGTCGCCGCACGCTTCGGTGGTGCTCAGGCCGACGGCTTCGAGCCGCTGCCAGATGGTGGGGACGTCTTCGATCCGGATCCAGTGGTACTGGACGTTCTCGCGGTCGGAGAGGTCGGCGGTGTCGCGGGCGAACTCGGTCGAGATCGCACCGATGGTCCGCAGCTGTTCGGCGGTCAGGGCGCCCTTGTCGCAGCGCACCCGCATCATGAAGTGACTGTCCTCGAGCAGATCGATGTTCTCGTCGCCGGTGAAGGTGCCGTCGTAGCCTTGCGCGCGCTGGGTGTATAGGCCCCACCACCGCATGCGCCCACGTAGGTCCTGCTTGTCGATGGAGTCGAAACCTTGCTTGGCGTAGATGTTTTCGATGCGCTCTCGCACATTGAGCGGGTTGTCGTCCTTCTTGACCTGCTCGTTGGGGTTCAGCGGTTCGCGGTAACCGAGCTTCCACTGGCCTTCGGCGCGTCGCTTGGCCGGCCGGGGACGGCGAGGCGCGCGAGTCGAGTCGGCGGCGGTGGTGGGTGCGTCGGGTGTCGACGTCATCAGGTGGTGGCTCCTGGGTCGGATGGAGCCGGCGGCGGTCGTGGTGATGCGCACCGGCCCCGGTGCGTGTGGTGATCCATACGTGGGGCGCAAACGTGGAAACCGCACCCCTGGTCGGTGCGAGGCCTCGACGGGTCGGGGCCTCGACGGACGTCGGGGCGGTCAGCTACGACAGAATGCGCTGCAGACACGCTTGAGGTCGATGTGGCGTCGCTGCGACAGCCACACACCGGGGGAGATCACGTTTGTCATCGTGCCACGTGTCGGTTCGCCTCGTCTACTTGCGATAACTTTCGCTCACGGTGAGCGAAATCACCTCCGGTCCAGTGCGTGCGGGTACCCGCACACACCGGAGATGCCGTGAAGGGACAACCGCGGTCGGACCCACGTGATTCCCACCCGACGGTTGACGACGGTCGACCCCGCCGGGCAGAGGATGATCAGAGTGTGAGCACAGCAGCAGAGTCGCCGGCGGGCCCGGTACCCCCGATCGCCGGGCGGATCGATCCCGACACCGAGCTGGGGCTCTACGTCCACGTCCCGTTCTGCGCCACGCGCTGCGGCTACTGCGACTTCAACACCTACACCGCAGGCGAGTTGGGCACTGACTCTGCGCCTGAGCAGTGGTTTGCGGCGATCGAACGCGAGCTGGCACTCGCGGCGCGGATGCTGACCCCCCGCAGGCCGGTGCGCACGGTGTTCGTCGGCGGTGGCACACCTTCGTTGCTCGGTGCATCTGGGTTGCGGACCGTGCTGGACACGGTGCGCCGACATCTCGACCTCGCATCCGACGCCGAGATCACCACCGAGTCGAACCCTGAGTCGACCTCACCGGCGTTCTTCGACGGTCTGCGCGACGCCGGGTTCACCCGGGTGTCGCTGGGCATGCAGTCGGCGGCCCCGCACGTGCTGGCCACCCTGGACCGGGTACACACCCCGGGCCGCGCGGTACAGGCCGCCACCGAGGCGGCGGCAGCGGGCTTCGACCACGTCAACCTCGACCTCATCTACGGAACCCCCGGTGAGACCGACGCCGACCTCGACGCCAGCCTCGACGCGGTGCTGGCGGCCGGTGTCGACCATGTCTCGGCCTATGCGCTGATCGTCGAGGACGGCACGGCCCTGGCCCGCCGGGTGCGGCGCGGCGAGCTGCCCGCCCCCGACGACGACGTGCTGGCCGACCGCTACGAGGCGATCGACGCACGGCTCGCCGCAGCGGGGCTGCCCTGGTACGAGGTGTCGAACTGGGCGCGCGGCGGGGACGAGTCGGCGCAGTGCCGACACAACCTGGGCTACTGGGACAGTGCTGACTGGTGGGGTGTGGGACCGGGGGCGCACTCACATGTCAACGGGGTGCGGTGGTCGAACCTCAGGCATCCCGCCCGATACGCGACCACCCTGGCCGCCGGGTCGTCGCCGGTCGCGGCCATCGAGGAGTTGACCGTCGACGAACAGCACACCGAACGCGTCATGCTCGCGTTGCGGCGGCGAACCGGGCTGGCCCTGGACGAACTCGACGATGCCGAGCGCGCGCAGGTCGATCAGACCGCGGCCGCCGGTCTCACCGTGCGTCGGGGAGATCGGGTGGTGCTGTCCAACCGTGGACGTCTGCTGGCCGATGCGGTGGTTCGGCAGGTGTTGACGGCGCGCTGAGCGTTGCGTCGTCGGACGGATCGGTACCGGTGGGCGGCGCGGCGTCGACGCCCACCTCGGCGGGCAGCAGGATCGGCTCGGTGGGCTGATCGGCGGCAGAGTCGATGTCGTCAGGTCGGGACAGGTCGTGGCCCGATTCGCCGTCGACCTCGGAGTCCACGAGGTCCGCCCCGGGAACATCCGAGTTGCATGCGGTGTCCCCGCTCGTCGCAGCAGAGGTCGCGTCGGGGGCACCGCGGGAGTCGAGATCGAGCAGCCGGGCGTGGATGACGTGCCGGTTGCGCAGGGCAGATCGGACCGCGCGGTGCAGGCCGTCTTCGAGGTACGTTTCGCCCTGCCAGCGAACCGCATGGGCGAACAGGTCGCCGTAGAACGTCGAGTCCTCGGACAACAACTTGTCCAACGCGAGGGCCGTGGTGACCGTGGTCAACTGGTCCAGGCGAAACTGTCGTGGCGGTATCTGCGCCCACTCGCGCATGGTCAGCCCGTGCTCGGGGTACGGCTTACCGTTTCGAACACCTTTGAAGATCACAGTTCACCCTCGACAAACACGTGGCCCCCCTCGGCGTGACGACGACCTGCCCCGACCCCGCCCACCTTAGAGCGACCCGACACCGCAGTGGGGTCGCGGTCACACCTTCAGGCCCGCAACCTCCGTAAACTCGAGGGGCGCGCCCGGGCGCAACGGCGAGCTGGCGCCCCGGGGCAGCGCACACGAGACGATGGAGGTGAACTACGTGTCCAGCACCGATGAACGTCGATTCGAGGTCCTGCGGGCCATCGTCACCGACTACGTGGCGACCCAGGAACCGATCGGCTCGAAAGCGCTCGTCGAGCGCCACCAGCTGGGAGTGTCCAGTGCGACCATCCGCAACGACATGGCCGTGTTGGAGGCCGAGGGGTACATCGCCCAGCCGCACACCAGCTCCGGGCGGGTGCCCACCGACAAGGGATATCGGCTGTTCGTCGATCGGATCTCCGAGGTCAAGCCGCTCTCTTCGGTCGAGCGTCGCGCCATCCTGAGCTTCCTCGACTCCGGGATCGACCTCGACGACGTGCTGCGGCGTTCGGTGCGGCTGCTGGCCCAACTCACCCGCCAGGTGGCGATCATCCAATACCCGACGCTGTCCTCGGCCACGGTGCGCCACCTCGAGGTGGTCACCCTCAGTGCTTCGCGGCTGCTGCTGGTGGTCATCACCGACTCCGGTCGGGTGGAGCAGCGGATGGTCGAGCTCTCCGCTGAGTTGAGCGACGACGAGGTTGCACGGTTGCGCGACATGTTCTCTGCGGCCCTGCACGGTCAGCGCCTCGAGGTCGCCTCACAGGCGGTGGCCGAGCTGGCCACGTCAGCGCCGGAGGACATCCGCGCCGCGGTCATCAACGTCGCCACGGTCCTCGTGGAAACTCTCGTCGAGCGCTCCGACGACCGTCTGGTCTTGGGCGGCACCTCCAACCTGGCGCGCTCGGCTGCCGACTTCTCACCGGTGTCGGGGTCGATGGACTCGGTGCTCGAAGCGCTCGAGGAGCAGGTGGTGGTCCTCAAGCTGTTGGCGGCGGCTCAGCTGCCGGGCACGGTGACGGTACGCATCGGTGAGGAGACCCGCACCGAGAACCTGCGTGGCGCTGCGGTCGTGTCCACCGGGTACGGTGCTCCGGGAACGGTCTTCGGTGGTCTGGGGGTGGTCGGGCCCACGCGGATGGACTACCCGGGAACAATCGCCTCGGTCGCGGCCGTTGCCCGATATGTCGGCGAGGTGCTCGCCGAACGTTGAAGCGGCCCGACACCTCGTGTCGGGCCGCGTCTGAGAACTGTTGAGTCGTAACACCAGCGGAGGCCACCTCATCGGCCCCGACCGGAGACCGCGTCGGTGACGCCCTCTCCGACATCGAGCGAAGGACATTGCTGCGCCGTGGCACGTGACTACTACCGGACCCTAGGTGTCGAACCCGGGGCGAGCGAGACGGAGATCAAGCGCGCCTACCGCAAGCTCGCGCGCGAACTCCACCCCGACGTCAACCCCGATGAGGCCGCGCAACAGCGGTTCGCCGAGGTGTCGACCGCCTACGAGGTGCTCAGCGATCCCGAGAAGCGGCGCATCGTCGACGCCGGGGGCGACCCGATGGCCACAGCCGGATCTGGGGGCGGGTTCGGCGGCTTCGGTGGCGGCGGCCTGGGCGATGTGTTCGAGGCGTTCTTCGGTGCCGGTGCCGCCGGCGGGTCGCGGGGACCCCGCGGTCGTGTGCAGCCCGGTTCCGACGCGTTGCTGCGGATGCAGCTCGACCTCGACGAGTGTGCGGCCGGGGTGGCCAAAGAGGTCACCGTCGACACCGCGGTGTTGTGTGACACCTGCAAGGGTTCGGGCGGCCACGAGGGCAGCAAGCCGGTCAACTGTGACATCTGCAAAGGCGCCGGCGAGATCCAGTCGGTGCAGCGCTCGTTCCTCGGCCAGGTGATGACGTCGCGCCCGTGTCCCCAGTGTGCGGGTACCGGGCAGACCATCCCGGACCCATGCCGCAAATGTGCCGGCGACGGCCGCGTGCGGTCACGTCGCACCATGACCGTCAAGATCCCGGCCGGCGTCGGTGAGGGCATGCGGGTGCGTCTGCAAGGCCAAGGCGAGGTGGGTCCCGGTGGCGGGCCGGCCGGTGACCTCTACGTCGAGGTGGTGCAGCAACAGCACGACGTGTTCATGCGCGACGGCGACGACCTGCACTGCACGGTGCGGGTCCCCATGGTCGATGCCGCGCTGGGGTCGTCGATCGATGTGGACACCGTGCTGGGCGGTACCGCCACCGTCACCGTCGAACCCGGCACGCAGCCTGGGCAGATCGTCAAGATCAAGGGCCAGGGAATGCCCCACCTGCACACCGGTGTGCGGGGATCCCTGCACGTGCACCTCGATGTGGTGGTGCCGACCAAGCTCGATCACAAGCAGGTCCAAAAACTCAAGGCCTATCGCGAGGTGTCGCCGAACGAACGGCTCGAACTGGTCGACAGTTCGACGGCTACCCACGGCGGCCTGTTCTCGCGGTTGCGCAACGCCTTCGCCGGGCGCTGACGTCCGACCAGGCCCCCGACCAGGACCTTCGCCCACGCCATGACCCCGCCGCTGTTCTGGATCGACTCCGTCCCATCCGTCGGACAGACCGCCGAGCTCACCGGCGTCGAAGGTCACCACGCCCTCACCGTCACCCGCATCCGGGTGGGGGATCAGGTGCTGGCCTCCGACGGGTTGGGGACGGTGGCGACCTGCGAGGTGACCGACACCTCGGGCAAGGACCGGCTGGTACTCCGGGCACTCGATCACACCACCGTCGCAGCACCGACGCCGAGGGTGACCCTGGTGCAGGCCCTGCCGAAATCGGAGCGATCGGAGTTGGTGGTGGAGCTGGCCACCGAGGCCGGCGTCGATCGGATCGTGGCCTGGCAGAGCGCGCGGTGTGTCACCCGCTGGGTGGGTCCGCGTGCCGAGAAAGGGATCGCCAAGTGGCGCATGGTCGCTCGCACCGCAGCCAAGCAGAGCCGCCGTCCGTGTGTTCCACTCGTCGAAGGTCCGGCCGGCACGGCGTCGGTGCGGTCGCTGGTCAGTGACGTGGTCGGAGGTGGCGGAGTGGTGGCGGTGCTGCACGAGGACGGGGCGCGGTCGTTGGCTGATCTGCCGCTGAACGCAGCGAACGAGGTGGTGTTGATCGTGGGCCCGGAGGGTGGGATCGATCCCGGCGAGCTCGAGGACTTCCGCGCTCTCGGTGGGATCCCGGTGGCGCTGGGACCGGAGGTGCTGCGGACCTCCACGGCAGCGGCGGTCGCGCTGGGCGCCATCGGCGTCCTCACCGATCGATGGGCCCGCGGACGGGACCGCTGAGATGATCCGACAGCGGATCAGCTACGGGGACAGTCGATCTCAGTTCGGTCATCTCTACCTCCCGGTGGCCGATCCGGCTTCGGCGGCCGAGGGTCGCCCCGTCCCGCTGGTGGTCGTCGTACACGGTGGGTACTGGTCCACCGAGTTCGCGCTGGTGGTCGAGACACCGGTCGCGCGCGATCTGGCCGCTCGCGGCGCGGTCGTGTGGAACGTGGAATACCGACGCGTGGGCGAGCACGGGGGTGGGTGGCCCCGCACGGGATACGACGTCGCCAACGCGTTGTCGGCCCTCGACACCTCGGTCCGGTGCGCGCTGCCGGTCGAGCTCGCCCAGCGAGTCGCCTGGGACGACGTCGCGGTGGTGGGGCACTCCGCTGGAGGGCAACTCGCACTGTGGGCCGTTGCTCGTCTGGGTGCCCGGACCCAGACCACCCGGGTGCGGACGGTGATCCTGCAGGCGGCCGCCACCGATCTCGAGGCCGCGGGTCAGCGCGGTCATCTGGCGCTCGAACGCTTCATCGGAGCGCCCTATGCCGACACTCCGCATCGGTATCGAGACGCGTCCCCGATCCGCGCACGGGTGTTCGACGCGCATGTGGTGGCGATCCACGGGGAACTCGACGACGCGATCGACCATCGGGTCAGCAGCGCCTACGTCGAGTCGGTACGGGCCCGGGGTCAGTCGGCGGAGATGGTGATCGTCGCCGGTGAGGGACACGATGCGTTCGTCGACCCCAACAGCCGAGGTCATCGCGAGACCCTGCGCCGGCTGGGCATCTGAGAACCGGTCGTCGGCGGGGGAGGGTGCGGTCTGAGCAGGAAACTCCACGAGCCCGTCGATCGAGGGGCAGTAGACTGCAGGTGCGATGCGATCGGGGTCACGACCGACCTCGATGCCGATACTCGACCCGACACCGCGTTCGCGGTTCGTGTCCGACCCGACGAGGAGCGATCCACCACGTGACCGACGCCGACGCAGCAGGACGCCCCGCTCGGGTGGAGTCCACGATGGAGGTCTCCCAGGATGTCATCTTCGGGCTGTTGGGCACGCGGGATGCGAATCTGCGCGCGATCGAGGCCGCTCTCGGAGCCGACATCCACGTACGCGGCAACCGGGTGACCCTCACTGGTTCGGGTACCGACGTGGCCACCGCCGAACGTGTTCTGGCCGAACTGATCTCGGTGGTCAAGCGTGGGACCGCGCTCACCCCGGACCTGGTCGGGCGCAGCGTGTCGATGTTGACCGACGGATCCGGCGAGTCCCCGGCCGAAGTGCTCAGTCTCGACATCATCTCCCGTCGTGGCAAGACGATCCGACCCAAGACGCTGAACCAGAAGCGCTACGTCGACGCCATCGACACCAACACCATCGTGTTCGGTATGGGGCCCGCAGGTACCGGCAAGACGTATCTGGCCATGGCCAAAGCGGTGCAGTCGCTGCAGGCCAAGGCGGTCAGCCGCATCATCCTGACCCGCCCGGCCGTGGAGGCCGGTGAGCGGCTTGGCTTCCTGCCGGGCACCCTGCACGACAAGATCGACCCCTACCTGCGGCCGCTGCACGATGCGCTGCACGACATGATGGATCCCGACGCGATCCCGAAGTTGATGGCCGCAGGCGTGATCGAGGTTGCCCCTCTGGCCTACATGCGTGGCCGCACCCTCAACGACGCGTTCATCATCCTCGACGAGGCGCAGAACACCACGGGTGAACAGATGAAGATGTTCCTGACCCGGTTGGGATTCGGGTCCAAGGTGGTCGTCACCGGTGACGTGACGCAGGTCGACCTGCCGGGCGGGGCCGAGAGCGGACTCCGTGCGGCCGCCCGCATCCTCGACGGCATCGACGACATCCATTTCGCCACGTTGACCAGCGCTGATGTGGTGCGTCACCGGCTGGTGGCCGACATTGTCGACGCCTACGGGCGGGACGCGGAGTCGCGTGGGTTCGTGGGTAACCGAGCCGATCGTCGCGCCGCTGGGAACGGCCGCCGATCGTGAACCCACGCCGCGGCGATCGGCGCCGGAGTCCGCGCCGATGAGCATCGAGATCTCCAACGAGTCCGGGATCGAGGTGCCCGAACGCACCCTGGTCGACGTCGCCGACTTCGCGCTGGCCGCGATGGACGTCCATCCCGGAGCCGAGCTGTCGATGGCGCTGGTCGACACCGAGACGATGGCCGAACTCCACATGCGGTGGATGGATCTGCCCGGACCCACCGACGTGATGAGCTTCCCCATGGACGAGCTCACCCCGGGTGGACGTCCCGACGCACCCGATCCGGGCCCGGCCATGCTGGGTGACATCGTGATCTGCCCTGAGTTCGCCGCCACCCAGGCCGCCACGGCCGGGCACCCGGTGGAACACGAGCTGGTGGTGTTGACCGTGCACGGGGTGTTGCATCTACTGGGGTTCGACCACGCCGAACCCGACGAGGAGAAGGAGATGTTCGGCCTACAGGGGCGGATCATCGAGCGGTGGTACGACCACCTGCGCGCGCAAGGGCAGGCTCAGCGACAGCAGGCGCGAGATGCGTCCCTGCTCAACACGATCGGGTTCACCAGCGACGAACCCGGTGCCACCTCGGAGCGGTGATCGGTGTCCGACGACGTCGCCCTGGTGCTGACCGCCCTGGCTCTCATCCCGCTGGGCGGGTTGTTCGCTGCCATCGACACCGCCTTGCTCACCGTGTCGGTGGCGCGGGTGGACGACATGATCCGCGAACAGCGGGCAGGCGCGGCCCGGTTGCGTCAGGTGCTGGTGCATCGGGCCACATACATCGGTCTGACCACGCTGATGCGCATCGTCTGCGAGATCGGCGCCACCACGATGGTCGCGGTGGTGGCGCTGGATCGGCTCGCCACCGGGTGGGCCATCGTCGCGGTGATCGTGGTCATGGCGGTGGTCAGCTACGTGATGGTCGGGGTGGGGCCGCGTACCCTCGGCCGCCAGCACGCCTACTCGATCGCCCTGGCCTCGGCCGGCGCGTTGCAGGCGCTGGGTTTCCTGGTCCGTCCGATCACTCGGCTGCTCATCCTGCTCGGCAACGCGATCACGCCTGGTAAGGGATTCCGCAACGGCCCGTTCGCATCTGAGGTTGAGCTGCGCGAACTGGTGGACATGGCCGAGGCCCGCGGCGTGGTGGACGCCGACGAGCGGCGGATGATCCAGTCGGTGTTCGACCTCGGTGACACCATCGCTCGGGAGGTGATGGTGCCTCGACCTGAGATCATCTGGATCGAGTCGGACAAGTCGGTCGCCCAGGCCGCCAGCCTCGCCGTGCGCTCTGGGCACTCCCGGATCCCGGTGATCGGCGAGAACCCCGACGACATGCTCGGCGTGGTGTATCTGAAAGACATCGTCGAGCAACTCATCACACCGGCCGGTCAGTCGGATCGCTGCGCGGTGGTCGCGGTGTCGGAGTTGATGCGCCCGGCCGAGTTCATCCCCGATTCCAAATCTCTGGACCGGGTGCTGGCCGACATGCAGCGCACCCGTAATCACATGGCGCTGTTGGTGGACGAATACGGCGGTATCGCCGGTCTGGTG
The DNA here is from genome assembly GCF_018474015.1 of Williamsia sp. CHRR-6. Taxonomy (GTDB): domain Bacteria; phylum Actinomycetota; class Actinomycetes; order Mycobacteriales; family Mycobacteriaceae; genus Williamsia_A. The sequence goes on along the minus strand of NZ_JAHCSG010000001.1, from coordinate 265,796 downwards.
ACGATCGAAGACGTTCTCGAGGAGATCGTCGGGGAGATCAACGACGAGTACGACGGTGACGAGACCTCGCCGGTGCAGGACCTCGGTGACGGTCGGTATCGGGTGTCGGCGCGACTGCCGGTCGACGACATCGGCGAACTGTTCGGCATCGAGATCGACGTCGACGACGTCGACACCGTCGGCGGTCTGCTGGCTCTCGAACTCGGCCGGGTGCCGCTGCCCGGAGCGCGGGTGACCTCGCACGGGATCGGACTCGTCGCCGAGGGTGGACCCAACCGGCAGGGGCGCCTGCGCATCACCACCGTCGTGGTGGAACGACTTCCCTCCGACGACGGTGACGACGACACCGGCGCCGCAACAGATCTCGGCGATCGTGATCGTGATCGGGTTCGCCACCGAAGCAGTGAAGGGACCTCATGACCGACCTCGCCTCCATCACCCCGCCCGACGGTTGGCGGGCGGTTTCGGTCGCCGACGAACTCGCCGGCGAGGACGCCAAGCTTGTCGTGTTGGCGCGCGGCGCGATGGCGCGAGCCGGCGCCCCGGATGCTGCGGCGGTGCGTGACGGCGACGGACGCACCTACGCCTCCACCGGGGTGAACCTTCCCTCCCTACAGCTCTCGGCGTTGCAGGTGGCGGTGGCGATGGCGGTCTCCAGTGGTGCCGCAGGCATGGAGGCCGCAGTGGTCCTCGGCGGCGAGGTCGACGATGCGGGGCTCGATGCGGTGGGCGAGTTCGACAGTTCAGCGACTGCCTACATCACCGATCCGGCCGGTCGGGTGCGGATCGCCTTCGCCCGCGGCGGCGGCGCGTGAACCAACCCGCCCCCGACGTCGAGTTCCGTTCTGGTTTCGTCTGTTTCGTCGGACGGCCCAACACCGGTAAGTCGACGCTGACCAACTCGTTGGTGGGTGAGAAGATCGCGATCACCTCCAACCGTCCTCAGACCACCCGACACACGATCCGGGGCATCGTCAATCGCCCCGATGCGCAACTGATCCTCGTCGACACCCCAGGTCTGCACCGACCGCGGACACTGCTCGGGCAGCGTCTCAACGACCTGGTTCGCGACACCTACTCCGAGGTCGACGTGATCGGGTTGTGCATCCCCGCCGATGAGGCCATCGGTCCCGGTGACCGCTGGATTCTCGACCAGGTCACCCGGATGGCTGCGCGCACCCCGGTGCTGGGCATCGTCACCAAGATCGATCGGGTCACACCGGATCGTGTCGCTGCGCAACTGCTGGCGTTGTCGACGTTGCTCGGTCCCGATCGTGATGTGGTGCCGGTCTCGGCCTCATCGGGTCAGCAGCTCGAGATCTTGACCGATGTGTTGGTGTCGATGGCCGAGCCGGGGCCGATGTTCTATCCCGACGGCGAGCTCACCGACGAACCCGAACAGGTGCTGATGGCCGAGTTCATCCGGGAAGCCGCTTTGGAGGGTGTGCGTGATGAACTCCCGCACTCGCTCGCGGTTGTGATCGAGGAGGTCATCCCACGTGATCGTGATGAGCACGACGATCGTGCGCCCCTGGTCGACGTGCATGCCATCCTGTTCGTCGAACGTGACAGCCAGAAGGGCATCATCATCGGGAAGAAGGGTGCTCGGCTCAAGCAGGTGGGTACCGCCGCCCGCAGTCAGATCGAGCGATTGCTCGGCTGCCGGGTGTATCTCGATCTGCACGTGAAGGTGGCCAAGGACTGGCAGCGCGACCCCAAGCAGTTGCGTCGGATGGGGTTCTAGGGGGCGCGGTCGGTTCCACGCGGCTGCTGCCGGGCAGGAGGAGCCGCAACCGGATCACCGGCGGCGGTAGGTGTTTCAGGGGACTGAGGAGCGCATCGTGTCATCGATCGACCACGAGTCGGGTACGAACGGTAAGGATGAGGACCCGCCTTCACGGCCGGGCTCGGCTGCCCCAGACTCAGCTGCCCCAGACTCAGCTGGCCCGGACTCAGCTGGCCCGGACTCGGCAGGTGCGGACTCGGTCGGCGTGGGCTCGGCGGACTCGGGCTCATCGGGTGCGGCACAGGATCGGCCCTGGGCCACGGTGCGCTCACCGTTGTTCTGGTTGGCTCCGGTCGCCGTGGTCGCCGGGGTGATGTGCCTGCTGGCCGGTCTCTACGTCGGAGGCATCGTGGCGCCCCAGAAGAACCTCCACGACTTCCGGATCGATCTGGTCGTGGAAGACAACGGCGCGGTCACCGAGCTCGGCAAGCCCCCGGTACGGTTTGGCGATCAGGTGGCCCAGGGGATCGTCGACGGCGCCAAGGGGCGCGGGATCGAGTTGCGTCGCAGCGATCGCGGTCCTGCCCTCGACCGGTTGGACACCGGCCGGTCGTACGCGATGCTGGTGATCCCGGCGAATTTCTCGCAGTCGGTGATCGATCTCGCGGGCTCGACGGTGGCCACCACGGCTCCCCAGCGGCCCACCATCGACGCCTTTACCAATCGCCGATCGGGTGCCTACGCCTCGTCCATCGCGACCACGTTCATCGACCGGGTGGCGGTGACGCTGAACGAACGGCTGGGGGCACAGCTGATCGATCAGGCGCGCAGCCGCCTCGATCAGGCCCGGGTACCGTTCACCGGCGCCTCCCAGCTGGCGCTGTCGACGCCGGTCGTCATGAAGGCCACCGAGTCCGATCCACTGCCCGATGGCGCCGCGAACGGACTGAGCGCGTTGTACGTCACGCTGCTGCTGGTGCTGGCAGGCTTCACCGGGGCGATGATCGTGCAGTCGTTGACCGATGGGTTGCTGGGGTTCATCCCGGCTGAGTACGGGCCCCTCTACCTGATGCGTCCGCGTCCACCGTTGAACCGCCTGGGTGGGTTGGCCATCCGGTGGTGGCTGATGTTCGTCATCGCGATGCTGCAATCGGCGTTGTATCTTCTGGTGCTCGACCTCGTCGGGATGGACAACCCCCGGCCGTTCGAGCTGTGGATGCTGTCCACCTTCGTCATCACCGCAGTCGGGATCCTGGCGGCCACGATGATGGCGGTGTTCGGTACGGCGGGGCTGTTGATCAACCTGGTGTTCTTTGTGGTGCTCGGCCTTCCGTCCTCGGGTGGGGCGGTGCCGCTGGAGGCCTCACCCAAGATCTTCACCTGGATCTCGGAGGTGGCGCCGATGCGGCCGATCTATCTGGGCGTGCGGTCGGTCCTCTACTTCGACGGCAGTTTTGCCTCCGGGCTGGGGCGCACGCTGTGGGAGACCGGGGTGTACCTGGTGATCGGGCTGGTGGCCGGGTACGCGGTGAGTGTCTTCTACGACCGCAAGGGCTGGCATCGCCGGTTGCCGAGTGCACCCCGTGGGTGATCCCACACCGTGTTGGTGAGAGGGCGCCGAGAGCAACGGTGAAAGACTGTCCCGTGTGAGGGTGTACCGGGATCAGGCTGTGGTCCTCCGTCAGCACAAGCTGGGGGAGGCTGATCGCATCATCACCCTGCTCACCCGCGAGCACGGGTTGGTGCGTGCGGTGGCCAAAGGTGTGCGGCGTACCCGCTCGAAGTTCGGAGCGCGGGTCGAGCCGTTCGCGCACGTGGACGTGCTGCTCTATCCCGGTCGCAACCTCGACGTGATCACCGCCGCCGACAGCATCGACTCGTTCGCGTCGGCCATCGTCGCCGACTACGGCCGCTACACGAGTGCCTGCGCCATCCTGGAGACCGCCGAACGGTTGGCCGGCGAGGAACGGGCACCGGCGGATCGACTGCACCGGTTGACCGTCGGTGGACTGCGGGCGATCGCGGCAGCGCAGCGTCCCCGCGAGCTGATCCTCGACGCTTTCTTGCTGCGCGCCATGGACTTTGCCGGATGGATGCCTGCGTTGGACAGCTGCGCTCGTTGCGGTGTCCCCGGCCCCCACCGGGCGTTCCACGTCGCGGCCGGGGGAGCGGTGTGTCTGCACTGTCGCCCACCCGGTTCAGCCACTCCGTCCCCGGGTGTGCTGGACCTGATGGATGCGCTCTACCGTGGTCAGTGGGAACACACCGCCGATGCCGCCCCCGGGCTGCGTCGGCAAGCCAGCGGATTGACCGCCGCGCACCTGCAGTGGCATCTGGAACGCCAACTGCGGACGCTGCCGCTGATCGAGCGGGAGGCGCCGCACCGGTCGGGAGAGGACAAGCGTGAGAGCACGCCGGCGATCAGCGCCTTCGGCTGAGAAGCCAGTTCGGGTGATTCGTCCGCCCGACCCGCATCCGTCTGGGGCCACTGCGCCACTGCTGCAGCCCGAACTGATCCCGCGACATGTCGCGCTGGTCATGGACGGTAACGGTCGGTGGGCCACCGACCGCGGCCTGCCGCGCACGGAGGGCCACCGGCGCGGCGAGGCGGTCCTGATGGACACCGTGTGCGGCTGCATCGAACTCGGGGTCACCTGGCTCTCGGCGTACGCGTTCTCCACCGAGAACTGGTCGCGGAGCCCCGATGAGGTGAAGTTCCTGATGGGATTCAACCGGGACGTGATCCGGCGGCGTCGCGACGAGATGAACGAGATGGGCGTCCGCGTGCGGTGGGCCGGTCGACGACCACGCCTGTGGCGCAGCGTGATCACCGAGCTCGAGGTGGCCGAAGAGCTGACGAAGGACAACACCGTCATGACGTTGACGATGTGTGTGAACTACGGCGGTCGGGCCGAGATCGCCGATGCGGCAAGGGAGATCGCCCGCCGGGCGGCGGCCGGACAGCTCGATCCCGAACGCATCACCGAGGCGTCGTTCGCGCGGTACCTCGACGAGCCCGACATGCCCGACGTGGATCTGTTCCTGCGGCCGTCGGGAGAACAGCGGATCTCGAACTTCCTGCTCTGGCAGTCGGCGTATGCGGAGATGGTGTATCAGGAGAAGCTGTTCCCCGACTTCGATCGCCGCGACCTGTGGGCGGCGTGCGTCGAATATGCCTCGCGGGACCGCAGGTTCGGGGGACTGGGCCAACCGGAGGTCCGCGCGTGAGCGATTCCGCGACCGACCTGATCGATCGGGTCGCCGACCTGCTGGGCACCATCGCCGAGGTGACACGGGACGCCGGCGCCGCGACGCTGACCCTGTCCTATGAGAACTCTCGCGCCGCGGTCGCCGCGATGAAGCTCGCCGAGGGTCTCGACGTCCTGTCGGTGACGCAGGTGCTGGCGTGGGACCTTCCCAACACCGACGTGCTGCGCGCCGACATCGAACGGATGTCGGGCGGCCTCAACTTCGGTTCAGTGAAGCGCGCCTCCACCGGCGTGACGACGGATGTGTTGCTGCACTACACGTTTCCGGCCGGCACGCTCAGTGATGGTGCGCTGCTGACGATGATGCACCTGGTGCTCTCGTCCGGGGTCGAGCTGTCGCGCCGGATCACCGACTGATCGCGCTCGGGCGCCGATTCAGTTCCCGGCGCGCCGACGTATGTCTTCGATGACCTCGATGTCGATGAGCGCGTGCGCGCGCGCGATGGCGCCGGCATCAGCGCGACGCCCCGCGCAGATCGCCTCGACCAGTGCATCGTGCTCGCGGGCCGCGCGGGGTTCCATCACCGACATGGTCTCTAAGTCGCCCCAGATGTGCGTGGGCGCGGCAAGAGAAACGCGGGATTCCAACTGCAGCAGGACATCTCGCAGAGCAGAATTGTGTGCCGCCGCCATGATGGACAGGTGTAGCCGAGAATCGGCCTGCTGTGAGGCGATACCCGTCGGAGCATCGCGATAGGCGATGACGTGCGCGCGCATAACCGCCATGTCCGCCTCGGTGCGGTTGTCTGCGGCCGCCTCGGCTACGGTGCCCTGCAACAGGCTGACCGCGATCACGTTCTCCCGCAACGATTCCCAACGATCAGACAGTTCGCGAGCCACGATGTCGGCTGATGCGGTGGGAATTGTGTCCTGCACGAACGAGCCGCCGCCGCGGCCGCGCTGGGTCCGCAACAAGCCACGCTCGACCAGTCGGGCCAGGGCCTGGCGGACGCTTTCTCGACCGGTCCCCAAGGCGGCCGCGAGCTCCCGCTCGGCCGGCAGGCGAGAGCCGGGTAGATACTCCCCGAGGGCGATCGCGGTGACCAGTCGCGACTCGATGTCATCGACTCGTGACGGTGTGGTCAGCGGTGTGGCCAGCTTCGAGACTCGTTCCGGCGGGCTTACCGGTTCAGCGGTGGCGATCCGGCGTACATCGGTACTGATCAGTCCGGACACGGTACCTCCTCGCCAGGATCACAGACGTTACGATTTGCACCTCACTGTAAACTATCGATCGATAAGTTTCATGTGCAGCGCGCGCGAAAAGCCTTGATGCTCCGGCATACTGCGCAATCCGGACACGGAACAGGTGTGGTGCCGCTGGTCGACACGCCAACCGTGCCATCCCGCCGCAGTGTGTGCCTGATCAGTTCAGGCACTGCGCGCAACGCCCGAACACCTCGACAGTGTGGGCGACATCTCGGAAACCGTTCTGCTCAGCCACCTGGGCGGCCCAGCGCTCCACCACATCGGCCTGCACCTCGACGGTGGTGCCACACTCGCGACACACGAGGTGGTGGTGATGACCGGCCGAGCAGCGACGGTACCGCGATTCACCGGAATCGGTTCGCAGCACATCGATCTCGCCCGCATCGGCCAGCGCCTGCAGGTTGCGATACACCGTCGTCAGGCCGATCGACTCGCCGTCGGCCTTCAGGTTGTCGTGCAGTTCTTGGGCCGAGCGGAACTCGTCAACCGAGTTCAGCAGCGCGGTGATCGCATGACGTTGCCGCGTTGCGCGCACACCGGTGACCATCGGGGTCGGACGCTCATCTGAGTCTGATTCGTCGGGGCGCGGCCGGGTGTCGACCGACGGGGAGGCCGACCGCTGAGAACCCGCGGTGGTGCTCATGCTTCGCCGGAAACTGTTGTGTTGGTGCGTGATTCCGTCACGTGCGTGACGGCGTCGGTGACGATGTGCGCGAGATGGTCATCGACGAGTCGGTACATGATCTCGCGGCCGTTGCGCTGCCCATGGACCACCCCGGCGGCCTTGAGCACCCGGAGGTGCTGGCTGATCAGCGGTTGGGTGACACCGAGGGCCCCGACGAGCTCATGGACGCACCGGTCGTGCTGTAGCAACTGCAACACGATCGCGATCCGGACCGGAGCGGCGAGCGCACGCAGCAGATCACCGGCATCGTCGAGTGCATCGCGGTCAGGCGACGGAACCGCCGGAGCCGACAGCTCCATCGGCCCCTCGGCGGGTGGGCCCGACTGATCGGCAGGGGTGGGGATCTCGGTGCTCACGATGACTCGGTCTTCACGGTGTGGTGCTCCTGGCCTGTTCTGGGTCCGGTGGTGCTGGTGCGGTGGTGCTGGTGCGGCGTTCGAGGTGCTCGTAGGTCAATGCAACCGCGTACCGCCGCTTAATTGCAACCATTTTCATATGCACGAAAGGGCATGTCAAGCGCACGCTCTGTTCTGACGCTCGGAATCGGTGCCGCGATGCGGCCGGTTAGGCTGTCACAACGCTCAGGTGAACGCCGATCGTTCGGCGGTTGCGGGCGCCTGATCGTCCCCCGTCCCCACCGACATGATGGAGCACACCCAGCCGTGGCCGGATCACCGAGTCGAATCGACGCCGTCGTCAACCTCTGCAAACGTCGCGGCCTGGTCTTCCCCTGCGGCGAGATCTACGGCGGCACTCGGTCGGCGTGGGACTACGGCCCGCTCGGGGTGGAGCTGAAGGACAACATCAAAAAGCAGTGGTGGCGATCGATGGTCACCTCCCGTGACGACGTCGTCGGGCTGGACTCGTCGGTCATCCTCCCGCGTCAGGTGTGGGAGGCCTCGGGCCACGTGGAGACGTTCACCGATCCGTTGGTCGAGTCGCTGATCACCCACAAGCGTTACCGCGCAGACCATCTCATCGAGGCCTACGAGATCAAGCATGGTCACCCGCCGGAGAACGGACTCGCCGACATCCGCGACCCCGAGACCGGCGACCCCGGTCAGTGGACCGAGCCCAAGGCGTTCTCGGGGATGCTCAAGACCTACCTCGGTCCGGTCGACGACTCCGAGGGTCTGCACTACCTGCGTCCGGAGACTGCGCAGGGGATCTTCGTCAACTTCAAGAACGTGATGACCACCGCGCGTAAGAAACCGCCGTTCGGGATCGGTCAGATCGGCAAGAGCTTCCGCAACGAGATCACCCCGGGCAACTTCATCTTCCGCACCCGTGAGTTCGAGCAGATGGAGATGGAGTTCTTCGTCAAACCCGGAGAAGACGAGACCTGGCATCAGTACTGGATCGACAACCGACTGCAGTGGTACATCGATCTCGGCATCGACCCCGACAACCTGCGCCTCTACGAACACGCCCAGGAGAAGCTGTCGCACTACTCCAAGCGGACGGTGGACGTGGAGTACAAGTTCGGCTTCTCGGGCAACCCGTGGGGTGAGCTCGAGGGGGTGGCCAATCGCACCGATTTCGATCTGTCCACCCATTCCAGACATTCCGGCGAGGATCTCTCGTTCTTCGATCAGGCCTCCGGTGAGCGCTACACCCCGTATGTGATCGAACCGGCGGCCGGTCTGACCCGCTCGCTGATGGCGTTCCTGTGTGACGCCCTCATCGATGAGCAGGTCCCGAACGCAAAGGGAGGCACCGACACGCGAACGGTGCTCAAACTCGATCGGCGGTTGGCGCCGGTGAAAGTGGCGGTGCTGCCGCTCTCGCGCAACGAACAACTCTCACCCAAGGCCCGTGATCTCGCCGCGGAGCTACGTCGGCACTGGAACGTCGAGTTCGACGACGCCCAGGGCATCGGCAAGCGCTACCGTCGGCAGGACGAGATCGGTACGCCGTTCTGCGTGACCGTGGACTTCGACACCCTCGACGACCACTCGGTCACCATCCGCGAGCGTGACGGGATGACCCAGCAGCGTGTCGCCCTCGACCAGGTGAGCACGTATCTCGCCGGAGAGTTGCTGGGCAGCTGAGGTCGGCGTCGACCGTGGCGGTGCAGGCACCGATCTGCCGGGTGCGCGCGTCGCCGGGGGCCCGGCCGCACGGATCGCCATGGTCGCTGCGAGCGGTGGTCTGACATCATCGTCTGAGCGGCCGTCAGGTCCGGGCACGGGGTCCGACACGATGCGACGATCGCGGAGAGTGGGTTGTGGTGTCCGGTGACGGTGTGGTGACAGGCAAGGTCGTGCATTACGACGCCAATCGCGGGTTCGGTTTCCTGGCACCGGATTCGGGCGGGGCCGATGTGTTCTTGCACATCAACGACGCCGCCGACCTCGACGAGGCCTCGCTGAAGCCGGGCGCGCAGGTCGAGTTCGAGGTGCAGGACACCGATCGCGGTTCCAAGGCGGTCAACGTGTCGGTCACCGGTGCGGCTCCGGCGGGAGCGCGCGACGGCCGCCGCGACGACCACCGCGACCGAGGCGATCAGCGAGATCGCGGGGAACGATCCGACCGCCCGCGTCGGGCCTCGCGGTCGTCGGACTCGGCTGTGTTGGATTCGGCGGTGTTCACCGAGGAGATCACCGAGCTGCTGCTCGACGCTTCGGGCACCCTCACCGCCGCCCAGATCATCGCCATCCGAGGCAAGATCACCGACTTCGCCGTGGCGCGCGGCTGGGTCGTCGACTGACGCGGTGACATCTCGAGGGGTCCCGACCGGCGGTTCGTCAGGTGCAGCGACCTATGACGCGCACGACACCGAACGGCTGGTCGTCGAGTCGCCGAAGGCAGCTATCCTGCCCGGTGACGAGGACCAGAGCCGCAGCGAATTCGCCCGCGACCGGGCTCGCGTGCTGCACTCGGCGGCGCTACGTCGACTGGCGGACAAGACGCAGGTCGTCGGTCCACGCGAGGGTGACACCCCACGGACGCGTCTGACCCATTCGCTGGAGGTGGGACAGATCGGTCGGGGCATCGCCGTGGGATTGGGCTGCGATCCCGACCTCGTCGAGTTGGCCGGACTTGCCCATGACATCGGACATCCGCCGTACGGGCACAACGGCGAGCGTGCGCTCGACGAGGTGGCCGCCGACATCGGCGGGTTCGAGGGGAACGCTCAGAACCTACGCATCCTGACCCGCCTCGAGCCCAAGATGCTTGATGCCGACGGCCACAGCGTGGGACTCAACCTCACCCGTGCGTCGCTCGACGCAATGCTGAAGTACCCGTGGACCCGGCAGGCGCCGGGGTCGAAGTTCGGGGCGTACGAGGACGATGCCGCGGCGCTGAGATGGGTGCGCGACGGTGCGATCGGGTCGCGGCAGTGCCTGGAGTCGCAGGTGATGGACTGGTCCGACGACGTGGCCTACTCGGTGCACGATGTCGAGGACGGGGTGCTGGCCGGTCGGATCGATCTGCGCGGTCTCGCCGATCCGGTCGAGCGTCGCGAACTCGCCGAGATCGGGGTCCGCGAGTTCTCCGGTCTCGACGTCGATGAACTCGTCGACGCCGCAGCGCGGCTGGCCGGGTTGGAGATCGTCTCGGCGATCGACACCTACGACGGGACCCTGCGCTCAGCGGTTGCGCTCAAGCGCCTCACCAGCGAACTCGTGGGCCGATTCGCGTCTGCGGCTATCAGCAGCACCCGCGCGGCCACCGACGGCGAGCCGATCCGACGGTTCGGCGCCGGGCTCTGTGTGCCGCCCACCGTGGCGGCCGAGGTGGCCGTCCTCAAGACGATGGCGTTGCGGTTCATCTTCTCCGATCGCCGCCACCGCGCCCACCAGGAACGTCAGCGCGAGCGCATCCACCGGGTGGCCGGATGGTTGGCCCGGGCTGCTCCGGGTGGGCTCGACCCGCTGTTCGTACCCGCGTGGCGGGAGGCGACCGACGACGGTGCGCGCATGCGGGTGGTGGTCGACCAGATCGCATCGATGACCGAGGGTCGACTCGAACGCACCGACCGACAGAACTCCGGCGCCCAGGCGCACCTGGGCTGATCACCCTCGGCCGGGGGGCCGGCGCCGGCCTCGGGCCACGTCCCACGGCGATACACTCGAGCCCGTGGCCGGCCGAATTCCTGATCGTGACATCACGGCCATCCGTGAACGCACCCGGATCGAGGAGATCATCGGCGACTACGTGTCGCTGCGAAAGGCGGGGGCCGACAGTATGAAGGGGCTGTGTCCCTTCCACGACGAGAAGTCGCCGTCGTTTCACGTGCGCCCCAACCACGGTCACTTCCACTGTTTCGGCTGCGGCGAAGGCGGCGACGTCTACACGTTTCTGCAGAAGCAGGAACACATCTCGTTCGTCGAGGCGGTGGAGCAACTCGCCGACCGGATCGGCTACCAGATCAACTACGAGGGTGGCGGCACCAGTGTCGCGCGGGATCGCGGCACCCGGGCGCGGTTGGTGGCGGCCAATGCCGCGGCGCAGAAGTTCTACGCCGAGCAGTTGCTCACCCCCGAGGCACAGACGGCGCGCGCGTACCTGACCGAGCGTGACTTCGATCAGGCTGCTGCCACCCAATTCGGTTGTGGCTATGCGCCATCGGCGTGGGATGCGATGACCACGACATTGCTGGGCCAGGGTTTCGAGTTCTCCGAACTCGAGGCGGCCGGGTTGTCCAAGCAAGGTCAGCGCGGGCCCATCGACCGATTCCGTCGGCGACTGCTCTGGCCTATTCGCAACCTGGGCAACGACATCATCGGTTTCGGGGCGCGCAAGCTGTTCGACGACGACACCATGGGTAAGTACATGAACACCCCAGAGACCATGCTGTACAGGAAGTCTCAGGTGCTGTTCGGCCTCGATCACGCCAAGAAGAGCATCGCCAAGGGGCATCAGGTCGTCATCGTCGAGGGCTACACCGACGTGATGGCCATGCACCTGTCCGGCGTCACCACGGCGGTGGCCGCGTGTGGCACCGCCTTCGGCGATGACCACCTGGCGCTGCTGCGTCGATTGTTGATGGACGACTCGTACTTCCGTGGCGAGGTGATCTACACCTTCGACGGCGATGCTGCCGGTAAAGCGGCTGCGCTCAAGGCATTCGAGGGGGAGCAGAGCATCGCCGGTCAGACTTTCGTCGCCATCGCCCCCGACGGCATGGATCCGTGCGAGCTACGCCAACGCGGTGGCGACACCGCTGTGCGGGATCTGGTGGCCCGCCGGATTCCTATGTTCCAGTTCGCGATTCGCGCGGTTCTCGGTGGTCACGACCTCGACACCGCCGAGGGGCGGGTGCACGCGCTACGTGACACCGTGCCGGTGGTGGCGCGCATCAAGGACGTGGCGTTACGGGACGAATACGCCCGACAGCTCGCCGGCTGGGTTGGCTGGGACGATGTGGGACAGGTGCTGCGTCGGGTTCGTGAACAGGCCAACGCGGGTGCGGTCAGCACCGGTGCCGCCGCGCGGGCGCAGGCGCGCGCGGCGACCGGATCGGCGCCGTCGGGCCCCACATCGGGGGTAGCGGGTGCGGCCCGGCCGTCGCCGACCGATCCGCGGCTGTGGCCGCAGCGCGAAGCGCTCAAGGCGGCTCTGCAGTACCCGGCGATCGCAGGCACGGTGTTCGATGCGCTGCCGGTGGAATGTTTCCCAGAACCTGCCTATGCGTTGGTGCGCACCGCGATCGAGGGTGTCGGCGGCACCAGCGCCGGGCTCGGGGGTGCAGCCTGGGTGGAGGCGGTCGGTCGCGAGCTCGACAACCCGGTACTGGCGTCGCTGCTGACCGAGTTGGCCGTGGAGCCGATGCCCGTCGGGGAAGCAGCCATACCGCGCTACATCGGTAGCGTGCTGGCGCGGCTGCAGGAGGTGTGGGTGGGGGAGCAGATCGCCGACATCAAGTCGCGACTGCGGCGGATGTCACCCAGCGACGATCCTGACGCCTACAACTCCCTGTTCGGTGATCTCGTGGCCCTGGAGGCCTACCGCCGCAGCCTGCTCGAGCAGGCGGTCGATCCAGGTGCGCCGGTCACCTGAGACATCGGTCCGGCGGCGGTGTGCGGCGGTGCCGGTGGGTTCAGTCGCGCGGATCGCGGGGTGCGTAGACGGTGGTGTCGGCGTCGATGTGGTGCACCTCGGTCAGCTGCGGCTGGGTGCTCAACTTGTCGGACAACTTCTGGCGGCTGACGTCGATGACCTTCTTGGTGGCGGGCGACTCGGTCACCGCGTGGTACGCGCGTGAGATCTGGTCGTAGCGGCGGCGTCCGGCCTTGGCACCCAGCACGTACCCGATGCCGAGGAAGGCAAGAATGCGGACCATCGTGAAGCTCCTTCGCCAGTCGGTGTCCCGACCATCCTGCCCGATGTGGTCGGGTACCGGGCGGGGCGGTCGGCCTATGACCATCGTCGGCGGTGTACACCCCCGGGGGTTGGCGCGTAGCCACAGGGAGTGCGGCGGCGATTTGGTGCAGCCCGGTGCTGATGGGCTAGAGTCGTACCCGGTTCGCCGGACGCGTTGCGTGGCTGTCGATCCACCGTCCCCCATAGCTCAATTGGCAGAGCTTCCGACTGTTAATCGGACGGTTACTGGTTCGAGTCCAGTTGGGGGAGCCTCCGTGGCGCCGAACCTGGGGCGGTAGCTCAGTTGGTCAGAGCCGGGGACTCATAATCCCTTGGTCGCGGGTTCGAGCCCCGCCCGCCCCACCCCTCAACCCGATAGGTCCAGATCGGGTCCTTTCTTGTCGCGGCTCGTAACACTTCCATGTCTCGACTCCTGGCGGCAGCTGCCGGGGTGTCGGTGGGCCCGCCCGCTCATGACGATCGCCGCTCGTGGTCTGTCCGCCATGGCCCCAGGGATGACATCGCAGGGCCGCAGTGCCATCCGACTCGAACCAGGGGGCACAATCCCGGCGTGGTTCTCGCCCGGCAGCCACGCTGCTCGGCTCTTGGCAGAGGGTTGGTCAGCTACGACGCCTGACGACATCGGGCTCCGATGTCGGCTGACTGAGACGCTGTTCGGCGCGTTCCATCAAGTGGGCTCAGATGCCGCGACGGCAACCGACGATAACTACAGTCATCGGGATGAGACTGAGCCTGCTTGCCGAGGGGCCCTCGATGCGTCGTTGCGGCCGGAGGTTGGTTGTGCGACTGCCACTGGCCTCGCCGCTGCGCTGGTGCTGTGCGTATGCCCGACCCGCGACTCCCGGTTCGCATCCTGACTGTGGCGAGTGATCCGCAGTCCCCCGAGTCGGCCCCGACTGCAGCCAGCGTCGGTCGGGCAGCGGCGAAAGCGGCACGGCGCCAGGCGTTGTTGGCCGCGGCGGCGCGGCTGATGGCCGTGGGTGGATATGCCGCGGTGCGGCTCGAAGACATCGGGGCGGCCGTCGGTGTGAGTGGGCCGGCCATGTATCGCCACTTCACGGGCAAGCAGGATCTGTTGGCCGCAATGCTGATCGACATCTCCGACCGTTTGCTCGCTGGGGCCACCGCAGTGGACGTCGCCGACCCGGTGCTACGACTGCATCGCCTCGTCGAGCTGCACGTCGACTTCGCCACCACCGAGCCAGATCTCATCACCGTGCAATACCGAGACCTCGGCGCGCTCGACGACGAGCGCGCCGCCGAGATCAGACGTCGGCAGCGCAGCTACATCGGGCTGTGGGCTGATGCTCTGATGGCCGCAGTCGCCATCGACCGGCCACACGCGATGGTGCGAGCGCAGGCGGTGTTCGGGTTGATCAACTCCGCGCCACGCCTAGGCGTCATCCCGGTGGCAGAACTGCGCCTGCAGCTGCAGTCCATGGCTGTGGCAGCGCTCACATCTTCACGCTTCTGAACTGCGCTTTTAAACCTTTTCACACCCCGTCGTCGCGTATCGCTGACCTGGCTGCTACCGATCGGTAACACATCCGATCCACAATTCGATTTAGAGATCACACCGCGCACCGAGGACTCACATTTACAGCCACGGTCTCGTCCGGAATCCCGAAGCCGCGGATCTCAGCCTCCGCCCGCTGCCACCGAGTTCGATCAGTTGTGAAGGAAGAAGCGTGTACGCGATCCCCTTTCGAGACACTCCTCGCCGAACCTCGACGACTCCTCATGCAGGTAACGCGCGCATCCCCGGCGACACCAGGTTCATCCAACCGCGGTCACAGGCGTGGCTCTACCGATACGCATCGCTGGCTCGCACCGTCGACCTGATCGTGGTGACCGCCGCGGTGATCGTCGCGCTGGTGGCCCGCTTCGGCTATCACCTCAACCACAGTCTGGGTCGCTTCAGCTTTCCCGCGATCATCGTCGCTCTGGCCATCGCGGTCTGCTGGTTCGCGATGCTGCGCGTCACCCAGAGCTCCGATCGCCGGGTGCTCGGCGGCGGCCCCACCGAGTACAGCCGGGTGCTGACCTCGTCGGTGATGACCTTCGGGGTGTTCGCCATCATCGATCAGCTTCTCAGCCTCAACGTCGCTCGCGGCTTCCTGGCCGTCGCGTTCCCGCTCGGGACCGTCCTGCTGCTCGTCACCCGTTGGTTCATGCGTCGGCACCTCATCGCGATGCGCTGTTCGGGTCGGTACCTCGAGCGCGTGTTGGTCGTCGGCAGCGTCGGTTCGGCCCGCACCCTCATCGAGCGGTTCGGCGCGCATCCTGAACTGGGGTACGAGGTTGTCGGCCTGTGCGTACCCGAGCAACCGAACACCGATCAGGTCATCGACTTCGACGGACGCTCGGTCCCGGTCTTCGGTGACATCACCGACGCGCGCTCAGCGGTGGCGCTGTCCGGTGCCACCACGGTCGCGGTCACCTCCGCAGAGGTGTTGGGCCACTCGGCGATGCGCGAATTGTCCTGGGATCTCGAAGGAATGGACGTCGACATGCTGGTGTCGCCGGGCGTCACCGACGTGGCCGGTCCACGGATGATGGTGCGACCGGTGGCCGGTCTGCCGCTGCTGCACATCGACAAGCCCAGCTATGAGGGTGCGAACCGGTTCCTCAAGTCGGCCTTCGACCGCGCGGTCACCGCGGTGGGCCTGCTGGTGCTGTCGCCGGTCCTGCTGGTGTGTGCCATCGCGGTCAAGGCCACCTCACCGGGCCCGGTGTTCTATCGCGGCGAGCGGATGGGCCTCAACAACGAGCCGTTCCGGATGTGGAAGTTCCGTTCGATGGTCGACGGGGCCGACGCCCAGCGTCAGCAGTTGGCCGAACTCAGCGAGGGCAACGGAGTGCTGTTCAAGATGCAGAACGATCCCCGGGTCACCCCGGTGGGCAAGTTCATGCGCCGCTTCAGCCTCGACGAACTCCCGCAACTGTTCAACGTGATCGGCGGTTCGATGAGCCTGGTCGGGCCGCGCCCACCGCTGCGTGAAGAGGTGGAGACCTACGACCACGTGGTGACGCGACGGATGCTGGTCAAGCCCGGTATCACCGGGCTGTGGCAGGTGTCGGGACGCTCGGATCTGTCCTGGGAGGAATCGGTCCGCCTGGACCTGTCCTACGTGGAGAACTGGTCGATCATGTCCGACGTCATCATCCTCTGGCGTACCGCCCGGGCCGTGGTGAGCAGCGACGGAGCCTACTGACCGTCCGCACCCGACCTGGCCTGTCCGACGGTGCGTGCGCGGCGTCCGGCCGGCGAGCCCGCCCCCGACCGCCGACCGTCCGATCGATCAGTATCGGCGTCGTCGGCTGATCGGCGGTCGCACCGTCGAGCGGTGGATTCGGACGATCATCGCCACCGACTCCGACTCCAGCACACCGAGTTCGGAATGGAGCGCGCGGTCGAGTTCGCCGAGCTCGTGCGCACGACCTGGGGAGATCAACCGCCGCTCGGCGTCGGTTCGGGCGTAGAGCGAGACCGGGTTCATCGGGCACACGGCCAGGCCGATCTCGGTGGCGCGAATCCACAAAGCCTCAGCGACCATGCCGCAGTACGCGAGGGTGGCGGGGGTGTGGTCTACCCCGACGACAGCGACCAGAGCCGAACTCGACTGCACCGCAGCCGCGGCCGCGGCACCCAGCGAGTGCCCGGCGTCCCATGCGTCGAGCTCGGCCATCGCGTCGGCCCGCCGCAACACGTCGAGCATCACCACCATCTGCGGGGGCAACCCGACGCTCGGTAGCGCGATCCCGGTGTCGGGATTGCCGGTGGCGCCGGGCAAGCGCAGTTCGTCGACCATCTCCCGGTGCAATGCGGGGGTGAGGTAGCGAATCCGCTCGTAGGCGGCGAACAGTTGTGCGCAGTTGTCGAGGCCATGCGGATCGGCCACCACGCGTAGCCCCGGGGGAATGGTGCCGCTGGGCAGTGCGACGTCGCCGACGGCACCGAGCAGTGCGGCGGTCTCGGTATCGGACAGGGCGCTTGCATCCCCAGGCATCCGGTTGGTGTGACGGGCGAGCATCGCGTCGGTGCGCCGCGCCAGCGTCGGATCGGTGCGATCACCGAGTTCGACGACCAGTGTGCGATGGTCGTCGGCGGTGGGCGCGATCAGGTCGGCGCCCAGGATCGAGCGCTCGGCTGCGGCCACCCGTACGTTGTGCGCGACCATGCCCAGCGTCACGATGCCGGCCCGGTCGTCGATGTCGGTGGGTCCGGCGGGCTGGTCGCCCAGTGCGATGCGAATCGTGTTGTCCACCGCGGTGATCCGCCAGCGCTGAGCGTTCCCGGGCGAGGGAGCGCGGCGTCCGGCGAAGAGCACGGCCTCGATGTCGTCGAGTTCACCGAAGGTGCTCCTCGGATCAACGAGCTCCCCGGTCGACGAGGTGGTCGACCGATCTGCGACGGCAGGCTCGATGATGGTGTCGAGCAGTCGGTCCAGGTCCACGCGTACCCGCCCCGATGGCAGCTCGCGCCCCAGCGCCAGCCGACGAACCGCCGCGGCGCACGTCGCCCCGCCCAGCGCCACCTCGCCGCCCAGCTGGGGCCAGCTGCCGATGGTTCGCCCCAGCTCCAACGCCGATGCCGCCATCCGAGTGGTCACCCGGGACGCGTCGAGCAGGGCGATGGCCAGCGGCATCTTCTGAGCCGTGCTCAATCCCGCCACGGCCGATGCGTCGATGTCGCCGAGCAAGCCGTGAAACAGCGGTCGCTGCGGTTCGCGGTCGAACCTCTCGACGTCGAGCACGCCCCCGTCGCTGGTCTCCATGATCACCGGGATGCGTTGTCTACGTGCCTGATCGCGTACCAACACCTTGGCGTCGAACGAGTCGCACTCCTCGAGGACCAGGTCCAGTCCATCGATGAACCGCGCCACCGTCTCGGCGTCGATGCCGCCGGGCACGACCTCGACGGTGATGTAGGGGTCGATCTCGGCGATCCGCCGTGCCGCGGCCACCGACTTGTTGACGCCGAGGTCGCAGACCGACCCGGGGACCCGGTTGAGGTTGGACAGGTCGAGGTGGTCGAAGTCGGCGAGTCGGATGGTTCCCGCTGAGCCCTCCATCGCCAGGGTGTGGGCCACGACGTGTCCGACGCTGAGTCCGACCACCCCGACCCGGAGGAGGGCCAACCGATCCTGCTCGGCGAGGGTGATCTTGTTGCGGTTGCGATCAAGGCGCAACCGACGAAAACCTATGGGGCCCAGTAGGTGTACCAGGGTCGACCGCCACGGGTAGTGGACCCACCGGGTGGGCTCGTCGAGGAGCTCGGTCGCGGGCGGAAGCACCTCAGCCAGCGACGTCCGCTGAGCACGTATGGTGTCGACGCTGCGCACGCCGGTGTCCCGGCGTAACCATTCGATCCGTTCGGCGTCCGCGCCGACACCGGGGTCGAGGATCTCGGCCTCACCGAATTCGATGTCTGATGGTGCACTCACGGTTTCCCTCATTGAATTCTTCCTCTCGTGAATTACCCGACGCTCTGATTTACGATAGTGAACTAGCCGTTGCCGAGGCGCCTCGGATCGGCCCGATCAGATCAGTGACAACGGCCGTTGTCGGAAATGCTGCCGTCGCGATTTTCATGCGGACAGTTCGCTGTGCATGATCGCAAATTACCCGCCCGAACCGCAGTTACGTCCATCATCCGGTGTTCACACAACGAAGAGAGATCCCCCATGACCTCAGTGGCCACAAATGCAGCACAGTTTCCCGGTTGGACATATTTCGAGCCCGGGGAGTTCCCGGTCGGATTCCGGGATCCGCTCAGCAAATGTGAACTCATCGCCGCCACGCCGGCGTCGCAGCCTCGTTTGTGGCGGGACTACCTCGACGGGGCACGAGCGGTCTATCGCGCTCGCGGGGTAGAGGTGGCGCTGGATCACGCGGCGATCCTCGACGGCCATGACACCGCGCTTTTCTACGCCGTACTCGACGCCGACGGCGTGTGCGGCGGCGTCCGGATCCAGGGTCCCTACACCGCGGTCGATCAATCACATGCGGTCGGTGAGTGGGCCGGCAACCACGCACAGTCGGCGGTGGTCGCCGCGGTCGACAAGCGCTTGGCCGAAGGGGTGGCGGAGGTGAAGACAGCCTGGGTCGCGCCCCGCGTCTGCGACGGCCCGGCGGTGTCGGCGCTGCTTGCCCGGCAGGCGCTGGCGTCGCTGGGGTTGTTGGGCACTCGGTATCTGATGGCGACGGCAGCCGACTACATCCTGCGGGTCTGGGGGAGTTCCGGTGGCCGCATCGACGAGACCGTGGCACCGGCTGCGTATCCGGATGAGCGGTACCGAACTCGACTGATGTGGTGGGATCGGACCGAGATCGAGTCCGATGCCGATCCCGGGGTCTGGCCTCAGATGTGCCTGGAGGCCGAGCAACTCGCCCCGGGAATGCTCACCGACGCCGAGCGCGTCCGCGCGTGCCTTCGTCCACGGCGCGTGTCACGAGGAGAAGCCGCGCACGCGTAGGTGCGGGGGGGTCGCGGTTCCGGTGACCACGTGCACCGGCGAGGACCCCAGGCACACCACCCGGTCGCGGCCTGCGCTCTTGGCCACGTACACCCAACGATCGGCGAGATGTGTCAGGTGATCGATCACGCCGGCCACGTTGGTGGACCCAGCGCGGTCGCAGGTGAGGGCTGCGGCCACTGCGCCGATGCTGACGGTCACCGGTGACCGGCGCGGGACTGCGCTGCGGATCTGTTCGGCCGTTGCGGCGAGGTCGGGCGGCCCGCTGGTCGCGCACATCACGACGAACTCCTCGCCACCGAACCGCCCGATCAGCGCATCCGCCGGTGCGGCCGAGACGATCGCCTGCACGGTGTCGACGAGAACGGCGTCACCGCCGGCGTGGCCGAGGCGATCGTTGACGGACTTGAAGTGATCCACGTCGATCAGCAGGAAACCCACCTGAGCGCCGGCGCCGGCGATGGTCGCGAGTACGTCTGGGCTGCGTTCGAGGAATCCGCGGCGGTTGAGCAGCCCGGTGAGCGGATCGGTGTTGCCTAACACCGCATAGCGCTGCATGGTCACCTCGAGTGATCCGCGTAGTGCGGCGACGACGAACACCGGGACCATCACGTTGGCCACGCCCGCCCCGCTGCGCACCAGCACTCCGGCCATCGAAGTGGCAGCGGTGAAGGCCACCAGGACCGCCAGCGCGACGGCGAACAGGGAGAACCCGATGACCACCGAGCGGGACGACGACATGGCGGCGATGGCCGGGATGGCGGCCAGCAGAGTGGTGATGACCCCCGAGGTGGCGGGTTCGTCGACGAGGTAGGCCGACCCGGCGATCCCGGCCATGCCGATGAGTCCGAAGATGCTGAACATCCGGTCGGAGAGGCGGCCCAGGAGCACCGAGGTGGTGAACACCACCAGGGTGAACAACCAGATGACCCCGAGTGCGGGTAGCCCGCCGGGCCGGATCAGCGAGGGCTGCACCAACGCGAACAGGGGTAGCGGCAGCGCACCACTGGTGCTCAGGACCACCGCGGCCGTACGTGCATCGAAGTGCCCGGTGACGCCTCGGGCCCAGCCATCGAACCGCGTTCGGCGTGACACCGCAGACGCCGCAGCCGTGTGCGTCGACCCGGGCGCGGCGGGATCGGTCTGCGCGGTGGGCTGCGTCAGGTAGGTGCGCTCAGACTCCGCCGCGTGGTCAGGTCGTGCGGCGTCGGTGTTCGCATCCGGTGCCAGCGAGCCACGTACAGGCAAGTCACCGGCGGAACGGGCGGCGGTGGTCGCCGCTTCGCGTCGGTCCTCGGTGTGCACGGGTCAACTATGCCTTGTGGCGTGCACCCCTCGTGCACCGTATCGGCGGTTGCGCGCGGCATTCCGACGCCGCGCCCAGACCCCAGACATCAGACCTCGTCTGGAGTGTGGAGGTCATGGTCTGGGTCCAGGTCGAAGTCGAGCCTGGCGGTGTCCCGGTAGGTCACCGCACTGCAGCGCACGCAGACCCAGATCCGTTGGGGCGGGTCACACACGTTGTCCCACCCCACCAGCATCCGTCGCGCACCGAGTCGATGGCCGTGTGGGCAGTAGGCGGGGAATCGTTCGGTCAGCGCAGCCATGGTCATCTCGATCCACTCGGCCCGCGACGAGTGCTCACGAGCATACCGCTGGACACAGACCTCTGGGCCCGCGAGTTGGTCGCGGCCACAACGACATCGGCGACTCGTGTCTGTCTGATCGCACTGGCGGGCATGATCGAGACACGAACCGACGGCGTCGAGGAGATCAGCCATGGTGGCACCACATGTCGATCGCACGGACATCTCACCGATAGGGGAGCCGATGCGGTCGCGACGGCACACCTGGACCACCAGCATCCGCCGCCATGCGCGGATGACGCCGGACGCACCGGCGCTGTCGTTCCTCGGGGAGGTGACCACGTGGGCGCAACTCGAACGGCGCACCGATGCGTTGGCGTCGGCGTTGGCCCGTCGCGGGATCGGTTTCGGTGATCGCGTTGTGGTCCTCATGCTCAATCGGCCCGAGTATCTCGAGATCGTGGTGGCGGTCAACCGGATCGGGGCGATCGCGGTCCCGGTCAACTTCAGGATGACCCCGGCGGAGGTGTCGTTCATCGTCGACGACTGCGCGGCGAAGATGCTCGTGGCCGATGCGCCCCTGGTGCAGTTGGCCACCGCAGTGGCCCAACGGTGTGGTTCGGTGCGGCACCTCGTCGTCACCGGGGTGCCCGACGTGCTCGGCGAGCACGAGTCGTTCGAGGCCCTGACCGACGAGGTGGGCGACCCCGCACCGGTCGTCGATGTCCCCGAGGAATCGGTGATGCTGCTGATGTACACCTCTGGTACCACCGGACGCCCCAAGGGCGCGATGCTGTCGTACTCGAACATCATGTCGCAGACCATGACTGCGCTGCATGCGAGTCCGATCGGCGCCCAGGACCGACCGTCGTGTGTGGTGCCGATGTTCCACATCGCCGGCATCGTCAGCTTCGCACCGAGCATCCACGTGGGCGCTGTGATGCTCATCCAGCCGTTGGGGGCGTTTGATCCCGACGTCTTCCTCGACACCGCGCAGGCCGATCGGACCACGTCGGTGTTCCTGGTCCCTGCGCAGTGGCAACTGGTGTGTGCGGCTCAGCTCGCGCGTCCGCGGACACTGGCGTTGCGCACCTTGAGCTGGGGTGCCGCGCCGGCGTCGGACGCGGTGTTGCGAGCGATGGCACAGGCTTTCCCGGATGCGGAGAACCTGGCCATGTTCGGGCAGACCGAGATGTCGCCGGTGACGTGTTGTCTGCGAGGGGTGGACTCGCTGCGCAAGATCGGCTCGGTAGGGCGGGTTGTCGAGTCGGTGGAGGCGCGCGTGGTCGACAGCGAGATGAACGATGTGGCTCCCGGTGAGGTCGGTGAGATCGTCTACCGTGGAACAGGTTTGATGCTCGGGTACTGGAACAACCCTCAGGGCACCGCGGCCGCGTTCGACGGCGGCTGGTTCCATTCCGGTGATCTGGTGCGCGTGGATGACGAGGGCTTCGTCTACGTGGTCGACCGGAAGAAGGACATGATCATCTCCGGCGGGGAGAACATCTACTGCGCAGAGCTGGAGAACGTGCTGGCCGATCACCCGCTGATCGTGGAGGCGGCGGTGATCGGCCGGTCCGATCCGACCTGGGGCGAGGTGCCGATCGCAGTCGTGGTGACCAGCGGTGAGCAGGTGAGCGTGGCCGACCTCACCGTGTTCCTCGACCAGCGGTTGGCTCGATTCAAACATCCCAAGGACGTGGTGGTGTTGTCGGAACTGCCCCGAACGGCTACCGGCAAGGTCCGAAAACCTGATCTGCGCGCCGCCTACGGAGGATCGGACTCGGCACTGACCGAACATCGCATCTGAGGTCTCCTGCGCGCGGCGCGTGACGGCGACGTGATGGGATCGGGGGATGACTGTGTTGGATCAGCTCGCGTCCTGGCCGGTCGATTCCGTGGCTGCGGCAGTGATCGTCGGGGACGCGGTGGTCGAGACGTTCGGACCCACCGGTTCGGAGTTCGCGTTGGCGTCGGTCACCAAACCGCTGACTGCCTACGCGGTGCTCGTCGGGGTGGAGGAGGGGGCGCTGGCGCTCGACACCGCAGCGGGCCCGACCGGCTCGACGGTGGAGCACCTCCTAGCGCACGCATCGGGTCTGCCGTTCGAGGGATCGGGGCCGCAGGCTGCCGTGGCCACGCAGCGGATCTACTCCAACTCCGGTTTCGACGTGTTGGCGCAGGTGCTCGAACGGGCCACGGGGATCGGCTTCGCCGACTACCTGGCCGAGGCGGTGTGTAGCCCCCTCGAGCTGGGGGCGACTCGACTGATCGGGACGGCCGGTGCCGGGGCGTACTCGTGTGTCGACGACCTGGCCCGCTTTGCCGCCGAACTGCTGATGCCGCGGCTGCTGGCACGTGAGACGCTCGCCGATGCGACGTCGGTTCACTTCCCAGGCCTAGACGGTTTCGTCCCCGGGTTCGGACGTCATCGTCCCAACGACTGGGGGCTCGGTGTCGAGATCCGCGGTCACAAGAGCCCGCACTGGACGGCGGCGACCAACTCGCCACGGACCTTCGGTCACTTCGGTCAGGCCGGTACGTTCCTGTGGGTCGATCCGGATCTCGGCGGCGCCTGCGTGGTGCTGACCGATCGGCCCTTCGGATCGTGGGCCAAGCCACTGTGGTCGCAGTTCAACGCTGCGGTGGTCGCCGACATCCGGGCATCCCAGGCGTCCCGCTGATCGCGTATCCACTCATGCGTCACAACAAACACTGGCGCAACACGGCCCACATGAGGCACACTTAGCGCAGCGTCTGTGCTATCCACATCGGTCGCGCGAGGTAGTTGGGGAAGACGATCCTCGTCGAAACCGGAGGTGGGAACAGTGCGTGCTCTGTCGCAGTTCGCTGATCTGACGACGGGTGTGGTCTACGTGCACTCGTCGCCGACTGCTTTGTGCCCACACGTGGAGTGGGCTCTCTCGTCGACCCTCGATGCTCGCGCGAACCTGAAATGGTCCGCGCAGGAAGCCTCGCCGGGTCTGCAGCGAGCCACGGTCGACTGGACCGGTCCGGTGGGCACCGGCGCTCGGTTGGCCAACGCGCTGCGCGAGTGGTCGGCGTTGCGTTTCGAGGTGACCGAGAACGCCAGCGAGGGTGTGGACGGCGAAAGGTTCTGTCACGTACCGGGTCTCGGTTTGTGGCGGGGTTCGATGAGCGCCAACGGCGATGTGATCATCGGCGAGTTGCAGCTGCGCGCCATGATCGACGCCGAATCCGATGGCGCCGGCCTGGTGGGTCGACTCGACATTGCCCTGGGTACGGCGTGGGACGAGGCGTTGGAGCCCTACCGGATGGGCGGCGCGGGTGCTGAGGTCACCTGGCTGCACCAGCGCGTCGGCTGAGTTGTCCGCGCGGACGCCTCTCTCGCGCGGGTCTGCGCGCTCGTGGCTCGCGTCCTCCCGCCTCCCTCATGTTGTCGCTGCGCTCCTCGTCAGCCCGGACACAAGCACGCGCACACCGTCCTGACCCGAGCCCGCAGAATTGTGGCAGAACGCGAATGCCCCCGGCTGGTTGCCGGGGGCATTCGTCGTCGTGGCAGATCCGCGCAGATCACAAAGGTATGTTCTTGTGCCGTCCACGTCGGGCGGGTGCCGAGGCGAGTGCTTCGGCGATGATGCTGCGGGTCTTTGCAGGGTCGATGATCTCGTCGACGACGCCAATCGACTGGGCGCGACCCACACCACCGGCGATGGCTTCGTGTTCTACGGCGAGGCGATCGTGCAGCGCTTCGCGTTCGGCCTCGGGTGCGGCGGCGAGTGCCTTCTTGTGCAGGATCCCCACGGCAGCCTTGGCGCCCATGACGGCGACTTCCGAACCGGGCCAAGCGAACACGGCGGTGGCGCCGAGGGCGCGCGAGTTCATCGCGATGTAGGCGCCACCGTAGATCTTGCGGGTGACGAGGGTGACGCGAGGAACCGTGCACTCGGCGAACGCGTGCAGCAGTTTGGCGCCGCGGCGCACGACGCCGTCCCATTCCTGGCCGACGCCGGGCAGGTATCCGGGGACGTCGGTGAGCACGATCATCGGGATGCCGAAGGCGTCACACAGGCGGACGAAGCGTGACGCCTTCTCGGCGCTCAGCGAGTTGAGGCAACCACCCATGCGCAGGGGGTTGTTGGCGATGACGCCGACGCTGCGGCCCGACAGCCGACCGAAGCCGACCACGATGTTCGGCGCCCACTTGGCCTGGATCTCTTCGAAGGAGGAGATCTCGGTCTCGCCGTCGGCGGCGAGCTCGGTGTCGAGAAGGGTGGTGACGATCGGGTGGACGTCGTAGGCGCGCCGATTCGATTCGGGCAGGAGCGCCTTGAGATCCGCGTCGCCGGCCTCGGCGTGCTGGCGACTGAAATGGCCCTGCTGGCTGAAGGTGCCGACGAGCCGGCGAGCCCGCCACAGGGCGTCGGGTTCGGAGTCGGCGGTGATGTGGCTGACGCCGGACTTCTTGCCGTGGGTGAGTGGGCCGCCGAGGGACTCCATGTCGACCTGCTCGCCGGTGACGCTCTTGACCACGTCGGGTCCGGTGACGAACACGCGACCGGCCGGAGCCATGATCACGATGTCGGTCAGCGCCGGACCGTAGGCGGCGCCGCCGGCGGCGAAGCCGACCACCACGGAGATCTGCGGTACGTATCCCGACGCGCGGACCATGGCCTCGAAGACCTTGCCAACGGCGTGGAGAGCTTCGACACCTTCGGCGAGTCGAGCGCCCCCGGAGTGCCAGATGCCGACCACGGGTGCCTGTTCGGCGATGGCGGCATCGATCGCGTTGACGATGTGGGCACAACCGACGACACCCATGGCGCCACCCATGACGGTGCCGTCGGTGCAGTAGGAGATGGTCCGCACTCCGTTGACGCGTCCGACAGCGGCCTGCACTCCGGACTTGTCCCGGGGGTGGAGCAGCGACATCGAGCCTTCGTCGAAGAAGTTGGTCAGTCGCAGCAAGGGGTCGCGCGGATCGGCAGATTCCTCGGCCGTGGTGATCGGAGCCATGGTGGTCATCGATTTCTCCTATGGGTGTCGGCGAGTGCCGCGAGCACGCAACTACGGTGCGGTGGTGTCAGTACCGTCCAAAGGCGAGCGCAACGTTGTGCCCACCGAATCCGAATGAGTTGTTGATGGCGTAGTCGATTGCGCCGTAGCGGGGTTCGCCCGCAACGACGTCGACGTCGCATTCGGGGTCCTGGTCGGTGAGGTTGAGGGTGGGGGGTATGACCCCGTCCTCGATGCTCTTGACGGTGAGGACCGATTCGAGTGCACCCACTGCGCCGATGGAGTGCCCGAGCGCCGACTTGGGTGCGTAGACCGCAGCCTGGTCGCCGATCGCCGACTTGATGGCGCGCGCCTCGGCGATGTCTCCGATGGAGGTCGAGGTCGCGTGCGCGTTGACGTGCGTGATGTCCGACGGTACGAGTCCGGCGGTCTGCAGGGCGCGCTGCATGGCCCGAGCGGCGCCTTTGCCCTCGGGGTCGGGAGCCACCAGGTGGTAGGCATCGGAGGTGATGCCCGCTCCCAACAGTCGAGCGTGGATGTGTGCGCCGCGAGCGCGGGCGTGGTCTTCGCGTTCGATGATCAGCATGGCCGCGGCCTCGCCGAACACGAACCCGTCACGCCCGGTGTCGAAGGGGCGTGATGCTGCGGCCGGATCGTCGTTTCGGGTGCTCATCGCGCGCATCATCGCGAAGCTGGCGATGGGTACGGGCCCGATGAGCCCTTCGATGCCACCGGCGACGACCATGTCGGCCTCGCCCAGCACGATCTGCCGCCAGGCGTGGGCGAGGGCCTCCGATCCCGACGAGCACGCCGAGACCGGAGTGATGACGCCCGCGCGAGCGCCGACGTTGAGTCCGACCACTGCCGCTGCTCCGTTGGGCATCGCCATCGGGACGGTCAGCGGCGAGATCTTGCGGTAGTTGCCGGTGCTCATCATCGACGTGTGTGCTTCGACGAGCGAGTCGCCACCGCCGATACCGGTGCCGATGACGACCGCAAGGCGGTCGGGATCGACATCGGGATCGCCGGCCTGATCCCACAGTCGCTTGCTCAGCACATGAGCCACGCGTTCGACGTGGCTCATCCTGCGTGCCTCGACCCGAGACACCTCGTCGGCGGGATCTTTGACGAGTTTGCCACCGATGCGCACCGGCAGGTCGTACTCGACGATCCAGTCGTCGGTGAGGGCCTTGATGCCGGACTCGCCGGCGAGCAGACCCTTCCAGGTGGAGTCGAGATCCTCTCCCACGGACGTCGTGATGGCCAGTCCAGTCACCACAATGCTAGGGAAGTTCCCTGCCGCAGTTGAGAATTCGCGAAGCGAGGAGGTCAATTACGTCACTCAGCCTTCTTGTCGACCTGAGCCTTGATCGCTGCAGCGGCCTCCGGGTTCTCGGACTCGAGCTTCTGGATGTAGGCCACTGCGTCGCCGACGGTGCGCAGACCTGCGAGGTCTTCATCGGGGATCTTCACGCCGTACTTGTCCTCGGTCTGAACCGCGATCTCGACCATCGACAGCGAGTCGATGTCCAGGTCGTCGACGAAGGACTTGTCGAGCGTGACCTCGGAGGGCTCAATACCGGTGACCTCTTCGATGATCTCCGCGATGCCGGCAATGAGTTCTTCCTGAGTCGCCACTGTGTGGCTCCCTTCTTGTTTGTTCGTGTCCTGCACATGAGCTCCGGAGCGGTGCGTGGCTACGCACCGTTTGGACAGACGGCCGGTGGGCTCGTCCTTCCGGGGGCGACCGCGTTGCGGTCGCCGCTATCCAAGTTCTGAGAGGGCGTCGAGATCGTCGGGGGTCTTGAGCGTGATCGCCGGGACGCCCTTCATCTCGCGCTTGGCGATGCCGGCGAGGGTGCCCGCTGGGGCCAACTCGACGATGTGGGTGACCTCGGCCGCGCGCATGGTCGCTGAACACAGATCCCAGCGCACCGGGCGAGTCACCTGGTTGACCAGCTTGTCCAGAGCGTCCTCGCCGGAGGCGACCGGCACACCGTCGAGGTTGGACAGCAGGGTGGCGGTCGGATCTTGCGGGACGATCGCGGCAGCTGCCTCGGCCACCGCCTGCTGCGCAGGCTGCATGTAGCGCGTGTGGAACGCGCCGGCCACCGGCAGGGCCCGGATGCGCGCCTTCTCGGGCGGATGGGCGATGAGTTCCTCGATCGCGGCGATCGGCCCGGCGGCGACGATCTGTCCGGCGGCGTTGCGGTTGGCCGGGATCAGCCCCAGTTCGTCGAGGCGGGCCAGGACCACGTCTGCCTCGCCGCCAAGGATCGCGGCCATCGTGGTGGGAGTGAGCGCGCATGCCCGCGCCATCTCGCGACCGCGAACCGCAGACAGGGTCACGGCCTCGTCGCGACTTATGACGCCGGTGATGGCGGCGGCCGCCAACTCGCCGACCGAGTGGCCGGCGACAATCATGGGCTCAGGGATGCCGATCCGCTTGGTCAGCTCGTCGTAGGCCAGCAGTGCCGCGACCACGACCAACGGCTGCGTGACTGCGGTGTCGGTGATCTCCTCGGCCGACGCGGTGGTCCCGAGGCGCTCGAGCTCGAGGCCTGACAGCTTCGACCACGTGGCGACCTGATCTCTGACGCCGGGCAACTCCAGCCACGGCTCGAGCATTCCGGGTACCTGTGAGCCCTGACCGGGCGCTAGCAAACTGAGCACTCGCTAAGAGAACACCCTGGGGTGCCCGTTTGATGGTGTTGGGGGCGATGAACCTTGTCGCGGCGTTTTGTGGGGAACCTACAAACGACTGCGCGGGTGTGTCTCCTTTGTCATCGGATCGAAACTCGTGATATAGCACAGTCTCATATCGATTCCGGTGTAACCGAGACCAGAATGCCTGTGACTGGTGTGACTCATGGGGCCTATGTGCGCCTTTCGTGTCGAACATGTGCCAATCTGCCGACCGTTGATGCCACCCGCAGCACGTAAGCGTCACGCGGATTGGTCGGATCGCGACCCGTCACCTCTGCGATGCGCTTGAGGCGATAGCGCACGGTATTTGGATGAACGAACAGCTCCCGAGCGCATGACTCGACCGAACCGCCGGAGTCGAGGTAGGCGTCGAGGGTGGCGGTGAGGGTGTCTCCGCCCTTGGCCAGCGGCATGACGAACGACTCGTTCAGCGTGCGCACTGCGGCCTGATCACCGAGCAACGCACGCTCAGGCAACAACTCCCAGCTGTGCACCGGCCGCGGGGCACCTGGCCAGCCCTCCACCGCCTCGATGCCGGCGAGGGCCTCGGTGGCACTGGAGTGAGCCGCGCTGAGCGTGGGTGTGGTGTGTCCGAACACCACCGGAGCGTCGGCGAAATGACGTAGCAGCTCGACGGCGAACGGATCGGTGCTCTGCAGTTCGCCGCTGACGATGGTGACCAGATATGTGCCCTGGACGACCGACAGTGCCGATCGGCCGTGTTCGCGAGCGGTGGTGTGGATGACCAACGGAACCGACACGTTCTGTTCCGGCGGCGGATATCCCACGACGACGGTGGCAGATGCGTCTGCATCCCAGTTGATGGCCGCAGCCCGCGACAACAATGTGGGTCCGGTGTCGCCGCGCACCACGGCGTCGACGACGAGTGCCTCCAGGCGCGAGTCCCACGCACCCCGGCTTTCGGCGGCTGCGGCGTAGACAGACGCAGCGGCGAACCCGATCTCGCGGCCGTACCGCAACACCGCTTCGGTCAGCGCGCGCAATTGCGCCTCGTTGCGGGCCAGCAGAGGTAGCCACTTCTCGAAGAACTCCATGGCGACGCGGACCATGTCCACCGACTGCAGCAACGTGATGCGTCGGGTCAGGTCCTGGGGCACCACCTGAAATGCCTGCACGGTGAAGGTGACGTTGCCTTCGGGGTCCTGCAGCCATTCGACGAAGTTGACCACTGCGGTCTGTACCACCAGCTGCACGCTGGCGCGCTGCCCGGCCTCGAGGTCGGCGAAGTAGGGCAGGTGTTCCTGCATCGAGTGCACGGCCTCGGTGGCCAATCGCCCGCTGTACTGCTTGACGCGCCGCAACAGCGTGTCGGGCAGCGCGTCGTGGACGTTGGCCGGCGCCGGCACCCGGGCGCCGCGAGCCCGGAACACCTCGGTCGTGCTCTGGCCCGATGGGGACGGTGCGGGATCGGAGGACTCCGGCGGGGCCATCCCCGGAGTCGACACCGCCGGAGTCGACGGCTCTGGAGAGGACACCGCCGGAGAGGACGGCTCTGGAGAGGACGGCGGTGGAGGGGACGCTGCCTGGGAGGACTCGGTCACACACCCAATGTAGAGGGTGTGTGACCTCGCCTGATGGGACCTCGATCAGCGGTGCGTGACCGGTCAGGCCACGCCGGGGTCTGAGGTCTGTTCTGGTGCGGCCAGCACGTCGGTGATCTGGTACCGACGCGCGGCCTCGGCGGCCACCGCCGGTTCGATGGATCCGTCCCGAGCCAGTGCCACCAGCACGCCCACCGCGATCGACTCGGCGTCGATGTTGAAGAAGCGGCGCGCGGCCGGTCGGGTGTCGGAGAATCCGAACCCGTCGGCACCCAGGGTCAGGTAGGTGCCCGGCACCCACGCCCGGATCTGTTCGGGCACACCGCGCATGAAGTCGCTGACCCCGACCAGCGGCCCCAGGGAGTCGGCCAGCGCGGTCGTGACATGCGGTGCGGGGTGCTCGCCGTCGGGTTGACGCAGGACCGCTCGTTCGTGAGCGATGCCGTCGCGGGCGAGTTCGTTCCACGAGGTGACCGAGAAGATGTCGGCGGCGACGTCGAAGTCGGTGGCCAACAATTCCTGGGCGCGCTTGGCATCGCTCATCGTCACCCCGGAGACGAGGATGTTCGCCCGATGTGTCTTGCCGGCCGGCGCCCGGTGACACAGATAGATTCCCTTGAGCAGCCCAGCGACGTCGAGGTCGGCCGGTTGCGCGGGCTGGGCGATCGGCTCGTTGTAGACCGTGATGTAGAAGTACACGTTCTCCGGGTCCGGGCCGAACATCCGACGCAGGCCGTCGACGACGATGTGGGCGATCTCGTAGGCGTAGGCCGGGTCGTAGGCCACCACAGCTGGATTCGTCGACGCCAGCAGTGGCGAATGGCCGTCGGCGTGTTGTAGGCCTTCGCCGGTCAGGGTGGTCCGGCCGGCGGTGGCGCCGAGTACGAAGCCGCGCGCCATCTGATCGGCCGCCGCCCACAATCCGTCGCCGGTGCGTTGGAAACCGAACATCGAGTAGAAGATGTACAGCGGGATCATCGGCTCGTCGTGCGTGGCGTAGGAGGTGCCCACCGCGGTGAACGATGCCGTCGATCCGGCCTCGTTGATGCCCTCGTGCAGGATCTGGCCGATCTCGCTCTCCTTGTAGGCCAGCATCAGATCGGCGTCGACCGAGGTGTAGAGCTGTCCGTGCCGGTTGTAGATCTTCAGCGACGGGAACCACGAGTCCATGCCGAAGGTGCGCGCCTCGTCGGGGATGATCGGGACGATTCGACTCCCGATCTCCTTGTCGCGCAACAGTTCCTTGAACACCCGCACGACAGCCATGGTGGTGGCCACCTGCTGTTTGCCTGAGCCCTTGGCCATCGCCGCGATGACACCGTCGGTCTTGGGTTCCAAGGGCCGGGTCACGGTGCGGCGCCGCGGCAGGAACCCGCCGAGCGCGGCGCGCCGATCGAGCATGTACTGGATCTCGGGCGCGTCGAGGCCGGGGTGGTAGTACGGCGGCAGGTACGGGTTCTCCTCCAGCTGCGCGTCGCTGATCGGAATGCGCGTGGAATCGCGGAAGTCCTTGAGATCCTGCAGGGTCAGCTTTTTCATCTGGTGGGTGGCGTTGCGGCCTTCGAAGTGCTTGCCCAGGGTGTAGCCCTTGATGGTGTGGGCGAGGATCACCGTGGGCTGTCCCTTGTGCGCCATGGCCATCGCGTAGGCGGCGTGCACCTTGCGGTAGTCGTGCCCGCCGCGCTTGAGGTTCCAGATGTCGGCGTCGGTGAGGTTGCGGACCAGTTCTTTGGTGCGCGGGTCACGACCGAAGAAGTGCTCGCGCACGAACGCTCCGTCGTTGGCCTTGTAGGTCTGGAAGTCGCCGTCGGGAGTGGTGTTCATCAGGTTGACCAGAGCGCCGTCGCGATCGGCGTGCAGCAGGGCGTCCCACTCGCGACCCCACACCACCTTGATCACGTTCCAGCCGGCGCCGCGGAAGAAGGACTCGAGCTCCTGGATGATCTTTCCGTTGCCGCGGACCGGGCCGTCAAGCCGTTGCAGGTTGCAGTTGACCACGAAGGTCAGGTTGTCCAGACCCTCGGTGGCGGCGACGTGGGCGAGGCCGCGTGACTCGGGCTCATCCATCTCTCCGTCGCCCAGGAACGCCCACACGTGCTGATCGGTGGTGTCTTTGATGCCGCGATCGTGGAGGTAGTTGTTGAACCGCGCCTGATAGATGGCGTTCATCGGCCCGAGCCCCATCGAGACGGTGGGGAACTGCCAGAAGTCCGGCATCAACCGCGGGTGTGGGTACGACGGCAACCCACCCCCGTCGCCGGCGTGGCTGTGTTCTTGTCGGAAACCGTCCATCCGGGCCTCGTCGATCCGGCCCTCAAGAAATGCGCGGGCGTAGATGCCGGGGGAGGCATGGCCCTGGATGAAGATCTGATCGCCGCCGCCGGGGTGATCCTGTCCGCGGAAGAAGTGGTTGAAGCCGACCTCGTAGAGCGCGGCCGAGGACGCGTAGGTGGAGATGTGGCCGCCGACACCGACACCGGGTCGCTGCGCGCGGTGGACCATGATCGCGGCATTCCACCGGATGAACGCTCGGAACCGCCGTTCGACGTCCTCGTCGCCGGGGAACCACGGTTCGTTCTCGGTCGGGATGGTGTTGACGTAGTCGGTCGAGGTCAACGCCGGGATGGAGACCCGCTTCTCACCGGCGCGTTCGAGCAGTCTCAACAGCAGGTAGCGCGCGCGCCCGGGTCCGGCGTTCTCGAGCAGTCCGTCGAAGGACGCCAGCCATTCGTCGGTCTCCTGCGGGTCGATGTCGGGGAGATAGGACGCGACACCTTCCCGGATGACGCGGACTCGGTCTCCGCCGCCGGGACGCGCGGCCGGTGCGCTCTGCTGGGTCACTGGTGGACAACTCCTTCTCGTGATCGGCATGGGTGATGCCGAGTTCGGTTCGCGGACGCCGCCGCGGGCAAGTGGGTGATCGCCCGTGCGTGGTGACGGCGCGTGCGGTCACAGGTGAACGGCCGAGCGCGACGTACGTCACCAATCGTGCCGTATGTGACGACCGAATGGCGGCGAAGCCACTGCGCGGTTGTCGCTGATCGTCGGGCTGGGGCACTATGCAGCGTGTGAAACCTCGGTCCGCGCCACGCCGCAGCACCACCGTGCGGCTTGTCGGCGTGGTGGTCGCGGCGTGTGCGGTCGTGGTCACGCTGGCCGGCTGTACCGACGAACTCGATGGCTCTGCGCGCGGAAACGAGGTGGCGGTCAGCGCCTATCGCGCCGATGCGGCCTCGACCGAGCAGGCACGCAAGCTGGCCCGCGTCCAAGCCGCCGACTACGCACTCTGCTCGACGGTGCGGACGCAGCTGGTCTCGATGTTGCGGGCGTACAACGCTTTCGTCGACCGACTCAACGCCACGCAGTCCTTCGCTGAACTCGCCGGAGCCGACCGCGGCGCGGCTGATCAGATCGGCCGGGGTGGGGCTGCGATCACCGGGGCCATCACCGACGAATCGACCCAGGCGCTGCGTACCGCGGCTCAGGCGTTGGTCGCACGCGGAGCAGATGTGGTGGCTGCGATCCGGACCAAGAAGATCGAGGCCCTCAACACCGCATCGGGCAATTGGGCTCGCTCCCGCGATCCGGTGGTCGCCGCGTGTAGTGCGTTCGCCGCGCGTCGCCCGGCGCCGCGGACTGCGTCCACCACACCCGCTCCCGCACCCGGCGGCTGAGCCGTCTGTTGTTGCTGCGGCTGAGCCGTCTGTTGTTGCTGCGGCTGAGCCGTCTGTTGTTGCTGCGGCTGAGCCGTCTGTTGTTGCTGCGGCTGAGCCGACTGTCGTTGCTGCGGCGGAGCCGTGTTCGGGCCCGCAGGCTCTCGCCGCCCGGGTGTCGGTCCGACATCGCCGATGTCTCGCGGGGGTCGCGGTGCGGACTCGGCTTGCAACTTGGCCTTGTTGGCTGTTGTCTTGTAATCGACGGCAACGCGACTCGAGGGTCATCGCGCGCGGGCCGCACGACAACAGGAGGTCGCACGCGTTGGTTGCCGCCGCAGATGGTAATCGCGCCGAGAAGCTCGGATTCGCTTCAGGCATGGTTGTGCAGGAACTGGGGTGGGACGACGACACCGACGACGACCTGCGAGCAGACATCGAGGACACCATCGGGGCCGAGATGCTCGACCCGGACTCCGATGACGTCATCGACGTGGCGTTGCTGTGGTGGCGGGAAGGCGACGGCGATCTCGTCGACGCGTTGATGGATGCGATTGGGCCGCTCGCCGACGACGGATACGTGTGGGTGTTGTCGCCGAAGACCGGCATCCCCGGTTACGTCGATCCCGCCGAGATCGCCGAGGCCGCGCCCACCGCGGGCCTCACACAGACCTCGGCCATCAACCTCGGTGACTGGTCGGGATCGCGTCTGGTCCAGCCGAAGTCGCGGTCGGCGAAGCGACAATGACCGAGCAGGTCGAGATCGGCCGCGACAATGCTGCCCACGATGCAGCGGCTGTCGATCCGGTCGGCGTTGCGGGTCGGCCAGATGCGGTGATGGTCGAATCGCTGGAGGCGCGCGGCGAGGTGTCGCGCGGCGTCCCGGGTTCGCTGCCTGCGGGGCCCTTGGCTGTCGGTGTGCGGGCACCCGATTTCGAGCTACGCGATCAGAACAACCGGCGGGTCTCGCTGGGTGCGCACCGAGGGACCAAGAAGGTGCTGGTGGTGTTCTTCCCGCTCGCCTTCACGGGCACCTGCGAAGGCGAATTGGGTTATCTCCGAGATCATCTGCCGCAGTTCGAGTCAGACTCCACCGCGCTGCTCGCGGTGTCGGTGTGCCCACCGCCCACGCACAAGGTCTGGGCGTCGGCGCAGGGTTTCCTCTTTCCGCTGCTGTCGGACTTCTGGCCACACGGTGCCACCGCGATGAGTTACGGCGTGTTCAACTCGCGGGCGGGCTACGCCAACCGCGGGACGTTTGTCGTCGACGTCGACGGGGTGATCGCGTACTCGCAGATGGTGGGTCCGGGTGAACAGCGCGGGACCGACATCTGGGATGCGGCGGCTGCAGTCCTCACCGCGTGAGAACCGCCGGTGCCCGGAACTCTCAGCGGCCGACAGCGTCCGCCCCGACAGAGTCTGCCCCGACAGAGCTGCGGGCCGCCGAGGTCGATTTCCCTGGCACGTCGGTGCGCGCTAAGTTCTCTACCGTCGTGTGGCGGATGTCATTCGTCGGTCCCGCGCGTGTAGCTCAGTGGTTAGAGCTCTGGTCTTACACACCAGCGGTCGGGGGTTCAAATCCCTCCGCGCGCACCAGGCAACAGCAGTTCGGGAGTTCGCCCGCAGCGTGCTGGCCGCCTTGTGCTGTCGGCAGCGGCGCGGGTGGACACCATCGCAGACTGCTCACGACCCGCGTCGGGCGTGAACCGACTCGGCGCGGCGGGCTGCGTCGTTGGCACCCGGCCCGGGTGTAGCGTTGGCTCATCCGATCCGATCTGATCGGGGACATCGGTCATGCGCCCACGCGGCGGTATGGCCACCAGCACCTCGTTGCTCTCAGACCCAGCCCGGGGTCGTCGGCCAGGTGATGCTCTGAGCCCGGTCATCGTGGCTCGCTCACTCGATCATGATCGTCTGCCCGGCGCGTTGCCGGCGAACACGACAGGAAACACATGGAATATCACGGACTCTTCTCACACTCGACCACCCCGGAAGTCGCTGCCGAGGCGCCCGATGGTGCCGTCCGCACCCCGGACTTCTCCGATCTGGAGTCGGCACATCAGACGATGTCGACCTACCCCGCGGCGGGCTCGACCAACTGATTTCGCCGCACCCTGTTGTGTCTTCGTGACGTAACTGTTGTCACACTGACCTCGTTTGTCACACCAGCCCCACTACGCTGACCCCATCGGTCTCGCTGCAGCGCGTCTTGCACCTCGTGGTGCGAGGCAACGCGCGCCGCGTGGGTAAATCTGGAGTGCGCCAATGTCTGTGTTGTCACCAATCCGTCGACTCGGCCTCATCATCGGGTCGGCAGCCGTGATCGCGGTCGCGGCCGGACTGATCGCCGCGCCCGCCGCGCAGGCCGCGCCACCGCCGACAACCACCCTCTACAACTCTGCGCAGGTCAAGTTCTCCCGCGGTGACACGCCAGGTGCGCTGCGCGACATCGGCGCGTTGGTCCGGATCGCTCCGCGCGACCGGCAAGCCCTTGCCCTCCAGGCGATCTGGGCTGACTACGCCTACGATCTCGTCACCCGCAGCGCTGCGATGGCCAGACTCGGCGCCGTCTCGCCGCCCACCGCGGCCGGGGTCAACGCAGTGTTCAGGGCCATCGGGGCCGGGGTGGCAACTCTGCCCAGTCCGTTTCCGGGGCTGGTGAATGCCCGAACCGGTATCGCGGTCATGGGGTTCGGTCTGCTCGACAACGGCACCATCCGTCCGGAGCTGCAGGATCGCCTCGGGGCGGCCTGGCTGCAGGCGATCGCCGCACCTTTCTCGCCGATCGTGGTCAGCGGTGGCAACCCGCGTGGCGGCATCACCGAGGCCGCCGCGATGCGGAACTGGTTGGTGCAGCGCGGAATCCCGGCATCGCGGATCATCGTCGAGTCACGGGCTGGGTCGACGGTGCAGAACGCGCTGTTCAGTGCTCCGCTGCTCAAGGCGCGCGGTGCGGTCAACGTGGTCGTGGTCAGCAGCGCCAATCACGTGCGCCGGGTGGTCACCGACTTCACCATCGCGGGCCTGCCTGTCGTGGGAGCAACCACCCATCCCACCGGATGGGTGGACAACCTGCTACCCCCCTCACGCGATGCGCAGCGGTCCATCTACGTCGACGCCACCCGAACCTTCGGGTTGCCCGGCAGTCGTTGAGCCACAATTGTTTACGGTGAGCTCGCGCCTCGTCGCAGGTCCCAGGTCAGATCAGATCAGATCGGCGAGCGTCCCGGTGGGTAGGTGAATCCATCCTTCGCGGCTCGGCGCGTCTGTGTCGAGTTCGGTGGGAGGCCGCGTGGCACCGACGGCCACCGCCCGAGCGATCAACGCCGCCACCACACTGTCGAGGGCGTCGTCGCTGTCTCGACACTGCTGCATGCACTCTCCGAAGCGCAACGACGGAGCGGCGGAACTGATCTCGTCGATCAGCGCGGCCCGTGCGGCCACATTGGCCGCGCCCTTGTAGCCGCGTGAGCGCAACCCCCACGACGCCAGGCCGGCGGCGGGATACACCTCGACGGCCACACCGTTGACCCGGTCGGTGACGCCCAGCGCCGCCACCACCCCCACACAACGCAATGCGACGTGCGCGATCAGATCAGCCGACACGCTCAACGGGATCAGTCCGGTCTGTTCGCGCACCACATCGTCGGTTCGGCGCCTGACCAACGGCCCGCGCGCGGCCCGGGTGTTCAGCGGACCGCACGAGGGTGGGCCGTGGCGATGGTGTGCGGAGACGAACTCGACGAACGCGTCCGGCCATCCGAACGGTGCGTCGATGCCGACCCGGTCGGCGTCGGTGGCGATGCGAACGATGTCGTCGTCGTTGGCACCCACGGTGATCGAGACGACCTCGGCGCCACCGTCGCCCCACTCGATGGTCGCCACTGCGGTCTTGGCCGGTTCGGCAGCCAGGTCGATCCCCACGGTTCGCATGACCTCACCGTAGGCCCTGCGCCGAGCACCCAGAGGAGCAGCTGTGCCCCCGGCGCCACCTGTGCGACAGTGGGTCCCGTGCTTCTTCCGTTGCTCACCCCCGCAGCTGTGGCTGCCGCACCTGACGACACCACGCCCGCAGTCACCGTCGGTGACCAGCACATCTCGCGCGCAGACCTCGTCGGTGCCGCGACCGCCACCGCCGAGCGACTCGGTGCAGTGGATCGGGTGGCCGTGGAAGCCGATGCCTCGCTGCACACCGTCGTGGCGGTGGTGGCCGCTCTCATCGCCGGGGTGGTGGTCATCCCCATCCCGCCCGATTCCGGGCCCGCCGAGCGAGATCACGTGCTCAACGATTCCGGAGCCCGGCTGTGGGTCGGGTCAGCGCCGGCCGACGCCCGTGGTCGTCCGCATCTACCCGTGCGGCTCTATGCCCGATCCTTCCATCGACATCCCGCACCGGGTGCCGAGAGTCCCGCGATGCTGATGTACACCTCGGGCACCACCGGTCGCCCCAAGGGTGTGGTCCTCTCCCATGGAGCCCTGGCCGCGGGCATTGATGCCCTCGCCCAGGCGTGGGCGTGGACCGAGTCGGACACACTGGTCCATGGATTACCGCTGTTCCACGTTCACGGGCTCATCCTCGGTGTGCTCGGCCCTCTGCGGATCGGGTCGCCGGTGGTGCACACCGTCCGTCCCACCCCTGAGAAGTACGCCGCCGCAGGCGGATCCATCTACTTTGGGGTCCCCACGGTGTGGTCGCGGGTGGCGGCCGAACCCGCCCACGCCGCGGCGCTGCGGTCGGCGCGGCTGCTGGTCTCGGGTAGTGCTCCGCTGCCGACCCAGGTGTTCGAGTCGCTGCGTGAGCTCACCGGGCACGAGGTGGTCGAGCGCTACGGGATGACCGAGACGCTGATCACCGTCAGCGCACGGGCCGACGGTGTGCGTCGGGCGGGCTGGGTCGGCACCCCGCTGGCGGGGGTGTCGACCAAGATCTGCGACGAACACGGCACCGACCTGCCCCACGACGGTGAGTCGATCGGGCAACTGTTCGTTCGCGGTCCCATGCTGGGCAGCGGGTACTACCATCAGCCCGAGGCCACGGCGCAGAGCTGGTGCGGCGACGGATGGTTTGCCACCGGGGACGTCGCGGCGATCGATGCCGACGCCTCGCATCGCATCGTCGGGCGCATGTCCACCGATCTGATCAAGACCGGGGGATTCCGGGTGGGCGCCGGGGAGGTGGAATCGGTGCTGCGCGACCATGATTCGGTCGGTGAGGTGGCAGTGGTCGGTGTGCCTGATCCCGACCTCGGTCAGCGGATCGTCGCGTTCGTCGTGCCTGCCCCCGAGAGCCAGGACGTCGTGACGTCGGGGCCCGAGTACGCCCAGAGCCTGATCGATCATGTGGCCCAGCAACTCTCGGTGCACAAGCGACCCCGCGAGGTGCGGGTGGTCGATGATCTACCCCGCAACGCCATGGGCAAGGTGCGCAAGAACGTCTTGCTCGATCAGTTCTGATCGTGCAGCGCGGGCATGCCGGCTGCGAATTCCCGTGCGTCCATTCGGATCTGCGCCGGTACCGCGCCGGCCAGGAGATCTTTGACCAGGCCAGGATCAGCAGACAGTGTCCCGTCGGTGGCGGCGATGACGAGGTTGCCGTAGCGACGGCCCTTGAACATCGCAGGGTCGGCGATCATGGCCACGGAAGCAAACTGTGCTGCCACCGTTGATATCTCGGAGCGTGCCAAGGTCAGATCACGGGTATCGGCACAGTTGAGCAGGTACAGCCCGCCGGGTCGCAGAACTCGTCGTACCTGCTCGGTGAACTCTGTGGTCGTCAAACCTCGCGGGGTGAGCGCGCCGGCGAACACATCGCGGATGACGATGTCGCGGCTGTGATCGCTGAGTGATTCCACCACGGCGCGAGCGTCGCCCACCCGAATCCTCAACAGCGGGGCTCGGGGCAGGTCGAACTGTTCGCGCATGAGGGTGGCCAACGCGCCGTCCACGTCGACGGCGACCTGCCGGGACTGGGGAAAGCGGGCGATCAGATACCGCGGCAAGGTGCACGCGCCGGCCCCGAGGTGCAGTACCCGCAACGGATCGGCGCTCGCGTGGCGAGCCTCGATCACCGCGACCATCTGCCGCATGTACTCGAACTCCAACCGCAACGGGTCGTCGAGGTCGATATGGGAACTCTGCACGCCGTTGATCTCCACCAACCAGCCCTGTCCGTCGGCGTCGCGGACGATG
Organism: Williamsia sp. CHRR-6; assembly: GCF_018474015.1. Classification (GTDB taxonomy): domain Bacteria; phylum Actinomycetota; class Actinomycetes; order Mycobacteriales; family Mycobacteriaceae; genus Williamsia_A. Next base: position 225,404 of record NZ_JAHCSG010000001.1, on the reverse strand, counting down.
CGGCACGTGCCGCTGTCGATGGGGTGGGTACCCGCCTGCGGTGTGGGTGTGCGCCGACCGGCCATACCGGGGAGCCTACCGGCCACATCTGGGCGGGCGTCGCTGACGAGTCCCGCGGTCGCGGCAGCGAACGGTGCTGGCAGGCTGAGCGCCATGATGTTCTCCGCGCGTAACGCCCGCCCGCTGGGATTGGTGGTCGGGTTCGTCCTCGATCGTGCGTTCGGCGACCCCAGACGTGGTCATCCGGTGGCCGGGATGGGCCGGCTGGCCGGGTTGCTGGAGCGCCTTGTCTACCGCGACAACCGCAGTGCCGGAGTGATGTTCACCATCGGCAGTGTGTCGGCGGTGATTGCGCTGGTGGCCCCCACCCGTCGCGGTGGACCAACGGTCGAGTTCGCTGCCACCGCCGCGGCCACCTGGGCCGTCCTCGGCGGAACCACGCTGGCGCGGGTAGGGGAGCAGGTGGCCGACGCGGTCGAAGCCGACGATGTCGACGCTGCGCGTGCGTTGATCCCCAGTCTCTGCGGCCGCGACCCGCAGTCGTTGGATCAGACCGGGCTGGTGCGAGCGGCGCTGGAATCGGTGGCGGAGAACACCTCTGATGCCACCGTTGCGCCGCTGTGGTGGGGCGCGATGGCTGGACCGGCCGGTCTGATCGGTTACCGCATGATCAACACCCTCGACGCCATGGTCGGGTACCGATCGCCGCGCTACCTCCGATTCGGTTGGGCATCAGCACGTCTGGATGACGTGGCCAACTACGTCCCGGCCCGACTGACCGGCGCGGTGGTCGTGGCCTCGGGTCCTGATCGTGGTGGCGCCGTGCGCGCCTGGCGCGCCGACGCGGCTGCACATCCGAGCCCGAACGCCGGGGTGGTCGAGGCGTCGTTCGCCGGTGCGCTCGGTGTCGGGTTGGGAGGCCCGACGGTCTATCCGCATCGAGTGGAACAGCGGCCGCGCCTGGGTGACGGCCGGGCGCCGGAGGTGTCCGATCTGCGCGCCGCGGTGAGCATGTCGCGACGGGTCCAGACGGTCAGCGCCGGGGGAGCGGCGCTGATCGCGCTGCTCGCGAGCCGATGCAGGGTGCAGTCGGGCGGCCGCCGCGGGCAACGGCCTCAGTCGCCGTAGCGATTGGCGAGCTTGCGCCGCACCGCGTCTGGGGCAGCTTCGTGGTCAGGCCCAGCGCCGATCACCCCGGTGACCCGGGTACCGCCCACTCCAGAGGTCGATGCCGCTGCCACCATCCGGCGACGCTCGCGGCCCCGTGCCGTCCGTGAGGTGACCGGACCGTCGCCGAGCGCGCGTTGATCGGTTGCCCGATCGCCCGGCAGCGGGCTCTGCTGCTCGGGTTCGAGATCGTCTGTCTCGGTGTGCAGTAGAGCATTCGCGCGGATCTGGGCCTGCGCGCGGCGGTGCCTGACCTCCGAGCGGACGAAATAGATCAACCCCAGCGGCGCCATGACGCCGAACGCGATCCACTGCAGCCCGTAGGACAGGTACGGTCCCGAATCCAGCTGCGGTAACGGGATCTCGGCGAGCGAGCCCGGCTGCCCTGATCGCAACTGCAGGTACGTCGGCGCCAAGGTCAACTCGACCGCACGCCCGATGGTGACCGGGTCGATGGTGTACACCTGCAGAACGCCTGCATCGACCCGGGCGCCACGACCGGGTGCGGTTCCCTCCGGTGCGCGCACGCGCGCGTTGATGGAGGTGGGGCCATCGGGCGCAGGGGTGACCGCCGGCAGCGCCGTCCCGGTCACCGGCCGTACGTAGCCGCGGTTGATCGCAAACGTTCGCCCGTCGTCGGCCACGAACGGGGTGACCACTTCGAAGGCCGGGCTGTCGTCGATCGATCGCAGACGCACCACCACCTGCTTGTCGGGAAGGTATCGGCCACGGACGGTCACCTCGCGCCACTGCGCCTCACGCGGCAGCGGCCCGGTCCCGGAGTACACGCGATCGATCGGCACCGGATCGAGTTTCTGAGCGCGTTTGATCTGGTTGTTCTGCTGCTCGGTGGAGGAGTTCTTCCCCAGCTGCCACGGGGCCAGCACCCAGAAACACGCTGCGGTGAATGCGACGACGAACACCGCGAGCGCCACCCATCCAGGTCGGATGAAGGTGCGCAGCCACGACATGGTGTCCAGATTACCGCTCGGCCCGGTCTGAGCGTTGTGCCCCGACGCCCCGCACCTCAGTCGCCCGGCACCCTCAGACGCCGCGCACCCTCGGGCGCCTCGAACTCCAGGTCCATTCGGTTAGCCTCTGATCGACACCGGGGCGCACGACGGGCACAACGCCCAGGGCTGACCGGCTGTTCGCACCGACCGGTCGTTTGGCCGGCTTCACCGATACCAGCAAGGACCACATGCGTGACTTCGTCTGCCACAACTGCGGGCAGCAACTGTCGTTCGAGAACACCCTGTGCCTCAAGTGTTCACGGCCACTGGGTTTTCACCTACCCAGTCGCAGCATCGTCACCGTGGGTGACGACGGCACCGCCGAGGTCGACGGGACAGCACTCATCCGATGCGCCAACAACCTGGTGGCGAGTTGCAACTGGCTGGTGCCCCAGCGGGTGGGCGGTGAGGCCATGTGTGAGTCATGCCGGCTCACCCGCACTCGACCCGGCGATGGAGACACCGATGCGCTGACGGAGTTCGCGGTGGCCGAGGCCGCCAAGCGTCGCGTCGTGCTCGAGCTCACCGAACTCGGCCTACCCATCGTCGCCCGGACCGACGACCCCGCCACCGGGCTGGCCTTCGATCTGTTGTCCAGCGCCGAGCAGTCGGTGATCACCGGTCACGCCGACGGCGTCATCACCCTCGACCTCGCCGAGGGCGACGACGTGCACCGTGAGCAGCTCCGTGTCTCGATGGCCGAGCCGTATCGCACTCTCATCGGACACTTCCGCCACGAGATCGGCCACTACTACCAGATGGTTCTCGTGGGGTCTGGGCCACAGCGCTCGCGATTCGACGAACTGTTCGGCAGCCCCGACGCCGATTACCAGGCTGCCCTGGACCGGCACTACTCGTCGGGGCCGCCCCCGCAGTGGGAGGACACGTTCGTCTCGTCCTACGCCACCATGCACCCCGCCGAGGACTGGGCCGAGACGTTCGCCCACTACCTGCACATCCGCGACACCCTGGACACCGCAGCAGCATTCGCGATGGCCCCGGCCTCGGCGACACTGGACAGCGACCTGCCCGGCGACGTCGGATTCGAACGGGTCATCGAGTGGTGGCTGCCGCTGAGCTGGTCACTCAACCAGATCAACCGCTCGATGGGACACCAGGATCTCTACCCCTTCGTCCTGCCGGGTCCGGTGCTGGAGAAGATGGCCTTCGTCCACTCCGTGATCGAGCCCGCCGAGGCCTGACCCGCTCACCCCTGGTGGCGTCGGCGCACCTGCTCGGTGATCCACGCGAGGAGCCCCGGGGTCGCCGCCTCGATCTCGGCCCGCACGCGGGCAAAATCGTCGGCCCCGCCGTAATACGGGTCCACCACGTCGAGGTCGTCGTCGCCGACCGTCGGATCGAAGCTGCGCAACAGCCGGGTGCGGTCCCCGAGCCGCTGGCGCACCAACGCCCGCAGGTGCCCGCGATCCATGGCGATCAGCAGATCGGCCGCGGCGTGTGAGCGACCGAGCACGGCCGCGACATGGTCGTCGGAATACCCGTGCCGACGCAACTCGGTGCGCGCACGATCATCGGCGGGCTCGCCCACGTGCCAGGCGCCGATGCCGCAGCTGTCCACCAGCACCAGCTGCGACAGCCCCGCCTGGGCCACTGCGGCACGAACAATGTTCTGCGCCATGGGCGATCGGCAGATGTTGCCCGAACACACGAAGCAGATGTGCAACCGATCAGACACCCAGCACCCCCCGCAGCGCTGCGACCGTCGAGATGTGCCAGCGGGCCCGCTCACCCTCGCCGGGAAGCGAGTACCCCCAACCGACCAGCGCCACCGGAATGCCGAACTCGGCGGCACCGTCGACATCGTGCGACCGGTCCCCGATCATCACCACCGGCAGTCCATCGGGGCGATCGGGGCCCCGACGTGGCTGCACACCGAGGGCGCACAGCGCGTGAGCGATCACGTCGGACTTGGCGCGCCGCGTACCGTCGCCGCTCGCGCCGGCGACATAGACGAAATGGTCGACCAGGCCGAAGTGCGACAGGATCCGGTGCGCGGTGGCCTGATTCTTGGAGGTGGCCACCGCCAGCGTCCGGCCCGCGGCCGCGAGATCGGCCAAGAGCTCAGCCATACCCGGATACACCGCGTTTTGCGCCCAACCCACTTCGGAGTAGTGCGACCGATAATGCGCCATCGCGGTGTGCGCCGCGTCCTCGGTGAGACCGCACCCCCGCAGCGTGTCGATCATCGGTGGACCCACGATGCCGGCGATCACATCGTCGGCGGGCTCCGGGTGGCCTACCGAGCGCAGCGCATGACGAAAGCTGCCGACGATGCCGGCGGCCGAGTCGGTGATCGTGCCGTCGAGGTCGAACAGCAACACTGTGCCGCCGTCGGCAGGATCGGGGCCGACCGCGGCGGGTGCGGCCGATCGGGGACTGTGCAGGTCGGCGGTATCGGTGGCAGACACCTACTGATTGTCCCCCGTAGGCTCTATACCCATGACATTCGGTGGGGTGGTGCCTGTGACCAGCGACGAACTGGCGGCCCGAGGCCGCCACGGAGACGCCGATGTGGGGCCGGGTCTCATCGACTTCGCTGTCAACGTACGTGGCCGCACACCGGACTGGATGCTGGCTGAGTTGAGTTGTCGTATCACTGATCTCGCGCATTATCCGACGACCGCCGATCACGATGCCGCCGTCGCCGCGGTCGCCGCCCGACACGGGCGCACCGCCGACGAGGTGCTGTTGTTGGCGGGTGCGGCCGAAGGTTTCAGTCTCCTGCCCGCCCTCGGTTGCCGCACAGCCGCGCTGATTCAACCGTCGTTCACCGAACCCGAACGGGCCCTGCTCGCCGCCGGTGTCGACGTCCTACACGTCGTGCTCGACGAGCCGTGGACGCTGGCGGCGGTGGCGACACCCGATGACGCCGACCTCGTCATCATCGGCAACCCCACCAACCCCACCTCGGTGCTGCACACCCGTGAGGAGATTCTCGCCCTGCGACGGCCGGGCCGCATCATCGTCGTCGACGAGGCCTTCGCCGACGTCACCCTCGGTGTCCCGACCGGACCGGGCGAGCCGCAGTCGTTGGCCGGGTTCGCTGCACCCGACGTGATCGTGATCCGCAGCGTCACCAAGACATTTGCGTTGGCCGGCCTACGCGCGGGCTACCTGCTGGCGGATCCAGCGGTGATCGCGCGGCTGAGCTCACGCCGCCCGCACTGGCCTTTGGGTACCTTGCAGCTGTCCGCGCTGTCGGCAGCGGCGTCGGACCGAGGGGCGGCCTACGCGGCCCACCAGGCGCAGATGGTCGCCGCCGAACGCGAGTCGATGGTTGCGGCGTTGCGCGCGCGGGGGATCGAGGTGTGTGGCGCACCGGCGGCGTCGTTCGTCCTGGTGCGGGTACCGCACGGCACCGAGGTCAAACACGAGCTGGCCCGCCGCGGGTTCGCCGTGCGCAGCTGCGCCAATTTCGTCGGACTCGACGGTGATCACCTGCGGATCGCCGTCCGCGACGCGCAGGCCGTCGCTCAACTCGTGGCCGCCTGGCCCTCGTGACCTGCCCTGACCGTGTGATCGACCTGACCGTGTGATCGCCCTGCCCGTGTGACTTCCCGGAAGGAATTGTTGTGAGCCTTGTCCTCGCCGATCTCATCGCCGCCCTCGAGGAGCACTATCCGCCGCACCTGGCCGAGTCCTGGGACAGCGTGGGACTGGTGTGTGGAGATCCGCAGCAGTCGGTGTCGACGGTGCTGGCGTGTGTCGATGTGACCGACGCCGTGGTCGACACGGCGGTGCGCGGCGGTGTCGAGCTCATCGTGGCTCACCATCCGCTGCTGCTGCGTGGTGTCGACACGGTGGGCGCGCACACGCCGAAGGGGTTGCTGATCCATCGACTGATCCGCGCCGGATGTGCGCTCTACACCGCCCACACCAACGCTGATCGCGCTCGTCCTGGGGTCTCGGATGCGTTGGCGCAGGCCTTGGGTGTGACCGACACGGTTCCGATGCAGCCGGTGGCGGGCCCCGCCCGCGACAGTTGGACGGTGCTCGTGCCCGTCGGTTCCACTGACTCGGTGACCGCGGCCATGTTCGCCGCAGGCGCAGGCGCCATCGGTGACTACACCGAGTGCTGTTGGCGGGTGACCGGTTCAGGTCAGTTCCGGCCCGGGTCGGGTGCATCGCCGGCCATCGGGTCGGTGGGGTCGCTGGAGCAGGTGGCCGAGGATCGCGTCCAGATGGTGGCGCCACGGCAGCTGCGGTCGGCGGTGCATGCCGCGCTGCTCGCCGCCCATCCGTACGAGGAGGTGGCCTTCGACCTCGTCGAGCTCGCCGCCGTCCCTACCGGGCTGGGACTGGGCCGCATCGGACGGCTGGAGTCGCCGATGTCGTTGCGGGACTTTACAACCCACGTGGCACATCGGTTGCGCGTGGCCCCGTGGGGGGTGCGGGCCGCCGGGGACCCCGATCAGATCGTCTCGACGGTGGCGGTGTGCGGTGGGGCCGGTGACTCGCTGCTCGACACTGTGCGTGCCGTGGGCGCAGACGTCTACGTGACCGCCGACCTGCGGCACCATCCGGTCGATGAACACCTTCGTCGGGGTGGTCCTGCGGTGGTCGATGCCGGGCACTGGGCCACCGAGTTCCCGTGGTGCGCGCAGGTCGCGCGTGTGATCGAGGGACTTGCCGATGACCTGAGGGTGTCGATGTTCGCGACCCCGACCGACCCGTTCACCGTGCATGCACCGGCCGGACATCACGTATCCGACCGGTAGTCTCGCTGCATCGGGCGTCACCGAGGTCGGTGCCCGCGCGGCAGCGAGGTGCGCCGTGACGCCACAGCTCGAGAGGACACCACCCGACGATGAAGGCAGCCCCGGCCGATCAGCGACTCTTGCTGGACCTGGCCGAACGTGACACCGAGGTGGCACGTCTGGATCATCGGGTGGCGAATTCGCCGGAAGGTCTCGCGGTGACCGAGCTGGAATCGGCTCTGCAGCGCAGCCGCGACGAGGCGGTGGCCGCCGACATCGCCGCCGACGACCTCGACCGGGAAGTCAGGCGTCTGGACAACGAGATCGCGGTGCTGAGCAACCGTGAGCGCAAGGACTCCGCGTTGCTCAACGGCGGCACCCTCAGCGGTAAGGCCCTGACCGAGCTCGAGCACGAGCTGTCCGGTATTGCTCGCCGCCGGGCCGTCCTGGAGGACGAACTGCTCGAGGTGATGGAGCAGCAGGAGGCCACCGCGGCGGCGCAACTGCGGGCCGCAGCGGTGGTGTCGCACACCGAGGAACAGTTGGCTGCAGCGCGCACGGCACTGGCCGCAGAACTCGAGTCGATCGCGGCGGCCCGGGTGGTCGCCGAGGAGAAACGACATTCGTTGCGGACCCAGATCGACCAGGAGTTGCTCGCGGTGTACGACCGGCAGCGCGTCACCGGTTCGTCCGGCGCCGGACTGTTGCGTCAGGCGAGTTGTGGCGCGTGCCGGATGGAGTTCGACCGCGGCACCCTCAGTCGGATCGCGCGACTGGCTGCCGATGAGGTGGTGCGCTGCGACGAGTGCGGCGCCATCCTGGTGCGCACCCACGAGTCGGGTCTCTGAGGACGTGCGCGTCTGGGTCGAGGCCGACGGGGGGTCACGGGGGAACCCGGGGCCGGCCGGTTTCGGTGCGGTGGTGTTCGACGGGGCGCGCACACAGGTGTTGGCCGAACGTTCGGGCTTTCTGGGAGTGGCCACCAACAACGTCGCCGAGTACCGCGGACTCATCGCGGGCCTCACTGCGGCAGCCGAACTCGGCGCGCAGGACGTGTCGGTGCGGATGGACTCCAAACTCGTCGTCGAACAGATGTCGGGGCGCTGGAAGGTCAAGCATCCGGACATGATCGAGTTGGCCGCACAGGCTCGACAACTGCGCGACCGGTTCACGGCGGTCGACTTCGAATGGATTCCCCGAGAACGGAACTCACACGCCGACCGACTGGCCAACGAGGCCATGGACACCGGCGGCGTCGAGGGAGACACCGACGCGGGCGTCGAGGGAGACACCGACGCGGGCGTCGAGGGAGACACCGACGCGGGCGTCGACGGGACCACCGACGCGGGCGTCGAGGGAGACACCGACGCGGGCGTCGAGTCGGCGGCGACGGCGGGGCCTGGATGGACCGGTGCCTCGGGTGCACCGACCCGGTTGCTGCTGTTGCGCCATGGGCAGACCGCGCTGTCGGTGCAGCGGCGATACAGCGGTCGCGGCAACCCGGAGTTGACCCAGGTGGGGCACGGGCAGGCACAGCGCGCGGCGCAGCGGTTGGGCGAGCGTGACGACATCGTCGCGGTGGTCTCCTCGCCGTTGAGTCGGGCACGCGTCACTGCGGGTGCGGTGGCCGATCGGCTCGGGTTACCGGTGACGGTGGTCGACGGCTTCATCGAGACTGACTTCGGGACCTGGGAGGGGCTGACCTTCGCCGAGGCGGTGGCGCAGGACCCTCAGCTGCATCGGCGGTGGTTGTCCGACATCACCGTGGCCCCACCGGGGGGAGAGAGTTTCGCCGAGGTGACCGCCCGGGTGAACGCGGCCACCGATGAGGTGGTGCGTACCTACGGACCGGGCACCGTACTTGTGGTGTCGCATGTGACGCCGATCAAGACGGTGCTGCGGACTGCATTGGCGGCAGGCCCTTCGCTGCTGTACCGCCTGCACCTGGATCTGGCGTCGTTGAGCGTCGCGGAGTTCTATCCCGACGGCGGGACGTCGGTGAAGCTGGTCAACGACACCCATCACCTCGACTAGCGGTCGGCCAGCGCTCAGACTGCGGGGCTGTCAGCTCGTGACACCCAGCGAGCGCGCGATCCCGGGCCACGCCACGCGGAGGTCACGTTCCCAGTAGCCCCAGGTGTGTAGTCCGCCGTGCCGGTAGACGGTGATCGGAACCCGTTGGCGCGCAGCAGCGGCCACGAACTGTTCGCTGCACACCTTGACCCCCGCCTCGAAGGCCGATCCGACGGGCGCGGCGAGGTACTGCTCGGCGGGGATGTTGGCACTCAGATCGATCGACCCGTCACCGAACGCCACGAAGACATGCTTGCCCCGCAGTTTGGGGATGAGGCGAATCGGGTCGTGTGCCCGCCACGTGGGGCTGTTGGGCTGTCCCCACATGTTGTCAGGGTTGCCCATGCGTCCCCTGATGCCGACCTGGACGGTGGCGATGCCCAGCGGTCCTCTCAGGTCGAGGCAGCCGCTGAACGCGGCGGCGCCGGTGTAAACCGACGGGTTTCGGGCCAGCAGGGCGATCGCAGACGTGGCTCCCATGGACACCCCGGCCACGTAGTTTTTTCCGTTGCCGGTGAACCTCGCGTCGATCAGCGGTGGTAGTTCCTTGGTCAGGAAGGTCTCCCACAGGTAGCGGCCGTAGGCCGGATCAGTGCGCAGCCAGTCGCTGTAGTAGCTGCCGGTTCCGCCGATCGGGATGACCACGTTGACGTTCTTCTTGGCGAAGAAGGTGGTGACCTTGGTGAACTTGGTCCAGTCGCTCTGGGTGAAGTTGGTGTCCACGCCGGCATCGATGCCGTCGAGCAGGTAGATGCTCGGCCGTGGACCCTTGCTCTTGGGCGTGAGGACGTCGAGTGTGATCCGGCGAGCCATGCTCGGGGCGAACACCGTGATGCGGGTGCGTCCAGGGGCAGTCACCTTGGCCGACAACAGCTTTGCCGTCGCCGCCGGTGCGGCCGAGATGGGTGCGGCGCCCACTGCGGTCGGGACGGTGAGCAGCGTGGCCACGGTGGTCGCGATGACCGCAGCGATCGTTGCCGCGCGTACGCGTCGAGACATTGTTCCTCCGATTTTCGCCAACACCCCCCCGACGGGCGCCCGCAGGTGTCTGCGTTGCGATGACGGTATCCGAACGGGTGCGGGTGAACCCACTCGGACTCGCCGCGCCGGTCCCGGTGACCCGCGGGTCGGATCGCCTGATGGACGTAATCCGCAGGGGTGCAGTCGTTTTCGGTCAGGAGGTGAGCCACAGTGCAGTGACCGAGGCCACTATCGACGGGGGCGCGGCCAACAATCCCAGCGTGGTGAACCGCAGGGCCGACGTCGGTACGCCGTGGTCGGTCAACACGCGGCGCCAGAGCAAGTTGGCCAGCGACCCCACGTAGGTGATGGCTGAGCCGATGTTGACCCCCAACACCATGGCCAACACGGCGGCAGCGGGCGCGTGCGTCCCCAGTGCAGTGAGCAGCAGCAGCGTGGCGGGGATGTTGTTGACCAGGTTGGCCGCGACGGCAGCGACCGCGGCGATGATCAGCAACGACCCCAGGTCGGTTCCCGAGGGCAGGACCTGGCTCAGCCAGTCGCCCACCCTGCCGCGGGAGATGGCGGCGACCAGCACGCCCAACGCGAGGACGAACAGGAGGAACGCCGGATTGGTTGCTGCGAACAGCGCAATCATGCCTGCGGCGCGTCGCCGCAGCGCCAGACCAGACATCACGACTGCTCCCGCCACCGCAGCCCACGCCGGCTCTAGGCCGACCTGTGAGGCCGCAGCGAAGCCCGCGAGGGTGATACCCAGAACGGTCAGGGCCGCGGTCGGGGCCGGCCCGATGTCCACCCTCGGGGTGGGGTGCGGCGGGTGCTGCAGCTGGCGCCGAAAGTAGGCGCGATACACCAGCCACCAGATCGCCAGGGTGAGGGCCCAGGGTAGGGCCATCGTGGCGGTGAACGTTGCGAAGGTCAGGCCGGATGCCTGAAAGGCCAACAGGTTGGTGAGATTGGAGACGGGCATGAGTGACGACGCGGCGTTGGCCAAGCCGATCGTCGCGTAGCCCAGCGGGGCGACATCGACTCGGGCTGATCGAGTCAAGGTGATCAGCACCGGCGTCAGCAGCACCACCGTCGCATCCAGGTTGAGCGTTGCGGTCACCAACGCTGCGGCCCCGAATCCCCACGCGAACAACGACATCGGGCCGGCGCCCCCGATGCGGCCGATGACTGCGGCCAGCCAGTCGAACACCCCGAGTGCTGCGCTGGCGTAGGACAGCGTGAGCAGCGCGGCGAGCACCACCACTGTGGTGTCGAGCTGCCCAAGCTCCCGCAGCGCGGCGGCGGGGGAGACCAGCCCCAGCGCGAGTACCACTGCCGCTGCGGGAAGCGCGAACGCGGCCTCGGGGAGCCCGCGCGGTCGTACGATCGCACACCCCAGGGTGATCGCCATCAATGCGAGCGCAATCACGTCCATGGGGAATTCACCGGCGCGAGTCTAGCGACCCGCCCGGTGATCCCCTGAGGATCGGCTCAGCGCGTCGAGAGTGCCTTGTCGATGCCGGGCCACGCGCGCTTGATGTCGCGCGACCAGAAGGCCCACATGTGATATCCGCGATGCAGATCGAACGTCACCGGGACCTTCGCCCTTGTGGCGGCCGAGAGAAAGCCTCGCGTGCAGGTGAGCGCGCCGACCTCGTAGGCGGCACCGATCGGCGCGGCGATCTTGTCCGTCGGGCTCAGTGCGACACCGGAGTCGCCACGACCGTCACCGGCGGACACGTAGACGTAGGTGCCGCGTAATCCCTTGACGTTGGTGCTCGGGTCGTGAGCCCGCCATCCCGCGCTGCCCGGCGGACCCCACATGTTGTTCGGGTTGCCGCCCTTCCCGGAGATGCCGGTAACGGTGACAGCGGTGCCTTCTGCGCTGAGCAGGTTCAGGCAGCCACTGAACGCGGCAACAGCTCGGTACTGCCCGGGGTGGCGGGCGGCCAGGGTGAGAGCGCCGGATGCGCCCATGGACGCCCCGGCCAGCGCGCGTCGCCCGTTGCCGTCGAAGGCGGCCTCGATCACCGGCCGGAGTTCGGTGGTGAGCAACGTCTCCCAGGCGTAGCGACCAAGGGTGGGGTCGGTGCGGTTCCAGTCGGTGTAGTAGCTGGCCGGCCCGCCGATCGGCAACACCACGGTGACCTGCTTGTCGGCGAAGAACTTCTCGACATCGGTGGCCCGCAACCAGTCGCTCTGGGCGAAGTTGGTGCTGCTGCCGGCGTCGATGCCGTCGAGCAGGTACAGCGTGGGTCGTTTGCCCGACCGTGCGGCGGGGGTCAGCACGTCGAGGGCGATGGTGCGGCGCATCGACGGCGAGTACACGGTGACGCGGCTGCGCGTGGTGGTGACCTTCTTGATCGACAGGATCGAGGCGCGGGCCGCGGTCGCGCTACCAGGTGCGGCTGCGGCCGGCGCCGACACCACGGCCCCTGCCACTGCGGTCACGCCGGTCACGGCCAAGGTCGCGGTCGTCATCACGGTGACGCTCGATCGGATGACACCTGAGACCGACGCGGTGGCGCGACGAATCATTCTCTTACCCCCAATGTTTCTGCTCCCATCGTCGGACCACGTCCGACCCGTCCCCCCAGCGGCGCAGTCGGCGTCGGATATGTCGGCGCCGACGTGGAGCGTTGTTAGCATAACCGGGCGAACGAGCCGACCGGGCGATCGCGACATTCGGGACGATCACCGCACGGTGACACGCCGCACGTCGAGGAAAGTCCGGACTCCACAGAGCAGGGTGGTTGCTAACGACAACCCGGGGCGACCCGCGGGACAGTGCCACAGAGAACAGACCGCCGTCGTCGGTGTCCCTCGCGGACCTGAGGGCGGTGAGGGTGAAACGGTGCGGTAAGAGCGCACCAGCGCCGCGGGTGACCGCGGCGGCTCGGTAAACCCCACCCGGAGCAAGGTCGAAGGTCGCACCGCCTGCGGTGCGGCTGCGCAGGTGCTCGAGGGCTGCTCGCCTGAGCCTGCGGGTGGACCGCTTGAGGTACCCGGTGACGGTGTGCCCAGATGGATGATCGCCGCCGACCTCCGGGTCGGGACAGGATCCGGCTTACAGGTCGACTCGTTCGCCCCCGCCCCCTGCGCGAGGGGTGCCCGCGGTAGTGCACCGAGCTAGTCGAGCAGTTCTCCCGACACCGCGACGTAGGCCTGTAGCGCCGCGTCATGTGCGGCCTGCTCACGCGCGTCGAGCCGCCCGAGGACGAAGCTGTCGCGCGGGTCGGTGGTGCGGGCGGTGACCGCAGCCAGAAACGCACGGCTCAGCGCGGCATCGTTGACGTCGCCGAGGGTGCTCTGGATGGTTTTGGCCGCACCGGCGATCCGGCGGTGTCGCGTGGTCGAGATCGCCGCGCCCGACTCCGCCACGTACCGCAGCCGCTTGGCTTTCTTGCGGATGGCGTGCATGGCGGTTGTCCACTCCTCGGTGCCCGCCGGCAGGTGGGCGAGGCGGCGTTCAGCGCGACGGACCGAGCGGCGTGATGAGCGCACTGCACTGTGCAGTGCGGCAGCAGCGGTCGTGGCGGCGTCGGGGCCCGGCGTCGGCTCGGCGATCATCGCGTCGAGGTCATCGAGCAACGCGAAGTACCGCGACGAGTTCATCGCGGCCACTGAGGTTTTCAACCCACGCCGGTAGCGACGCATCTGCTCGTCGACCAGTGCTGCGGTCAGCGCCGGTGAGGGGTCCTCGTCGGCGAGTAGCGTGCGGTACCGGGCGGCGGCCACCTCCGCGTCACGGGCCACGCCCAGTACCGCCGCCAACTCCCGCAGCTCGTCGTCGATGCGCGTCGGTTGGTCTCCGCCGATCACTTGGGGAAATGCGCGCAACACACTGCGTAGCCGCCGGGTGGCCACCCGCATCTGGTGAACGGCGTCGTCCTCGTCGTCTCGCACCGTGGGGTCGACGGCGATCAACTGATCGCGGTGCCGACGGAGTTCGGTGATCACCACCTCCAGCGCCGACGCCTTCTTGCCCAGCGTCGCCACGGGCGCGCGCGTCGGGGTGGCCCCGATGGCACGTGCCAGCTTGGACGCGCTGGACGCAGTGCGCGCACCTGCAGCACGCAGGAGGTTCTCGGCCTCGGCCAACAGCGCGGCGTCGCCGTCGACGAGTTCGAACTCCCACTCGGCCCAACGTCGGCTGGTGCCGTTGGTCAGCAGTGATCGTGCGGTGACCTGATCGGCACACAGCATCGCCAGCAGCCGGTGATCGTCGCCGCGCAGCTCGGTGATGTGGCGCACGGTGTTGATGACAGCGATCGGTGCCACCGATCGTCCACGCAGATGCACCGTCACCGGCTCGACGATCTCCGGCGGCGGGGTGGTCTCGGCGCCGGTCCCCAAGGGGGCCTGGCGTTCCCGGCGGCCGAGGTCGGTGCCCGGACGCTTGAGGTGCCACCCGTCGTCGTGCCCGCCAGTGCGTCTACGCAGCGTGATCCGGTTCTCCGCCAGCACCAGGTCGTCGGTGTCGAAGTAGGTGGCGTCGAGGTGCTCGACGATCGGTCCCACGGTGACGGCGACACCGGGGAGCGAGCGCAGATCCGGTGTCGGGGTGTGTGGGTCGACGTCGAGTTTCAGCTCGATCTCGAGGTGGTCACTCATCCCTGGTCCCGTCTGTCGGCTCTGGTGTGCGTAGCGATCGTGTCGCGCTGTGACGTCGCGTGCCGCGCGGTCGGCACGTGTTCACCGCTCACGGCCCGGCTGGCCCGTTGATGGACTCGGCTGCGATCGCATCGGATTGTCCTGTGGTGCGGAAACGGTCGGTGGCAGCCACCAGTTCCCGGCGGATCCCCAGTTCGAAGGCGGCGTGGCCGGCGTCGGCCACGACTCGCAGCTCGGCCTGCGGCCACGCGCGGTGCAGATCCCAGGCACTGCGCATCGGACAGACCGCGTCGTATCGGCCCTGCACGATCACCCCGGGAATGTGGGCGATCCGACTGATGTCGCGCAGCAACTGACCCTCCTCGATGAACCCGCCGTGCATGAAGTAGTGGTTCTCGATGGTCGCGAACGCAAGATCGAAGCGCGCGTCGACGGTGGGGTCGTCTGGGCGAGGGAGGAGATAGCTGGTGCGCTGTTCCCACGTGGTCCACGCGGTGGCGGCGGCCTGAGCCACTTGCCGATCGCCTCCGGTGAGCAGCCGGTGGTAGGCGGCCACCAGATCGCCATCGCGGTCGGCCTCCGGGATGGGGGCCAGGTATCGCTCCCATTCGTCGGGGAAGAGGTGGGCGGCCCCGCCGTTGTAGTACCAGTCGATCTCGCTGCGGCGCAGCAGGAATATGCCGCGCACCACCAGTTCGCTGACCCGGTCGGGGTGTGCCTGGGCGTATGCCAGCGCCAGCGTGGAGCCCCACGATCCACCGAAGACCAGCCACTGCTCGATCCCGAGGTGCACCCGGAGCCGTTCGATGTCGGAGATGAGGTGGTCGGTGGTGTTGACCGACAGGTCGGCCTCGTCAGCGATGTGGGGGGTCGAGCGACCGCACCCACGTTGGTCGAACAGGACGATCCGGTAGGTCTCGGGATCGAAGAACCGCCGATGCTCGTCGGATGTGCCGCCGCCGGGGCCGCCGTGGAGGAACAGCGCCGGTTTGCCATCGGGTCGGCCGCTGGACTCGTGGTAGATCTGCTGGCCATCACCGACATCGAGCATGCCGCGCTCGTATGGGGCGATCGCGGGGTAGAAGTCACGCATGCGACCACTATGCCCAATGGGTGCACCGAGCCCATGGTGCCCGGCCGATCGTGGTCTTCTCGTGGCTTTGCCGACATCGCGCCGAGAACCCACGGGCGCGATGTCGGCGGGCGGATCAGTAGCTGTGTTCGGGCCCGGGGAACACCCCGCGGCGCACCTCGTCGGCGTATTGTTCTGCGGCGCGGCGCAATTCGCCGCCGACATCGGCGTAGCGCTTCACGAAGCGTGCGGTCTTGCCGTGGGTGAACCCGGCCATGTCCTGCCACACCAACACCTGTGCGTCGGTCTCGTTGCCCGCTCCGATCCCGACGGTGGGGATGGTCAGCTTGCGGGTGATCTGGCCGGCCAGCTCGGCGGGGACCATCTCCATGACGACGGCGAACGCGCCTGCTTCGGCCACCGCGATCGCGTCGGCGATCAGCTGGTCGCCACCGTCACCACGGCCCTGGACCCGGAAGCCGCCGAGCCCGTTGACCGACTGTGGGGTGAACCCGATGTGCGCCATGACCGGGATGCCTGCGGCCGAGAGCGTCGCGATCTGGTCGGCGACCCGTTCGCCGCCCTCGAGTTTGACCGCGTGGGCGCCGGCCTCCTTGAAGAACCGGGTGGCGCTGGCCAGAGCCTGTGCGCTGCCGCCCTCGTAGCTGCCGAACGGCAGGTCGGCGACCACCAGCGCATGGGGTGCGCCTTTGACCACGCCGCGCACCAGCGGGATCAACTCATCGCAGGTGATGGGGATGGTGGTGTCGTAGCCGTAGACGACATTCGCGGCGGAGTCGCCGACCAGCAGGACGGGGATGCCTGCGTCGTCGAACAGTCGAGCACTGGAGTAGTCGTAGGCGGTGAGCATCGACCACTTCTCACCCTCAGCCTTCATCTGGGCGAGGTGGTGAACGCGGGTGACCCGCCGGGGAGCCGTCGGTGCGGGAGTGGCAGCAGAACCGTACGGAGATACGTCGGACATCATTGTCTCTTTTCGTGCCTCGAGTCTCGGCGGCCGAGTACCCGGGTGGATGGGACGCCTTCATGGTCCCACCAGCCGGCGAGGTCGAACACGGCCCCGGTGAGTGTCTTCGCTCACATCCTCTGCCGCGGTCGGTGATACCTGGTCTCGCAGCAACAGGTGTGGGAAGGCGGGTTGACACCACATGTCGACCTGGGCGTGTCACGATGGCGGGATGCAGTTCGTGCCCTCTTCGACCGCCGCCCGCCACCCTGCCGCGCCGTCGGGCGCACCGCGCCGCGGGCGCCGTCGTCCGGTCCGTGAGGCGGTGTTCGCCGGGCTGGTGATGGTCACCGTCGCCACGGTGTTCGCCGGCTGCACCGTCGATGGCACCGCTCGTCCGACCCGCGACGCCGCGCAACTGCCTGGCAAGGGGTTGGACCGGTTCCTCCGACAGACCATCGACTGGGGATCGTGCAAGGACTTCGTTCCCGATGCCGAGTACCCCCAGGACCGCAGTGAGTGTGGTCGGTTCCAGGTCCCCGTCGACTACGCGGCCCCCGATGGCGCCACGGCGTCGATTGCAGTCTTTCGGCTCAAGGCGTCGCAGCAGGCCAGCGGGATCGTCCTGACCAACCCCGGTGGCCCGGGTGCCTCCGGAGTCGACTACATGGCTGGGACCGCCGCTGATTTCGCGAAGATGCCGGTCAGCCAGACCCTGGATTTCATCGGATTCGATCCCCGCGGGATCGGTCGATCAACCCCGGCCATCCGCTGTCAGACCGACAGCGAGCGCGACGCCTACCGGGCCGAGTACGTCGACAACAGTCCCGCTGGGATCGCCCGGCAGGAGGCGGTGAACACCCAGATCGGCAGGGAGTGCGTGCAACGCATGGGACGCACATTCCTGGCGCACGTGGGAACAGCGGACGTGATCCAGGACATGGATGTGCTGCGGGCGGTCCTGGGCTTCGACAAGCTGAACTACCTCGGTTACTCCTATGGCACCAAGATCGGCGGCGCCTACGCCGAGAAGTACCCGAATCGCGTGCGGGCCATGATCAACGACGGCGCCGTCGATCCGACGGCCGACCCGGTTGCCGACATCGTCAACCAGAGTGCCGGATTCCAGTTGGCGTTCAACAAGTTCGCCGCCGACTGCGCAACCAAACCCGGCTGCCCGCTGGGGGCCGACCCGGCGCAGTTCGTCGCGCGATATCACCAGTTGGTGCGGCCGCTGATCACCACGCCGGCCAAGACCAAGGACCCTCGTGGACTGTCCTTCGGCGACGCCATCACCGCCACCAATCAGGCGCTGTACTCCGACACCCTCTGGAAGTTCCTGCGCGACGGGCTGACCGAGTTGACCCGGGGCAGTGGCGACACCATGTTGCGGCTGGCCGACTTCTACGAGGGTCGGGATCGGCAGGGAAAGTACGACAACTCATCGGATGCGTTCCTGGCCATCCGGTGCGTCGACGAACCGGCCATCACCGACCAAGCCACCCTGAACAAGCTCGACACGACGTTGCGGACCGTCGCTCCCTACCGTGACGACGGCAAGGGGACCGGGGCGACGGGCAAGGACGCGTGCGCGTTCTGGCCGGTCCCGGTCACCTACCAGCCGCACAAGCTGTCCATCCCGGAGCTGGCGACGACGGTGGTCGTGTCGACCACCAACGACCCAGCCACCCCCTACGCGGCGGGGGTGTCGTTGGCCGATCAGCTCAAGGCCCGACTGGTGACGTTCCGCGGTACCCAGCACACGGCGTCCTTCGAGGGCAACATGTGCCTGGACGGACCGTTGACGGCGTACCTGGTCGATCTCACACTGCCGACGCCGGGTCTCACTTGCTGAGATGGGCTGTATGAAGCTCCAGCTCCCAGCGTTTGTCTTGCGACCGTAACATGGAATTAACAGCACACTTCTATCGTCGGGCCTCATGGACCGCCAAAAGGAATTCGTGCTTCGCACCCTCGAAGAACGCGACATCCGATTCGTCCGACTCTGGTTCACCGATGTGCTCGGCTACCTCAAATCGGTGGCCATCGCACCGGCTGAACTAGAGGGAGCGTTCGTCGAGGGGATCGGCTTCGACGGCTCGTCCATCGAGGGCTTTTCTCGGGTGTCGGAGGCCGACACGATCGCCAAGCCCGACCCGTCCACCTTCCAGGTCCTGCCCTGGACCACCAGCTCGGGCAAGCTGCACTCGGCGCGGATGTTCTGCGACATCGCCATGCCGGACGGGACCCCTAGCTGGGCTGATTCCCGGCACGTGCTGCGGCGCCAACTGAACAAGGCGGCTGATCAGGGCTTCACCTGCTACGTGCATCCCGAGATCGAGTTCTTCCTGCTCAAAGAGGCGCCCACCGACGGCAGCCCGCCGATCCCGTCGGACACCGGCGGCTACTTCGACCAGGTGGTGCACGGCAGCGCACCCAACTTCCGCCGACACGCCATCGACGCGTTGGAGTCGATGGGCATCTCGGTCGAGTTCTCCCACCACGAGGGTGCACCCGGGCAGCAGGAGATCGACCTGCGCTACGCCGACGCCCTGTCGATGGCCGACAACGTGATGACCTTCCGCTACCTGGTCAAGGAGGTGGCGATGGCCGAGGGGGCTTGGGCGACGTTCATGCCCAAGCCGTTCAGCGAGCACCCGGGCTCGGCCATGCACACCCACCTCAGCTTGTTCGAGGGTGACACCAACGCCTTCCACAACCCCGACGATCCGATGCAGCTCTCGGAGACCGGCCGACGGTTCATCGCCGGAATCCTGCACCACGCCTCGGAGATCAGCGCGGTGACCAACCAGTGGGTCAACAGCTACAAGCGGTTGGTGCACGGCGGCGAGGCGCCTACCGCAGCCACCTGGGGTGGAGCGAACCGTTCGGCGCTGATTCGGCTGCCGCTTTACACCCCCAACAAGGCGTCGTCGCGACGCATCGAGGTGCGCAGCCCGGATTCGGCCTGCAACCCCTACCTCACCTTCGCGGTGCTGCTGGCGGCTGGGCTCAAAGGCATCGCAGAGGGCTACGAACTGCCCGAAGAAGCCGAGGACGACGTCTGGGCCCTGACCGCGGTGGAGCGTGCGGCGATGGGCTACCGGGAGTTGCCCGGCAGTCTGGCCGAGGCGCTCAAGGCGATGGAGCAGTCCGAGTTGGTGGCAGAGACCCTCGGTGAGCACGTCTTCGACTACTTCCTGCGCAACAAGTGGACCGAATGGAACGACTATCGCGCCCTGGTCACCCCGTTCGAGCTGAACCGTTACCTCAGCCTGTAGCCCACCGGTGCGGTGGTGACGCGGCCGGGTCGGCCACGGTTTTCATCATCGTCGCGCCCTACGGCTACCGTCGTCTCTTGTGACATCTGCTGCACCTCGGGCAACGGTGCCCGGACCGGGTCGGTTGGGCTTGCTGGACGCGACCGCACCCACCGATCTGGCCACGCTCGGCTGGTCCACGGGTGCCTACATCCCCGTCCTGTGGTCGTTGTCGCGGGCACCCGACCCTGATCTGGCTTTGCGTGGCCTGGTGCGGTTGCATGCAGCGGTCGGCGACGACTGGGCCGAGATCGATCAGCGGTTACGAGACCGGCCGTGTTTCCGTGGACGCTTGTTCGGGGTGCTGGGCTCGTCGGAGGCATTGGCCGATCACCTGGTGGCCCAGACGAGTAGCTGGCGGCTGCTCGATTGCGATGAGTTGCCGACCCCCGAGGAGATGTTCACCGTCTTGCTCGATGCGGTGGGTGCTGTGTGCGAGCCCGATCCGCACGACGGTCAGACCCGTGATGTCGCGGCGGGTGGGCGGTTGTTCCGGGCCTCGGTGACCGGCCCGCCGGCCATCGTAGCGCTGCGGTCGGCGTATCGAAACGCACTGTTGCAGTTGGCGGCTCGTGATCTGGCCCCAGCTGTGGAGGATGAGCCGGTGCTGTGGCTGCGGCAGGTGGGGGAGTACCTGGCCGATCTGGCCGATGCGGCGCTCACCGCAGCGTTGGCCGTGGCCATCGCCGAGGTCTGTCCCACCGCACCGCTGCCGGTGCGTATCGCGGTGATCGCGATGGGCAAATGCGGCGCCCGAGAACTGAATTATGTCAGCGATGTCGACGTGATCTTCGTCAGCGAACCGGCTGATGCGATGTCGTCGCGGCTAGCCGGTGAGATGATGCGGATCGGCAACCTCGCCTTCTTCGAGGTCGACGCCGCGCTGCGGCCCGAAGGCAAGGCAGGGGCGTTGACCCGCACCCTGGCCTCGCACGTGGCCTACTACCAGCGGTGGGCCAAGACCTGGGAGTTCCAGGCGCTACTCAAGGCCCGCCCGATGACCGGTGACATGGCGCTGGGCCGCGACTACCTCGACGCGGTGTCGCCGATGGTGTGGTTGGCCTGCGAGCGCGACGATTTCGTGTCCGAAGTGCAGGCCATGCGGCGACGGGTGGAAAGCGCTGTGCCCGAGAGTCTTCGGGCCCGGGAGTTGAAGCTCGGCAGCGGCAGCCTGCGGGATGTGGAGTTTGCGGTGCAGATGCTGCAGTTGGTGCACGGCCGGGTGGACACGTCGCTGCGGGTGTTGTCCACCGTCGACGCGCTGACCGCGTTGACCGCCGGTGGGTATGTGGGTCGCGATGACGGGGCCAACCTCACCGCGTCGTACGAGTTCCTGCGACTGCTCGAACACCGACTGCAGCTGCAACGTCTCAAGCGCACCCACCTGTTGCCCGAGTTCGACGACGCCGAGGCGATGCGCTGGCTGGCCCGGGCCGCCCACTTCCGGCCCGAGGGCGGTCTGGATGCGGCCGGGTCGCTGCGGGAGGAGATCAGGCGGCAGTCGCAACGGGTTCGGCGCCTGCACGAGAAGTTGTTCTACCGACCGTTGTTGGAGGCGGTTGCCCGCATCGACCGGGACGGACTGCGGCTGTCCGACACCGCTGCGGTGCGTCGTCTGCGAGCACTGGGGTACGCCAAACCCGAGCACGCGCTGAGTCACCTGCGGGCGCTGATCTCGGCCCCAGGTCGGCGCGGGCAGATCCAGGAATTGTTGCTGCCCACGCTGTTGGAGTGGATCAGTCGTACCCCCGACCCCGACTCGGGCCTGTTGAACTACCGGCGCCTGTGCGACTCATTGTCCGACCAGGAGTGGTTCCTACGGTTGCTCCGCGATGAGGGTGTCGTGGCCGAGCGACTCATGCGGGTGCTGGGCACCTCGGCGTACGTGTCAGACCTGTTGATCCGTTCACCGGAGACCATCCGGCTCTACGCCGACTCGGCCACCGGACCGAAACTCACACAGGTCGATCCCAACGACATCGTCAACGGACTGGTGGCCTCGGCTGTTCGGCAGGGTGATCCGAGTCGCGGAATCGCCGTCGCCCGGTCGCATCGGCGTGCTGAGCTCGCCCGTATCGCCTCGGCCGACCTGCTGGGCTTGCTCGACATCCCGGCTGTCTGCGAGGCGCTGTCGCGGGTCTGGTCGGCCGTGCTCAACGCGGCCATCGCGGTGGTCGTGGCCGATCTCACCGAGCGCGTCGGCCCACCACCCGGGCGGCTGGCGGTGATCGGGATGGGTCGTCTCGGCGGCGGCGAGCTGGGCTATGGCTCCGATGCCGACGTGTTGTTCGTGTGCGACCCCTCCTCCGGCGTGGCCGACTCGGAGGCAGTGCGATGGGCGGACACGGTGGCCGATCGGGTGCGCACCCTGCTGGGAACCCCGAGCGCCGATCCGCCGCTGGAGGTGGACACCGGATTGCGGCCGGAGGGTCGCAACGGTCCGGTGGTGCGGACGCTGGCCTCCTACGCCGCCTACTACCAGCAGTGGGCGCAACCGTGGGAGGTGCAGGCACTGTTGCGGGCTCACCCGGTGGCCGGTGACGAGAAGCTGGGCCTGGAGTTCCTGCACACGATCGATCCGGTGCGCTATCCCGAGGGTGGGGTGTCGGCGGAGGCGGTCAACGAGATCCGGCGCATCAAGGCTCGGGTCGACGCCGAACGGCTGCCGCGTGGGGCCGACCCGGCGATGCACACCAAGCTCGGTCGCGGCGGGCTGGCCGATATCGAGTGGACGGTGCAGCTGCTGCAACTCCGTCACGCGCACCGGCTTCCGTCGCTGCACAACACTTCCACCCTGCAGACCCTCGACGCCATCGGCGCCGCCGAACTGCTGAGCGAGACCGATGTGGTGCTGCTCAAGGAGGCGTGGTTGACCGCGACCGCAGCTCGCAACGCGTTGGTCCTGGTGCGCGGCAAGGCCGTTGACGAACTACCTGGCCCGGGTGCGCATCTGCGCGCGGTGGCGTTTGCCGCAGGCTGGGGAGATGAGAAGGCAGCCGAGTTCCTCGACAACTATCTGCGCGTCACCCGGCGAGCAAAAGCCGTGGTGCTCAAGGTGTTCGGCGGGTGAGTCGGACGCCGTCGTCGCGGCGAGCAGCTATCGGGGCGGCCGTCGTGTCGGCGACGGCGTGGGCGCTCTGCGCGATCGCCGCCACCGGCGTGTGGTTGCACCTGCATCCCGGGCGCGGACGGGTGTCGACTGCGGCAGCCGCCGGAGTACCGCTGGCCGCGGTGGCCGCGATGGTCGCGGTGGTGGTGTTCGGAGTGACCCGCCGCTGGATCTCGACCGCATTCGCCGCGACGCTGGTGGCGGCGACGCTGGCGACCCAGATGCCGCTGTTCGTCTCGGCGGGAGTGTCGACGGGCACCCGAGTCACCGTCATGCAGGCCAACCTCAAGCTCGGCCTGGCCGACGTCGACGCGCTGGCGCGTCGCGCAATCGTCCGCAAGGTGGATATCCTCACCCTCGTCGAGCTGACTCCGCAAGCGCAGCAACGTCTGTCGCGTACCGCGCTGTCCACGCACCTGCCGTACGCATATGTGATGCCGGGACGCGGCGGGGTGGGGAGTGCGATCGTGAGCCGCTATCCGCTGCGTGAGACCATTCACTTCGACGAGTTCGAGTTCAACAACGTGCGCGCGGTCATCGACCTTCCGGGCTCCCTACCGACGGCGGTGTACGCACTGCACCCCATCCCGCCCTACCCGTACGACCCGGGCAACTGGGTGCGCGAGATGGGCCGCATTCGCTCGATCCTGCAGTCCGAGAAAGTTTCTCGAGTGGTGGCCGCCGGCGACTTCAACGCCACCTGGGATCACGCACAGTTCCGCGAGCTACTTGACGGGGGATACGCCGATGCCGCCGAGCAGTCGGGGGCAGGTTGGGTGCCCACCTATCCGGCGGACCGGTGGTATCCACCGTTGATCGGTATCGATCACATCGTGGCGCGGGGATTCGTCGCAGACGGCCTCGATGCGTTCGCCATCAACGGCTCAGATCACCGTGGGATCGTGGCCGATCTGGTCGTTCGCTGATCGGTGCACGCGCGGCGGGGATCATGGCAAGGCGTTGTCGGTGCATTGTGCGGTGATGACCTTGGGATCCGGGCCCTGCACCTGACCGATCGCTTCGTTGATCGCGACCTGCTTGGACCCGTTTGAGGACCACCCCCAATAAAGGTTCACCGGAGACTGAGCCACGGCTCCGCACGCATTGCGGAAGCTCGCCACGATCTCACACGTGGATTGGCCGCATTGGGACATGGCGGCGTTGTTGGCCGACGCCTGATCGCGCATGTTTATCGCGTAGCCGACGTCAGCGGTGGTCCGCGAGATCGCGATGGCCCCGAAGTAGTCGATGGGCGGCGGCGGTGGTGCGGCTGCTGCCGCCGAGGTCGTCGGTGCCGATTCGGTGCTCGGTACCTCGGCGCCACTCGGCGACGAATCCGGGTCGGAGGAGTCGTCAACCGCGGAACTCGGCAGTGTGGAGTTCTGAACGGTCGCCGACGATCTCGAGTCGGCGTCGGTGGTGGTGCTTGAGTCGTCGGAGCGGTTGATGAAGAAGATCGCCAGTCCGCCACCGCCGACGAGCAACGCGGCGATCGCGACCACGATGGCTACTATCGCGCCGGTCGACAGACCCTGCCGGGGCGGCTGGTTCGGCCACTGTGGGGTGGGCGGTGGGATGCCGGGAGGGCCGGGGAACCCAGCCGGCGGATACGGACCGGTGGGCGGATGCGGGCCGGGCCCGGGTGGCGTCGGGAGAGCTGAACCGTACTGTCCTGCTGCCGGTGGCGGCTGGTTCGGTGCGGTGTAGGTGGGCGGTGATGTTCGTGCGGTCTCAGGCGCCGGGACCCGGGGTACTTCTCGGTGCGGCGTGGCCGAACGTGGTGGGACCGGCGGCGGATAGGACTGCGGTATAGCGGGTGGCCAGATCCTCTCGGGACCGGGCGATGCAGGGTTGGTGGGCTCACCCTGGGGGGTCGGATACTCCCCGTACCCGAATGACTTCTCGCGCGGATGTGGCTCAGTCATATGTCAAGGCAATCACATCCGTGGCGCAACCAGACACATGCCCGGGCAAATGTG
The DNA here is from genome assembly GCF_018474015.1 of Williamsia sp. CHRR-6. Taxonomy (GTDB): domain Bacteria; phylum Actinomycetota; class Actinomycetes; order Mycobacteriales; family Mycobacteriaceae; genus Williamsia_A. Next base: position 200,403 of record NZ_JAHCSG010000001.1, on the reverse strand, counting down.
ACACGACCCGCCCCGGCGGTTGCCGGAGCGGGTCGCGATCAGCACGGACGACTCAGCAGTCGTAATACAGCGAGAACTCGTACGGGTGCGGGCGGATCTGCACCGGCAGGATCTCGTTCTCACGCTTGAGGTTGATCCAGGTCTCGATCAGGTCCTCGGTGAAAACGCCACCGGCGGTGAGGTATTCGTGATCCTCCTCGAGGCGGTCGATGACTGCGGCCAGCGAGGTGGGGGCCTGCGGGATGCCCTTGGCTTCCTCGGGCGGCAGCTCGTAGAGGTCCTTGTCGACGGGCTCGTGCGGCTCGATCTTGTTCTTGATGCCGTCGAGTCCGGCCATCATCATCGCCGCGAACGCCAGGTACGGGTTGCCTGAGCTGTCGGGGCAACGGAACTCCAGGCGCTTGGCCTTGGGGTTGTTGCCGGTGATCGGGATGCGCACGCAGGCACTGCGGTTGCGCTGGCTGTAGACCAGGTTGATGGGGGCCTCGTAGCCGGGCACCAGACGCTTGTAGCTGTTCACGGTGGGGTTGGTGAACGCCAGCAGGGACGGCGCGTGGTGCAGGATGCCGCCGATGTAGTGGCGCGCCAGGTCCGACAGACCCGCGTAGCCGGCCTCGTCGTGGAACAGCGGCTTGCCGTCCTTCCACAGCGACTGGTGGCAGTGCATGCCCGAACCGTTGTCACCGAAGAGCGGCTTGGGCATGAAGGTGACCGACTTGCCCTGCTGCCAGGCGGTGTTCTTGATGATGTACTTGAACAGCATCACGTCGTCGGCCGCGTGCAGCAGCGTGTTGAACTTGTAGTTGATCTCGGCCTGGCCGGCGGTTCCCACCTCGTGGTGGCCGCGTTCGAGGGTGAACCCCGAGTTCTGCAGGTTGGTCGCCATCTGATCGCGCAGGTCGACGTAGTGGTCGTACGGGGCGACGGGGAAGTAGCCGCCCTTGGGGCGCACCTTGTAGCCGAGGTTCGGCGAACCGTCGGGATCGGTCGGCGAGCCCGCGTTCCACCATCCCGACTCTGATTCGACCTCGTAGTGGGTGGAGTTCATGTCCGAGCTGAACGAGACCGAGTCGAAGATGTAGAACTCGGCCTCGGCACCGAAGAAGCAGGTGTCGGCGATGCCGGTGGAGGCCAGGTAGTCCTGGGCCTTGCGGGCGACGTTGCGGGGGTCGCGGCTGTAGGCCTCGCGGGTGAACGGGTCGTGGACGAAGAAGCTGACGTTCATCGTCTTGGCCTTGCGGAACGGATCGATTCGCGCGGTGGCCGGGTCGGGCAGCAGCATCATGTCCGACTCGTCGATCGACTGGAAGCCGCGCACCGACGACCCGTCGAACGCCAGACCGTCGGTGAAGACGCTGTCGTCGAACGCCGAGGCGGGGATCGAGAAGTGTTGCATCACGCCGGGCAGGTCGCAGAAGCGGATGTCGACATACTCGACGCCCTCGGCCTTGATGCCTTCGAGCAGTTCTTCCTGTGTGCTGTACACCGTCTGGTGTCTCCTTTGCTGATGTCGACCGTCGTGTGACGACCGCGTGACGAACGTGTGGTGCGCGCTTCACATTAGCCCCCGGGAGCGACCGCGAACACTGCCTATAGTGGAGACATGGGTCGTATGACGGGTTCTTGGCTTTCCGGTCCGCAGGCTGCGTTCGATCAGCCCGCCGACGTGGGTGCGTATCGCGGGGAGAAACTGGGTCTCGCCGAGTCCGGACCGAATTCGTTGGCCTCGTCCTGGCATCGGGTTCTCACGCTGTTCGTCGACTGGTTCATGGCCGGGGCGATCGCGTTGCTCTTCGTCCGGTTCACCTCACCGTCGATCTCCACGGTGGTCCTCGCGGTGTGGTTCGTGATCGGGGTCGTGTCGGTGACGCTGTTCTCCTTCACGCCTGGACAGTTCATCACCGGCGTGAAGGTGGTTCGAGTCGACGGTGCCGCGTCGGTCGGGATCGTGCGTGCTCTCGCGCGTCAGGTGTTGATCGTCTTCTTGGTCCCGCCGCTGATCAATGACCCCGATGGCCGTGGACTACACGATCGCGCCACCCAGACCGCGTTGGTGCGCACCCGCTGAACTCGCGTCGACAGGGATCGATCAGGCGCCGCGTTTGCGAGCAGCGCGTTGAACGTTACGCATCTTCGCCCCGGCGGGCATCGGGCCCTTGGGCACTCGTGGTCCGGCCTGCCGGCCACCCAGGGCAGACAAGCGTGACTCGAGGGCGTCCATGCGCTTGGTGTCGATGTTGCGCGGCAGCTTGTTGAGGAACTTCTCCAACTGTTTTAGGGGCACCTGCCCCTCGTCGTTGCCGACCACCACGTCATAGATGGGCGTGTCGCCGACCACCCGCGCGATCTTCTTCTTCTCTTGCGCGAGAAGTGATTTGACCCGACTGGGTGCGCCTTCGGCGACCAGGATGACGCCTGGCTTGCCGATCACCCGGTGCACGGCGTCGAGATGAGCGGTTCCGGTGACAGCCTGCTTCACCCGCCAGGCGCCGCGCATGTTGTCCAGGGCCCAGCCCGCAGCGCCCGCCTGACCCTCGGCCCGGGCGAACACAGTGCTCTGCACTCGGCGGCCGAACACGATGAACGCGACCAGGATTCCCAGCAAGATGCCCAGCGGAAGCAGGAAGAGCAGCAGGCCGAAGACGATACCGAGCACCGTGAACAACGCGATGACGCCGAGCAGCGAACCGATCATCAACGGGAGCAGCCACTTGTCCTCGCGGCGCTGCATGTTGAACGCCTGCCACAGCTGAGATCGACGCTCGCGTGAGGCCTTCTTGCGCGCGGCCTTGGCCGCGGCCTTGGCTTCTTTGGAATCCGGTGCCTTCGCCATGCGGTTCAGGATACTGGCCGACGTGGCCGGGGAATCACACGGTTGACGCCGAGGTGGCCGGGGCTGGGTGGTTGCTCAGCGCGCCAGACGGGCCAGTACCGAGGTGGCCTCCTGAGCCGCGCCGGACTCGTCGGCCAGATGCGCCATCGACGCCGGGACCTCGCGACCGTTGTGGGCCATCGCTTGTGCATACAGGCGACCGGCCCGATACGACGACCGGACCAGAGGACCGGCCATCACCCCGGCGAATCCCGCGGCCTCGGCGAACTCCGAGTGCTCCACGAACTCTTCGGGTTTCACCCACCGGTCGACGGGATGGTGGCGCGGCGAGGGTCGCAGATACTGGGTGATGGTCAGGATGTCGCAGCCGGCGCCGTGTAGATCGGTGATCGCCGCACGTACCTCCTCAGGAGTCTCACCCATGCCGAGGATGAGGTTCGACTTCGTCACCAGACCGGCTGCGCGCGCTGCGGTGATGACGTCGAGACTGCGCTGGTAGCGAAACGCGGGCCGGATCCGTTTGAAGATACGCGGAACCGTCTCCACGTTGTGGGCCAACACTTCTGGTCTGGATGAGAACACCTCGGCCAGCTGATCGGGGTCGGCGTTGAAGTCCGGTATCAACAGCTCCACACCGGTCGCCGGGTTGAGGCGCTTGATCTCGCGGACCGTCTCGGCGTACAGCCATGCGCCACCGTCGGGGAGGTCGTCGCGGGCCACGCCGGTGATGGTCGAGTAGCGCAGTCCCATCGCCTGGACGCTCTCGGCGACCCGGCGCGGCTCGTCGCGGTCGAGGTCGGCGGGTTTCCCGGTGTCGATCTGGCAGAAGTCGCAGCGCCGTGTGCACTGCTCACCGCCGATGAGGAAGGTCGCCTCCCGGTCCTCCCAGCACTCGTAGATGTTGGGGCATCCTGCCTCTTCGCACACCGTGTGCAGCCCTTCGCGTTTCACCAGGCTCTTGAGCTCGGTGAACTCGGGTCCCATGGTGGCGCGGGTGCGGATCCATGCGGGTTTGCGTTCGATGGGGGTCTCGGCGTTGCGGACCTCGAGCCGCAACAGCTTGCGGCCCGACGGAGCCGTGGGTGCAGTCTGTCCGGTTGGCGCAGAGTCGGTCACCGAAACGATCCTACGCCGGGGGCGGGGTCAGGACCTGCGGCGCCGTTGCGGTGGTCGTCGTGCCCGATGCGGTGGGGACCACCGGCAATCGTCCGTCGAGTGCGTCGATGACCGCGCGTGCCATCGATTCGGTGATCTCAGCGACCGTCACCGCTCGACCCAACTCGGTCGACAAAGATGTCACCCCGGCGTCGGGGATACCGCACGGGACGATGGCGGAGAAGGCAGTCAGATCGGGGTTGCAGTTGAGCGCAAAGCCATGCAACGCAACCCCTTTGGCCACCCGAATGCCAATGGCACCGACCTTGCGGTCGGTGGTTCCCGCAGCCGGGTCGCCCAGCACCCACGCCCCGGAGCGATCGGCCACCCGTACTGCGACCACACCGACACCCGCGCATGCTGAGATCATCGCCTCCTCGATGCGTCGTACGTAGTCGACGACATCGAGTGGTTCGGCCAACGCGACGATCGGATACCCGACCAGCTGTCCCGGGCCGTGCCAGGTGATCTTCCCGCCACGATCGACATCCACCACCGGCGTGTCGTCGACGGGGCGGTCCTCGGGGGCGGTGCGCCGTCCGGCGGTGTACACCGGCGGATGTTCGAGCATCAACAGCACGTCGTGGTCGAGGGTGCCTTCGGCCCGTTCGGCGGCCAGTCGGTGTTGTTCGGCGAACGCGTCGGCGTAGTCGACCACTCCGAGCTGACGGACCTCGATGTCGGTCGGGTCGCGACGGGCACTGGTTGCCGGCCGCCGCTCATCGGATGACATGGGCGAGACCTTCGTCGATCGTGGGATGGGAGAACTCGAACCCCGACGTGGTGAGCACCTCGGGTACCGCGCGTTGGCCGCCGAGCAGCATCTCCTCGGCCAGTCCACCGGCCACCGTCCGTAACACGCGGCCCGGTACCGATACCCGGGCCTTGGTGCCCAGGGCGGCGGCGAACGCGCGGGTGAACTCGCTGTTGGTGACCGGATGTGGCGCGGCGAAGTTCACCGGCCCGCTGACCGCCGTCGCCGGTCCGTCCAGCACGTGGCGCATCGCGCGGATGTGGTCGGCGAGTGTGATCCACGACAGGTATTGCTGACCGTCACCGAGTCGGCCACCGAGTCCGAGTCGGAACAGCGGTCGCAGCTTGCCCAACAGCCCACCCGATGACGACAGGACCGGCGCGGTGCGCATCAGCACTACGCGGGTGGTGCATCCAGGGGTGGACACCCCGGCGGTGGCTGCTTGTTCCCAGTCGCTGACCAGATCGGCGAGAAATCCGGTCCCGGCGGGGCTGCGCTCGGTGACCACCTCGCCGGAGGTGTACCCGTAGATGCCAGTGGCGCTGGCGTTGAGCACGGTGCTCACCCCTCGCTCCACAACTGCGTCGATGAGAGCTTCGGTGGGGGTGATCCGGCTGTCGCGCAATGTCTGTCGGAACTGACCAGACCACGGACGGTCACCGATGCCGACCCCGCACAGGTTGACCACGGCATCTACACCGTCGAGTGCGTCGGTGCCGAGACCGAAGGTTGCCGGCGACCAACCCACCTCGCCCGGTGCCCGAGGTTCGCGGCGCACCAGCCGCACCACGTCGTGGCCGTCCCGCAGCAGCGACGCACGTAGTGCGGTACCGATCAGACCTGACGACCCGGCGATGGCAACGCGCACTACAGTCCCAGTTCCGCCTCGAAGGCCGCGTCCTGCAGGCGCTGTTTCACCGTGGTGAGGAAACGTCCGGCGTCGGCGCCGTCGATGAGGCGGTGATCGTAGGTGAGCGGTAGGTAGGACATCGACCGCACCGCGATCGACTCCGAACCGTCCTCAGCGGTGATCACGGTGGGGCGCTTGACGATCGCTCCGGTTCCTAGCATGGCCGCCTGCGGCGGGACCAGGATCGGGGTGTCGAACAGCGCTCCCTGGCTACCGATGTTGGTGATGGTGAACGTGCCGCCGGCCAACTCGTCGGGCTTGAGGTTGTTGCTGCGGGCGCGGGCGGCGATGTCGGCGATGGCCCGCGCGAGGCCGGCGATCGACAGGTCGTCTGCGTTGTGGATGACCGGCGAGAGCAGACCCTGCTCGGTGTCGACGGCGATGCCGAGGTTGACCGAGCCGTGGTAGGTGATCTCCTTGGCGTCTTCATCGATGCTGGCGTTGACGTTCGGGTGCGCCTTCAGTGCCTCCACCGTCGCCTTGGCGATGATGGGCAGGTACGTCAGGTTGACGCCCTGCGACGCCGCGAACGACTCCTTGGCGGCCGCGCGGAGCGCGACGACGCGTGTCAGGTCGACTTCGAAGACCTGGGTGAGCTGGGCACTGGTCTGCAGCGACTCACGGGTCTTCTTCGCGGTGATCAGACGGATACGGCTGGCCTTCTGGCTGGTGCCGCGCAATGCCTCGAGTTCAGGTCGTGCCGTCGGCGCGGCCGACGTCGCCGACGCCGCGGGTGCCGATGCCGCCGGTGCCGATGCGGTTGGGGTCGGTGCAGCAGGCGTCGGGGTGGGTTCGGCCGGTGCCGCAGCGGCCTCGGCAGCGGCCAGCACATCCTGCTTGCGGATGCGGCCGCCCACGCCGGTGCCGGTCACCGTGTTGAGGTCGACGTTGTTCTCGGCTGCCAGTTTCCGGACCAGCGGGGTCACGTACGGGGTGGAACCGGTGGAGCCCGATGACGGCGCGGCAGTCGGTGCAGCGGCAGCCGGAGCAGGCGGTGTCGGAGCAGCGGTCGCTGCCGCAGGTGCCGGCGGAGGCGTCGCTGCCGCCGGGGCCGGCTCGGGGGCCGCCGGGGCGGGAGCGGGTTCGGGGGCGGCGGGAGCAGGAGCCGGGGGTGGGGGAGTCGGGGCGGCTGAGGCTGACCCGATGATCGCCAACGGTCCGCCGACGGCGACCACGTCGTCGGTGGCCGCGACGATCTCCAGCAAGGTGCCTGCAACCGGTGACGGGATCTCGGTGTCCACCTTGTCGGTCGACACTTCGACCAGCGGCTCGTCGGCGGCCACGGTGTCACCGACGGCTTTGAGCCAGTTGGTGACCGTGCCCTCGGTGACGCTCTCGCCCAGCTCGGGCATCGCGACGGTGGTCCCGGTCGCCCCGGCAGCCGGGGCCGCGGGAGCGGGCGCCGCAGCTGCCGGTTGTGCGGCGGGGGCTGCTTCGGCGGGGGGAGTCTGGGCCGCAGGAGTGTGATCAGCGGGGGCTTGGGCAGCTGGGGTGTCCTCGGGCGCGGCGGCCTCGCCTGCCTCACCGATCTCGGCCAACAGTCCACCGATCTCCACCACGTCGTCTTCGGCGGCGACGATCTTCAGCAGCACACCGGCAGCGGGGGAGGGGATCTCGGTGTCGACCTTGTCGGTCGACACCTCGAGCAACGGCTCGTCTTCGCTGACGGTGTCGCCCTCCTGCTTCAACCAACGGGTCACCGTTCCCTCGGTGACGCTTTCACCCAGTGCGGGCATGTTGACGGAGAAGGCCATGCTGTCGACTCCTCGACTCGAGATCCGATGTGTGTGCGGTCGCGTGTCAGGTCGCACGGGTGGGGCGACCGGGCAGCTGCGGGCGCGGCGTGGTGTAGCCCGCCCCCTCTGGAGAAAACCCTACCCGCAGGCTCTGGTGCGGCCGGGTCGAACTGCGGTCACATCGTGGGCACGTTTCGCGGGCCCCGGTCAGCCTGCGGCGGCGATGTCCTCGATGACGGCGATCATCGTGCGCACCGGTACGCCGGTGCCACCCTTGGGCGTGTAGCCCCACGGCCCTCCGGTGTTGAACGCGGGGCCCGCGACGTCGATGTGAGCCCACTGAACGCCCTCGGCCACGAAATCGCGCAGGAAGACACCGGCCGCCAACATGCCGCCCCACCGGTGGTTGGTGACGTTGGCCAGATCGGCCACCCGCGACTTCAGGTCGGCGGCGAGCTCCTCGGGAAACGGCATCGGCCAGCCGTTTTCGCCGATCGACTGGGAGATGGCAGCCACGCGATCGCGGAACTCGTCGGTGCCCATCACCCCCGGCGTGCGGGTACCCAGCGCCACCATCTGCGCGCCGGTGAGGGTGGCGGTGTCGATGAGATAGTCGGGTCGGTCCTCGCACGCCCGCACGATGGCGTCGGCCAAGATCAAGCGCCCCTCGGCGTCGGTGTTGATGACCTCGACGGTGATCCCCCCGTACTGGGTGAGCACGTCGCCAGGCCGCTGCGCGGTGGCCGAGGGCATGTTCTCGGCCATCGGCACGGTGGCGGTCACGTTCACCCCGACCCCCAGCTGCGCGGCCAACACCACCGTCGCGATCACCGCGGCCGCACCACCCATGTCCGAGGTCATGTTCTCCATGCCCGCAGCCGGTTTGATGGAGATGCCGCCGGTGTCGAAGGTGATGCCTTTGCCCACCAGCGCAACGGTTTTCGCTTCTGGTGTCGGCGCACTGTAGTGCAGTCGCACCATCCGGGGCAGACGAGAACTGCCTTTGCCCACGCCGACGATCCCGCCGTATCCACCCGCGACCAACGCCTCGTCGTCGAGGACCTCCACCTCGAGGCCGGCCTGGGCGCCGAGTTCGGCTGCGCGCGTGGCGAACACCTCGGGATAGAGATGGCTGGGCGGGGTGTTGACCAGATCGCGCGCGGTGGCCACCGCAGTACCGATGGCAGCAGCTCGGTCGATCGCAGCTGCGTCGTCGGCAGATCCGAGCAGCGTCACCGCGCCCAACGGGGCGGTGTCCGAAGCCGACTTCGGGGTCCGGAACTCCTCGAACCGGTAGGCGCCGAGGAAGAACCCCTCGGCCGCAGCACCTGGGTCCAACGTCGACAGCGTGGTGATCGCCGACGCGGTGCCGGTCAGGGCGCGCGCGGCGACGCCGGCGGCCCGGCGCACCGACTCCGCGGTCGGATCCTCGGTCTGTGCACCGAGCCCGACGGCGAGCACGCTGCGTACACCGAGGCCCGCAGGAGCGGCGATCCGCGACAGCTCACCGGTGGTGCCGGTGGCCCCGACCGCCGCCAACCCCGCGGCGATCTCGGCGACCACCGTGTCCGCCAGCAGACCCGACCCAACCGCGAGCGCCGGGTCGGTGGCGGAGTCGTCATCGCCGGTGACGCGCAACAGCCCGATGACCAGGACCTCGGGGCCGGGTGTCGCACCCGGATCGGGCAAGGTGGTGGCGAGGGTGAGCGTGGGTCCGAGTGTGCGGGCGCCGGCTGTGGTCACGAGTGATTCCTCCAAGGGTGGTCGAGGGATGGCCGATCGAGGTCCGATGGTGCGGTCGATCGGTTGCGCGCCGCTTCGAACCCGGTGGCGTCGCGTACCTCGTCAGCCTAGTGAAGGTCTGGGATAGGTTGGCGCCATGAGTGAGCACAGCGCGTCGGACCCCGCACCGTTGCTCGGCCCCCTCGACGACCTGCATCGGGGTCTCGAGGCGACGTTCGCCGAGTTCGGCGGCTGGTCGATGCCGGTCTCGTACTCGGGGACGGTGGCCGAGCACACCGCGGTTCGGGAAACCGTTGGACTGTTCGACGTGTCGCACCTGGGCAAGGCCTCGGTGACCGGGCCCGGCGCCGCCGAGTTCGTCAACCGCACGCTGACCAACGATCTCGGCCGCATCGCTGCCGGTAAAGCGCAATACACGTTGTGTGCCAACGACTCCGGTGGGGTTGTCGACGATCTCATCGCCTACCTGGTGTCCGACGACGATGTGTTCCTGGTGCCCAACGCGGCCAACACCGCCGCGGTGGTGGCCGCTCTGGCGGCGGTGGCGCCCGACGGGATCGAGGTGCGGGATCGCCACCGTGACTTCGGCGTGCTCGCAGTGCAGGGCCCGAGATCGAGCCAGGTCCTCAACGCCCTCGATCTGCCCACCGACATGGAGTATATGGCCTTCGCCGACGCGGAGATCGAACTCGATGGGGTGGCCCGGCCGATCCGGGTGTGCCGCACCGGATACACCGGTGAACACGGATACGAACTGGTGCCGCAATGGGATGACACCGCAGCGGTGTTCACCGCGGTGCTCGCCCAGGTGAGCGCGGCCGGTGGTCTGCCTGCCGGACTGGGAGCCCGCGACACCCTGCGTACCGAGATGGGTTATCCGTTGCACGGGCACGAACTGTCGGCCACGATCAGCCCGCTGCAGGCGCGCAGCGGGTGGGCAGTGGGGTGGTCCAAGCCCGAATTCTTTGGTCGCGCAGCGCTGTTGGCGGAAAAGCAGGCAGGTCCGGTGCGGCGCCTGCGCGGGTTGCGAGCACTCGGTCGTGGTGTGCCCCGCGCCGACTGTGTGGTTCGGGTCGCAGACCAGACCGTCGGATTCTGCACCTCGGGTACCTTCTCACCCAGCCTCAAGCAGGGCATCGCGCTGGCGCTGATCGACACTGCGGCGGAAGTCTCCGACGGTGACACGGTGGTGGTCGACGTCCGGGGTCGCGACCTGCCCTGTGAGGTGGTGGCGCCGCCGTTCGTCACCCCGTCCACCGATTGACCAGGGCTCCAGACGCACGGCAACCGGACGTTAGGATTGCCCGATGACCCTGCAGTTCACTCGGACCGAACATCCCCACCCGGTGTCCGACGCCCGACGCGCCGAGATCCTCGCGGCTCCCGGGTTCGGCAGCCACTTCACCGACAACATGGTGATCATCGACTGGGACGTCGATCGCGGGTGGCATTCGGCTCAGGTCCTGCCCTACGGTCCTATCGCACTCGATCCCTCGGCGATGGTGCTGCACTACGCGCAGGAGATCTTTGAGGGACTCAAGGCCTACCGGCAGCCCGACGGCACCATCTCTTCGTTTCGGCCCGACGCCAACGCGGCGCGACTCAACCGCTCGGCGCGGCGCCTGGCCATGCCGGAACTCTCCGGCGACGACTTCATAGCCTCGCTGCGGGCGTTGCTCGCCGCCGACCACTCGTGGGTGCCCGCCGCCGGCGGTGAGGACTCGCTGTACCTTCGCCCCTTCATGTTCGCGACCGAGGCGGCACTGGGTGTCCGACCGTCGAAGAGCTACCGGTACGTGGTGATCGCCTCACCGGCGGGTGCCTACTTCGCCCAGGGCGTCAAGCCGGTCAGCGTCTGGCTGTCGACCGAATACGTGCGCGCAGCTCCCGGGGGTATCGGGGATGCCAAGACCGGCGGCAACTATGCCGCCTCGTTGCTGGCCCAGGCCCAAGCCGCCGACCAGGGATGTGAGCAAGTGGTGTGGCTTGACGCCGTCGAGCGCCGCTACATCGAGGAGATGGGCGGGATGAACCTGTTCTTCGTCTTCGGTTCCGGTCCGGACGCGCGGTTGGTCACCCCCGAGTTGTCGGGGTCGTTGCTGCCCGGGGTCACGCGGGACTCGTTGCTGACCCTGTCGGTCGACTCCGGGATCGGGGTCGAGGAGCGCAAGGTGAGCCGCGACGAACTACGCGACGGCGTGGCCGCCGGCGAGATCACCGAGGTCTTCGCCTGTGGCACGGCTGCGGTCATCACCCCGGTCGGCCACGTCAAGAGCGAGACCGACGACTACAAGATCGGTGACGGTGAGCCCGGCGAGGTGACCACCGCGCTGCGCGACACCCTGACCGGCATCCAGCGTGGCACCTTCGCCGACACCCACGGGTGGATGACCGAGCTCTACCGCGGCGCCTGACCACCTGCCCCGGCGCTCAGGCGACGAGCACGAGAAGCGCTGCAGCGCACGATGTCTCGACCACGAAACCCAACACGTCGCCGTTGATGCCCTCGAAGCGTCGCGCGCAGTGCCGGGTGATCAACCAGGTCCATCCGGCTACCAGCGCCACGGCGGCCGGTCCCCGCCACCACTGATCGGAAACCAGCAACCCGGCGAACAGGGCGGCCAGCCCCCAGCCGACGATAGCCGCGCGCTGGGTGCCGACCACCAACGCGCCGAAGCCGCCCGGTATCGGCTGCAGGCCGGTTCGGCACGCGGCCACCACCGCGCAGCGTGACACCGTGACCGCAGCCGCGATCGCCACCCAGCGGTGATCGGTGGCCAGCGCAGCGAACAGCACGACCTGCACCAGCAGGATCATCGTCAACGCCGCCGCCCCAAACGGACCCACCGATCCGCTGCGCATCACCTCACGCGCGCGCTTGGGCGATCCGTAGCAGCCCAGGCCGTCGACGGTGTCGGCCAGCCCGTCGAGATGCATGCCGCGGGTCGTCAGCGCGAGTGCGGCGACCATCAGCGTGCCCACCGCGATGGCCGGGAGGTCGGTGTGCACGAGGGCGGCGGCGAGTCCTGCCACCGCACCGCCGAGGGCGAGTCCGACCACCGGTGCCGCCGCGATCGCTCCCGCGCCGGCGGCGCGGTCGGGCGCGGTGCGTGGCTGCGGAAGGGGCAGCACGGTCAACCAGTTGAACGCCATGTGCACCGCGCGCAACCCCGCGCCCGGACCGGCCACGGCCTCAGGCGTCGACGACGGCGGTCGCGTCCTGCTCGCTCACCCCGGCCTCGGCGAAGGTCGACATCGAACCGAGTGTGGCCACCGCGGCCTGGACGACGGGCAGTGCCAGCACCGCTCCGCTGCCCTCGCCGAGTCGCATGTCGAACTCGAGGACCGGGTCGAGTCCCAACTGGCGCAACGCGATAGAGTGCGCGGGCTCGGCGGATCGGTGTCCGGCCAGCCACCACTGGGCGGCGCCAGGAGCCAGGTCCTCGGCCACCAGGGCGGCTGCGGTCACAACCACGCCGTCGAGGATGACCGGGGTGCGTCGCGATGCGGCCTGGGCCAAGAACCCGGCCATGGCGGCAAGGTCGGCACCGGCGACCGCAGCCAGCAGGTCCAGCGGAGAGCGCACCACAGCCCGCCCGCGACGCATGCCGTCACGGATGGCGGCGGTCTTGCGGATCCAGCCCGCATCGTCGATCCCGGTGCCGCGACCCACCACGACCACCGGTTCGGTGTCGGTCAGGACTCCGACGAGAACGGCTGCGGGAGTGGTGTTCCCGATGCCGAGGTCGCCTGCGATCACCAGATCCGCACCCGCATCGACGAGTTCGTCGGCGATCGCACGGCCATTGGCCACCGCTGCTCGGACCTCGTCGGCCGACAACGCGTCCTGCACGCGCAGGTCGCCGGACCCACGGCGAACCTTGAAGCGGCTGAGCTCGGCGGGGGTGTCGGCGTCGACCGCGAGGTCCTCGACCCGGACCTGAGCACCGACCTGCCGGGCCAGCACCGACACCGCGGCACCGCCGGCAGCCACCGCGCCGACCATCTGTGCCGTCACCTCCGGCGGATAGGCCGACACGCCCGCGGCGGCGACACCGTGATCGCCTGCGAACACCACCACCGTGGGGTTGGCGAACGGTGCGGGCGGGCAGGCCCCCTGACAGGAGGCCGCCCAGATCGAGATCTCCTCCAGACGCCCCAGCGACCCGGCTGGCTTGGTGAGCTGCGCCTGTCGCTGCCGGGCCTGCTGTGCCACCGCTGAATCCGGCGACACGATCACATCGAACTCGTCGGGTGCGCGGTGGTGATCGCCGACGCGGGCGACTGCTGTGGGTGCGGCCGATTTCGCCGACACAGATGGCGCGGTGGCCGCAGCCGCAGGGGTCGGTTCGGGTGTGAGCGACTCCGACGTGGTCGCCTCGGGTGCGGGTGCGGGTGATGGCGTGAGCGGCCCCTGCGCTGTCCTCGCGCGGTCCGCGAGCACCAGCTGCTGTTCGGCGCGCCCGGTCAGCTCGATGACCCGGCCGGCCACCACCAGCACCACACGATCGCAGACCTGCGCGACTGCGGCATTGAGCGATCCGAGGTCTTGTTGGAAGCGTCGCCCCGCCGGGGTCGGAGCCACCAGCGACAAGCCGACCTCGGGGCTGACGAGGACCAGTTCTCCGCTGAACGCAGCCACCGCGTCGGCCACGGAAGCGATCTGCGCTCCGATGTCGAGATCGAGATCATCCCAGCCGCCCAGGCCGTCCACCGTGGTCGACACCCAGTTGCCCAGGTCGTCGACGAGGGTGGGGACCGACGGTTCGGTGCGTAGTTCGCCGGCGAGGTCGCTGGTCTCCACCGTCGACCACGAGGCGGGTCGACGTCGTCGATGGCGGTCGATCCGCCGGGACCACTCGGGGTCGCCGGTCGGGGGCGTCGCAGCGGTCGCCACGTATCGGACCCGCTGCGCACCGGTCTCGGCCAGCGCGGTTGCGATCAGGTGTTCGGCATGAGCCGACTTGCCCGAGTGGATGCCACCCAGCACCAGTGTGCGCATGCTGGGTCAGACCGCGTCGCCGGTGCTGACCTGGGCGCGGGGCGCGCGCATGAACCGCATTTGCATGGCACGGCTGAACGCGTACCAGCCGAGCTTGAACCCCCCGTCGATGGTGTCGGGGAACCGTTCTCGCACCCGCTTGTTGACCAGGCGGCCCAGGATCACCCCGTCCACGATCAGGAACACGGTGAAGACCAGCATGACCAGGGTGGCGATGCCCTGGGTGGCGGGCAAGAACATGACGACGATGAGCAGGACCGCAAACGGCATGAACAGTCCGGCGAGGTTGCGTCGCGAGTCGACGATGTCGCGCGCGAACCGGCGGACAGGGCCTTTGTCGCGAGGCATCAGGAAGCGCTCGTCACCGTCCATCATCCGTTCGCGCTGCTCGTTGCGGGCGGCGCGACGTTCGTCGGAACGCTTCTTGCGCTGTTCGCGGGTCAACTTCTCCTTGCCGAGTTCCTTGCGCCGTGCGCGGGCCTCGGCGCGCGTCAGGGGCGCCGGGGTGACCGGGCCGCGACGACGACCCTGAGCTTCCCGGCGGGTCGGGGTCGGGCGCCCTTTGCCCGGTGTGGTGCCCGGCCGAGTCTCGGTCGTCGTGCCCGCACTCGACCCGGAGGTGCCGGGCTCGGCGCGCGTCGATCGGTCGTCGGAGACGGCGTCGTCGTTCTTCCAGGGCAGCTTCACGTGTTCAGGATATTTGATGCCCGCGCTCGCCGACATCGGCGGTGCGTACAGCGGAGATGAACATGGTGCGTCACACCCTGCCGAACCGTTACGGCGTTCCTATACTCACGCCATGCGGGCCCTGATCGCGCCGGATTCCTTTGGAGACACCCTCACCGCGGTGGCTGCGGCTGAGGCGATCGCCAAGGGATGGCGCCACGCCCGCCCGGCCGACGAGATCGTGTGCGCGCCGTTGTCCGATGGTGGTCCGGGATTCGTCGACGTCCTCGCCAGTCGGCTCGGCACCCCGATGTCGGCGAGCGTCACCGGGCCGCTGGGGGAGCCGGTGCAGGCGCGGTGGCTGCTCGACATGACCACCGCCACTGGCTACATCGAGTGCGCACAAGCCTGTGGACTTCCGTTGATCGAGCAGCTGACACCCGACAGCGCCTGGCGAGCAACGACATTCGGGGTTGGTGAGTTGATCGCGATCGCGCTCGAGGCCGGTGTGCAGCGCGTGGTGGTCGGTCTGGGTGGATCGTCGAGCACCGATGGCGGACTGGGTGCCGTGGCCGCACTCGCCGGACTGTCGGTCGACGATGTGCCAGGGCTGTCAGACGACAGGGTGCCGGGGCTGTCAGACGACAGGGTGTCGGGGCTGTCAGACGACAGGGTGTCGGGGCTGTCAGACGACAGGGTGTCGGGGCCGCCAGGCGACCGCGCGGCACACGCGCTGCAGGCCGCGCGGGAACGCATGGGCGCTGTGCGCATCGTGGTGGCCTCGGATGTGGACAACCCGCTGTGTGGAGTCGACGGTGCCGCAGTGGTGTTCGGGCCGCAGAAGGGCGCAGACGAGCCCACGGTCGCCCGCCTCGAGGAGCGGCTGGACCGCTGGAGCGCCACCATCGCGGCGGTCATCGGTCGTGATGTGGCGCAGCTACCCGGCGCGGGTGCGGCCGGCGGCCTGGGGGCAGCGCTGTTGGCACTGGGCGGGCAGCGGGTGTCCGGGGCCACGGTGATCGCCGAGGCGATCGGGCTCGTGGGCCTCGTGGCCGGATCCGATCTGGTGATCACCGGGGAGGGGAAGTTCGATCGACAGACCCTGAGCGGCAAGGTGGTTGCCGCTGTCGCCGGCACCGCACGCGATCACCACGTGCACACCGTGGTCGTGGCGGGTCAGATCGCCCTGTCGTCGGCGGAGATCGCCGCGAGTGGTGTCCACGCCGCGTACGCCATCGTCGACGTCGCCGACTCCATCGACCACGCCATGACCAGCGCCGGTGAACTGCTGCAACGACTCGCCGCCGAGATCGCCGGGTCCTGGGGCCCGGACCCGTGAGGGGTGATGACACCGACAGCGTGGTCACCTCGGGCGCCTCACCTCGGTGGTCGCGGCGGAACAGAACCGCTGGGGGTACCGTTGTCTGTACACGCATGACGACTCGAGTCGCGTTCAGATGCTTTCCGTGTCGCCGCCCACGAGTCGCAAGCCTGCAAGCGAGGAGACCTGCCCCCATGACCGTTGAGAACCAGACCGTCGACACCACCAACGAGGCCACTGCCACCGGTGTGGTCCTGACCGATGCCGCCGCGAGCAAGGCCAAGGCGTTGCTCGACCAGGAGGGTCGTGACGACCTCGCCCTGCGCATCGCGGTGCAACCCGGCGGTTGCGCCGGCCTGCGGTATCAGCTGTTCTTCGACGACCGCAGCCTCGACGGCGACACCGTCACCGACTTCGGTGGCGTCAAGCTCGCCGTCGACCGGATGAGCTCGCCCTACGTGCAGGGCGCCTCGATCGACTTCGTCGACACCATCGAAAAACAGGGTTTCACCATCGACAACCCGAACGCCACCGGCAGCTGCGCCTGCGGCGACTCGTTCAACTGAGACCTCCGCCGGCCGCGGGTCGGTGCTGACGGGGCCCGTCTTCGACCATCGGAGACGGGCCCCGTTGTCGTCGGTGGCTGCGTCTGCCGATGTCAGGCGGGAGCGTCGTGCGCGGTAGCGTTGTCGCCGAACATCCCCGGCTCCGCACAGCCAGCGCGTGCCCTTGGGGTTCACCGACGTGTTGTAGACGAAAGGTTCTCACCGCCGTGCCCATCGCCATTTGCGGGTCCATCGCCACCGATCACTTGATGCGCTTCAAGGGGAAGTTCTCCGAGCAACTGCTCGCCGAGCACCTCAACCACATCTCGCTGAGCTTCCTCGTGGAGGACCTCGTCGTCCGTCGCGGCGGGGTGGCAGGCAACATCGCCTACGGGCTTGGCGTGCTGGGGGCCAACCCTGTTCTCGTCGGTGCGGTGGGCAACGACTTCGACGACTACCGGACCTGGTTGGAGGGTAACGGGGTCGACTGCTCCGGTGTCCGCGTGTCCCGGACCGCGCACACAGCTCGGTTCATGTGCACCACCGACGACGACATGGCCCAGCTGGCCAGCTTCTACGTGGGCGCGATGGCCGAGGCCCGCCAGATCTCACTGTCGGATCTCTCCGACGAGATCGGTCGCCCCGATCTCGTGCTGATCGGCGCTGATGATCCCGAGGCGATGGTCCGCCACAGCCAGGCCTGCCGTGATCTGGACATCCCCTTCGCTGCCGATCCCTCGCAGCAGCTCGCGCTGCTCGACGGTGAGCAGATCACCGCGTTGCTGCACGGCGCCACCTACCTGTTCACCAACGAGTACGAGTGGGGTCTGCTGCAAAAGAAGACCGGGCTGTCCGCCGACGAGGTGTCGGCGATGGTCGGGCTGCGTGTCACCACCCTCGGCAGCAAGGGCGCCGAGATCATCTCCGCCGACGGCACCCGCGTGCAGGTGGGTGTGGTGCCCGAGACCGCCAAGGTGGATCCGACCGGTGTGGGTGACGGGTTCCGGGCCGGGTTCCTGGTGGGCAACGCTGCGGGTCTCAGTCACGAACGCAGTGCGCAGCTCGGCTCGTTGATCGCCGTGCTCGTGCTCGAAACCGTCGCCCCCCAGGACTGGACCTGGGATCGGGAGAGCGCCCTGGCTCGGTTGGCCGGCGCCTACGGTGAGGACGCCGCCGCCGAGATCGGCGCCGTCCTACCCTGATCGCCGGAGTCCCGTCGAGCTCACGGCTCGACGGGACTCCAACGCGTCACCATGCTTTGCGCTTCCGGGTGCTGGGCGCGGCACGATGGAGAGCGCCACCGGACTGTAGGTCAGATGTGGTTCACAACTCGACCGGATAGGTCGGCTCGTCGATGTCCGGGGTGATGGTGCCCTCGACGAAGATCGCGTGCCAGACCATGAAGAACAGCACCGTCCACAGCCGCCGACTGTTGTCGACCGTGCCGGCGCGATGCTCGTCGAGCATGGTCGCGACAGCGGACTTGTCGAAGATGTGGTCGGTGCCCGAGGCGGCGATGGTCTCTCGAGCCCAGTCGTGCAGTTCGGGGCCGGCCAGCCAATGTCGAAGCGGTACGGGGAATCCCAGCTTCTTACGGTGCAGAACATGCGCAGGCACGATCTGCTCGAGTGCGCGCCGCAGCGCGTACTTGGTGGTGCCACCGGCGATCTTCTGATCGGTGGGCAGGGTCCGTGCCACCTCGAACACCTCGGGGTCGAGGAATGGCACCCGCAGCTCCAGCGAGTTGGCCATGGTGATCTTGTCGGCCTTGACGAGGATGTCGCCGCGCAGCCAGGTGAACAGGTCGAGGTGCTGCATCCGGGCCACCGGATCCCAGCCGACGGTGGTCGCATAGATCGCCGCGGTCACGTCGGTGTGCGTCCAGTCGGGCCGGTAGTCGCGTAACACGGCCCGCAGGCGTGCGTCGTCGAAGCTGCGCGCGTTGCCGTAGTAGCGCTCCTCCAGGGTCATCGAACCGCGGTGCAGCAGGCTCTTGCCACGGGTGCCTTCGGGAATCCGTTGTGAGAGACGCCCCGCCGCGCGTCGTAGTCCTGCGGGTAGGTGCTCGAAAGGCTTGAGCGACAACGGCTCCTTGTAGATGGTGTAGCCGCCGAACAATTCGTCGGCCCCCTCGCCGCTCAACACCACCTTCACGTGTTTGCGGGCCTCGCGAGCCACGAAGAAGAGAGGGACCAGTGCGGGATCGGCCACCGGATCGTCGAGGTACCAGGCGATCTGGGGAATGGCGGCGGCGAACTCGGCCGGCCCGACCACCTTCACCACATGCCGCGCCCCGATCGCCTCCGCCGATTCTGCGGCCACGTCCACCTCGGAGTAGCCCTCGCGTTCGAAACCGGTGGTGAAGGTGATGAGGTCTGGGTTGTGGCCGATGGCCAGCGCCGCGATGGCGGTCGAGTCGATGCCGCCGGACAGGAACGATCCAACGGTCACGTCGGCCCGCATGTGTTTGGCCACCGAGTCCGACAGGGCCGCGGCGATCCGGTCGTACACACGCTGCTCAGCACCCGCAGGAACCGGGCGGGACTCGAACTGCGGCGAGAAGTAGCGGTGCGTGCGGGGGCGAGTGCCCGGAGTCACCGTGGCGTAGGTCCCCGACTCCAGCCTGGTGATCGAGGCGTGCAGGGTCTCGGGCTCGGGCACGTACTGCAACACGGTGTAGTGGGCGATGGCGCGGGCGTCGAGTTCATCACCGAGGCCCACCTGTCCGAGCAGTTCGAGCAGACTCTTCTTCTCGCTGCCGAAAACGGTGCCACCGGGACCGGTGGCGATGAACATCGGCTTGATCCCGAACGGGTCGCGCGCGAGGAACATCGAGCGCGTCTCGGTATCCCAGATCGCGAAGGCGAACATGCCGCGCAGGCGCGACACCGCGCCGGGTCCCCAGTGGTGGAAGGCGGCGACGATGGCCTCGCCGTCACCTTCGGTGCGGAACCGGGCACCCTCGTCGGCGGCGAGCTGCGCGCGCAACTCGAGGTAGTTGTAGATCTCGCCGTTGAAGACCAATGCGTAGCGGTCCGGTGACTCCGGCGGCCCCCAGCGCAGCGGCTGGTGGGAATGGGCGATGTCGATGATCGAGAGCCGGTTGAAGCCGAACACCACATCGGTGTCGTTCCACACACCCGGGTCGTCGGGGCCGCGGTGGCGCATGCAGTGCAGTGCGGCGGCCACCGAGTCTCTCGCGCTGTCGGCCGATTCAGCGCTGCTCAACAGTCCCAGCAGGCCACACACGCGAAGTTCCTCGATTCGTCGGGGTCCCCGGGAGATCGTCGACTCCGGGTGACCAGGTTGTGCCAGCTCAGACCCCGGTCGGATCTGCCACGAGTATGCCGCACCCCGATGCCGAGTTCGGGAAACCCCGATGGCCACAGCGGGTCCCAGTTGGTCTACGCTCTGTAGTACTAGCGTGTGGACCCGCTGCGTCGCCCTCTGCAGCGTGTGCGCACGCGTACGCGACAAGCGTGAACGAACAGGCGGGAAAGGCGTGACCATGACACTCGGTGGACGGCGACTGAAGCAGTTCACAGCGCTTGCGGCTCTGGGGCTCAGTTCGTTTCTCATGACGGGCTGCAGCCTGGACGAAGCCATGCGCTTCGGTTGGCCCAAGGGTGTTACCCCCGAAGCGCAGGACATGCGCCACCTGTGGACCTGGTCGGTGGTCGCTGCGCTGCTGATGGGGATCATCGTGTGGAGTCTGACCTTCTGGACCATCACCTTCCACCGGCGCAAGGGCCGCGGACCGCTGACCGCAGACGAAGAGTTCCCCCGTCAGACCGCCTACAACGTGCCGCTGGAGCTCACTTACACCGTGATCCCGCTGATCATCGTCGCGGTGCTCTTCTACTTCACAATCATCGTCCAGAACAAGGTGGAGGCCAAGCAGGCCGATCCGGCCGTGGTCGTCGACATCACCGCGTTCCAGTGGAACTGGAAGTTCGGATACCGCCAGGTGACGATGGACAACGGCGAGAAGTACAACGGTTTCGAGCGCAACGGCAGCCCGTTCGAGTTCCAACGCGAGCGTGAGAAGCGCGAGGGCAAGGAAGTCCCGCTGCCGGCCGGCGGTCGCGACGACGACATCCGTAACTACCTGAAGTTCGACAAGATCGAGACTCAGGGCAGTTCGGACGAGATCCCGGTCTTGGTGCTGCCGACCGGCAAGCGCATCGAGTTCGAGCAGGCCGCCGCCGACGTCATCCACTCGTTCTGGGTGCCGGAATTTCTGTTCAAGCGCGACGTGTTCCCGTTCCCCAAGCAGAACCACCAGGACAATCGCTGGCAGGTCAGCTCCATCGACCGCACGGGGGCCTTTGTCGGCCGCTGCGCGGAGATGTGCGGCACGTACCACTCGATGATGAACTTCGAGGTTCGTGCGGTGACGCCGCAGAAGTTCGAGGCCTACATCCGGATGCGGGCTAAAGATCCCTCGCTGACGAACGCCGAGGCGTTGAAGAAGATCTGCGAGCAACCTGTCTCGG
Organism: Williamsia sp. CHRR-6; assembly: GCF_018474015.1. Taxonomy (GTDB): domain Bacteria; phylum Actinomycetota; class Actinomycetes; order Mycobacteriales; family Mycobacteriaceae; genus Williamsia_A. Next base: position 179,242 of record NZ_JAHCSG010000001.1, on the reverse strand, counting down.
TGACCACGCACCCATACGACACCCGCCGTTCCACCTCGGGTAAGTCCACCCCGCAGAAGAACGGTGACACCCAGAACACGTCCATCCCGGGCTGCACGGTGCAAGGAGTTCAGCAGTGAAAATCGAGGCCCGCATCTTCGAGATCCTGACCGTCTTCTTTTTCGGGACTGCCGTGCTCTACGGCATCTTCACCGGGTTCTCCTCCCGCAACGTGGAGTGGGTGGGTGTCACCGGCATCGTCATGACCGGCGGACTGACCTTGATCATCGGCACGTACTTCAGATTCGTCGCTCGCCGCGTCGACATCCGCCCTGAGGACTTCGAAGACGCCGAGATCGAAGACGGTGCGGGTGAGTTGGGCTTCTTCAGCCCCGGGTCGTTCTGGCCGATCCTCATTGCCGCCTCGGCCGCGTTGTTCGCAGTCGCCCTGGCCACTGCCAACTTCTGGTTGGTTGCCGTCGGCGCGGTCGCGATCATCACCGCCGTCGGTGGACTCGTCTTCGAGTACCACGTGGGACCAGAGAAGCACTGAGAGACAACCGTCGGCCGTCGCGCACGGACGGCACTGAGAACACGACGCGGAGGGCGGGTGCTGGTGCACCCGCCCTCCGTCGTATGCACACCGCAGACCTGAGTTCGGCAGCCCTCAGCGATCTCCGACGGCTGCTCGATGAGGTGTTCGGCGACGACTTTTCCGACGACGACTTCGACCATGCGCTCGGCGGAATCCACGTGATGGCTGAGGACACCGAGGGCAGGCTGATCGGCCATGCCGCTGTGGTCGCTCGTCGGTTACACCACGCAGGCCGATGGCGTCGTGTCGGGTACGTCGAGGCCGTCGCCGTGGCCCCCGACGCCCAGCGCAACGGGATCGGTGGGTTGGTGATGGACGACGTCGCCGCGATCATCGTCACCGGATACGAATTCGGTGCGTTGTCGGCCAGCGACGCCGGCCGCAGTTTGTACTTGCGACGCGGGTGGGTGCCGTGGACCGGCACACTGGTTGCGTTGAGCGTGGCAGGGCTGGAACCGACACCCGACGATCGGGGAAGCGTGATGGTGTGGGGCCTACCCGACGCCCCCGGCCAGACACTCATCGCCGATATGCGGGACGGTGATCCGTGGTGATCGGTCGTGATCGCCAACGCTGAGCGGCGATTCGAGAAAGCACCTTCTCGCGCACGCGCCGACGGCAACAGAACAGGCCGGCACCTCCTTGCGGAAGTACCGGCCTGTGCCGTCGACGTAGGAGAAGTGACTACTTCTCGAGCATCTTGCCGCCCTTGGCCTGCAGCTTGGACAGCGCCTCGTGCTCCTGAACGTGAGCCTCGTGGGCGAGACGTGCGTTCAGAGCCTGCTCCTCGGGCGAGTCGGCCACCATGAGCGAGCCAGAACCAGGTGCTCCGGCCGAACCCAGCTTGTTCATCCGCTTGGGCAGCGCCGCACCCTGGTAGGGGAGTGGGATCGGGTGACCGTGGTCGTCGACCGGCCCCAGCGGCTGGTGCACCTCGATGTACTCGCCCTGCGGCAGGCGCTTGATGATGCCGGTCTCGATGCCGTGCTCCAGCACCGCGCGGTCGCTGCGCTGCAGAGCCAACGCCCACCGGTAGGTGATGTAGTAGACCAGCGGCGGCAGCACCACCAGGCCGATACGGCCGATCCAGGTGGTCGCGTTGAGCGAGATGTGGAACTTCAGCGCGATGATGTCGTTCATGCACGACAGCGTCAGGACCACGTAGAACGCCAGAGCCATGGCGCCGATCGCGGTGCGCACCGGGACGTCGCGGGGACGCTGCAGGAGGTTGTGGTGCGCATCGTCGCCGGTGAGCCGCTTCTCGATCCACGGGTAGGCGATCATGGCGGTCACGACGATGCCGATGATCACGACGACCCAGAAGATCGCGGGGATCATGTAGCGGTTGCCGAAGTAGACCTCCCACGCCGGCATCAGCCGGGCCAGGCCGTCGGTCCACATCATGTAGATGTCGGGCTGGGATCCAGCCGAGACATGTGCCGGGTTGTACGGTCCGAGCACCCAGATCGGGTTGATCTGCAGTACACCCGCCATGATCGACAGGATGCCGACGACCACCGCGAAGAACGCGCCGGCCTTGGTCGCGAACACCGGCAGAATGCGCACGCCGACCACGTTGTTCTCGGTTCGGCCGGGGCCGGGGAACTGGGTGTGCTTCTGGTACCACACGAGTGCCAGGTGCGCGCCGATCAGCGCAAGGATGATCCCCGGGAACAGCAGCACGTGCAGGATGTAGAGCCTCGGGATGATGATCTCGCCGGGGAAGTCACCACCGAACAGGGCCCAGTGGATCCATGTGCCCACCACCGGGATTCCCATCACGATGCCCGACATGGCCGCGCGGACACCGGTACCTGAGAGCAGGTCGTCGGGCAGCGAGTAGCCGAAGAATCCCTCGAACATGGCCAGCATCAGCAAGAAGCAGCCGATGACCCAGTTGGCTTCGCGCGGGCGACGGAATGCACCGGTGAAGAACACGCGCATCATGTGCACGATGATCGCCGCGGCGAACAGCAGTGCCGCCCAGTGGTGGATCTGACGCACGAAGAGTCCGCCGCGGACATCGAAGGAGATGTCCAGCGCGGTGGCGTAGGCCTTGCTCATCTCGACACCGACGAGCGGCTGGTAGGACCCGTTGTAGGTCACCTCGGCCATCGACGGGTCGAAGAAAAGCGTGAGATACACGCCGGAGATCAGAAGAATGATGAAGCTGTACAGCGCCACCTCGCCGAGGAGGAACGACCAGTGCGTCGGGAAGACCTTGTTGATCTGACGACGAACACCGGCGGCTAGGTGGTACCGCGAATCAACTTCTTCGGCCTGAACGGCCACTCTGTCCGCAATTACGGTCATGGCTTGTCCTTCCCCTGGCCCCGCTCCCAAAAAGCGGGTCCGACGGGCTCGATGTAGTCACCTGCTGCAACCATGTATCCCCTATCGTCCACCGTCAACGGCAACTGCGCCAGTGCCCGGGCCGCGGGTCCGAAGATCGGCTTGCCGTATTCGAGTGCGTTGAACTGACTCTGGTGACAGGGGCACAAGATCCGGTTCGTCTGCTGCTCATAGAGCGAGGTGGGGCACCCGAGGTGCGAACACACCTTTGTGTAGGCGAAATAGTCGCCGTAGTTGAAGCTTTCTTGGCCCTTGCGCTTGGTCACCCTGGCAGTGTCGGACGACCGTAGGCGAATCAACATGACGGGATTACGCACCAGCTTCAGGCCCTTGTGAAGCTTCTCACGCGACTCCTCGGTCTCGCCGAGGCCGTCGGACTTGCGCCACGGGAACACCGTCTCCATGCTGCCGGCGTCGAGATCCTCGGGCCGAACCAGGACCACCTGATTCGGGTCTCCGGTGTCGCGACGCAGGTACACCGTCTCGTTCGGCGTCTTGGGGTCGTTGTAGATCGGCGACCACCCGGTGTGCCAGAGCTCGGCGTCTTTGCCCTTGGCCCACGGGTTCTTGACGATGCCGCCAAGCAGTGCGACCACGCCGGTCACGGCGAAGGCGCCGAGGCCGAATGCCGCCGAGCCGATGATCATCTTGCGGCGGCCGAAGGTGGAGGTGGTGCCGGCGTCGACGAACATGGCCGCCGCAGTGGCTTTGTCGACGGCGTTGGATCCACCGTCGTGACGGTCCTGAACCGAGATCTCCTCGGGGATGAACTTCTTGGTGTACTGGATGATCCCGACGCCGAAGGCCAGAATCGAGACACCGAAGGTGATCCCGATCAACGGGGTGTTGAGCGTGTAGAGCAGATAGTTCTTCTGGTCCGGGAGGACGAACTCCCAGTGGTTGAACAGGAAGATGACGAAACAGGCGACCGCCGACACCCCTGCGATCACGAACCAGGTCGCGACAGTGCGCTCGGCGCGCTTCTCGGCCTTGGTCCCTGGCTCGGGGAATCGCTCGCGGCGATGGATGATCTCCACCCCGTCGAGGTTGGTGCCGAGCTTCACCAGCTCGTCGTGGGACATCTTCTGCAGTTCTTCCTCCGAGGGCTGCGGAGACTGCTGCGCGTCACTCATGAACGAGATCCAATCCACATAGCTGATGCGACGATCGCGACCACACCGACCACCCACATGGCCATTCCCTCGGACACGGGGCCGAAACCACCGAGGGCGTAGCCGCCCTGCGGGTGGGTTTCGCTGGCGTAGCGCACGTAGCCGATGATCTCCTTCTTCTCCTCCGGGGTGAGCTGGCGGTCGGAGAACTTCGGCATGTTCTGCGGGCCGGTGAGCATGGCGGTGTAGATCTGTTGCTCGTTGGCCGGGTCGAGGTGAGGCGCGTACTTACCCGAGGAGAGGGCACCACCGCGACCGGTGAAGTTGTGGCATGACGCGCAGTTGAGGCGGAACAGCTCGCTGCCCAGACCGATGTTGGTGCCGCGCAACTCGCCCTGTGCGATGACCGGATAGCCGTCTTTCATCTTCACCGAGCCATCTGCGTTCTTGGCGTAGACCACCTGGGGGCCGCCACCGACGGACTGGATGTAGGCGCCGAGTTGGTCGACCTGCGCCTCGGTGAACTTCGGTGGTTTGCGAGCGACCTGTGCTTCGCCGCGGACGGCGGGCATGCGCCCGGAGGACACCTGGAAGTAGACCGAAGCGTCACCGGTACCGACCAGCGACGGGCCGCGCTGCGCGACGCCGTCGAGGTTCTTGCCGTGACAGGTGATGCACGCGGTCTCGTAGAGCTTCTTGCCGTCCTGGATGAGAGCGGCGTTGCTCTGCGTCTCTGCGGTGGCCACCTGCGGGGTGGGGGTGATGACCGAGGCCAGCCCACCGGCGACGACGAGGCCGGCCAGCAGCAACAGCGCGCCGGACGCGCGCCGACGCAGCTTGCGCCGAGCCTTGGCCCGCTGCGGGTCGGTGGCCGGGACGGGCGCGGTGGCGTCTTCCGATGGGCCGGCGGGAGTGGGTGAACTCATCTGTGCTCTCTCTGTCGAAATCTGTTGAGCTGGTGACCAGGCTGGCCGTGTCATGACCGGCCGGGCGGTCACCGGATGAAGTAGATGGTGGCGAACAGGCCGATCCACACGATGTCGACGAAGTGCCAGTAGTAGGACACGACGATTGCGGCGGTGGCCTGGGCTGGGGTGAACTTGCTCAGCTTGGTCCGGATCAGCAGGAAGATGAAGGCGACGAGGCCGCCGATCACGTGCAGCCCGTGGAAGCCGGTCGCCATGTAGAAGACCGAGCCGTAGGCGCTGGACGACAGCGTCGTGCCCTCGTGCACCAGGTGGTAGTACTCGTAGCCCTGACCGGCGACGAAGAACGCGCCCATCACGAAGGTGATGATGTACCAGCGACGCAGACCGAAGACGTCACCGCGCTCGGCGGCAAAGACACCCATCTGGCAGGTGACTGACGACATCACCAGGACTGCGGTCACCGGGATGGCCAGGTACAGGTTGAGCTTGGTGGGCTCCGGTGGCCAGTCGCCGCCGGAGTTCGACCGTGCCACGAAGTACATGGCGAACAGGCCGGCGAAGAACATGAGCTCACTGGACAGCCAGACGATGGTGCCCACACTGACCATGTTCGGTCGGTTGAGTGAGTGCACTCTCGAGGTGATGGCCGTGCCCGAGGTACTTACAGCGCTAGTCACGTGTTCGAGTATGACGGTTCGTAGTACCTCCTGACCATCGGGGTCGGATAAATCACGAGCGTTTCTTCGAAAGGGCGGCGATGGCACGCGATCTGAACGGAAAACCGGTGCGTCAGGGGGCAGTTCGGCGGATTCTGGCCCGCTTCTCCCGGGGGTCGGCGGCGGATGCGGACCTGGGCCCCGGTGATCCCGATCTCGTCGTGGTCGCTGAGAGCTTCGACCAGGCTGCGGCGAGCTCGTCGGTCCTGGAGGCGTCGAGGTGGGTGCCCACGGAGCAGGCGGTGCTGGCGCACTTCCTGGCGATGCCACCGGATCGTGTCGACGAAGCGGTCTCGGTTGCCGAACAGGACGGATACGAGCGTGTCGAGGGCTCGAGTTCCGATCCCGGTGCGCGTGCCGGCGAGGGGTCGGTGTTGCTGGTGCTGGCCCGCGCTCAACTCGTCGACGCTCTGCACTGCTCGCAGGAGCGTGCGCGGATGGCGGGTCTGGGAGCCCGACACGACGGTGAGGTTCTGGGCTGGCAGGTTCTGCAGCGACCCTGACTCGCGTGGGCGGCGAGCTGACTCGGGGGTGGAGATCGGTGGCGAATACGCTGTGACCCCATGAACAGTGCGGGGTCGTCGAACGACGTGGACACGCCGGCCACCTGGCCCTCGATCATCGGACAGTTGGCCGCCGGTGGCGCGCTGTCGGAGGCCCATGCGCGCTGGGCGATGAACGAGATCATGTCCGACAACGCCACCGCCGCCCAGATCGCAGCATTCGGCGTGGCGATGAAGATCAAGGGTCCCACCGCGAGCGAACTCAACGCGCTGGCCGCCGAGATGTTGGCGCACGCGCAGCGGGTGCACATCGATGGTGCGGCGGTCGACATCGTGGGCACCGGCGGCGATCGCTCGCACACCGTCAACATCTCGACGATGTCCTCGGTGGTGGTGGCCGCCGCCGGTGTCCCGGTGGTCAAACACGGCAACCGAGCCGCGTCCTCACGAAGCGGCGGTGCCGATGTCCTCGAGAGTCTCGGCGTCGACATCACGCGCGATGCCGGCGCGGTCGCCCGCTCGGTCGCCGAGATCGGTATCGGGTTCTGTTTCGCACCCGTGTTCCACCCCGCACTGCGCTACGCATCCGCGCCGCGCAAAGAGATCGGGATCCCGACGGTGTTCAACGTCCTGGGCCCCCTGACCAACCCAGCTCAGCCCTCTGCGGGACTGGTGGGCTGCGCCTTTGCCGACCTGGCGGCGGTGATGGCGCAAGCCTTTGCCGCACGGGGTGATTCGACGCTGGTGGTGCGCGGGGACGACGGTCTCGACGAGCTGACCACCACCACCACCTCGGTGGTGTGGATCGCGTCGGGAGGCACGGTGACCCGGGTCGCGTTCGATCCCGATCGGGTCGGGGTCGCCAGGTGTGATCCGGCCGACCTGCGTGGGGGCGACGCCGAAGTCAACGCCAACGTGGCGCGCGATCTGTTCGCCGGGCGCGCGGGTGCGGTCCGAGATGCGGTGCTGCTCAACTCGGCGGCGGCCATCGTGGCTTTCGACATGGCCGCGGCGCCGGTGGAAGATCTCGGTCTCGTGGGTGGGTCGGCAGAGCAGAACCCGCACTCGGAGGTTCTCTACGAGCGGATGCGCGACGGTCTGCGGCGGGCGGCGAAGGTGCTCGACACCGGTGCGGCGGCGGCGCTGCTGGATCGGTGGATCGCGTTCTCCTGAGACGGGATCGGCGAACCGCGTCGCGGTCACTCGCCGATCGAGAACCCGGCCTCGATGTCGGAGCTCGAATAGCTCTTGAAGGCGATGTGGGTGGCGGTGTGGCGCACGCCGGGCAGTCGGTTGATGGTCGCGGTCACCACGGTGGCGATCTGTTCATGGTCACGAACCGACACCTTCGCGATGAGGTCGACGTCACCTGCGCACGAGTAGACCTCGCTGACCCCGTCGACGTCGGCGACGGCCTGGGCGGTCTCGGGGATGGTGTGCACGTCGGCGGAGATGAGGACGATGGCCGTGATCATCTGTCCAACTCTAGGCGTTCGCGACGACCTCGCCGGGGTGAATCCCTCAGCTCGCCAGGGCGAACAGCTCGCGGTAGCGCGATCGGGCTGCGGCGGCAGTCGCACGCCAGGTCGACCACCGCGCCGCCGAGCCGACCGGGGAAGTGAAACCCGATGTGCTGCAGACGATCCGGGTGTCACCAGAGGTGAGCCACCGGTAGATCAGCCAGGCCTCTTCGGCGGGTGCGCCGCGCAGTGGGCCGGCTTCGGGGGTGATGGTCTGAGCAGATGCGGCCAGTGCCGCGGCCACCGGAATCGGAGGCACACCGCGACGCGCGGTGCCTGCGGCCGCGAGCTGCCCGTGACGCACCACGATCAGCTCCCACCCACCGGTTCCATCCGGTCCCGCAGCGACCAGCTCGGCGATTGCGCACAGTCCGGCGAGCAGCTGGCACCGACCCAGCGCGGCGAAGGTGATGTCGATGCGGTCTCGTAGCCGGGCCGCCGACTCGAACATCTCCGATTCCGACAGTCGGTGCAGGCGTTGCAGGGTCGCGATCAGCGGGGCGTCGTCGTGACCGGCCATGACCGCGGCGGCCGCGGTCACCCGGTCGCCGTACTCCGTAGGTCCCAGGGGGGCCGCGGCGGCGGCATGGCAGCCGCCCACCGGTCGGCGCCCGTCGTCGACCGAGCACGTGTGCAGGCCCGCGACGCCTATCCGGTGGGTGCAGGATCGCAATCGGGTGGCCGCGGTGATGATCCCGGCGACTGCGCTGGCGTCGGCGCGCGATCGGATGGGACCGACTGCGGTCTCGGTCGGGCGGCGAGTGATCGACAGGCGTGGGAACGCCTCGTCGGTCAGGGACACCCACCAGGCGCGATGCGGTGCGGTGGAGCGTCGGTTGAACGCCGGAGCGTGCGCGGCCAGCAGGCGTAGTTCCCGGACCCCGGCCTCGAGCCGGTGCGCGCATTCGACGTGGTCGACCCGGGTGGCCAGCGAGATCATCTCGCGCATCCGGCTGCGGGTCTCCGAACCCGAGAAGTATTGCCGGGTACGGCGACGCAGATCGGTTGCGGTTCCGACGTAGAGCACCTCGTCGGTAGGACCTCGGAAGAGGTAGACGCCTGGGCGTGCCGGCAGCCCGTCGGTCAGGTCGCGCTTGGCCCGTTGTGCGCGAGTGAGATTCGGCAGGTAGTCCAGCAGCTCGCGATAGGTCTGCACGCCGATGTTGCCCACTCGCTCGAACAGCGCGTGCATCACCTCCACGGTTGCACGTGCGTCGTCGAGAGCTCGGTGGGTCGGTGTGGTGGGCACCGAGAAGTGGCGGGCCAACGCCGACAACTTGACCGTGGGCAGCTCGTCGCGTGGCAGTACCCGGCGCGCCAGGGTGACCGTGCACAGCACCTGTCGCAGGGTCCACGCGTGGCCTGACTCCGCGGCCGCGGCACGCAGGAAACCCGTGTCGAACCGTGCGTTGTGGGCGACCAGAACACATCCGCGTGCGAACTCGAGGAACGCAGGCAACACCTCGTCGATGCGGGGAGCCCGATAGACCATGGCCTCGGTGATGCCGGTCAGGGAGACGATATGCGGCGGGATGGGACACCCGGGATCGATCAACGTCGCGAGCTCACCGAGCACCTCACCGCCACGCACCTTGACCGCGCCGATCTCGGTGATCCGGTCGGTTCGTGGACTGCCACCGGTCGTCTCGAGATCCACCACCACGAAGGTGACCTCACTGAGCAGGGCGTCGAAGCCTGAGTCGACAACGGAGTCGAAACTCAGCTGCGTCGCGGTGGTGCTCTGGCCCCGCAGCACTTGCGATCCGGTGGACATGCGCGTCCCGGTGCCGATGAGCTCAGGCGGATTCGAGTGGCGCGTGTGACGGGGGATTCCCATGTGACGAACACTAGTTCGACGGTCTGACAGTCGGCGTCTGCAGCGTGTTGCCGTGCGCCTGGCGCGGGAGGTGTCAGAGGTGCGTTCTAGCGTTCGCCTCGATGTCGGATCGCAACGAGATCCGGGTCGGATATGCCCACCGCCACACAAATGAGACGGAGATCACAGTGGACCTTGACTGCGACACCTGTCCGGGACGCCCTCGCGCGTGCTCAGGCTGCATGATGACCGTGCTACTCGAGCCCCCGACCATGGGGTTTGGCTCTGCGAAGGCTCGTGAGGAGGAGATCGCGGCAGCTCGCGAGGCTGAGCGACTTCATCGCGCGGTTGATGTGTTCGTGCGCGCCGGTTTGGTCGGAGTTGTGGCGCATGAGGCGTCCATCCTTCGGGAACCGGCTGCTGAGCGGAATTTTGGAGCGGCCGAAGGCTCAAGGTTGCGCGCGGTGTGACCCGCACGAGATCGGCCCGTCGTCGGCGTGTTCCGGTGGACAGACCACCGTTCGGTTTCGTAACCTTCCCGAGACCTTGCGGATAGTCCCGCGTCACAGCGTCGTGGAGCGTGAGGTCACCGCTCAATCGCCCGCACGGGCGAATCGGGGAACCAACACCTCGGGCTGCGGCCCGATCGGGGTGAATCCTCCTTGCGCGCAACGCTCTGTCGTGCACGCTGGGGGTAGGGCCATTCTTCCGGCCCGAACCCGACAGCTAACCCGGTCGGCGGTCGAGGAAGAACTGAGGAGAACCCGCTTCGTGGCGAAACACCGTTTGGAGCAGCCCGGAACCGGCCTGCGCACGGCTCGTGGCGCAGTCATCGCAGGGACCATCACCCTGGGCACTGTGGCGATGGGAGCCGGCCCGGCTTTCGCCGCTCCGGTGAACATTCCCGGGATCGGCACCTTCGAGATCCCGGGCATCAGCGAGAACCAGATACCGCCCCAGTTCAAGGCCAAGCCGCGCCCCAACGCAGGGCCGTCGGCGACCCCTGACATCAACCGCCAGATGGGCGCACTCGGACAACGGGCCGCCTCCGCAGCGATCACTCGCATCGGATCGCCCTACCAGTACGGAGCCGCCGGACCGTCGGCATTCGACTGCTCGGGCCTGGTGTACTGGTCGTTCAAGCAGGTCGGGGTCACCATCCCGCGCGACAGCTACGGCCAGCTCGGTGGCGGTACTCCGGTCGCCAAGGCGGACCTGCGGCCTGGCGATGTGGTGATCTTCAACGGCGGCTCGCACGCCGGGATCTACATCGGCAACGGAACGATCGTGCATTCGGTGACCGAGGGCCAGCCGGTGCAGCGGGCCAGCCTCTCGGTGATGGACTTCTACGCGGCCCGCCGCTACTGACCGGACTCTGATCGGTTCGTCGGCCCCGTCGCTTGTCCGCAGACCACGGAGTCGGTCCGAAGATTGTCGGCGAGTCTGCCTCGACCAGCACGTAAGGTGTGCTGGTCCGGTGGCTGGGTACGGGATCGGTTCGGGCCGAGCATCCGGAGGTCGACGTGGCCACTGTGGGTTGAATACGGCAAGTGTGGAGATCAGGTGATCGATGTGGGTGCGTCGAGGCGGAGCCTTCCCGAACTCGTGTCGGCCGTGCTCGTGATGCTCGTCAGCACGTTCGCCTTCGTCGCGGCGGCCCCGCCCGTGTCGGCCGCCCCGCAGAACGGCCCCGATGCGTTGCTGGCGCGCTATCAGGAATTGGGTCGAGAGGCCGAGAAGTCGGCCGAGGCCATGCACAATGCTGAGATCGAACTCGGCAAACGCAAGGCTGACCAGTCCAAGGCCGCCGCCGATGCCGCCGCAGCCACGGCGACGCTGAACGGCCTGCGCACGCGACTCGACGATCTCCAGGGTCGAGTGGACACGCTGGTGCGTGCCGGATATCGCGGAGCCAAGGTGAACCGTTTGTACGCGGTGCTGGTGGCCGACTCGCCCCAGGCGCTGCTCGATCAGATGTCAGGTCTCGAACAGATCTCCCGGCAGACGACGTCGGACCTGCGTTCCTACCGCAAGGCGAGCGCGTCGGCCCTGCGGGCGCGCACTGCCGCCGAGAAGGCGGGTGCGGTGGCGTCGGCGGCGGTGGCTGCAGTCAACAAGACCCGCAGTGAACTGCAAACCAAACAAACCGACCTCCAGTTCCGCATCGCACAGGTCAAGGCGATCTACGAATCGCTCACCGGAGCCCAACTCCGGACCCTGCGCGGTCCGACCATCACCTTCGACGCCGCGCTCGTACCCAAGGGCACCTCGGCGTCGGCGGTGGCGGTGACGGCCGCGCTCTCACGGATCGGTGACCCATACGTCTGGGGCGCCACCGGGCCGAGTCAGTTCGACTGCTCCGGACTCATGGTGTGGGCCTACAAGCAGGCCGGCAAGACGCTGCCCCGGTCCAGTGAGGCCCAGCAGGCCTCGGGTACACCGGTCGATCGCAAGGATCTGCAGCCGGGCGACCTGATCATCTACTACGGCGATGCCAGCCACGTCGGGATGTATGTCGGCGACGGATATGTGGTGCACGCGTCCACCTTCGGTGTGCCGGTCAAGGTGGTGCCCATCGACGCGGCCGGACCCTACCAATCGGCCCGCAGATATTGATCCGGTTCTCTCGGCCGCTGGTGCGCGGTGCGTCCTCGATCCTCCTCGGCGCTCTCGTGGCACTGGCCGCAGGCTGTGGATCCGACGCCCCTCGTCCGGCCGCGGGGTCATCGGCGAACTACTACGACGAGGCCCGCACCAGTGGGGTGAACGCTGCGTTGACCGCGCTGGCTGCGGCCCAGCGATCCGGCGACCGCACCGCGATCGACGCCGTCGTCGATCCGTCGGCGACGACTGCGTTTCGAGACGGACTGTTGCTGCAGGCGCAGGCCATCCGGTCGGTCGGCGTCGATGCCTTCGGCTATCGAATAGGCACCAGGCTGCGCGAGGACGGTATCGACGAACTCCTGTTACCCGCTGGGGTGCAGGATCGCCTGGACGCCCAGGGCGCCACCGATTCCTGGGTGAGCCCAATCGAGATCACCTACACGCTCGCCGGATTCGCGGAGTCGCCGATCACGATCGCCCGCCCCCTGGTGATGGTCCGTTACGGCGACCGCTGGAAAGTGCTCGGTGATGCTGCGCAGGTGGTGGGGGAGCAGGCCGGCCTCGCGGCGCCCACCCCTCAGTTCTGGGATTTTCCCGGGTCCACGGCGGTTCGGGTGGCCACGGCAGGCGGCGAGTCGGTGGTGGTGTCCTATCCGGGATCGGTGGCACTGGGCCGCCGCCTGGGATCGGCGCTGCCCGGCGCAGTAGCAGCGGTGAGCGCTTTCTGGGGACCTCAGTGGCCGCGCCGAGCCGCGGTGATCGCCGCCGACACGCCCGCGGAGTTCGGTGCGCTCTCCGGCAGTGCCGCAGCGGTGTCGGAGTTCGCGGCGGCGGCCACCATCTCGGCCCCGGGCAACGGCCCAACCGTGGGACAGCGGGTGGTGTTCACCCCCGAAGCCGCCACCCTGGCCGGTCCCGCCCTCGACCTGGTTCTCCGGCACGAACTGTTCCATGTCGCTGCCGCAGGGCGCACCGGGGCGACGGCGGCCAAATGGATCACCGAGGGCGTGGCTGAGTACGTCGGCCGCAAGGGCACGTTCGCCCGCCCTGCCGACGCCGCACCCGATCTGGCGACGGCCGTGCGCACTGGGCGACCGCCGCCGGGCCTGCCCACCGACGCCGACTTCACCCTGACCGGGGCTGGATCGGCCATGGCGTATCAGACGGCCTGGTCGTTCGCCCAGTACGTGGCGACCACGTCGGGTGAGGTGCGGCTGCGTGGCCTCTATCTGGCTCTGTCGGCCGGGCCGACGACAGTCAGCGCGCAGGAGTCGGCCATCACCGCCGCGCTCGGCCAGCCGTCGGGAACGGTGTTGCTCGGCTGGCGGAACTGGTTGCTGCGCTCGTTCTGATCCGCAGCTCCGGTATGGATCGCACTGGTCGGGTCACCGGTGCGCGGTGCGGTCATGGCAACGGCGCCGCAACCGCGCTGGGAACCGGGCTTGGGTAGCGTTGTCGCCGATGCATCGCACGCTGCTCCTCACCAACGACTATCCGCCCCGACCCGGGGGCATCCAGTCGTATCTGCAGAGTCTGGTAGATCGTCTGCCGGCCGACGATCTGGTGGTCTACGCCCCGCGCTGGCGCGGCGCCGAGGAGTTCGACCACGCGGCCGCCTATGACGTGCATCGCCACCCCACGACTCTGATGCTGCCCAGCCCCAGCGTCGTGCGTCGTGCGCGCCGACTGATCATCGAGCACGAGATCCACACCGTCTGGTTCGGTGCCGCCGCTCCGCTCGCGGTGCTGGCGCCGGCGCTGAGGTCGGCGGGCGCGCGTCGCATCGTGGCGAGCACCCACGGCCACGAGGTGGGCTGGTCGATGCTTCCGGTCGCGCGAAACACATTGCGCCACATAGGAAACAACGTCGACGTGGTGACCTTTGTCAGCCGCTACACCCGGCGGCGATTCGCCTCGGCGTTCGGTCGCGACGCCGCACTTGAGCACCTGCCACCAGGAGTGGACACAGCCCGATTCGCCCCCGACGCCGCCGCGCGGCTGCGGATCCGCGACCGCCATGGTCTTGGCGACGCCCCGACCATCCTGTGTCTGTCGCGGTTGGTTCCCCGCAAGGGTCAGGACGTGCTCATCGACGCGTTGCCTCAGATCGTGCGACGCGTACCCGACGCCCGCTTGCTCATCGTCGGCGGCGGGCCCTACCGCTCGACGCTGGAGGCGATGATCGCCGACTCGTCGGTGGGTGATCACGTGACACTCACCGGATCGGTCGATGTCGAGGACGTACCGGCCTACCACGCGGCGGCCGATGTGTTCGCCATGCCGTCGCGCACCCGTGGCGGCGGCTTGGACGTGGAGGGTCTGGGGATCGTCTACCTCGAGGCGTCGGCCAGCGGCGTCCCGGTGGTGGCCGGGACCTCGGGGGGCGCACCGGAGACGGTCCGAGAAGGCGAGACCGGTCACGTCGTGGACGGGCGGGACCGTGTCGCGGTGGCCGAGGCGATCAGTTCGGTGCTCGCCGATCGGGCGGCCGGTGTCGCGATGGGTGTGGCCGGGCGGGACTGGGTGCTGTCGCGGTGGCAGTGGCCGACGATGGCTCACCGTCTGACCACGCTGTTGTGACCGGAACCGGGCAACTCAGCAGGTGTGTGCCGGTCGCCGACAGCAGGTGTGTGAAGCTAGTGCACGTGAGCAGCATCCAGGTGGCTGACGAGACCTTCGTGGCGGCGTCTGCGCTCGCCGCACCGCAGGTGATCGCCGATCGCGGCCATTGGCGTCGCTGGTGGCCTGACCTGCGACTCACGGTCGTGGAAGATCGCGGGTCCGAGGGCATCCGATGGACCGTCACCGGCGGACTGACCGGCACCATGGAACTGTGGCTGCAGGAGATGCTCGACGGTTTCGTGTTGCACTATTTCCTCCATGCCGAACCGAACCGTGACGGAGTCGACCTCACGGCGGAGAACCATCGACGCCGGGTCGCGGGGCGGGTCATGTCCACCGAGGTCAAGGATCGGCTCGAACTCGGACGCGAGGTCGGGATGCCGGCCGTGGCAGGGAGCTGAGCCGATGGCCGATCGCACCGAGCAGTCGATCGTGGTGAACGCCGATCCGGAGGCGATCATGGCTGTGATCGCCGACTTCGAGCGGTACCCGGAGTGGGTCTCGGCGGCCAACCTCGTCGAGGTGGTCGAGCCCGGCCCGCACGGGCGGGCCGCCCGTGTCCGGTTCCGCCTCGACGCCGGCGCGCTGCGTGACACCTACGTGCTGGCCTATCGTTGGGCGGCATCGGGTCGGGAGGTCTCCTGGGACCTGGTCAGCAGCGAGCTGCAGACCGCACAGCAAGGGAAATACACACTGGTGCAGCAGGCTTCGGGATCGACGAAGGTCACCTACGAGTTGATGGTCGACCTGGCCATCCCGATCATCGGGGCGCTCAAGCGGCGGGCCGAGAAGGCGATCACCGACGCCGCGCTCAAGGAACTCAAGAAGAGGGTCGAAGGCTGATCGATCTGGCGCCCATCCATGTCGTACTGGGATCGGGCGGAGCGGGGGTGTCGACGGTGGCCGCATCTGCGGCCGTCGCGCTCGACGGTGGTCGCAGTGCAGTCGAGAAGGGGCGGACCCTGATCGTCACCCTGGATCGCTTTCGCCAGGGCGCCCGAACCTTTGGCGTGTATTCCACTCCAGGGCAACCTATCCCGGTGTCCCAACATGTTGATCTCCTCGAGATCGACACCCTCGCCCAGGTGGCCGATCTGTGGTCGACGCTGCGGGGCGTCGTCGCGGTGGCCGGCGGTTCGGTGTTCGGCGAGGTGGGCACCATCGACCCCGCCGAGCTGACCGGCCTGCCCGGTGTCGAACAGTTCCTGGCGTGGCGACGGATACGGGACGAGGCCGTCTCCGGCCGGTGGACAAGGGTGGTGGTCGACTGCTCGGGTGCGTCGGATCCGTTGTCCTTCCTGGCCGTCCCGACCATGGTCGCCGGGTACATAGAACGGATCTGGCCCCGCCAGCGTCGACTCACCGGGGTGACCGAGAATCCGCGACTCACCGGCGGCGCGGCTGTCGTGGATGCCGTCGTATCCGACTGCACGGATCTGGCCGAACTGTTGGTCGATCCGAGCGTGGTCCGTGCGCACCTGGTCCACCGGCCCGACCTGTACGGCGTGGAGACCTGCGAACGGCAACTCGCGGTGCTCAGCCTGCTCGGTGTCGCGGTCGGATCGGTGGTGGCCAACCCGATCGGATCCGAATCCGCTGTGTTCGATCCTGCCGTGTTCGATCCCGATGGGCTCGAACCTGCCGGGTTCGCACCTGGGACGCCCGACGGTCATCCGACCGGACCGAGCGGCGTGTCCGGGCGAGAGTTCCCCGTCGAGATTCGCAAGCGCCTCGATCCCACCGGCCAGATCGACTGGGCCACAACTCGTCTGCTGCCGCAGCCCCCGCGGACGGTGGCTGCGCTGCGCAAGGTCGGGGCACGCTTGGACACCGCGCCGCGCCGCGCCGCCGGATCGAGCGCCGCCCGGGTCGAGCAACTCGGCGGCACCGGGCTGACGACCACGTTCCGGCTGAGTTGGCCACAACCCCTACCCGATCCGCGGACGTTGTCGATGGGTCGATCCGGTGATGACCTCGTGGTGTCACTGTGCGGGTATCGCCACCGGGTGACGCTGCCGTCGGTGCTCCGTCGGTGTACGGTGCACGACGCGCGGTGGGAGGATGGCATGCTGAGCGTTCGGTTCCAGCCCGACCCGCGCGTGTGGCCACGCAACGGCAGCGCGGTCGACTGACCATCGCACCCCCGGGTGCACCATCGACGACCGCGGAGAGGTGAGGATGAGCGATTCGGCCCGAAGCCGCGACCAGGTGCCCGACGCCGACGCGGTTCGCGCTCTGGTGCTCTCCCTGCTGGATCGGATCGAGGGATTTGCCACGTCGGTCATCGCCGACCGGGATCGTGGCGGTGCGTCCGGGCGCGGCGAGGTGGACGGCTTCGCCGTCGGCCCGGCCGATCCGCGCGTCGGCGATCGCGGTTTCCGTATCTCCGCCGAGTCGATCCTCGGTGAGATCGGCGATTTCCTCCACGCCCTCATCGCCGCGATCATCTCGGTACTCGAAGCCATCTCCGCGGTTCTCGACGAGACCTTCAGTCGGCGGGCGAGCACTGCATCCGGGTCGCGTCGGAGCACGGGATTTCAGACGATCGAGGTCGACATCGACCTCGCAGACGGTGACCGATGACCACCCACCACACCGTCGGCATCGACATCGGCGGCACCAGTATCCGGGCGGCGGTCGTCGACGAGCGCGGGGAGATCCTCGACACCGTCCGGGCCCAGACCCCCGCCACCGCGCCCGCATTGGAGAAATGTCTGGATCGGCTGGTGTTCGACCTCGCGTCGCGGTGGTCGGTGTCGGCGGTGGGCCTGGCCATCGCGGGCTTCTTGACCCCGGACTGTTCGCGCGTGCGTTTCAGCCCCCACCTGCCCTGGCGTGAGGCGGCGGTGGCCGCCGACATGACCGCTCGGATCGGACTGCCGGTGGCGTGTGAACACGACGCCAACGCGGCCGCCATCGCCGAGCGTCGCTTCGGGGCGGCAGCGGGTGGACGAAACGTGGTGGTGCTGGCCATCGGCACGGGCATCGGGGCCGGGCTGTTGCTCGACGGCGAGATCTACCGAGGCAGCCACGGCGTGGCCCCCGAGCTGGGACATCTGCGGGTGGTCCCGTCGGGGCGGCTGTGCGCCTGCGGCAAGAACGGCTGTTTCGAGCGGTACTGCAGCGGAACAGCGTTGGTGGACAACGTCGTCGAGTTGGTCGCGGACGGCAAGTATCCGTTCAGTCAGATCGCCCGTGAGATCGCCGATGACCCGGGTTCGTTGACCGGCCGACGAGTCGCGGCCGGAGCTCATGACGGTGACCCGGTAGGGCTGGCCGCATTCGCCGATTTCGCACAATGGTTGGGTCTCGGCCTGGCGATGATCGGCGACATCTTCGATCCCGACCTCATCGTGCTGGCCGGAGGTGTCGGCGCCTCGAGTGGGCTGTTCCTCGACGAGGCCCGCGAACACTACGGGGCGTTGCTCACCGGGTCGGGCCATCGGCGTCTGGCGCGAATCCGCGGCACTCAGCTCGGCGAGGCCGCCGGGATGATCGGGGCCGCAGCGATCGCGCGTTCTCGGGTTGTACAGGTGTCCGCATCCTGATCGGTGAGTAGAGTCATAGCCGTCAGGTTCGGGAGCGTCTGGTCGATCGGAGTCGCTGGTCAATGTGGTACTGGTTGTTCAAGTACGTGCTGATGGGCCCGCTGCTGTCGTTGATCGGGCGGCCTCGCGTCGAAGGTCTCGACAACATCCCGGAGAAGGGGCCGGCCATCCTGGCCAGCAACCATCTCGCGGTGGTCGACTCGTTCTACCTCCCGCTGATGGTGCCGCGACGGATCTACTTCCTGGCCAAGAGTGAATACTTCACCGGTCGTGGACTCAAGGGCAGGTTCCAGCGGTGGTTCTTCCGCTCGTCGGGTCAGATCCCGATCGATCGTTCCGGTGCCAGTGCGGCCGAGGGCGCGATGATCTCGGCCAAGCGCAAGTTGGCGCACGGAGACCTGATGGGTATGTACCCCGAGGGCACCCGCTCACCGGACGGTCGTCTCTACAAGGGCAAGACCGGGCTTGCGCGCATCGCCCTGGAGACCGGCGTTCCGGTCATCCCGGTGGTGATGATCAACACCGAGAAGCTCAACCCGCCGGGCACCACGATCCCGCGCTTCGCCCGGGTGGAAGTGCGTATCGGTAAGCCGCTGGACTTCTCCCGGTACGAGGGGATGGAGGGCAACCGTTTCATCGAGCGGGCCGTCACCGACGAGATCATGTACGAACTGATGCGGCTCGGCGGCCAGCCCTACGTGGACGTGTACGCGGCCAGCCTCAAGAACGCTCCGCCGACCACAGATCGCGAGACTCCCGCAGCCTGAGCTCACGGCGTCTGCGTCTGGGCGGGCCGCACCGAGTCCTCGCGTCCTGTCGCCGCGTTGGCGGCGCATAGTGTGCAGACATGCGCTACTTCTACGACACCGAGTTCATCGAGGACGGTCGCACGATCGAGCTCGTCTCCATCGGGGTCGTCGCCGAGGACGGCCGCGAGTTCTACGCGGTGTCCACCGAGTTCGATCCGGCCAGGGCCGGTGATTGGGTGCGGACCAACGTGCTCGGTCAGTTGCCGTCGCCGGCGTCGAAGGCATGGCAGTCCCGTCGGCAGATCAGGGACCGGCTGTTGGAGTTTCTCACCGAGACACCCGGTGACATCGAGTTGTGGGCGTGGATCGGCGCCTACGACCACGTGGCCCTGTGTCAGCTGTGGGGGTCGATGACTGCGTTGCCCCGCCCGATCCCGCGGTTCACCCGCGAACTCAAGCAGCACTGGGAGTCGGTGGGGCGGCCCGAGTTGCCGCCCGCACCGGCCAACGCCCACGACGCTCTGGCCGATGCCCGCCACAACCTTTCGCGGTGGCAGGCGATGCTGTCGGTCTGATCTCGGCTGCGATGGTCGCGACCGAGAGCACCGGCGGTGTGGGCGCCGCCGAGCCAGGCACTAGGCTGGCTCCGTGGTGAACTGGACCGTGGACGTGCCGATCGACGAACTACCCGAGCTCCCGCCCCTGCCGGGGGCGCTGGCCGAACGGTTCGCCTCGATGCTCGCGCGGCCGGCGCTGCAGCAGCCGAGCTGGCCTGAGGACAAAGCGCGCGCGATGCGCACCGTGCTGGAGAGTGTGCCGCCGATCTGCATGCCCGAAGAGGTGGTCGAGCTGTCCGCGCAGCTGGCGCAGGTGGCGCGCGGGCAAGCGTTCTTGCTGCAGGGCGGTGATTGCGCCGAGACCTTCGCCGCCAACACCGAGCCACACATCAAGGGCAACATCCGGACCTTGTTGCAGATGGCGGTGGTGCTGACCTACGGCGCGAGTATGCCGGTGGTGAAGGTGGCGCGGATCGCCGGGCAATACGCCAAGCCCCGGTCGTCGGACACCGACGCGCTGGGTCTGCCTTCCTACCGCGGTGACATGGTCAACGGGTTCACCGCCGACCACGCCGCACGGGCTCATGATCCGTCCCGACTGGTTCGGGCGTACGCCAACGCCAGCGCCGCGATGAACCTGGTGCGGGCGTTGACCGGCGCCGGACTCGCCGATCTGCACCGGGTCCACGACTGGAACCAGGAGTTCGTGCGCACCTCGCCGGCCGGGGCGCGCTACGAGGCACTGGCCGCCGAGATCGACCGGGCACTGCGATTCATGGACGCCTGCGACGTTCGTGACTCGAACCTGGAGTCGGCCAACATCTACGCCTCGCACGAGGCGCTGGTGATCGACTACGAACGTGGTCTGCTGCGGCTGGCCGAGACGGCGTCGGGTGAGCAGGAATTGTTCGACCTGTCGGCCCATTTCCTGTGGATCGGTGAACGCACTCGCCAGCTCGATGGCGCCCACATCGCGTTGGCCGAACTGATCGCCAACCCGATCGGGGTCAAGATCGGGCCCACCACCACCCCGGAGCAGGCCGTGGAGTACGTGCACCGGCTCGATCCGCACAAGGTGGACGGTCGGCTGACGCTGGTGGCGCGAATGGGCAACGCGAATGTGCGAAGTGTGTTGCCGCCCATCGTCTCTGCCGTCGAGGCCACCGGACACAAGGTGATCTGGCAGTGCGATCCCATGCACGGCAACACCCATGAGGCCTCCACTGGGTTCAAGACCCGTCACTTCGACCGGATCGTCGACGAGGTGCAGGGGTTCTTCGAGGTGCACCGTGCGTTGGGTTCACACCCCGGTGGTGTGCACATCGAGCTGACCGGCGAAGACGTCACCGAATGCCTCGGTGGCGCGCAGGAGATCTCCGACCTCGACCTGGCGGGCCGCTATGAGACGGCCTGCGATCCGCGACTGAACACCCAGCAGTCGTTGGAGTTGGCGTTCCTCGTCGCTGAGATGCTGCGCGGCTGAGGCGAACTCAGTCGGTCGGCAACGGCGCGGGCGTCGCCGTGAGTGTCGTCGGCGCCTGGGCCACCACCTCCACGAGCGCGATCTCAGGCGAGCCGGTGATGCTGCCGCCGGCCAGGCTGACCCCGGCGAGGTAGCCGGCCACCGCGAGTGCCACCACGAGCAGCGCCACGACCGCGGTGATGATCTTCGCCCGTCGCCGACCACGTTCGCGCGCGAGCTCGAATTCTGCTGCGGCCCTCATCAACTGCGGGCGCAGTGGATGCGGCTCGGCGGTGTCGTCGGGATCTGTGGGTTCGGCGGCGAGGTGGGTTGCCGCGCTCATCATCCGGGTCGCTCGGCGGCCGGTGTCTGCGTCGGCGCGCGAAGTCGGGTCGTCGAGATGATCGACGTGGTCAGGGTCGATCACTGCAGTGCCAGTGCGGGTCGCTCCCGGGTCGACGGTCGCGGGTTGGTTGCCCATCCGGTTGCGAAACGCCATGGCTGTGGTCCGTTCGGCCGATACTGCGGGGGCGGGAACGGTGAACGGAGGCAACGCGAGTCGATCGGCGACCTCGATCACCGCGGCCAGCATGTCGGCTCCGTCGGCGTAGCGGTGGGCCGGATCGCGGGCGGTGGCTGTGAGGACCACATCGTCGAACTCGCGGGGCACCCCGGCGATGACGCGGCTCGGCGGCACCACATCGTGTCGTAGCCGCGCGTAGGCCAGCGCAATGGTCGTGTCACCGGTGAACGGCGTTGTCCCGGTGAGCATCTCGAACAGCAGGATTCCGGTGGCGTAGACATCGCTGCGGGCGTCGGCGATCGCCGACTCCACCTGCTCGGGCGACAGGTAGGCGGCGGTACCCAAGATCACGCTGTTGGAGGTGATCTGGGCTGCGGCGATGGCGCGGACCAGACCGAAGTCGGCCACCTTCACCTCGCCTGAGGTGGAGATGAGGACGTTTTCCGGTTTGATGTCCCGATGCACCAGGCCGGCGGCGTGCGCGGCGCCCAAACCGCCGAGGACCGGGATCAGCACGGCGGTGGCGGCGTGCGGCGGCATGGGGCCGCGCTCGCGCAGCAGCTCGCGCAGCGTCCCGCCCTCGATCAGTTCCATCACCAGGAACGCATAGTCGCCGTCGTGACCCTGGTCGTAGACCGCGACCAGGCCGGGGTCCTTGAGGCGGGCCACCGAGCGTGCCTCGAACTCGAAGCGGCTCAAGAACTGTGGATCGGCGCTGTAGTGCGGGGTCATCACCTTCACCGCAACCGGTCGGTCCAGTCGCAGGTCGACACCGAGGTACACCCCCGACATCCCGCCGCGGGCGATCAGAGCGTCGATCCGATAGCGGCCGTCGAGCCGAGCGCCAAGCAACGGATCAGGCGGTGTGCTCACCTCTGTTGCCTCCCGTCGGGCTCGGCGGTGCGAGCGCAGTCTGTCGACATCCAGACTAGCGATGCCCCGGCGATCCGATCGCACGGCTCGAGCGCGCTGGGTATGGTCTGTGCGTGGTCTCACTGCCGATGTCGCCTGACGATCTCCTGCCCTCCGACGAAGCCGTTCTCGAGATCGCCGAGGTGGCTCGGCGCCTAGGTGTCTCTGCGGGCAAGGTGCGCAACCTGATCGCCGAACACCACCTGCTCGCCGTGAACCGGGACGGCACACCGATGATCCCCGAGGTGTTCCTCGACGGGTCGGAGGTGGCTAAACATCTGACCGGACTGATCGACGTGCTCATCGACGGTGGTTTCGATCGCAACTCCGCGATGCGATGGCTGTTCACCGCGCAGGATGACATCGGCGAGTACCCCGCCCGGGCCCTGCACAGCCATGCCGCGCGCGAGATGATCAGGCGCGCACAGGCTCTGGCCCTCTGAGTGCTTCGGTGCCCGCGTGTTGTCGTGCAGTTCAGCGACGGGTGACCACCGCTGCCACCGCGCGCCGCAGCCGGCGCCGACCACCCACCGACACCCGGCGGCCGATGATCTGGTGATCGGCGGCCTCGATCTCGCCGAGGATGTCGCGATAGAGCTCGAATGCGGCCCGGATCGCCGGACGGCTCCGCGGCTCGATCAGGGCCACACCCGGCTCGGCCAGTCGATAGCGATGGCGGGTGATGGCGATGCAATGGGCCAGTGCGCGTGTGAGTTCTGGTGGGGTGACGCCGCTCTGGCGCGCGCTGAACAGCATCGCCTCGTCCACCCCGAAGGCGGCGAGCTCATCGGTGGGCAGATATATGCGGTCGCGGTCGAGGTCCTCGCCGACGTCTCGGATGAAGTTCGTCAGCTGGAACGCTTCGCCGAGCGCGGTGGCCGGAGCCAGCGCGGCCTCGTCGTCGAGGGTGCCCAGGATCGGAAGCATCTGCAGGCCGATCACCGACGCCGAGCCGTACATGTACTCGTCGAGTTCGGCGATGGTCCGGTAGCGCGTCTTGAACACCGAACTACCGGGTAGATCCATGCGCATCGAGACCATGAAGGCGCGAAAGTACGGTTCGGGGATGTCGAACCGTCGGATCGTGTCGACCAGCGCCAGGATCTGCTCGTCGGTGTCGGGATCAGCCTGCAACTCAACCGGTTCGAGCCCCGGACGAGGTTCGGGGTTGGCCGCGAGGGTGTCGAACAGCTGGTTCTCGTAGGTGTCGAGCGCACCGACGGGGTCGGGGTGACCGGGCAGATCGACAACGTCGTCGACCATCCGGGCGAACCCGTAGAGCGCGTAGACGCCCCGGCGTCGGTGCAGGGGCAGCAAACGCGTCCCCAGGTAGTAGGTCCGACCATGACGGGCCGTCGACTCCTGCGACCGCAGGTAACCCCGTTCGATGGCGGCCGGGTCGATCGTGGTCAGCGGGTTGATCGTCGTCATGTGTCCTTCTCCGGTCGGGGCTCGGTCGCCGCGGGTGTGCACGTGGTACGCGGGTCGGCTGTGGGGGTTGCCGTGACTTGACCGACCAGCGGCCCTCGGCGGTCGCGGTGTAGCAGCAGCCACACGCAGAACGCGGATGCCGCAACTGTTTTCAGGACCCCGGAAGTCTCGTAGAGCAGGATCGAATCGTCGGGTTGAAAGGCGATCAGGCCGAACACCGCGCCGGCGACGATCACCGCCAGCACTCGTGCGGAGAGCACCGCAGCACCGGCGAAGATCAACGTCCACGTGTAGTACCAGGGCAGTGTCGACGGTTCGAGCAGGAGAACCGCGAGCATCGCGACGGCGATCCCGGTCACTGCGGACCGCTCGTCGGCGCGTCGGGTCCACCAGATCCAGATCAACGCCAGCCCCAGGATCACCGCACCCACGGCCCGGCTCACCGTCACCACCGGCCACAGCGGGATCGCAGCGACGGGGGCGGCGATCACGGTGACCAGATGCGCCACCGCGGTGGGCAGGCTGAGGTAGTTGATGATCCGGTCGGCATAACCCAGGCCGTGCAGCCATCCCAGCCCCAGCCCGAGGGCGGCGGTGAACACCGCGAAGACTGCGACACTGACACCCACGATCGTGCTCACCGTCTTGAGCACCGCTCGCCGGCTCGGTGGAGCCTGAGAACGCGTGTGGGCCAACCAGATCCACAGGACGAAGGGCAAAGCCACTCCGGCGGTGACCTTGATCGACATCGCCACCGCGATCACGATCACACCCGCCACGTGGTGCCGGCGCAGGGCCAGCAACACCCCGGCCGCCAGCACCCCCGACATCAGCATCTCCACATGTGGGCCACCGACGTCGTGCACCAGAAGCATCGGGTTGAGCACTGACACCCACAGTGCGACACGAGGGTCACGACCGAGGTGGGTTGCGATCGCCGGCACCGCCCAGATCGCCAGAAGCCAGCCCGGCAGGAACACCAGCCGCATCGCGAGCACGCCGCTGACGGGGTCGTCGCCGGTCACCTCGACCACCCCGCGTGCAACGCCCATGAAGAACGGCCCGTAGGGAGCGGTGGTGGTGGCCCACACCTGCGCCATGCTGTCGACCAGGGGGCCGGGATTGCGGGCGGGTCCGTCCACGTAGGGGTTGAATCCATCACGCAGCAGGGCGGATTGGGCGAGGTAGGCGTAGACGTCGCGGCTGTAGAGCGGCACCGTCACCAGGAGGGGGAGACTCCACGTCACCGCCGCCTGCCGCAGCAACCCCGTCGCCACCGGAGCCGTCGACCGCCCGATCAAGATGCGGCCCAGCGTGATCCACGACACGACCAACAACGCGGTGCCGGCCCAGAAGAGCAGCGACGACAGCGACCTGCCGTGACCGTAGGTGAGCCACGCCATCGACCAACGTTGCAGCCGATCATCTGCGCGTGGGATGTCGCCCACCCCGATCCCGCCGAGCGCGATGAGCACCGACCCCGCGAACCCGCAGAGCACTGTGCGTCCGGCCCGTGTGTGATGTGGCCGCCGCCAGGAGAACTCGGCGTCTGCCGAGAACCGGTCGGCCACATCGGTGCCGACCGCGGCCGTGCTCACCGGCGAGTGGAGCCGGTGATGCGTTCGGCGGCCAACCGTCCCGAGACCAGCACCGGCGGCATGCCCACCCCGGGCACCGTGGTGCTGCCCGCGATCACGACGTTGGCCGCACCGGGCCACAGGTTGGGGGCGCGCAGTGGACCGGTCTGCAACAGCGTGTGTGCCGCGGCGAACGGGGTGCCCACCGACATGCCCTGCTGAGCCCACACCCCGGGGTGGTCAATCCGCTTGACCTGTCCAGAGGTCAGGCCGGCGGTGATGCCGGTGTACCCGCGCTGTTCGAGTACCCCGCACACCTCGGCCACATATGGTTCGGCGAGGTGATCCCAGGGCAGATCGGCGCTCTCGAGGTTGGGGCACGGCGCCAACACGGTGACCGATTCCAGACCGTCGCGGATGAAGTTGTCCGGGTCGGTCAGCGCGGGACGGTTGAGCAGCAGTGACGGATCGGACATGAGTTGTCCAGGGCGGGAGGTCAACTCGACGAACGTCTCGTCCCAGGCGGCCCCGAAGTCGATGGTGTGGTGACCACCGGGCCAGGACCGTGTGTGCTCAACCGGCACGGCCATGTGGCTGACCACTGCGCTGGGGGAGTAGCGGATCTTGCGCTTCTTGGCCGGGGCGTTGGCCAACAGGGTCTCGGTCACCGGCTGATCGGTGGTGACGATGACGGCGTCACACGCGATGTCCCCGGACGCGGTCTGCACGGCCACCGCACGCGGACGGGCGCCGGCGCCGGCGAATCGGATGTGACGTGCCGGGGTGTCGTAGGAGATGACGCCGCCGGCCTCGACGAGGCCCTGCGCCATCACCGCGCCCACCCGTCCCATTCCGCCGCGCGGGTAGTAGACGCCCATCCCGATGTCCATGTGCGAGATGACCGCGTAGATGGCGGGTGCCTTGGCCGGCGGCACTCCGGCGTAGAGGGCTTGGAAGGTGAAGGCACGCTGCAGCCGGGTGTCGCTGATGAAGCGGGCGATCGCCGGTGTCAGCCGCCGGACCGCGCCCATCGTCACCAACTTCTTCACCCCGGTTCGCAGATCGGGCTGCGTCAGGTAGTCGGCGATCCCGTCGACGTTGCGGTCGATGAAGTCGTCCATCTCGACGTCGTAGAGCTCCTGCAGCCAGGTCCGCAACTTGCGGAAGCCGGCCTCCTGGGCCGGACCGAACGTGGCCCCGATGTTGGCGGCGAGCTGTTCGGGATTGCGGGCCACCGAGAAATCGGTGCCGTCGGCGTAGCGCAGCTGATACGTCGGGTCGAGGTCGGTCAGGTCGAGCAGCTCTCGGGTGCGTTCGGGCGCCATCCCCGCCGCGGCCAGCGGCGCCTCGATCAGTGACGGCATGGTCAACACCGATGCGCCGGTGTCGAACAGGTGCCCGTCGATCTCCTCGGTGCGCACCCGACCACCCGGGGTCGGGCCGGCCTCGAGCACGGTGACGTCGATGCCCTGACCCCGCAGGTGCAACGCCGCCGACAACCCGGCCAGACCGGCGCCGACGACCACCACATGACCGATCGGGCCCTCGACGGTCCGGATGCCGCTCATGCCTGACGTCCGGCGATGGCGGTGGCGGTGGCGGTCAGATCGGTGCGGGCTGCTGCGTCGAACGGAGCCTGCGCCAGAGTGGCCAACGATTCCTCCACCAGGCGGTCGATGTCGTCTTCGACCGCGCGGACCGCGCCCACCTCGTGCAGGATCGCGCGGACCCGGGTCAGTTCGTCGTCGTTCATAGGGTGTCCGATCGTCTGTCGTAGAAACTGTGCCGCGGCGGGGTCCGACTCATCTGCAGACTTCAGGGCCAACGCCAGCAGGGCTGTACGTTTGCCGGCGACGAGATCGTCGCCGGAGGGTTTCCCGGTCTTGGCGGGGTCACCGAAGGCGCCGAGAAGGTCATCACGCAGCTGGAAGGCGATCCCGAGTCCGTCCCCGATGGCGCCCAGCATGTCGATCACCTGATCGTCGGCCCCGGCCAACGCGGCACCGAGTTGCAGTGGCCGGGAGACGGTGTAGGCCGCAGTCTTGAAGCGCATCACCTGGAAGGCGTCCTCCACCGACTCGCTGCCCGATGCCTCGACGGTGATGTCGAGCAGCTGACCGACCAAGACCTCCGTGCGCATCGCCGACCAGATGGGCCGCATCGCCACACTCCGCTCGACGGGAAGCGCTGCCTCGGCCACCATGTCGTCGGCCCAACAGAGTGCGAGGTCGCCGAGCAGGACCGCTGTCGACACCCCGAAATGGTCGCCGTCGCCAGACCACTGTCGTTGCCCGTGGGTGGCGCCGATCGACCGGTGCACCGTCGGGTTCCCGCGCCGGGTGTCCGACCGGTCGATGACGTCGTCATGGATGAGGGCGCAGGCCTGTATCAACTCCAGTGCCGAGCACACCTGCAACGCGGGATCGGCGATCACCGATGTCCGGTCGCCACCGGCACAGCGGAAACCAGCCCACGCGAAGGTGGGTCGGACACGCTTGCCACCACCGAGGGTGAACGTCTCGAGTTGGTCGATCAGTTCGGCGGTCTGCGGCGAGATCTGCGCCACATCGGCGCGGCGCCGGAGGAAGTAACCGTGCAGCAGCGCCTTGGCCGCAGCCGGCACCTCGGCCAGCGAACGGGGTGTGGGACCCGACGTCGGGACCGGGTCGCGGTGAGTCTGTTGGACCTGGTTGTGGTCGTGGACAACAGAATTCGGGCTGTCGATGGTCACCGCCGATGGCCCTCGGGAGCGTTGGTGCTGCGCATGAGGCCAACACTACCGATCGCCACCGGTCTCACCACTCGACGATCGCGGCGTCGGCACCCCTCGACGGGCGATCTGCGTCGGCCGAGCGGCTACCGACACGGACCGTATGCTGAGCCCGTGAGTGATCCCCAGGGCACCGTGGTCGGCCGACTGTCACAACCCCATCCCGGTCCTGTCCCGTTCTCTGTCGAGTTCTTCCCGCCGAAAGACGCGCCGGCCGAGGAACGGCTGTGGCGGGCGGTGCGCACGTTCGAGCGTCTGCGTCCGGCTTTCGTCTCGTTGACCTACGGGGCCGGCGGCGGCACCCGCGACCGGACCGTGCGGATCGCCGGGGAGCTCGCCCGCGAGACCACGTTGACCACCGTCGCCCACCTGACCGCGGTCAACCACAGTCTCGACGAGCTGCGTGCGATGGTCGGTTCGTACGCAGATCAGGGCATCACCAACGTCCTTGCGCTGCGTGGCGATCCGCCGGGCAACCCGATGGGTGAGTGGGTCAAACATCCCGACGGGGTCCAGTACGCCGAAGAGCTCGTTCGGTTGGTCGGTGAGCTGGGTGAGTTCCAGGTCGGGGTCGCCTCGTTCCCGGAGGGCCATCATCGGTCGCCGTCGCTGGAGGAGGACACCCGCCATCTGCTGGCCAAGCTGCGTGCGGGCGCCGAGTACTCGATCACCCAGATGTTCTTCGACGTCGAGGACTACCTCCGACTGCGTGACCGGGTGGTCGCAGCCGACGCCGAGCAGGGGGCCAAGCCGATCATCCCGGGCATCATGCCGATCACCTCGCTGGCCTCGGTCCGGCGCATGGTCGAACTGTCTGGTTCGACATTGCCCGCCGATGTAGATGCCCGACTGGCCGCTGCGGCCGGCGACGACGAGGACGTCAACCGCGAGGCCGTCCGGGCGGTCGGCATCGATCTCGCCACCGAGATGTCGCAACGTCTCATCGCCGAGGGTGCTCCGTGTCTGCACTTCTGCAGTCTCAACTTCGCTCGCGCCACCACCGAGGTGCTGCAGCGTCTCGGCATGGACGTCCTGGTCCCCTGAGGTAGCCGCGGCCTGCATGGTCAGTCCGTGTGGAGCTGCATCACCCGGCCCTTCCATCGCAGGTCATGAGCGCGGGTGCGGGTCGCGGAGTCCACGATGACCCCCGCGGCGACCGCGGTGGCCAACGGATGGCATAGTGCCGCAACAACTTCGGCCACATCCACCCGACCGATCTCGCTGCGCCGGGTGAGGAGCCGTGATGTCACGTTCATCGCGTACAGCAGGCCTGCGCGTCGGCGCCGGCGTCCGCACAGCCCGATTACCGGGGCTGTCCCGGTCCCGGCGATCACCGTCGCGGCGATCAAGGCCGGTACCGGCCCGCCGAACTCTGAGGCCACCCACCTGCGATAGCCCGAACGCAGCTCGGCGCTGCTGCGATACATCCGACACCGCACGTCGTCGAGGCCGAAACGCATCACCGTTCGATGGCCGGCACGTCGGTACGCCCGCGCCAACGCCAGATCGTCGGTCAGCGCACCGGCCACCGCCTGATGCCCGCCGATCGCCCGGTACGCGGTCACCGGGGTCAGCAGGTACTGGCCGTTGGCCAGGGCGGTGGACGGTCGCAACTGTCGTTCGCCGATCGCCACCGGCAGCGTGGCGAACCACGACCAGCACAACAGCGGTTGCAGTAGTCGTTCCATCGGCGTGCGGGCCACCTGGTTGGACCACACCGACAACAGGGCCACCGGTGGTGAGCCGCTGCGGTTCAGTGCGGCGAAGGTCGCCACGCCGCGCGCCACGGCGTGGGGACCGAGGCGGACATCTGCGTCGACGAACAGCAGCATCCAGCGATCCGGGTCGTCGAGGTCGGCGAGAACCTGTTGTGCTCCTCGGTGCAGCGCCCACGCCTTGCCGGTCCAGCCGCGCGGGACCGCGGCGCCACCGCCGTCGATGACCGATACCCGTCGATCGCCGGCCGCGGCCGCGCGAGCGACGTCGGCGGTGCCGTCGCGGGACCCGTCGTCGACGACGACCACCCGCAGGGTTCCCACGCCGCGTTGGGCACACAGATCACCCACCAGCGCACCGATCCGCGGTGCCTCGTCGCGGGCCGGCACACAGACCACGACCGGCGGAGCCGCGTCGGACACACCCGGGTCGGCGGCCTGTTCCGATCCCGGGTCCAGGCCTCGCATGTGTACGGTGTTGGCCACGGCCACGCCGAGAGTGAGCGTTGCCCATCCCACGGTCACCCCGGACGCGCCGCGGCCGATCACCGTGCGCAGATCGGGGCTCACCTGCGAGCGGGTTGGCCCGGCCGCGGAGAGGTGTCGCGAGCCAGATACGCCAAGGCCCCCACCGCGATCACCACCACCAGCGTCAAGCCGGCGACGATCCAGGTCCAGTCGCCGAATGCCGCTGTGCTCGGATCCGCGTAGTCGGCTTCGGCGGAGAAGTTGGTCGATTTGCCTGATTCCGGGCTGAACTTCACGGTGTCGTCGGCGGACTGCCTGCCGTTGGTCGCGCTGATCGGTCCGGCGAACCGGATGCTCAGGGCGACCGTGTCCTGTCCGGGGGCAAGTGATGACAGGTCGCTGGCGCCACGGAATCGCACCACGTCGCCGTCGCGTGTGATCGACAGGTCCATGCTCACCGAACTCGTCGGGAAGGCCGACACCAGCAGGTCGGCCAGATCGCCGATCTGACCGACCGGTAGCGCCGTGAACACGATTCGGCTGCCGACCATGCCGGTGCCCTTGTCGGAGTAGGGGCTCGCGGCCAGTACGCCCGACAGCGACTGGGGCACGTCGACCGTGGGTCCCTTCTCGCCTGCGGCCACCTTCGAGGCCACCACCAGCTCACCCCACACCCGGTCGCCCACATACGGCGATCGCTGGGTACAGGCCGTCAGCGACAGCGTCGTGATCACCATCAGCAACGCTGCGTATGAGCGAATGCGTCGACCCCGGTTGCGGCGGGTCGGCGATGGGCGAACGTCTGTCCTCATGGCACGCACCCCGACATCGTGCCAGGTGGGTGATCCGATCGGCGACATCTGGCCGCCCGGGCCGCCGCCGGGACACCGAGCGCAGCCATCGCCACGACGGCGTAGGGCACCCCGGTGGCGAGCCGACCGTCGTAGAGCAGGACCAACTGCGCCAGCGCCGACCCCAGCCAGGTCCAGCCGAACCAGATCATCGGGATCAGCGGGAAGCTGTGCCAGACAACGCCTTCTGGCCCCGCCGACCGCGACGCCGCCGGGTCGGGCGGGTCGGTCCAGGTCAGGACGGTGAACACCACCACCCCCAACAGCGCCCAGCCGGCGAAGTTCGTCAGCGGGATCTGTTCGATCCCCGGCGGACCCGCGTCGGTCTGCACCCATCGCCACAGGCCCGCCTCGACCATCTGCGGGTCGAGGTAGAGGTCCCAGCCCACCAGGGCCACGGTGGCGATCACGATCCGAGACACGGTGCCGGAGATGGCGAAGGCGGCGATGCGCCAGACCGCGTAGCCGCCCATGAACCAGGCTGCGGTGATGACCACCGGGACCTCGAACAGGGACGGGCCGATGCGGCCCTGCGCATAGCTGTACTCGCCGAACGGAAAGCCGGTCCGCGTACCCATCACCTCGGCCCCGTAGGAGATGGCCGCCACCGGAACGATGATCAGCGCAGCCCCCGCCGGCCCGCGGCGAGCGACCGCATCGCAGGCCATGGCCAAGGCGGCGGCGCACACGACCACCACCGTGGCGGCGTCGCGGGTCGACCCGGACACCAGCGGGTAGACGATCTGCGCGGCGATGGACGCCCCGATGGCGAGCAGGCCGACCATCACCACCGGGCGACGCCGATGCGGTGATGGTGTGGATGACCTGCTCGCCTCGATCATCGGCCTGCGGCGCTCGAGCCCCCGGTGACCCGGCTCCGCACGGCGGTGGCCGCACCGGCGAGAAGTCGACGCGACCGCCCGGGTCGATCGGCAAGGACCTGCGCTGCGGCCAACGAGCCGCTGATGCCACTGACCCCGCCGCCGGGGTGGGTCGAGGCGCCGGCCAGATACAGCGCGGGAGCCCCCGGCACACGCCGACCGGCCAGGTCGGGGTGCGGGCGCCACAGGAACATCTGGTCCATCGACATCTCCAGATGCATCACGTTGCCGCCGACCAAGCCCAGCTCCGACTCCAGTCGATCCGGCGTCTGTGCGTGCACGTGAGCGATGGACTCGATGAAACCCGGTGCGTGGCGGTCCATCTCGCCGAGGATAGCGTCGGTTGCCTCGGTGGTGTGGTCTGACCAGGCACGACCACCGGAGAGCTGCCGCGGATGCCACTGCGCCCACAGGGTGATCAGATGATGCTCGGGCGGGGCCAACGACGGATCGATGGCAGAAAAGCTCATGGCCAGCACGACCGGCCGGCGCGGCAGCTCACCGGCGCGCGAGTCGCCGCACGCCTGCGCCATGTGACCACGGTCGGACACCAGCAGTCCCAGCCCCGAGTGCACCCCGTGCGCGGGTAGCTCGTCGGGCAGACCGGGGTAGCGGGGCAGCTCGGTGGTGGCCACCCGGATCGCGCTGCCGATCCCGGGTCCCAGATCGGTGCGGCTCTGCCACCGGGCCGCGGTGTCGGCGTCGAACCCGCCCGCGGTCAGGGCGGCCAGGGTGGTGAACACATGGCAGGCCGCGACCACCGAGCGCGCTCGGTGGACCTGTCCGTCGTCGGTGCGAACCTCCCAGTGGTCGCCGATCCGACTCAGGGCGGTGACCGGCGCGTCACACCGCAGGGTGCCGCCATCGGATCGCAACCGAGCCACCAGGGCCTCGGTCAGGGCGCCGCTGCCGCCGACGGCTCGGCCGGGTGGGATGCGGTGCATCAGTGCGGCGATGCCGACCATCGAGGCGGTGCCGGGTTCGCTCATCGGGGGCCCGGACTGAGCGCCGAACCAGGCCAGGGCTGCCTTGAGACGTTCGGACTCGAACCAGCTGTCCAGCAGGGCATCTCCGGAGCGGATGAACTCCTGGGACAGTTCCGGACCGGCGGCGCGTCCGGTGCGGCCGTCACGGGTGGGCATGCCCCAGAACGCGCGGGCGAACCGTCCGGGCGTCGGCTGGCGGGTGAACATGCTCATCACCGCAGCCGACCGCGGACCCCACACCTCCACGAACCTGCGGTATGCCTCGGCATCCCTTGTCCCGCAGGCGGCTTCGATGGACCGACAGGTTGCGTCGAGGTCGGTCCGAAACGCGATCCCTGGTGAATCACCGTCCGCGGGCGCGAACGCCCACGGATCGCAGTCGAGGTAGCGCAGCCCGAACCGGTCGAGCTCGAGGTCATCGAGGATGGTGGTGTGTCGGATCATGATGTGCGCCGACGAGCCGCGGTCCACGCGGTAGCCGGGGAAACGTTCGATCGTCGACACCGCTCCGCCGGGAATCGAATCACGCTCCACGACCAGGACGTCCTCGCCCGCCTGGGCCAGGTAACAGGCGGCCACCAGTCCGTTGTGACCGGCGCCCACGACGATGCAGTCGTGGATGCGGGGTGCGGTGGGTGTCGGTGAGGGCCCGGGCGTCGGTGCGGCCGCGGTCATCGGTCACTGCACCGGTAGTCGGCGCCCGAGCACGGCGAAGGGTCGGGGATCGCCGGTGAAGGTGAATTGTCGGAGCAGGTCGGTGAAGCCCAGGCGGCGGTAGAGCCGCCAGGCACGGTTGTCGTCATCGGGTACCTCCGGTGTCGAGAGCAGCACACTGTTCTCGGATCGGTCGCGCAGCAGTCGTTGCAGCAGTCGTTGGCCGGTGCCCGTCCCCTGCATGGAGGGATGAACATGCAATTCCGTGAGCTCGAAATAGTTCCGGGTGATCTCGTCGATCTGCTCGCGACGGTAACCGCCGAGCCGCAGGCCTGCGCACAACTGCTGGTTCCACCACTGATCGGGGGCACCGCGATATCCGTAGGCGATCCCGACCAGGGTCTCGGGGCGCTCGGCCGACGCCTGGTGCACGGCCCCTATCGCCACCCAACCGGGTCGGGTCATGTGGTCCTGCCACAGCGGCGCGCGGTGCAGCTGGGTGCCGCGTGGATAGTTCATGGCGGACACGTACACGTCGAGCGCGGGGGACAACCACCCACCGCCGTCGGTCCGGTGCGCGTCGTCCGCTGTGAGTTCGACCAGGCGGACGGGCACGGATGTTCACTCCTCTTGAGACCAGGGCGACTTCTGGTTATATTGAATATGTCGAACGGGTGTTCGAGAACTCAACCTCCGCGACGAGTGCATTCGTGACCCGACGACCGATGGACGGTCCGGCGGTGAACGAGGGAAGCGTTCCCGTCGGACCGATCCTGGCCTGCGGACTCCGATCAACCACCACCGGTGCTCTGGGGTCGGCGTCGACACTGCGATGTCGTACCGCTGTGGCTGACTGAACACATCAGTCACCGCGTGCAACCACCGTCGAGCGGGGTGCAACCACCGAACATCGGACCTGGAGAGGATGTGAGCGAGATGGCGACTCGAACAGCACACCGTGGCCGCGACCTGGTGCGAGCACGTGAACTTCTGGCTCGAGCCGATGTCCTCGTCGCCCATTCGGCCGACGCGACAGATCGCGCCGACGCAATGCGTGACCTCTATTTCGCGGCCCTACGCGCGGCTGGAGCCGTACTCGCAGTGGCTGAGACGCCGCGGGCCCGTCGCGGTTCGGCGAGCGCGTGGGCTCGGCTTCCGCGCGTGCTGCCCGAGCTGACCACCTGGTCCACCTATTTCGCCGGGGTCGCTCGGCTGTGCGCCGACCTCGACATCGGCGTGGTGGGGGAGGTGGCCGAATCGGTGGTCGCCGAACTCCGCCGACGGGTGGTCGATTTCGTCGACGACATCGACGAGCTCGTCGGTGCCTGGGAGCGCGAGGAGGCCGGTCTGGCCACCTCGGGCGGCGCCTTGCGCCACGCCCGAGGTGGTCGGGCCGAGGTCGCGGGATCGGTTTCTGTCACAGCGACATCCCGGCGGACAGCATGATCGGTGGGACCTGTGACACTCACCCTGGGTAATAGTGGTCGACTTGTCGTTCACCTCGTATCATCGAACGCGTGGCTCGTGACGCGAGCTCGGTGCCGACGCGGTCGGTTGCCGTCAACAGACATCCGACCCGGATCAATGTGCTGAAGGAGGGGGCCGGTGCCACTCTCAGAGCACGAGCAGCGAATGCTCGAACAGATCGAGAACGCGCTGTATGCCGAAGACCCGAAGTTCGCCTCGAGTGTTCGTCGTCGACGCATCGGTCGCGGCGGCTCCACCGCTCGGCGGCGTCTGCAGGCGGCTGCAGTGTTCGCGATCGGACTCGCTCTGCTGATCGGTGGACTCATCATCGACGTCACGATCGGCGGGTTCCCGATCGTGAGCCTGGTGGGTTTCCTCGTCATGTTCGGCGCCGGCCTGATGGCTCTGTCGGGTGGCGGCTCCGCACCCGCGGCAGCCGCTGCCAGTGGCGAGCAGTCGTCCCGCTCGGGACGTGGCTCCTCACGTTCGTTCAGCCAACGTATGGAAGAGCGCTTCAACCGCCGCTTCGAGCAGGAGTGACGCCACCCGCCTGATCGGCGAATCGTCCAATCACCGCCGCGCACCCATCGGGTGCGCGGCGGTTGTCGTATGTGCAGCAATTTCGCCGTCTCCCACTTTCCCCCACAACCGCCATCGATGGCCCTGCGGCGGCATGTGACCTGCGATCTGCGCATGGATTTGTATTCGAGGACGCCCCTCGCGGTGCGACACCGGCGACCTCGGGGCTATCCCGAATTCGCATCTGGCCAGCTCAGGCCATGTACGGCTCCCCCGGGTGGGGGAAAGTGGCTCATAGAGGTGGAAAGTGGGGCGTGGTGGGGTACTGTGGTGCGCAGAGGGAGGAGTGCCGGACTCCGATCTCTGGTCGGCGGGAGGTGTCGTGGCGTTCCTCGGCTCCTTCACGCACCGGATGGACGACAAGGGCAGGCTGACGCTTCCCGCGAAGTTCCGAGAGCAGTTGGCGGGAGGCGTGATGGTCACACGAGGTCTGGATCGCTGCCTGTCGGTGTACCTCCCGGCTGACTTCAACGAGGTGGCTCTGAAGGCGACCTCATCCACCAGCAAGGTGGACGAGGGTGCACGCAGCTACCTGCGCCTGTTGTTCTCGGGCACGGAGGAGTTGGTGCCCGACGCCCAGGGTCGGATCAGCCTCGGCCCGAAGCTGCGTGAGTACGCCGGCCTGAGCAAGACCTGCGTGGTCAACGGAGTCGTCGATCATCTCGAGATTTGGGATGAGCAGATGTGGGAGCAGTACAACCGCGCCCACGAGGAGAGCTTCTCGCGAGGGACCAACCCCGCGCTGGGGGCGATCCTGTGACCACGGTCCCGCTGTCGCTACCAGCGGCGGGACCACAACGCTCGTCGGCACGACCGTCGGCGACACGCCCGGACCACCGCGGTGGGACGCGGCCTCTGTCCGAACCGACCCTGGCGCACTTCCCCAGCGCCAGGTGCGGCCTCGGGCAGAGACCACGATCCACCGCCGCAGCCGGGTGGTGTGTGAAAGGGCCTGCAGTGGAATCGAAGTCGGGCGCGCACGGCCACGTCCCGGTGATGGCCGAACGGATCCTGGAGCTGATCGCCCCCGCTGTCGCCGCGATCTCGGCCGACGGATCCGGCGCCGTGTTCCTCGACGGAACCCTGGGTGCCGGTGGCCATTCCGAGCTGATCCTCGCCTCGTTTCCTGGTATCCGCGTGATCGGTGTCGACCGCGACACCCGTGCCCTCGCAGCTGCTCGAGAACGACTGGCCCCCTTCGGATCTCGATTTCAGGCCGTACAGGCGCGATACGACGAGGTCGATCACGTGCTCGCCGAGGCCGGATGCAGCGGGTTCACCGCAGGGTTGTTCGATCTCGGGGTGTCGTCGATGCAGCTCGACCAGGTGGAGCGAGGGTTCGCCTACTCGGTGGACGCCCCGCTGGACATGCGGATGAACCCCGACGACCCGATGACCGCCGCCGACGTGCTCAACACCTACTCGCACGGCGAGTTGGCGCGGGTCCTCTCCACGTACGGCGAGGAACGCTTCGCGGGCAAGATCGCCTCTGCCGTTCTCCGCGAGCGTGATCGTGCGCCGTTCGAGTCCAGCGCACGCCTGGTGGAGCTGCTCTACCGTGTCATCCCAGCCGCCACCCGCCGAACCGGAGGCCATCCGGCCAAGCGCACTTTTCAGGCCCTACGTATCGAGGTCAACGGCGAGATGGACTCGCTGCGGGCAGCGCTACCGAACGCGTTGGACGCGTTGAACCTCGACGGTCGACTGGTGGTGATGAGCTACCAGTCGTTGGAAGACCGGATCGTCAAACACGAGTTCGCGCAACGGGTCACCTCGACGACACCGCCGGGACTGCCCTTCGACCTGCCCGGAACCGCGCCGTCGTTCCGCCTGGTCACCCGGGGCGCCGAACGGGCCGACGACACCGAGATCGCCGCCAACCCCCGCTCGGCCCCGGTCCGGGTCCGGGCCATCGAACGCATCGCCGAGACCGACAGGGAGAACCGATGAGTACAGCCCAGGCGGAGGCTGGCGTGTCCGACGTCGACGAGCCCGGCGATTCCGCCGACGTACCCGGTGCTCGCGGGTCGACCACTCGACGCTCCCGGGTGGGTGCCGCAGATCGGCCGCGCGCCAACCGTTCTCCTGCCGCACAGCGTGCTCTGGACCGCCGTCGCCGTCGTGCCACCCAACGATCGACGGTCGGCATCGTCGATCGCCGACGTTCCTCCGCCGGAGTTCGGACCCGGCTGAGTCGTCCGACCGAACTGGTGGCGCGAATCCCGTTCGCAGTGTTGGTGATCGCCGTTCTCGCGTTCGGGTTGGCGCTGACGCTCTGGCTGTCCACTCGTTCGGCTCAGGACTCGTATCAGCTGTCGGAGGCGCGAAAGCAGAATCAGGCGTTGACCGATCGGCGAGATGCCCTGAAAAAGGCCTTCGAGTCAGGTGATTCGCCGGTTGCCATCGCCAACAAGGCGGTGGCGCTGGGCATGATCCCGGTCAAGGACCGGCCCCGCGTGGTGGTCGGGTCCGACGGACGCGCCCGGATGGTCGGCACCCCGAGTCCAGCCGTCGGTGCTCCCGATCGAGCCATGGGTGTCGGCTCGGGCGTCAATTCTCCAGCACCCCAACCGGGTACGGCCCCTGTCGGGGGTACCGCGCAGGCCCCGCCGGCGGCCCCGCCGGTGGAGGTGGCGACAGCGCCTGCCCCCAACGTGCTGCCTGGTTCGGCACCGGCCGACGCCGCGGCGCAGCCGACACGGTGACGCACCGGGTCGATATGCGCCACGCCGACTTCGGATACCGCCACATCGACCAGAACAGTGGACAATTCAGCTATGTGTAGGCCATGTTCGGCTGTATCCGAGGGAGATTCGCGATGACCGGGTCCAGCCGTCGTCGTCCCACCGGTGGTCGAGGGTCGCGCGCTTCGTTGCCTCCCAATCGCGTCGACTTCACCGGCAGACGTCGGCGTCCGCACTCTGGTTCCATCACCGACGATCGACGCAGCGCTGCCGGTGGCGACGGGGCCAGGCAGTTCTTCACCCGGACGCGGGTCGGCGGCGGTGTTCTCGGACTCGCAGCGGTGCTGGTCGCGGGAAAGCTGTTGGTGCTGCAGACAGTCGAGTCCGGTGGCCTTTCGGCGCAGGCAGCTCAGCAACGCGCCGTGGTCGAGGTGCTCGCCGCCAAGCGGGGCGCCATCGAAGACCGCAACGGCACCCCGATCGCCTACACCGACGAAGCGCGCGCGCTGACCTTTCAGCCGGTGAAGGAGCGCGCGGCCATGGATGCGGCGCACGCCAAGGATCCATCGGTGCCGACCGCGGACACTCGGTTGCGTGAGATCGCCGCCGGTATCCATCGATTGCTCGGTGATTCGGTGCCCGAATCATCTTTGCTACAACAGCTCTCGAGCACCGAGCCGTTCGTGTACCTAGCTCGATCGGTGAGTGTTGAACTCTCGCAGAAGATTCGAGACGAGTTCCCCGAGGTGGGAGCCGAGCGTCAAGACATCCGTCTCTACCCGGGTGGGCCGCTGGCGGCCAACATCGTCGGAGACGTCGACTTCGACGGCAACGGTCTGATCGGGCTGGAGTCATCGATGCAGCCGGTTCTCGCCGGACGCGACGGTTCCCGAACCTACGATCAGGGCTCTGACGGCGCGGTCATCCCGGGCAGCACCCGCAACGTGCACCCGCCGGAGAACGGTCGTACCGTCACCCTCACCATCGACTCCGACATCCAGTGGTTCGTGCAGACCCAGGTGCAACGCGCCCGCGAGCTCTCGGGCGCGCGCAACGCGTCGGTGGTCGTGCTCGACGCCACGACCGGCGAGGTGTTGGCGATGGCCAACGACAACACCTTCGATCCGTCGAAGCCGTTGGCGCAGCAGCAGGATGCGCAGCTGGGTGACCTGCCGGTCACCTCTCCTTTTGAGCCCGGATCGGTCAACAAGCTCGTGACCGCCTCGGCGGCAATCGAATACGGGATCACCACTGCCACCCAGGTGCATCAGGTCCCGGGCAGCATCAACATGGCTGGAGTCACCGTGCACGACGCCTGGTCGCACGGCCTCGCCCCGTACACCACCACGGGCATCTTCGGGAAGTCGTCCAATGTGGGCACCTTGATGCTGGCCCAGCGGATCGGGGAGGCCCGCTACGCCGACATGCTCAATCGATTCGGACTCGGTCGCCGCACCGGTGTGGGTCTGCCGGCCGAGAGCGCCGGTGACGTACCCGCCCGCAGCCAGTGGTCGGGCGGCACTTTCGCCAACCTGCCCATCGGCCAGGGGCTTTCGATGACCCTGCTGCAGATGACGAGCATGTATCAGGCCATCGCCAACGATGGGCTGAGAATCCCACCACGGATCATCAAGTCGGTCTCGGGTGGGGATGATCAGCCCGCGCCCAGCGGTGTCCAGGTGGTCAGCCCGCAGACCGCCAAGACGGTCCGAAACATGTTCCGCGCCATCGTGCAGTCCGACCCCACCGGGGTGCAGCAGGGCACCGGCGCCAAGGGTGCGATCCCGGGCTATCAGGTCAGCGCGAAGACCGGAACCGCGCAGCAGGTCGATCCCAGCTGTGGGTGCTACTCCAACTCGAACTACAACATCACCTTTGCCGGTATCACCCCCGCCGACGATCCACGGTTCGTGGTCGGGATCATGCTCGACAACCCGGCGCGCAGTGCCGACGGATCGGCAGGCGCGTCGGCGGCTCCGCTCTTCGAGACCATCGCCTCGTGGATGCTCCAACGTGAACGCGTCCCGCTGTCGGCGAACGCGACTCCCAAGCTGGTGCTACAGGCCGACTGAGCGATCGTCGGTCACCGTGTGCGCGTCGGACGGTTCGAGGTACGAAGCGTCGGGCC
This sequence comes from Williamsia sp. CHRR-6, assembly GCF_018474015.1. GTDB lineage: Bacteria > Actinomycetota > Actinomycetes > Mycobacteriales > Mycobacteriaceae > Williamsia_A. The sequence continues at coordinate 138,552 of NZ_JAHCSG010000001.1, read as the reverse complement.
GGGAGTCGGTTTCGGCGCTGCGCCCGCTAGGTTTGGGATGCTCGCTGGGTTCGGAATGCTCGGAGACGGGTGGCCTCCGGCGCGGCGGTGACACGGCGACGAGGGCAAGGAGGTGAACGAGCATGGTCGACGGCGGCAACACCCCGCAGCCAGATCCGCTGCGTCCGGTGCACCCGGTGTCGAACCCGCTCGGTGCTCTCGCCGACCTGATCGGGGCGTCGGTGCGTGGTGACCCGACGGTCGTCGCGACCGGCATCACCCTTCGCGCCCAGGATGCCCACGCCGGTGACGTGTTCGCTGCACTACCCGGCTCCCGCGTGCACGGGGCGACGTTTGCCGCCGATGCGGTCACCTCGGGTGCATGCGCGGTGCTGACCGACCCGCACGGGGCCGATCTGATGGCGGGGCTCGACGTCCCGATCGTGATCCACCCGGATCCGCGCGCGGTGCTCGGGACGTTCAGTGCGCGGGTGTACGGAAATCCGTCACAGCATCTGCAACTCATCGGCATCACGGGAACGTCGGGCAAGACCACGACGAGTTACCTCGTCGAATCCGCGCTGCGGTCGGCCGGCCGCACCGTCGGCCTCATCGGGACGGTCGGGACGCGCATCGACGGCGTCGCCCAACGCACCTCCCTCACGACGCCCGAAGCGCCGGTGTTGCAGGGGCTGCTCGCAGCGATGCTGGAGCAGGGTGTGGACACCGTTGTCATGGAGGTCTCCAGCCACGCGTTGTCTCTCGGAAGGGTGGCCGGGGCCGACTTCGCGATCGGTGCGTTCACCAACCTGTCGCAGGATCACCTGGACTTCCACCACACCATGGACGCCTACTTCGCAGCGAAAGCTCGGCTGTTCGAGCCGGATTCGCCAATGCGCGCGCGTCAGGCGGTGGTTTGCGTGGACGACGAGTGGGGGCGCGCACTGGCGAGCATCGTCGGGCCGGGAGTGGTCACCGTGGCGGGAACCACTGCCACCCCGGCAGATTGGCAGGCCGGGGACGCGGTGACCACTCCCGCCGGGGTCCAGCGGGTGCAGGTGGTCGGACCGAACAAGCCTGCTCAGACGATGGAGGTGGCGATCCCCGGGCGCTACAACGTGGCCAATGCGCTGCTGGCGGTCGCGGTGGTGACGTGTGCGGGTATTGATGTGGCACAGGCGATTACAGGAATCGCGGGGGTGTCGGTGCCGGGACGATTGGAACGGGTCGATCGGGGCCAGTCGTTCCTCGCCGTGGTGGACTATGCCCACAAGCCGGCAGCGGTGGGTGCCGTCCTGGCCACTCTGCGCGCAAGCACACCGGGGCGGGTGGCTGTCGTGGTGGGAGCCGGCGGGAATCGCGACACCGGCAAGCGCCCCCTCATGGGCGAGGCAGCCGCGCGTGGCGCCGACCTGGTGGTCATCACCGACGACAATCCGCGCGACGAGCCACCCGCCGACATCCGGGCCGCAGTTCTGGCTGGGGCGCAAGCGGTCCCGCTCGACGAGCGTCCCCGCGCAGCAGAACCGATCGCCGAGATCGGCGATCGGGCACAGGCCATCGAGTACGCGGTCCGGTGGGCACGGACCGGCGACGTCGTCGTGGTCGCAGGCAAAGGACACGAGACCGGTCAGGAAGTGGCCGGCACCATCACACCCTTCGACGACCGCATCGTGCTGGCCGCGGCGTTGACCGCGCGGGAGCAGGGGAGTTCTCAGTGAGCAGACAGATAACCGTCATCGATCGATCCGGGCCGATGGACACCGACGCCGTGCGTACGGTGCTGCGTGACCTGGTGGAGACCAGTCGCGATGGAGTGGGGCGGCGGTGCTGGGCGGTTCTCGGCGAGCTGGCGGGCCCGGGCGGTGAGCCCGATGACGGTGACGCCGTGCGCGCTGCGGAGAACGCCCGGGCCGTGGAGCACGACCGAGTGGGTCGTTTCCTGGTGCGTCTGGCGGTCGACTACGTCGTGAGCGTCGGTACCACCCGCGTGGTGCGCGCCCTGCATCAAGGGGCGGTGATGGAGGGCTCGTGGGGCGACGAGGCCCGCCTGGTCGATGATCCTGCGGCTGCGGTGCAGATGCTGCTCGAGGACCTCGCCGACGGCGACGTGGTGCTGCTCGCTGGGGGTGGGGGGACCGGCCGCGACGATTTGTCGCTGGTGGCGCAGAGCCTGTTGGATAGCGACCGATACACAGTCACCTTCGGTGCGACGTCGGGATGACCGGCATCACGCACGTGGGTGAACAGGGAGGGAGCGGACGGTGACCCAGATTCTCATCGCAGGCGCGGTGGCTCTGGCCGTGTCGATCCTGCTCACGCCGGTGCTGATCAAGGTGTTCTCGCGGCAGGGATTCGGGCAGGAGATCCGGGTCGAAGGCCCGCAGTGGCATCAGACCAAACGTGGCACCCCGTCGATGGGTGGGGTCGCCATCATCGCCGCACTGTGGGCGGGGTACTGGGGCACTCATCTGGCCGGACTGGTCAACGGGGGAGTGGGTCCGTCGGCGTCGGGGATGCTGGTGCTCGGTCTGGCCACCGCGCTGGGTGCGGTCGGATTCCTCGACGACTTCATCAAGATCCGCAAGCAGCGCAACCTGGGACTGACCAAGACGGCGAAGTCGGTCGGGCAGTTCACCGCGGCGGTGTTGTTCGGCATCCTGGCGCTGCAGTTCCGCAACACCAACGGCGACAGCCCGGCCAGCGACAAACTCTCCTACGTCCGCGACATCGATGCGGTGTCCTTGGGTTCAGTGGCTTTCGTCGTCTTCTGCTGGTTGGTCGTGGCGGCGTGGTCCAACGCGGTGAACTTCACCGACGGCCTCGACGGGCTGGCGGCCGGGTCGATGGCGATGGTGCTTGGTTCCTATGTGCTGGTGACGTTTTGGCAGTACCGCAATGCGTGCGCCGGCGGGGCGGACGGCGGCGGCAACTCGAGTTCGGGCTGCTATCACGTACGCGATCCGCTGGATCTGGCGTTGATCGCGGTGGCGGCCGGCGGAGCGTGCCTGGGGTTTTTGTGGTGGAACGCGGCCCCGGCGAAAATCTTCATGGGTGACACCGGATCTCTGGCCCTCGGTGGCCTGGTCGCCGGACTCTCGATCACCACCCGAACCGAACTGCTGATGGTGGTGATCGGCGCGTTGTTCGTCGCCGAGATGGTGTCGGTGGTGATTCAGATCGCGTTCTTCCGGACGACGGGTCGGCGGGTGTTCCGCATGGCCCCGTTCCATCATCATTTCGAGCTCGCGGGCTGGGCTGAGACCACGGTGATCATCCGGTTCTGGTTGCTCACCGCGATCTCGTGTGCGCTGGGGCTGTCGCTGTTCTACAGCGAGTTCCTAGCCGCAGGCGGTTGAGTGGGTGGAGCCGCAGGCGGTTGAGTGGGTGGAGCCGCAGGCGGTTGAGTGGGTGGAGCCGCAGGCGGTTGAGTGGGTCGTGCGGTAGGCGGTTGAGATGACCGGTGCGCGAACGCTCCCCGAGCTCGATGGCCTGGTGGTGCTCGTCGCGGGTGCGGGAACGGCGTGTTCGTCTACTGCGGTCTTTCTCGCGCAGCGCGGTGCCCGGGTTCGCGTCTGTGACGATCGACCCGGTGCGGGGGCGGTCGTGCGCGCCGCGGGAATCGAGGTGATCGGGGTCGCCGCGGCGATCGAGTCGATCGCCGGTACTGAACTGCTGATCGTCTCCCCAGGATTTCGTCCGGATTCTGCAGTGGTGGCCGCGGCCCGTGCGGCTGGGACAGCGGTCTGGGGTGACGTCGAGTTCGCTTGGCATGTCGACCGTTGCGGGCTGCTCGGACCGCCGCGCACCTGGCTGGTGATCACCGGTACCAACGGCAAGACCACCACGACGTCGATGGTCGAGGCGATTCTCGACGCGTCGCCGCGCACGGGCGCAGCGTGCGGCAACATCGGACTCCCGGTGCTCGATGCGTTGTGCCGAGAGCCGCGGGTCGAGGTGTTGGCGGTGGAGCTGTCGTCGTTTCAGCTGTTCTGGGCGCCGTCGGTGACCCCGGATGCTGGTGTGGTGCTCAACATTGCTGAGGACCATCTCGAATGGCACGGCTCGATGGCGGCCTACATCGAGGCGAAGTCCGGTGCCTTGCGTGGACCGATCGGGGTGATCGGCGCCGACGATCCGATCGCGGCGGGGCTCTCGGCCGGCCCGCAGGCCCGTACGGTCCGTGCGCGGCTGGCCGAACCGGGGCCGGGGGAGATCGGTACGTCCGACGGGATGATCGTCGACCGTGCTTTCGGGTCCGCGCCGCGCTCAATCGTGGCCATCGACATGATCGTCCCGCCTGGCCCGGCCGGGCGGGCTGATGCGATTGCGGCGGCGGCGTTGACCTTGGCGATCGGTATTCCGGCGGAGTCCGTCGCGGCGGGGCTCGTCGCGTTTGTGCCGGGGCGGCATCGGGGTGAGGTGGTGGCTCATCGCGATGGGGTGTTGTTCGTCGACGACTCCAAGGCCACCAACCCGCATGCGGCTGCGGTGTCGATCCGGGCGTACCGCCACATCGTGTGGGTGGGTGGTGGGCAGCTCAAGGGAGCGTCGGTCGATGACCTGTTCGAGGAGGTGGCCGATCGACTGGTGGCGGCGGTGGTGATCGGGGTCGATCGCGACGTGATCGCCGCTGCTCTTGCGCGACACGCCCCAACAATCCCAATAGTCACAGTGTTCACAGGCGACGATGGTGCGGTGAACACAGCGATCGGCCCGTCCGGCCCGTCCGATCTGACCGTGCCGCCGGTGATCGGGTCCGATGGCGGTGACCCGGCCGCTGCGGTGATGGCGACAGCGGTCGCGACGGCCTGGCAGCTGGCGGCTCGTGCATCGGGTGCCGGTGCCACGGTCGAGGCGGTGCTGTTGGCGCCGGCCGCGGCATCGTTGGACATGTTCGACGGATACGGTGCGCGTGGCGATGAGTTCGCGCGCGGGGCCGTGGCGATCGGGGCGGTCAGCGCTCGAGCCGCTGATCGGCACGTCGGCGAGAACGGTACTGCGCCCGGGAACGATCCCCGATGACCCGCGACATCGGTTCGACTCTCGTCGACGCGCAACGTCGCGAGCCGACCGGATCGAGCGCTTCGGTCCGATCTGCGCTGGGTGCGATGCTGCGGCGGCCCTTGGCATCGTTTCATCTGGTGGTCGGGCTGACGGTGGCGTTGACCGTCTTCGGTCTGATCATGGTGCTCTCGGCCTCGTCGGTGGAGGGATACTCCAAGAACGGTTCGGCGTATGGGCTGTTCACCCAGCAGGTGGTGTTCGCGGTCTTCGGCAGCGTCCTGTTTTATTTCTCGCTACGTCTGTCGGTGCGCTTCATGCGCCGCATCGCTGCACCCGCACTGGTGATCACCACGGTGATGCTGATGCTGGTCTTGGTGCCGGGCCTGGGCAACCTCAGCGGTGGCGCGCGGCGGTGGTTCGTGGTGGCCGGGTTCTCGGTGCAGCCCTCGGAGCTGGTGAAAGTGGCTCTGTGCCTGTGGGGTTCGCACCTGCTGGCCTCACGCATCCGCGACCGCGCCACGCTACGCGAGCTGCTGGTGCCGCTGGTTCCGGTAGCCGTCCTGATCTGCGCCCTGATCATCCTCGAGCCCAACCTGAGCACCACCATCACCATCGCGATCATCGTGGGTACCCAACTGTGGTTTGCCGGTCTGCAGCTGCGGGTGTTCGCCGGCTTCGTCATCGCCGGTGCGTCCATCGCGATCGTGTTGGCGATGGTCGAGGGTTACCGGTCTGAGCGGGTGCAGAGTTTCCTCGGCAACATCGACGATCCGCTGGGGGCCGGATATCAGGCGCGACAGGCCCGATACGCGCTGGCCAACGGGGGGTTCTTCGGGCAGGGCCTCGGCCAGAGCCGGGCCAAGTGGAACTATCTGCCCAACGCGCACAACGACTTCATCTTCGCGATCATCGGCGAGGAACTCGGCCTGCTCGGGGGCCTGCTGGTGATCGGGCTGTTCTCGGCCCTGGCGTATGTCGGTCTGCGGATCGCGGTTCGCGCCACCGACCCGTTCATCCGGCTGCTCACCGCGACGATCACAGTGTTGATCAGCGCGCAGGCCCTGATCAACATCGGTTACGTGATCGGACTACTCCCGGTCACCGGTATCCAGTTGCCGCTGCTGTCGGCCGGCGGAACCTCCACGTTCACGGTGCTGGTGATGTTGGGCCTGATGGCCAATGCGGCCCGCCACGAACCCGAGGCGGTGGCCGCTCTGTCGGCCGGTGGCGAGAGTCGCCTCGGCCGCCTGCTGCGGCTTCCGACCCCGCGGGCCTACCAGCCGGATCGGACCGCGCTGTGGCGAACTCGTCGAACCCGTGCCGCCGGCGAGCTGGGGCAGACCGCCGCCGGGTCACGCTCGAACCCGGGCATCGCTGGATCGCGGCGCTCGGGCACCGCCGGGTCCGGGCGTTCGGGCACCGCCGGGTCCGGGCGTTCTGGCACCGCCGGGTCTGGGCGCTTGGGCACCGCCGGCTCCAGCAGAGCAGGCACCGGTCGATCGCAGCCATCCCGAGGCCGGTCGTCGTCGGGTCAGACCCCGGTTCGCCGGGTCGCCTCTGCCTCCGGTCGGCCTGGGGCAGCCGAGTCGATGGCCGCCGAACGCGGTCCTGGCTCATCGAGACGGTGGGGGAGACGATGAGGACACGTCGATCTGCGCACCCCTCGGCACGTGGACCGCTGTCGGTGGTGGTGGCCGGTGGTGGCACGGCCGGTCACATCGAGCCTGCGCTCGCGGTGGCCGACGCGGTGGGTCTGCTGGAACCCGACGCACGGATCACCGCGCTGGGCACCGAGCGCGGACTCGAACGCACGCTGGTCCCTGAACGCGGGTACCGGCTGGCGATGATCCCGCCGGTGCCGTTGCCGCGCAAGGTCAATCGTGATCTGTTCAGCGTGCCCTTCCGGCTGCTGCGGTCGGTACGCGCCACGCGAGCGGTGCTCGCCGAGGTGGGAGCCGACGTGGTCATCGGCTTCGGAGGGTATGTCGCGTTGCCCGCCTATCTGGCCGCGCGGTTGCGCTTGGCGCCCGGCGCCCGCATCCCGGTGGTGATTCACGAGGCCAATGCGAGTGCGGGAGTGGCCAATCGGATCGGTGCGCGCATGGCCGACACGGTGCTCGCCGCAGTGGACGGATCGGGGATCGAGGCCACGGTGGTCGGCATCCCGGTCCGCGGATCGTTGACCGGACTCGACCGCGGTGCGCTGCGAGCTCAGGCACGCCACTACTTCGGACTCGATCCCGATGCCCCGACGCTGTTGGCGTTCGGTGGATCTCAGGGTGCCCGGACCATCAACACCGCGGTGGCCGATGCCGCCGGAGCCCTTGGCGCAGCCGGGATCGGGGTGCTGCACGCCCACGGTCCGAAGAACTCCATCGTGGTCGACTCGCCTGCCGGGGCTCCGCCCTATGTGGCGGTGGGCTACCTCAAGCGGATGGATCTCGCCTACGCCGCAGCCGATCTGGTCATCTGTCGCTCGGGAGCGATGACGGTGGCCGAGATCTCGGCGACCGGGTTGCCGGCGGTGTACGTCCCGCTTCCGCACGGGAACGGCGAGCAGCGGCTCAACGCAGTGCCGGTGGTCTCGGCGGGCGGCGGGATCCTGCTGGACGACTCCGAACTCACCGCGCAGTGGGTCGCCGACACCATTCCCACGCTGTTGTCCGATGCCGAGCACCTGTCACAGATGTCGCTGGCCGCAGCGTCGGTGGGCCACCGTGACGCCGCGGCCGCGGTGGCGCAGGCGGGCCTCGAACTGGCCCGCGTCTACCGGGATCGGACGGCAGCACCGTGATCGATCCCGAGAACCCTTCCCCGGAGAATCCCGGTTCCGGGCACAGCGAGCACGCCGGAGTGTCCCCGGCGGTCCCGGTCGGTCCGCCGGTCGCGCTGCCGCCGGAACTCGAACGCGTGCACATGGTGGGGATCGGCGGCGCCGGGATGTCTGGTCTCGCTCGCATCCTGTTGGCTCGGGGCGGACAGGTGTCGGGGTCAGACGCCAAGGATGGTCGTGGGGTGCATGCGCTGCGCACCCGCGGTGCGGTGATCACCATCGGTCATGCTGCCGGCGCACTCGATCTGCTGCCCGGTGGACCCACTGCGGTCATCACCACCCACGCCGCCATCCCGAAGTCGAATCCTGAACTGGTGGAAGCACATCGGCGCGGTGTCCCGGTGTTGTTGCGTCCGACGGTCTTGGCCAGGCTGATGAACGATCATCGCAGCGTGTTGATCGCCGGCACTCACGGGAAGACCTCGACCACCTCGATGACCGTGGTCGCGCTGCAGCACTGTGGGTTCGACCCGTCGTTCGCGGTGGGGGGCGAGCTCAACGAATCGGGCACCAACGCCCACCACGGTGTGGGTGAGGTGTTCGTGGCCGAGGCCGACGAGAGTGATGGATCGCTGCTGGAATATCGCCCCGACGTGATCGTGGTGACCAACGTGGAGGCCGATCATCTCGACCACTTCGGGTCGGTGGCCGCCTACACGGCGGTGTTCGACGCCTTCGTCGATCGGCTCACCGCTGGTGGCACATTCGTGGTCTGCCTCGATGATCCAGGAGCTGCGGAGTTGGCAGCCCGAACACATGCCCCGCTGACCGCTCGCGGAGTGCAGGTGATCGGGTACGGCACTGGGGAGTTCGCGCATCTGGCGCCGATGGTGCACCACGCGGCGGTGCTCTCGGACTGGCGGGTGCGAGGTGCCGGCAGCACCGCGACCGTCACACTGCACCCGCCGCTGAGCCTGGACACCTCGGTGCCTCTGACCGTCGGTGTGCCCGGTGTTCACATGGCCCGCAACGCCGTTGCCGCCGCGGTCGCCGGTCTCGTGGTGGGCGCGGAGCTCGCCGAGGTGATCGCCGGGGTGGAGTCGTTCACCGGCGTTCACCGCAGGTTCCAGCTGCGTGGCCGGGTGGGTGATGTGGCGGTGTATGACGACTACGCCCACCACCCGACGGAGGTGCGCGCGGTGCTGATCGCGGCGCGGCAGCTCGCCGAGGCCACCACCGGGGGTCGGGTGGTCGCCGTCTTCCAGCCGCATCTGTATTCGCGCACAGCGACATTCGCAGCTGAGTTCGCCACGGCACTCGACCTCGCCGACCATGTGGTGGTGCTCGACGTCTACGGCGCACGGGAGGAGCCGATCGACGGGATCAGTGGGCGCACGGTGGCCGCACTGGTGTCGGTCGACGTCGAGTTCGTCGCCGACCTGTCGGCGGTGGCCGGCCACGTCGCCGACCTGGCCCGACCCGGGGATGTGATCATCACCCTCGGTGCCGGTGACATCACCATGCAGGGGCCGGAGATCATCAGCGCACTCACGCGACGGGGACAGATGTGACCACAGACGACGTCATCGACCGCGACACCCGCCCCGACCGCGATGAGCCCGCGCACCGCGATCACGGTGACGAGCCCGAGGCGCAGCGAACCGGTTCTGCCCGAACCGCTTCGGCTCGAGGGTCGGAGTCCAGGCGTGCCCGGTCTGGACGTGCGCGCTCTGGTGGCGCGGGCGTGGATCGGGTTCGCACGAGCAAGGGCCGAGTACGAGGTGCACGCACCGCGATCGCAACCGTGGTGGCCGTCGTGGCGCTGATCGCCGCAGGCGTGGTGGCCTACGTCTCGCCGTTGATGTCGGTGCGCACTGTCACGGTCACCGGGGCTGCCACCGTCGACGACCAACAGATCCGGGTCGCCGCGGGAATCCGACCGGGGACTCCGCTGCTGCAGGTCGACACCCGGCCGGCCGCCGAACGGATCGCGCGCATCGTGCGGGTGAAGTCTGTGCGCGTCACCCGCTCCTACCCGTCGGCGATCGCGGTCTCGATCGTCGAGCGGGTTCCGGTGGTGTTCGTGATGCGTTCGGGTGCACCACATCTGTTCGATGTCGACGGTGTGGACCTCGGGGTGCCCACGGCCGCAGATCTCCCCCTCAGGTCTGCGTCAGGTCGCGCGGCGGTGCTGCCGGCGTTGCCGCGGCTCGTCGAGCCCGCGGCGGGGATGGATCAGGCGTCGCGACGATCGGCCCTCGAGGTGGCCGCGCGCCTGCCCGATCCGGTGCGTGGTCAGGTGATCGAGGTGGCGGCGAACACCCCCGCCGACGTGCGCCTGACGTTGCGCGACAAGCGAGTTGTGGTGTGGGGCGACGCCGAGCGGACCGACGAGAAGGCGCGCACCCTGCGCTATCTGCTGACCCGGCCTGCCACCCAGTACGACGTCACCAGCCCGATGTTTCCCACCTACCGCTGAACGATCGCTCACCGCTTGGGCGTGCGGAGGACCGAATTCGCCTGTCTGCGCGGCGATATCTCGGCGACACGCCGCCAGCCTCCTGGATCGACGACCGATGGGTGCCTAGCGTTCTCATCAGCGCCCGACTACTTGACATAACTCTAACCCTATGGTTGAGGTCGAGGGTTCCGAGCAGTCGGGTGCGGGCTCGGTGCCTCAACGCCTTTGCGCGGACGGTCGCCGCAGCCGGACCCTGAACACGCACAACCACGCACAGAAGGCGAGTGTCATGACGCCACCGCACAACTACCTGGCCGTCATCAAGGTCGTCGGCATTGGCGGCGGTGGCGTGAACGCCGTCAACCGGATGATCGAACAGGGCCTCAAGGGTGTCGAGTTCATCGCCATCAACACCGACGCCCAGGCCCTGCTGATGAGCGACGCCGACGTCAAACTCGACGTGGGTCGCGACTCCACCCGTGGCCTCGGCGCGGGCGCCGATCCAGAAGTGGGTCGGCGGGCCGCCGAGGACGCCAAGGACGAGATCGAAGAACTACTCAAAGGTGCCGACATGGTGTTCGTCACCGCAGGCGAGGGCGGTGGCACCGGCACCGGTGGTGCGCCCGTCGTGGCGAGCATCGCCCGCAAGCTCGGCGCACTGACCGTCGGTGTGGTGACCCGGCCGTTCTCCTTCGAGGGCAAGCGCCGCGGTGGACAGGCCGACGCAGGCATCGCCTCCCTGCGGGAGTCCTGCGACACCTTGATCGTCATCCCCAACGACCGGCTGCTGCAGCTCGGTGACGCGGCAGTCACGCTGATGGACGCGTTCCGCAGCGCTGACGAGGTGTTGCTCAACGGTGTGCAGGGCATCACCGACCTCATCACCACCCCGGGACTGATCAACGTCGACTTCGCCGACGTCAAGGGCGTCATGAAAGACGCAGGTAGTGCGCTGATGGGCATCGGCTCCGCCCGCGGTGAGGACCGGGCGAAGAAGGCCGCCGAGTCAGCGATCAACTCGCCCCTGCTCGAGGCGTCGATGGAGGGTGCGCGCGGTGTCCTGATGTCCATCGCCGGTGGTAGCGACCTGGGTCTGTTCGAGATCCACAACGCGGCCAGCCAGGTCCAGGAGGCGGCCCACGAGGACGCGAACATCATCTTCGGCACGGTGATCGACGACAACCTCGGCGACGAGGTACGGGTCACCGTCATCGCCGCCGGATTCGACGCGGGCGCTCCGTCGCGGCTGCGCACACCAAGCACCACGGGCCGCTCGACGGTGGGTTCGGCCAGTGCCGGCTCGGTCAACAGCCCCACCTCGACCGACAGTGTCTTCGGCGATCGGCCCGCCCCAGGTGATCCGTTCGCCGACAGCCCGGCTCCGCGTCGCAACGCTGTCACCCTCGACGATGACGACGACGTGGACGTGCCGCCGTTCATGAAGCGCTGAGCTCTCCGTGTCTTCCGTCACGACCCCCACCTGGCGGGTGCGACGGGTCATCACCACCCGCGCCGGTGGTGTCTCGGCCCCGCCCTACGACACCTTCAATCTCGGCGATCATGTGGGCGACGACCCAGCAGCCGTGCGGGCCAACCGATCTCGTCTGGCCGTGCAGATCGGTGTGGCCGAGTCCCGAATGGTGTGGATGGAACAGATCCACGGTCGCACCGTCACCGTGGTCGATGGTCCGCGTGCCACCGCGGTGCCGGCCACCGACGCGCTGGTGACCACCCAACCCGATCTGGCGTTGGTGGTCGTCACCGCAGACTGCGTGCCGGTGTTGCTCAGCGACGACGAGGCCGGGGTCATCGCCGCCGCGCATGCCGGACGGGTGGGCGCTCGCATCGGGATCATCCCGGTGGTCCTGGAGGCGATGATCGCACTGGGTGCGCGGCCTGAGCGCATGGGCGTGCTGCTGGGTCCCGCGGCCGGTGGTGACCGCTACGAGGTGCCCGCCCATATGCAGGCCGATGTCGAGGCCCACCTGCCCGGCAGTGCCACCCGCACGACCAAGGGGACCCCGGGCCTGGATCTGCGGGCCGGGATCACTCGGCAGCTGGTGGACGCCGGAGTCTCTGCGGTGGCACGAGATCCGCGCTGCACCATCGCCGATCCCACCCTGTTCAGCCATCGCGCAGGTGCGCCCACCGGACGCTTGGCGTCGGTGATCTGGATCGACTCGGAAGCCTCGGCCGGTTCGGGCCGATGACCGCCCACGATCCCGGCGCCGGACGACCGGATCCTGTGCGGGTGGCCGACCTGGCCGGCCGGTTGGAGCAGGTGCGCACGCGTCTGGACGCGGCGTGCGCGCGCGCCGCACGTGATCCGGCCGAGGTGGACCTGCTGGTGGTCACCAAGTTCTTTCCGGCCGCTGACGTCCTAGCCCTCTACGACCTGGGCTGCCGCGCCTTCGGTGAGTCTCGGGAACCGGAGGCGGGCACCAAGGCCGATCAGGTGCGCGCCGTGGTCGACGACCCCATCGCGTTTCACATGATCGGACAGATTCAGCGACGCAAGGCCCGCTCGGTCGGTCGTTGGGCCGACGTCGTGCACTCACTGGACAGCGCCCGGCTGGCCGATGCCCTCGACGTTGCCGTGCGCACCGCCCTGGACTCGGGCGAGCGATCGGACCTGCTGGATGTGCTGGTGCAGGTCAACCTCGACGGTGCGCCTGATCGAGGTGGTGTGATGCCGACCGATCTGGACGCGTTGGCCGCCGCCGTGCGCAGCAAGCGTGCGCTGCGTCTGCGCGGCCTGATGGTCATCGCTCCGCAGTCATCGACGCCGGCGATGTGGATGGAGCGAGCAGCTGCGATCCGTTCGGGTTTCCTCGATCACCACCCCGACGCCGACGAGTTCTCGGCCGGGATGTCGGGGGACCTCGACGAGGCCGTGCGCCACGGATCCACCTGCGTGCGTGTCGGTACCGCGATCATGGGTGCGCGGCCGTTAGTCTCGCCCTAGCTAAACCACATGAGTCACATGCGAACCAGCGACACCAGCTTTCACAACCGTCCTGCGGCGGAGCCGAAGGTGAGGAAGGCAGACAATGACCACCATGCAGCGCTTCAAGGCCTACTTCGGCATGGTCCCACCCGGTGACTACGACGACGACTATCTCGACGACGGCCGTGAACGTGACGACTACTACGCACGATCGTCGCGCCGCGACGAGTTCTCCGAGCGGGGCGGGTACGCCGCCGACGAGTACGACGTGCGCGGGGTGACCGAGTACGACGTGCATGATCGCCGGTACGCCGAGCCGGACTACCTGGGCCGTGAATACGTCAGCCGCGACGAGGCCGGTGATTTCGATCGAGTTCCGGACTACGCCTACGCCGGTCCGGCACGCGCAGCCGACCGGACCGCGGCACCCATGGAGCGCCTCGGGCGTCCCGCGCGCCTGGAGCCGCTCGCCGCGCGTTCGGCGGGCCCGGTGCGAGCGGGAGGTCGTGTGACCCGGGGCGCCCTGGCCCTGGATCCACGGGAATCGATCGATCGTGTCTTCGAGGAGGGCAGTCCGCTGGCCAAGATCACCACCCTGCGCCCCCGTGACTACAGTGAGGCCCGCACGATCGGTGAGCGGTTCCGTGACGGGAGCCCGGTCATCATGGACCTGGTCGAGATGAGCAACGAGGACGCCAAGCGACTCGTCGACTTCGCGGCCGGACTCGCGTTCGCGCTGCGCGGCGCATTCGACAAGGTGGCCACCAAGGTGTTCCTACTCTCGCCCGCCGATGTCGACGTCTCGCCCGAAGACCGCCGCCGGATCGTCGAGACCGGGTTCTACAACCAGAGCTGACCTGCTGCGACCCGCTGTCGAGGACATGCGGGTTGCACCGCCCATCCAACCATCAGGCAGAGTTGAGACGTGACGATCGTTCGTGAGGTGCTCTACGCCCTGCTGTTCATCTACTGGTTGCTGTTGCTCGGGCGATTGGTGGTCGAGCTCGTGCGTTCCTTTGCTCGGGAGTGGCGTCCCAAGGGTGCCTCGGTGGTGGCCATAGAAGCGGTGTTCACCAGCACCGACCCGCCGATCAAGGCGCTTCGTCGGATCATCCCGCCGATCCCGCTGGGTCCGGTCCGACTGGACCTGTCGCTGATGATCACGATGATCGTGGTCCTCATCGCGATGTCGGTGGTCTCCACCGCGGGCTGACCGCCGATGGGCCCACCTCGGGTGTGTGCGCCGCGCCGGTGAGTGGATCACAGTCCATATGGGCCGTTATTGTGACCGGGGACGTGATCATCGGCTCCACACCACCGGAAGCCGTCGACCTGCGGGCATGGGGTTCGACGCTGTGGTTCCCGGGGTGCGAATGCCGCGACCGGGTGCGACAAACGGTTCTCATGTGACAGGATGGGACGCTAGTTACACCGGGGATGGCCAAGGCGGCACCGTACGTGCCGTGGAGGATGTCCTGAAGACCACTACCTGATGGCCTGAACCACAATTTGTTAAAGGGGACCCGACAATGCGGCTCACACCGGCTGATGTGCACAACGTCGCGTTCAGCAAACCTCCGATCGGTAAACGCGGCTACAACGAGGACGAGGTCGATCAGTTCCTCGACTTCGTCGAAGCCGAGCTCGCGCGCCTGATCGAGGAGAACACCGACCTCAAGCAGCGGGTGGAGGAGCTCGAAGGGGATCTGTCGCAGGCCCGTTCGGCCACATCGTCGGGCCCGCGGGCCGACGAAGCGCCGGCCGCGTCTTTCGCGCCACCGGCGCGGGCCTACAGCGAGCCTGCCCCGACCCCGAGCACCGACGACGATTCACACGTGCGCGCCGCCAAGGTGTTGAGCCTGGCCCAGGACACCGCCGATCGGCTGACCGGGAATGCGCGCACCGAGTCCGAAGGACTGCTCGCCGACGCGCGGGCCCGGGCGGACTCGATGGTCAGCGAGGCACGCACCAAGTCCGAGGGGATGTTGGCCGATGCGCGGCAGCGTTCGGAGGCCATTCTCGCCGACTCGCAGACCAGGGCCGAGGCGACCACGCGTCAGGCCCAGGAAAAGGCCGACGCCCTCGCCGCCGACGCCGAGCGCAAGCACACCGAGATCATGAGCACCATCAACCAGCAGCGGTCGGTGCTGGAGGGTCGGATCGAGCAGCTCAAGAACTTCGAGCGCGAGTACCGAACCCGTCTGCGCACCTACCTGGAGTCCCAGCTCGAGGAGCTGCAGCAGCGCGACAGCGCGGCACCGGTGGACAACGGCGGGCGCCCCGCAGACGCCTTCTCGTCGGACCCGGGCAATGGCGGTTTCACGAATTCGGCTGGGTTCGCCAAGCCGGCAGGCTGACGTCGTGGCAGCCGGCAGGCTGACGTCGTGGCGGTCGGCAGGCTGATCTCTGATTCTGCCGACAACACGGTGGTTTGTTCCGCTCTCGCCTGGGTGATCTGGGCGGTGACATCTGTTGGACCGCTCGAGGAGGCTGAGCGCAGTGCTCGTGTCGGCGCTGGCCGCCACCCTCATCGGGTTCGCCCTCCTGGTCGTGGCGCTGGTCACCGGGACGCTGTGGTTGGCGGTGGCTTGCATCGTGGTGTGCGTTGTCGGTGGCCTGTTGTTGTTGGCCGACACTCTGGGGCTGTCGTCGGCGCTGACGCGGTCGGCGGCGCCGTATGTCACTCGCACCCGCAACGCCGTCCACACTGCTCGCAGTGGTCGCCGTCGTCGGCGCACCGCGCAGCCGGCCTCGCAGGATCCCTCGGCAGCCGAGCTGACCGCGCCGATCCCGGTGGTGTCCGACCCGCCCACACCTGAGCCCGAGGTCTCGGGTTCGCAGATCGGATCCCACGACGACTCTGGCGGCGAAGGGTCACCTGCTGCGCCGGATATGGCCCGGTCGTCGAGGGCCCCTGAGCCGGTCTCGTCGCCGCCCGAGCCGACCGAGGTGTCGGCATCTGAATCCGCCTCCGAGACGACTGCGGAGATCCCACGCATCGTCGAAGTCCCCTCCGTCGAAGGCCGCGGGGCCGATTCACGTGCCCGCCACCGCGCCGACGGGTCGAGCTCCTGAGCGTTGGCCTGTGAACGTCGTTGACGACTGTGGCCTAGACTCGCAGGAGCGTCGATCCGGCCATCACCGGGGAGCATCCGGAAGAACCCGCGGCATCGTGTCGCGGCAGTAGAACCGGACGGGTACGGCCCGACACAGCCGTCGGTGGTCTGCGAACCCGCGGATCGTCATGAGTGGCACCGCATGTCGGTGCAAGCGGGGTGGTACCGCGGCGAGGTCTTCGTCGTCCCCGTGCCGAACACGTCGTCCACCACGACCTGGCACGAGGAGTTTTCGCTGTGAGCACCGAGCGCACCACCGAGTCATCGTCGGCCCAGTCTGCTTCGGCCCAGTCTGCTGTGTCGGACGGGGCCACAGGTCGGCGGACGTACCCGATCGTCGACGTCACCGGCACCGGCGCGTCAGTTCCTCGATTCCCCGATCTGGAGAAGGCGGTCCTGGACTACTGGGCCGTCGACGACACCTTCGTCGCTTCGATCGCCGCGCGCGCCGACGCCGAGGAGTTCGTCTTCTACGACGGCCCTCCGTTCGCCAACGGCCTGCCGCACTACGGACACCTGTTGACCGGATACGTCAAGGACATCGTTCCGCGTTTCCAGACCATGCTCGGCAAGAAGGTGGAGCGTCGATTCGGGTGGGACACACACGGTCTGCCCGCCGAGCTGGAGGCCGAGCGGCAGCTGGGGATCACCGACAAGTCCGAGATCGAGAAGATGGGCGTGGAGAAGTTCAACGACTTCTGCCGCGAGTCGGTGCTGCGCTACACCGATGAGTGGCGTGCCTACGTCACCCGCCAGGCCCGCTGGGTCGACTTCGACAACGATTACAAGACCCTCGACCTGGATTACATGGAGTCGGTCATGTGGGCGTTCAAACGTCTACACGACAAGGGCCTGATCTATCAGGGCTATCGGGTGCTGCCCTACAGCTGGTACGAGCAGACGCCGCTGAGCAACCAGGAATCCAAGCTCGACGACGCCTACCGGATGCGCCAGGATCCCGCCGTGACGGTGGCCATGCCGCTGACCGGTGGGGTGCCAGAGGACCTGGTGGGGGTCAAAGCGCTCATCTGGACGACCACCCCGTGGACGTTGCCGTCGAACCTGGCCATCGCGGTCAATCCCGATGTCGAGTACGCGCGCGTGCGCGCCGCGGACGGCGAGGAGTACCTGCTGGCGTCGGCCCGGATCGCGAGCTACGCCCGCGAGCTGGGGGACAACGCCGAGGTCCTCGACACCTACGCCGGCCGTGATCTGGCCGAGGCCACCTACACGCCGCCGTTCGACTTCTTCGTCGACCATCCGCGTGCGCATCGAACTCTGTTGGGTGACTACGTGACCACCGACAGCGGCACCGGGATCGTGCACCTGGCACCGGCGTTCGGTGAGGAGGACATGGAGTTGGCAGTCGCCAACGGGATCGAGGTGGTGCAACCGCTGGACTCGGGTGGACGCTTCACCTCCGCGGTGGCCCCGTACGAGGGACTCATGGTGTTCGACGCCAACCCGGTGATCATCAAGGACCTCAAGAACAGTGGTCGGATCGTGCGGCACGAGACGATCGAGCACAGCTACCCGCACTCGTGGCGGTCGGGGAAACCGTTGATCTACATGGCGGTGCCGTCGTGGTTCGTCGCGGTCGCCCCGATCAAGGAGCGGATGCTGGAGCTGAATCAGCAGATCACCTGGTCACCCGCGCATATCCGGGACGGGCAGTTCGGCAAGTGGCTCGAAGGTGCCAAGGACTGGAACATCAGTCGCAACCGCTACTGGGGTGCGCCCATCCCGGTGTGGATCTCCGACGACCCCGAACACCCACGTGTCGACGTGTACGGCTCCCTCGATGAGCTCGAGCGGGATTTCGGGGTACGCCCGACCAACCTGCACCGGCCGCACATCGACGAGCTCACCCGGCCCAACCCCGACGACCCGACGGGGCGCTCCACCATGCGCCGGGTCCCCGAGGTGCTCGACTGCTGGTTCGAGTCGGGTTCGATGCCGTTCGCCCAGGTGCACTACCCGTTCGAGAACGCCGACTGGTTCGACGGCGACCCCGAAGCCGGGGTGCCGGCGCGGAATCCGGGCGATTTCATCGTCGAGTACAACGGGCAGACCCGCGGCTGGTTCTACAACCTGCACGTTTTGGCCACCGCACTGTTCGACCGGCCGGCGTTTCGTACGGCCGCCGCTCACGGGATCGTCCTGGGCGACGACGGCGCGAAGATGAGCAAGTCCAAGCGCAACTATCCCGACGTCAACGAGGTGTTCGACCGCGATGGCTCCGATGCGATGCGGTGGTTCCTGATGGCCTCGCCGATCCTGCGGGGTGGCAACCTCGTCGTCACCGAGCGCGGCATCCGCGAGGGTGTGCGCCAGGCGATGTTGCCCCTGTGGAACGCCTACAGCTTCCTCGCGCTCTACGCCGATCGGCCCGCCACGTGGCGGACCGACTCGACGAACACTCTGGACCGCTACATCCTGGCCAAGCTCGCCGTCACCCGCGACACCATGACCTCGGCGTTGCAGACCTACGACGTGGCCGGTGCCTGCGAGGCGTTCCGCGACTTCTGTGATGCGCTGACCAATTGGTACGTCCGCCGTTCACGCCAACGGTTCTGGGCCGGTCAAGACGCGCAGGTGGCCGGCGAGCCCGCAGCCGACGCGTTCGACACCCTCTACACGGTCCTGGAGGTGGCTTGTCGGCTGGCGGCGCCGTTGCTGCCGATGCTGACCGAGGCGATGTGGCGGGGACTGACCGGTGGTCGCTCGGTGCATCTGGCCGATTGGCCCACCGCAGGTGACCTACCGGCCGATGCCGACCTCGTCGCCGCGATGGACGAGGTGCAGCAGGTGTGTTCGGTGGCCTCGAGCCTACGCAAGGCGAACAAGCTGCGGGTGCGACTTCCGTTGCCCGCGTTGACCGTCGCCGGTGATTCAGCGGCTCGGTTGGTCGGCTACACCGACCTGATCGCCGATGAGATGAACGTCAAGGCGGTGCAGCTGTCTGCCGACGCCGACGCCTTCGGGAAGGTGGAGGTGGTGGTCAATGCGCGCGCTGCCGGACCTCGCCTGGGCAAGGACGTCCAGCGAGCCATCAAGGCGGTCAAGTCCGGGGCCTGGAGTCTGGAGGTCGTCGATGGTGTCGAGACGGTGGTGGCCGACGGATTGGCCCTGACCGGCGATGAGTTCAGTCGCAAACTGGTTGCTGTGGAACCGGATTCGACGGCCGAGCTGCCTTCGGGTGGGGGGCTGGTGGTGCTCGACACCACCGTCACCGAGGAACTCGAGGCCGAGGGGTGGGCGAAGGATCGCATCCGGGAACTGCAGGACGCGCGCCGGTCGCACGGGTTCGACGTCTCCGACCGCATCGAGGTGCGTCTCGGTGTGCCGAAGGAGCGGCAGGAGTGGGCGCGGCGTCACCGCGATCTCATCGCCGGCGAGGTGCTCGCCGTGCGTCTCGACGTCGTCGATCCGACGGACCTCGCCGCGGAGGCGACGGACCTCGGCGACGGTGTACGAGGGGAACTGACCCGGGTCTGATCACTGCTCACCGGGGGTTTCGTAACCGGGGAACCGGTGTGCCGTCCAGCAGGGCCCAGCATGCTGGTTCGGTGAGTGCCCAGGTCCGCGTCGCCGTGCCGGGCGCCACCATCCGGGCGCCACCATCCGGGCGCGGGCGTCGTCGACCCCGGTGACCGCGGCGGCGGTGAGCTCGGTGGACGCGTCGACGACGAGCAGGGTGAGCAGTTCGTCTCGGCTGCGGACGTACCGGTAGACCGCGCAGCAGACGACGCCCAGGTCCCGCGCGATCGCCCGCAGCGACCGGCCCCGAGGCGACGTGTCTCACCGCTCGACCGACACCGAACTGCGCGCGATCGCGTCACTCATCCCGGCGTTCCTGCTGACCCCCGCGCCTGACGGGCGGTCGGTGCGCGCTGCCTAGGCTGGAGCGGTGGTGCAGGCAGACCGGACGGGGACGGCGCGGTGGGTCCTGCACATCGACATGGACGCGTTCTTCGCCTCCGTCGAGCAGCTCACCCGCCCGACACTGCGGGGTCGGCCGGTCCTCGTCGGCGGGGTCGGTGGCCGCGGCGTCGTCGCCGGCGCCAGCTACGAGGCGCGACGGTTCGGCGCGCACTCGGCGATGCCGATGCAGCAGGCGCGTCGACTCGTCGGTGCCGGTGCGGTGGTGGTGCCGCCGCGCATCGGGGTGTACCGGGTGGTCAGTCGCCGGGTGTTCGCCCTGGTGCGCGAGCACCTTCCGGTGATCGAGATGCTCTCCTTCGACGAGGCCTTCGGGGAACCGGAGGCGCTGGTCGGGGCGTCGGTGGACGAGGTGGTCGACTTCGCCGAACGGATCCGATCGCGGGTGCGCGCCGAGCTGGGGCTCACCGTCTCCTTCGGTGCCGGCAGTGGCAAGCAGATCGCCAAGATCGCCTCCGGTCTCGCCAAACCCGATGGGGTACTGGTCGTCTCACCCGAGGACGAACAGGACTTCCTGCGGCCGCTACCGGTTCGGGCGCTGTGGGGAATCGGCCCGGTGGCCGGTGATCGTCTGCACCGGCTCGGGATCGACACCGTTGGTCAGCTCGCCGACCTGTCGGCGATGGAGGTGACCTCGATCCTGGGCACCGCGTTGGGTCCGGCGCTGCACCGGTTGGCCCACGGCGTCGATGATCGTCCGGTTGCCGAACGGGCCTCGGCCAAACAGATCAGTGCCGAATCGACCTTCGCCGACGATGTGATCACCCTGGATGCGTTGCGGCCGGCCATCTCTCGCGCCGCATCCGCTGCGCACCGGCGGCTGCTCGACGACGGCCGCGGCGCGCGAACGGTGGTGGTGAAGATGAAGAAGGCGGACATGGCGGTTCTCACCCGTTCGGCCACGCTGCCGACGGCCACCACCGATCTGGAGGTGCTCGAAGCGGTGGCGCAGCGACTGGCGTTGGACCCGGTCGACATCGGACCGGTGCGCTTGGTGGGTGTCGGATACGCCGGCCTGAGCTCGGTGGAACAGTTCCTGTTGTTCGATCCCGCCGCATCGGCTGTGCCGCCCATCGGGGCACCCACCGAGGCGAACGCCGACGAACCGCAGTCGCCGACCGTCTCCGACGACCCCGAGGCACTCGGTGGGGGCGACGACCAGGTGGCCGGAGTGCAACAGCGCAGCGGACGCGTGGTCGACGAGTCAGGGCAGGTCACCTGGATCACCGGAACCGATGTCCACCACCCCGACCTCGGTCACGGCTGGGTGCAGGGCAGCGGCCACGGAGTGGTCACCGTGCGGTTCGAGACCCGCGCGAGTGGTCCGGGCCCGGCCCGCACATTCCCGGCCGCACTACCCGAACTGCAGATCGCCGACCCGCTCGACAGCCTGGACTGGACCGCGGCCGAGCGCGAGGGGCCCCTGCAGGCCTGATCGTGGGGTCTGTGCGGCCGCGTTCACATCGGCTGGGTGCGGGCGAAGAAGTCGCCGACCGTGAACCCGCTCGGATCGCTGATCAGCAAGGCCTGTAGTGCCATTCGAACCTGTGGCGGCCGCAGCCAGGTCGACGGGGTCGCACCCGCGCGCACCAGGTCCACTCCGCCGCCACCGCCCCCGTAGGTCGGATGCACCGCGCCATGCGGGACGCGCGTGCTCACCACCACCGGCGTGCCGTCGGATACGACGCGGCGCACGGAGTCCACCACACCGGGATGGGTGTTGCCCGAGCCGAGACCGATCAGCACCAACGCCCGAGCACCTGCGGCCACATGGGCGGCGAGCAGGTCGGGGTCTACGCCGGGGTGCAGCGCGATGATGTCGACTCGGGCGGCCGCCAGTGCTGCCGATCGCGCCGCCGGATCGGTCAGCAGCGCGCGGTCCCAGTCCGGGGTGAGCACCCGATGCAGTGCCGGTGCCACACAGTCGAATGCCGCCGCATCGGTCAGGTGGGACTTGAACAGCCCGCGAGCGGGCAACACCTGTCCACCGAAGGCCACCGACACCCCGATCTCGGCTCCCGGATGCGAGACATAGGAGGTGTCGGGACGAGAGGTGTCGGGACGAGAGGTGTCGGGACGGGAGGTGTCGGGACGGGAGGTGTCGGGACGAGAGGTGTCGGGACGGAGAGCGACAGGACGAGGAGCTCCGGGGCCGGTGGCCGCCAACCGCAACGCCGCCGTGAGATTGGCCGGTCCGTCGGCGATGGGGGAGTCGGCGGGCAACTGTGCCCCGGTCAGCACGACACGCCGCCGATCCCGGTGCGCGAGGTCCAACAGGATCGCCGACTCCTCCAACGAGTCGGTGCCGTGGGTGACCACGACGCCGGTCACAGTCGGGTCGTCGAGGGCCTCGAGCACGGCGCCGAGAAGTCGATACTGCTCGTCGGGGGTGATGGCGGCGCTGTCGACGTTGAGCACTGTGCGCGTCGACACCGTGACGTCGTCACCGCGGTGTGGCGCGAGCAACTCGTCGGGGGTTCGGGTCGCGATCAACCCGTCGCCCCCAGCCACCGCCGAGATGGTTCCGCCGGTGCCGATGAGGACGATGTGCGGGGGAGCGGCCATGATCGATCACAGTGATGGGTACCTGGTCACCGGTCAAATCGGGCCCGTCCGCCGACGTCCGTGGCCGGTCACGGGGTGGATCATCGGACAACGACTTGGCATAGTGTGGGTCCGACGCGGGGGCCGCCGAGTTCGGCTCGGCCGGTGCCGTGCGCGGTTCGGTCACCCGGGCCCCTGTTTCGGCCGACCGTCGGCCCGGGTCCACCACGCTGCCTCGCCCGAGCTGGACCCCGACCGGCGGAATCCTGATCGGCCGAATCCATACGAGCAATCAACATGAAGGACGAACACGTGAAGCTGCACAAGATCGCCACTGCGGGTATGGCTGTGGCCGCATTCCTCACCATCGCGGCCTGCGGTGACAGCGGCGGCTCCGGAGGCGACGAGACCACCGCAGCCACCACCGCCTCGACGACTGCGGCGACCAGCGCCGACGGCGGGGTGTCGGACCCGTCGAAGCCGCCGAGCGCAGTCACGCTGAACGGACTGTTGGAGAAGGCGCTCGACCCGGCGGTACCGAACAGCGCCAAGACGGCCCTGGTGCAGGGTTCCTCGGCCGACCCCAAGCTCTTCGACAAGCTGGTGACCGCCAAGAAGCAGAACCCAGACGTCACGTACGTGCTGCAGGCACCGGTCATCGCCACCGGTCCGGGTCAGGCGACTGTGAAGGTGAAGGTGACCGTGCCACAGCAGCCTGCACTCACCGTCGAGGCGCAGATCATCTACGACCAGGGCAAGTGGAAGCTCGCCAAGAGCACCGTCTGTCTGCTGCTGCAGACCAACAAGGTGGCCAGCCCGATGTGCCCCGCGCAGGCCAACTGAGCAGGTTCAATCACCA
Source organism: Williamsia sp. CHRR-6 (assembly GCF_018474015.1). Classification (GTDB taxonomy): domain Bacteria; phylum Actinomycetota; class Actinomycetes; order Mycobacteriales; family Mycobacteriaceae; genus Williamsia_A. The sequence continues at coordinate 114,924 of NZ_JAHCSG010000001.1, read as the reverse complement.
CGGGGCCGACCACGGGCCCGACCACGAAGCCCCCGAGACCGCTCTCGGGGGCTTCGTCCTACCGGGGGCACCGGTCGTGCTCCGCGACGTCGTGTGCAGCTGGCGTGCTGGTCGTGACCGGCCGCCGGCCGGGATCGGTCAGCGGCTCTGCCAGCGCGCCGAGAAGCTGGTCCGCTGCAGCAGCGGAGCATTCGGGTCGGCGCCGACGAGTGAACGTCCGCCCGAGACGGTCAGGCCGCCGTCGACCGGGAGGCCGCGGGACAGGTCGAGGGTGACGGTTCCGGTTCCGCTGGAGCTGTAGGCGGCGATGGTCAGGGTGGTGTCGGTCCCTGGCACCACGAACACTGAGTTCACCGGTTCCTCGTCGATGGCCACGTCGACGGTCAGTCGGTTGCCGGAGCGGGCCCGCAGCGTCGCGGTGAGGGTCTGGGTGACGGTCGCCCCGCCCGACACCGTGCGGACCGCGCGCCAGCGGGCACCCACTCCGATGGGCACCGTCGGCAACGTCACCGACTGGGTCAGCGCCTGCAGCAGTGACTGCTCGACCGCCGATCGGGCCGCATCGTCGGCCTCGGCGGCGGGCAGCAGCCGAAGCGCCCCCGGGACCGAACCACTGGCCACCGCCAGTCCGGCCCGAGAACCGACGACCTTACGCAGCGACGACGCCAATCCGGGCTCGGGCGACGTGGCCGAATCGAGCGCCAGCTCGACGTCGGTGGGATCGGTGCACAGGAAGCGTGCGGTCAGACCCAGCTCGACGCTCTGGTCTCTGTTCTCCGCCGGACGGCCGGGTCCTGCGCTCGTCGAGGTCGACGACGTGCGTAGCACCACGCGCTGTGGCGAGGTGTTGTCGGCGGATGCGGCTGTGACGACCCGTGGTTCGACGCCCGGATCGTCGACGGTGACCGCGGCAGGCGGAATCGGGAGCAGAGACACCGCAGGCGCGTTGACCGTCGAGTCGGTGGTGCAGCCCGCACTCGTGCTCGACGTAGTGGCGCGACTGCTCGCCGTCGATTCCGAGCCACCGGAACCACACGCGGTCAGCGCCGTCGCCGCCACGGCGAGCAACGCCGCCACGACCTCACACCGCGGACGGCCGGAGTGTGCTGAGTTGTGCCCGCCAGTCGAGACGGGTGTGGTGGAGGGGCGGACATCGATCACTACTCGAGGCTATCGGTGCCGACTGTCGGCAGACGCTCGCTGGGAGGTCGTGGGTGCCGGCACGTCGGCCGTCGGCGTCGGCGGGCTTGGCGTCGTGGACAATGGCGGGGTGAGCACCGACCCCGATGACCTCTCCACCAGCCACGCCCGCGCCGACTCCGACGACGCGGCCCCGACTGTTGCCGCCCCGACTGTTGCCGCCCCGAACTCGCCGGCCGCGTCCGCCGTGCGCGGAGGTCGACGGCCCGGGATCGTCAGCCTGTTGCCGCTGGTCGCCGGGGTGACACTGATCCTGGATCTGGTGACCAAGATGGTCGTGGTGGCAACCATCAAGGCCACCGACCCCATCGAGATCATCGGTGACACGGTCACCCTGACCCAGGTGCGCAACAGTGGTGCAGCGTTCTCGTTGGCCACCGGATACACCTGGGTGCTGACGATCGTCGCGCTGATCGTGGTGGGCGTGATCATCCGCTTCGCCAATCGGCTGCGCTCGGCCTGGTGGGCAGTGGGACTGGGGCTGATACTCGGCGGTGCGCTGGGCAATCTCATCGATCGCATCTTCCGATCGCCCGGACCGCTACGTGGTCACGTCGTCGACTTCATCTCGGTGGGGTGGTGGCCGGTGTTCAACATCGCCGACTCGGCCGTGGTGTGCGGGGCGGTGCTGCTGGTGGCCCTGACCCTGTTCGGCGTGGAACTCGACGGCACCCGCACACCCTCTGGGCGCTCACCGAAGACTGAATCCGACTCGGCCGCTGCGGCATCGAACATCGCGGGGACGCCTGAGGCGACCACCCCGAAATCGCCCACCCCGCAAATGCCCACCCCCAAATCGCCCACCCCGAACGCGGCTACCCCGTCGCCGAACGGCTCGCCGGATGCGTGAAAGTCGTTCCATGCCGGTTCCCGACGGCATCGACGGGATGCGCCTGGATGCGGGGGTCTCCCGCATCCTCGGGCTCTCTCGCACAGTCATCGCCGCGCTGGCCGACGATGGCGATGTCAGCATCGACGGTGTCGCGGCGGGCAAGTCGCACCGGCTCAGCGCAGGTTCCTGGCTGGAGGTGACCCTGCCCGAGCCGGCCCGAGAACTCGAGAACCCGGTCTTGGCCGTCGAAGACATGGACGTTCTCTACGCCGACGACGACATCGTGGTGGTGGACAAGCCGGTCGGCGTGGCCGCCCACGCCTCGGTGGGCTGGACCGGGCCCACGGTCATCGGTGGACTGGCCGCCGCGGGCTTTCGCATCTCCACCTCGGGGGCGCACGAACGCCAAGGCATCGTGCACCGCTTGGACGTGGGGACATCCGGGGTGATGGTGGTGGCGGTGTCCGAACGTGCCTACACGCTGCTCAAACGCGCCTTCAAGGAACGCACGGTGGACAAGCGCTATCACGCGCTGGTGCAAGGTCACCTCGATCCGTCCTCGGGCACCATCGACGCGGCCATCGGGCGTCACCCGGGCAGTGAGTGGAAGTTTGCGGTGACCACCGCGGGCAAGCCCAGCGTCACCCACTACGACACCCTCGAGATGTTTGCTGCGGCAAGCCTTCTCGATGTCCACCTGGAGACCGGTCGGACCCATCAGATTCGGGTGCACTTCTCCGCCCTGCACCATCCGTGCTGCGGGGACCTCACCTACGGAGCCGACCCCGTGCTCGCGCGGCGGCTCGGTCTGCAGCGACAGTGGCTGCATGCGCGGGCGTTGTCCTTCGCCCATCCCGCCGATGGTCGCGCCGTCGAGTTCACCAGCCCGTACCCCGATGATCTGCGGGGTGCGTTGGATCTCCTGCGGGCCGGGTGAGCCGGCTGCTCGGCTGCGGGCGCATCCCGATCGTGGTCGTGGTGGTGTCGGCGGTGTTCGTGGGTCTGCTCTACGTCGTCGGCCTCACCCATCCGCCCGCACGTCCTGCCGTCGGGACCGATCGGCTCGGACCGGAGAACGGGCAACTGGTCGAGGAGTATCTGTCACAGTCGTCCGCGTCGCTGGCCGGGGCTCGTGCCGGTGCCCGATGGGCGTTGGTGTCGCTGCGCGCCGGTCTCGACGACGAAGCCGCCTGGGCGGTCACCTCGGGGACCATGCGGTCGCAGGTGGCGTTCCACGTCGCGGTGCCGCAGGTGGCCACGCCGACGCTGCTGGTCCCGGTGACCGACATCCGTCGATCACTCGACCTGGCCCGTGGTCAGGCGGTGTCGGACGCGCAGGCAGACGCGGTGTCTGCCAACCCGAGCACCGCCGGCGACCGCCCTGCTCCTGCCCCCGACCCCGACACCGCGCGCAGTGCGGCGATCGCGCGACTGGTGGTCCGTCGCCTCTCCGGCGACTGCGCGTGTGTGGTGGCGCTGGTGGTTCGTGGACTGCCGTCGACGCTGCGGCAGCTCGCAGCGCGTCCGCAGGTCCGGGCGGTCGAGGTGCTGCCTGCCGATGCCGCAGGTGGACGTTTCGCGGTGGTGCCGCTGCTGCCGGAGACGACCGGGCGGGTGGGCCCATCGGTGGACACCGGCCCGGTGCCTCCGGCCTGAATTCCGCTCCGGCGACTGACGTCGGCGTGTCGCGCGGCGTGGCGGCCGACCGGTGGTGTCGAGCCGGGTGTGGCAACCCGACGACGACGGTGGCTGCCCCTAGACTGGGGCAGCCAGACCAATGATCGTCGCGGCTTCGTCGGTCCTCGCGTGGGGCCGTCGGGGCAGCCGATCCGGGCCGGTTGCCCACCAGCGTCATCGAGAGGTCGATAGTGTCGGAATCCTTTGTCCACCTTCACAATCACACCGAGTACTCGATGCTCGACGGGGCGGCGAAGGTGGCGCCACTGTTCGCGCAGGCGCAGCGGTTGGGGATGACGGCGCTGGGCATGACCGACCACGGCAACATGTTCGGCGCCAGTGAGTTCTACACGGTGGCCAAGAAGTCGGGCATCACACCGATCATCGGGATCGAGGCCTACATCGCGCCGGGTTCACGCTTTGACACAAAACGTGTCCTGTGGGGCGATCGGGACCAGAAGAGCGACGACGTCTCCGGTAGCGGCGCCTACACCCACATGACGATGGTGGCCGAGAACGCCACCGGACTACGCAACCTGTTCACCCTGTCCTCGATGGCGTCCATCGAAGGTCAGCTGGGCAAGTGGTCCCGGATGGACGCCGATCTCATCGCCGCCCACGCCGAAGGCATCATCGCCACCACCGGTTGTCCGTCGGGTGAGGTGCAGACCCGACTGCGGCTCGGCCACGAGCGCGAGGCGTTGGAGGCGGCGGCCAAGTGGCAGGAGATCTTCGGCAAGGACAACTTCTACCTCGAGTTGATGGAGCACGGCCTCGAGATCGAGCGTCGCGTTCGGGACGGCCTGCTCGACATCGGCCGCAAGCTCGGTATCAAGCCGATCGTCACCAACGACTGCCACTACGTGGAGAAGGATCACGCCGCCACCCACGAGGCGCTGCTGTGCATCCAGACCGGAAAGACCCTCTCCGATCCCACCCGCTTCAAGTTCGACGGCGACGGCTACTACCTCAAGTCCGCTGCCCAGATGCGTGCGCAGTGGGATCACGTGGTCCCCGGGGCGTGTGACAACACCGTGGAGATCGGCGAGCGCATCGGCGACTACGCCGAGGTGTTCGCCCACCGCGATCGGATGCCGGTGTTCCCGGTCCCGGAGGGCGAGACGCAGGACAGCTGGCTGCGTCGCGAGGTGAAATCTGGTCTGGCGCGGCGCTTTCCCGACGGCCCGGTACCCGAGGAGTACGTCCGTCGCGCCGACTACGAACTCGACGTCATCATCCAGATGGGGTTCCCTGCGTACTTCCTCGTCGTCGGTGACCTCATCCGCCACGCCCTCGAGGTGGGGATCCGGGTGGGCCCCGGCCGTGGGTCGGCAGCCGGTTCGTTGGTGGCGTGGGCGCTGGGCATCACCAACATCGACCCCATTCCCTACGGCCTGCTCTTCGAGCGGTTCCTCAACCCCGAGCGCGTGTCGATGCCCGACATCGACATCGACTTCGACGATCGCCGCCGTGGTGACATGGTGCGTTACGCCACCGAACGGTGGGGGAGCGACAAGGTGGCCCAGGTCATCACCTTCGGCACCATCAAGACCAAGGCGGCCATCAAGGACTCGGCGCGCGTGCAGTTCGGGCAGCCCGGATTTGCCATCGCCGACCGCATCACCAAGGCGTTGCCGCCGCCGATCATGGCCAAGGACATCTCGGTCGCCGGCATCACCGATCCCGACCACGAGCGCTACAACGAGGCCGCCGAGGTGCGCGGCCTGATCGAGACCGATCCCGACGTCAAGCGCATCTACGACACCGCCTTGGGCCTCGAGGGCTTGATCCGCAACGCTGGTGTCCACGCGTGTGCGGTGATCATGTCCTCGGAACCGTTGACCGAGGCGATCCCGGTGTGGAAACGCGCCCAGGACGGCGCGATCATCACCGGCTTCGACTATCCCTCGTGTGAGGCGATGGGTCTGTTGAAGATGGACTTCCTCGGTCTGCGCAACCTCACCGTCATCGGCGATGCGATCGAGAACATCAAGACCAACCGTGGCATCGACTTCGACACCGACGCAGCACCTCTCGACGACCCCAAGACCTACGACCTGCTCGCTCGTGGCGACACCCTGGGGGTGTTCCAACTCGACGGTGGGCCGATGCGCGAGTTGCTCAAGCGCATGCAGCCGACCGGGTTCGAGGACATTGTGGCGGTGCTCGCGCTCTATCGCCCCGGCCCGATGGGCATGAACGCCCACAACGATTACGCCGACCGCAAGAACGGGCGCCAAGAGGTCTCGCCCATCCACCCCGAACTCGAAGAACCGCTCAAGGAGATCCTGGCCGACACCTACGGTCTGATCGTCTACCAGGAGCAGATCATGCAGATCGCTCAGAAGGTGGCGGGTTATTCGCTGGGCCAGGCCGATCTGTTGCGCCGCGCGATGGGCAAGAAGAAGAAGGAGATCCTCGACGACGCCTACGAGGGTTTCGCAGAAGGTATGCGCGGCAACGGGTTCTCGGCGCCCGCCATCAAAGCGCTGTGGGACACCGTGCTTCCGTTCGCCGGGTACGCCTTCAACAAGTCCCATGCCGCCGGCTACGGGTTGGTGTCGTTCTGGACCGCCTACCTCAAGGCCAACTTCCCCGCCGAGTACATGGCCGGTCTGCTCACCTCGGTCGGCGACGACAAGGACAAGGCCGCCATCTACCTCGCCGACTGCCGCAAGCTCGGGATCACGGTTCTCCCACCGGATGTCAACGAGTCACAGCGCAACTTCGCCGCAGTCGGCGGCGACATCAGGTTCGGATTGGCTGCGGTGCGCAACGTGGGCACCAACGTGGTCTCGGCGATCATCGCCGCGCGGGAGGAAAAGGGGAAGTTCACCAGCTTCTCGGACTACCTCGGCAAGATCGACGTCACCGCGTGCAACAAGAAGGTGACCGAATCACTGGTCAAGGCAGGGGCGTTCGACTCCCTGCGCCATCCCCGCAAGGGGCTCTACCTCATCCACTCCGACGCTGTGGACGCAGTGCTCGGGACCAAGAAGGCCGAGGCGATCGGTCAGTTCGACCTGTTCGGCGACGTGGGTACCGATGTGGGAGTGCTCGACGACGTGTTCGCGGTGAAGGTGCCCGAGGAGGAATGGGATACCAAGCACAAGCTCGCGCTGGAACGAGAGATGTTGGGACTGTACGTGTCCGGGCATCCCCTCGCCGGTGTGGAGCACGTCATCTCGGCTCAGACCGACACCTCCATCTCGGCCCTGCTCGAGCGCAACGTCGCCGACGGGGCACAGATCGTCATCGGCGGGATCATCTCCGCGGTCACCCGACGGGTGAACAAGAAGGGTGAGCCCTACGCGGTGGTCACCCTCGAGGACATGGTTGGTGGGGTGGAGGTCTACTTCTTCCCGCGTGCCTTCCAGGCCTACGGGATGGACATCGTGGCCGACGCGGTGGTGCTCATCAAGGCGCGTGTCAGCTTCCGGGACGAGTCGATGATGATCAACGCCAATGACCTTGCGGTGCCTGATCTCTCGCAGGCGGGTGCGTCCAAACCGGTGGCGCTGACGATGTCGACTCGGCTGTGCACCCAGGACCGGGTCACTGCGCTCAAGCAGGTGTTGAGTCGCCATCCCGGAACAGCTGACGTCCACGTGCGGTTGACCAGCGGTGACTCCTCGACCACGCTGCGCCTCGACGAGAAGTTGCGGGTGACCCCGAGTTCGGCGTTGATGGGTGACCTGAAGGCCCTGCTGGGACCCAGCTGTCTCAGCTGACGGTGATGTCGCCCCCGGCGCCGCCACCGGCGCCAGGGGTGCGGTCGGTGGGGTTCGGCCACGGCCGGGCGACCGCCGGATGCCGTAGCCACCAGCACAGCCCCACCGCAACCACGACCGCCCACGCGGTCACCTCACCCGATCCGGTCATCGCGAACGCGAGCAGAGCGGTCAGCGCACCGATAACGAGCGTGCGCACCTTGTACAACGGCCACGCCACACCCGCGACGAGCATCGTGCGCGACGTATCCTCGGGGGTGCGTGAGATTGGCGGCGACTGGCTCGGTGTGGTCATCCGACGGACTCGATCCGGTGGGCGTGTACAGCTGACCTCGCAAGAATAGGTCACCCTACACCTCAGAGTTCGGATAGCCGAACTTCGGGGTACGTGCCGCCCATCAGCGGCGAGGAAACGAAGGAGCAACGATGCCACTCGAGGGCGAATACGCACCGAGTACCAGTGATTGGGCTCGCGATCAGGCCGAACGAATCGAGAACTCGGGCGGTACCGAGGCGACCGAGCTCAACGGCATGCCGGTGGTGCTGCTCACCTCGGTCGGGGCCAAGACCGGAAAGCTGCGCAAGACCCCGCTCATGCGAGTCGAACACGACGGCGCCTACGCGGCCGTCGCCTCACTGGGCGGCGCACCGAAGAACCCGGTCTGGTACCACAACGTCATCGCCCATCCCCGGGTTGAGCTGCGCGACGGCGAGCAGGTGTTCGACATGGTGGCCCGCGAGGTCGACGGTGCCGAGAAAGCCCTGTGGTGGGAGCGTGCCGTTGCGGCCTATCCGCCCTACGCCGACTACCAGGCCAAGACCGATCGCTCGATCCCGGTGTTCGTGCTCGAACCCGTCCAGAACTGATGTCGGCGGTCCGTTCGCGACATCGGTGTACCGGATGCTCCTGCGCGTGATGCGGCGGCTCGGTGGTGAGACGATGGGCCGGTGACCAACCCGACTTCCGTGCAGTCTCCGGTGCTCGATGCCGATGCCATCCGCGCCGCCGCCCGACGAATCGGTGACGTGGTGGCGCGCACGCCGCTGCAGATCAACGGCCGACTGTCGGCGCGGACCGGGGCGCAGGTCTATCTCAAGCGCGAGGACCTGCAGTCGGTGCGGTCATACAAGATCCGCGGCGCCTACAACTCGATCGCCCTCCTCGACGAGGGCGCGCGTGCGGCCGGGGTGGTGGCCGCCAGCGCCGGCAACCACGCGCAGGGAGTTGCGTTCGCCTGTCGCGCAATGGGTATCCGCGGACGCATCTACGTGCCCACCACCACGCCCAAACAGAAACGCGACCGCATCCGATGGCACGGCGGCGACGCCATCGAACTCATCGCCACCGGCCCCACCTACGACGCGGCGGCCACCGCAGCACTGGCCGACGTCGCCGCCACCGGGGCCTCCTGGATCCACGCGTTCGACGATCCCCGCACCGCGGCCGGGCAGGGCACGATCGCGGTGGAGATCGTCGAACAACTCGGCCACGTACCCGACGTCGTGATCGTCGGGGTGGGCGGTGGTGGCTGCCTGTCGGGGATGACGACGTACCTGCGGTCACTGCGCGAGGACGTCACCATCATCGGGGTCGAGCCGACGGGCGCACCGTCGCTGGCCGCAGCACTGCTCGCCGGTGAACCGGTGACGCTGTCGGAGATCAACTCCTTCGTCGACGGTGCGGCGGTCAAACGGGTGGGGAACCTGTGCTTCTCGGTGATCTCCGCTCTCTCGCCGACGGTGGCCGACCACCCCGACCTGCCGAATGATCGCACGGTGGCCGGCTCCGGCCCGCTGCCCGCGGGCAGTGCCCACGTGATGCACGTCGACGAGGGCGCGCTGTGTTCGACCATGCTCGAGCTGTATCAGGACGACGGGATCATCGCCGAACCTGCTGGGGCGCTGTCGGTGTCGGCACTGGATGAGATCACGATCGCACCGGACACCTCGGTGGTGTGTCTGCTCTCCGGTGGTAACAACGACGTGTCCCGCTACGGCGAGATCATCGAACGATCGTTGGTGCACCGCGGACTCAAGCACTACTTCCTCGTCGACTTCCCGCAGGAGCCCGGAGCGTTGCGGGGGTTTCTCGACGAGGTCCTCGGGCCCGACGACGACATCACGCTCTTCGAGTACGTCAAACGCAACAACCGTGAGGTCGGCGCCGCTCTCGTCGGTATCGAGCTCGCTTCGGCGGCTGGTCTGCCCACGTTGCTCGAACGTATGAAGCAGTCGCGGCTCACGACCGAGCGCCTCGAACCGGGCTCACCTGCCTACCGCTACCTCACCTGAGCGCCGTCCGATCACCACGTTGTGTCCAGGTGAGTCGATGCCATCGGCGCCCACCCGCACCGGGACCCAGCTCAGCAGCGGATCGATGTCGACGGGGATCCGGGCCGGATCGGAACCCAACACACACGCCACCACCACCGAACCGCGGTGGACGATGAACCAGCCTGCGTCGGAATCAAACTCGACTCGGGTGGAACGGAAGTCGTTGGCGCGCAGATCCTGCGGGTAGTCCTCGCGCAACGCGATCAGTGCTCGGTAGAACTCCAAGATCCGTCGGTGCTCGCCTCGGTCGAGTTCAGACCAGTCCAGGTGTGACCGTTCGAAGGTCGCCCGATCCTGGGGGTCGGGTACATCGGCCGCGGCCCAACCGTGGTCGGCGAACTCCGCTTTGCGGCCGTCAGCGGTGGCCCGACCCAGTTCCGGCTCCGGGTGAGAGGTGAAGAACTGAAACGGTGTTCGAGCGCCCCACTCCTCACCCATGAACAGCATCGGGGTGAAGGCGGAGGTGAGCACCAGGGCCGCTTTGATGGCAACCTGTCCATCGTCGAGGTAGGCGGTGGGTCGGTCCCCGACGGCGCGATTGCCGATCTGATCGTGATTGCAGGTGTAGACGACCATCGCGGTGGAGGGCACCCGATCGGGGTCGATCGGGCGTCCGTGCCGACGTCGGCGAAAAGACGAGTAGGTCATGGCGTGGAAGAAGCCACCGGTCAACACCGTAGCCAGACACTCGAAGCTGCCGAAATCGGAGTAGTAGCCCTGCCTTTCACCAGACACCGCGGTGTGGATGGCGTGATGGACGTCGTCGTCCCACTGTGCGGTGAGCCCGTACCCGCCCAGTGAACGCGCGGTCACCAGTCGTGGATCGTTGAGGTCGCTCTCGGCGATCAGCGACAGTGGGCGACCCAACTCTGTCGACAATGCCTCGGTGCGAATCGCCAACTCCTCGAGCAGGTGCACCGCCGTTGCGTCGACCAGGGCGTGGACGGCGTCGAGCCGCAGTCCGTCGACGTGGAAGTCGCGCATCCACCGCACGGCGTTGTCGATGACGAAGGCGCGCACGGGGTCGGACTGTGCGCGGTCGAGGTTGAGTGACTGTCCCCAGGTGTTCGCGCCGTCGGTGAGGTAGGGGCCGAAGCGCGGCAGGTAGTTGCCCGAGGGCCCGAGGTGGTTGTAGACCACATCGAGGATCACGCCGATCCCGACGCGGTGGCAGGCATCGACGAAACGTTGGAATCCGGCTGGGCCGCCGTAGTTCTCGTGCACGGCATACCAGCCGACGCCGTCGTAGCCCCAGTTGTGGGTGCCGTTGAACGCGTTGATGGGCATCACCTCCACGAACTGCACGCCCAGGGCCACCAGATGATCGAGGCGTTCGATGGCGCTGTCGAAGGTGCCTGGAGCAGTGAAGGTTCCGATGTGCAGTTCGTAGAGGACGGCGCCGGCCACCGACCGACCGGTCCACGCCGAATCTGACCAGTCGAAGGCGCCTGCATCGAAGGGTGCGGAGCGCCGGTGTACGCCGTCGGGTTGGCGCGGCGAGCGCGGATCGGGCAGCACAGTGGGATCGTCGTCGATGCGATACCCGTAACGCGCCACCTCCGAAGCGATCTCGGGAGCGTCGTCGGGCAGTCGCCACCACCCGAGGTCGGCGTGCAGGGCCACCTCGACCGCCTCGCGCCCCGGATCGGTTCGGTCCAGCACGAGGATCACCTGTCGTGCGTTCGGTGCCCACACTGCGTAGTCGTCGTCTGTGCCCATGCGTCGACGGTAACGGCTGGGCCGTGGCGATGGTGGGCGTGCCCGATGCCGATTCGATGCGTGGGACCGAACGAGGTCAGCCGATCGGGCGGGCCGCCCGGTACCGGTCGAGTACCTCAGGCGTCGGATCGGCCGTGAACTCCCGCCCGCCCGCGGTCGGCCACGCCGGGGGCCGTGTGCCACCCGAGAGTGTCCATGCGGCCTGGCGGGCCGCGCCGTCGGCGACGTACTCACCGGGATCGGGAACCCAGACCGGCACGCCAAACACTGCCGGCGCCATCGTTCGCACTGCCGATGACTGTGCGCCACCGCCGATGAGCAGAATCCTCTCGACACCCACCCCGTGTCGGGTGATCGCCTCCAGCCCGTCGGCCAGCGAACACAGGAGACCTTCGACGGTCGCTCGAGCCAGGTTTGCACGTGTTGTGGAATGCAACGACAGCCCGCTGATGGCGGCCCGGGCGTCGGGCAGATTCGGCGTGCGCTCCCCGGCGAAGTAGGGGATCAGGGTGACACCGTCGGCGCCGGTGGGCGCCGTGCGGGCGAGATCGGAGAACTCGTCGAGCGTCACGCCCAGCAGCGCCGCCATGGTCTGCAGGACCGGGGCGCCGTTGAGCGTGCAGACCAGGGGCAGCTGATGGCCGGTGGCGTCGGCGAACCCGGCGACATAGCCGTCGGCGTCGGCGGTGGCGACGTCGGTGACCGCGCACACCACGCCCGAGGTGCCTACCGACACCATCACGTCGCCTGGGCCGGCGTCGACCCCCAACGCTGCGGCCGCATTGTCGCCGGCGCCCGGTCCCAGCGCTGCGCCCGAGACGGTGTGGCCGACGACTTCAGACGGCCCCGCAACGCGGGGGAGCAGCGGAGTGCGACCGTGCATGGCCAGGCTCAGCAGAGCGGGGTCGTACTCGCCGGTCCGGGCCGAGAAGTACCCGGTGCCGCTTGCGTCGCTGCGGTCTGTGGTCAACGTGGCGATGTCTGTCGACCCGCTCAACCGCCAGGTGAGCCAGTCATGCGGAAGACACACCGCCGCAGTCGCGTCAGCGTGCTGGGGTTCGTGGTCGGCGAGCCAGCGCAGTTTGGCGGCGGTGATGGCGGCGACCGGAACCACACCCACCCGACGCGCCCACTCACCCGCGCCACCCAGCTCGCCGATCAGCGCCTCCGCAGCCGCTGCGGAGCGGATATCGTTCCACAGCAACGCATCTCGCACCGGTTGGCCGGTGCTGTCGAGGCACACCATGCCGTGCTGCTGGGCGCCGACCGACACCGCATCCACGTCGTCTATCCCGCCGGCGTCGGCGACCGCCGCCTCCATCGCGCGCACCCAGGCACGCGGGTCCACCTCGGTCCCAGCCGGATGAGGGGCGCGTCCGCTGCGTACCACTTGCCCGTCATCGCTGTCGCGGACGACCACCTTGCACGATTGGGTCGACGAATCGATCCCGGCCACCAGTCCCACCACGCCACCTCCTCTGCTGTCTCGCCTCACGGTGTTGTGTGACGTACCGCCGCGGTTGTCCGCCACGAGCGTTCTCCGGTGACGCTACGCGGTGCCACCTGGCGTCGACGGTGCCTGCAGTGATCTGCGTTGGCGAGCAACGGTTGTCGAACAGCGGTTGTCGAAGCCCGAGTGCGAGCCCCGGGTGTTCAGTCCACGAGGCGGGCCCCGGTGTCCGGGTGGAACAGGTGCACGGTGGACTCGGTCTGGGTGAACCGGATCTGTTGGCCGATGGCGGCCGGACGGCGCTGGGAGGTGCGCGCGACCAGGGTGACCGGATCCCCGTCGATGGTCCTCACCCGCGGGTCGTCGACGGTTGCGTACACATAGGTCTCGCTGCCCAACTCCTCGAGCAGGCTCACCGTGACCGGCACGCCATCACCGGAATCGCTGAGGGAGAACGACTCTGGGCGCACCCCGACCACCACCGTGCTCAGGCCCTGACCGGTGAGCTGTGCGCGCGCCGAGCGTTCGATGGCGATCGTGGCCCCGGCGATGGACACCCCTTCATCGTGCAGTGGAGCCGAGAACAGGTTCATCGCCGGCGAGCCGATGAACCCGGCCACGAAGGCGTTGCGGGGACGGTCGTAGAGATCGGTGGGTGTGCTGAACTGCTGCAGGGTGCCGTTGCGCAGCACGGCCACCCGATCACCCATCGTCATCGCCTCCACCTGGTCGTGGGTGACGTAGACGGTGGTGGTGCCCAGGCGTCGCTGCAACGCCGCGATCTGGGTGCGGGTCTGCACCCGCAGTTTGGCATCGAGGTTGCTCAGCGGTTCGTCCATGCAGAACACCCGTGGATCACGAACGATGGCTCGGCCCATGGCAACCCGCTGCCGCTGCCCGCCCGACAGCTTGCCCGGCTTGCGGTCGAGGAAGTCGGTGAGGTCGAGCAGCCGCGCGGCCTCGGCGACCTTTTGTTTGCGTTGCTCGACGCCGACGCCCCGCATCTTCAACGCGAAACCCATGTTCTCCCCGACGGTCTTGTTGGGGTAGAGGGCATAATTCTGGAACACCATTGCGATGTCGCGGTCTTTCGGAGCGACCCCGACCATGTTGGCGCCGCCGATGCTGATCGACCCGGAGTCGATCTCCTCCAGACCGGCGAGCATGCGCAGCGCGGTCGACTTCCCCGATCCCGACGGCCCGACGAGGACCACGAACTCGCCGTCGGCGATGTCGAGGTCGAGGGAGTCTACTGCGAGCGTGTCGGCGCCGGGGTAGACGCAGCACGCTTTGTCGTAGGTGATCGAGGCCATGGTGTTCTCCTGTGTCGCAGGCGGATCGGAATCGAAGGGAGGTCGCGGTGAGCGGGTCAGATGGTCACGGTGTCACGGGATGGCTGGGGTCACGCGATGGCTGGGGTCACGCGATGGTCGGCTCAGCGGGGCGTCACTTGATGGCACCGAAGGACAGGCCGCGGACCAACTTGTTCTGGGCGATCCATCCGCAGACGACGACCGGCAGTGCCGCCAGCACCGACACCGCAGAGAGTTGCGCCCAGTACAGGCCTTGCCCGGACATGAACCCGGTCAGGAACACCGGCATGGTCTGGGCGTTGACCGCGGTCATGTTCACCGCGAAGAAGAACTCGTTCCACGAGAAGATGACACAGATCAGTGCGGTGGCCGCGATGCCGGGCGAGATGAGCGGCAGGTTCACCTCGCGGACCGAGGTCCACAGGCTCGCGCCGTCGATGCTTGCGGCCTCGAGCAACTCAGCGGGTACCTCCAGGAAGAACGACCGCATCATCCAGATCGCGATGGGCAGGTTCATCGCCGTGTAGAGCACGACCAGCGTCCAGATGTTGTCGAGCATGCCGATCTTCCCGACGATGACGTACAGCGGGATGATCGCGGCGACGATCGGCAACATCTTGGTGCTGATGAAGAAGAACAGCGCATCGGAGGTCTTGCGGACCGGCCGTAACGACAGCGCGAACGCCGCCGGCACGCCCAGCGCCAGCACCAGGACTGTCGACATGACGGTGGCGAAGACGGAGTTGAGCAAGGGCGTACCGATACCCGCGTCGAATGCGTTGCGGAACTGCTCCAGCGTCGGGGTGAAGAAGAAGGTCGGTGGATCGGTGTTGGCGTCGCTCTCCTTCTTGAACGCGGTGAGCACCATCCACAGCACCGGGAAGAAGAACCCGATGGCAAGAATCCAGGTGAGCCAGGTCAGGGCGATGCCGCGCGGGTTGCGTGCGCGGCTGGGACGTGGTGAGTCGTCGCGGTGCGCGCGAACGGGTGTGGTGATGGCCATCAGACCGACTCCTCGGTGGGGCTGAAACTGGTGAATATCAGGCGAAGGGCGGCGGTGGCGACGACCATCGTCGCGACGACGGTGACCACGCCCATCGCGGCGGCCTGTCCGATGTCGAAGCCGAGGAAGGCGCGCTGATAGATGTAGAACGGCAGGTTCGAGCTCGCCACCCCCGGACCTCCGGAGGTCATCATGTAAACCGCGTCGAAGGTGTTGACCAGATAGATGGCGCCCAGCACGGTGCCGAGTTCGATGAACCGTCGCAGGTGCGGCAGCGTCAGCTCACGAAACAGACGCAGGCTGCTCGCACCGTCCACACGAGCGGCCTCGGTGATGTCCTTGGGCATCGACTGCAGGCCCGCGAGGATGAGCAACATCATGAACGGTGTCCACTGCCAGACCAGCTCGGCCATCACGCTGGCCAGTGGGTACTCGGTGAGCCAGTCGGTCGTGACCCCGAACGGACTCAGCGCCCATTGCAACAATCCGTTGGTTGGCGAGAGCAGGCTGGTCTTCCACAGCAGTGCCGAGGCGACCGGGGTGATGAGGAACGGCGTGATGAGCAGGGTGCGAACCACGTTGCGGCCCACGAACGAACGGTCGAGCAGCAATGCGAACCCCAGACCCAGGATCACCGCGATGATGACCGTGCCCGCGATGAGCAGCACGGTGTGACCGGTCACCGACCAGAACTGTTTGTCGCGGAAGACGTCGACGTAGTTGTTGAGCCAGTTGAACTCTCGCGATCCCGGCCGGACCAGGTTCCACGACTGCGTCGAGTAATAGAGGGTGAACAGGAACGGGATCTGGGTGACCACGATCATGAAGATCAGCGCGGGTAGCAGCGGTCCGCGTCGACGCCAGCCTTCGGCACGACTGATCTGATCGCGCCTCGACCTCAGTCGGGGCGGTCGGCTGGATTCGCCGACGTCCTGCGGGGGACCGGGTTCGGCAAGTGTGGTGGCCACGCTGTTCACCTCTCCTTCTGATAGGTCTTGCCGACTGCCTCGGCGTAGATCTGTGATTGCTTCAAGGCCGCCTCGACGCTGATCTGACCGGCGATCGCGGCGCTGATCTGCTGACTGACCCGAGTACCGAGGTCTTGGAACTCGGGGATCGCGAGGAACTGCACACCGGTGTAGGGCACCGGCTTCAGGCTCGGCTTGAGCTGGTCGGCCGCCTTCATCGCCGAGAGGGTGGGCTCGGCGAAGGCCGCCGAGATCTTCCGGTACTCCGGAAGCTGGTAGGTCGACAGGCGGCTGCCGGGGGGAACGTGACTGGGGCCCAGTTTCGCTGCCACATAGGCGATGTAGCGCTTGTTCGTCATCCAGTTGATGAACTTCCAGGCGTCGTTCTTCTTCGTGCTGCTCGACGGGATACCCAGCGACCAGGTGTAGAGCCAGCCGTTGGCACCCTTGGCCATACTCGGCGCCTGCGCGTATCCGACGTCGCCGGCGATGGTCGAGGTGTCTGGGCTCTCCAGCACCGACACCGCCGACGTCGCGTCGTACCACATGGCGGTCTGGCCCTGCGACAACAGATTTCCGCATTCCTGGAAGCCAGATGATGCCGCGCCCGGTTCGCCGTACCTGCGGACGGTGTCGACGTAGAACGTCACCGCCTCGGTCACCTCGGGACTGGTGAGTTGGGCGTTCCAGTTCTCGTCGTACCAGCGACCGCCGAAGGCGTTGATGACGGTGTTCAGCGGGGCCAGCACCTCGCCCCATCCGGGTTTGCCGCGCAGACAGATCCCGGAGACCTTGCCTCGGTTGAGCTTTCGAGCCGCCTCGGCCACCTGTGGCCACGTCGGCTGCGCCGGCAGGGTGACCCCGGCCGCGGCGAACATCTTCTTGTTGTACATCAGGAACGAGGACTCGCCGTAGAACGGGGCGGAGTACATCGAACCTCGGTACGACAGAGCATCTCGGAGCGTGGGGATGAAATCGGCTGCGTCATAGGACGGGTCGGCGTTCATGAACGGCGACAGGTTGACCAGCCAGCCGTTCTGCGCCCACATCTTGGTCTCGTAGTTGCTGATCATCACCACGTCGAACTCGCCACCGCCGGTGGCCACCGATGCGGTGATCTTTGCGCGAGCCTCGTTCTCCGAGAGCGTGACGAACTTCAGACGCACCCCCGGATTCTGTTGCTCGAACTGATTGGACAGCGAGATCGCATCTGTCATCTGCGAATTGGAGACCAGTGCGATGGTGACAGCGCCGGATCCGCCGTCGGTGAACGATCCGGCGCCCGCGCATCCGGTGGCGATCATCGCGACGGTCGCCAGCAGCGCCGCCACGGTCCGTCGGCGTCGTCGTGGTCGGGACCGTGGTTCTCGGGTCGGTGCGATCGCGTTCGCGGTTGCGGCGTGATTGTCGGTCACCGTTGACCTTTCTGTTCGGAGAGCAGCCAGTTCGCGGTGGGCAGATCGGTGACCAGGATGGTCGCGAACCCGCCGCGCAATGCTCCGAGAATCGATTCCTGCCGGTGGGTTCCACCGGAGACGAGAATGGTGGTGGCGCAGGTGTTGATGCGTTCCAGCGGTACCGACACGGTGCGACCGGCCAGCGAGGAGGAGACCGGCTGTCCGTCGATGTCGTAGAACCGTCCCCCTATCTCCCCGACGGCGCCGAGCTCGAGCAGTTCGTCGAGAACCGCGCTGTCTATGAACGCCCCCTCGAACAAGGTGGTGGACGTGGAAACCGATCCGACGCCGAAAAGCATGATGTCGGCATCCTCGGCAGCCCGCAGCGGGGTCGAGAGCACCGAGTCGCGACGCATGGCGGCCACGGTGTCGGCGTCGGCGTAGAGCGGCGCGATCAGTCGCATCGGTTGGGCTCGAAGCTGTTCGGCGAAACGAGTCAGCGCATGATCGACACCGGTCTGGTAGTCGACTGAGGTCATCGATCCATCCATCTGGACAACTCGCCGGCACGAGGTGTTGCGGGTGGCCAGGGCGTCGGCCACGGCGACCTGCTCCGGCCCCCAGGTGAATCCGAAGGTGTCGGTGGGATGGACCCGGCGGGCCAGCACCGAGGCGCCTGCTCGACCAAGAGCGGCGTCGCCCGATGGAGTGCCGTCGGCGGGGGAGTCGATGATGAGAACCTCGTCGAGGCCGAAGGCCTGCTCGAGGGCCCGCTCGGTGTCGGGGTGGATGGAGTTCTGCAGGTGAGCTGGAGCGGTGACCGAGACGGTGACCAGACCCTGGGCTCGCGCGCGGGCGACGAGGCGTCCGGCGGTGGGGCGCGACACCCCGAGACGCTCGGCGATCTCGGCCTGAGTGGCCCCCTCGAGGTGATACATGGTGGCAGCCCGTAGCAGGAGCCGCACGTCGTGGCCGGAGTCGCCGCCGGCGCCCGGTGACGGCGGGGTCTGCCGCGGTGCCTGCGGTGCGGTCATCGTCGACCTCCTCCACATCGAGGGTGAGCATATGCTCACTAGCGGTTCATATGTTCAGTACGCTAGCATCTGGAATGTGACGCACACAACACTCGCAGGGGTGAATCCGCATCTTCCTGACACGATGACCGCGTCGGTGCTGGTGGAGACCGGGCGTGTGGCGACCCAGACCCGGCCCGTCCCGACCCCCGGGCCCGGAGACGTCCTGGTCGAGATCGCCGCAGTCGGCGTCTGCGGATCCGACGCGCACTATTACCGCCACGGTCGCATCGGCGATCACGTGGTGACCGGCCCCATCGTGCTCGGTCACGAGGCGTCGGGGCGCATCGTCGCGGTGGGCGCGGGAGTGTCGCCGGCGCGGATCGGCGAGCGGGTGTCGATCGAACCCCAACGCCCCGACCCGAATTCGGCCGAATCGCGTCGCGGCGACTACCACCTGTGTCCGCACATGCAGTTCTATGCGACGCCCCCCATCGACGGTGCACTGGCCCAGTACGCGACCATCGGTGCGGCCTTCGCCCACCGGGTGCCCGACTCCGTCACCGACGTGGCTGCGGCGCTGTTCGAACCTCTCTCGGTGGGGATCGCGTCGATCGGCAAGTCCGGTCTCACCGTCGGCGGGTCGGTGCTGATCGCCGGAGCGGGCCCGATCGGGTTGGCCTGCGCGCAGGTCGCCCGAGCCCACGGCGCCACCCGGATCGTGGTGTCCGACATCGATTCCACCCGCCGAGAGACGGCCACGCGTTTCGGTGCGACGGCCACCGTCGGTCCCGGCGACGTCGTCGGACTCGAGCCTGTCGACGCGTTCGTCGACGCCTCCGGCGCGCCGTCGGCCATCACCACCGGAATCGGCGTGGTGCGCCCTGGTGGACGGGTCGTCCTGGTCGGTATGGGCGCCAGCGACCTCACCATCCCGGTGTCGATCGTGCAGAACCGCGAACTCGTCCTCACCGGTGTGTTCCGCTACGCCAACACCTGGCCCACCGCCACCGCGCTGGTGACCGCAGGTCTGGTCGACCTCGACGCGATGGTCACCGGGCGTTTCGCGCTCGACGAGGTGGCTGATGCCCTCGACGCCGACCGCGTGGCGGGCAGCATCAAGGCAGTGGTCTTCCCTGGGCGCCTCGTGGGCAACAGGGCTTCATCAGACGAGAGGCACACATCATGACCCAGGCCGTGGGTGACATGTCCTCGCCGGTCCGCCTCGACGAGGCGCATCTGCCCCAGATCGGTTCGATCGCCGTTCCGACCTACCGAAGGCGCCAGAACCCCTGTGGCATGGTCCACTTCGGGGTCGGAGGGTTCCATCGGGCGCATCAGGCGATGTACGTCGATCGTCTCCTCGCCGCGACACCGTTGCCGCCGTGGTCGATCTGCGGCGTCGGTGTGCTTCCGGGCGATGCGCGGATGCGTGACGCGCTGGTGCCCCAAGACGGGCTCTACACGTTGACCCTCAAACACCCCGACGGCGTGGTCGAGACCTCGGTCATCGGGTCGATCGTGGACTATCTCTTCGCCCCCGACGATCCGGAGCAAGTCATCGAGACGCTGGCGGCACCCACCACGCGCATCGTCTCGCTGACCGTCACCGAGGGTGGGTACAACATCTCCGGTGCCACCGGCGAGTTCGACCTCTCGGCGCCGGACGTGGCCGCCGATCTCGTCCCGAACGCGATCCCGCGCACCACGTTCGGACTGATCACCGAGGCCCTGCGGCGGCGTCGCGCCCGCGGCATCGCATCCTTCACGGTGATGTCGTGCGACAACATTCCCGGCAACGGGCACATGGCCAGGCGGGTGTTCACGGCCTTCGCGCGAGCACAGGAGCCTGCCCTGGCCGAATGGATGCAGCTGCACACCAGCTTCCCCAACTCGATGGTCGACCGCATCACCCCCGCCACACCGACCGACCTCGCCGACGAGGTGGCCGCCCGAACCGGTGTGATCGACCGGTGGCCGGTGGTGGCCGAGCCGTTCACCCAGTGGGTTCTCGAAGACGACTTCTCCGCCGGGCGCCCGGCCTTCGAGGCGGTGGGGGTGCAGATGGTGACCGACGTCGCGCCGTATGAGCTGATGAAGCTGCGGTTGCTCAACGCCGGGCATCAGACGCTGTGCTACGTCGGCTACCTGATGGGCTACCGCAAGGTCGACGAGGCCACCGCGGATCCGTTGGTGCAGAGGCTGTTACGTGCGTACATGCAGCAGGAGGGACGTCCGACGCTGGCCGCGGTTCCCGGTGTGGACCTCGACGTATACATCGACACGCTGATCGAGCGATTCGCCAACCCCGCCATCGGCGACACCATCGCGCGGTTGTGCGCCGAATCCTCAGACCGCATACCGCAGTGGTTGGTCCCGGTGGTGGCGCAGCGCCTCGATGCCGGCGGGTCGGTGCGATTCGCTGCGGCGGTGATCGCGGCCTGGACCCGATATGCCGAGGGCGTCGACGAGCAGGGTGAACCGATCGAGATCGTCGATCAGCGGCGAGATCTGCTGGTGCCGTTGGCTCGACGCAGTCGCGACGAGCCGCTGGCCTTCGTGTCGGTCCCGGATCTGTTCGGCGACTTGGCCCAGCGACCGGGGTTCGTCGAGCCCTACACCTGGGCGCTGGCGCGCCTGCGGACGGTGGGTGTCCGCGCGATGGTGGACGAGCTGCTCAAGGATTCGGCGTGATCGTCTCGAGCAACGCAACGGCCCTGTCGCACAACACCGTCGACACCTGAGCCGATCCGGACAGCTCGGGGTGATCAGTGGCCCCGACCAGTCGCCACCTTCCCGGTGGCAGGTCGACGGCGGTGTCGTCGTCGGGGTCGAGGGTCGGTAGGCAGGAGGTGATCACCACGACGTCGGTGCCCCGCAGGAACGCGATGACCCGATGTGCCTGTCGGCCACGAGCGGCGAGTGGCCGATAACTGTCTGCGGCACCGAAGGATTCGGGATGGGCGCGGCGCACCGACAGGGCGGTGCGCACCGCGCTGGTCTTGACCTCTGGGCTCGCCGAGACGTCGACCGGTCGACGGTTGTCCGGGTCGACCAGGCTGTCCTCAAACCATTCGGTGCCCTGGTACACGTCGGGGACGCCGGGGACGAGGAGGCTGAGAACCTTGTGGGCCACACTCGTTCGCTCGATCTCAGGACCCAGATCGGTGACCAGTCGGCTCACCTCGGCGCCCACCGGGCCGTCGATCACCGCGTCGATCCAGGCGTGCATCGCGGCTTCGGCTGCGGCGTCCACCGCAGTCCAGGCGGTGATGATGCCCGCTTCCCGGGCCGCCTTGGTGGCGTAGTCGTGTAGCCGTCGACGCCGTGGCGCGTCCACGCCGCCTTGAGCGGGCCACACCCCGATCATGTTCTGCAGCAACAGCAGTGCGGTGGTGCCCTCGATCTCGCCGAGCACCCCGGCGTCGGTCGCAGTGCGCAGCGTGTCGGTCAACGACCGCCAACGATCCGGGTGATGGGTGAGCAGGGCGATGCGGCTGCGTACGTCCTCACCGCGTTTGGTGTCGTGGGTCGACAGGGTGGTCATCGCCGACGGCCAGTCTCGTGACCGGGCCACGTTGAACGCGTGGAACTCTGCCACCTCCACCCCGAAACGACCGGGGTCTCCGCCCACCTCCTGCAGGCTGACCAGGCGCGCGGTGCGATAGAACAGGTAGTCCTCCACGCTCTTGGCGGTGGTGGCGCCGCCGACCTGCGCCAGCCGCTGCGACGCCTCACCCTCGTCGCCCACCGCGCGCGCGATCATCCGTAGGGCCGGGCGCAGGCCTGGCATCCGGTCGCCGACCTGGGCGATGGTGGTGTCCAAGCGCGCTCGCAGACTGGGGTAATCGGCTCGATACACCCCGAGGGTGGCCACGACCTGCCCGACGGCCTCGGTGAGGTCGCCCAGGTGCACGCCGGCGGGATCGAGGTGTCCGTCATCGCGGGCGGCCTGCAGGACCGATCGGATCAGCCGCGCGCGTTCGGCGGGAAACATCTCGGCGAGCGTCTGCAGCTTCGCCTGGTGTTCGTGTTCGGCCAACCACGTTGCCCCACCGTCGTTTCCCGTCCACTGCCGGTGCACCTCACCGAACGCCGATTCGGCGTCGGAGTCGACGAACACGCCGTCGAGGACCCGCAGGGCGTCGTAGCCGGTGGTGCCGTCGACCGGCAGCGCCGGATCGAGATCCTCCTCGACGGCGAGCACCTTCTCGATCCACAGCAGTCGATCCGGGCCGATGTCGGCGCGCAGGCGGGTCAGGTATCCGACCGGATCGGTGAGACCGTCGGGGTGATCCACGCGCACACCGTCGATGAGATCCTCGGCGATCAGCCGACGCAGCATGATGTGCGTGGCGTCGTAGACCCGAGGATCTTCCTGTCGCAGCGCGGCCAGACCGTTCACCGCGAAGAACCGGCGGTATCCGATCACCCCGCTGTCCCACGGCACCAGCCGATAGTGCTGGGCATCGTGGGCGCGGATCGGATCACTGGTGTCGGTACCCGCCGCCAAGGGGAACCGGTGGTCGTAGAAGGCCAGTTCCGTTGTCCCGTTTGGACCCTCGGCGAACGACAGGGCCGCCAGGTCGTCCGCCGAGCCCAGGACCGGCAGAGCGATCGCGCCGTCGGCCCCGTTGTCCGGCGCCCAGTCGATGTCGAAGTAGTCGGCGTAGGGAGAGGCCTCACCGTTGCCCAACACATCCCACCACCAGATGTTCTGGCGGGGATCGTCGATCCCGGTGTGGTTGGGCACGATGTCGACGATCAGGCCGATGTCGTGGTCGCGGCCTGCGGTCCGCAGCGCCCGCAGACCCTCGATTCCACCGAGGACGGCAGCCACCTCGACCGGTGGGATCCAGTCGTAGCCATGGGTCGAGCCGCCCATCGCAGTCCCGATGGGCGACAGGTACAGGTGACTCACTCCCAGGCGCTGCAGATGGGGAAGTATCGCGGTGGCGTCGGCAAAGGTGAACCCGGCGTGCAACTGCACCCGATAGGTGGCGTGGATCGGGCGCATCAGCGGGGCGCGCGTAACACCAGCAACGAGCGCTCACGCACCCGCACGGTCGCCCCGCTCGACGCAGTCACCTCGGTGCTCCCGGTGGCGGTGGCGGTGTCGAGTGCGCCCACCCAGTGCGACCCGTAGGAGTCGCCGGGTACCACGAAGTCGATCGGCTCATGGTGGGCGTTGAACAGCATGAGAAAACTGTCGTCGACCACCTTGCTTCCCTGGGCATTCTTCTCGCGAATCCCGTTGCCGTTCAGATACACCGCCAGGCTCTTGCCGAATCCACTGTCCCAGTCGGCCTCGGTCATCTCCTGCGCCGACGGGGTGAGCCAGGCGATGTCGCGGACCTGATCGCCCGAGCGGATGGGACGCCCGGCGAAGAACCGGCGCCGACGGAACACCGGATGCTGGCGTCGCAGCTTGAAGGCGCGACGGGTGAACTCGACGAGGTCGGCGTTGGTCTGCGCCAAGGTCCAGTCCATCCACGACAGAGCAGAGTCCTGGCAGTAGACGTTGTTGTTGCCCAACTGGGTTCGGCCCATCTCGTCGCCGTGGGCGATCATCGGGGTGCCTTGACTCAAGGCCAGGGTGGCCAGGATGTTGCGCTGTTGGCGCGCCCGCAGCGCCTCGACCGCCGGATCGTCGGTGGGGCCTTCCACCCCGCAGTTCCACGACCGGTTGTGGCTTTCGCCGTCGCGGTTGCCCTCGCCGTTGGCCTCGTTGTGTTTCTCGTTGTACGACACCAGGTCTCGTAGGGTGAATCCGTCGTGGGCGATGACGAAGTTGATGCTGGCACTGGGCCGGCGACCGGTCGCCTCGTACAGGTCCGACGACCCGGTGAGCCGGGATGCGAACTCGCCCAACGTGGCCGGCTCGCCCCGCCAGTAGTCGCGGACGGTGTCGCGGTACTTGCCGTTCCACTCGGTCCACAGGCCCGGGAAGTTGCCCACCTGGTACCCGCCCTCACCGACGTCCCAGGGCTCGGCGATCAGCTTGACCTGGCTGACCACCGGATCCTGTTGCACCAGGTCGAAGAACGCCGAGAGCTTGTCCACGTCGTGCAGTTCGCGGGCCAGGGTGGAGGCGAGGTCGAAACGGAACCCGTCGACGTGCATCTCCAGCACCCAGTACCGCAGCGAGTCCATGATCAGCTGCAGAGTGTGGGGATGGCGGGCGTTGAGGCTGTTGCCGGTTCCGGTGTAGTCCATGTACATCGCCGGATCGCCGTCGACGAGGCGGTAGTAGGCGGCGTTGTCTATACCCCGCAACGAGATGGTCGGTCCCAGGTGGTTGCCCTCGGCGGTGTGGTTGTAGACGACGTCGAGGATCACCTCGATGCCTGCGTCGTGATACGCCCGCACCATAGTCTTGAACTCGGCCACCTGATTTCCCAGCTGGCCGCGGATGGCGTAGTCGGCGTGTGGTGCCAGGAACCCGAAACTGTTGTACCCCCAGTAGTTTCGCAGCCCTTGGTCGAGCAGGGTCTGATCGTGCATGAACTGATGCACCGGCATCAGCTCGATGGCGGTGACACCAAGACCCTTGAGGTGGTTGATGATCGACGGGTGGGCCAGCCCCGCATAGGTGCCGCGTAGTTGCTCGGGCACATCGGGATGTGTTGCGGTCATGCCCTTCACGTGCGCTTCGTAGATCACCGTCTCGTGGTACGGGCGGTTGGGTGCACGATCGTTCTGCCAGTCGAAGAAGGGGTTGATCACCACCGAGACCATCGTGTGGCCCAACGAGTCCAGGCCGGGCAGCTCCGGACGCTCCGGTTCCACCGGCAGGGTCTCGGCCTCCTCGAGGCTCATGGTCCCCGCGGATTCGGCTGGGGTGGCGGCGATCTTGGTACCGGACTCGGGGAGATCGGCCTCGGTGGATTCGGCGTCGGTGGATTCGGCGTCGACCGTCTCGGTCTGGGTGGTGGCGTGGGTGTCGGTTCCGGTGACGTGGGAACCGGGGCCATCGACCGCCTCGACACTGGTCGGCTCCACATCGCTCGATCCTGCGTCGCCGTCGGTCTCGATGTCGGGCAGATCGATGGGGTAGGAGTACAACGACCGATCGCCGTCGAAGTGTCCGTGAAACGATTTCCCATACGGGTCGAGTAGCAGTTTGGATGGGTCGCAACGCAATCCGCGGTCCGGGTCGTAGGGGCCGTGGACGCGAAACCCGTAGCGCTGTCCAGGCGCGACGGCAGGCAGATAGCAGTGCCATACGAAACCGTCCACCTCCTCGAGGCGGATCCGGGTCTCGGTGCCCTCGTCGGAGATCAGGCACAGCTCGACTGCGGTGGCCACCTCGGAGAACAGCGAGAAATTGGTCCCGGCACCGTCAAACGTGGCCCCCAACGGGTAGGCCGTCCCGGGCCACACCATCAGCGGCGTGGCAGAGGTGTCTGAACCAGGTGCGTCGGTGACCTTCGGGTCGGTGGGTTCCGGCCCTGCGCTGGGCGCTGTGGTCATTCGTGCTCTCGCGACGTCATGAGGCAACCCTAGTCGCCCGGCGTGGCGCTCTCAGTCCGAACGCCACGCTCACGCCCACGGCAGCGCGGCGCGCAGTTGACGCTGCAGTTCCGGGGCCAAGCTGCGCACGAATGTCGCGCTGAGGTGGTGCCAGTCGCGGTACACGCTGATGTTGCCCACCACCGCCGGGCAGAACGAGCGGTCGCACCAGCCGTTGGACAGATCGATCGGCTTGAGCATCCGAAAGCGGCTGACCAGCGCGAGAGTCGGGTTGACTTCGTCGTACGCGCTCGCGCGGGTGGTCCCACAACTGCGTGCGGTGCCCCCGCCGGCCAGGCAGGTGGGCGTGTCGATCGGGCCGGTGGCGCTGTGCGGCCACACACTGTCGCGCACACCGAGGATGGGGATCCCGGCCCGATCGAATCGGTCCAGGATGGGTAGGTAATCCGGTGGCACCCATTCCCCGACGACGCCGTCGCGGGGCCGGGTGGTGTTGGTGAACACCGCATCGGGACGATCGGCGATGATCCGGTCCATCACGCGGTTCACCCAATCACCACACTGCGGGTAGGGCACCCCGTTGACCACCGGTGCGGGGTCGCTTGACAGTGGGCATCCGAACTTCAGGTACGTCGTCACCCGGAAGTGCTGGATCTTTCCGATCAGGTCGAGTGCGGTGATCCAGTACTCGGCATGCGAACCACCGGCCAGCGCGATGGTGCGTGTGGCCGTCGGGTCGCCGTACACGCCCACCCGGATGGTCGGGTCGGTGAAGTTGCTGATGTTGCCGTCGCGAACGGTGGCGGGCAGGTCCTTGACCACGGCCAACGCCTCGGGCACGGGATCCACGCGGGGAACCGGAACACCGTCGAAGAAGGCGCGGGCACCGGGATACACCTCCGGGTCCAGGGCGGCGGTGTTCACCACGATCCGGTCGACATGGCGCTCCCAGGCGCGGATACCGACGCCGCATGTCACGGTGGCGGCGACGAGGCAGACGGTGAGCAGCACCGGGTATGCACGGCGCCACCGCACACTCGACCGGGCTCGGTGGGTGCCGGTCGAACCGGCCGCCGATGACGGAGCCCGCAACGGCTTCTCCACGCAGACGGTGGTGATCCACGCCGCCCCGATCGACACCACGAGGATCCCGAGACCCTCGACGAACGAGGCATGGTCGATCCCGCGGTGGGCCAGGTAGAAGATCAGCAACGGCCAGTGCCACAGATACAACGCGTAGGAGATCGACCCCAACCACACGGTCACCCGACCGGCCAGCAGTGCGGTCATCGGCGAACGTTGCGCGGTGTCCGGTGCCTGCGCCCCGGCCCAGATGATGATGAGGGTCGCCGACACCGGGACCAGCGCCCAGGGGCCCGGGTAGGAGTCCACGCCGTCGATCCAGAACCCGCAGCTGACGATCACCCCGAGCGCGACCGCGATCATGCCGGTACGCAGCGCGAGTGGCACCCGCAGGCGGGGGGTGTACACGGCGAGGAGGCCACCGGCCAGCGGCTCCCAGGTACGCGCGATCGTGTCGTAGTAGTTGAACGGTTGGTTGATCGACATCCGGTGGGTCGCCCACGCGAACGACACCGCCGCCACCGCTGCGATCGCCACCCCGACGACTGCCCGGATCACGCTCTCGCGTCGCAGGACACCGAAGCGCTGCAGCACCGGCAGCTGCGCCGCGCCGGAGAGCACACCGGTCAGGGCGAGGGCACTGACCAGCGTCACCACGAAGAACTGTCCCTGCACCGACATCGACCACAGGTGCTGCAGCGGACTGTTCGCCGAGCTCGCCGCGGCGTAGTCCTCGGAGTTCAAGGCCAGGAACCAGTTCTGGTAGTACAGCGCCGACGCGACCACCTCGTGGAAGGTGGGCATCCATCGGGTGCGCGGCAACGCCTCCACGGTCAACACGGTGATCGCCACCAACACCACGATCAGACCCGGCAGCAGCCGACGCACCAACCGGACCAATCGAGGCCCCGGGTTCACCGCCGAGAGCAATTGCGGCCACCCGGACGGTTGCTGGTTCAGCGACGAGATCGTGTGACGCAGAAGAGAACCGACGAAGAAGTACCCCGACAGGGTGAGGAAGACGTCCACGCCTCCCGACACCCGGCCGAACCAGATGTGAAAACACGCCACCAACACGATCGCGATGCCGCGCAACCCGTCGAGATCGCGCCGGTGGCCGCCCGCGCCCCGACGCGCATGTGCCGACGCGGTCGGTCGGGTGGGTGCGGTCACCACGTCGCTGTGCTCGATTCAGAAATTGTCGTCGCGTCAGGGCTGGTTGCGTCAGGGCCCGTTGCGGCTGGGCCTGTTTGCGGCTGGGCCTGTTTGCGTCAGGGGCCGTCGCGCCCCAGGCACCTCGGTGGCCGGTTCCTGGCTCGGGAGACCACGGCCGGGCGGCGAATACCGCGGGTGGTCTCCACCGATCCGCCGACGCTGGCAATCGAGAGATTACTCGGCCGGACTGCGTGTGCAGTGCTCCGACTCGGCGCGGCGCGCGCCCCGGTCGTGGCCTCGGCGGGAGTCACGTCGTCGCCGATGGCGGCGATGTCGGTGACCGATGGCGGCGATTACCGTGGCCGGTGATGTCTGCACCTCGTCTCACCCCGTCCGAGATCGCCGCGATCGATGCCGACCTCATCTGGCATCCCTATGGCTCGCTGCCCGCACGGCGCCCCGCGCCGCTGGTGGTCACCTCCGCGCAGGGCGTCCGGCTTCACCTGGCCGACGGCACCGAGTTGGTCGACGGGATGAGCTCGTGGTGGGCGGCCATCCACGGGTACGCGCATCCGGTACTCGACGCCGCGGTCACCACCCAACTGCAGTCGATGTCGCATGTGATGTTCGGTGGGCTCACCCATGAGCCCGCGGCACGGCTGGCGCGCACGCTGGTCGATCTCACCCCGCAGGGCCTGGCTCACGTGTTCTTCAGCGACTCCGGGTCGGTGGCGGTCGAGGTGGCCGTCAAGACGGCGTTGCAGTTCTGGCGCGGTCAGGGGATCGATCGCACGCGGCTGCTCACCTGGCGCGGCGGCTACCACGGCGACACCTTCACCCCGATGAGCGTGTGCGATCCAGACGGCGGCATGCACTCGGCGTGGACCGGGGTGCTGCCCGAGCACCTGTTCGCGCCTGCGCCGCCGCCGCGACACGACGAGGACTACGTCGCCGAACTCGAGCGCATGGTGGTGGAGCACGCGCACGAGGTGGCGGCGGTGATCGTCGAGCCGATCGTGCAGGGCGCCGGTGGTATGCGCTTTCACCAGCCCGATACGCTGCGTGCGCTACGTCGGATCTGTGACGAGAACGCGGTGTTGTTGATCTTCGACGAGATCGCCACCGGGTTCGGTCGCACCGGAGAGCTGTTCGCGGCCGATCACGCCGGGGTCACCCCCGACATCATGTGTGTGGGCAAGGCGCTGACCGGTGGATACCTCAGCCTGGCGGCCACGCTCTGCACGAGCGAGATCGCCACCGCCATCAGCGGCGGGAGCATGGGCGTGCTGGCGCACGGCCCGACGTTCATGGCCAACCCGTTGGCCTGTGCGGTGTCGCAGGCCTCGATCGACCTGCTGCTCGCCGACGATTGGCGGACCCGGGTGCGGGGCATCGAGACGCGCCTGCGTGCCGGTCTCGAACCGCTGCGCGACCGTCCCGGCGTCGCCGACGTTCGCGTTCTCGGAGCCATCGGTGTGGTGCAACTCGACTCCCCGGCCGACATGGAACGAGCCACTGCGGCCGCGACGGCGGCGGGGGCGTGGCTGCGACCGTTCGGCGCGCTGGTCTACACCATGCCGCCGTTCGTCTGCACCGACGCCGACATCGACACCATCGTCGCCGGCATCGCCGCGGTGGTGACCGACCATGCGCGTCACCTCGACGGTCAGAACCGGTGACGGCCTCGCTACCGCGGTGGTCGGCGTGCTGAGCCAACCGGTGTGAGATGGTCGGAGACGATGACTGCCCATGAACCCCACCCCGGTGACGTGTCGAACCCGGCCGTGTCGCGTCCGTCCGGGTCGGACCCGATTGTGGCCGATTCGGCGCTGGCCTGGTTGGCCGATGCTGCCGCGGTCCGGGCCGACGAGGGGCTGCACCGCACGCTGATGCCACGTCGGGTCGGGGAGGAACTGCTGAATCTCGCCTCCAACGACTACCTCGGCCTGGCCCGCGACCCGCGGGTCGTCGACGCCGCAGTGGACGCGGTGCGCACCTGGGGTACCGGGGCCACCTCGTCACGTCTGGTCACTGGCACCACCGAGCTACATGATCAGCTCGAGTCCGATCTGGCCGAGTTCCTGGGCACACCCGCAGCGGTGGTCTTCTCGTCGGGATACTTGGCCAACGTCGGGGTGATCACCGCATTGATGGGTCGCGGCGACCTGATCGTCAGCGACGCAGGTGCCCACGCCTCGCTCATCGACGGGTGTCGCCTGTCGCGGGCCCGGGTCGTGGTGGTCGATCGTGGCGATCACGCTGCGGTCAGACAAGCGCTGGCCCACCGCGACGAGGAACGCGCGATGGTGGTCACCGACTCGGTCTACAGCATCGACGGCGAGGTGGCTCCGGTGGCCGAGCTCTACGCCGCCGCCCGCGCACACGGCGCGGTCCTGGTGGTCGACGAGGCCCACGCGATCGGGGTCCGGGGGCGCGGTGGTCGAGGGATCGTCGACGAGCTCGGGCTCAGCGGTGCCGCCGATCTGATCGTCACCGGGGTGTTGTCCAAGTCGCTCGGTGCCCAAGGTGGCGTGGTGGCGGGATCCCAGGCGGTTCGCGATCACCTCATCGATCGGGCTCGCACCTTCATCTTCGACACCGGACTCGCCCCGGCCGCGGTGGGCGCTGCGCGCGCCGCCCTGCACGTGCTGAGGGCGCAACCAGAGGTGGTCGACCGGGTGCGCGTCAACGCCGCCCGGTTGGCCCGGGCGTGCGGCGCCCCCAATCCATCGGCGGCGGTGGTGTCGCTGATCGTCGGCGACCCGGCCGCAGCGGTGGCGCTCGCGCAGAGGTGTCGCGCCGACGGGGTGCTGGTCGGGTGTTTCCGGCCGCCGTCGGTGCCGCCGGGCACCTCCCGCATCCGGCTCACGGTGCGCGCCGACCTGACCGACGCCGCGATCGATCGGGTGGCCGCGGTGGTCTGCGCGGCGCGGGCTGAGGTCCTCGACCAGCCCGATGAGGCGGTCGCTGAGCTCGGCCTGCCGCGATGAGCGTCATCGTCGTCACCGGCACCTCGACCGATGTGGGCAAGACGGTGGCCACTGCCGCACTGGCCGCGACGCTGACCGGGGGTGACGGTCGCGACGCATCGGTGGCGGTGTGCAAGCCGGTGCAGACCGGGGTGGGGGTCGATGAGCCCGGTGACCTGGCCGAGATAGTTCGACTGGCCGGCGTTCGCGACACCCGAGAAGTGCTGCGCTATCCAGATCCGCTGGCCCCGGAGACAGCAGCGACCCGCGCCGGGATGGCACCGGCCACGCTGGGGCCCATCGTCGCCGCCGTGCGCGAACTCCACGACCACGACCACGTACTCGTCGAGGGTGCCGGCGGGGTGCTGGTGCGGCTGGGCCCGGACCTGACCCTGCTCGACGTCGCCGACGCACTGCAGGCTCCGGTGCTGGTGGTGGTCGGGGCCGGGCTGGGCACGTTGAACCACACCGAGCTGACCGTCGGTGCCGTCACCGATCGCGGCCTCCGCGTCGCGGGCCTGGTGATCGGCTCCTGGCCCGCCCAGCCAGGACTCGCCGAAGAGTGCAACCGCACCGATCTGCCTCGATTGACCGGCGTCGATGTGGTCGGGGTGGTGCCCGAGGGCGCTGGGGCATGGGACCGCGACGCGTTCTGTGCTGCGGCGCCCACCTGGTTCGTCCCGGACTGGGTGCAGAGCGTTCGCTCGGTATGAGGCAGACTCATGGCGAAACGGTCGTCTCCGTCCGGTCTCGCCACGGCGGGTTCTGGCCGATCGGCCACCACATCTGACTCGCATTCGAGGAGGGCCCGTGACCCAGGCTCCAGTACGCCCCGACACCCCCGGAGACAACCCAGCCGAGATGGCGGGTGACATCCTCGCGCTCGCCCGTGAGCAGGTGTTGGAGCGCGGCGAACCCCTGGGTTACGAGCAGGTGCTGCAGGTACTGCGCCTCGACGACGATCGGCTGACCGAACTGCTGCAGCTGGCCCACGACGTCCGGATGAAGTGGTGTGGACCCGAGGTCGAGGTCGAGGGCATCATCTCGCTCAAGACCGGCGGCTGCCCCGAGGACTGCCACTTCTGTTCGCAGTCGGGTCTGTTCACCTCCCCGGTCCGCAGCGCCTGGATCGACATCCCGTCGCTGGTCGAGGCGGCCAAGCAGACCGCCAAGACCGGCGCGACGGAGTTCTGCATCGTCGCCGCCGTTCGTGGCCCCGACAAACGACTCATGAGCCAGGTGGCCGCGGGAATCGAGGCCATCCGTGACGAGGTCGACATCCAGATCGCCTGCAGCCTGGGCATGCTCACCCAGGAGCAGGTCGACGAGCTCGCCGCGATGGGCGTGCACCGTTACAACCACAACCTCGAGACCGCGCGCAGCCACTTCCCGAACGTGGTGACCACCCACACCTGGGAGGAGCGTGAGGGCACCCTGCGCATGGTCCGTGAGGCCGGCATGGAGGTCTGCTGCGGCGGCATCCTGGGCATGGGCGAGTCGCTGGAGCAGCGGGCTGAGTTCGCCACCGAACTGGCCGCCCTCGATCCCGACGAGGTGCCGCTGAACTTCCTCAACCCGCGCCCGGGCACCCCGTTCGGCGACCTCGACGTACTGCCGGCCGCCGATGCCCTGCGCGCGGTGGCGGCGTTCCGACTGGGGTTGCCACGCACCATCCTGCGGTTCGCCGGTGGCCGCGAGATCACCCTGGGCGACCTGGGTGCCAAACAGGGCATCCTCGGCGGGATCAACGCGGTGATCGTCGGCAACTACCTGACCACGCTGGGTCGTCCGGCTGAGGCCGACCTGGATCTGTTGGCTGATCTGCAGATGCCGATCAAGGCCCTCAACGACAGCATCTGAGGTGCGGCGATGACGGTCACCCCAGTGCAGCCCGACCCGCGCGACGCCGAGCCCCGCGCGGTCGCCGCGACCGGTCGGTCGCCGTTGGCCGAGCCGCTGCGATACGCCGTGTACACCGGTACGCCGGTCGATGACGATGCCGCGCAACGGGTTCCGCGGGCCGCCCAGTTGGGGCTGGAGCCGCCACGGTTCTGCGGGCAGTGTGGCCGTCGGATGATCGTGCAGGTGGTGCCCACCGGGTGGACGGCGCGCTGCTCGCGGCACGGAATGGTCGACTCGGCGGAACTGGGTCGACGATGACCGGATCGTTCGACGATCAGTCGGCGATCGCGCCTACCTCCACCTCGGCTGCGAGCGGGCAGTTCCCCGACCCGCCTCGCATCGATCCGTCACGGCGCGACCCCTTCGCCGCGCTCACGCCGATCGCCGTGGTGACAGGTGTCCTGCTGCTCCTCGGAAGCCTCGGCGGCGTGGTGTGGGGACTGATCACCCCCGGTGTCGCGGGGGTGGTGATCGCAACCGATCGAGTTTCCGACCTGACCGCAGACACCGTGCACCGTTTCGACGCCATCGCCTTCTATGCCTGCATCAGTGCGGTGGTGGGGGTGATCAGCGCAGTGATCGTGTGGTCGGTGCGCGCGGTGCGCGGGCCGATCGGGGTACTGGTCCTGGTGCTGGCAGGGGCGGCCGGATCAGGTCTCGGGGTCGGCATCGGTGGGCTGATCTCAGGAGTTCGTCATCCCGGTGCCGGTGACACCTCGCCGGGGGGCTATTTCCAGTCCTCGGTCAGCCTGCGACTGGGCGGCGCCGGCATCGGTGCTCTGGACCTGTCGTGGGCCATCGTGACGGTGACCCCGACCGTGGCGCTGATCGTCTACCTGGTGGCGGTCCTGCGGGCCCGCGATCCAGCACTTGGTGTGCGGGAGCCGACGAACTGACCTGCGTTCAGGCGCTGATCGACTGGCCGGCGGTGCCTGTTCACGGCGGCGGACGCAGGGTGGCGAACTCGTCGGTGACCCGTAATCCGTTCTCGGCGAAGCGGTACAGCGCGGGTGGGCGACCACCACTGCGCCCGGTCCGCCCCACGGTCCCCGTCGCCGCCACCACCCCACGTCGGCTGAGGATGCGCAGCAGGTTGGTCGAGTCGACCGGGTAGCCCAGCGCCGCGCCGTAGACGTCGCTGAGGGTCGACATCGAGAACTCTGTCGGCGCCAAGGCGAACGCGATGTTGGTGTAGGAGAGCTTGGCGGCCAAGCGGGTTCGGGCCAGCGCCACGATCGCAGCGTGGTCGAAACTCATCGGCGGCAGGTCGTCGAGTCGATGCCAGCGGGTGTCGGCGGGCAGCTGCGCGTCGGGATGATTCAGCGAATCCGGCCGCACCAGGCCCAGATACGTGGAGGCGAGGGTGCGGGGGCCGGGGATGCGGTGTGGATCGGAGAACACGGCCAACTGCTCGAGGTGGGCCACCTCTCGCAGGTCCACCTTCTCGGCGAGATGTCGGCGCATCGACGACTTCAGGTCCTCGTCGGGGCTCAACACCCCGCCCGGCAGTGACCAGGTACCGCGGGCGGGATCCTGGGCGCGCTCCCACAGCAGCACCGACAGTCGTGGGGGAGTGTTGTCGGTGTCGACCGCGAACACCGCGCCGAGAACCTCATGGGCGATGCTCGGGGGCGTCATGGGGCTCAGTGTAGGGCGACGGAGCAGGTCGGCCGGGGTCGAGCGGGCGGGCCGTGGACGTGCGGTCCGCGCCGATCGTGGCGCGGGGGTGCTACCCTGGGAGCAAGTTGTCGATCATCAGTCGAAAACCCTCGGCGTCAGCCTCGCCGAGCCCTGACGGGACCCACCACTCGCGAGAGGATGCGGCCGATGTCGACTGCAGCTTTCCCCACCACCGATGCCCAGTCCGGCGATGCCCAGTCCGGCGATGCCCAGTCCGGTGATCCCGGCCCGGAGTGGGCGCAGGAGGTGAAAGCGCTGGCGCGGCAGCGTGGCGCGACGATCCTCGCGCACAACTACCAGCTGCCGGCCATCCAGGACGTCGCCGATCACGTGGGGGACTCGCTGGCGCTCTCGCGCATCGCGGCGGCGGCCTCGGAGGAGACCATCGTGTTCTGTGGGGTGCACTTCATGGCCGAGACGGCCAAGATATTGGCTCCCGAGAAGACTGTGCTGATCCCCGATGCCCGCGCCGGGTGCTCGCTGGCCGATTCGATCACCGCTGGTGACCTGCGCGCGTGGAAGGCAGAGTTCCCCGACGCGGTCGTCGTGTCGTATGTGAACACCACTGCCGAGGTCAAGGCGCTGACCGACATCTGCTGCACGTCGTCCAACGCCGTCGAGGTGGTCGATTCCATCGACCCCGATCGCACGGTGCTGTTCCTGCCCGATCAGTTTCTCGGTGCGCACGTCAAGCGGGTCACCGGTCGGACGAACATGCACATCTGGGCCGGAGAGTGTCACGTCCACGCCGGTATCAACGGCGACGAACTGACCGCGCAGGCCACTGCCCACCCGGACGCCGAACTCTACGTGCACCCCGAATGTGGTTGCGCCACATCGGCGCTCTACCTCGCCGGCGAGGGCGCGGTGCCCGCCGAGAAGGTCAAGATCCTCTCGACCGGCGGCATGCTCGACGCTGCCCGTTCGACGGGGGCGCGAGAAGTGCTGGTGGCCACCGAGATCGGTATGTTGCACCAACTGCGACGGGCAGCCCCGGAGGTCGATTTCCAGCCGGTCAACCCGAAAGCCTCGTGCCGCTACATGAAGATGATCACCCCGCAGGCGCTGCTGCGCAGCCTGCGCGACGGGACCGACGAGGTGCACGTACCCGCCGAGATCACCGCGGCTGCGCGGACCAGCGTCGAGCGGATGATCGCCATCGGTACCCCCGGTGGGGGTGGCGAATGACGCAGCCGAGTCGTCTCGTCGACGAGCACCTCGACGACGACGAGGTCAGGGCACTGATCCGTAGGGCCCTCGACGAGGACCTGCGCTACGGGCCCGACATCACCACTGCGGCCACCGTGCCCGCGGGTGCCCGCACCACTGCGGTCATCGCGTCGCGAGGTGCTGGAGTGATCGCAGGCCTCGACGTGGCCCTGATGGTGTTCGACGAGGTGATCGGGTCGGATTACACCGTCTCGGACCGGGTGGCCGACGGCGACCGCGTGCAGCCCGGGTCGATCGTGCTGCGCCTGGACGCCCCGACCGCAGGCATGCTGACGGCCGAACGCACGGCGTTGAACCTGCTCTGTCACCTGTCCGGAATCGCCACGGCCACCGCGGCGTGGGTGGACGCGGTGGACGGCACCGGCGCGGTGATCCGGGACAGCCGCAAAACGCTGCCGGGCCTGCGCGGCCTGCAGAAATATGCCGTTCGTGCCGGCGGCGGCCACAACCACCGGATGGGTTTGGGTGACGCCGCGCTGATCAAGGACAACCACGTGGCGGCGGCCGGCTCGGTGACCGCAGCGTTGGCGGCGGTCCGGGCGATGGCGCCACAGCTGCCGGTGGAGGTGGAGGTGGACTCGTTGGCCCAACTCGACGAGGCCCTCGGCCTCGACGTAGGGCTGGTCCTGCTGGACAACTTCGCATTGTGGGAGACCCGGGTGGCGGTACAGCGGCGCAACTCCGCTGCGCCGAGCACCAAGCTCGAGAGCTCTGGGGGGCTGTCGTTGGAGGTCGCGGCCGACTACGCGCGAACCGGTGTCGACTACCTGGCCGTGGGCGCGCTGACCCACTCGGTACGCGTCTTGGACCTCGGCCTGGACATGTGAGGCCCACCGGCCGGTGGCCGGCATCGACGGTGCGGCGCAGACCACAATCATGCGCATGCGGGCATAAACCGGCGCGAGCCTGATGTTGAGCCTCGCGTACGACCATGTGACCCACCGGTCGCATGAACGCATGGTTTCGAAAGGATCTTTTGTGCCAACCGTGAATGCCGTGGCCGCCGTGTCGGCGACCGAGCCCCTCGTCCGTACCACCATCGAGCGACGCGAGCTGGGCCCCCATGATGTGCTGATCGACATCGCCTTTGCCGGCATCTGCCACTCCGACATCCACACCGCGCGCGACGAATGGGGCGGCACCAGCTACCCCGTCGTCCCCGGTCACGAGATCGCGGGCACCGTCGCTGCGGTCGGGTCCGAGGTGACCTTGCACAAGGTGGGCGACCGCGTCGGGGTCGGCTGCTTCGTCAACTCCTGCGGTGAGTGTGCGGCGTGCAAGGACGGCTACGAGCAGTTCTGCGCCAAGGGCGTCGTCTCCACCTACAACTCCGCCGAGTACACCGGCGAACCCACCCATGGCGGCTACTCCCAGCAGGTCGTGGTGACCGAGAAGTTCGTCGTCCGCATCCCCGACGGCATCGAGCTCGACCAGGCCGCGCCCCTGCTGTGCGCCGGCATCACGCTGTACTCGCCGCTCAAGCACTGGGGTGCCGGGCCGGGGAAGAAGGTCGCCGTGCTCGGCATGGGCGGTCTCGGACACATCGGTGTCAAGATCGCGCACGCACTGGGCGCCGAGGTCACCGTGCTCAGCCAGTCGTTGAGCAAGGAGGCCGACGGCAAGAAGTTCGGTGCCGACCACTACTACGCCACCTCCGACAAGAACACGTTCAGCGAGCTGGCCGGGCAGTTCGACCTCATCGTCAACACCGTCTCGGTCAACCTGCCGCTGGACAAGTACCTGTCGCTGCTGGCCATCAACGGCACCCTGGTCGAACTGGGGGTACCCGAGCATCCGCTGGAGATCCGTGCCTTCAGCCTGCTCACCAACCGTCGATCCATCGCCGGATCGCTGGTCGGTGGCATCGCCGAGACCCAGGAGATGCTCGACTTCTGCGCCGAACACCACATCGGTGCCGAGATCGAGACGATCACCGCCGATCAGGTCAACGAGGCCTACGACCGGGTGGTGAAGTCGGATGTGAAATACCGCTTCGTCATCGACATCGCCAGCCTCGCCTGACCGACCCCGCCGGGCTGGACCCCATCGCGTGCTCGGTGCGCTGGTGTACACCGCGAATGCTGCGGTGACATGACGTCGGTCTGACCCCACCAGGTGTGCGGTGATCCCGCGATCGCACCTGCCAGACCGAACGCCATCGGCCGTCGGAACCCGCCTACTCGGTGGATCCGGCGGCCGATGTCATGCGCGGGGTCGCGCGTGGTGATCGTCGCCGATCACCTCGCGCCCGACCCACCGGGGTACCGCGATGAAAAATCGGCTGGCCGGACCGCATATCCTCAATTGACCAGGCCCGAACGACCCAGGAGATCGCGCCCGCATGCTTTCCCGAACCGACCTTCGTGGTGGCACCCGTCATGCCGCACAGCTTCGTCGCGCGCTGCCCCGAGGGGGAACCGATGTCGACTCGGTACTCGGGACCGTCGCCCCGGTGGTCGCGGCCGTGCGGGAGCGAGGTGCGATCGCGGCGCTGGAGTTCGGGCAGCAGTTCGACGGCGTCACCCCCGAGTCGGTGCAGGTTCCGGCCCAGGTACTCGCCGACGCATTGGCGGCCGTCGACCCGTCGGTGCGTGCAGCTCTGTCGGAATCCATCCGCCGGGTGCGGATCGTGCACGCCGATCAGCGTCGCGACGCCGTGCGCACCCAGGTGGCACCCGGCGGCACAGTGACCGAGAAGTGGGTGCCGGTGAGTCGGGTGGGCCTCTACGTGCCCGGCGGCAACGCGGTCTACCCGTCGAGTGTGGTGATGAACGTGGTGCCCGCGCAGGAGGCGGGCGTCGGATCGCTGGTGGTGGCGTCACCGCCGCAGGCCTCGTTCGGCGGCTGGCCGCACCCGACGATCCTGGCCGCATGTGCGCTGCTCGGGGTGGACGAGGTGTGGGCCGTGGGTGGGGCCCAGGCCGTGGCCCTGTTGACCTACGGGGGAGTGGAGGACGACGGTTCGGTGCTCGACCCGGTGGATCTGATCACCGGACCGGGAAACATCTACGTGACCGCGGCAAAACGGTTGTGCCGCAGCGTGGTCGGGATAGATTCAGAAGCCGGACCGACCGAGATCGCCATCCTCGCCGATGCCGGCGCCGACCCGGTGGCTGTCGCCGCAGACCTCATCAGTCAGGCCGAACACGATGTGTTGGCCGCGTCGGTGCTGGTCACCGACAGCACTGAACTTGCCGATCGGGTGGCCGCCGAGGTGGATCGCCAGGTGGCGAGCACCAAGCATTCCGATCGGGTGGCCGCTGCACTCGCGGGTCCGCAGTCGGGGATCGTGCTCGTCGACGACCTCGACCACGGCATCGCGGTGGTCGACGCCTACGCCGCCGAGCACCTCGAAATCCAGACTCAGGACGCGGCGGCGGTCGCCGAACGCATCACCAACGCCGGAGCCATCTTCGTGGGTCGCTACTCGCCGGTGAGTCTGGGTGACTACTGCGCCGGGTCCAATCACGTTCTGCCCACCTCGGGTTCGGCCCGATACAGCTCCGGACTGTCGGTGCAGACCTTCCTGCGCGGACTGCACATCGTCGACTACGACCGTGCCGCGTTGGCTGACGTCGCCGATGCGGTGACCACCCTGGCTGACGCCGAAGACCTGCCCGCACACGGAGACGCGGTGCGGGTGCGGTTCGCCGACGATCGAGGCGACGCGTCGGCATCGCCCGGCGGACCGCGGTGAACGCACCCGGCGCTGAGGTCACCCTCGCCGATCTGCCGCTGCGGGAGTCGCTGCGTGGTCGATCGGCCTACGGTGCACCACAACTCGACGTCGCGGTCACGCTGAACACCAACGAGAACCCCCACCCGCCCTCGGCGGCGCTGATCGCCGATCTCGCCGCGTCGGTCGCCGATGCGGCCCGGTCGTTGCACCGCTATCCCGATCGTGATGCCGTCGAGCTGCGGACTGATCTCGCCCGCTACCTCACCGAGCGCACCGGGGTGCCCGTCGGTGTCGAGAACGTCTGGGCAGCAAACGGATCCAACGAGATCCTGCAACAGATACTGCAGGCCTTCGGGGGTCCGGGCCGCACCGCGCTGGGGTTCGTGCCGTCGTACTCGATGCACCCGATCATCGCCGGCGGCACCGACACCACCTGGCTGGAGCTCATCCGCGCCGACGACTTCAGCCTCGACGTGGCGGCCGCGGTGGCGCAGGTCCGTGCGCGAACACCCGACGTCGTCTTTCTCACCTCGCCCAACAACCCCACCGGCAGTTCGGTCGCACTCGACGACATCGCCGCCCTGATCGAGGCGGCGCCGGGAATCGTGGTGGTCGACGAGGCGTACGCCGAGTTCTCCGACCGCCCCAGCGCCATCGGGTTGCTCGACCGGTTCGGCGACCGTCTGGTGGTGAGTCGCACGATGAGCAAAGCCTTCGCTTTCGCAGGCGGGCGGTTGGGCTATCTGGTCGCTGCGCCCGCGCTCATCGAGGCGGTGCTGCTGGTCCGTCTCCCGTATCACCTCTCGGCGCTCACCCAGGCTGCTGCCCGCGCTGCGCTGCGCCACGCCGACGACACCCTGGCCACCGTCGACGAGCTGATCGCGCAACGGCAGCGGGTGGCGGCGGCGTTGCTGGAACTGGGGTTCTCGGTGGTCGAGTCCGACGCGAACTTCCTGCTCTTCGGGGGACTCGACGACGCAGCGACCGCGTGGCGGTTCTTCCTCGATCACGGCGTCCTGATCCGCGACGTAGGGATCGCACACCATCTGCGGGTGAGCATCGGGACCACCGCAGAGAACGACGCGTTCCTGGCCGCCGCCGACGCGCTGGTGGCCGCGGGCCACCTGTCGGCGGCACCCGCCCGAACCCTGCGAGCATCCGGAGGACCCCAGTGACCGAGCACCGCACCGCCCACCTCGCACGGACCACCCGCGAGTCGTCGGTCGAGGTCAGCCTCGATCTCGACGGCACCGGGGTCACCGAGATCAGCACCGGGGTGCCGTTCTACGACCACATGCTCAC
This sequence comes from Williamsia sp. CHRR-6, assembly GCF_018474015.1. GTDB lineage: Bacteria > Actinomycetota > Actinomycetes > Mycobacteriales > Mycobacteriaceae > Williamsia_A. The sequence goes on along the minus strand of NZ_JAHCSG010000001.1, from coordinate 73,814 downwards.
CGCCTTCGGGGCGCACGGCAGTTTCGACCTCACCGTGCGCTCCATCGGCGACGTGGAGATCGAGTCGCACCACGTGGTCGAGGACACCGCCATCGTTCTCGGGCAGGTGTTCGCACAGGCCCTCGGCGACAAGCGTGGCATCCGGCGTTTCGGCGACGCGTGGATCCCGATGGACGAGACATTGGCCCACGCCGCGGTGGACGTGTCCGGTCGTCCGTACTTCGTGCACACCGGGGAACCCGACCACCTGCTGACCGCGGTCATCGGCGGCAACCCAGGGGTCGCCTACAACACGGTGATCAACCGGCACGTCTTCGAGACGTTCGCCATCAACGCGCGAATCGCGTTGCATGTCAGGGTCGTCCACGGACGCGATCAACACCACATCACCGAGGCGCAGTACAAGGCGGTGGCGCGGGCGTTGCGCGCAGCCACCGAGTCCGACCCGCGGGTGTCCGGGGTGCCCTCGACCAAGGGTGCTCTGTGACCTCCACGGCCACGGTTGCCGTCTTGGACTACGGGTCGGGCAACCTGCGGTCGGTGCAGCGCGCGCTCGAACGCACCGGTGCGCAGGTCACGGTCACCTCCGATGCCGCGGTGGCCGGGGACAGTGACGGTCTGGTGGTGCCGGGTGTCGGTGCCTACGAAGCATGCATGAAGGGTCTGCGCGCGGTCCGCGGCGAGCGGATCATCGACCGCCGCCTCTCCGGCGGGCGTCCGGTCTTGGGCATCTGCGTGGGCATGCAGATCATGTTCGAGCACGGCGTGGAGTTCGGGGTGGACACCGCAGGGTGCGGCCAGTGGCCGGGCAGCGTGACGCGGTTGCCTGCACCGGTGCTGCCGCACATGGGGTGGAACACCGTGGACGTCGGGGCCGGATCGGTTCTGTTCGACGGACTCGACGCCCAGACCCGCTTCTACTTCGTGCATTCCTACGCCGCGCAGACCTGGGAACTGGACTCCGACGGTTCGGTGATCGCGCCCGCGATCACCACCTGGGCCGAGCACGGTGCGCGGTTCCTGGCCGCGGTGGAGAACGGTCCGCTCAGTGCCACCCAGTTCCATCCCGAGAAGTCTGGCGACGCGGGGGCCCGGCTGCTGGCCAACTGGGTGGCGTCGCTGTGAGCGGCGCGCGGCTGTCGATCGCGCGTTTGGCGGTGGTCACCCTGGGGTCCGGGGTGCTCGTGCTGGTCGTCTCGACACCGGTCGTCTACGCCGTCACCCGGGTGTCACCGCCTGCGGCACTGGTGGTCGCAGTGCTGGCGATCGTCGCGATGATCGCGGTGATGGCACTGGTGTCCAACCGGATGGTCAACCGGGCGGTGGCCGCGACGAGCACCGCGAGCGCCCGTGCGCAGAGGCCGGATCCAGCTGCCCTGGGATCGACGGAGGCAGATCAGACATGAACACCGATCAGACATGAGTATCGAGGAGATGGACGCGACGATGGGGACGACGTTGCAGTTGCTGCCCGCTGTGGATGTGGCCGACGGTCAGGCCGTGCGGTTGGTGCAGGGGGCGGCCGGATCGGAGACCTCCTACGGCTCGCCGCGCGAGGCGGCGCTGGCCTGGCAGCGTGACGGCGCGCAGTGGATTCACCTGGTCGACCTCGACGCCGCGTTCGGGCGTGGCGACAACCGCGAGTTGTTGGCGGCGGTCATCGGGGAGCTCGACGTGAACGTCGAACTCTCCGGCGGAATCCGCGACGACGCGTCACTGGCGGCGGCCCTGGCCACCGGATGCACCCGGGTCAACCTCGGTACCGCGGCCATCGAGGACCCCCAGTGGTGCGCGCGGGTCCTCGGTGAGCACGGGCAGCGGATCGCGGTCGGCCTCGATGCGATGAACGTCGACGGACAGTTCCGGCTGCGCGGACGGGGCTGGGTGACCGACGGTGGCGACCTGTGGGAAGTCCTCGAACGCCTCGAACGCGACGGGTGCAGCCGCTACGTGGTGACCGACGTGGGTAAGGACGGCACCCTGACCGGACCGAATCTGGAGCTGTTGGCTGCGGTTGCCGATGCCGCCACCGCGCCGGTCATCGCCTCCGGCGGTATCTCCGAGCTGGCCGATCTCACTGCGATCGCCGAGCTCACCGACCGCGGCGTCGAGGGGGCGATCATCGGAAAGGCGCTGTACGCCGGTCGTTTCACCCTGCCCGAGGCGCTGGCCGCGGTGGCCCGATGAGTCTGCAGTTGCCCTCTGAGCTCGATCCGCCGAGACTGCTGTCGATCGCGGCCGACCTGCTCGACGAGATCACCCCCCGGTTCCTGGCGGGGGTGGGGGCACCGAGCGCAGTCGACAAGGGGGGCAACGACTTCGCCACCGAGCTCGACCTCGAGCTCGAACGCACCATCACCGCCCAGCTGACCGAGCGCACGGGCATCGCGGTCCACGGTGAGGAGTTCGGTGGACCACCGGTCACCGAGGGCACGGTGTGGGTGGTCGATCCGATCGACGGTACCTACAACTATTCGGCCGGGTTGCCGTTCGCGGGCACCCTGCTCGGGCTGCTGCACGACGGACAGCCGGTCCTGGGTCTCACCTGGCTGCCGATGGTGGACATGCGCCTGCAGGCCTTCGTCGAGGGTCCGGTCATCCGCAACGGCGAACCCATTGCGCCACTGCGTAGTTCGGCGCTGGCCGATTCGGTGATCGCCTTCGGGGCCTTCAACCTCGACCACGGCGGTCGATTCCCCGGCCGATGGCGGGTGGACGTCCTCGGCGAGATCTCTCGGCGGGTGTCCCGGATCCGACAATTGGGCAGCACCGGCATGGACATGGCGCTGTGTGCCGCCGGGAACGTCGGGGGTGCAGTGTGTTTCGGCCACCACGCCTGGGACAACGCGGCCGGTGCCGCTCTCGTCCGCGCCGGAGGTGGCGTGGTCACCGACCTCTTCGGCGCGCCGTGGACGGCCCTGTCGCCGTCGATGCTCGCCGGGAATGCGGGCGTGCACCGCGAACTCCTCGAGATCATTGCCGCAGTGGGCGACCCGGCGGGCCGGTCATGACCGTCGCGGTACGGGTGATCCCGTGTCTTGACGTCGACGCCGGACGGGTGGTGAAGGGCGTCAACTTCGTCGATCTGCGTGACGCCGGCGACCCGGTCGAGTTGGCGGCCGCCTACGACGCGGCCGGGGCCGACGAGCTCACGTTCCTCGATGTGACGGCCTCGAGTTCGGGGCGCGCCACCATGCTCGACGTGGTCCGGCGGACCGCGGATCAGGTCTTCATCCCGCTCACCGTCGGAGGCGGTGTACGCACGGTCGACGATGTGGACGTGCTGCTGCGCGCCGGGGCCGACAAGGTGGGGGTGAACACTGCAGCCATCGCCCGCCCGGAGGTCCTCGCGGAGATGAGCAGGCAGTTCGGTGCCCAGTGCATCGTGCTGTCGGTGGATGCCCGCACCGTGCCGACCGGCGCGCAGCGCACACCATCGGGGTGGGAGGTGACCACCCACGGTGGTCGCCGCGGAACCGGCATCGACGCGGTGGAATGGGCGCGGCGCGGCCAGGATCTCGGGGTGGGCGAGATCCTGCTCAACTCGATGGACGCCGACGGCACCAAGAACGGGTTCGACCTGCCGATGATCACCGCGGTGCGTGCTGCGGTGTCGGTGCCGGTCATCGCCTCCGGCGGTGCGGGTGCCGCTGCGGACTTCGCGCCTGCGGTGCACGCCGGAGCCGATGCGGTGTTGGCGGCGTCGGTGTTCCACTTCGGCGAGTTGAGCATCGACGAGGTGAAGGTCGCGATGCGCTCCGCCGGCGTCACCGTGCGCTGACCTTCAACCGCTGCAACAGTGAGGATTTTGCCGTGGCCTTGGCTCCGGAGATCGCAGACCGCCTGTCCCGCAACGCTGATGGTCTGATCGCTGCGGTGGTGCAGGAACGCGCCACCGGCGCGGTGTTGATGCTGGCGTGGATGGACGACGAGGCGTTGGACCGCACGTTGCGGACCGGGCGCGCCACCTATTGGTCGCGGTCCCGCCAGCAGTACTGGGTCAAGGGGGAGACCAGTGGTCACACCCAGGCGGTCCACGACGTTCGCATCGACTGCGATGGTGACGCGGTGTTGCTCGTCGTCGATCAGGTGGGTCCGGCGTGTCACACCGGCACCCACAGTTGCTTCGACGACACCCGCAGCTTGCTGATGGACACCTACCCCGACGGCGGCTAGGACCCCGACACCGCCGCCGGCCCCACTGCCGGTGCGGGTGGGTGACATTCGAACCATCCCAGCCACCGGCCCCTGCGTGATGCGGCGACCGAGTCTGATCGTCGGACACGCCCGGCCTCGTAGGGTGGACGACACAGCCCAGAGAGGAACCCGATGCCCCTCATCCAGATCTCCCAGACGCCTGGCCTGAGCGACCGCGTCAAACGCGAGACGATCGCCGCGGTCACCGAGGCCTACGCCAAGGCCACCGGTAAGAACCCCGATCAGGTCTGGGTCACCATCACCGAGGTCCCCAGGTCCCACTGGGGAGTCGGTGGCGAACCGTTGGGACAATGACGGGGTGACCTCCGCGCCGCACGACCCGACGACCACCCTGGCCGACTTCCTCGATCTCGCCCGCGACCACCGCGTGGTGCCGGTCACCCGCAAGGTGCTCGCCGATTCCGAGACGCCGCTCTCGGCGTACCGGAAGCTGGCCGGCGATCGTCCCGGGACCTTTCTGTTGGAGTCGGCCGAGAACGGCCGCTCCTGGTCTCGCTGGTCGTTCATCGGCGCCGGATCGCCGGCCGCACTCACCGTGGTCGACGGCCAGGCGCACTGGTGGGGGACCGTTCCCGCGGGCGCCCCACGCGACGGCGATCCGTTGGAGGCGTTGGCGCAATCCCTGCGGTTGCTCGCCACCGACCGGCTGCCGGGCATGCCGCCGCTCACCGGCGGGTTCGTCGGCTTCCTCGCCTACGACGCGGTGCGTCGGCTCGAACGGCTGCCCGACACCACCGTCGACGACCTCGGCATCCCCGAGATGATGATGCTGTTGGCCGCCGACCTCGCAGCGGTGGATCACCACGAAGGCTCGATCACCCTGATCGCCAACGCCATCAACTTCGACGGCACCGACGATCGGGCCGAGGAGGCTTACCACGACGCGGTGGCCCGGCTGGATCGGATGACCGCTGCGCTCGCGGCCCCGGCGCCTTCGACGGTGTCGACGTACTCGCGGCCCGACCCCGACTATCGCAGCCAACGCAGCCTCGCCGACTACGACGACATCGTCACCACCCTGGTGGGCGAGATCGAGGCCGGTGAGGCCTTCCAGGTGGTGCCGTCGATGCGGTTCGAGATGACCACCGACGCCGACCCCATCGACGTGTATCGCGTTCTGCGAGCATCGAATCCGAGCCCTTACATGTATCTGCTGCGGGTACCGGGGATCGGTCGCGCGCCGTTCACCATCGTCGGATCGAGTCCCGAGGCGCTGGTCACGGTGTCTGACCGCACTGCGACCACCCACCCCATCGCGGGCACGCGGTGGCGTGGTGCCACCGAGGAAGAGGACGCCCTGCTGGCCAAGGACCTGTTGGCCGACGAGAAGGAGAACTCCGAGCACCTGATGCTCGTCGACCTCGGTCGCAACGACCTCGGGCGGGTGTGCGAGCCGGGCACGGTGAGCGTGCACGACTACCGACACATCGAGCGGTACAGCCACGTCATGCATCTGGTCTCCACGGTCACCGGTCGGCTCCGTCCCGAGGCGGGTGCCCTGGACGCGGTCACCGCATGCTTCCCGGCGGGCACGTTGACCGGCGCCCCGAAGGTGCGGGCGATGGAACTGATCGACGAACACGAACTGACCCGCCGCGGTCTCTACGGCGGCATCGTCGGCTACCTCGACTTCGCCGGCGACGCCGACACCGCCATCGCCATCCGCACCGCGGTGATGTCGGAGGGGACCGCATATGTGCAGGCCGGTGGCGGAGTGGTGGCCGACAGTGTCGGCGAGTACGAGTTCAACGAGGCTCGCAACAAGGCACGCACCGTGCTCGCGGCAGTGGCCGCCGCGCAGACGATGCAACGGGTCTCCGCGCACGCCCCGGTCACCACCGCGACTGCCGCAGAGGAGAACCCATGACCAGCGCCGGCTCCGATCCCGGCTCCGATCCCACCCCCCGCTCCGGCCATTCCGCGAAGTCCAGCGGTTCCCCCGACCCCACGCTGCCTGCCTCGGCCCGGCGACGTCGGTTGACCGTCGCGTCGGTCCTGCTCGCGCTGGCCGCGGCAGCGATGTGGAGTAGCTCGCGGCTGCCGTGGGCCAAGCTGGTGGCCGCCGACGGGATGAGTCCACCGCGCGAGTTCACCGTGCACGGCGCCGACTGGAGCCCGGTGCTGACCCCGCTGGCGATCGTGGTGGTGGCGGCCATCGCTGCGGCGGTCGCGGTGCGCGGCTGGGCGCTGGCTCTGGTGGCGGTGATCGTGGCGATCGTCGCCGTGGTGGGAGCCATCCCCGCCGTCTCGCTGCTCACCGAGTCCAACGCGGTGACCTATGCCAGTAAGGCCGTCGACCTCCCGTCGCTGTACCGACCACTGTCGGTGGAGACGCACAAGGCGGTGTCGCTGCTGGTGTTGCTTGCCTCGGCGCTGGCCGTGGCCGCAGCGGTGGTGCTGCTGCGGGCAGCCCGTGGTGCCGGTGCCCTCTCCACCCGCTATCAGTCGCCCGCGGCGCGGCGTGCGGAGCTGGAGGAGAAGGTGTTCGCCGAGCGTGCTCGGGCGGCGACGGGCGAGAACTCGCCGCGGGCTGCAGACACCGGGACCCACGGCGCCGACCCCGAGCTGACCGAGCGGATGCTCTGGGATGCCCTCGACAGCGGCGACGACCCCACCAGCCCCGGCGCCACATCCGGTCCGTCCGACCAGGAGCGGTGAGTGACGCGGTGGCTGAGACCAGGATCTTGCGGGCCTGGGAACCCCCGACCCGCTCGATCTGACGGGTGGGCTGCGGGCTACCCTGTGGCGGACGAGAACCGCGTCAACGGCCGCCTCGCCGAGCGGACGCCACCACACCGCCGAAAGGGGGGTTGAGCAGCCATGAGTTCGCCGACTGTTCTGGATTCGATTCTCGATGGTGTCCGCGCCGACGTCGCCGCGCGCGAGGCGACGCTCGACTTCGCTGCGGTCAAGGCCGCCGCCGCCGCGGCACCCGCTCCCCGGGACGCCGCCGCCGCGCTACGCGAGCCCGGTATCGGAGTCATCGCCGAGGTCAAACGAGCCAGCCCGTCGAAGGGCGAGTTGGCCGCGATCGCCGATCCGGCCGCGCTGGCCGGTGCGTATGCGGCCGGCGGGGCGCGGATCATCAGCGTGCTCACCGAGCAACGCCGGTTCGGTGGTTCGCTGGCCGACCTCGACGCGGTGCGGGCCGCAGTGCAGATCCCGGTCCTGCGCAAAGATTTCGTCGTCGGGCCGTATCAGATCCACGAGGCGCGCGCCCACGGTGCCGACGTGATCCTGCTGATCGTGGCCGCGCTGGAACAGAACGTCTTGGCCTCGTTGATCGATCGCACCGAGTCGCTGGGGATGACCGCCCTGGTCGAGGTGCACACCGAGGAAGAGGCCGACCGCGCGCTGCAGGCGGGTGCCTCCATCGTGGGCGTCAACGCCCGCAACCTCAAGACCCTCGAGGTCGACCGCGACTGCTTCGGCCGCATCGCGCCGGGCCTGCCCACCGAGATAATCCGGATCGCCGAGTCCGGCGTCCGTGGGACGGCCGATCTGCTCGCCTACGCCGGCGCCGGCGCCGATGCGGTGCTGGTCGGCGAAGGCTTGGTCACCAGCGGTGATCCCCGTGCGGCGGTCGCCGAGCTGGTCACCGCCGGTACCCATCCGTCGTGTCCCAAACCGGTACGCTGAGACGCAGCCATGACGATCGACATCCACCCCACCCGCGACCTGCCCCAAGCCAGTGATGGCGTCTCCCAGCGTTCTGAGGTGGACCCCGACGCGCGGGGCTACTTCGGTGACTTCGGTGGCCGTCACGTGCCCGAGGCCCTCATGGCCGTCATCGACGAGGTGACGGTCACCTACGAGAAGATGCGCAGCGACGCCGAGTTCCTCGGCGAGCTCGACCGGTTACAGCGTGAGTACACCGGGCGTCCGTCGCCGATGTTCGAGGCCACGCGCCTGAGCGCCCACGCCGGGGGAGCGCGGATCTTCCTCAAACGAGAAGATCTCAACCACACCGGTTCCCACAAGATCAACAATGTGTTGGGGCAGGCTCTGCTGGCCAAGCGGATGGGCAAGACGCGCGTCATCGCCGAGACCGGTGCCGGTCAGCACGGGGTGGCCACGGCGACCGCCTGCGCGCTGCTGGGCCTGGAGTGCATCGTCTACATGGGTCGCGTGGACACCGAGCGTCAAGCGCTCAACGTCGCCCGCATGCGCCTGCTCGGTGCCAGCGTCGTCGCGGTCTCCAACGGCTCGGCCACCCTCAAGGACGCCATCAACGAGGCCATGCGCGACTGGGTGACCAACGCCGAAGCCACCTACTACTGCTTCGGAACCGCCGCTGGACCCCATCCGTTCCCGATGATGGTGCGCGACCTGCAACGCATCGTCGGTATGGAGGCGCGCGCGCAAATCCTCGATCAGGCCGGTCGGTTGCCCGACGCCGTGGTCGCGTGTGTGGGCGGCGGGTCGAACGCGATCGGCATCTTCCACCCGTTCCTCGCCGACACCGACGTCCGCCTGATCGGTTACGAGGCGGCCGGTGACGGCGTGGAGACCGGGCGGCACGCGGCCACCTTCAGCGGCGGCACCCCGGGGGCCTTCCAGGGGGCGTACTCCTACCTGCTGCAGGACGAGGACGGCCAAACCGTCGAGTCACATTCCATCTCAGCCGGACTCGACTACCCAGGCGTGGGACCCGAGCACGCTCACCTCAAGGAGATCGGCCGCGCCGAGTATCGGCCCATCACCGACACCGAGGCGATGAACGCGCTGTCATTGCTCAGCCGGACCGAGGGGATCATCCCGGCCATCGAGTCGGCGCACGCGGTGGCCGGCGCTCTGACGCTCGGTCACGAACTCGGCGCCGGCGCGATCATCGTCATCAACCTCTCCGGGCGCGGAGACAAAGACGTCGACACCGCAGCCCGCTGGTTCGGGTTGTTCGACGAGGACACCGACGTGACCGGAGATCAGAAGTGACACCGGGCCCAGAAGTGAAAGCGGGCCCAGAAGTTGCAGGGGCACAACCGCATTCACAGCTCGCGTCGGTGTTTCAGACCTGTCGCGCGGAGAATCGCGCCGCTCTGATCGGTTATCTCCCGGTGGGTTTCCCCGACGTGCCCACCTCCATGCATCTCATGCGTGAGCTCGTCACCGCCGGCTGCGACATCGTCGAACTCGGCATCGCCTACTCCGATCCGGTGATGGACGGCCTGACCATCCAGAACGCCGCCGACACCGCGCTGCGGGCCGGCTCGCGCGTCCACCACGTCTTTCAGGCGTGCAACGTGGTCGCCGACGCCGGCGGAGCGCCGGTGGTGATGTCGTACTGGAATCCGGTGTTGCGCTACGGGATCGACGCGTTCGCCCGTGATCTGGCCGCCGCGGGTGGCCGCGGGATGATCACCCCGAACCTGATCCCCGAGGAGGCCGACGCGTGGCTGGCCGCGGCCGCCACCCATCACCTCGATCCGATCTTCCTGGTCGCACCGTCGTCGACTCCGGAGCGGCTGGCCACGACGGTCAGCCTGTGCCGCGGTTTCGTCTACGCCGCCTCCACCATGGGAGTCACCGGCGCCCGCGACGCGGTATCCAACGCGGCTCCGGAACTGTGCGCGCGCATCCGTGCGGAATCCGACATCCCCATCGGCGTCGGACTCGGCGTGCGCAGCGGTGCCCAGGCCGCCGAGATAGCGGCCTACGCCGACGGCGTGATCGTCGGATCCGCCCTGGTGAGCGCCGTCGAGGCCGGTGGCAGCGCGTTGAGCGACCTCGTCGCCGAGCTCGCCGTCGGCGTGCGTTCGGCCAGTGCACCCTCGGCTACTGTGGCACGGTGAGCGACCCGACCGTCCTGGCCTACATCCCCAGCCCGCAGCAGGGGGTCTGGCACCTCGGGGGTTTCCCCATCCGCGCCTACGCGCTATGCATCATCACCGGCATCATCGTCGCGGTCTGGTGGGGCAACAAGCGCTGGCAGGCCCGCGGCGGACGCGACGGCGAAGTCCTCGACATCGCCATCTGGGCCGTCCCGTTCGGTCTGCTCGGTGGTCGGCTTTATCACCTGGCCACCGACTGGAACACCTACTTCGGCGACGGCCCCAAGTCGCCGATCGACGCGGTCAAGATCTGGGACGGTGGGCTGGGCATCTGGGGTGCGGTGGCCCTCGGTGGGGTCGGCGCCTGGATCGGGGCACGACGCGCAGGCATCAAACTGCCGCCCTTCGGCGACGCGATCGCGCCCCCGATCCTGTTGGCGCAGGCCATCGGTCGGGTGGGCAACTACTTCAACCAGGAGCTCTACGGCGGACCCACCAGCCTGCCGTGGGGTTTGAAGATCTACGAGAGGTCCGACAGCAGCGGCAACGTCGGCCCCAACCTGATCGACGGCGTATCCACCGGCAGGGTCGTCGCGATCGTGCAGCCCACCTTCCTTTACGAGCTGCTGTGGAACCTGCTGATCGTGGTGGTGCTCGTGGTCGTCGACCGTCGGCTGCGCATCGGCCACGGTCGACTGTTCGCGCTCTACGTGGCCGGGTACTGCGTCGGCCGATTCTTCATCGAGATGTTGCGTGACGACGCGGCCACCCACATCTTCGGTATCCGGATCAACCTGTTCACCGCGGCGCTCGTCTTCGCCTGCGCGGTGGCCTACGTCGTCCTCGCGCCCAAGGGCCGGGAGACATCGGCGCAGGTGTACCGCAACCGGTCGAGCCGGTCTGACGACGAGACAGTCGGCGAACCCGACACCGGCGAGTCGGTGGCCACCGGGTCGGGTGGTCGCGACGCAGAGCCCGGTGCAGGCGAGAGCGCCTCTGGGTCGGCTACCCCGACTGCGAGTGGCTGACGCACCCGTAGGCCGCCTGATGCCGTCGCGGTGGGCCCGAAAGGGCAGCGCACTCGGCTGATCCCGGTGTTACCATCGGCTTTCACCGTGAAGCCAGCGTCGACTTCTCACCGCGGGCCACTGTCGTCCTGAGGATTCCCACGTTTTCGCGCCGCCCATTGCAGGCTGCGCTCGCGGAGGTTCTCATGCTCTTCTCCAGCGCCCCCGGCCCCCAGGGCCTCTACCACCCGGACAACGAGTCCGACGCGTGCGGCGTGGCCATGGTCTGCGACGTGCACGGTCGGTCGTCACACGACATCGTCGCCGACGGGCTGCTGGCCTTGGAGAACCTCGACCATCGTGGAGCGGCCGGAGCCGAGACCACCAGCGGCGACGGCGCAGGCATCCTGATCCAGCTGCCCGATGCGATGCTGCGCGCAGAGGTGGAGTTCGATCTTCCCGCACCCACCGTCGCCGGCGCGAACACCTACGCCGCGGGGATCTGCTTTCTGCCTGTCGATCCCGGACTGCGCGCTGGCGCGGTCGCCCGCGTCGAGGCCATCGCGGCCGACGAAGGGGTACGCATCCTCGGGTGGCGTGCGGTTCCGGTCGACGTGGACGGCGCCGACATCGGAGCCACCGCCCGCGCCTGCATGCCGGTCATGATGCAGCTCTTCGTCACCGTCGACCCGGTCGACGCAGGACCACGGGCCGCCGGGCTCGACCTCGACCGTCTGGTCTACCCCCTGCGTAAACGGGCCGAGCGGGTCGACGACGAGGTGCGCAGAGCCGGGACCGGGGTCTACTTCCCGTCCCTGTCGAGTCGCACCATCGTCTACAAGGGCATGCTGACCACCGCCCAGCTGGGCCGCTACTACCCTGACCTGCGTGACCCGCGCTGCCGGAGTGCAATCGCGATCGTCCACTCGCGTTTCTCCACCAACACGTTCCCGTCGTGGCCGTTGGCTCACCCGTTCCGGTTCATCGCGCACAACGGTGAGATCAACACCGTGCGCGGCAACCGCAACCGGATGCGGGCGCGGGAGGCGCTGCTGGCCACCGACCTGATCCCAGGAGACCTGAGCCGGCTGTTCCCGATCTGTACGCCAGAGGCCTCGGATTCGGCGTCGCTGGACGAGGTGCTGGAGTTGCTGCATCTCGGGGGCCGCGACGTGGCCCACTGCGTGATGATGATGGTCCCCGAGGCGTGGGAGAACGCCGTCTACGACGATCCGGCGCGGCGCGCCTTCTGCCGGTTTCACGCTTCGATCATGGAGGCGTGGGACGGGCCGGCCTGCGTCACCTTCACCGACGGGACCGTGGTCGGGGCGGTGCTCGACCGCAACGGTCTGCGACCGGGGCGGTGGTGGCAGACCCGCGACGGCCGGGTGATCCTGGCCTCGGAGTCCGGCGTGCTCGACCTGCCGGTCGCCGATGTCGTGGCCAAAGGCCGGCTGGAGCCGGGCAAGATGTTCCTCGTCGACACCGCGCGCGGCCGCATCGTCTCCGACGATGAGGTGAAGTCCGAGCTGACGAGGGCCCAACCCTACGAGGAGTGGCTGCACGCCGGGCTACTCGACATCGCCACCCTGCCTGACCGCGAGCGCTTCGTCCCCAGTCACGAGTCGGTGGTGGCACGACAGGTCACGTTCGGATACACCGAAGAGGACCTGCGGGTGTTGCTGGCTCCGATGGCGGCCACGGGAGCCGAGCCGCTGGGATCGATGGGCACCGACACCCCGGTGGCTGTGCTCTCGCAGCGGTCCCGGTTGCTCTACGACTACTTCGTAGAACTCTTTGCGCAGGTGACCAATCCGCCACTCGACGCCATCCGCGAAGAGATCGTCACCTCGATGCAGCGGGTCATGGGCCCCGAACACAACCTGTTGCAGCCGACGGCCGCGTCGTGTCGGCAGATCGTGGTGCGCTGGCCGGTGCTCGACAACGACGAGCTGGCCAAGATCGTCCACATCGACGACGACGGCAACCATCCGGGCTTTGCCGCACGGGTGCTGCGTGCCCACTTCGATGTGACCGGGGGCGGTGCGGGACTGGCCACGGCCTTGAGCCAGCTGCGTGCCCGCGCCAGCGCGGCGATCGCCGAGGGTGCTCGGACCCTGGTCATCTCCGACCGGGAATCTGACCGCGACCATGCCCCCATCCCGTCGCTGCTGGCGGTGTCGGCCATCCACCACCATCTGGTGCGCACCAAAGAACGTAACCGCGTGGCGTTGGTGGTCGAATCCGGTGACGCCCGCGAGGTGCACCACATCGCGTTGCTCATCGGGTTCGGGGCCGCCGCGGTCAACCCGTATCTGGCGTTCGAGTCGATCGAGGATCTCATCGCCGAAGGTGAGCTGACCGGCGTGGAGCCCACGCGCGCGGTGCGCAACTACCTGCAGGCGTTGGGCAAGGGCGTGCTCAAGGTGATGAGCAAGATGGGTATCTCCACCGTCAGTTCCTACACTGCCGCACAGTGTTTCGAGGCCGTGGGTCTCAGTCGCGAGGTAATCGAGGAGTACTTCACCCGGACGTTGTCCCGGATCGAAGGCGTGGGACTGGAGGAACTGGCCGAAGAAGTCGCCATCCGGCATCGGCGCGCGTTCCCGGACAACGCGACCGAGCAGGTCTATCGGCGCCTCGAGGTCGGTGGCGAGTACCAGTTCCGCCGGGAGGGCGAACTGCACCTGTTCACCCCCGAGACGGTGTTCCTGCTGCAACACGCCACGTCCACGGGCAAGGAGCAGGTGTACCGGCGCTACTGCGATGAGGTGAACCGACTCTCGGCGCAGGGCGGAACTTTGCGAGGCTTGTTCGAGTTCGCCGACGTCGCGACCGCGATACCCATCGACGAGGTGGAACCCATCGAGTCGATCATGACCCGATTCAACACCGGCGCAATGAGTTACGGCTCGATCTCGGCGCAGGCCCACGAGACCATGGCGATTGCGATGAACAGCATCGGAGCCCGATCGAACTCTGGTGAGGGCGGTGAGGACACCGAGCGACTCTACGACCCCGCTCGGCGCAGCGCGGTCAAGCAGGTCGCCAGCGGACGCTTCGGGGTGACCAGTGATTACCTGGTCAACGCCAGCGACATCCAGATCAAGATGGCGCAGGGGGCCAAACCCGGTGAGGGCGGCCAACTCCCGGCTTACAAGGTGTATCCGTGGATCGCAAAGACGCGGCATTCCACGCCTGGTGTGGCCCTCATCTCGCCCCCGCCGCATCACGACATCTACTCGATCGAGGATCTCGCCCAGCTCATCCACGACCTCAAGAACGCCAACTCCGATGCCCGGGTTCACGTCAAGCTCGTCAGCGCCGTGGGGGTGGGCACCGTGGCCGCAGGGGTGTCCAAGGCGCACGCCGACGTGGTGCTGATCTCCGGTCATGACGGCGGCACCGGCGCCTCGCCGCTCACCTCGCTCAAGCACGCCGGTACGCCGTGGGAGATCGGACTCGCCGAGGCGCAGCAGACCCTGTTGCTCAACGGATTACGCGATCGGATCACCGTTCAGTGCGACGGGGCGTTACGGACTGGGCGCGATGTCATGGTCGCCGCCCTGTTGGGGGCCGAGGAGTTCGGGTTCTCCACCGCGCCGCTCATCGTGGCCGGCTGCATCATGATGCGGGTGTGTCATCTCGACACCTGCCCGGTGGGTATTGCCACTCAGAACCCGGTGCTGCGGTCTCGGTACACCGGCAAGGCCGACCACATCGTCAACTTCTTTCGGTTCGTCGCCCAGGATGTGCGAGAACACCTGGCGCGCTTGGGATTGCGGACTCTGGACGAGGCGATCGGCCGGGCGGATCTGCTGCACACCGCAGCTGGGGTGGCGCATTGGAAGAGCGCAGGCCTCGACCTGCGCCCGATCTTCACCACGCCGCCCACCGAGGGAGCGCGTCGGCGTGTGGTGACCCAAGACCACGGTCTGGACCGGGCGCTGGATCAGACCCTGATCGCGTTGGCCGAAGGTGCGGTGCAGGATGCGCACCCGGTCACCCTTGAGCTGCCCGTACGCAACGTCAACCGCACCGTGGGCACGATGCTCGGCTCCGAGGTCACCCGTCGCTACGGTGCCGCAGGGCTGGCCGACGACACCATCACGGTGCGGCTCACCGGGTCGGCGGGGCAGTCGCTGGGTGCATTCCTGCCGCGCGGCATCACCATCGACCTGGCCGGGGACGCCAACGACTACGTGGGCAAGGGACTGTGCGGCGGAAAGGTGATCGTGCGTCCGGACCCGGCGGCGACCTTCGTGGCGCAGGATCAGGTGATCGCGGGCAACACCCTGCTGTACGGGGCCACCTCCGGTGAGGTCTATCTGCGCGGCCGGGTGGGCGAACGGTTCTCGGTCCGCAACTCCGGAGCGACCGCGGTGGTCGAGGGTGTGGGTGACCACGCGTGCGAGTACATGACCGGTGGGCGGGTAGTGGTGCTGGGGCCGACCGGGCGCAACCTCGCGGCCGGGATGTCAGGTGGCATCGCCTACGTCCACGACCTCGACCCGAGTCGGGTGAACACTGCGATGGTGGCGTTGCAGCGCCCTGACCCCGATGATCTGCTCTGGTTGCGCGAAGCCATCACCACCCATACTCACCTCACCGGGTCCACCGCCGGTGCGTCGATCCTGGCGGACTGGCCCCGGCGGTGTCTGGCCTTCACCAAGGTGATGCCGACCGACTATCAACGGGTGCTCGACGCCGCGCGAATGGCTCAGGCCGAGGGCCGCGACGTGGACACCGCGATCATGGAGGCTGCTCGTGGCTGACCCACGTGGATTCCTGGAGGTCTCGCGCCGCGACGAGATCGCCCGACCACCGGCGCAGCGGGTGGGCGATTGGCGCGATGTCTACGTCGATCGTGACCTGCGGGAGCTTCGCATCGAGGTGGCCACCCAGGCGCGTCGCTGCATGGATTGCGGGATTCCGTTCTGTCACTCGGGTTCTGCGGGCTGCCCGCTGGGCAACCTGATCCCGGAGTGGAACGACCTCGTCCGGCGCGACCGCTGGGAGGCGGCCAGTGCGCGACTGCACGCGACGAACAACTTCCCCGAGTTCACCGGCAAGATCTGTCCCGCCCCCTGCGAGTCGGCGTGCGTGTTGTCCATCGCCGAGTCCGACACCGGCGGCGCGGTCACGATCAAGCGCATCGAGAAGACCATCGCCGAGATGTCCTGGGACGCCGGCCACATCAAGCCCGAGGTGGCGGCCCATCAGAGCGGGAAATCGGTGGCCGTGGTCGGCTCGGGGCCGGCGGGATTGGCTGCCGCCCAACAACTTACCCGGGCCGGACATCAGGTGACGGTCTATGAGCGGGACGATCGGCTCGGGGGACTGCTGCGCTATGGGATCCCCGAGTACAAACTCCAGAAGTCCGACATCGATCGGCGAATCGGTCAGATGCAAGACGAGGGAACACGATTCCGCACCGGATGTGAGGTCGGGGTCGACGTCACCGTGGCGCAGTTGCGTGACGCCCACGACGCGGTGGTGCTGGCGCTGGGCGCACTCGATGCCCGCGACAACCCGGTGCCAGGTCGTGATCTGGCGGGGATCCATCTGGCGATGGAACATCTCGTGGCCGCCAACCGCGAGTGCGAGGGCGACGGCCCGTCGACCATCACGGCTGCGGGTAAACACGTGGTGATCATCGGTGGCGGCGACACCGGCGCGGACTGTCTGGGCACCGCGCATCGCCAGGGGGCCGCCTCGGTGACCCAGCTCGACTACAACCCGGCCCTGCCGACCGAACGCGACGACGCGCTCTCGCCGTGGCCCACCTGGCCGCTGGTGATGCGTAGCTCGTCGTCGCACGACGAGGGTGGACAACGCCGGCATCAGGTTGCGGTACAACGGTTTCGAGGCGATTCGACGGGGCAGGTGTCGCACCTGGTGCTCGCCGAGGTCGAGGTGGTGCGTGCTGACGACGGCGGGCGCTCGATCCGTCCAGTCGGCCCCGAGTTCGAGATCCCCTGTGACATGGCGTTGTTCGCGATCGGCTTCGAAGGTGTTGAGCCATCGACGCTGCTCGACGATCTCGGGCTCACGCGGGGCTCGCGTGGGACCATCGGCTGCTCGGCCGATTGGCACACCGACGCCGAAGGTGTCTTCGTGTGCGGTGATGCCCATCGCGGCGCCTCGCTGGTGGTGTGGGCGATCGCCGAAGGACGTTCGGCAGCAAGGGGAGTCGACGAGTACCTGATGGGGTCCTCGGATCTACCCGCGCCGGTGCATCCTGCTGCTCGGCCGCTCTCACCGCGATGACGATCGGTCATCGTCGGCTAGTGCTCGGGGTGTCTGATCGGGGTGTTCGATCGGCGGGCGCGACCAGATCCGAGGGGGCGCGGCGGCGGTGCGGGCCGCGCTCAGTGTCGTGTGCTGTGCTCGACGATGCACATCGGATGACAAGTCGGCGCTGTGATGGAGATGACAGCACCTCGGGACTAGGCTCGTCCGGGTGAACCGTCGAACCAAGATCGTCTGCACCCTCGGACCGGCCACCGACTCGAACGAACGGGTCCGCGAACTCGTCGAGAGCGGAATGGACGTGGCCCGATTGAACTTCAGCCACGGCTCCCACGCCGACCACGAGGCGATGTACAAGCGGGTTCGGGAGGCATCCGACACGACGGGCCGAGCGGTGGGCATCCTGGCCGATCTGCAGGGGCCCAAGATCCGACTCGGTCGGTTCGCCCAGGGTCGCACCGAGTGGGCCACCGGCGAGTTGATCCGGATCACCGTCGAGGAGATCGAGGGCACCCACGATCGGGTCTCCACCACCTATCGCGAGCTGGCCGCCGACGCCCAACCGGGTGATCGTCTCCTCGTCGACGACGGCAAGGTGGGTCTGAGCGTCGTCGACATCGAGGGCAACGACGTGCTGTGTCGGGTCACCGAAGGTGGACCGGTCAGCAACAACAAGGGCGTCTCGCTGCCGGGCATGAACGTGTCGGTCCCGGCGCTGTCGGAGAAGGACATCGCCGACCTCGAGTTCGCGCTGCGGCTCGGGGTCGACCTCGTGGCACTGTCGTTCGTGCGGTCACCCTCTGACATCGAGCTGGTGCATGAGGTGATGGACCGGATCGGCCGACGGGTACCGGTGATCGCCAAGCTCGAGAAGCCCGAGGCGGTCGACAACCTCGAGGCGATCGTGCTGGCCTTCGATGCCGTGATGGTCGCACGCGGCGACCTCGGGGTGGAGCTACCCCTCGAGGATGTGCCACTGGTGCAGAAGCGGGCCATCCAGATCGCACGGGAGAACGCCAAGCCCGTCATCGTGGCCACCCAGATGTTGGAGTCGATGATCGAGAACTCTCGACCCACCCGGGCCGAGGCGTCTGATGTGGCCAACGCCGTGCTCGACGGTGCGGACGCGGTGATGTTGTCCGGGGAGACGTCGGTGGGCAAGCACGTGATGGAGACCGTGCGCACGATGGCCCGGATCGTCTCGGCCGCCGAGAACGGCTCGCGGGATGTGCCTCCGCTGAGTCACGTCCCACGCACCAAGCGCGGCATCATCTCCTACGCCGCACGCGACATCGGTGAGCGACTCGACGCCAAGGCGCTGGTGGCGTTCACCCAGTCCGGCGACACCGTGCGTCGACTGGCGCGGCTGCACACCAGGCTGCCGTTGTTGGCGTTCACCCCGCTGCCGGAGGTGCGCAGTCAACTCGCGCTGAGTTGGGGTACCGAGACGTTCCTCGTCGATCGGGTGGAGACCACCGATGCGATGATCCGACAGGTCGACAGCTCATTGCTGAAGATCTCACGGCTCAACGTCGGCGATCAGGTGGTGATCGTGGCCGGGGCACCCCCGGGTACCGTAGGCTCGACAAATCTGATCCACGTTCACCGCATCGGTGAGGAGGATCACTGAGACCCTGATCGCGGAGCCGAAGGACACCTTCTGAACCCGTCGGACCAGATGTTCATCCCGACCGGCGGAGCACCGACCATGCAGAGTGACCTCGATACGCTGGTCGCGTTGTTGGACATCACAGCGTGCGGTCCTGATCGGTTCGTCGGGCGCCACCCTGAGCAGACCACCTCGCGAACGTTCGGCGGGCAGTTGCTGGCGCAAGGTGTGATCGCCGCCGGGCGCACCCTGTTCAAAGGTGCGCCACCGGTGCACGCGCTGCACGCGCACTTCATCCGCAGCGGTGACGTCACCCAGCCGCTGGAGTATCACGTCCATCGTTCTCGCGACGCTCGCACCTTCGCCAACCGACAGGTGACCGCGGTGCAGGGCGACCTCGAGATCTTCACCATGCTCGTCGCCTTCCAGGACACCGCCGCCGGTCTCGAACATGCCGTCGAGATCCCTGATGTCCCCTATCCCGAAGACCTACCGCCGCTCGGCGACCACTTCGAGGGTTTCGAAGAACACATCGCAGTGTTCATCAACGCACTGCATCCCATCGACATCCGATTCGCCAACGATCCGACCTGGAAGGCACGCGATTCCGGTGAGCGGCGCCAGGACAATCGGGTGTGGATGCGGGCAGATGGACGCTTGCCCGACGACCCACTGCTGCACGCCGCCGTCACCTGCTACGCCTCCGACACCACGGTGCTCGACTCGGTGATCACCACGCACGGTCTGTCGTGGGGGATCGACCGACTGTTCGCGGCCACCGTGAACCATTCGATGTGGTTTCACCGTCCGTTCCGGTTCGACGAGTGGATGCTCTACGCCACCGAGTCGCCGGTGGCATCGGGCTCACGCGGATTGGCGGCCGGGCGGTTCTTCACCCGCGAGGGGCGACTGGCGGTGACGGTGGCACAGGAGGCATTGATCCGGCACTTTCCGCCCCGAGTCCACCAACCGTGACCATCCCAACCGACCATCCCAACCGACCATCTCAGCCGCCGACCTCCTGGCCCCTGACGTGGCAGCCGCGATGGCCATCCGCACCCACCACGGGCGCGTGTGTGGATTCCTCGGCATGCTGGGGTGATGGAGACTTCGGTGGGTGCAGCGTTTGCGATCCTGGGCTGGGTGTTGTTCGCGATCGTGGTTCTCGTTGGGATCGGTTGGCTGGTCGGTCGCTACTTCGTGCGTCGCGGCAAGCAGCCCCCATGGGTGGTTACCTTGATCAACCGCTTCACCGACGAGGTGGTCGATCGCGTCAAACACCCGATCACGGTGGCCGTCCTCGACGAGGTGGCCGCGGTGCTCAAGACCGGCCACTACACCCGCAACATCGCCTCGGCGCTGGAAGAGAACCGTGTGGAGATCAAGGCCATGGTGGCCGAGAAGATCGTCTCCGACCCCAAGGCCGGCTACGTGCGGTACCTGCCGTTCCACCGGGAGATTCTCGAGTTGACCAGCGAGACAACGCTTCGCGTCATCTTCGAGATCCTGGCCGACCCGCGTACCGATGAGCTCGTTTCAGACTTATTGCGCGACAACATCACCCAGATCCGGGCCCAGGTGGTCACCCGACAGTACGGGTGAGCTCGGCTGCGGTGATCGTCAGCTGTGGTCGCCGGGCGTCGCCCGGTCGCAGACCATTCCCCGGTGCATCACCCGATCGCCGATCACCTCGGAGTGATCGGCCCGATGGAGGACACATCGGTTGTCCCACATGACCACATCGCCAGCGCGCCAGGAATGGCGGAGCACGAACTCATCCCGGGTGCAGTGCTCGTAGAGCGCTCCGATCAGCTCGGCGGACTGCTCGTCGTCCATCCCGCTGACCGCGACACAGCGCGCTGGGGTGGAGACGTACACCGCAGTGCGGCCCGACACGGGGTGCTGTAGGAACGCAGGATGATCGGCCCGGGCCTCGACACCGTTGTCGATGGCGCCGGCGGCATGGGTGATGGTCCGTCCCGCCAGCTTGGCGTGCAGCGCTGCGGGCATTGCGTCATACGCCGAGTATTGATCGGCGAACAGGGTCTGTCCGCCGCGCGCCGGTACCTGCTTGGCCACCAGAGCCGTGTACGCCGGCGGAGTGGGGACGTAGCTGGTGTCGGTGTGGAACACCGACCGCGGGGTGGTCGTCCGCCCGACATTGGAGATCACGTTGAGGTCGGGGTGTCCGGGTACCGGGGTCTCGCCGGGGGTGAACATCGGATCGCCGAAGGCGGTGAGGAAGGCCAGGAATCCGGTGTCGTCGACGTCCTGATCGGGGAACACCAGGACCCCATGGGTGCCGAGCAGACCTCGCAGCACCGCGATGTCGTCCTCGCTCGTCGCCGCCACGTCATGGTCGAGGACCGTTGCTCCACAGGGTGATTCGGTTCGGATCTGCATCGTGCTCAGACTCCTGATGTCGGGTCGTCGGGGTGGTTTCGGCCAGGTCTGGGTTCGTGCGTCGAGAGCAGTTCGTCGACGGCGATGTCGAACAGGGTGGTGACGTCGATGCCTGCGGCCCGCGCCATCACCGCGATCACACTGCTCGGCGAGAACGAGCAGTAGGGGCCCGCCTCCAGGAACCAGGGATTGCCCTGCGGGTCGATCCGGAAGTCGAAGAGGCTGTGGTGTCGGCACCCCAGGGCTCGGTGTGCCCGCACTGCCATCGCCGCCACGCGTGCGTTGATCGGGTCGGTGGGGTCGACGATCCATGCCCGGGTCACGTCCTTGGCCACCAGGAACAGCTCTCCGTCGGTGCGGGCCAGCTTGTCCTCGGGCCGACGGATCGGCCGGGTGTGGGCGTCCACGGCGTACTCCTCGAGGGGTAGCACCACCGGAGCGCCGTCGCGGACGATGATGCCGCACCGCACTTCTCGGCCGAGAGCGATGAACTCCTCCACCAACGCCACCCCGGAGGGGAGCTGGGCGGCGGTGACGGCGGCGGGGAACTGGCTCGCCTCGGTCACCAGCGTGACCCCCACCGAGTTGTCCGAGGCAACCGGTTTCACCACCACCGGCGGGGTGAGCGTGGCCGATTCGCCGGCGGCCAGCACCTCGCCCCGGGGCACCGCGACGCCTGCCGTCGCCACCACGGCGCGGGTGCGCGCCTTGTCGGCCGCCAACGCCATCGTTTCACCACGGTTGCCCAGGAACTCGACGCCGATCACCTCGAGCAACGAGCGGTACGATGTCATGCCCGCGTGGCAGAACATCTGGGGCACAGCCACATCCACGCCCAACGACAGGATGTGGGAGATGGCTTCGGCGATCGCCATCGGCGTCGAGTCGGCGATGGAATCGGCGGTCAGGTCGACCGGGAAGCGCCAGGTCCGGTCCGGATGTACCAGAGCGATGTGGTGCTGGTCGCGATCTCGCGCGCTCAACGCCGCCAGGCATCCCCGGGCGTACACGATCGACAGATCGAGGTGGAAGTCGTCGGTAGGGGAGCCGACGAGGTGGAGCACCGTCCGGGAGGTGCCGGTGGCTGCCCTGGTCATCAATCTCCGCCGGGTTCGACGAGCTTGCCGATGTTGAAGTCGATCCGTGACCATCGGCGTCGGCCACGCAGGTTTGCCACCAGCAGGCTCGGTATCTGCAGATGGTGGACCATCAAGAACGGCAGTGGGTCCCAGCGGGTGAAGATGGCGTCGGTGCCGCGCATGATCGTCGAGATCCGAGCACGCCGATCCGGTTCGGTGAGCAGCCGCCAGATCTCGTGGTACAGCCAGTAGGTGGGGCGGGAGGTGAGAGTGGGTTCGATTGTCCCGCTGCGGTTGTCGACGTAGGCGGCGGCGAGGTCGGGGTGGTCGTAGAACATGGTGATCGCCGAGTGGGTGCGCGGATTGCACTCGATCGCATACGGGGTCCCGTCGGCCGACTCGATGAAGTCGAATGATGCCTGCCCGGTGAGATCGGTTGCGGCGAGGAATCTCTCGACCCAGGTCCGGATGGCGGGCTTGTCGACCATCTCGTAGTTGATCTGGAACGCCGAGGACTCGCAGCAGGCATAGACCTGCAGTCGGCCCGCCCGCACGGTCCCGTGCGTGCAGTACTCGCGGCCGGTGATGAACTCCTGCAGGATCCACGGGTCGTCGGCGGTGATGCCGAGGCTGCGTGCGAATGCGGCGTTCTCGGCGGGTGTCTCGCGTCGCAGGGGGGTCAGGTCCATCCGTCCGACCGGGTTGTAGGCGATGCGTTTGAGGATGTACGTGCGGCCCGGCGGGAAGTCGAAGGTCTCCACCCCGTGCGGGTCGGTGATGCGGCACGAGTCGGGCACCGACAGACCGAGAGCTCGCGCGGTGGCCGTGAACTCGTCCTTGTCGTCGAGCATGCGGACCGTCGAGATGTCGCCATGGATCACCTCGCACACCTCGTCGAGGACCACCCGAGCAGCGGCCTCGGGGATGCTCGAGGCCGGACTCGACACGGGGATCACCACGTCGACGCCCTCGGCGAGCACGATGTCGCGAAGCGCGTGGGCATAGCCAGGTGCACTCGGGTCGGGGGTGGTGCAGAAGACGTCGACCGCGCGGGAGAACTGATGTCCGGTCCACCGGTACTTTGCCGCCTCGCACAGCACCACTCGATGCCCGGCCAGATGCATGGCCCGTGCGATCGCCAGCGACTTCGTCATCTTGCCGCCGGTGATCAGCACGGTGCGCCGACGCGACGCGGGCGTCACCGTCGGCGAGGCGACCCCGGCGATGGTGGTCGCCCAGGCGACGGTGGTGATCACCAGGTTGATCGGCAGCACGGTGGCGAGCAGGCCGAGCACACCGATGGTGCGTAGCGCTTGGGCCACGCCACCGCCGGTGTTCGACGCCCCGGTGTTCGCTGTCCCGATGCTGGTGATCGTGCGTCTCGTCGTCCGGCG
Source organism: Williamsia sp. CHRR-6 (assembly GCF_018474015.1). Lineage (GTDB taxonomy): Bacteria > Actinomycetota > Actinomycetes > Mycobacteriales > Mycobacteriaceae > Williamsia_A. Next base: position 50,081 of record NZ_JAHCSG010000001.1, on the reverse strand, counting down.
GTTCATCGGGGCGTGCTCGCCTCCGGTCGCCGCCGGATCAGTGTCACTCCGTCCCGGATGGGCAGCAGCACCTGAACCACGCGTGGGTCGTCGCGAACTGCGGCGTTGAACGCCGCGATGGCCTCGCCGTTGGGCGATCGTTCGTCGCAGTCCAGGTAGGGCTCGCCCTGCATGAGGGTGTTGTCCACCACCACGGTTCCGTGCTCGGCCAGCAGTCCACCCGACAGGATGGTCTCCAGATACCCGAGGTAGCCGGGTTTGTCGGCGTCGATGAAGACGAGGTCGAAAACCGGACGCTCGGCGGGTGGTTGCGCGGCGAACCCGGTCAGGGTGTCGCCGGCTGGCCCGACGTGGACCGAGATCTTCTGTCCCGCAGGGGAAGCCGCGAAACCAGCGCGCGCGAACTCGGCCACCGCCGGATCGAGCTCACAGGCCACCACCGTCCCGTCGTCGTCGAGGGCCTGCGCCATCGCCAGCGTGGCGTACCCGGTGAACATCCCGACCTCCAGGATCCGACGGGCCTGTGACATCGCCACCAGGAACCCCAGCAGGGCACCCTCCACATGCCCCGAGAGCATCTCCTGCTCCAACGGCACCACATGCGCTGCGGCACCGTCACCGAACCAGGGGGTCTCGGCGGTCCGATGGGCCAGTTGCGTCAATGCACGCGACGGTGGGCTGGTGCACTCGCCGACGTAGGGCTCGAGTCCCGCAGCCAGACGGTGCAGTCGATCGAGGCGAGCGCCGAGCTCGGGGGTGAGGTGACCGGCGACGCTCAACTCATCGCGCAGTGCGCCGATCTCCGCGGCGATGATGGTCGACGGGGTGACCGGTCGACCCGGCGGCGAACCGGGTCGCGTCGCGGTGTGGGCGGTGGGCGGGATGGTCGTCGGCGTCATCCGACGGGTGCGGTGAAAGCGTCCACGCCGTCGCCCGCCCGTGCGAACTCGGCGCAGATCTTCCGGTGGATCTCCAGGGTGTCGGTCAACTCCGCGTCGCTGAGGTCGTTGATGAAGTGGCAGATGCCGATGGGGTTGGGCACCGCCGCCCGGAGCAGCCCGTCGCGAGTCCGCAGGATCGAGGCGGTGGCCTCGGTCAGCAGCTCTGCGGTCAGGTACGGGCTGTCGAGCGACAGGCCGAGGTCGCTCATGACGGTCAGCACCCGGTCGCGATCGGCCACGGTGATGTGTCCGCGCCGTTCGGCCAACGTGGTCGACAGGGCCATGTCGATGGCGATCGCATGGCCGTGGAAGAACGGTTCACTCGGTGCCAATTCCAGGGTGGGGCTCCAGGTGTGACCGAACGCGATCACCCGGTCGAGGTCGAGTTCGTGCAGGTTCGGTGCCTCGAGGTGCAACATCGTCTCGATGGCCTGGTGGGTGAGTCGGGCGCCGTCCTCGCGGAGTCGGGCCGAACCGTCGAGGTGCCCGAAGCGAGTACGGAGCAGGTCGGGTCCGTGGGCTTCGAGGAGCTCGAAGATCTCGAGGTTGCCCACCACCGCGATCTTGATCAGCTCGGCCATCCCGTTGCGCACCTGATCTTCGGGAAGCGTTGCCAGAAAGGAGAAGTCGAGCAGCACCTTGCTCGAGGCGTGGTAGGCACCGAGCCGGTTCTTGTGCTTGCCGTGGTTGACCGCGACCTTGATGGACACGCTGGCGTCGATGAGTCCGATCAGCGTCGTCGGGATCCTGATGTAAGGGGTGCTGCGGCGGTAGCTCGCGCACGCGTAGCCGGCTACGTCGGTGGTCAGGCCGCCGCCCACGACCAGCACCGGCTCGGTGCGGACCAGCCCGAAGGCGTCGAACGCGGTGACGATCTCCTCGAACGTCTCCAGCGATTTTGCCTTCTCCGCGATTCCGACCTCGACGATCGTCAGCTCGATCGAATGCGCGGCGAAGTAGGCCTCGATCTGCTCGCGGTAGAGCTCCAACACGTTCTTGTCGATCACCATCAACGTACGGCCGTAGGCGCGGTAGCTGTCGGCGAGCTCGGTGTTGGCGGGATCGAAAACCCCTGTCACATAGATCAAGTCGTACTCGATCTTCTCGTAACCCTCGACGTGGAACGAGGTGTCGGTGACGGTGACACTGGCCTGGATGGTGCTCATGGGTACTCCTCGAGACAGATGAATCGGGTGGTGGGACCGGGTGGGCAGATGCTGCTCAGGCCCCGGCGAGAGCCAGTGATTTCAGCTCGGTGAAGTCCAGTTCGCTGCTGGCGGTGTGCGCGTCGGCGAAGTCGGCGTGTGCGGTGTTCTGGTTGGGAAAGGCCACGCAGGTGATGCCGGCCGCGCGCGCTGCCGCGAGCCCGCCGAGGTTGTCCTCGATGGCCACGCAGTCGCCGGGCTGGGCACCGAGCTTTCGCAGCGCGAAGAGATATGCGGCCGGATCGGGCTTGGCCGCACCCGCCGACTCGATGTCGACGACCAGATCGAACGCGTCGCGGCCGAGCTCGGGCGCGAGGGCGTCGAGCAGCGCGGTGACCGTGCTCCGCGCAGTCGAGGTCACGAACGCCACCGGGATGCCTGCGGCCCGTGCGGCCGTGACCGTGGCCGCCACGCCGGGCCGGGCGGTCACGGTGGCGGGGCTGATCAGGTCGGCGAACACGGCGGTCTTGGTGGCGTGTACTGCCGCGGCATCGACGGTCTGGCCCTGGGCGTGGGCGTACTCTCGGATGCGATGCTCGCCGCCGCTGGTGTCGAGCATCGCGAGGTAGTCATCGCGTGTCCACGACCAGTTCAGGTGATGCGCGGCGAATGCGGTGTTGAAGGCCTGGCGTTGCAGTTCCGACGTGTCGGCCACGGTGCTGATCGACCCGAAGAGTATGTACGGCATGGGTTTTCCTCCTGAAGAGGCTGTGAGACGCGCCCGTCGAGGCGGATCGCGTGCAGGGGATACGAGCGACGAACAGGCGCGCGACTCGTCGAAATCCGTTGGCGCCGTGAGTTTTCCACGCCGAGACGGATATTGGTGACCCAACAGTACAGTACTGGACCGCCAGGACAACAGGTATTTTCTCTCCGACAACAAACGTGCGATTGACGTCGTGATCGAGGAGGTGACGAGCTCCGATGCCGACCGGCCATTCTCGGGAACCGGGGGAGGACGCCCGGGTTGCCCGGACCCGTGCCGACGTGGCCCGCGCCGCGCTCGATGTCCTGGTGAGGCGTGGGTGGGAGGAAGTGACCCACTCTGTCGTCGCTCGCGCCGCCGGCTACTCGAAGACCACGCTCTACACCCATTGGCCGTCGCGGGTCGACCTCATCGCGATGGCCTTGACCGCGGTCGACTCCATCCCGCACGCCGCTCCCACGGGCGACCTGAAGGTCGATCTCGCGGCCGAGTTGCGTGCCATGCGGGCCGGGACGGTCGAGCGCAACCTGGGCCGGGTGTACGTCGCGTTGGCACAGTGGGGTGCCGATCACGAAGAGATCGCCGACATCCGGCGCAGGCTGGTTGCCGATCAGGAGAGCCGACTGCGATCGATGCTGTCGGAGGTGTCCGCGGCGGCAGCGGTCGACGCCGCGGTCGCGATGCTGACCGGCGCGGTGATCTGGCCGATCCTCATGCACGGTCTGGTCCCCGGCGACCATGTCATCGACGCCGCTGTGTCGTTGGTTCTCGCGGGTGTCGACACGCATCGCTGATCGGTTGGTCGCGAACCGGGTGGCGCCGCGCGACGTTGTGCGGGAACGACTTTCATCGCCGGTGGGCGACGGTTGGCGGGGCGACGAGGTGGACGGCATCACCTCTTATTCTCCACAGCTGACCCTGGTCCCGGGGTCGTCCACGGTCACGATTGGGGGCAGAAGCCGACGCCTGCCGTTTTCGAAGGTCACGAATTGACAGTCAATGCGAGACGGCGGGAACGGATTCGTAGGCAGTTGTCGGTGCCGCACGGGGGTCGGGGTGCATTGCACGCACCCGTGGGGCGTGTGACCAGAGCTGAGAAGTTCGCGTGCGGTGAGTGCCCCCGGTCAGACTCGAACTGACACTGGACGGGTTTTGAATCCGTTGCCTCTGCCAATTGGGCTACGGGGGCGTCGGGCGCAGCTGCCCGGCAGCGGCGCGCGGGACCACGTTAGTGGATCAGCGACGACAATCGCCAACCGGTACTGTCTCCTCAGCTCGTCGCGGCCCGCAGCCGTCGAGTCCCACGATCTGGAGGTGCTCGAAGTGACAGTCGAACCAGCGGCATCGTCGGGTCCATCACCAGCTCCCGCTCACCGCGTGTTGGTGGCCGAGGATGACTCGCTGATCCGGATGGATCTGATCGAGATGCTCCGCGAGGAGGGCTATGACGTGGTGGGCGAGGCGCCGAACGGTCAGATCGCGGTCGACCTGACTGAATCGCTACGGCCGGATCTGGTCATCATGGACATCAAGATGCCTGTGCGTGACGGTATCGATGCCGCTGCGGAGATCGCTCGCAAGCGGTTGGCGCCGGTGGTGATGTTGACGGCGTTCGCGCAACGCGACTTCGTGGAGAAGGCCCGCGACGCCGGTGCGCTGGCGTATCTGGTGAAGCCGTTCACCAAGTCGGATCTGGTCCCGGCGGTCGAGTTGGCGGTGAGCCGCTACACCGAGCTGACGACGCTGGAATCGGAGGTCGCCGACCTCAGCGACCGGCTGGAGACACGCAAGATGGTCGAGCGCGCCAAGGGGCTGCTGATGAGCAGTCAGTCGCTGACCGAACCCGAGGCGTTCAAGTGGATTCAACGCGCGGCGATGGATCGGCGGACGACGATGAAGGCGGTGGCGACGGTGATCATCGAGACCCTCGACACCGACGGGGAGCCCCGCCTCTCCTGAGCCGAGTGTCCCTACGACCCTGCGTTCGGGTGTACGGCACGGACGAGGCGTGCTCGGCGCGACACGGACGCAGTTTTCGGGGATCGTTACTCGCGGGCAACACAAGCGCGCTAGCTTTACCGCACCGCCGGCGGGTCGTGGGTCCCCTGGGGTCGGATTTGCCCGGTTGCGGTGTTGTGCACAACGAACGTCCACATGAGGAGAAACATTGATGTCGGGTCGCCATCTGATGAGTGGTGCAGTCGTCGCAGCGGTATCGGTGCTGACGCTTGCTGCCTGTAGCAGCGACAACAGTTCTGGCTCGAGCGGCGACAGCAGTTCCGGCGCGCCTGCGAGCGTCGCGGTCGAATCGACCCCGGCGCCTGCGGGTCTGGGGCTGGCGCAGAAGCTCGACTGCGCCCCGGATGTCGCCACGCCGGGTCCGGTCAGCACCGGACCGCTGAAGGTGGGCACTCTGCTCCCGGCCACCGGAAGCCTCGCCTTCCTCGGGCCCCCCGAGTTCGCAGGCGTCAAGCTCGCGGTCAAGGACATCAACGAGGCCGGCGGCGTACTCGGCAAGCCGGTCGAGGAGATCACCGGTGACTCCGGTGACACCACCACCGACACCGCCAGTGCCACGGTCGACCGCGAGATCGCCGGTGGCGCACAGGTGATCGTCGGGGCCGCGTCGTCGTCGGTGTCGCTGAAGGTGATCGACAAGATCGCCACCGCCGGCGTCGTCATGTTCTCCCCGGCAAACACCTCAGCGCAGTTCACCTGCTACAAGGACAAGGGTCAGTACTTCCGCACCGCGCCATCGGACACCCTGCAGGGTCAGGCTCTCGCCCAGACCATCGCGGCCGACGGTGTGCAGCGGCTGTCGATCCTGGCGCTCAACGACCCGTACGGAACGGGCCTGGCCGACAACGCCATCAAGAACCTTGAGGCGGCAGGCATCCCATCGGATCAGATCCAGAAGATCATCTACGACCCCAACGCCCAGTCGTTCAACGCCGAGATCGACAAGGTGAAGAACTTCAACCCCGACGGCATCGCGGTGATCGGCTTCGACGAGAGCGCCAAGATCATCAACCGCATGCACGAGGTGGGCATCGGCCCGACCGACGGGAAGTCGGTCTACGGCGTCGACGGCAACATGGGCAACGCGCTCGGTGAGGCTGTGGGCAAGGGGCTACTCAAGGGCATGAAGGGCACCACGCCGCTGACCAACACCGGCAAGGATTTCCAAGAGCGCCTGAAGTCGGTCGACCCGAAGCTGGTCGACTTCAACTACGGCGGTGAGAGCTACGACGCCACGGTGATTTCGGCTTTGGCTGCAGCACAAGCCAAGTCGACCAACGGCCGCTCCATCGCCGCCGAGATCAACAAGGTCACCTCCGGCGGCACCAAGTGCACCGACTACAAGGCCTGCCTTGATCTGGTGAACAAGGGCACCGACATCGACTACGACGGGATCACCGGCACGCTCGACTTCAACTCCGCGGGCGAGCCGTCCATCGGGTCGTACGGGATCTTGGAGTTCGACAAGGACAACAAGCTGCTCGATCCGGTGCGCAAGTACGTGTCGGTGGCCGCCAAGTAGGTCGATCCACCGCGTCTGACACCACGACCCCGGTACGGAGATCTCCGTACCGGGGTCGTCGTCTGTGTGCCGTGTGGGCCCTGCGCGCCAGATCAGCTCGGCGGGTCGGTCACCTACTCCTGGGTGTCGACCTTCTTGGGGGCCTCGACTGTCTTCTCGGAGCTGCCGGCCAGAGTGCCGAGGTAGAGCTCGATGATCTTGGGGTCGTTGCGCAACGACTCGCCGGTGTCGGTGTAGGCGTTGCGGCCCTGGTCGAGCACGTACCCGCGGTCGCAGATCTGCAGGCAGCGCCGGGCGTTCTGTTCGACGAGGATGATCGAGACGCCGGTGGCGTTGATGGCCTTGCAACGGATGAACACCTGGTCCTGGAACATCGGGGACAGTCCCGCCGACGGCTCGTCGAGCAGCAGTACCGCGGGCTCCATCATCAGCGCGCGCCCCATCGCCACCATCTGCCGTTCTCCGCCGGACAGCGACCCGGCCTTCACCTTGCGCCGCTCGGACAGCAGCGGGAAGAGGTCGGCGACCGCATCGAACCGTTCCGCGAACTTTTTCGGCCGCAGGAAGATCCCCATCTCGAGGTTCTCTTCGATGGTCAGGGACGGGAAGACGTTCTGGGTCTGCGGCACGTAGCCCACCCCCAGCTGCACCAGGCGGTGTGCCTTGGCGGAGGTGATGTTCTCGCCGCCCATGGTGACCGCACCCTTGCGGATGGGGATCAGGCCGAACAGGGCCTTGAGCAACGTCGACTTCCCGGCGCCGTTGGGGCCGATGATGCCGACGATCTCGCCCTGGTCGAGGTAGAAGTTGCAGCCTTCGAGGATGTTGATCCCGGGAAGATAACCCGCGGTGATGTCGTCGGCGCGGATCAGGGAGTTCACCGCCCGACGCTGGTGTTCCTCGGGGGTCGCGGCCAGTTCGGCCGGGCTCAGGGCCTGCGGATCGGTCACAGTGTCTTCTCCTCGGCTCCGGTGGGATGCGTGCCCGCAGTGGACAGATCGCCGCCTGCCTGCAGGGCCTTCGCCACGGCGTCGTCCACCTCCTCGGCCAACTCGGCGGTGGCGCCGACCGGGTTGCCGTCGGCGTCGAACTCGAGCATCTGGTCATGATGGCCGCCGAGGTACGCCTCGACCACAGCCTCGTTCTCGCCGAGGCGATGCGGCAGTGACTCGGCGATGACCGATCCCTGCGCCATCACGACCACCCAGTCGCTGATGTCGCGGATCACGTCCATGTCGTGCTCGACGAAGACCACCGTCCTGCCCTCGTCGCGTAGCGACTTGATGTGTTCGAGCAAGCTCTGGGTGAGGGCCGGGTTCACTCCGGCCATCGGTTCGTCGAGCATGACCACCTCGGGGTCACACATCAGTGCGCGTGCCATCTCGAGCAGCTTGCGTTGCCCACCGGACAACGATCCGGCATAGTCCTGCGCCTTGGCGTCCAGCTTGAACCGTTTGAGCAGGGCGTGCGCCCGTTCGGTCACGTCGGCCTCTTGCGACCGCCAGGTCCACGGGGCCAGGGCGGCGAAGAAGTTCTCGCCGCGTTGCGACCGAGCGCCCAGGCGGACGTTGTCCAGCACACTGAGTTTGGCCAGCGCGCGGGTCAGCTGGAACGTGCGGACCATTCCGCGGCGCGAGACCTGATGGGGCACGAGTTTTCCCAACGACTCGCCGTTGAGTGCCCAGGTCCCGGTGTTCGGCTTGTCGAAGCCGGTGATCAGGTTGAAGAAGGTGGTCTTGCCGGCCCCGTTGGGGCCGATGAGTCCGGTGATCGCACCCCGTTGGATCTCCAGGTGGGCTACGTCCACCGCCGTCAAGCCGCCGAACTTGCGGGTCACCCCATCAACGACGATGACCGGGTCGGGCTTGGCACAGCCGGGTACGGGATCGAGCGCGGCGAAGATCTCTGCCCGCTGCGCGGCCGAAAGAGGGGACAGCCGGGTCGCGTCGTCGGCCGGTCGGCCGGTGGTCTCACTTGGCATCGAGTTGGACCTCTCGTTTGTTGCCCAGGATGCCCTGAGGCCGGAACACCATCAGCAAGGCGATGGCCAGGCCGAGCAGCACGTAACGCACGGCGCCCACCTGCTGTTGGGTCAGGTCGATGTAGTCCGCCGAGACCGCCTGGCGCAGCAGCACATCGGGGATGGTGAGCAGGAACCAGAACAGCATGGCGCCCACCACCGGCCCGAACACCGTGGCCGCACCACCGAGGATCAAGGCGCCGTAGGCGAAGAAGGTCTGTGCGGTGGAGTAGAAGTCGGGGTTGACCGACTGTGTCTGCAAAGCGTTGAAGACTCCGGCCACACCACCGACGCAGCCACCGAGCACCAGTGCCTGCATCTTGAAGGAGTAGGCGTTCTTGCCCACCGAGCGTGCGGCGTCCTCGTCCTCACGGACCGCTTTGAGCACACGCCCCCACGGGCTGCGTACCAGCAGGAACACCAACAGGCAGAGTACCGCCACGATGCTCCATCCGATCAGCATCGACCACAGATCGCTGCCCTGGAACTTGACCCCGAAGAACGAGTAGGTCTTGCCGTTGTCGAACGGGCTCTGGGAGTAGAACCCGCCCGCGTACCCGTAAAGACCGTTGGTCGAGCCGGTGACGCTCGTCGTCGACGTCGATCGGAACACCAGACGCAAGATCTCCGATGCCGCGATCGTGACGATGGCCAGGTAGTCGGCGCGCAGACGCAGGGTGGGTAGACCGAGCACCAACGCGAGGACCCCGGCCGCGATGATGCCGACGAGCGAACCGGCCCACAGGGGCCAGTCGTGTTTGACCGCCATGATGCCCACGCCGTATCCGCCCAGCAGGGCGAAGCCGATCTGACCGAAGTTGAGCAGACCGGTGTAGCCGAAGTGCAGATTGAGTCCGATCGCCAACAGTGCGTAGAAGATCGCCGAGGGCCCGACGAGTTGGGCGAGGGAGAGCTGCAGTGCAGAGACGAGATCCATCAGCTCATCCGATCCGTGCGCGGGATCCGAGGATGCCCTGTGGTCGTATGGAGAGAATGACGATCAGGACGACCAAGCCGCCGACATACTTGAGGTCGGGGTTGATCCAGTAGGTCGACAGCTGAACCAACAGGCCGACGATCACGCAGCCGACAAGCGCGCCGTAGGCGGTGCCCAGGCCGCCCAGGGTGATCCCGGCGAACATCAACAGCAACAGCTTGAATCCCATCTCCCATTGGACCTGCCCGGACAGTTCGGAGAGCCCGAACAACACGCCGCCGAGACTCGCCAGCGCGCCCGCGAGTGCCCAGACGAAGAGGATGACGCGGTCGACGTTGATCCCCGAGGATGCAGCGAGGTCGCGGTTGTCGGCGACCGCGCGCATGGCCTTGCCGATCTTCGTGCGCTGCAACATGGTTGCGACGGCGACCAGCACGATCAGGCTGATGATGATGCACCACAGGTTCACCGGGGTGATCGCGAAAGCCCCTGAGCCGATCTGCTTCTGGGCCTGGTAGTCGTCGAACGGCTTGGACCGGTCGGAGTAAAAGATGAGGATCAGGTACCGCGCGATGAGTGCCAGACCGATGGACACCACCAATTGGGCCACGAGACCCGATCGTCGCCGCCGCAGTATTCGCCACAGGCCGAGCTCGTTGAGCATGCCGACCAGCGCACCGACCACGATGGAGATCACGGTGGCGAGGATGAGGTTGAGCCCCAACTTGACGTTGATCGCCCAGGCGATCACCGCCCCCAGGGTGACCAGTTCGCCGTGGGCGAAGTTGGTCAGCCCGGTGGTGCCGAAGATGAGGCTGAGACCCACACCGGTGATGGCGATGATGAGACCGAAGCGGATGCCGTCGATGGCCAGGCGGGTCAGCTTCGAAACCGCCGAGATCTGGGTGGAGGTGCGTTTGGCGCCGAACGAGAAGATGACCGGCCGGTCGGTTCCCGCGGTGAGCACCACCGGGATCGACCGGGTCTTCTCCTGGAGCGAGATGCCCTGGGGCAGTGTGGATTCGTCGATGGTGACGGTATAGCTGCCCGGGGGCAGGCTGATAGACCAGGCGCCGGTGGCGCTGGATTTCGCGGTCCCGACCACCGCACCGGAGGCGTCGGTGGCCTTGACCGTCACATCGGCCACCCGATCGGTCCCGTTGCGCAGGGTGCCGAAGATCTTGACATCGGTGGGCGCGGCGCTCGCGGTGGCCGAGTCGACCACGGCGCCGACGGTCAGAAACGTCAGCGCGGCGAGCAGCAGACCCGCACACATGCGCGCGGCGCGAAACGGCAATCGCCGCGTCGGTACCGGCATTCGGACAGGCATCAGCGGTGTTCCTCCCAATGATCGTTGCCCGGTTCCGTTCGTCCGTTCCTCGCACGCGCGTCACCTTGAAGATGGACTCTAGTGCGCGGCTGACCATCTGGTCGGACGAAAGCCGATCCGGTGCTCGACCGGTGTGTCGGGCCGAGCTTGTGCTCGTGCTCCATCGCCGAGCACTCCCGGGCTCCGGTCGCGGCCGGGTGTCCGATGCCCTCACTACACTTCGGGTGTGAGCCCGAGTCGAACGTCCGAGTCATCCACGAACGCCCGCCGATCGTCTACATCGCGATCCACGCCGGACCCAACACCCCCGCGGTTGATGTTGCTCGACGGCCACTCGCTTGCCTACCGCGCGTTCTTCGCCCTCCCGGCGGAGAACTTCAAGACGGCCTCCGGTCAGACCACCAACGCGGTCTACGGCTTCACGTCGATGTTGATCAACCTGTTGCGCGATGAGGCGCCCACGCACATCGCTGCTGCCTTCGACGTGTCGCGGGCGACCTTCCGCTCGCAGATGTACCCCGAGTACAAAGCGCAGCGCAGCAAGTCCCCCGACGAGTTCAACGGGCAGGTCGATCTGACCAAAGACGTGTTGGCCGCGATGGGTGTCCCGGTGCTGGCCATAGAGGGCTACGAGGCCGACGACATCATCGGGACGTTGACCACCCAGGCGCGTGCCGCCGACTACGACGTCCTCGTGGTCACCGGGGATCGAGATGCGCTGCAACTGGTCGACGCCCACACCACGGTGCTCTATCCCAAACGCGGGGTGTCGGAGCTGACGCGGTTCACCCCCGAGGAGGTCGAGTCCAAGTACGGTCTGACCCCTGCGCAGTACCCCGATTACGCGGCACTGCGCGGCGATCCGAGTGACAACCTGCCCGGTATCCCGGGTGTCGGTGAGAAGACCGCGGCCAAGTGGATCCGTGAGTTCGGGTCGTTGGCCGACCTGGTACACAACGCCGATCAGGTCAAAGGCAAAGTGGGCGAGGCACTTCGGGAGAATCTTGCCTCGGTCCAGATGAATCGCCGGCTGACCGAGATCGTGCGCGACATGAGTTTGCCGATGGGCCCGGACGACCTGGCCCTGCAGCCCTGGGACCGCGATCGCATCCATCGGCTGTTCGACGATCTCGAGTTCCGAGTGCTCCGTGATCGCCTGTTCTCGACGTTGGCATCGGTCGAGCCCGAGGCCGAGTCGGGCTTCGAGGTGCGCGGTGAGGTGCTGTTGGGTGGATCTGTGCGCGACTGGTTGGACGAGCACGCCCGCACCGGGCGCACCGCCCTGTCGGTGGTGGGTCCGCAGCAGGTGTTCGGGTCCGACACCGAGGGCATCGCCTTCGCCGCCGACGACGGCCGCGCCGCGTGGTTGGACACCGCCGTCATGACCCCCGAGGACGAGGCGGCGTTGGGGGAGTGGCTGGCCGATCCTGCCATCGCCAAAGCAGTGCACGAGGCGAAGTGGGCCATCCACGCGCTCCGTGGGCGTGGTTGGCGTATCGACGGGATCACCAGCGACACCTCGCTGGCCGCCTACCTGGTGCGGCCCGGTCAACGGTCGTTCAAACTCGACGACCTGGCGTTGCGGTATCTGCGCCGCGAGCTCACCGCCGACGATGCACCCTCCGACGGTCAGATGTCGCTGCTCGACGAAGAGGGCAGCGACGCCGTCCGGCTCGGTGAACAACAGATGATCGCTGCACAGGCTGTGCACGAGCTGGCCACGACGCTGGACGCCGAGTTGGAGAAGATCGACTCGCTGGGCCTGCTGACCGACATGGAACTGCCGTTGCAGACCGTGCTGGCCGAGATCGAGGCCACCGGGATCGCCGTGGACACAGCACATCTGGAGAACCTCGGAGAGTCGTTCGCCGCCCGCATCTCCGACGCCGCCGAGGCGGCGTACGCGGTGATCGGGGAGCAGATCAACCTCGGATCGCCCAAACAGCTGCAGACTGTGCTCTTCGACAAACTCGAGATGCCCAAGACCAAACGGACCAAGACCGGTTACACCACCGACGCCGACGCACTCGAGGGGCTGTTCGAGAAGACCGGTCATCCGTTCCTCGAGCACCTGCTCGAGCACCGCGACGCCACCCGGCTGAAGGTGACCGTCGACGGGCTGCTCAAGTCGGTCGCAGACGACGGGCGTATCCACACCACGTTCAACCAGACCATCGCGGCCACCGGGCGGCTGTCGTCCACCGAACCCAATCTCCAGAACATCCCGGTCCGCACCGACGCCGGTCGCGACATCCGCAAGGCGTTCGTGGTGGGACTGGGCCAGGGTGAGGCGGCGGCCTACGACAATCTGATGACCGCTGACTACAGCCAGATCGAGATGCGGATCATGGCGCACCTGTCCAAGGACGCAGGCCTGATCGAGGCCTTCAACACCGGTGAGGACCTCCACAGTTTCGTGGGGTCGCGGGCATTCGGTGTACCGATCGATGAGGTGACCCCGGACATGCGTCGCCGGGTCAAGGCCATGTCCTACGGACTTGCGTACGGGCTCAGCGCCTTCGGGCTGGCCGCGCAACTGAAGATCAGCACGTCAGAGGCCAAGGAACAGATGGAGGCCTACTTCGCGCGATTCGGAGGGGTGCGTGACTATCTGCGCGAGGTCGTCGACATCGCCCGGCGCAACGAGTACACCTCGACGCTGTTCGGGCGGCGGCGGTATCTGCCCGACCTCAACAGCGACAACCGGCAGCGCCGCGAGGTGGCCGAGCGGGCCGCACTCAACGCCCCCATCCAGGGCACCGCGGCCGACATCATCAAGGTCGCGATGATCAACGTGCAGCGGTCGATCGAGCAGGCCGGCCTGCGGTCGCGGATGTTGCTGCAGGTGCACGACGAGTTGGTGTTCGAGGTGGCCCCGGACGAGGGCGAACAACTCGAGGCTCTGGTGCGTCGCGAGATGGGCGGGGCCATCGAGCTGTCGGTGCCGCTGGATGTGTCGGTCGGGTTCGGATCGTCCTGGGACGCAGCCGCCCACTGACGGTGCGCCGCGCTCAGTCAGGCTTGTGGCAGCAGAAGATGGCGGTCCCGGGGAAGTACTGGCCCCGCAGTGGACTCCACTGACCCCATTGCTGGTCCAGCCACTCCGGCCACTCGGGCTCGACGATGTCGTCGACGATCAGTCCCGCCGAGCGGATCTCACGTATCCGGTCGCCGATGGTGCGGTGATGCTCGACGTAGGTGACGGTGCCGTCGTCGTCGACCTCCACATACGGTGACCGGTCGAAATATGGGATCGTCGCGGTGAGGCCGACCGGACCCGGGTCGTCGGGGAAGATCCAACGCATCGGATGGTTGACGGCGAAAACCCAGCGGCCGCCGGGCCGTAGGACGCGGGCGACCTCGGCCATCACCCGCGCCGAGTCGGCCACGAACGGTACCGCCCCGAACGCCGAGCACGCGATGTCGAACGACGCGTCGGCGAACGGCAGGTTCTCGGCGCCCGCCTGCACGAGGGCGGGCCCGGCGCCCGCGCCGGCGGATGGACCGCTGCGCAGCATGGCGGCGGAGACATCGAGACCGATCACCCGGGCACCGCGACTCGCCAGCCATCGGGCGCAGGGCGCCGAGCCGCATCCGACTTCGAGGATGTCGCGCCCGGCGACCTCGCCGAGCAGAGCCGCGTCACCTTCGTGGAGACCCTCCGGGCACCACACGAACTCGCCGTGCACCGAGTCGGTACCGAGGAAACGGCCGTGTTCGGCGTGGTAGTTCGCCGCGTCGGCATCCCACCACCGGCGATTGGCGTCCTCGCTGACGGCCGAGTCGGGACGTAGTCGTGTCGTCGGTGTGTTCATGCGTGCTCCTGCACGATCCGGGAGGAACTGGCGGTGGCCCGAGGCGGCTGATGCGCCGGTGGTGGGGTGACGCACGCGTGGGTTCGATGGCCATTTGCCCAGGACACGGGCGTGAGCGTACGCTGATCTGCGCGCGCGCCCATGCGTGCGCGGGTCCGTCGCGTCGACGGTCGCCCGATCGACTCAAACTACAACAACGTGTCCGGAGCAACCCACCACATGCCGTCCACCACAATCACCTCGCCGCAGGTAGCCGTCAACGACATCGGCTCTGCCGAGGATTTCCTCGCCGCCATCGACGCCACGATCAAGTACTTCAACGATGGTGACATCGTGGAAGGCACCATCGTCAAGGTCGACCGCGACGAGGTCCTGCTCGACATCGGGTACAAGACCGAGGGCGTCATCCCCTCGCGTGAGCTGTCCATCAAGCACGACGTCGACCCCAACGAGGTCGTCAACGTCGGTGACGCGGTGGAGGCGCTGGTCCTCACCAAGGAGGACAAAGAAGGCCGGTTGATCCTCTCCAAGAAGCGCGCTCAGTACGAGCGCGCCTGGGGGACCATCGAGGAGCTCAAGGAGAAGGACGAGGCTGTCAAGGGCACCGTCATCGAGGTCGTCAAGGGTGGTCTGATCCTCGACATCGGTCTGCGCGGCTTCCTCCCGGCGTCGCTGGTGGAGATGCGTCGCGTCCGCGATCTGCAGCCGTATATCGGCAAGGAGATCGAGGCCAAGATCATCGAGCTCGACAAGAACCGCAACAACGTGGTCCTGTCGCGCCGCGCGTGGCTGGAGCAGACCCAGTCTGAGGTCCGCAGCGAGTTCCTCCACCAGCTGGCCAAGGGTCAGGTCCGTAAGGGCGTGGTGTCCTCGATCGTCAACTTCGGCGCCTTCGTCGACCTCGGCGGCGTCGACGGTCTGGTGCACGTCTCCGAGCTGTCGTGGAAGCACATCGACCATCCGTCGGAGGTCGTGGCCGTGGGCGACGAGGTCACCGTCGAGGTGCTCGACGTCGACCTGGACCGCGAGCGTGTCTCCCTGTCGCTCAAGGCGACCCAGGAGGATCCGTGGCGTCAGTTCGCCCGCACCCACGCGATCGGTCAGATCGTGCCGGGCAAGGTCACCAAGCTGGTGCCGTTCGGTGCCTTCGTCCGCGTCGAGGAGGGCATCGAGGGCCTGGTGCACATCTCGGAACTGGCCGAGCGTCACGTCGAGGTGCCCGATCAGGTCGTCGCGGTCAACGACGATGCATTGGTGAAGGTCATCGACATCGATCTCGAGCGTCGTCGCATCTCCTTGAGCCTCAAGCAGGCCAACGAGGACTACACCGAGGAGTTCGATCCCTCGAAGTACGGCATGGCCGACAGTTACGACGAGCAGGGCAACTACATCTTCCCCGAGGGCTTCGACTCGGAGACCAACGAGTGGCTCGAAGGCTTCGAGAAGCAGCGCGAGGCGTGGGAGGCCCGGTACGCCGAGGCTGAGCGTCGCCACAAGATGCACACCGTGCAGATCGAGAAGTTCGCGGCGGCAGCCACCGAGGCCGCCAACGCGCCGAGCGACTACTCCTCGGAGTCGTCGGATCCGTCGGCTGCGGCCGGCGAGGGTTCTGCTCCGGCCGCTCCGCGCGGCGGGTCGCTGGCCAGCGACGAGCAGCTCGCGGCGCTGCGGGAGAAGCTGTCTGGCAACGCCTGACACCTGGCTCTGACACCTTCAGACGCCCCGACCTGCCGGTCGGGGCGTCTGTTGTCGGTGTGGATTCACGCCACCGTCGCGTTCGATGAGACCCGGCCGCTGTGAGCCAACCGGCGGGGGCCGAATGATGTGAGCCAACCGACACCGCGAATTTCGTGCGTTCGGTCCCTCGATGGCGATCGTGACGTGTGGGTTGGATATGTTGATTTCCGAGCACGTCACGGTCTCACCGCCTCCGGTGGCCCCACGGTGCCGGACAAATCTCGAATCGGCTCTGTTGCCCGCATCGGGCTGCAACGATCTGTGAGGACGAGGGGACCACGCGTATGAACATGGTGAGCAGGTTGCAGATCAAGCAACTGATCGCTTTGGTCATCGTGGCGTTGATCGCTCTGTCCGTCGTCGCCGTTCGCTACGCGCGCATCGATGCGCTGGCCGGGATCGGCCAATACACCGTGCACGCGGACTTCAGTGGCGACTCGGGCGGCATCTTCACCAACGCAGAGGTCACCTACCAGGGCGTGCCCGTGGGTCGGGTGACCGACCTGAAGCTGACCCGCAACGGAGTCCGAGTCGATCTGCAGCTGGCCTCCCGAGGCCCCAAGATCCCGGCGTCAGTAGAGGCGGTGGTGGCCAATCGTTCGGCGATCGGGGAGCAGTACGTCGATCTGCGACCGGTACGCCCCGGGGGTCCCTACCTGGAGGACAACTCGGTCATCACCGACACGAGCGTCCCGGTCGCTGTCGAGGATTTCGTGGCCAGCACCATCGAACTCACCTCGTCGGTGCCGCTGGACGACCTGAACACGGTGATCACCGAGCTGGGCAAGGCGTTCAACGGCCGCAGCGACGATCTGCGATCGCTGGTGAACGCGCTGAGCAATCTGTCCAAGTCGGGCAACGACAATCTGCCGCAGACCATCTCGCTGATCCGTAACTCCGACACCGTCTTGCAGACCCAGTCCGAGCAGTCCGACGCGATCCTGGAGTGGTCGCGCAGCCTCGGGCTGATCACCGCCCAGCTGGCCACCAGCGATCCCGATCTTCGGCGACTGCTGACCACCGGCACCACCTCGGCCTCCGAGCTCTCGGCGTTGCTCACCCGAAGTGGCGGCGACATCACCACGGCGGTGCGCAACCTCGCACTCGACGTCCGCAACGTCCGGGGCACGTTCTTCAATGCCTCGCCGGCCCTGGCCATGCTGTCGCAGATGTCCGGCGGATCGAGCAGCACCGCCAACGGTGACGGGCACATCCGTTTCGGCATCACCTTCGAGACCAACAACCCGCCGTCTTGCACGGTCGGGTACGAGGGCACTCAGAAGATCATCGCCGAAGAGAAGCGCAAGAACCCGAACTTCGACATCAACTACGACGACTTCCCGTTCAACACCGATGCGCGTTGTGCTGTGCCGCAGGGAAATCCGACCGATGTCCGCGGGGCGCAGAACGCCAAATACGGCGACCCGCGCATCACGCAGCCGTGGGACTCCACACCCAAACGCGATCCGGACAAGCTCGACCTCAACCCGCTCGCGACGCAGCTGTCCTACCTGCTCGGAGTCTTTCCCGCGGCGGCATCGAGGTAGGTCGCGCGTTCGCGTCTGCAAGACTGGGGCCGTGATCAGAATCGGGCTCACAGGTGGAATCGGGGCCGGCAAATCGACCGTGGCACGCACCTTCGTCGATCGCGGCGCCTACCTCATCGACTCCGATGTCATCGCCCGTGAGGTGGTGGCGCCGGGGACCGAAGGACTCGCCGCGCTCATCGAGGCGTTCGGAACCGACATCGTGGCCGAGGACGGGTCGCTGGACCGACCGGCTCTGGCCGCACGAGCGTTTGTCGACGACGAGCAGCGGGCTGTGCTCAACGCCATCACCCATCCGTTGGTAGGCGCCCGGACCTGGGAGCTGCTGACCGCCGCGCCTGCTGATGCTGTTGTGGTGCAGGACATCCCGCTGCTGGTGGAGAACGGTCTCGCGCCGATGTTCAACCTCGTGGTCATCGTGTACGCCGACACCGAGACCCGCATCGCCCGGCTGGCTGAGCACCGGGGGATGGCTCCGGCCGATGCGCGGGCACGGATCGCCGCCCAGGCCACCGACGAGCAACGACGCGCCGTCGCCGATGTGTGGTTGGACAACAGTGGCGATCCAGCCGCGTTGGCTGAGGCAGCGGCGGTGGTGTGGGACGAGCGTCTGATCCCGTTCGCCGCCAACGTGACCGCGCAGCGCATTGCACCTAGTCGGTACGAGATCGTCGAGTCCGACCCGTCCTGGCCCGATCAGGCGCGGCGGCTCGCGGCCCGACTGAGGCTGGTGGCGGGGGCCGAGGCGATCGGTGTCGATCACGTCGGCTCCACCGCGGTGCCTGGTCTGGCTGCCAAGGATGTCATCGACCTGCAGGTGACGGTGGCCCGGCCAGATGACCTCGATGCGGTGTCGGCCCGATTGGTCGAGGCGGGTTTCCCCGCCACCGGCTACACCTCCGACGAACCACACGGCGATGTGGTCGACCCGGCCGCATGGATCAAGCGCGGCCACGGCAGCGCCGATCCCGGTCGGCCCGCGAACGTCCACGTGCGAGTCGACGGCGCCGCGAATCAGACGTTTGCGCTGCAGTTCCGGGATTTCCTGATCGCTGAGGCGCAGGTTCGGTCCGAGTACGAGGCCGTGAAGCGAGCCGCAGCGCGTACGGGTGAGCGCGAGGCGTACCTGGCGGTCAAGGAGCCATGGTTTGCCGCAACGTATCCACGCGTCCGCGAGTGGGCAGCACTGACGGGTTGGTCAGCCCCGGCCACCTGATTCACCCCGAGTCCCGCCAGGTGAGGGGACAGCCCACGGTGGCCAGCCAGGACTCCACGTCACCGTGCCGCGCAGCCCCGACCAAGGCATCAGTCGCCAGCTGCACGGCACGGATCGCGTCCCCGCGATCGAGCAGTCCGGCACGGTGTGCGTCGAACAGCTCGTCGACGTCGACCAACTCGAGAGGGGCGCCGGGCACGTCGATCAGATCGAGATACCAGTCGATCGCGTGCCACCGCCCAGCCGGGTCAGGACCTTCGAAATCGCCGACGTCGAGGTAAAGCCGTTGCCTGCTCGGGTGACCGGGGACGAAGTGGAAGATGCTCACCCGTAAACCGAGTCGCGGCAACAACCATGACTCGAGGTGGGAGAAGAGGGGATGGTCCGCCGCGCGTGACATGTACAGCCCGAAGTCGGTGGTCTGATACACCTCGACAGGCCGCGCCACCCCCTTGTTGTCCACGTTGACCCGGGCGGGGACGTCGAAGATCTCCCGTTTCGGCGGATGTGCGACGGACTCGCTCATGGCCGCGACTCTAGGTCAGCTCGCGGATCGGCGCCTGAGGTGTGCGGCGCCGGCGTGAGGCCCGCCCGCTCATCGTCATCGCTGTGAGTGTCACAGGACAGGCTTACGCTGGTGTCATGGCGTTTGCGGCAGAACATCCCATCGTGGCCCACTCCGAGTTCCGTCCGGTGGGGGAGATCGAGCGCTCGGAGGCCACGTTCGAGGTGGTCAGCGAATACGAGCCCGCCGGCGATCAGCCCGCCGCGATCGAGCAACTCGAACAGCGCCTGCGGGCAGGCGAGAAAGACATCGTCCTGCTCGGTGCCACGGGTACCGGCAAGTCGGCCACCACGGCCTGGCTCATCGAGCGGGTGCAACGACCCACCCTGGTGATGGCGCCCAACAAGACCTTGGCGGCGCAGCTGGCCAACGAGCTACGAGACATGTTGCCCAACAACGCTGTTGAGTACTTCGTGTCCTACTACGACTACTACCAGCCCGAGGCCTACATCGCCCAGACCGACACCTACATCGAGAAGGACTCGTCGATCAACGACGACGTGGAGCGGTTGCGTCACTCGGCCACCTCGAGCCTGCTGTCGCGCCGCGATGTCGTCGTGGTCGCCTCGGTGTCGTGCATCTACGGCCTGGGCACGCCTCAGTCCTACCTCGACCGCTCGGTGCACCTCGACGTAGGCCAGGAGGTGGATCGCGACGCGTTGCTCCGGCTGTTGGTCGACGTGCAATACACCCGAAATGACGTCGCATTCACGCGCGGCACCTTCCGGGTGCGCGGCGACACGGTCGAGATCATCCCCTCGTACGAGGAGCTCGCCGTCCGCATCGAGTTCTTCGGCGACGAGATCGAGGCTTTGTACTACCTACACCCGTTGACCGGCGATGTGATCCGTCAGGTCGACACCTTGCGGATCTTCCCAGCCACGCACTACGTCGCCGGACCCGAGCGGATGGAACGGGCTATGACGAGCATCGAGGCCGAACTCGAGGAGCGCCTGGCCGAACTCGAGAACAAGGGCAAGCTGCTCGAAGCCCAGCGGCTGCGGATGCGGACGAGTTACGACCTGGAGATGATGCGGCAGGTCGGCTTCTGCTCGGGCATCGAGAACTATTCGCGCCACATCGACGGTCGAGGCCCCGGGACCGCTCCGGCCACCCTCATCGACTACTTTCCCGACGATTTTCTGCTGGTCATCGACGAGTCACACGTGACCGTGCCGCAGATCGGAGGCATGTACGAGGGCGACATGTCCCGCAAGCGCAACCTTGTCGAGTACGGGTTCCGGTTGCCGTCGGCAGTGGACAACCGACCGCTGACCTGGGACGAGTTCGTCGACCGGATCGGGCAGACGGTGTACCTGTCGGCCACCCCGGGGCCCTATGAGCTCGGCCAGTCCGGCGGCGAGTTCGTCGAGCAGGTCATCCGCCCGACCGGTCTGGTCGATCCGCAGGTGGTGGTCAAACCGACCAAGGGTCAGATCGACGATCTGGTCCACGAGATCCGGGTACGCACCGAACGCGACGAACGCGTGCTGGTCACCACCCTGACCAAGAAGATGTCCGAGGACCTCACCGACTACCTGCTGGAGCTGGGTATCCGCGTGCGCTACCTGCACTCGGAGGTCGACACCCTGCGTCGCGTCGAGTTGCTGCGCCAGCTGCGGTCGGGCGAATACGACGTTCTCGTCGGGATCAACCTGCTCCGTGAGGGTCTCGATCTGCCCGAGGTGTCGTTGGTGGCCATCCTCGACGCCGACAAGGAGGGGTTCCTGCGGTCGACGACCAGTCTCATCCAGACCATCGGTCGAGCCGCACGCAATGTTTCCGGTGAAGTGCACATGTACGCCGACAAGATGACCGACTCGATGCGCAATGCGATCGAGGAGACCGAGCGGCGCCGCGAGAAGCAGATCGCCTACAACAAGGCTCATGGTGTCGATCCGCAGCCGTTGCGGAAGAAGATCGCCGACATCCTCGATCAGGTGTACCGCGAGGCCGAGGACGAGGTCGCCGAGATCGGCGGTTCAGGCCGCAACGCCAGCCGCGGTCGCCGCGCGCAAGGCGAGCCGGGTCGATCGGGGACATCGGCGGGCGTCATCGAGAAGCGTGACGTGTCGGCGATGCCCCGCGCCGAGCTCGCTGATCTCATCGCCGCGCTCACCGCGCAGATGATGAACGCTGCCCGTGATCTGCAGTTCGAGCTCGCGGGCCGTCTTCGCGACGAGATTGCTGACCTCAAGAAGGAACTGCGGGGGATGGACGCGGCGGGAATCCGCTGAACGGACAACACATTTCACGCTGGGCCGGGCGATGGTGGGCACGCTCGACCGTGGTTGTGAGCGCTTGGTCGCACCGACCCGGCCCGTGTGGCGATACCCACGAATGACGGACAAGGGTGCCATGCTGCAATTAATGTCCCAGTTCGAAGGCTGAGCCATCAGCCGCGATGACGGAGGTATTGATGAGCGCGTACACGAAGGTGGTCGTCGGAACGGACGGATCGGAGTCGTCTCTCAAGGCGGTCGAACGTGCCGGTGCCATCGTCGGGACCACAGCCCAGCTGGTGATCGCCTGCGCCTTCTTCCCTAACGAGGGGCGTGATGTCAGCGCGGTGTCGGACCTGCTCAAGGATGAGGCCTACCAGGTGCACGGCACCACCCCGACCGAGGAGATCTTGCGGACCGGCCGCGAGCGAGCGGTCAAGGCTGGTGCGGGCGTCGCGAACGTGACGGTGCGCCCGGTCAAGGGAGCGCCGGTGGAGGCGTTGCTGCAGTTGGTCGAAGACATCGACGCCGACCTGCTCGTCGTGGGAAACAAGGGACTCAACTCGATCACCGGGCGACTGCTGGGCTCGGTTCCCGCCGACGTCGCGCGCAAGTCGCGATCGGATGTGTTGATTGTGCACACCGTCTGATCGTTTGGCGCACAACAACAACGGCGGCCCTGCACCGGGCCGCCGTTGTCATCTCCAGGCCACGTCGGTCAGGTGCTCCTCGGTCCGATCAGCGCGTCGGGCAGCGGCGCACTGTGGACGACGGCGAGTTGCTGCGTGGCCCGGGTGAGCGCCACGTACAGGTCGTTGAGCCCGCGCGGTGATGCGGCCACGATGGCTGCGGGCTCGACGACCACGATCCGATCGAACTCGAGGCCTTTGCACGCGGCGACGCGGAGAACCCGGACGTCGTGTGCGACCTTCGCTGCGACCTCGTCGATCAGGTCGACAGGTGCAATCACCGCGGTGATCCCCTCGCGCCCGGATCCGAGTGCAGCGACCTCGGTGGTCACCTGATCGACCAATCGGTCGCGATCGACCTCCCGGAAGACGGGGTCGACACCCGATCGCCGAATCGATGTGGGCGCAGTCAGGTTCGGGTCGATGGCGTGGAGCACGCGCGCCGCCACCGCCATCACCTCGGCGGGTGTGCGGTAGTTGACGGTGAGCTCGTGCAGCTTCCAGCGCGAGGCCACGAACGGGGCCAGCGCCTCACTCCACGATGTGCTGCCCGCCGGGTCGCCGGTCTGGGCGGTGTCGCCGATGATCGTCATCCACCGGCTCGGTATGCGGCGCATGATCATGCGCCAGCCCATCGGCGAGATCTCCTGGGCCTCATCGACGATCACGTGACCGAAGGCCCAGCTTCGGTCGCCGTAGGCGCGTTCGGCGGTGGTGAGGTGTTCGCGGGTCAGCTGCCTCGAGGCCAGCTGCTCGGCGTCGATCAGGTCGTAGGCCATCAGGATCTCGGGGTCGACCTCGTCCTCAAGATCCTGTGGGGCCGAACCGGTCAGGATGTCCAACGCCTCCTGAGCCTCGCTGAGCTGACGACGCCATCGAGCCTGGGCCTGCTGTTCGTCGTCGCGGATGTCGAAGCCGATGATCTCGGCGAGCTCGTCGAGCAGCGGGATGTCGCTGACCGAGAATCCGGCCGGTGCCCCGGGTGATCGGAGCAACGCATCCCGGTCGCCGGCTTCCCATCCCGCTGTGGCCGAACGAATGCGGTCGGGTGAGCGCAGCAGATCGTGCAGCACCTGCTCGGGCGAAAGTGATGGCCAGAATTGGGCAAGCGCGGCGAGAATCGTTGCGTCACCGTCCATTTCCTCCCGGATGTCGGCGACATCGCCGGCGCTGAGGAGCTGTGACCCGTCGATGACACTCGCGCCGATCCGTCGGGCGTGTTGCTGGGCCAGGCTGTCGAGGGCCGATCGAATGAAGATCGGCCGCGCCTGGTTGTGCGGACGTCGACTCGATCGGGCGCGTCCGCGGGCCTTCTTGACCAGGGCGCGGTCGATGATGAGGGGGTAGCCGTCGAAACGAATCGACACCTGCTCGGTGGGCAGCGCCTCGTACTCCCGGACCGCGTCGGTGAGCACGTCGGCCATCCTGACCTGACCTTTCACCTCGGCGCTGCGTCGGGAGTCGTCGTGGGAGGCTCGCACGCCGGGGAAGATGTTCCCGATCGTGGAGAGCAGCACACCGGTCTCGCCGAGCGACGGCAGGACCTGCCCGATGTATCGCAGGAAGTCGTCGTTGGGGCCGAGGATGAGAACGCCGCTGCGCGCGAGGGACTCGCGGTGGGTGTACAGCAGGTAGGCGGCTCGGTGCAGGGCGACTGCGGTCTTGCCGGTCCCCGGCCCGCCTTGGACCACGGTCACCCCGCGATGGCTGGACCGGATGATCAGGTCCTGCTCCCGCTGGATGGTCTCGACGATGTCGGTCATCTCGCCGGTGCGTGCTGCGTTGAGCGCACCGATCAGTGCCGTCTCGTTCACCACGTCGCCGCGGGTGGATGCGTCCACGTCGCCGATGTCGAGCCGTTCGTCGTTGACCGCGGTGACCCGACGGTTGCGGGTGCGGATGTGGCGACGTACCGCGACCTCGTCCGGCGACGCCGGGGTGGCCAGGTAGAACGGCCGAGACAGCGGCGCTCGCCAGTCCAACAGCAGCGTCGTGTCCTCGTCGTCGTCGTCGAGGATGCCGATGCGGCCGATCCGGCGTACCTCGCCGTCGATGAGGTCGAGCCGCCCAAAATAGAGGTTGTGTTCGGCCGCGTCGTACTTCGTCAGGTCGTCGGTGTACATCCGCTCATAGGACTCGCGTTCGCTGTACGACTGCGGAGTCCCGTCGCTCTCCCGCAGCGCGGTCTGCAGGCGTCGGTTCGTGGTCCGACGCATCCGATCGAGGCGTCCGTAGACAGCATCGAGGTGTGCCTGTTCGGCGTCTAGGCGAGTCTGCTCCGAATCGCCCGCGGTGGTGGCGATGGCGTTGTTCTCCCGGCCTCGGATCATGGGTTGGATCTGCCACC
Organism: Williamsia sp. CHRR-6; assembly: GCF_018474015.1. Classification (GTDB taxonomy): domain Bacteria; phylum Actinomycetota; class Actinomycetes; order Mycobacteriales; family Mycobacteriaceae; genus Williamsia_A. The sequence continues at coordinate 25,263 of NZ_JAHCSG010000001.1, read as the reverse complement.
TCTCGCGGTCGCGTGTCGACGTCTGGCTGGGCCCGGGCGCTCGGCGGATGGACACCATCGCATGAGCGGACCGCGGGGCCGGCGACCTCGCGCGGATCGGCCGCACAGCCCAAACGACGTTACCGCCCGACAGGCTTCAGGGGGATGGGCACACCGGACTCGGGTCTCTGTTGCTGCAGTTCAGGGCGCAGCGGCCCCAGAGTTGTGCCCATACCGTGACCAGGATGTACCTCAGTTGAGGCTGACCGCTCGCGACGTGCGTCGGGGTTGGACGCGGGGGGCAGGCTGCGGGAGCGTCACCAGCCGCGTTCTCGCCACTGCGGCAGGTGCGGACGTTCGGCACCCAGGGTGGTGTCGAGACCATGCCCGGGATGGACCACCGTCGAGTCGGGCAACGCCGCGAACACCTTGGACTCGACGTCGTCGAGCAGCGTCTCGAAGTCCCCGGGCTGCCAGGTCTTGCCCACCCCGCCCGGGAACAGGCAGTCGCCGCTGAACAGGTGGGTCGAGTCGCCGTCGCGCAACACCAGGGCGATCGAACCCGGGGTGTGGCCCACGAGCTCGATGGCTGTCAAGGTCAGGTCGCCGACCCTGACCTGTTCGCCGTCGCTGATCAGCCGGTCGGTGCCCACGTCGATCCCCGCCGCGTCGACGCGCCCGGCCGCGGTGGGCACCTCGGTGGCCGCGGCGACCTCCGACAGCGCCTGCCAGTGGTCGTGGTGCTGGTGGGTGGTGAGGATCATCCGCAGCTGTCCCGGCAGCTGGTCGAGTGCGGCCAGGATGTCGGGACCGTCGTTGGCGGCGTCGATGAGCAGCTGATCTCCGGTCGCGGTGCAGGTGACGACGTAGACGTTGTTGTCCATCGGTCCCACCGACATCTTGGCGATACTGGCGTGGTCGGTGTGCAGCCGCTGGACGCGGGCCCCACTGGACAGGTCACCGGTGTAGTGGTCGGAGATCTCGACGGCCGAAGAAGTCATGGGACAACGGTACCCACGCTGCGTGGGTACCCGGGCAGCCGTGATCCGCTCGCCCTCGATCCGCACGTCGCAGTGAATGTCTCACCTCGCCCCTACGATGAACACGAGTGCGCGCGCTGCGCTCGCTCCGGCATCGACGTCGGGTGCGAGGACCCGCGCGAGACGTCGATGCGCCGGCAGGCCGAGATCTGCGGGCGGAGAGCAGAGGACAACGGTGGTAGATCGTCTGATCGTGCGAGGGGCTCGCGAGCACAACCTACGAGGAATCGACGTAGACCTCCCGCGCGACAGCCTGATCGTGTTCACCGGTCTATCGGGATCGGGCAAGTCCAGCCTCGCTTTCGACACGATCTTCGCCGAAGGTCAGCGCCGCTACGTCGAGTCCCTGTCGGCCTACGCCCGACAGTTCCTCGGGCAGATGGAGAAACCCGACGTGGACTTCATCGAGGGACTCTCGCCGGCGGTGTCGATCGATCAGAAGTCGACCAACCGCAACCCCCGTTCCACCGTCGGGACCATCACCGAGGTCTACGACTACCTGCGCCTGCTCTACGCCCGCGCCGGCAAGGCGCACTGTCCGGTCTGCAATGCCATCATCGCCAAGCAGACACCCCAGCAGATCGTCGATCAGGTGCTGGCGATGGACGAGGGGATCAGGTTCCAGGTCCTCGCCCCGGTGGTGCGCACCCGCAAGGGCGAGTTCGTCGATCTGTTCGCATCGCTTCAGACACAAGGTTTCTCGCGTGCGCGGGTCGATGGGGTGGTACATCAGTTGGCCAGTCCCCCCACGTTGAAGAAGCAGGAGAAACACGACATCGAGGTGGTGGTGGATCGGCTGGCCGTAAAGGGGTCGGCCAAACAGCGCCTCACCGACTCGGTGGAGACCGCTCTGCGCCTCGCCGACGGCATCGTCGTCCTCGACTTCGTCGACCTCGACGAGGACGACCCCAACCGTGAGCGGCGGTTCTCAGAGAAGATGGCATGTCCCAACGCCCACCCCATCGCCATCGACGATCTCGAACCGCGCGCATTCTCCTTCAACTCGCCGTTTGGGGCCTGTCCCGAATGTGACGGTCTCGGGATCCGAAAAGAGGTCGACGAAGAGCTCGTCGTGCCCGACCAGGAGCTGAGTCTGGCCGATGGGGCCATCGCGCCGTGGTCGACCGGACACAACGCCGACTACTTCCTGCGGTTGCTGACGGGTCTGGCCGACGAGATGGGTTTCGATGTCGACACCCCGTGGAACCAGTTGCCCGCCAAGGCTCGACGCGCCATCCTGACCGGCAGCGATCATCAGGTGCACGTTCGGTTCCGCAACCGGTACGGACGCACCCGCTCGTACTACACCGAGTTCGAAGGTGTCATGGCGTTCCTGAGTCGCCGCATGGAACAGACCGACTCCGAGCAGATGAAGGACCGCTACGAGGGATACATGCGCGACGTGCCCTGCCCGGAGTGCTCCGGCGCTCGGCTGCGGCCGGAGATCCTCGCGGTCACCCTCGACCATCCGCGCTTCGGGGAGAAGTCGATCGCCGACGTCTGTGCGCTGTCGGTGGCCGACTGCGCCGACTACCTGTCCGATCTCACCCTGGGGGCACGCGAGGCGGCCATCGCCGGCCGCGTCCTCAAGGAGGTTCAGGCGCGCATCCGATTCCTGCTCGACGTCGGCCTGGAGTATCTGTCGCTGTCGCGCGCGGCGGGGTCGTTGTCCGGCGGCGAGGCCCAGCGCATCCGGCTCGCCACCCAGATCGGGTCCGGACTGGCCGGGGTGCTCTACGTGCTCGACGAGCCGTCGATCGGACTGCATCAACGCGACAACCGTCGACTCATCGAGACGCTGACCAGGCTGCGCGACCTCGGCAACACGCTCATCGTGGTCGAGCACGACGAGGACACCATCCGGGCCGCGGACTGGATTGTCGACATCGGTCCCCGCGCCGGCGAGCACGGCGGTCGTGTGGTGCACAGCGGCGATTACGCCGGACTGCTCTCCAACACCGAATCCCTCACCGGCGCCTACCTTTCCGGGCGAGAGGAACTCCCCGTCCCCACGGTTCGGCGGGCGGTGGACCGCAAGCGTCAGCTCACCGTGGTGGGCGCTCGTGAGCACAACCTCGACGGTGTCGACGTGTCGTTTCCGCTTGGCGTTCTCACCGCGGTGACCGGGGTGTCTGGATCGGGCAAGTCGACACTGGTCAATGACATTCTGGCGACCACACTGGCCAACAAGCTCAACGGTGCCCGCCAGGTCCCCGGCCGACACACCCGCATCACAGGTCTGGATCACCTGGACAAACTCGTGCAGGTGGATCAATCGCCGATCGGGCGCACCCCACGGTCCAACCCGGCCACCTACACCGGCGTGTTCGACAAGATCCGCACCCTGTTCGCGGCGACGACCGAGGCCAAAGTGCGCGGCTACCAGCCGGGCCGGTTCAGCTTCAACGTCAAAGGCGGCCGATGTGAGGCGTGCACCGGTGAGGGGACCATCAAGATCGAGATGAACTTCCTGCCCGACGTGTACGTGCCGTGCGAGGTTTGCCACGGGGCTCGGTACAACCGCGAGACACTGGAGGTGCACTACAAGGGCAAGACCATCTCCGAGGTCCTCGACATGCCCATCGAGGAGGCCGCAGACTTCTTCGAGCCCGTCACCTCCATCCACCGATACCTCAAGACGTTGGTCGAGGTCGGGCTGGGTTACGTGCGGCTGGGCCAGCCGGCGCCGACCTTGTCCGGTGGCGAGGCGCAGCGCGTGAAACTCGCGGCCGAGCTGCAGAAGCGGTCGACCGGGCGCACCATCTACGTCCTCGACGAACCCACCACCGGCCTGCACTTCGAGGACATCCGCAAGCTGCTGGTCGTCATCAACGGACTGGTGGACAAGGGCAACACGGTCATCGTCATCGAGCACAACCTCGACGTCATCAAGACCGCCGACTGGGTGATCGACATGGGTCCCGAGGGCGGTTCGGGTGGTGGACGCGTGGTGGCCGAGGGAACCCCCGAGGAGGTCGCCGCAGTCGCCGAGAGCCACACGGGCGGCTTCCTCGCCGAACTGGTGTCCGCGGAATCAGCCCCGCCGTCATCGAACGCGCGCCGTGCCCCGGCGACGAAGGCGACGGCCGCTGCCAAGAGGTCGACGACGAAGAAGTCGGCCACCCACAAGGCCGGGGCCGGCCCGACCAAACGGTCCCGCGCCGTGGCGAGGTGAAGGCGCCGCGGTGGCGGGAGCGCTCGCGCGCTACGCCGGGGTCCGGGGGTCAGACGGCGTCAATGCACGGGGCCGGTGAGCTTCTCGCCGGGTCCGTGACCAGGCTCGTCGGGCACGCTGCTGGCCTCGCGAAACGCCAGCTGCAAGCTCTTGAGCCCGTCTCGGATGGGCGCCGCGTGCAGGCCGAGGTCTGGTAGGGCAGCGGTGACCAATCCGGCCAGTGCGGTGATTAGTCGCCGTGCCTCGTCGAGGTCGATCCGTGACTGCGCCGCCGGGTCGTCGGCCAGGCCTAACTTCTCGGCGGCCGAGCTCATCAACATCACGATCGACCGGGTGATCACCTCCACCGCAGGGATGTCGCCGAGCTCGCGCACATCGACGTCGTCGGCGGAATGGGGATTCTCGGTCATGGCTGTTAGACTTTCACGTCAGACCACCCCGGCCAGCGCTGGGGTTGCAAGTGGAGTTCCGCTCCCACCGTGCGACGCCCGATGCGATCGGGGCTTGTTGCCCGGTCCGGTCGCCAGCTCGGATCCCTTGCGGGAACACCGGGCCGGTTCCTCGCGTTGGAGGAGATACCCGCTGGGCGTGAGCTCTCGCACGGTATCGATCGGTCAGTAGCGGGCCTCTTTCCGGCGTTGTCGGACAGGGGCCCTTGTGCTGATGTGCGGTTGCTCGCGTGCACGGTCGGTGGCTCTGCCACCCGCAACCGCTGCGACTGCCAGCGGCACCCATTGGTTTTGAACTAGGAGGCCCCATCAGCACAGAGACCCGCATCAACGAGCGCATCCGCGTCCCGGAGGTCCGACTCGTCGGGCCGAACTCGGAGCAGGTGGGCATCGTGCGTGTTGAAGATGCCTTGCGACTGGCCATCGAAGCCGACCTCGACCTCGTCGAGGTGGCCCCCAACGCCCGGCCGCCGGTCTGCAAGATCATGGATTACGGCAAGTTCAAGTACGAGGCCGCGCAGAAGCAGCGTGAGTCACGCCGTAACCAGCAGATGACCGTCATCAAGGAGCAGAAGCTTCGGCCGAAGATCGACGACCACGACTACGAGACCAAGAAGGGTCACGTGATCCGCTTCCTCGAAGCCGGGTCGAAGGTCAAGGTCACGATCATGTTCCGTGGTCGCGAGCAGTCGCGGCCCGAACTCGGCTACCGGCTGTTGCAGCGCCTCGGCGCCGACGTCGGCGAGTACGGCTTCGTCGAGACCTCGGCCAAGCAGGACGGCCGCAACATGACCATGGTCCTGGCCCCGCACAAGGGTGCCAAGACTCGGGCGAAGGTGACCCAGGTGCGCGACGACGTCGCTCCCGCCCCGGACGCCGACGCCGCACCGGACGCCCCGCCGGCGACCTGACGGTCGCCAAGCCACACCGGCTGCACCGCCCCTGCGGTGGCGATCCGACACCGTCGGAACGTCACCGCACCCACACGGATTCCGCCATCGCCCTCGGCGGGATCACCGACATCGAGGAACAACATGCCCAAGGCAAAGACCCACAAGGGGACCGCAAAGCGTTTCAAGGTCTCCGGCAGCGGCAAGGTACTGCGTCAGCGCGCCAACCGTCGCCACCTGATGGAGCACAAGGCCACCAAGCGGACTCGTCGTCTCGAGGGCACCGCAGTGGTCGCCGACGTCGATGCCCCGCGCATCAAGCGGCTGCTCAACATCTGAGCTCGCGCTCATCCCAATCCGTTTCCCTGATCGCCGAGCGCGGTCTCGACACAGTAAGAGGTACATCACGTGGCACGCGTGAAAAGGGCGGTCAACGCCCAAAAGAAGCGTCGTTCAACGCTGGAGGCGTCCAAGGGTTACCGCGGACAGCGTTCGCGGCTCTACCGCAAGGCCAAAGAGCAGCAGCTGCACTCGCTGACCTACGCCTACCGCGACCGTCGGGCGCGCAAGGGTGAGTTCCGCAAGCTGTGGATCGCACGCATCAATGCCGCGGCTCGCGCCAACGACATCACCTACAACCGCTTCATCCAGGGGCTCAAGATCGCCGGGGTCGAGGTCGATCGCAAGATCCTGGCCGAGATCGCGGTCAGCGATCCCGAGGCGTTCACCGGTCTGGTCGCCGTGGCCAAGCAGGCCCTGCCCGCTGACGTCAACGCACCCGCTGCCTGAGTCGAGAAGCGCGACACCGGTGACGGCTCCTCTGTCTGACCCGGCGCGATCTCGTTCGTCACGACCCGCTGTGGACACCGCTCTTACCGAGCGGTCCACGCGGGTCGTTTCGTTTGCCAAGCTGCATCGAGCATCCGAGCGCCGGGACCGCGGATTTTTCCTGGTCGAGGGGGCCAACGCGGTGGATGCGGCGATCGCCAGCGGCCGCGCCCGAGTGATCATCGTCAGCCTCGACCACCGCGAACGACACGCAACGATCGAGGCAGCAGCTCGGTCGGCGGGCCTCGAGGTACTCGAGGTCACCGCGCGCGCTGCAGCGAAGCTCGCCGACACCGAGACCACTCCCGGCGTGTTCGCCGTGTGCGCACTGCTCACGCACTCTCTGACCGATGTGCTGGCCGATTCGGCGGGAGGCGCGATGCTTGCGGTGGCCGTCGGTCTGTCCGACCCGGGCAACGCCGGCACCCTCATCCGCACCGCCGACGCGATGGGGGCCGCGGGCGTCCTGCTCATCGGTCCGGGAGCGGTCGACCCCCACAACGGCAAGTGTGTGCGCTCGAGCGCCGGGAGCGTCTTTCACCTCCCCGTCGTCCGAGAGCGCGACGTCGCACACGTCATGACCGAGCTACGTGGTGTCGGGTTCACCACGCTGGCCACCACCGTCGGCGGTGAGCTGTCGCTCGACGAGGCCGACGACATCATCGCCGGACCCGTTGCCTGGTTGTTCGGCAACGAGGCGCACGGGCTGCCGGAAGCTCTCGTCGAATCCGCCGATCACCGGGTATCCATTCCTATCGTCGGCGGCGCCGAGAGCCTCAACATCGCTGCGGCGGCCGCGATCTGCATGTACGCCGGAGCCCGGGCTCGCCGCCGCCCCGGATTGTGATCATCCCGATCGGATACGCTCGTCGCAGCGTTGACCCGCCCGTTCCGCTGCAGCCCCACCACTTCGAGGAGTCGGCCCCCCGTGACGAGTACCGATCCGGTCGTCCCGACCGAGAACGATCTGACCGCTGCCACGGCTGCTGCGGTCGAGGCCTTCGCCGCGGCGCCCGATCTCGCGGCGTTGGCCGTGGCCAAGACCGACCACCTCGGTGATCGATCCCCGGTCGCGTTGGCGCGGCGCTCGCTGGCCGATCTGCCCAAGGATCAGCGGTCGGTCGTCGGCAAGCTGGTCAACACCGCGCGCACCGCCGTGCAGAACGCCTACGACGCGCGCCTGGCGATCCTCGTGGCCGAGCGCGACGCCCAGGTGCTGGTGTCCGAAGCCATCGACGTCACGCTGCCGAGCAGCCGGATCCCGCTGGGTGCGCGCCATCCCATCACCGTCATCGGCGAGGAGATCGCCGACATCTTCGTGGCGATGGGTTGGGAGATCGCCGAAGGCCCCGAGGTGGAGACCGAGCACTTCAACTTCGATGCACTGAACTTCCTGCCCGACCACCCGGCGCGGTCCATGCAGGACACCTTCTACATCGCACCCGAGGGTTCACGACAGGTGTTGCGCACCCACACCTCGCCGGTGCAGGTACGCACCATGCTGTCGCGTGAGTTGCCGATCTACGTCGCGTGTCCGGGTCGGACCTTTCGCACCGATGAGCTCGACTCCACCCATACCCCGGTGTTCCACCAGGTCGAGGGTCTGGCAGTGGACAAGGGTCTGACCATGGCCAACCTGCGCGGCACCCTGGAGTTGTTGGCCAAGGCCGTGTTCGGGCCCGACACCACCACGCGAATGCGGCCGAACTACTTCCCGTTCACCGAACCGTCGGCCGAGGTCGACGTGTGGTTCCCGGCCAAGAAGGGTGGCGCCGGCTGGGTGGAGTGGGGTGGTTGCGGAATGGTGCATCCGAACGTGTTGCGCTCCAGTGGAATCGACCCGGAGGTCTACAGCGGGTTCGCGTTCGGGATGGGTCTGGAGCGCACCCTGCAGTTCCGCAACGATCTGCCCGACATGCGCGACATGGTCGAAGGTGACATCCGTTTCACCCTGCCGTTCGGGCCCGCCCTGTAGCGACGCCGCGCCTCCCCGACACCCTTCTCGAACTCGAAAGTAGTTGAGCCACCGTGCGTGTTCCCCAGTCCTGGATGATCGAGTCCCTGCGCGCGGGCGCGCCGGACTTCGTGGCCACCACCGACGAACTCGACACCGGCTTTGTCCGCGTCGGGTTCGAGATCGAGGAGGTGGCGGCATTTCCGACCATCACCGGTCCGTTGGTGGTCGGTCGAGTGTCCGCGATCGAGGAGCTCGACGGCTTCAAGAAACCCATCCGGTTCTGTCAGGTCGACGTCGGCGAAGATAAGCCGCGTGGGATCGTATGTGGGGCAAGAAATTTTGCCGAAGGCGACCTCATCGTCGCGGCTCTGCCCGGTGTGGTGCTTCCTGGAGACTTCGCCATCGCCGCACGTTCCACCTACGGTCGTACCTCCGACGGGATGATCTGCTCGGTGTCGGAACTGGGCATCGGCAACGATCACTCCGGCATCCTGGTGCTCGCACCGGGGACGGCCACGCCCGGCGCGTCGGCGCACGAGGTACTCGGACTCGACGACGTCGCCATCGACGTCAACGTCACCCCCGACCGGGGGTATGCCTTCAGTGCACGTGGACTCTCGCGAGAGCTCGCCGCGAGTTTCGACCTCCCGTTCGTCGATCCCGCCGCGCCAGGATCGACGACCACACCGGGACCCGGAGCCCGGCCAGTCCGCATCGATCCCGATTCGAAGGCCATCCGGTACTGCGCTCAGCTGATCACGGGTGTGAACGCGGCAGCCATCTCGCCGTGGTGGATACAGAAGCGGCTGCTCGTGGCCGGTGTGCGCCCGATCTCGGCGGTGGTCGACGTGACCAACTACGTGATGCTCGAACTCGGCCAGCCGCTGCACGCTTTCGACGCGGACCGCGTCGGGGGCACCATCACGGTTCGTCGGGCTGCGGTCGGGGAGCGCCTGCACACCCTCGACGGCGTGGAGCGCACCCTCGACGCCGACGACGTGGTCATCGCCGACGACAACGGGCCCATTGCGCTGGCCGGGGTGATGGGCGGGGCGGTCTCCGAGGTCGGCGACCAGACCACCGACGTGATCATCGAAGCGGCGACCTTCGATCCGGTGGCGGTGTTCCGGACCGGTCGCCGCCATCGTCTCTCGAGCGAGGCGGGCAAGCGGTTCGAACGGTCGGTCGACCCCGAGGTCACCGACGTCGCCCTTGCTCGCGCGGTTGCGTTGATCACCGAGATCGCAGGCGGCACAGCCGAAACGGGTGTCTCGCAGGCTCGTGTCGACGTGGCTCGACCGACTGTCACCATGCCGATCGATCTACCCGCGCGCGTCGCCGGAGTCAGCTACCCCGAGGGCGCCACCGTGCGCCGACTCGAGCAGGTCGGCTGCGTGGTGCAGGTCGGCGACACCGTTGCGGCGATGGTGGAGGTCACCCCGCCGTCCTGGCGCCCGGATCTGCGCCAGCCTGCTGACCTGGTCGAGGAGGTGGTGCGGCTCGAGGGGCTCGAGAACATCCCTCCCATCGCACCCGCCGCACCCGCCGGGTCGGGCCTGACTGCGGCCCAGCGGCGTCGTCGGAGTGTGGGACGTGCCCTGGCCGGAACCGGGTTCGTCGAGGTGTTGCCGTTCCCGTTCATGCCCACCGATGTGATGGACCTGTGGGACGTCCCTGCCGATGACGTGCGCCGTCGCGTGGTGTCGGTCCTCAACCCGCTCGAATCGGCCCGCGCTGAGCTCAACACCACGCTGCTGCCGGGTCTGGTGGAGATGGCGGCGCGCAACATCGCCCGAGGGCAACGCGATCTCGCCCTGTTCACCATCGGACAGGTCGTCATCGGCACCGACGCCACGGGGCCGGTCGAGGCGATCGACGTCTCCGGTCGTCCGTCCGACGAGCAGGTGGCGACGCTGATGGGCTCGCTGCCGGATCAACCGCTGCGTGTTGCCGCAGTGCTGACCGGATCTCGTGAGTTGCCTGGACCGTGGGGGACGGGTCGGCCGGCCGAGGCCGCCGACGCGTTCGAGGCGGCGCGGGTGGTGGCGCGCGCGGCGGGCGTGCGGGTGCGTCTGGAGGCCGACACCCACGTGCCGTTCCATCCGGGTCGATGCGCACGCGTCGTCACCGACGACGATGATGCGATCACCGTCGGATGGGCAGGAGAGCTGCATCCGAGCATCGTGGAGAAGTCCGCGCTGCCCGCACGGGCCTGCGCTGTCGAACTCGAGCTCGACCGACTGCCGATCCGCACCGAGTTGCCCGCGCCGCAGCTGTCGTTGTTCCCGGCGGTACTGCAGGACGTCGCGGTGGTGGTCGCCGACACCGTGCCCGCAGCAGCCGTCGAACGAGCCCTCACTCTCGGCGCGGGTGAGCTCCTCGAGGACATCCGGTTGTACGACGTCTTCGTCGGCAGCCAGGTGGGCGAGGGACACAAGTCGTTGACCTTCGCTCTGCGGTTCCGCGCGCATGACCGCACCCTGACCGAGGACGACGCCACCGCAGCACGGACCGCAGCGGTCGAGCGTGCTTCGGTGGAGTGTGGAGCCCGACTGCGCTGAACCCGCACCCCCGCTGATGAATGAACTTGCGCCAGGCTGCATAATGATCGCATGACAATTTCTGTGGCCGTGGCCGGCGCGAGCGGGTACGCGGGCGGAGAGATCCTGCGCATGTTGCTCGGTCATCCGCGGGTGGTGTCCGGGGAGGTGACCATCGGGTCGTTGACCGCGGGCGGAAACGCAGGATCGACGCTCGGTGTGCACCATCAGCATCTGTACCCGCTCGCCGACCGCGTCCTCGAGGAGACCACAGGAGCGGTCCTCACTGGCCACGACGTGGTGTTTCTGGCGCTCCCACACGGATCGTCGGGTCCGCTGGTCGATCGTCTCCCGCCGACCACCGTGGTCATCGACTGTGGCGCGGATTTCCGGCTCAGCGATCCGCGGGAGTGGGAGCGCTACTACGGGTCGAAGCACTCGGGCACGTGGCCGTACGGACTGCCGGAGATCCCGGGCCAGCGTGAGGTGCTCAGCGGGGCCACGCGGGTGGCGGTTCCCGGGTGCTACCCGACGGTGTCGGTGCTGGCCCTGCGTCCTGCGGTCGCACACGGCCTGATCGAACCGGCCGTCACCATCGTCGCGGTCAGCGGTACCTCCGGTGCGGGCAAGTCGCCGCGGGTGGACCTGTTGGCCTCGGAGGTGAGCGGATCCGCGCGCGCCTACGGCGTCGGCGGCAGCCACCGGCACACGCCCGAGATCACCCAGGCGCTCTCGGTAGCGGCCGGCCAGCCGGTCAGCGTCTCTTTCACCCCGGTGTTGGTGCCGATGTCGCGTGGCATCTTGGCCACCTGCACCGCCCGCACCGACATGTCGGTCGCCGACGTACGCCAGGTCTACGAAGAGACCTATGCGCCAGAGCCTTTCGTGCACGTTCTGCCGCCTGGGCAGCTTCCGACCACGGCCTCGGTGCTGGGTTCCAACTCCGTCGCGTTGGCCGTCGAAGTCGACGAGCGGGCGCAGACCATGGTGGTCGTCGGCGCAATCGACAACCTCGCCAAGGGGACCGGAGGCGCTGCGGTGCAGTCGATGAACCTGGCGATGGGCTTCGGTGAGACCGAGGGTCTGACGACTGTGGGCCTGGCGCCATGACTGAGACAGGATTCTCGCTGCGCCGGGATCAGGGTGTCACCGCTGCCCTCGGTTTCCGCGCGGCCGGGCTCGCCGCCGGTATCAAGGCATCTGGCAAGCCCGATCTCGCGTTGGTGTTCAACGAAGGTCCCGAGTACCACGCGGCCGGAGTGTTCACCCGCAATCAGGTCAAGGCGGCACCGGTGCTCTGGAGCCGACAGGTCCTCACCGGCGGCCGACTGCGGGCGGTGCTGCTGAACTCGGGTGGGGCCAACGCGTGCACCGGACCACTCGGGTTCGGTGACACCCACGCCAGCGCCGAGGCGACCGCTGCGGCACTGAGCAATTGGGGTACCGAGACTGGTGCCGGCGAGGTGGCGATCTGCTCCACCGGACTGATCGGTGATCGGCTGCCGATGGACCGACTGCTGTCGGGTATCGAGACGATCGTGCACGACATGGGCGGCGGTCTCACCGGTGGCACCGATGCCGCACACGCGATCATGACCACCGACACCGTGCCCAAACAGGTTGCCTTACACCACGTGGGTGGCTGGAACGTCGGAGGCATGGCCAAGGGTGCAGGCATGATGGCGCCGTCGCTGGCCACGATGCTGGTGGTCATCACCACCGATGCCGATGTCGATGCAGCACAACTCGATTCGGCTCTGCGATCGGCCACCGCGCGTACCTTCGACCGCCTCGACATCGACGGGTCGTGCTCGACCAACGACTCGGTGCTGGTGCTGGCGTCGGGTGCCAGTGGCATCGCCCCCGACTCAGTCGAGTTCGCCGACGCGCTGTTCGCGGTCTGTGACGATCTGGCTGCGCAGTTACAGGCCGATGCCGAAGGGGTGACCAAGCGCATCGCGGTGACCGTCGCCGGTGCTCGTACCGAGGACGAGGCCCTTGTCGCGGCCCGGGTGGTGGCCCGAGACAGTCTGGTCAAGACCGCCCTTTTCGGCTCCGACCCCAACTGGGGTCGGGTGTTGGCTGCGGTGGGAATGTCGCCGTTCCCGATAGATCCGGATCGGATTGCGGTGTCGTTCAACGGGAATGCGGTCTGTCGCGATGGCCACGGGGTGCCCGGTGCCCGCGAGGTGGACCTCGGCGGGCCGGAGATCGCGGTGCACATCGATCTGCAGTCGGGGTCGGCGACGGCGACGATCCGCACCACAGATCTCTCACACGCCTATGTCGAAGAGAACTCGGCCTACTCCTCATGACCGGTCCTCTCGCGTCGGCGGCACCGGTGGGTTTGAGTGCGCTGGACAAGGCGCACGTCCTCACCGAGGCGCTGCCCTGGCTGCAGCGGTTCGCCGGCAAGATCATCGTCGTCAAGTACGGCGGCAACGCGATGATCGACGACGACCTCAAGGCGGCGTTCGCGACCGACATGGTCTTCCTGCGCACGTGCGGGATCCATCCCGTGGTGGTGCACGGTGGGGGGCCGCAGATCTCGGCGATGCTCAATCGGCTCGGGCTGTCCGGAGAGTTCCGGGGCGGATACCGCGTCACCACACCTGAGGTGATGGACGTCGTGCGGATGGTGCTGTTCGGTCAGGTCGGCCGTGAGCTCGTCGGCCTGATCAACGCCCACGGTCCTTACGCGGTCGGCATCACCGGCGAGGATGCGCGGTTGTTCACCGCGACCCGCCGCACCGTGGCCGTCGACGGGGTGGCCACCGACATCGGCCTCGTCGGGGACGTGACCGCTGTCGATCCGGTCGCCGTGACCGACCTCATCGCCGCCGGCCGGATCCCGGTGGTGTCGTCCATCGCACCCGATGTCGACGGCGTGGTGCACAACATCAACGCCGACACGGCCGCAGCTGCGCTGGCGCAGGCGCTGGGGGCCGAGAAGCTGGTGATGCTCACCGACGTCGAGGGGCTGTACACCGACTGGCCCGATCGTGAGTCGCTGGTCAGCTCGGTCGACACCGGTGAGCTCGAAAAACTGCTCCCGCAGTTGGATTCGGGAATGGTGCCGAAGATGGAAGCCTGCCTGCGGGCTGTGCTCGGGGGAGTCCCCCGCGCGCATGTCATCGACGGTCGGGTGCCGCACTCGATGTTGTTGGAACTGTTCACCGAGGACGGTGTGGGGACGATGGTCGTCCCGACATCGACGGCGACCACTGAGGAGTCCACCCCATGACCACACCTCTGCAGCAGCGGTGGCACACCGCGCTGATGGACAACTACGGAACCCCGAAGATCGCGCTACGCAGCGGATCTGGGGCAGTGGTCACCGATGTCGAGGGCCGTGAGTACCTCGATCTGCTCGGCGGCATCGCTGTCAACGCGCTCGGACACGCGCACCCGGCCGTGATCGACGCGGTCACCCGGCAGTTGAGCACCCTTGGGCACGTCTCCAACCTCTACCTCACTGAGCCAGTGGTTGAACTGGCCGAGGCTTTGTTGGCCCGGTTCGGGGTCGAGGGTCGAGTGTTCTTCTGCAACTCCGGCGCCGAGGCCAACGAGGCGGCCTTCAAGATCGCGCGTCGGACCGGACGGACGGGAATCGTGGCGGCCCAGAACGGGTTCCATGGGCGCACCATGGGAGCGTTGGCGATGACCGGCCAGCCGGGCAAACGTGCACCCTTCGAACCGATGCCTGCGGGAGTGTCCTTCGTCCCCTACGGTGACCTTGCCGCACTCGACGCCGCGGTCACCACCGACACCGCCGCGGTCATCCTGGAGCCGATCCAGGGTGAGGGCGGTGTGGTCGTGCCCCCGCCGGACTACCTCTCGGGAGCTCGCCGCATCACCACTGATCGGGGTGCATTGCTGATCCTCGACGAGGTGCAGACTGGGATCGGCCGTACCGGAACGTTTTTCGCCCACCAGGCGGCCGGCATCGTGCCCGACGTGATGACGCTGGCCAAAGGGCTTGGCGGCGGTCTGCCCATCGGGGCTTGCCTGGCCACCGGGGCAGCCGCAGAACTGCTCTCGCCTGGTCAACACGGCACCACCTTCGGTGGCAACCCGGTGTGCGCTGCCGCGGCGTTGGCGGTGATCGACACCATCGAGTCGACCGGACTCGTCGACCACGTCGCTGCGGTGGGCAAGTCGATCGTCGCCGGAGTGCAGGGGCTGGGGCATCCACTGGTCTCGCACGTGCGTGGGTCTGGGCTGCTCCTGGGAATTGTTCTCACCCAACCGTTCTCGGCTGCGGTCGAAGCGGCCGCGCGGGCGGCTGGGTATCTCGTCAACGCGCCCGGACCTGACGTGGTGCGCCTCGCGCCGCCGCTGGTCCTCACCGACGCGCAGGCCGATGCGTTCGTCGCCGACCTGCCCGGCATCCTCGACGACGCCGTCGCCGCGCACTCAGGCGGTCAGAACTGATGGCGCCCAGGCATTTCCTGCGTGATGACGATCTGTCTCCGGCCGAGCAGGCCGAGGTGTTGGCGCTCGCGGCCCAGGTGAAGGCGGAGCCGTTCGCACACCGGCCGCTGGCGGGTCCGCATGGTGTGGGGGTGATCTTCGACAAGAACTCCACCCGCACCAGGTTCTCGTTCGAGGTCGGTGTGGCCCAACTCGGCGGGCACGCGGTCATCGTCGACGGGCGCAGCACCCAGATGGGTCGCGACGAGACCCTCGCCGACACCGGGCGGGTGCTGTCCCGGTTCGTCAAGGCGATCGTCTGGCGCACGCACGGTCAGGACCGACTCGACGAAATGGCCTCGGCGGCAACAGTTCCGGTGATCAACGCACTGTCGGACAGTTTTCATCCGTGTCAGGTGCTGGCAGATCTGCAGACCATCATCGAGCACAAGGGAAACGTGGCGGGTCTGTCGCTGGCCTACCTGGGCGACGGCGCCAACAACATGGCGCACTCGTTGCTGCTGGGTGGTGTGACGGCCGGGATGAGCGTGACCGTCGCGGCTCCGCAGGGGTTCATCCCTGCGCCGCAGGTGCTGGCGGCGGTGCGGACGCGGGCCGCCCAAACCGGCGCAACCGCGAAGGTCACTGCCGACCCGATCGAGGCGGTGACCGGTGCCGATGTCGTGGTCACCGACACCTGGACCTCGATGGGCGACGAGGACGACGGACTCGACCGGGTGGCCCCGTTTCGGCCCTACCAGGTCAACGAGGCGTTGCTGGCCCACGCCGCCTCCGACGCGATCGTGTTGCACTGCCTGCCCGCGCATCGGGGAGAGGAGATCACCGACGAGGTCCTCGACGGTCCCCGCAGTGTCGTTCTCGACGAGGCCGAGAACCGCCTGCACGCACAGAAGGCGTTGCTGATCTGGCTGTTGGAGCACTCGTGAGCATCTCCGAGCAGCACTCCACCGCAGGTCGGCTGTCGCCGACGCGTGCCGGTCGCCACGCGCAGATCGTGCGAATCCTCGCCGAACATCGGGTACGCAGCCAAGGCGAGCTACAGGCACGGCTGGCCGAGGCCGGGATCGAGGCGACCCAGGCGACCCTGTCGCGTGACCTCGACGAGCTCGGCGCGGTCAAGCTACGGGCCGCCGACGGGGGAGTGGGCGTCTACGTGGTGCCCGAAGACGGTTCGCCGGTACGAGGGGTGTCCGGCGGTACCGATCGGCTCTCACGGCTGCTCGCCGACCTGCTGGTGGCCACCGATCACAGCGGGAACATGGCGGTGTTGCGGACCCCACCCGGGGCCGCGCAGTACCTGGCCAGCGCCTTGGACCGGGCCAGTCTGCCTGCGGTTGTCGGCACCATCGCCGGTGATGACACCATCTTCGTGATCGCCCGAGAGCCGATGACCGGTGCCGAGCTCGCGCAGCTCATCGAGGCTCTCCGGTGACCAGGCGTGCGCGGTGATCGACCTCACGCCCCCGCGCCGGGCTCGGGCGCCTGGTGCTGCCGTACGTTGTCGCCGACACCTCGACTGTCTGACCCTTGACCACCACCCCCACGACCACCACAACCTCACGGACCGGGAGATCTCACACCATGGCTGAACGCGTCATCCTCGCCTACTCCGGCGGATTGGACACCTCGGTGGCCATCAGCTGGATCGGCGCCGAAACCGGCAAGGAGGTGGTCGCGGTCGCGATCGACCTCGGCCAGGGCGGCGAGGACATGGAGATCATCCGGCAACGAGCGCTCGACTGCGGTGCGGTCGAGGCGGTGGTGGTCGACGCGCGTGACGAGTTCGCCGACGAGTACTGCCTGCCGACCATCACCTCCAACGCGCTGTACATGGACCGTTACCCGCTGGTCTCGGCCATCAGCCGACCGCTGATCGTCAAGCACCTCGTCGACAACGCCCGCGCGCACGGAGGCACGGTGGTCGCTCACGGGTGCACCGGCAAGGGCAACGATCAGGTCCGCTTCGAGGTCGGGTTCAACACCCTGGCCCCCGAACTTGAGGTCCTCGCACCCGTTCGTGACTACGCCTGGACCCGGGAGAAGGCGATCGCCTTCGCCGAGACCAACGACATCCCGATCAACGTGTCGAAGAAGTCGCCGTTCTCCATCGACCAGAACGTGTGGGGCCGTGCAGTGGAGACCGGTTTCCTCGAGGATCTGTGGAACGCGCCGACCAAGGACGTCTACGACTACACCGAGGATCCGACGGTCCATTTCAACGCTCCCGACGAGCTCGTCATCAGCTTCGACAAGGGTCGACCCGTCGCCATCGACGGACGAAGGGTGTCGGTGCTGCAGGCCATCCAGGAACTGAACACCCGCGCAGGCAAGCAGGGTGTGGGTCGACTCGACGTGGTCGAGGACCGCCTCGTGGGCATCAAGAGCCGAGAGGTCTACGAGGCGCCGGGGGCGATGGTGCTGATACGGGCGCACGAGGAACTCGAACACGTCACCCTCGAACGCGAGTTGGGGCGCTACAAACGGCGGACCGATCAGAAGTGGGCCGAGTTGGTCTACGACGGGCTGTGGTACTCACCCCTCAAGCGGGCGTTGGACACGTTCGTCGCCCACACCCAGGAGCACGTCTCCGGCGACATCCGGCTGGTCCTGCACGCCGGCACCATCGTGGTCAACGGTCGGCGCAGCGAGCAATCGCTCTACGACTTCAACCTTGCCACCTACGACGAGGGCGACACCTTCGACCAGTCCTCGGCCAAGGGTTTCGTCCAACTCCACGGGTTGTCGTCGAAGATCTCCGCGAAACGGGACCTCGGGCTGTGACATCGGCGCACCCGCCCGCCGATGCGTCCGACGCCCACGTCCACGGCACCAACACCGGTGCGTTGTGGGGTGGGCGCTTCGCGGCGGGCCCGGCCGAGGCGATGGCGGCCCTGAGCAAGTCGACGCATTTCGACTGGGTGCTCGCGCCGTACGACATCAGGGCTTCGATGGCGCACGCACGAGTGCTCAACGCGGCCGGCCTCCTCTCATCAGCCGACCTCGAGACGATGCTCGCAGGACTCGAACAGCTCGCCGCCGACGTCGCCTCGGGGGAGTTCGTGGCCGCCGCGACCGATGAGGACGTGCACGGCGCGTTGGAGCGGGGACTCATCGAACGCGTGGGTGCCGATGTGGGTGGACGTCTGCGGGCCGGGCGATCGCGCAACGATCAGGTGGCCACCCTGTTCCGGATGTGGCTGCGCGACGCCGCCCGACGAGTCGGATCGGGCCTGCTCGACGTGGTCGACGCACTGGTCGCGCAGTCTGGCGCGCATGCCGATGCGGCGATGCCGGGCAAGACCCATTCGCAGGCCGCTCAGCCGGTGCTGCTGGCCCACCATCTGCAGGCCCACGCGCAGTCGGTGCTGCGTGACGTGCAACGCCTGCAGGACTTCGATCGTCGAACCGCGTTGTCGCCCTACGGTTCCGGGGCGCTGGCAGGTTCGTCATTGGGGCTCAGTCCGGAGAAGATCGCAGCCGAACTCGGCTTTGACGGGCCGACCGAGAACTCGATCGACGCCACCTCGGCGCGCGATTTCGCGGCCGAGGCGGCATTCGTGTTCGCGATGGCGGCGGTGGACCTGTCGCGGTTGGCCGAGGAGATCATCTCCTGGAGCACACCGGAATACGGCTATGTGACGCTGGCCGATGCCTGGTCCACCGGGAGCTCCATCATGCCGCAGAAGAAGAATCCCGATGTCGCCGAGCTCACCCGAGGTAAAGCCGGTCGGTTGATCGGCAATCTTGCGGGGCTGTTGGCCACCCTCAAGGCCCAACCCCTGGCCTACAACCGCGACCTGCAGGAGGACAAGGAACCGGTCTTCGACTCGGTGGCCCAGCTCGAGTTGCTGCTCCCCGCGCTGACCGGGCTGGTGGCGACGCTGGAGTTCCACACCGAGCGGATGGCCGAACTGGCACCGGCGGGCTTCAGCCTTGCCACCGACATCGCCGAATGGATGGTGCGTCAAGGCATCCCGTTCCGGGTGGCGCATGAGGCCGCCGGGGCGTGTGTACGTCTGGCCGAAGGCCGTGGGGTGGGACTCGACGAGCTCAGCGACGCCGAGTTGGCCGGGGTCGATCCCGCGCTCACCCCGCAGGTGCGTGAGGTCCTCACGGTGCAGGGCTCGATCGCGTCGCGGTCGGCTTACGGCGGAACCGCCGGACCACGGGTCGCCGAGCAACGTGAGCGTGTCATCGATCGTGCGCGAGCTCTGCGAGCGTGGACCGATGGCTGAGACGAGCCTTGATCGACACGCACCTGGCGAACCGGCATTCACGATCCTGAGTACAGTGACAGCGGTCACAAGAATGATTTCTGGAGGTTGCTGAGGTGGTCGGTCTTCCGAACGTGGGTCGTGCGCTCGACCGCATCATGGCCACCGCCCAGAACGGACTCGAGGTCATCCGGATGGGCGGCCTCGACACCGGCACCCGGCCCACCCCGTTCCGGGTCGAGGAGACCTCGCCCATGTACCGGTTGCGCCGGTATTTCCCGGACGCCTTGACCGAAGGACCACAGGCACTGCTGGTGCCGCCGATGATGGTGTCGGCCAACGTCTATGACGTGACGCCGCACTACGGCGCGGTATCGGTGTTGCACCGCGGTGGGATCGATCCGTGGGTGGCCGACTTCGGGTCCCCGGACAAGGAGGTCGGCGGCAAGGAACGCACTCTCGCCGATCACGTCATCGCGATCAGCGAGATCATCGATCTCATCCACGAGGAGACCGGCAAACAGGTCCACCTCATCGGGTACTCACAAGGCGGCATGTTCGCGTATCAGACTGCGGCGTATCGCCGTTCGCGCAGCATCGCCAGCGTCACCACCTTCGGGAGCCCGGTCGACGTCCTGGCCGGGCTGCCGCTCGGGGTGCCGGCAAACGTGGCGGCTCCGCTTGCGAATTTCATGGCCGACAACGTCTTCAGCCGCATCGCGCTTCCAGGGTGGATGGCGCGCACCGGATTCCAGCTCCTCGATCCGGTGAAGGCGGCGCGCAGTCGGGTCGATTTCCTGCTGCAGCTGCACGACCGTGACGCTCTACTGCCCCGCGAGGACCAGCGGCGGTTCCTCGAGGCCGACGGGTGGGTGGCGTGGTCGGGCCCGGCGATCGCGGAGCTGCTGCGGCAATTCGTGGTCCACAACCGGATGGTCTCGGGTGGATTCGTGATCCGCGATCAGCTCGTTACCCTGGCCGAGATCGACAGCCCGGTCCTGGCTTTCATCGGCGAGGCCGACGACATCGGGCAACCGGTTGCGGTCCGTGGCATCAAACGGGCAGCGCCGCGCGCCCGCGTCTACGAGTCCTTGGTTCCGGTCGGTCACTTCGGGCTCGTGGTCGGGTCGGCGTCGGGAACCCAGAGCTGGCCGACGACGGTCGAGTGGCTGCGGTGGCAGGAGGGGTTGGGGGAGATGCCACGCGCCGTGGCTCCGATGGCCGACAATCCCGAGCGTGTCACGGGGTCTGGAGTCAGCCTGTCCTCACGTGTCACCCACGGCATCGGCGCGGTCGCCGACGTGGGTGCGGGCGTCGGGCGTGATCTGGTCAACGCCGCCGCCACCATCCAGCGGACCTCGCACGCAGTGCTCCGGGAGTCCGTGCGCACTCTGCCGCGCCTGGTGCGGCTGGGGCAGATCCAGCCCGGCACGCGCATCTCGTTGGGCAAGTTGATGACCGAGAACGCCGACCGGTCCGGCGACCGGGAACTGTTCTTGTTCGAGGACCGCGTACTGAGTCACCACGAGGTGAACCGACGCATCGACAACGTGGTGCGCGGTCTCATCGAATGTGGGATCCGTCCCGGTGAACACGTCGGGGTGATGATGGAGACGCGACCGAGCGCTCTGGTCGCGATCGCCGCCCTCTCACGTCTCGGTGCGGTCGTGGTCCCGTTGCCGCCTGATGCCGGTGAGCTCGATCAGATGTTGCGGCTGGGCGACGTCCACGTCGTGATCGCGGATCCGGCCAGCCTGCAGCGCTGTTCTGAACACGCCGAACGGGTGTTGGTCCTCGGCGGCGGTGACTCTCGGTGCATTCTCGATGCTGATGGCGATCACGTCGTCGACATGGAGCGCATCGATCCCGACGCGGTGGAGATCCCGTCTTGGTACCGGCGCGATCCTGGTCAAGCCGGAGACCTCGCGTTCATCTTGTTCACCACCACCGGTGGGTCACTGCAGAAGTGGCCGATCACCAATCACCGGTGGGCCATCTCTGCGTTCGGTGCCGCCTCGGCTGCGGCCCTCTCGGACAACGACACGGTGTACTGCCTCACCCCGCTGCATCACGCCTCGGGACTCCTGACCACGCTGGGTGCCACGGTGGTCGGCGGCGCTCGCATCGCCTTGTCGTCGGGCATCAACGCCGAGAGCTTTGCGCGTGAGGTCTACCGGTACGGCATCACGGTGGTGTCCTACACCTGGACGATGATGGGTGAGATCGTGCGGGACCCCGACCTCGCGATCACCGACCACAATCCGATCCGTCTGCTGATCGGTTCCGGTATGCCCGCCGGACTGTGGCACGACGTCGTCGCCCGATTCCCTGATGCGGGCGTGATCGAGTTCTTCGCCACCGCCGACGGCGCGGCCATCTTGGCCAATCTGTCGGGCACAAAGGTCGGTTCCATGGGGCGCCCGCTGCCGGAGACCAATCGCGTTCGTATCGCCGCCTGGG
This sequence comes from Williamsia sp. CHRR-6, assembly GCF_018474015.1. Lineage (GTDB taxonomy): Bacteria > Actinomycetota > Actinomycetes > Mycobacteriales > Mycobacteriaceae > Williamsia_A. The sequence goes on along the minus strand of NZ_JAHCSG010000001.1, from coordinate 3,297 downwards.
ATGTGATCGAGGAACGATTCCAGCTCGACTCGCGCGGCTATGTCCGTGAGGCCGGCGTCGACGAGGTGGGCGTGCTGTTGGCCCAGACGCGCCAGCGAGATGAGTTCGGTGCCACGGTGTTGCGCGATGTGTTCGGTCCGCGGGATCGCTGGGAGAACTCGGGTCAACTGATGAGTCGTGACGTCGACGGCGATCACTGGCTGATGGGCAGCGTGCACGGCGTCATCAAGTCCTCGGACGGGCCGATCCACTCACACCCCATCGCGTCGGCGCTGAGCTGCCACGCCGACGTCGAACACGTGGTCGTCTACCCGGTAGGAGCTCCCGGGTCGCAGCTGGCGGTGGCGGTCGTCTCACCGCGCGATCAGGCCAACAATCTCACGGTCTCGTCTTTGCGGGTGGCGTTGGCCGGGCTGCCCGCGGTCGAACGCCCACACATCATCTGGGCCGTGGACGAGATCCCGCTCAGTCACTCGTTCCGTCCGCTGGTGAACTCCTTTGCCGCACAGGGCGTTCCCAAACCCAGCTCGCGCGTCTGGTACCGCGACGACAACGGGCGCTACCGCAGGCTGACGCGCACGGTGCTCGCGGAGAAGGACTGGACGCAGGACGGGCTCGGTGAGGTGATCGACGGTCCCGACGCGTTGGCCGCCGGACTGCGGTGAGATTCGTAGAGTGGGGAACGCGCTCCATCCGGACTCTTCACGACGCTAGGACCCACCACGATGCCGCTTGACCCGATTCTGCTCGAACGCTTGGTCTGCCCCGACGATCACGGACCCCTGCTCTACGTGACCGACACCGACGGATCAGAGATCCTCTACAACCCGCGCTTGCGTCGGGTGTACCGCATCGATGACGGGATCCCCGTGTTGCTCGTCTCCGAGGGACGCACGGCCGACGAAGCCGAACATGCCGCCTTGGTCGCCAGGTCGGGGACTGAGGGCTGAGGGCTGAGCGACGAACCCACGCCCATCGAACTCTCGCGCGCGACCCTGGAGACCGGACTCGAGTCCGCAGCGCTCTCGTTGCTCGGTTCGATGGTCGTGTCTCGGAGCGCGGCGGGTGTGGTCGGGGTCCGAATCGTGGAGGTGGAGGCCTACGGTGGGCCACCTGAGAGCGAGTATCCCGATCCGGCCTCGCACGGGTGGCGTGGCCCCACCCCACGCAGCGCGATCATGTTCGGCGGTCCGGGACACCTCTATGTGTACCGGTCCTACGGGATCCATCTGTGTGTCAACGTCACCTGTTTACCCGGGAGACACTGCGGCGCAGTGTTGTTGCGGGCCGGTGAGGTGACCGTGGGTGGTGAGATCGCGCGTCGGCGACGCGGCGCAACGGTCATCGACCATCGCCTGGCCCGGGGGCCGGGCAACCTCGGTGCCGCGCTCGGGGTGAGCCTGGACGACACCGGTGTCGATGTGTTGGCGCCGTCGAGCCGGATCCGCATCGAGGGCGAGGGTGTCACGACGGAGATCCGTTCGGGTCCACGGGTGGGTGTGAGCGTGGCTACCCGCCGCGCGTGGCGCTGGTGGCTTGCCGACTCGCCCGCGGTGTCGGCTTACCGGGCCGGACGGCAGGTGGCGACGGCTGCGCGCGATAGGCAAGGATCAGACTCGTGAGCACCGACATCATCGACGAGCTGCAGTGGCGTGGGCTGATCGCGCAGTCCACCGACCTTGACGACCTTCGCCGGGACCTGTCGTCCGGCGTCATCTCGGTGTACAACGGCTTCGATCCGACCGGTCCCAGTCTGCACGCGGGGCACCTCGTACCTCTGTTGACCCTGCGTCGATTCCAACTTGCGGGTCACCGCCCGATCGTGTTGGCGGGAGGCGCTACGGGTCTCATCGGAGATCCGCGTGATGTCGGGGAACGGGTGATGAACTCCCGCGAGACCGTGGCGGATTGGGCGGCGCGGATCGACACGCAGCTGCAGCGCTTCGTCACACGTGACGATTCAGCGACGGGTGCGGTGGTGGTGAACAACCTCGATTGGACGTCGCAGCTCTCGGCGATCGACTTCCTGCGCGAGATCGGCAAACACTTCTCGGTGAACGTGATGCTCGCCCGTGACACGGTGAGACGGCGACTCGAGGGCGACGGGATCAGCTACACCGAGTTCAGCTACATGTTGCTGCAGGCGAACGACTACCTGCAGCTGCGCCGCGATTACGGATGCCGCCTGCAGCTCGGTGGTTCCGACCAGTGGGGAAACATCGTCGCGGGGGTTGATCTCAATCGCCGGGTGGACGGCGAGGCGGTGCACGCACTGACCGTTCCGCTGGTCACCGCTGCCGACGGCACGAAATTCGGCAAGTCCACCGGCGGGGGCAGTATCTGGCTCGATCCCGAGTTGACCAGCCCGTACGCCTGGTATCAGTACTTTCTCAACACCGCAGATGCCGACGTCATCCGCTACCTGAAGTGGTTCACCTTCCTGTCACGCACGGAGATCGAGGAGCTCGACGCCGCTACCCGCGAGGCTCCGTATCTTCGGACCGCGCAGAAGCGTCTGGCCGCCGAGACTACGACGCTGGTGCACGGGGCAGAGGCGACGCGATCGGTGGAGCTGGCCAGTCAGGCGTTGTTCGGCCGGGCCGCGCTCGACGAACTCGACGCTGCGACGTTGCGGGCGGCAGTGTCGGAGACCGATGTCGCGGAGTTCGCCGCAACATCTACGCCGACGATCGTCGAACTGCTGGTCGCGACGGGACTGTGCGACAGCAACAAGGCGGCTCGGCGTGTGGTGGGCGAGGGAGGGGCGTACGTGAACAACGCGAAGGTGACCGACGAGGACTGGACGGTCGATCCACAAGGTTTGCTGGGCGGCGAGTGGTTGGTGGTCCGACGGGGTAAGAAGTCGATCGCCGGCGCACGGTTCTCCCAAGCGGACACAACGCTGTGACCAGGCGATTTGACGCCCTGTTCCCATCTGTGTAACTTACGTGTTGCACCGCAGCGCGGCGCAGAGCGGGGAAATCCCGCCGAGCTTCGTGCACTCGGGTGCGAACCCCCGATCGAGAACGTTGGGTAACAGCGCGCTCTACGGGAGCTCACGACCCCCAGGTCATCACGGCCTGGCCGTGGGTGTGTGTTCTTTGAGAACTCAATAGTGTGTTGACATTTTGTTTATGCCGTTTTTTGGCCTGCCTGTTGTGGGTGGGTTGTTTTTGTTGTGCCAGCGCTTTGTGTGTTGGTTTGTTTTTTGGTTGGGGTTTTGCTCTGCTGGGAAACGTTGTGTTGATTCGGCTGTCTGTGCCTGTGGGTGTGGGTGGTTGTTTCGTTTGGTTTTTC